>JAFIGT010000041.1 GCA_017849585.1 Verrucomicrobium sp.
ACTCGGCAATGGTCGTGGGCCAACATGGGAGTGTGCTCTCTTTTTCCTGATGCATGATGGCGGAACGTTTGAGTGCTATGCCAGTCCGGTGGGAGAGCCTCGCGTTCAAATCAAAATCCAGCGCACGGTCCCGGTCGATCCGGTGGCGGGCAAGGTCAAGCTCAGTCTGCAATATCAGAAGAGCAACAATACCGTCACGGCCTGGGTCAATGACATCGCCATCATCAAGAATCATTCCCTCGGCAATTTTCATCCCACCTTGGACTATGCCGGATTCTCCGGTGTTCAACTGAAACCGGCGATCTCGGTCCTCGATCATTTTTGTCTGGTGGTCACCACTCCCTGAGTGGTGACGGCTTGAATGACATGAACACGACTTTGCTTACTGAAATTTCCTCGAACGATCACCTGCCTTATCCTCACTCCAACGGCTTTGCGGATGGAGGACGCTCGCTGGTGTTGGGACGGTTCGGTCAGGCTGAGATCAGTCTGGTCAAACGCAATTTGGAGACGGGAAAGGAATTCATTCTGGCTTCCTTCGCTTCTTCCGAGTTGCTGGGAAAGGGTAAATGGTTTGGTGCGGAGGACAGGCTCTGGGTCGATGTGGCCGAGAAGACGAATGTCGCCGTCACCGTAGCGCAAAACACCGTCTGGATTTACGATCTGAATCAGTCCGGGCCAGCGCGAAAACTTTTTGCAGCTCCCGAGGATTATTCGCTTCATGCCTTGCCCGGCATTACGATGGATGGGACGCGTGTGGTAGTGGTCGCGCATCAATTGGGGCGCTCGGTTGCGTGGCTCATCGACGTGGCGAGCGGAGAGAATCATTCCTTTTTCGAAAGCGATTGGGCGGCTGATCATTT
The DNA here is from genome assembly GCA_017849585.1 of Verrucomicrobium sp. Taxonomy (GTDB): domain Bacteria; phylum Verrucomicrobiota; class Verrucomicrobiia; order Methylacidiphilales; family UBA1321; genus UBA1321. Next base: position 864 of record JAFIGT010000041.1, read on the forward strand.
TCATTTCTGTCCGCATGATGAAAACTGGATCGGCTTTTCCCATGAAGGTGCGTGTGATCTTATTCCAGATCGCATGTGGGGCTGGCATCGAACCCTCGCTCCGCAAGGCAAGGCTATCTTCGATCAGCGGTCGGAAGATCCGCAACGGCTGCTCTGTGTCGGTCACGAGCGCTGGTGTTATCACGATACGTCCGCGTTGGCGGTTGCCTATGGCGTGAGTCCGTCAGGTCCGCGAGGTTTGTATGAAATTTTCCCCGATGGCCGATTATCTCGTTTGGTGAGTCCGGGTGATCGTGACTGGCACTGCAACGTCTCGCGCGACGGACGCTGGGCGGTTGTGGACACGACCGGTCCGCATGATCTGCCGGGGAAAGGATGGGAAGGAGTCCATGGCGAAAGCGATGTTCTGTTGGTCGACATGCAGACAGGTGTCCGGACGTTCCTCGCTCACAGCCGTTCGGGCAAAGGTCAGGCCCATCCTCATCCCGTCTTTAGTCCCGATGGACGCTGGATTTATTTCAATAATACGAACCTAGCCGGAGACGCGGTGTGGATTGAGAAAGTGGGGAATCCCTTTTCATGACCAATCGCCCTCCGACCGATTCGCTCCGCCCGCTGCTCACGCGGATGGCAGCCTGCGGCGACGCGCATTTCGATCCCGACTGGTCGCTATTGAAGCTCTCTGTTTATCGGAACATCCATACCGAACACATCCCCGCAGGAACGCTGTGGCATCCCATCCGTGAATCGCTTCACTATGCGCTCATTTTGCTCGAGCGAGATGAGCCCGGCGATGTGGAACGGGCTCACGCGATTTTGCACAAGGTCATTTCATTGCAGTCAATCAGTGATCCTTCCGATCTTCGCTATGGCTTGTGGCACTATTTCGCCGACGAAGCGGTCGAAGCGTGGCCGTTCCCGGATTTGAACTGGGCCGATTTCAATGGCATGACCCTGCTCATGATCTGGCATCTTCACGGCCAGAAATTGGACGAGGCCACGCAATCGCTGGTACGCGGATCGATTCGCCGTGTCGCCATTTGCATTCGCCGTCGCAACGTCACGATGGCCTACACGAACATTGCCATCAAGGGTACGTTCGTGACGCTGGCTGCCGCTGAACTGTTGAATGATGCGGATCTGATGGACTATGCCGTGGATCGGACTCGCCGACTTCACGCGGAGGTTTTTCGCACCGCCTGTTTTGCCGAGTATAACAGTCCCACCTATGCGGCGGTCAGTATTGCGGGGCTCACGGCTATCGCCAATTTTGTGCAGCATGAACCTTCCAGAAAAAGCTGCCGGGAAATCGAGGACTTATTCTGGAGGCATGTGGCCCGGCATTTTCACATCCCGACCCGGGAACTCGCGGGGCCGCACTCGCGAGCTTATGCGATTCGTTTGCATGACGCGCCCCACATGCTGGGAACCCTGTTGATGAAAGCGACCGAAGGCGCATTGGATTTTGATTTCATGCACGACGATTCCGGTTTCGGAGGATTTCACGATGCTGAGTTTGGGGCCTTCTACGGCTACTTTCTCAAACCGAATTTGCCTGCCGATGCCCGCTCCATGTTGCTGGACGCAACGCGGACAGAAACGGTGGTGGAAATCACTGATCCCCGGAACACGATTTACGCCTGGCGATGTCCGGTGCCGCCTCCCGACACGCGGGACGGTTCGATTCAGGTGGCAAAACCACTGCCGACACAGATCACCACGTATCTTTCACCCGAATTCACACTCGGCAGTGTGAACCTGATGGATGGATGGGAGCAGCACCAGAATCTCATCGGTTACTGGAAGAACAGTCGTCAACAGGTCGGCTATCTGCGTCAACGCTACCTGCACGACGAACGCGCCTGCTGCAGCGGCACTTTTGCTTCGGTACAACGCGAAGGGACCGTGCTGGCTACGAGTTTTCTCGTTCACTACTGCGATCATCATGTCAGCGTTCCTGCCGATGAAATCTCCGCCGAGTTTCTCGGCTCGGAAATCGAGATCAATAATCTTGGCGAGAAATTCGCACTCTGGCGTGACGAGCAACCGCTGGTAGCGAATGCGCTCAGCGACTGGACGTCGGGTCAGCATCTGTGGCTGCGATTGCCGACAATCTGGATCGCTCTGAAATTGTTGGCGCATGACGCCCAGCCGGCGATAGGGATCGCGCCACAGGCACGCTTTGACGGAAGTCGGCTGCAGATTCGGTTGCCGCATTATCAGGGACCGCGCCAGACCTTCCGTTGGAGCGATTTTGAGCGGGCCCATACTTCGTTTGCTTTGTGGATGCAATCACCGCAGGGAGAATGGAAGTCGTGGCAGGAGCAGGTTCGTCGTCAACAGCCCCAGACGATTATTTCTGATTCCCATATTGCGCAGTCGACTCTTGGCAAAATGTCGCTGACGGTTCCCGCTGCCGTGGTGGCGCGTGAAAATTTGCCGGGAATGGTTTCCATTTCAAGTGATTCTTCCGGGGGAGAATTATGATTCGCAAGGCATTTGTCATGTCGGTGCATCCCGGTATGGAGGCGGAATACGAGCGACGCCACCAGTCCATCTGGCCCGAACTGGCGCAGGTACTGCAGGAGCATGGTGTGCGGAATTACTCCATCTTTCTGCACCGCGAAACCCGCCAATTATTTGCCTGGGCCGAAATTGAAAATGAGGAGCGCTGGGAGTCGATTGCGCGCACGGATGTCTGCCGGAAATGGTGGGCTTACATGCAGGAAATCATGCCCTCGAATCCTGATCATGGCCCGCAGTGTGAAAATCTGCGGGAGGTTTTTCATTGGACTTCCACGGAACGAGTATGAAAGCACCTCTTGAATTTGGACTCATCGGCGTTGGGGGTTTTGGAGAGCGTCATCTCGAAGCGATTCGCGCGCTTGAGCAAACCGGAGAAGTCAAACTCGTGGCAGTGGGGGATCCTCAGCTGCAGCGCTTTCCTGAATTGGCCGCTGACTTGCGCGCGCGATCGGTGCGCGCCTACGACGATTACCGCGATATGCTGACCCGTGAATCGGGTTTGCAGGTGGTCTCTATCGCCGCGCCGATTCCCTTTCATTTTGAAATGGCCCGGAAATGTCTCGAGCACGATCTCTTTGTTTATCTCGAGAAACCCCCGGCCCCATTGGTGGAGCAGCTCGAAGAATTGATCCGCGCCGATGTGCGATGTCGCGTGGCGGTTGGATTCCAAATGGTGGAGTCCATTTGGAGCCAACAAATCAAACGTTGGATTGTCTCGGGGAAACTCGGTGATCTGCGCGAAGTTCGTGTCGGAGCCTGTTGGCCGAGAGGTGATGGTTATTACCGCCGCGCGTCTTGGGCGGGACGTATGACGTTGGGCGAACGTCCGGTGTTCGATGGACCAGCCACCAATGCATTGGCTCACTTGGTTCACAACATCATGTTCTTTGCGGGAGCCGGTCAGGAATTTTTCGATCAACCTAATCGGATTCAAGGCGAACTCTATCGTGCCCGGCCTATTGAGAGCTACGACGTCGCCTGTCTGCGCGGTCATTTTCCATCGGGCATTTTTTTTTACGCGGCGCTGACTCATGCCACACAGGAGTATCTGCCTTATCAAATGGAAATCATCGGCACGAAAGGTTGGGCGCGTGTCTCCAAGGATGGCGCGCTTCTCGAGAGTAGTGAAGGTCCCCGGAATTGTGTGGAATCGATCGAGGGGCTGCTCTTGAAATCATTTACAGCCTTCATCGACTATGTTCGCGGTCGCCGTCATCGCCCGCCGACGTTATTGCGCGATGTGCGGGGATATAGTTTTGCGACGAACGCCATGCTGCAGTCCTCGGGGGGCATGCATGACATTGAGGAGGCGGGCTATCGCCGCATTGAGAACAATCACGATAGCCTGTATGCAGTCCACGGATTGCATGACGCGATTGTCGGGGCGCTGCGAAAGCCGCAGCTTTTTTCCGAATTGAATTTCCCGTGGGCAGTCGAAACGCCGCTCATCACGACGATGTTTGCCGGCGAGTCCGTGAATCTGATGGCGATCAAATCTCGACCAAGTGCCAAACCGGTGGTGGCATGCTAAGGATACGGAAAGGCCTTTCGAGTTCTCTCGAATGTAGATAACGGGCGCTGGCAATAGTTAGTTAAATCGCTGGCGAGAGCCTAGCTCCGGTACTTGGTCTTGAGTTTGATCCAACCCAATTATAGCGGAAAATTGACGTTGCCTTTCACTTTATAGAGCCCTAGGTCGATTCGGTTGATGCTGTCAATTGGATTTATATTCGAGACGCTAAGAACCATCTAGGCAGAATCCCGGGAACTTTCACAATTAGCCGGTTATGTATACCTCATTTGTGTCCCTCAGTTCGCCGTTTCCGGAGAACACAAACACTTTGTGGAAGGAGGGGGTGTAGCCTTCATCCTCATCAGTATAGGACCGATATCGCCGATGCCGAGTTCTGGTGATCTCGACCTTGATCAGAAGATCCTTTTCTAAAGTCTCAGAGATCGCCGACTTCTGTTGTGCGAAGAAAAGACGCGATAAAATGCAAATTTCTATAACAGATTTCCTACCTACAACATTTCGATCCTTATTGCTTGACTAATGTCGGACATTATTGGTAATGTCTGGCATATGAGCGCTAGTTTGACTCCGAAGCATTCTAAATCCGAGCAGGTGTATCAGATCCTGGCCGACAAGATCCGGCAGGGGCTTTGGGCGATCGGGGACTGCATCCCAACCGAAATAGAACTGGCGGAGGAATTCGAATGCGGTCGCGGCACGGTGGCGACGGCGATTACCCGGCTGGAGCATGCGGGCGTGGTGGAGCGGAGGAAACGGGGCGGCACCCGGGTATTGCGTCATTCCATCGAAACCGGCGCGCCGATGGAGCTCGACGCCTTTGCTTTCATTTATCCCAGCGATCTGCACGAGGGTCTCTGGAATACGGTGCGTGGATTTCAAGAGGCAGCGAATCGGAAAAAGCGGCCCGTCGTGATGCTTTCTTCCGGACTGGATTTCAAGCGCGAGGCGGAATTTTTACAACGACTCTCCGAGTTCAATGTGCATGGCGCGGTGATGCATCCGGTAATTCGCTCGTCGATGGAGCAGACGCAATTCTGTCAGATGTTGATGGCGACAAAATTTCCCGTTGTCCTGGCGGGCGTGAGTTTACCCGGGGTGGATTGTCCCGTGGTGATTACGGACGGTTTTGATGCGGGTTATACGATGACCAAGCATTTGCTCGATGGCGGACTCCGGCGCATCGGTTTTTTTGCCGACCACGCCCGCACCTTGACGATGCGGGATCGCTACCAAGGCTACCGGTGGGCTTTGAAAGAAGCGAGAATCGCGGAAAATCCGGCATGGCTTTATCTGGAAACGACGATGCGACCGGACTACGACAATCCCTTTGAAGGACCGACCCGCATGGCGGCTGAATATCTGGCGGCAGCTCCGGAAGTGGAAGGCGTAGTTTGTGCGCATGACTTTCTGGCGGTGGGTATGATTCTGGCGGCGCGGGAGATCGGAAAGCGCGTGCCGGAAGATTTGAAAGTCGTGGGTATCGACGGCCACAGTTCCGCGCGTCGACCGGATATTTCACTGACCACTTATGAGGTTTCTGCCGAGGAAACCGGACGCAAGGCATTTGAGTTGTTGGAAAAGGTTATCGCGAAAGAAAAACTTCCCAAGCGGGAAGTGCAAATCAAGGGACAGCTTGTGGTCCGCTCCTCCAGTCATTGAGCCGTTCGTTGCCGCATCGTTACCAGTAAAACAATCATCCATGGAAAACCTATGAAGACTAAAAATCACGATGTCATCGCCAGCTATGCGCTTCACGCCGCGCGGCTTCTTTGTCTGGGAGCGCTTATCACGGCAGGGCAAGCGGCGTCCATTTGGGACGGTGGTGGCACCGACGGCAACTGGTCGACGAGCGCGAACTGGAATCTGGATACGGCTCCCGTGAGCGGTTCCACGACGGACATTCAAATGGCAGGCACCACGCGGCTCAATTCCACGGTGGATTCGCCGTTTACGCTACGCACTCTGGTGTTCAGCAGCGGGGCCGGGGCTTTCAATTTATCTGGAAACACCATCACGATAGCCGGGACGGGTGCCGATGCCAATGGAGTGGAGAATCAGTCCGCCTCGCTTGTTACGATCAATAATAATTTCGCCCTCACAGGCGCAACCCAATTTAAGGCGACATCGGGCGATTTGATTTTAAATGGCGGCATCAATCTCGGCGGCGTTAGCGCGGTCAACTTCAAGGCAGCCGCGGGCAAAACCTTGACTCTGTCTGGAGTGGTTTCCGGCAACGTGACGACCACGGTGGGATTCAACAGCGGCGGAACCATCCGAATCAATGGCGCGAATACTTACACAGCGGCGGCGACCTCCATTTTTAACGCCACCGTCATCGTGGGTGTCGATACGTCGGCGACTTCGGGGGCGTTTGGTGCGGGCACGTCGGCGATCCAAATGGGAAGTTCGGGAGCGTCGACGACGCCTACCTTGCTGACGGGCGGTCAGTACACCGTCTCGCGCAATATCCAGATCGTCAACGGAACGAATCCGACGAATGCGACCATCGGAGGAAGTTCGGCGGCCATCTCCACTTTCTCAGGAAATATCACGAACGGTTCTGCCAGCGCGGCGGCTCAGGCGCTGACCCTGTCTTCCACCACGGGTGGACGAGTGAATGTCACGGGTAATATTGTTCGCGCGACCGGCGCCTCGGGCACGGGTGACAATCTCACCAAGACGGGCGCGGGAATTGTGGCGTTGGCGGGAACGAGCTCTCATCTCGGTACGACGGCGGTCAATCAGGGAACGCTTTTGGTCACGGGCACGCTTTCTTCCGGAGGTGGTGCGGTCTCTGTGGCAAACGGCGCTGCGCTGGGCGGCAACGGTACGATCAATCGCGCGGTGGTGGTGGATGGTATTTTGACGCCTGGCGAAATGGATGCGCTCGGGGTGAGTCAGGCGGGGACGTTGACGCTCGGCAGTGGATTGACTCTCAGTTCGCTCTCGACGGTGAAATTTGATCTGGGAACGGCGCGCGATCTGATTGCGATCACGGGTGATTTCACGCTCGATGGTACGTTGGATCTCAATGCGCTGACGGGATTCGCGGCGGGCAGCTACACGTTGTTCACCTATACGGGCACGCTGACGGATAACGGGCTCGATTGGGGAACCTTGCCCTCCGGGTTCACTTATTCTTTGGATACGAGTTCGACCGGTGTCGTCTCGCTCACCGTCGTGCCGGAACCGAACGCCGTCTGGCTGCTGAGTGGCGCCTTGCTGTTCTGGGTGATGTGGAAGACCAAATCACGGACGAAGGTGGCTTGAGCGAGCACAGGCATTGGCCGCAGGTCTGCATTATGGAGTTTCATCCCGCGCTGAAAAGTTTCCGGTCTTCGCAGTCGGCGGCTTTCACGCTGATGGAGCTCCTGATCGTTGTGTCCATTGTGATGATCCTCCTGGCGCTCATGATCCCGGGATTTGTCAGTGTCCGGGAATTTTCTCGCAGCTCGGCTTGTCTTTCGAATCTGAAACAACTGACCACCGCATGCCTGTCCTACAGCGCGGACAATGACAACGTGCTCATTCCGATCGCCAAGGGGACCTCGTCCGCCGATGCGAAGGCGTGGCGGGTGTTGATTCTTCCTTACGTCGGAACCAATTCGGCGGTATTCAAATGTCCCTCGGATGCCGTGGGCATGAAGGAGACCTACAACGCTCAGGGGTTGAGTCCGTGTTCGTACGGCATCAATTACAACAAGGTCATGGTTGGAACGGCGCTTGTCTCGCAACTGCACGAATATCTGGGAATTAATCCGGGGCGACGTTTTACCTCCGTGCTGCGTCCGGCGAGTACGATCATGCTTTGCGACATTGGCATTGTGAAGAATCCCACCGCCGCAGTGAAGGATTGGATCGAAAATACATCGCAGCACGATCGTCTGGGAAATCGCAACGGACTGGGTTATGCGCGTTTCCCGACAGACCCGCAGTTCTCGGGCGGAGATGCCTGGAACATTTTTCCGCGGCACTGGAAGAAGAAAGCCAACGTGGCGTTTTATGATGGGCACATCGCCAGCGTCGATGTGCAAACCGATATTCTGAATCATCCGCCCAGTGACGGAAGCTGTCTCTACTCCAATGAATAAATCCCAGTCTATCTACGCAAGGCACTCCGTGCGTGCCGGGATTGCCGCACTCCTCGTGATGGCATCCGGCTGGGCAACGGCGCGAGCAGAGGGACTTGCACTCCAGTCCGAAGGCAAGGTGTCGGACGAGTTTCTCTATCTCTTCCTACATCCGCAAAATGAGAAGAATCGGTTCACCTTCAAACCGCAACTAAACTATGCCGAAGCGGCGGGCGTGCTGCGGTACAACTTTTATTGCAGCAGTTTTCCTCTGGGACCGAATCCCACTGCGGAGGATTGGGCTCGAAGTGAGTCGTTGTTTTCCCTTTTCACCAAAGAAAGCGCCGAGGCCCAGATGGCGCCTCGCCTGATCATGATGTCCCATCCGGGCGACGGGGGATTGACGGAGAAATCCTCCATCGTCTGGAAAGATGCCCGGTCTTCCTTTCTCTCGTGGACCGATCCGGCGGTGCAGCAGGCGGCGGTGGTGGCCACGCGCAATATCGTGGAGCACTACGAGGCTTCTGTTTATGGACCGAGAATCTGGGGATACTATCTCGGGGCGCAGGAAACCAGCGAGTGGATTCCCGATGGCTATCGCGGCCATGGCCCGGATTATTCGGTGCCGAGCCGCACGGCATTTCAGGAGTGGTTGCGCCATAAGTACGGCGAGGACCGGGCTCTGCAACAGGCGTGGGGCCGGAAAGAGGCGAAGTTCGAGTCCGCCGTCATACCGCCCGATACCGAAAATCGTTTTCCCATTGCCCGCTATCCCGAGGACAAGGGACAGGTCGTGACCGCGTTTTACAAATTGCCGGCGGAACAGAATTGGGTCGATTATTCGGAATTTGTCTCGGACACGAATGCAAACAGCATCCTGGCTCTGGCGGCTCAGGTGAAGGCAAGTTCGCGAAACAAAAAGAGCGTCATTGTTTTCTATGGATACGTTTTCGATCTGCCCGCCAGCATCTGCGGTCATCTCAAGGCGGGAAAGTTGCTGCGCAATTCCAATATCGATCTCATTGGTGGTCCGATTTCCTACCGCCCGTACTCGCAACGCTTGGCGGGAGGCACGGGCGGCATGATGGGAGCCTTTGATTCGCTGCCGCTGCATGACAAGGCCTTCATTGCGGAGGATGATCTGCGCACCCACATGCAGCCGAAGGAGGTTGTTGTTCCAGAGTGGTACTGGGATTCGAGCAATAAGGATTTCAAGATTCCGTCTGATCTGACCGAAACCACGGGCATTCTGAAACGCAATCTCGCCTACACGGCGTTTCACGGCGGCGCGATCTGGTGGATGGACTTGTATGGCGGCGGCTGGTTTTCCGATCCCGGAATTTGGGAGGCGTGGAAAGGCGATTTCGGTAAGTCACTGCGGGAGATTCGACGCAATCGAGGAGAGTATGCGCCAACGGTGGCCGTGATTGTGGATGAGGAAAGTCGGCTCTACGAAAAGTTTACCAGCACCTTCTATGAACTCTATCCCACTGCCCGCAACGCAGTCATGGGCGCGGGAGTGACTTCGGGGTATTACTATCTGGAAGATTATCTCGCGGGCAAAGTACCGAAGACGGCGGCCACGGTGTTCGTGAATCTCTGGCGGCTCGATGTGAAACGGTTGGCATTGCTGGATCTTCAGATCAAACAGCGCGGTGGCGTCATCATTTGGCAATACGCCCCCGGCTACCTGAATCCAGAGAAGGGTGGCGTGGAGGGAGTACGCGCGTTGACTGGAATTCAGGTTGCGGTCGACGAGGGGAAACTCGGCTCGATTGGCGTGGGACCTCTCGCGGATCTGCCTTTTGGCGGGCTCGAGCGAATCTCACCCCGGATTGTCATTCAGGATGCGGAGGCGACTCCGTTGTCACGCTACGCGGCGGATCAGTCCATGTCGGGCGCGATGAAAGTTACCAACGGTATCCGGCATATCCTGCTCGGGGATTGCAATTGGACGCCCGAGTTGATGCACCGGCTGCTCTCGGCGACAAACGTGCCGTTGGTCACCAGTGCTCCTGCGGTGGTGCAGGCCAATGATCTGGCCATTTACGTGTACGGACTCGATTCGAGAGAACTGACAATCAAGGCTCCAGTGGGAAAAAGTTTTGCCGAGGGGGGCAAAGAAAAGACGGTGAAATTGCAGAAGAATGAAAGTCTTCTCCTCCATTTAAAATGAAAACGATACAGATTTTTCTATTCACTCAAGTCCTCGGAATTTTAAGCGCGAGCGTCTCGTCGTTGTGGGCAGAGCCGCTCATCGTCGCGGTGCTAAAGCAGGACCGTGTTTGCGGCATTGGCACATGGCATAAAGTGGAAGGCGGTTACAAACGGGGCGAGGACATGATTAGCATCACGCAGGCCTTTCCTTTTCGTGGAATCGCAGTGGCTGATGTCGACGGAGATGGCCGGGAGGATTTCGTGTGGTCCTATCGGGACAAGACGCGGGATGTGGCGGTCACGCCGATTGGAAATTGGGAGGGCACCGCGCCTCTCAAATCCCGGAGGCATGTGGAGACGGATTGGAAGTTTCAGGTGATCGGTCTGGCTGCCGCCAACCTGGATGTCCAGTCGCCAAACAAGGAGCTGATTGTCGCAGTGGCGGACGATAAGGGGGATCATTTTCTCCGCATGATGGACTGTCGTCAGGACCCGCCAAAGACATTGCCCTATACCGGTTATCTTGCGAAACCGTCACCGGTCCCGGTTACCGCCGTCGCGGCAGGGGATGTGGACCAGGACGGAAAAGTGGAGTTGATTGTCGCCACGGACGATGGTGATGTCTCCGCTCTGGCAATTTATTCCATTCAGCCAGCCGCTCCTTTTGCGACCGCGTTGGTGAATTCACTTTCTCCCGCTTACAAGATCAGTGCGATGGTCGTGGGCGATACGGATGGCGACGGGGCAAATGAATTGGTGGTGGGATTGGGCGCGCCGGGAAAAAATGTGATTCGCGTGTATCAGGTTCATTCCGCCCAGGCTCCGATTCAGGAGTGGACCTTGAAACAGGAAATCAAACTGCCCGCGAATCAAGAGGTCAAAGGCTTGGCAGTCTTCACTCCATGAGCAGGACGACGGATACTGCCGCGCTACGCTTTGGCGACTCCAAATGGATTTGGCCTGAGAGTCTGCGGTGGGATTTGCACAATGCGTATGCGCTGTTTCGCAAGGCGTTCGAGCTGAAATCCGTTCCCGCCTCCGCGCCGCTTTATATTACCGCCGACCAGTCCTATCAATTGTATCTCAATGGACGCTACGTCTGTCGTGGTCCCGCACGGGGTTACCAGCACTGTTGGCCTTACGACGAAGTCGATGTCCGTCCATTTCTGCGTCTGGGGCGCAATGTTCTGGCCGTTCGCTGCCACAATCCGGGCTTTAGTAACTATCAATACATCACACAGGGTTATGCGGGATTACTAGTCGCGGCGAAATGGGGCGCCTTGCGTCTGGTGTCTGACAAATCGTGGAAGGGGCGACGTCAAGCGGGACTAAACCGGGACACCGTCCAGTCCAGCGCGCAGCTTTATTGTCAGGAACACATCGACCTGCGCGAGGAAGATCCTCGGTGGATGGAACCAGATTATGGCGATGCCGGATGGACGGCGAATGTTGCGGAGCATCCATGGAATGGCATGCCGTGGTGCCAGCTTGAGGAACGAGGATTGCCGCTATTGGAGGAGACGCTGGTGTTTCCAGAGCGTTGTCTGGGCGCGGCATCCGGTGAGAGTGCGTCCGGCAGCATGCGAACTCGGGACGTAACGCGGGACCGTTATCACGAAGGCCTAACCCATCAGAAATCCGAAATGTCAGCGGAGAATCTGATCGTACTGGCGACAGGAGCCGGGCGGTATCGAAGCTATTTACTCGATTTTGGCCGGACTGTCGTGGGCAGTGTGGGATTTCATCTCCTCAACGCTCAGGGTGGAGAGGTGATTGATACGTTGCACGTGGAAACCATCGACGAGGCGACGCTGACTCCTCATTTCTCGCCGGACCAATATTGCCGCATGGCGTTTGGTCATCGTCTGATTTGCCGCGAAGGCATGCAGACGCATGCCTTCTATCACACCTTTGGCTTTCGTTACATGGTGGTGACGATTCGTAATAGCGAGACGACATTGACGCTGCGACCGTTTCTGCGCACCACGCTATACCCTCTCGAAAAAAAGGGAGACTTCCACTCGTCGGATGCGACCTTGGAGCAGATTTGGAACGCCTGTGCGTGGACCCAGCGGGTCTGCAGTCTCGATGCCTATGTCGACACGCCGTGGAGAGAACAGGCGCAGTGGTGGGGCGATGCGAATGTGCAGTCGAAGAATACCTTTTTTTATTCCGGCGATACGCGTCTGTTTCGTCGTGGGATTGCACAAATCGCAGGACAGACCGTCCCGAACGGACTCACATATGGGCATGCTCCCACGATGGCCCATAGTTGCATTCTTCCCGACTTCACGTTGATCTGGATTCTCACACTGTGGAATTATTATTGGCAGACCGGTTCGCTTGAACCGCTGAAGGCTCACGAAAAAACTCTTTTCGGCGCTTTGGATTATTTTGAATCCATGACCGACGCTGCTTCCGGTCTGGTGGCGTACGATCCAAGATACTGGTTGTTTCTGGATTGGTCCGGCGTGTTCAAGGAGGGCTACTCCACAGTCTATAATCTCTGGTTGTTAATTGCTTTGGATCGGATGGCGATTCTGTTGCGCCAAATTAAGAATGAAGGAGCTGCTGAAAAAATTTCCGTTTGGGCGGTGCGGTTACGAATCGGCTTAAATAAACTTGAGCGAAACGACGGACTGCTCGGAGACGGACTCACCTTCGAGCGCCAGCCTGTACCGACGGCGTCCATTCACGCACAGACTCTCGCCATGATGGCGGGACTGAATCCGTACCGGAGCAAGCAACGTCTGGAGTTGAGTCTCTTGCCGTTCATTCGCCACCAGATCAAGCCGGAGGTGACACCTTCCTGCTACTGGATCACCTACGTGTTCGAGGTGTTGACGGAGGCGGGTTTTGGCGAGGACGTGATTCTCTTTATTCGCGACAAGTGGACCCCCATGGCGAAGTATGGCACCACGTGGGAATCATTCCAGCCGAAAGTTGGCGACGAGAGTTTTTCGCATGCCTGGTCCTCTCACCCGCTCTCGCATCTCATGCAGACCATCGGGGGGATTCGCCAAAGCTCCGTCGCTTGGAGCGAGATCCTTTTTCAGCCCCACTTCATCGGCAACGATGCGAATGTGGTGGTGCCGACTCCCAAGGGATTGATTCGTAGCGAGTGGCATCGGAAGAATGGCGACATCGCGGTGAAACTGAGATTGCCGCCGGGTGTCACCGCGCGAGTCCAACTGCCGGGGCAGTGCTCGCTGACGGTGACGGGAGATCACTCCTGGGTGCTGGACACCCGAGCGAAACCGCGTCGAAGTCTGGTTTCGCTCGTGGATGAAGCCAAATAATTTGGCGTTACTTCTCCGTCGGGATTGCGGGCAGACCGGCGAGAGCCATGGCGATTTCTTCCTCGTGATGCGCGTAGTCGACCAGCTTGCCGCCGAAATAAAATCGATATAGACCACCCCAGCTTGGTGATCTTTAGGAGCAGATGTCGAAATCCTGCAGCACAATAGTCCAGAAAATTCGCGTGAACACAGAATTTGAGTGCGCGCCAAGAAGGTTTAGTCGCATAATCCAAAAACAATGATAACTATTATTATTATATAGTGATCATTATATTTATTGACGATTATAATATAAATCGATAGGGCTGGTGGCAGAGTTTTCTATTCTCGGTTTAACCAATCACGTTACCTGCCATGAATACTATAATGACGGTTCGATCGTTAGCGCGTCGGGGGTCCATTCTTTTCACAGTCCTATCCATCGCTGTTGCGATGGGTGGCGGCTCACTTCGAGCCGAGGATCTGACGGTGAGTGGTCAATTTCGCGTGGGAGGAAATACCACCTTATCGGGCGAAGTGACGGTTGGTCAGGATCTCAATGTGACGGGTTCGGTGGATATCGGTGGGAGCTTGCTCAACCTCGGTACCAACAGTGCTACACCATCCATACCGGGACTCTCGATCCAGTATAGCGATACCAATAGCGGAGTGTTGACGACGCTCACGTTTGGCAAGTCGGGCTCAGCCGGTTCTTGGATCTGGGAACAGGGCGCGGTGCCGCAGATGACCCTCACTGGAACCAACACTATCGTTTTGTGGAATCCCTCGGCGTCGCAGTCGGCAGGTATCGTTCTCAATCCCAACCCAGCAGGCAGCAGCACGTTTTCGGGCAGTATCCTCGCTAATGGCACGAATAACCAACTACCCAACCAGAGCGTCATAGGTTCCGCGAGCATCGTGACCAAGGGGTATGCTGATGCGAATTACGCGCCGATTGGATCGGGGATCCTCTCATCGACCAACGGTGGAGCCGTCAACACGTCGTGGAACGGCGGAAGTATCAATACGCAGGGAGCGACGGGTATCTACTGGACATGGGATGAAAATCTGGGGCAGGGCGTTTCCCATTCGACGCCAATCGCGGGTGGCCACATTAACCTTTCGGCGTGTGGTGCTGGTGGAACATTAGATCTGAATGATGAGAATGCGTTTGGAATGGGTGGAAGCATAGAGATGGTGGGCGGACAGCGTGCAAACGCGGGTAGTATAAACCTATCTGCCGGAAATGATTCATCAGGTGGGAGCATCATCATGACGGGAGGTTATGGCGGTAATGGCTCAGCCGGAAGTATCAACTTAAGCGCTGCTTATGCAGGAGGGGGGAGTATAGATTTGAGTGGTGGCGAGGCTGCTGGCGGCAGTATTAGCGCAAAGGGCAGCAAAACCGGATCTGGTGGTAGTGGTGGGTACATTACAATGAATGGTGGGATTGGATATCTTTCAAATGGCGGATATATCGAATTGAGTGGTGGATCTGGAGTTTGGGCGCTTGGCGGATCGATTTATGCTAAGGGGGGTACGGGCGAAGAGGCTATGGGAGGGAGCTTTACATCCAATGGAGGAAGCTCTTTTAGGGCGTTGGGTGGATCTCTCGACATGTCTGGTGGGACGTACTCGGGTGGCTCCATTGACACGAGCAACGGAGGAGCATCACTTTCGACTCGAAATTTCACAGTGGGTCAAGCATTGGTGGCGCAGGCTGATGGAACAGATGGGGCGGGTCGGACGTTCTACGTCTTCAAGCCGACGACGATTCCGCTGTTGACTGGAAATCAGACCTACACGGGAGCCAATACGTTTGGCGGCAGCGTGACCATTAGCGGAAGCAATAGCAACTTGCTGGCTCAGGGCGAGAATAACCAATTGCCGAACCAGCAAGTGACAAGTCAGGCGAGCATCGTGACCAAGGGGTATGCGGATACGGCCTACGCGCCGATTGGAGCAGGGATCATCTCATCGACCAACGGTGGAGCCGTCAACACGTCGTGGAACGGCGGAAGTATCAATACGCAGGGAGCAACATATCGGCGGGGATACTACGTGGATGACGAGAATTGGAATCCGGTATTTGTGGCGACGTCGTCACGGGAGATCGCTGGCGGGAGCATTAATCTGTCCTCTTACGGAGGAGGTCAAGTATACAACGATAACGTGGGTGATTGGGATCAAGTCGGAGCGGGCGGTAGTATTTCGATGGTGGGCGGCTTATATGGTAACGCCGGCAGCATCGATTTATCGGCAGGGAATGGTTATGGTTCGGCGGGGGGGGGTATACGGCTTAAGGGTGGTAGTTATAATAACGCCTGGGGCGGGAGTATAGATTTGAGTGCGGGTGATGGGGACGGGGCGCGAGGTGGTTCAATTAGCATGAAGGGAAGTAACCACTACAATGGTAGCGGTGGTAGTGTCTCAATGAACGGTGGGCAGGAGACGCGCGGGGGTAGTGTCTCTATGAACGGTGGAACGGGGATTGAAGCGCACGGCGGGTCGGTAGAAGCTAACGGCGGGAGCCAATTCTTTGCATATGGCGGCACGCTCAACATGTCTGGCGGGACGTATTCGGGCGGGTTCATCAATACCAGCAATGGTGGGGCGTCGCTTCTGACGAGAAATACAACCGTCGGACAGGCGCTCGTGGCGCAGGCAGATGGGACAGAGAATGGGACAGGTCGTCAGCTCTACACCTACAAGCCGACCACAATTCCGCTCTTAACGGCGAACCAAACCTACACCGGTGCGAATACGTTCAGCGGATCGGTGCATGTCGCGCCTCAGGGTGATCTCTCCATGGGTACCTTTACGACGTCTTCAACGGTGCAGGGGCAGTAAAGGGGTAGGAAGAGCAATAAAAACGCAACGTCACGTCTAGGAGTGCACCGTGTCCAATTCTAAACCAGTAGAGCCTTGCCATGCCGTAGGGGGAACAAGCGTCCCCCGCCTAGTTCTCGCCAAGCACCCAAGAGAAGGCGCGAACGCTCAAGCTTCGCCTCGTGTCCTGTTGGCGCTGTTGCTGGTCTTGATCGTGCCGATGCTGGCACTTGCGACCGCACCACAATGGTGGACAGATCTTCAAGTGCTTGACTCAAGCGCCACGACCAACGACTACGCCGCCATCAACCAAGGCCAGCTCAAGAATCTTGCCACCAAAGCGTATTATCACCTTCAGACAAACGTGCCACCAACAGTCTGGTCGTCGCAAAGCGCTACTCTTAGTGCGCTCATCACCGGTTTTCAAACCAGTACGAATACAGCTCGCAACGACTATGCCGCTGTGAATATCGGTCAGCTCAAGACCGTCGCCAAGCCCTTCTATGATTTGCTCAATAAAGCGGGCTACACCAACTCCGTCCATACCTCCACGAACGGCTATCCATGGACGGGACGCGAAGTTCAAGCCAACGACTATGCCATGGCAAATATTGGTCAGGCGAAGAATCTCTTCTCATTTGATTTGGCCGGTTTTCACCGAGAGCTGCCTGATTCTGTAAAGCAGCAGATCGTTAACGCAGATACGCATGATCTCATTACGAGTATTAATCAGGTGCTGGAAGATGATGACTTTGATGGGGATGGAATCAGTAATATAGATGAGTATATACAGATAAGCGACCCTACCGTATATACCTATCCGACCGAAGGAGCTCCTATACTGCAGATAGAAGGCGGTGATGCGCAAACGGCTGAAATCAATAGCTTTTCTCCTAAACCCATCAGTGTTCGTATTGTAGGCGGTAATGGTCAGTATTTACCAAGTGCTCCTTTGCAATTTTCAGTCACGGCTAGCGATGGGAGACTTTCGCGAGTTAACGGTATAGGTGCGACGACGAGTACCTCGCTAAGTATCCGCACCTCGATTGACGGTTTGGCTTCTGTCTGGGCGATGATGCCTTCGACATCTGGGGATATGACGATTACAGCCTCGGCCATTGGCACCTCGGGGGCATCGGTAACATTCACATTGCATGCCAATTCAGGCGTCGTCGCTACTCCGGTTCTTGCTTCGAGTACGGCCTATGCAACCTCCACACGAACCGTAACGATTTCGTGCGCCACGAGTGGAGCCGAGTTGCGTTATACACTTGATGGTTCTTCCCCGACGCAAAACAATAGTTTGAGTAGTACCATAGCCAGTGGCAGCGCAATAACGATTCCTGTACCGAGCACAGGGCATACGTTGTTACGCGTGAAAGGCTATAAAAGCGGCTATACACCAAGTCAGGAAAAAGATGCAGTGTATGTTATCTATCACACAGACATGAAAGTCGTGTCAGGCTATGCGTTCTCTATGGCACAAATGGCTGACGGTTCTTTATGGACATGGGGCGATAATTCAGATGGTCAGTTAGGATTAGGGAATAATGCGAATTTGTGCGTTCCGGAGAAGAATAGCACGGTCACCAACGCGAGCGCTATAGCCGTAGGCCCTTCCTTTGCTTTAGCATTGCAAAATGGAACAGTCTGGACATGGGGTTGCAACTCGTACGGGCAGCTAGGCGATGGTACTTATAATTCAAGAAGTACGCCGTATCCAATAAGTAGTCCCACCTTATCAGGGGTGATACAAGTAGCTGCAGGCCTAAATCACTCATTAGCCCTAAAACAGGACAGTACAGTTTGGTCGTGGGGAGCTAATGCTTATGGGCAGCTAGGGGATGGAACTGCTACGACACGGCTAACACCAGTGCAGATTATTATTTCAGGAGTAATCGGCAGCACGACTGTTAGCTCTATAGTTGCTGGCAATAATTTTTCGATGGCATTGTTAAGCGATTCGACCGTTTGGGCTTGGGGTAACAATGATAACGGGCGTCTGGGTGATAAATCCGGCGTCAATCAGTATAACGCCGTTCAAGTTAAGATAGCCTCAGGAAATTTAACGGGCGTTATTGCAATCGGAGCGAGAGCGTCTTCGGCCTGGGCCATCAAATCCGATGGAACCCTTTGGGTATGGGGTTCTCATCTAGGCAATGGAACCTCCAGCTCCTCAAACTATGCGATCCCATCATTAACCAACGTACTATTGGCCTCAAGCGGTCCTGTCTCGAATAATATTCTTGTGATAAAGAAGGACGGGAGTGTTTTAGGGTGGGGTGATAATACGCAATTGCAATTGGATGGTACGCAAACTAGCTATACCAGCTCCACTCCTATTCACGCTGACGTTTTCACGAACGCAATTGCTGCGTCAACAGGAGGTCAGCATTCCCTGATACTGAAGAGCGACGGAAGCCTTTGGGCTTGGGGCAACAAGTATTGTGGCCAGCTTGGAGATGGCGTTGCACGGGATTACAATGCGCCTAATCCGATTCAAGTATTATTAGCGAAGGACCACGATGGTGATGGGCTGTCAGATGCGGAAGAACTATTGATGGGATCTGATCCTTTTAATAATGATACAAACGTGGATGGAATTTTAGACAGTTCTTCCATTTCATTAGGAATTGATCCTGTCTGTATGGACGTGGATGGCGACGGGGTTGATAATGCAAATGAGCTGCTACGAGGTACGAATCCATTTGCGGTTCAGTTGCCTATTACTTCGGAGTCGAGTGAAGTTCCTGTTATTGAACTTTATCGGCCTAATCCCGTGATGTGGGTTAATTCTGATCAGTGAGAAAATCAAGGATATTGTAATTTATGTTTTTGTTTAACGCTTACCATCACCCTGCTCGACGAGAATCGTATATACGTCTGAGCTATTTGTTTCTTGTGGCGGGGTTTTTTCTGGCAGTAATTAGCACGCTGCTGGCAGTGGACCCGGCTTCACGAAAATCCAGTATAAAACTGAATGTCAAAAAAGGACCGGCGTACGGCAACCAAATTAGCTTGCGCTCCCTTGATCTATCTCGTGCTCCTACGGATGACGAGCTTAAGATGGCGGGGCAATTAGGTGGAGCCCTATCCCCGGAGCCTCGCATGGAGAAAGTAAATGGAGCCGCCAATAAAGCCTCAATAGCAGAACTCAAGCAGAGACGTGATGCCGATAATCTTCTTTTTGGCAAAGCCATGCAGAAATGGAATGAGCACCGCTATCAGGAAGCGGTAGCTCTCTTCAAGCAACATCGCAAGGAGTTTCCTCAGAGTCAGTGGACTGGAGAGGTGGAACTTCACGCAGGTTGTGAGGCGCAATTCAACGGACGATGGAGTGAGGCAGCCTTCGCCTTCGATTGGATATTGAATAACGCCCCGAAAGGCTCGGATATTTACCAGAAGGCTCGCTTGCGCCGGTCAGTTCTTTATATGGAACAGGGTGAAGTTAAAGAAGCGATGACTAGTTTTAGTGAGTTGCTCAAGACAGAGACAAACTTTGATCGCAAGACGTATGCTCAGGGATGGATACGGCAACTGAGCCAGATGAGAAAGAAGATGAAGACTGTTCGCACCTGCGGTTCCGAGAGTGTGGCTTACGTATTGAATGCGCAAGGCAAGTCAAAGCAGGCCGAGAAGGCTAGGCTAGCATTAGCTAAGACCGAAGATGGCTTCACTATGAAACAGCTTACGGACTTTGCTGCTAAAATGGGACTTAAGGCCCAAGCTGTTTCATCCAAGCCATTTGATCTTACTGTTCTTCCAAAGCCGTTTATCGCGCACTACCGCGACCTGCACTACGTCGTTGTTCGTGAGATTCTGCCGAATGGCCATGTGCGCGTTTATGATCCTCGCCTAAAGCACCACACCCTACTCTCACGCGATCAATTCACCCAGCAATGGTCCGGTCTCGCTGTGATCTTTGGGGCGCGTCCAGAAAATGTGAGGCTTGCATCAGCCCGTCAACTTCAAGAAACGGGTGGATGTTGCGGACTGCCGCGACCTCAGAATGACATTGGTAAACCGGATGATCCTCCTTGCAAATGCCCCCCTTGCAATCGCGGTTTGCCGGGATGGTCGGTCAATATGGTTAATATGAATCTTTATGTAAGCGACATTCCGCTTTGGTACTCGAGTCCTCGAGGCCCCTCTGTCGATATTGAGCTTTCTTATAACAGTCAGATTGCCTTTCAATATTTGAAGCCATTTGGGGAAAAGTGGACTTTCAATTACGCCTCCTATGCGATGGAAAGCCCGGGTAATTCTGGAGGCAATGTCACGGTTGTCATGCCGGACGGTCGTTCTGATGTTTATGTGCCGGATGGCTCTGGTGGCTACATCTCCCCAACGAAGGGTTTCAATAAACTTACGAAAGAATCGGGGGCGTATTCCTTCAAGCTCGAACTTCAAGATGGCACTGTTTATCGATACGGTTTGTCTCGCGCGATGGAGGACAATAGCACTTCATCACTGCTGCTTTCTATTACTGACCGTTTTGGTCAGGCCCTTACCATTACCCATGATTCCAATGGATTAATTAAGGTGATTACCGATGCTCTTGGCCGGGAAACAACATTTTTCTATACGCAGAACCTGATTAGTCGAATTGAGGATCCGTTCGGTCGCTACTGCACTTTTGCATATGATGTCAATGGAAATCTAATTGGTCAGTCAGATATGGCGGGAATATCCTATAGTTATACCTATGATTCCGACCGCTACATGACCGGTATGACAACTCCGAGTGGAACGACGAAGTTTTATATAGAACCTTCCGGACCAGAGGATACAAGTAAGAGTCCGAGTTATTATCCTGAGCCAGGGGGATATATGTGGGAGAGCTACCGCATTACAGTGACGCATCCTGACCTTCAAAAGGAAGAGTTCTACTTTAATGGCTATGGCGAGGAAGGGCGTGTATTTTCCTGGCATCGCAATAAATTGCAATATAAGTCCGCGGTGGAAATTGTTAAGGCTCCGAAGACGAAATATTATTTCTCGGTCCGTGGAGATTCTTCTGCAGTGGAGTCGATAGTCTACGCAGACGGTTCATCCACAAGTAAAGAGTATAACAGCAAGCTACAACCAACGAATATTCGTGACGAAAACAACCACTTTCAGTCCTTTGATTATAATGAACAAGGCCGTCGAAATTGGGCGATAGACGCTCGCGATCATAGGGTCAGCTATGGCTATGCTACCAATGGTATTGATCTTACCCACGTGACCAATCAACTTGGTAAGCTGGCGATTGAAATCACCTACAACGACAAGCGACAAGTCGCCACCGTTACCGACGCCATGACCAATACCACGGCTTACGGCTACAATACCTATGGCCAGCTTACCGCGGTTACCAACGCTTTGAGCAAACCTGAGCAGCGCGTAACGACTATCGAATATAGCCCAGTGACCTATTTGCCCGAGCGAGTCAAGGTTGCCGGAGCTACTGTCACTACTTATACTTACGATTCTATTGGCCGGGTTAGCTCTGTCACCGATGCTAATAAATATAAGGTGCGTTATGCCTATGACGGCCTCAATCGTCTCATTCGCACCATTTATCCCGACGGCACTAGCGACCAGACCTTCTACTCTTGCTGTAAGGTGGAAAAGACGATTGATCGTGCCGGGCGCACGACTAGTTACCTCTACGATAAAGGCGGTAACCTTGCCTATACCCGTGATGCTGCCGGGCGCATCACCCAGTACGAGCGAGATGCCATGGGTAATCTCACCCGGCTCATCGACGGCAATGGCCATGTCACCAAGTTCGCCTATGATGCGCGCGGTCGGGTATCCCAGAAAACCTACGCTGACGGACGTTACGATACATATGGCTACGATGCGGTGGGTAACACTACCACCTATTCTGCCGGACTTGGGGGGGGCGATGCAGTTACGACTATTTACAACTACAACCCCGTCAATCAGCTCACAGACATTACCTATTCAGATGACGTTACCCCCTCCGTACATTTTGAATACGACGACGCCAACCGTCGCGCTCAGATGACCACTCCTGCGCAGGGCACTACCATCTACACTTACGATGATGGCAATCGACTCACCGATGTAGATGGCCCCATGGAAAATGACCTGATTCATTACGATTACGATAGTCTCAATCGTCTGGTCGCTCGGGATATTAATGGCGCTGGAAATAACCATATGTCGATCCAGTACGACGGCATTGGTCGTATCAGCACCCTCAGTAATCCTCTGGGCACTTTTACCTATAGTTATACGGCCAATAGCTCCCGGCTTACCGACGTGTACAGTCCCAACGGTCAGCACATCACTTACGGCTACCTGCCCGACAGCGGCGATCAGCGCCTCGGTCAGATCCAGAACCGGACCGTTGGCAATGCCGCCCTCTCCCAGTTTAATTACGCTTACGATAACGAAGGGCAAATTACCCAGTGGACCCAACAGGTTGAAACCAACCCATCCATGACGTATACTCTCGGTTACGACGCCACGGATGCGCTGACTCGCGCCACTTTGGCTCCCACTGCCACTCCCAGCGCCACCGTGAAAGCCTACTCTTACACATACGATAAAGGGGATAATCGCTTAGGCGAACAGATAGACGGCGTCACCCGTGGAGCCGCCTACAATAGTATCAACCAACTCACCAACCGCACGGCTGCTGGGGTTGGTCCTCTGTTAGTAGCAGGTACGGCCACCCATGCCTCGGTCGTTACGATTAATGGTACCAGTATCAACATTGACGCACGTGGCAACTTCACTACCTCGATTGAAGCGGTGACAGGGCTCAACACCCTGACTATCAGTGCCACCAACGCCACGAACACGACCGTCACGAATATCTACCAAACCACGGTGTCCACTGGTTCGGGGCTCCTCACCGCCGACACCTTCACCTACGACAGCCGGGGCAACATGCTCACTGGCAACGGACGCTCGTATGCGTGGGACGCCGCCAATCGACTTAAGGCCATCACCTACAGCGGAGACCTTGCCGGGCAAAGTACCGAATTCACCTACGACGGCTATGGCCGTCGTACCAAGATCGAGGAAAAGAACGGGGGAGCCGTCACCAGCACCAAACTCTTTGTCTGGGATGGACTCCAGATGGTTGAGGAGCGCGACGCCAATAACAACGTCACCAAACAGTTCCACGCCCAAGGGCAACGTGACGTTGCATCCAGTACAAACTATTTCTATACGCGGGATCACCTCGGCTCCATCCGTGAGGTGGTGGATGGATCGGGAGTCCTCAAGACGCGCTACAGCTACGATCCCTATGGGCGCGTGACCGTTACCAATCCCACATCTGGGACTCCGGCGATTGCATCTGACTTCGGCTACACCGGCCACTACACCCATGCCAAGAGCGGCCTCGTCCTCGCCCCTTACCGCGCATATGATGCGGGTCTGGGACGGTGGCTATCTCGTGATCCCATCGCGGAAAACGGAGGGATAAATCTGTACGGGTATGTGGGCGGTGATCCTGCCAATAGGTATGATTTATTAGGCTTAGCATGGACACCAAATCCACTCGGAGGTCTTATGATTAAGGTGGCACATGGTGCGTGTATTGCTAACGGACTAGATGCGTTAGCTGGATTCAAAATGAAGCAATGGGTGGGATTAAGTCCAAATGACAAGTACTATCATTGCATGGCATCCTGTAAAATAGCGCGTATATGTGGAAGTGATTATGCGGAAGAGCTTGGCAATATGAAGGAGTCAAGAGGAGGCCCGTTTCAAGGTGATGCAGAAGATTCGCGTCTTGATCAGGTGGCAAATGCTGCAGGTCGCTGCATAGCTAAAGATAAGAGCAAGACTTGTGAAAAAGGTTGCCAAGATGCTGGGTACGCGCCGCGCTTATGAGATTAAAGAATTTTTACAGTATCGCGTTAACTCTTGCTATCTTAGTAACGCATTATTTCGGAATGGAGTTAAGCAAAGCTCTGACGAATCCGAGGGATGCTTATATTTTTTCAGGCGTTGTTTATTACTACTCTATCATAGGCTTTATTTTCTCAATCATACTTGGTGTCATAAATAATTTTTCACTTTTCGGTTGGTGTCAGTCCATAATTGCTTTTTTCTCGCTCATTGCGATATGGCTTTTAAATGCTTAAGTAAGTAATAGGGGTAGGTAACATGAAAGGCAGCGGTGGAAGTCTTGAGGTATAGTAGGGAAGTCGTTAGCACTACGCGGAGATCGCATAAGGAAATAGGGACAGACGAAACTACTGCTGAAACCCTTCCCTTCCTTTCTAAGGAGCTATTTCCACCGGCACCAACAGCACGCGTGGGGCTTCGGGCGGAAAGTTAGTCTCCAAGCGCACGGACGCACTTGCGGCGTTGGCCGTGGAGCGGGGTTTCACCCGCAGCTGGTACGCGGCCCCTTTCTTCACCTCGCGCAGGATGACCTCAAACAGGTTGGAGCTGGCTTTGACGTCGGTGATGGTCACGTTCGTGCCGGGTGCGAACGTAATCGTCACCGTCTTCTCCGCCGCCGACTGACCCACGGTCCACACCGGTCGATCCGGCGCGAGCGTGGCCAGCGGCGGCACGATGACGCGAAAGGTGAGCCAATGCAACGCGTCGCTCGCCGCATCGGTCTTCACCACGATGTTCTTCTCTTGTTCGCCCGGTTGCCCGCGCACGGTGAAGTGGACATGCAACGCGCCCTTCTCGCCTGGAGCGAAGGTCTTCTTGTCGAGCTTGCCCACGGTGCAATCGCACGAGCTTTGCACCGAGAGAATAGTGACCGGTTTCTGGCCGATGTTCTGGAATGTGAAGTCGCGCAACACGCCGTCGTCGCGAATACCGAGGGTCGCTTCCTGGTCGGTCTTGTCCCAGCGCAATTGCGCGTGGGCGCTCTGGCCCAGCAAAAGCCCCATTGCCACAATACCAATCCGTAACGTCCAATGCATAGCGAACTCAGCTTAGCGTTTTCGTCCGTCGATGCCAGCTCAATGCAGCGAAGAAATGTCGCTTCCTGTCGCGGCGGCGATTAGGATTAGCGCATCATGCTGTGGATCGGGAAACATCTTTGGCCAGACGCGCTAAGCCTGCTTGGACTGGCCGTGCTGTCTCTCGCCATCGGCTGGGGCATCAACACGCGTCGCGCTGATCCATTGCCATTCAGCTATTGCACTTCCGAGCAACGGCTCGAAGCAGTGCTTCAGCAACTGGGGGCCAATGTTTCAGCTGCTGCGGATGGTCGCATTTCAGAAATCGGTTTGGACGAACTACAGTCCACCTTCAAACAGGGGCGCGTACAATTTGTCGATGCTCGTCCTTCGCTCTTCTACGAGCACGGTCATCTGCCCGGAGCAATTCCACTTTCACGCGCTGATTTTGCGCAAGATTACGCAGCGTTTCGGCGGTCGCGTACTCCGTCGCTAGGTTCTGAGATGCTGCTGGTCGTTTATTGCTCGGGTGAAGATTGCCACGATAGTGAATTCGTCGCAGCGGCTCTGGTGAAGCTCGGCTATCCAAAGGTTCACCTCTACCGAGGTGGCTACGCGAACTGGACGCAGCATTCCTTACCCGTGGAGAAGAAGCCATGAAGCATTGGTGCTACCGACTCGCAACGTGGCTATTGGCTGCGGTATTTCTCTATGCTGGAATCATGAAGGCAATGGATCCCGCCACCTTCGCTGACCAGATTGCCGCCTATCGCCTCCTGCCGAATTTCCTCATCAACCATGTCGCTCTCGGACTGCCTATTTTCGAGATCGTCTGCGGCTTGCTTCTCCTCAACAACTGGCAACGTCGACTCGCCCTGCAATCCATCCTGCTCCTCACCATCGTCTTCGCCGTGTTCCTCATCTCTGCCATCGCCCGAGGTCTCCACATCGACTGCGGCTGCTTCGGCTCCTCCATCATCCCCCTGCGCTTCCAACTCTGGTTTGCCCTTGGGCGTGATATTATTCTACTAGCGTTCACTATCCTCGTCGCTTGGCCTATCCCAACAACTCTCACTGGCGACCCAGAATAGATCGAGGTAATCTCAGTTCTTTCGCGCAAGTGACTTCGAGAGAACCTTGGATCTGAGCAATACAGCTTGGAATCGGAGGTGGAGACGCAGGTTTCTTGCGGAGCTTCAGTTTCACATATACCCCAAAGCCAATCGCTCCAGCGAGGAATATGCCACCCAGTATCATGGTCGTGATTCGATTGCGATGGTGGGCTGACAGCGCTTCTCCATGGAGCGCAGAGTGATCTTCTCGATTTCCAATTAGGTACTGAGCTATTGCTTGGTCTCCTCAGTCAACAGAGACGCCATGCGTTCCTGAGCCTTTTACTTCTGTGGTGGTCTAGGAAAACTGAGTCGTGAGGAGAGTTAGTCTGGGTATAAGGAGAACCAGACTATGAAAGGCAAGAGATACAGCACGGAAGACAAAATACGGATATTGAGGGATGCCGATAGCGGCAAGGGAATCGCGGA
>JAFIGT010000042.1 GCA_017849585.1 Verrucomicrobium sp.
AGCTCTTGGCTCCTGTCGCCCTACGGGCTCCATCCGCCAAGAGCTTGATCCCATCCCATCATCTGTTACCCTTACCATCAACTAACTAACCAACCCCATTCCTCTCACTCGTTTTGGACCATATTGGGGGACTCAATCAGTGGTCAAGGAACCGCGCGTCATGAGCAATTGCTTGCCGATTTCCACCACCTCAATGAGCTTGGTTGGATTGCTGTCCAGATCTACCATGTTTCCTGCCTCACGTGCCGCTTGGGTACCGGTATTCATCGCCACTCCCACATCCGCTTGAGCCAAAGCGGGTGCGTCGTTTGTACCATCGCCAGTCATCGCCACCAAATGTCCCGCGGCTTGCTCTGAACGAATCCGCGAGAGCTTCATTTCAGGCGTCGCTTCAGCCATAAAATCATCTACTCCGGCTTCCGCTGCAATCGCAGCCGCAGTCAAAGGATTGTCCCCGGTAATCATAACGGTGCGAATGCCCATTTGCCGAAGCTGCGCAAAACGTTCTTTGATACCGCCTTTAATTACGTCCTTCAAATGCACTGTTCCTAAAACTTCACATCCCTCCGCGACAACCAATGGCGTTCCTCCTTGACGCGAGATTTGGTCGACGGTCTCCTTGACCTCTATAGGGAATTGTCCACCCTGTCCCAATACCCACTCACGAACGTTGTCTGCCGCCCCTTTGCGAATACTGGCAGCTCGCTCCTCGGTTCCGCCCGAAAAATCCACCCCGCTCATGCGAGTGTGTGCGGAAAAAGGGATAAACTTGACATGCGGTTCGGCCACCTCCCGACCGCGCACTCCATGGATTTCCTTCGCCAACACCACAATGGACCGGCCTTCTGGTGTTTCGTCTGCCAGAGAGGCAAGCTGCGCAGCGCGCGCCAGTCGATCCGCCGCAACCCCTGGTGCAGGCAAAAACGCTGACGCCATACGATTACCCAATGTAATAGTTCCTGTTTTATCGAGCAGCAAGACATCGATATCACCTGCCGCCTCGACTGCACGCCCGCTGGTAGCCAGCACATTGCGCCGCACCAATCTATCAATGCCACTAATGCCGATCGCACTGAGCAAGCCGCCAATGGTCGTCGGAATCAGGCAAACCAACAATGCCACCAAAACAGGCAATGAGACGTTCACCGCATTGGATTGTCCCGCTGCAGCCTCATTATACCAGGCGAAAAAAGGCAATGTGAATACCGACAGCAAAAAAACCAAAGTGAGCGATACCAGTAGAATTCCCAGTGCGATTTCATTGGGCGTCTTTTGACGGGATGCGCCTTCCACGAGTGAAATCATCCGGTCGATAAAAGTATGCCCCGGCTCCGCCGTAATTTTCACGATAATGCGGTCGCTGATCACTCGTGTCCCTCCCGTCACGGCACTGCGGTCTCCTCCACTTTCGCGCACGACAGGAGCGGATTCTCCAGTAATGGCCGATTCGTCGACGCTGGCAATGCCGTCGATAATTTCGCCATCGCTCGGTATGATATCACCAACTTCACAAACCACGGCATCCCCCAACCGCAACTCTGTGGCAGAGATCTTCTCCTCCGTTCCGTTACGAATCCGCCGGGCCCATGCCAGAGCGCGCGAACGACGCAAGGCCTCCGCCTGCGCTTTGCCCCGCCCCTCGGCCACGGCTTCGGCGAAATTGGCAAACAGGACGGTAAACCAAAGCCATAACGTAATTTGCACGGTAAAACTTGAAAGGTTTCCGAGAAAGAGCGTCGTTGTGGACAGGAGTGCGCCCACTGCTGTCACAAAGATGACAGGATTTTTCCACAGCAGTACAGGATTCAGTTTTATAAAGGATTCAATGATGGCCGCACGAAGTATCGCCCCTGTAATCCACGATTGAGCTGAATGGTCTTTAAGCATAGGTATTCTCGAGCAAATTTAGAATGCACGACCGCCTTGAATGAGTAGATGCTCCAACACCGGCCCCAATGCCAGTACAGGGAAAAATGTGAGCGAGCCAACGATCAACACAACAGAAACCAGTAGTCCGACAAAAAGCCCTCCATCTTTAGGAAAGGTGCCGGAGGATGGTGGCGCGATCTTTTTCCGCACCATGCTGCCAGCGATGGCGAGCACCGGTACAATCACCGCAAAACGGCCCACCACCATGGCCACACTCCCCCCAAGCGTATAAAACAGGGTTGCAGCATTCAGCCCTGCAAACGCACTACCATTGTTATTCGCCATTGAAGCGAATGCATACAGGATTTCGCTCAGACCGTGCGGTCCCGGATTCGCGATCGACGCTTTTCCCATTTCTGTAGTGCAACCGAGCACGGTTAAAGACAGAACGCAGATGCTAGGCACCAGTAGCGCCACCACGGCCATCTTGATTTCAAATGCTTCAATTTTCTTACCCAGATATTCGGGCGTGCGCCCAACCATCAATCCCGCGATAAATACCGTCAACAAAACAAACATCAACATTCCGTACAGGCCTGAACCCACGCCGCCAAAAATGACTTCCCCTAGAAGCATATTGAGAATAGCGATACCGCCAGCCAACGCGGAGAAACTGGAGTGCATCGCGTTGACCGAGCCGTTGGAAGCCAGCGTCGTGACATCGCCCCATAGAATGCTATTGGCCACACCGATTCGGACTTCTTTTCCCTCCAGGAAAGCGCCTGTAGGGAAAAGGGGATTGCCCGCGTACTCCGCCCAAAACATTGCACCGAGCGTTATCAGAAACACCACCATCATCGCCGCAAACAGTGTCCATCCCTGCCTCACCGAACCCACCATTTTCCCGTAAGTGACAGTCAGAGCAGCCGGAAGACATAGAATGGCGAACATCTGCAGAAAGTTACTCAATGGCGTGGGATTCTCGAATGGATGCGCACTGTTCACACCGAAGAATCCGCCGCCATTTGTTCCGAGTTGCTTGATCGCAATTTGCGAAGCAGCTGGCCCCAATGGAATCACCTGCTCCTGCCCCATTAATGTCGTCGCCGTTACGTAGGAAGAAGAAGTCTGAACGACTCCCTGCGACACCAGGATCAGGGCCAAGGCGAATGAGAGCGGCAGCAGGATATAGAGCGTCGACCGGACCGCATCCACCCAAAAATTCCCAAGAGTATCGACCTGCCGCCGGATTAGCCCGCGAATGAACGCAAGCAGCACGCCGATACCAGTCGCGGCACTTAGAAAGTTTTGCACGCCCAGACCCGCCATCTGTGAAAGATAACTCATGGTCGCCTCTCCAGAATAGGCCTGCCAATTAGTATTTGTCACAAAGCTAACGGCGGTGTTCAAGGCCAGCGGAAATCCCAAGCCGGGCAGATTCTGCGGATTTAGCGGCAGGCTCCCCTGCCCGAGTAATAGTAGGAGCAAAACAACGCCACCGCATAAATTAAACCACAGCACCGCAACGGCATACTGCTTCCAATTCATTTCCTGCACAC
Source organism: Verrucomicrobium sp. (assembly GCA_017849585.1). Lineage (GTDB taxonomy): Bacteria > Verrucomicrobiota > Verrucomicrobiia > Methylacidiphilales > UBA1321 > UBA1321. Next base: position 3,429 of record JAFIGT010000042.1, read on the forward strand.
TGTCGATACCGGAGAATCGATAAATCGCCCTTTCCACTGGTTTGAGGAAGAAATCGAGAAACGTGGATTTTCCCTGAAAAACCTTCTCCATGAAGATACCTAAAACGGCGGTCGTCGCCACCAATAAGGTTATGTATAAAACAACCTGCAGAACATCACTCGCGCTCATCATTCCTCTCCATGTCGAATTTCATGGAAGCAGGATACTCTGGCCCCGAGTATTGGCCTAATTAAGAGCTGGCCTTAAAATGTTAAGAAAACATAAAAAAATCCCCCCCGGCAGACGGGGTCTGATTTTTTGCCAAATGAAAAAACGGCCCGACTCGCTCTTGAACGAGACAATGAATTACAGGCGGCTCGAAATTTCTTTGGCCGCTTCAAAGGTAAGGCGAAACAATGTCTTGCACGAGTCGACAGGCATATTGATGTCATAATAGCCCGCAACGACAGCCATCAATTCCTTGCCTGACGAAAACACGGGTACAGCAATTCCTCTCCAGTCCTGCACACTGATGAATTCAGCTTGCGCGTAACCCAAGCGCCGGATCTTGCTAAGGCACGCCTCCAGTCGTTCCCGGGTTTTCCAAATATTCTTGCCTTCAATCTCAAATGGATGAATGCGAAAAAACTGATCGTACTCTTCCTGATGGGCATACGCTAAAAAGACAAGTGAGCTAGCCTTTCCATAGGGATGAAAACGTCTTTCACGCGGTCGCACCAGCACACCTGGACGCTTCGATTCAATGTTTAGTCGTACATACGTATCCCCCGATTGATGCTCCATTAGGCCAAAACTGCCCGATGGCATTTTCGTGTGCACTTTCATCAACACTTTTGCCGCTACAGTGAGAAGATGTCGGTCATCGTCGAGCCGTTTCAATTCCGTCATGGCACGCCCGATAGAAAAACGCAGGGGGTTCTCCTTGCGCACCAGAAAATGCTCCGCTTCAAGAGTACGGACAAACTTATAGACGGTATTGGATTTTAACCCTACGGCGGCGGAAATCTGCGCAATACTCCGACCATCCTCCGTGCCTGCCACGGCATAGAGAATACGGATAGCTCGTTGGACTGATTGGATCGATTCGTTGCGCGGCATAGCAGTGATCAATGATCAGCCTAATCAGATCAAATAACAACTTTAAATTTGGAACCATGGCTGGCTTGTTGAATAGTATGGATAGCAAAGAACTCGCCGCACTTGATAAATTCAAGTTACGATGCCGGGGACTACCAACATCAACTCATTATTATGAATCGCCTGATCTTATCGTTCGGCCAATTACTGCTCGGCGTCACGCTGCTCTCCTGTCTCCCAGTCCAGTCGACCCATTCCGCTGACAATACCTCAGGCAGCATTAACCTGATTGGCCGTCAGGGAGCAGATTTTGAAGTCACAAAGGCCCCCGATGGCGGTCACGCTTCGGCAGCCGGAGCTAGTGGAGGCGATACCAACCTGTTTATCGACTTTCCGATCACCCAAACGTGGAAACAATTCTCATTCACCATCACACCTAAAAAGAGTGGGCGAGTTTTAATTCTCATTCTCGGGCCCTACGTCCTTGCGGCGCCAGATAAGGGCACGCGTGAACTCACTCCTGTATTTGTATGCTATGATGACTTCAAGGTTGAAGGGGCTGAATTCAAGAATGGTGGATTTGAGAAAATCGACAAGGCACGTAATCCGATTTATTGGGACGACAACACCGTCTCTACAAGCAATCCACCCATTGATGACAATCTACGCGCGGGGCTTGGCGACGATAATGCCCCGGAGGGACGCTACTATGCCCGGGTCTGGCACAACTCCCGCTATCTTCAGTCGCTAACGATTGAGCAGGGTACGCCGGTTACGATCACCTTCTACGCCCGCCTCGATCGAAAATAGCCCTGCAAAAGGCCTTTCGCCCCCTCACGCACCTATCTACGCATTTCTATGTACACACGCCGTATCTTTCCTCAAGCGCTCGTCATCGCCTTTATTATTACGATAGCCCCTTTTCTCTTTTCATCAAAAGGCCAGTGTGCGCAATCCTCCACCGGAAGCACCTCCTCGACCCTTCTCAATACCCTGACATCGGATGAGAATTGGTTTTACTATTATATTCCCGGTATCATTCGCCCCGACGAAGGCACCATCGAACTCACGCTCGTTCCCTCGAAACCTGCCTCGGAATTCACCGCCAGTTACGATTTCGCTTTCCTCGTGATCCCGGGACAGGAAATCAGTGGTCGCACGCTCATGGGGCTTCATATCCCTCCGCCCTCCCATGGGACGACGGGCTGGAATTTCATCTGTCGCAACGAAAACAAATCCGCGACCGTCAATTATCCCAAGCTAGAATTTGAAGCTGGTCAACCGATTCGCATCGCCTGCTCCTGGGGTTCGGAACTGAGACTTTTCATCAACGGCAAGCTCGTCGCCAGCAAACCCTATTCACGACTGATCTCCCCGCTTCCTGCTTTATTTAAGGTCCGCCGCTCGACACCGTTCAATACTCGAAGCGTGCGCATCTCCTCCTGCGCTTTACCCGAGGAAAGACTGGGAGCAGATCCGCAGAAGGAATTCACCGCGGACCCTGATACCACCCTGCTCGTCACGGATGGCCTCAAGAGAATCGAAACATTCCAGACTGCCTGGCACAATCGAATCAAATTCGCAGACGCGATGCCCGTTTGGGACGTCACATCCCAATGCTACGTCACTGGACAGGAAGTCCGTTATCCTCTCGTCGGCATCAACCGCTCCACATCCACTCAGTCATTCAAAATCGCGCAAGTAATCACTCCCTATCCTACAGGTGAACCACTCAAGCTCGACCGCACTTGGGACATCCCCGGAGACAAAGCGTATCATCTTTTGGAAATTCAGCCGCCGGACCTCAAATCCCCCGGATTCTATACGGTCAAAACCACCATTACCGATCCGAGCGGCAACGACACTGAGTGGAAAAGCTCCCTCTCCATCTGCCCCGCGTTTCCGACAGGTGCCAAGGAAGGAGCCTTGGCTCGCTATTTGGGAAATCACCATGATTTCGATTTTGATGTGAGGATCATGGAGCAGGTCGGCATCCATACCTCGCGCGTCGATGTCTTCAAATGGTTCCTGCTGGAACCCATTCAGGGAAAATTCCAATGGGATGAAGCAGACGCCATGGTACGTCAAGCCAATCAGGCTAATCACGATCTCCTCGGCATTCTTTGTGGGCCGCCACACTGGGCAGGTGAAGATCCCGGAGAAACCCTGAAGAAACAGCACCCCAATACGACAAGGTTCGAACGCTGGAAACCACGCAATGTCAAAGATTGGGAGAACTATATTTTTCAAGTTGCCTCCCGCTACAAAGGAAAGGTCAAGTATTGGGAAATTTGGAACGAAGTGGACTTTCACCCACCCGCCACACCGGCCAGTTTTTCCGGCAGTACGGAGGATTACAATAATCTCCTTAAAGCCGCCTACCAACAAATCAAAAAAGCCGATCCCGAAGCTCAGGTATCGATGAGCGGCTTTAGCCTCAACAGCGTGTGCGATGCGGCCATGCCCTACGACCTGCTTAAAATGGGGGCCGCCGACCATTTCGACATCTTCGCCATGCATGCCTACAACGGCGTTCTTTTTGTCGACGAACTCCGCGCCGCCCTCGATCAAAAAAAGCCGGGCGGAAAAATGTGGATGACCGAACATGCCTGGCTCACTATCAGCAACGAGAAGAACCGCATCTATCAGGAGGTCGTCATCGTTCTCAATTATATCGAAAAGAAATTCGAGAAATTCTACGCCTTCGGTTTTGATGAGCTCCAGTTCAGCCACTTCACGCATTCCCCCACGGTCGATTTTCATATTCTCGGCGTACTGCAGGGACAACTGCGCCAAACGAGTTCTTTCAGTGGTCGTCTGACGTTTCCCGGTAGTGAAGACTATTCCCTCCGTCACGTCCTGACTCGAGCGGACGGCAAGCTATTGACCGTTCTCGGCAGTGAACTCGCCGCACATCAAGTGCGGATCGAAGGCACCATCCACTCCGCCACCGATGTCTGGGGACGCCCCATCGCCTTTGAGTCCAAAGATGGCCAGACGAAAATCAAAATCGCGAGTCTCGCCTACATTGTCTCAGACAAGCCAATCAAAGTATTGGAATCTGAAGCCACGGAGGCCACACCACTCTACACCAATGGCGATTTCGAACAGGTACAGGGAGACATCCTGACCGGCGGCCTCTCCGCCGGAAAACCCGTCGGTTGGACCTTGCGCGATAAAACTTACGATCCGCAAGGAACCATCACAATCACCGACAACGCGCATGGCGGCAAATACAGCATCAACATCCACTCCTCAGGCAAGGGTGCCGTCTATGCCTTCCAATATTGCACGATTCCCGCGCCGGGCACTTATCGCGTTACCGGTTGGTTCAAACGCGGATCGGCCAAAGACAACGGATCTCCGTTCCTGAGCGTTTACGATATGTCCAGCGGTCGTGTCGACAGAAAGCATTTCCCCCAAGCCAATGCCGAGCAATGGACGGAATTCAGCCACGAGGTTAAATTCGAGTCGGTACCCGAAAAACAGGTCGCCTTCATGGCGGGCATCGAAAAGGGAGCGGGTGACCTGCTGGTCGACGATATGACTTTCACTCGCATCGAACCTCTGCGCGTCGCCAAGGACAAGGTGAAACCAATCTCTCTGAGTTCAGCCGCGAATCGCAGTTTCACGGATACGCTCCAGATGAGCAAAAAAATGGACACGGTATCTTTGACTCCATTACGGGATCTTGTGAGAGGCTCCAACATTATCGGCGGAGTTCCCTTTACGCTGCAACCGGAAGCCACAGGTAATGCCACTGTCGTCGTAGCCCCGAATAATACGGTCAAAACGATTCCTGCCGATTCCGCGCCAATTCCAGTGAATGCTCGTTTTGCGCGACTCGCCTTTCTGCATACTGCCGTCTATGTCGAAGCACAAGATAAGGCCCTCCTCGGTGAGTACCAACTCACCTATGAGGATGGCTCCACCGCCACTATTCCCCTTCTCAATAACCGAGATCTACGCGATTGGTTCCTCTTCGGCAACAAGACTGGCATTCCTGCCCAGCGGATCATTACCAGTCAAGCCGGCATCGAACTGGGAGCCTTTGTCCTATTGACGGATAATCCACAACCTCAAAAGACGATTCGCCACATCCTCCTCAAGTCCAAAGGCGCTGGTATTCTGATTCTCCTCGCGATTGCAGGAATTGAATCCGCCGCGTAACCGGGAACTTCCGCCCATGCTCCCGGCTGCCTCTATCCGTTCCGTTCAGGTCGAGCTTCGATTCCTTCCCCTCCAACCCGATTACATTCGGCAAACCTTCGAACGACTCGGCCAACTCGGCTACAACACCGTTTATCTTCAATACGAAGATACCTTTCCATTCCGGAAACATCGTTCCCTGCGTGGTCCCTTTACTTACTCTCGTGCGCAAGTTCGACAAATCAATCAGTGGGCCAAAGACCATAGCCTTCAGATCATTCCCCTCACCTATTCCTTCAGTCATTCGGACCAACTACTCCAGCGTTCGCAATACGCGGTTTTCGCCGAATCCCAGACCAAGTCCAGCCTCTGCCTCACCGATCCGCGCTCGGTGGATCTCATGGTGGAACTCGCCGAGGAAGTTCTTGAACTGCATCCCGAATCCAAATTTGTTCATATCGGTGGTGATGAAATCCAGCAACTGATCGCCTGTCCCCGTTGCACCACGGCCATGTGCCGACACGGACGCTCCGGCGTTCTCGTCAACTTTCTAAACAAAGTCGCCAGCCGCTTCCGCAAATTGGGGGTACGTCCCGCGATTTGGTCGGACATGCTGATCCGCTATCCCCAGGCTATCGATAAACTCTCGCGCGATCTGCTGATTTTCTACTGGGACTATTGGAGTCACGGCGAACGCCAACCCTTCCTTACCATTGGCGGTGGATTCAGCGACATGTTCATTCTCGACAGGAAAGCCATCACCGCCGATCTCGCCGTGATGACTCACTTTCCTCTCACCCGCACCTTGGAGGAACTCCCCCAGGGACTCGCCACCGTCTATCGCGACTACTGGCAACTTGACCGCAAGCAGACCAGCGCCAAATCTTTTCCCTATCTCAAGTTTTTCACGGACCGCCAATTTGACGTCATCGGTTCTGTGCTTCCCTACGTTGAACTCGGCTCCATTCTGCCCAACGTACAGGAAAAATGGTCCCACCTCACCCATGCCGTAAAGCGCATCCATGCAACCGGAGCCGCAGGCGGCACAATCTGTCATTGGGCTCCCTTCTGGCCCCCACTGGAAACTCTCTGGCTCGGCATTACCGCATTCAGCGAAGGGCTGCAGCACAATCATCGCGCGATGGCTCCAGAAAAAATTCTTCCGCGTTATACCGCTCTCGCTCTTGGTCAGGAAGCCCCGGATTTCGCCAACGCCGTCTGGAACGCCACACGCCGCTTTGAACTCGGCGACATTTTCAACCCGACATGGCAGATCGTCTCCCCGGAAAAGAAAATCCAATGGCATCGCGACGCCGGAATGGTAGCGAGAGAGTGCGCCACCGTGAACAAGTTGCGCGCCCAGCTTCCCGCCCATCAAAAGTGTTTCCGAAAGTATGCCGCCAGACAGGCTCACGCCCGACTCTTCGAAGTGCTATCTCAGGAAATGAAACTGAAGTTGGAGTACGAAAAATGCCTCCTCCAGAATCTTCCCGTTCGGGCATCTCTGCGCAAAAAAATGCGCGCCTTGCGCCCGGAACTTCAGAAAGTCTGGAGCGTCTACTACGTTCCTGCCGCCGTCAAGAAGCTGACCGAGCTTCGCCTCGACCCTTATTGCTAGCAGGCAGCTCGATTCATTGAGACAAATACAAAAGCCGGAAAGCTTCCGAAAAAGCTTTCCAGCAAAACGACCAATTCGAGGTTTACCCTACACCCTGCGGCAGCGCAGTCCCATTCCCAACATACCGCTCGCACCCAAGAGCAACATCAACGAGGACGGCTCCGGCACCGCGTTCACTTCCAGGGAATCGATACGCAGAATATTATAACGAGTGCTCACCGCCGCGTAGAATCCAATTCCGGTTATCGTGCTCGAACTCAGATCCAGAGTCTGGGTCGCTCCGATGGCCATCGTCCCATCCGCCACGCTGGAACTGGAGTTACTAATAAGAGTGAACGCCGACCAAGTGGATGCGGCCGTGGAAAAGAGAAACGAACCGGTATCCGCCACATCGAAGTTGCCCGCCGTGCTTTGACTCAATGCGGTTTGAGCAAAGGTGCTATTGGTAACATACCAAGAGCCTCCGACTTGAACCAGCAAGCGCAGCTCCTGCGAGGTCGCCAGACTCGTATTCATCTTCCACGTGATCATCGACGTACCGCTGGTCAAATTCAGATTCAACCCTGTTACGACCGCCGAGAATGATTGCGAAACCAATCCAGTATTTTCGCCATTGTAGAATTGCAGAAATCCATTGGATGTATTCGGATTGCCTGTCTTGTTCGGCATTGTCACGGAATTACCAGCGGTAAGCGCGGTAATGCTTCCGGGACCAGTAACATTCACCGCATTGGCGCCAATGTAGGCATTCCAACCAGCCATCGATACGCCAGAAGTCGCCCCAGTGGCATTGGTGAAACTTTGCGAGTAGAGAACCTGCGCCTGCGCTGAGGTGGTCATCCAGCAGACCACGGCGATAGCCAGCCCTTTGAGTGTTCGATTGAGTGTAGTATTCATTGTGTTTTGTAATCGCAATTCGTCTCAGGAAGACCGTAATCCGGATGACTTCCTGCACCCCGACTATAATCAACAGGCCGAACCGTCACAATAAATGAGACTCGATGAAATCACTTAGTTCTGATCATTGATCAGAGCGTTTCTTTTTGCGTTTGCACAAGCGCCCCCTGCAGAAAACCAGTCAACGAACAAGCCGTCACCTGGGCTCGAAATGGAAACGCCCCGTTTCGAAGTTCTCACTTCAAAAGGCGGGGCATTGAGGTCACTCTCGTGCGTACTACTGATCGAAACTCGATCCGTAAGCTATCACAGAGTTTACAATCCGGGGACGTCCCACAAAAAACAAGCGACCATTCAGACTGGCATTCAATTCGTTTCGACGAATCAACTCCTCTTCCCAGTTTTCATAGCGTTGGATGAAATCATAGGAAGCCATGAACCGTTGCAGAATCGATTCGAATGCTGGTTCCTGGTTTACCACAGGCACGGGTGGCGTCGGACTCATTGGTTCAAGGGCGAGATTCTGCCATTGGAAGAAAGCATATCCAGCGTTCTTGGCCATATTGCCCACGATCTCGATTGACCATGTATTTGTAAAATTCCATCCCGCGCCAATGAATGTAGCCGGATCGCGCATATAAGCGGTCGGCTACGCCGACAGCCCTGTCGCGGAACCCGCTCCCACGCCCGTGACCGTCCCAGAGGATTGAAAATCCCAGAACGTGGAAGTCAGCACCCCGCCATTACTGCCGATGAAGCCGCCAATCGCCGTTGGAGCGACACCGCTTGTGCTGATCTTACCTGTGCTGTAGGCGTGCGTGATCGCGCCCGTGTTATGGCCGATGAAACCACCGACGTTCGCATTTCCCGTTACTTCACCACGTGCGTAGGCCTCGTTGATAGAGCCCACGATCATATCACCGATCAGCCCACCTACATAGACCGTTCCACTCACCGAACCCGTCGACGACACTTGAGTGAACCCACTGTTAGTTGAAGAACCGACCAGCCCGCCAACATAGCTGCCGCCGGTCACATTACCCGTCGCCATACTCGTATAGACCCAGCCATCCTGCACGCCGCCCACGAGACCACCGGCGGTATTGGTACCATTTACCGCTCCGGAGGCAAACGAGCCGCTGATCGTCCCGTTCGCCATTGCACCCGCTAAACCACCCACAAGCGTCGTTCCCGTGACCGCACCGCTCGCTGTCGAGTTAGCGACGATACCGAAGAAGTTGATTCCGAGTAAACCACCCACAAAAGTGTTACCCGTCACGGCACCCGTGGCGGTGGAATTCGTGATGGTACCCGAGTAGTTATAACCCACTGCACCGCCAGTGAAATCAACACCCGTGACGTTACCACTTGCGAGGGAGTTCGAGAGCGTGCCATCGATCATCTGTCCGATCAATCCACCGGCATAGCTTACCGTGGCCAGAACCGTTCCGCTGGCAGAACTCGCGTTGATGGTGCCGTGATAGCTGTAACCGACAAGACCGCCGATGTTCTGGCTCCCCGTGACTGACCCGGAACTGTAGTTTCCGGTCGCCGTACTGTTCGTGATCGTACCGATCAGACCACCGATATTCTGAGTGCCAGTCACCGCCCCCGAGTTGATCGCTCCACTAATACTGCCGTTATTGAGTGCGCCGATGATCCCACCCACCTTATCGACAGCAGTCACTGCGGCCGTATTTGTCACGCTACCGATCGTACCGCTTGCAGTCCCGGCAATACCACCGACGCCCGTACCTCCCGTGACGACACCGGAATTCGTCGCATTGGTCAGGACGAAGAAACTCGCGCCGGCGATACCGCCGACACTTGTCGAGCCGCTCACCGTGCCAAGATTCATGACATAGCTCAGGGTGCCCGACGTGCCCGCAATGCCGCCCACATTCGTGCCACCCGTAACGGCGCCTGAATTCGTGCCGTAGCTCACCGAAATATTCGTACCATTGGCGCCGATCAACCCACCCACCCAAGTCGCACCACTGACGGCACCACTATTCACAATCTGACTGACCGTGCCATTGATCGTCACTCCCAAAACGCCGCCGGTATACATCCCTCCAACCACCGTACCGCTATTCGAGAGATTCGTGAGCGTGCCACCGTCATTTCGGCCCACGATACCACCCGTTTCGAAACTACCTATCACAGCTCCGCTATTTGTAACCGTATCGAGGACAGAATTCACATTGTACCCGATGATACCGCCGACATAGGAGCCACCCGAGATTGTGCCCGTGTTGCTTGAGTTGGCGACCAGACCGATTGCATTAACACCGACGAGACCACCTGCATAGGTCGTACCACTGATCGAGCCGGCATTCAGCACCCCGCTGATCGTGCTCCCATAATTCCCTCCCGCAATACCACCGATATACCTGGAACCCGTCACCGTACCGCTATTCGAGCTGTTCGCGATCCAACTGGATCACGTACTGGCACCTGCCACACCCCCGACATAATAGTTACCGCTGATCGTGGCCGTATTCACCGAACCGCTGATGGTACCAGTACTCTGATAGCCCGCGATACCGCCCGTATACGAACCGGCCCCCATTACCACACCGCTATTCGTCGCATTCAGAATAGAGCTTCCCACGATGCTGGAACCCGCGATGCCACCCACGTTATCCACACCGCTCACTGTGCCCGTGTTCGTCACACCGCTCAGCGTGCCAGTCATCATATGGCCAACAATGCCGCCCACATAACTCGTGCCAGTGACCTGGCCTGCATTGGCACTATTGGTAATCACCGCGCTGATCGTCACGCGACCGACGATACCGCCCACGTAATTCACGCCGCTCACCGTTCCCGAGTTCGTCGCGTTCGCGATCGTGCCGCTGTTATATCCCGCGATGCCGCCGACTGTCGACGATGCGCTGACAGCACCCGTGTTCGTCACGCCGGAAAGCAACCCATTATTAAATCCCGCGATGCCCCCCACCGAGTTCGTCGCGCCGCTGACGGAACCCGAATTCATACTCGAACTGATCGTGGCGTCATTCTGGCCAGCCACACCGCCTACAATAGTGAGACCATAAACTTGACCGCTATTGGTGCTGGTCAATATCCGGGCCGCTCCGGTCGACGTACCGACGATTCCGCCCACGAGCGACGAACCGGTCACCGAGGCCGTATTGAGCGAATTACTGATCGTGCTGTTCTGCGCGTAACCGGCAATACCCCCGACATTGACACCCGATGCCGTCACCGTCCCCGAGACAGTGACGTTGTTGATCGTGCTGGAACTATTATTGTAGCCCACCGCGCCGCCTACGTAGCCGACGCCGCTGACCGTGCCCGTAAATGTGGAGTTCTGCAGCGTCGCGGCAAAGTTATTGCCGATCAACCCGCCGACCGTGTTGCTGCCAATCACCGTGGCGTTCACGATGAGATTGCTGACGGTGTTCGACATGGTAGTGCCAATCGCTCCGCCGACATAATTGACACCGGAGACCGTACCCGAGAAGGTCGAATTCGTCAGAACCTGCGAGGAGTTATTCCAACCGATGAGTCTGCCTAGGTAATCACCCGTGGAGTAAACTCCCGCCGTGACGTTCATTCCGGAGAACGTACCGCTGGTGTTGGAACCAATCGCACCGCCAACCCTACCGCTGCCAGTCACCGTCGCCGTAACCGTATTGTTCAGCACCGTGCTGGAATTATTGACCCCAATGAGACCGCCGACATATTGCGTTCCCGTGATGTGCGCTCCACTGACCGTCGAATTGATAAGGAATCCCGCCGTGTTGGAGCCCGCCAAACCACCCGTGTACTGCGTACCCGAGACGGTACCGCTATTGTACACGCCACTCAAAGTGGCCGTATTATTATCTCCCGCGATGCCGCCCACGTTCGTGAGACCGTTGACCGAACCGGAATTCGAGCTGGAATAAATCCGGCCACTGATCGAACTCTGACCGACAATACCGCCAGTGAAATTGCGCCCATTGACTGACGCCAGATTCCGACTGTTCGTAATGACGCTCAGATTCACACCGGCGATACCGCCCACATAATCGACACCAGCGTTAATCGTCCCGCTGTTCGTATTGTTCTCGATGTAACCGCCATAATAATTCCATCCCGCAATGCCGCCGTAGTTGACGCCAATACCCGCACCATTCAGCGTACCGCTGTTGGAGTTGTTGCGAATAGTGGCCGTATTAAACCCGACCAAGCCCCCGACGTTGTCCGTATTCGTCGCGGTAACCGTCGCGTAATTCACATTGTTTTCGATGATGCCCGAGTTGTAACCGACAAAACCGCCTGCCTGTCCGCCGCTGGTCACGGTCACGATTCCCGCCAAAGCGTTGACGTTGCCGCTGAGCGTTCCGTCCGCGAGGTAACCCACGAGACCGCCGATGCTCACCGAGCCTGTCGTCGCCTGCACCGCACCCGAGTTAATATTGTTGATGATCGAGGCGGTGCCGCCACTGCTCTGACTGGCCCCGACCAGACCGCCGATGCCCGATGATCCGCTGAGAGCCGAGATCGCTCCGTTGTTGGTGCTTCCCGAAATCCAGCCGCTGTTGGAACCCACCAGACCGCCGATATAGAAGGAATTCGTGCCACCGGTCACTGCGCCGCCGTTCACGCTCGCACTCACCGTGGCGGCGTTATTGTATCCAACAATGCCGCCAATATTTTGCGCGTTCGCGTCCCCTGCAATCGCCCCCGTTTTACTGCTCACCAGGATGTATCCGAGATTCTGCCCCGCCACACCACCAATATTCGTCGGCAAAGCTCCGTAGACGCTCACACTGCCCTGATTGGAGCTCGAGGTAATCGTCCCGTAACTATAACCGACCACACCGCCGATATGCATCGCATTCGTGCTGGCACTCACCGCCGCGGTATTCACGTTGCCGCTGATCGTAGCGCCCACACCATTGTAGCCCGCGATACCGCCAAGAACGCTGATTGAATAACTGCCGTTGAGGACACCGCTATTGGTATTGCCGATCACCCAGCCATTATTCAATCCCACCACACCACCGACGAAGGAGGTATTTGTCACTGTAATGATTCCCGCATTGATACTGCCGCTGATCGTTGCGCTGTTCACCCCCGCCAAACCGCCGATCATCATGGCGCCCGTCGCCGTGATCGCTCCCGCATTACTGCTGGAAAGAATGGTACCGCTATTGGAGCCCACCAGACCGCCAAAGAACGACGCGCCCGATCCAGCCGCCAGAGTCGACCGATTGTAGCTGCTGGAAACCGTCCCCGTATTATAGCCTACCAGACCACCCACGCCGTAAGTACCGCTGATCGTTACCGAGCTTGTTGTGCTTAAGCCATTGAGGAGACCGTTATTCACTCCCGCAATACCACCCACAAACGTCGTACCCGAAACCTTGCCATTATTCAGCGTCGTGGAAATCACCCCCGCAGTGTCGTTCAGACCCGCAATGCCACCGACATTGACCTTACCCGATACGGTTCCTGCGTTTGTGCTGTATTGGATCGAACCGGCATTCACCCCGGCGATGCCGCCGATAGTGGAAGCATTCGTATTCGCCGCGATCGCGCTTAAATTCGTACTACCTGTGACGGTACCGGTGCTCGCATTGTACCCAACAATGCCACCAAGACCGTACACACCACTCAGAGTTCCCGAGTTGGAACTGTTCGCAATCGTGCCGTAGTTCGCCCCCGCGATACCTCCGACGTAGCTCCCAGTCCCGACGACCGATCTCGAGTTCGCAACGCCATTCAACGTGGCCGAGGCCGAGACCACACCCGCGATGCCGCCAACATAATTCACTCCCGTTACAGTCGAAGAATTAGTTGAATTCGATATCACGCCACCCACATAGGCGCCAACCAGGCCACCTGTAAAATCTCCCGTGCCTTGCAAGGTCCCCGCATTGGAACTGGTATTGATAATACCGGTATTATAGCCGACCAGACCACCTGTGTAATGGTTGCCCGCGACCGCACCGGTGCTGCCTGAATTGGAGATCGTGCCTCTATTCGAACCCGCGATACCGCCGGTGAAATTATTCGTCCCCGACACCGTGCCGGTATTGAGCGAATCTTTCACTGAGCCGCTATCGTTATTGTCACCGACAAGGCCGCCCGTGAAGTTCGTTCCGGTGACCGACCCACTATTTAAACTTGAGCTGACCACGCCCTCATTAAAGCCCACAATACCACCAATGTCACCCGTGCCGCTCACTTGGCCCGTATGGACCGTATTACTCAGCGTCCCGCCGCTATTTAGCCCCACAATACCGCCGATATAATAGATACCCGAGACGGTACCGCTGCTGGTACTTGTCTCCACGGTTCCACCGGAATTGGCCCCGACAATACCGCCCACGGATTGCCCAGAGCTCACCGTCGCCGAAGCAATACTACCACTCACCGTGCCATCATTCAGACCCACGATACCGCCCGCCTGGCCACTCCCCGCCGTAATGAACCCGCTGGCGCTGCTATTGATCACGCTGCCGCCCATAAAATTGTACCCGACGATACCACCCGCCGAATAAGACGACGAAGTCACCGTCCCCGTCGAATACGAACCGAGGATCGCGCCCCCGTTTTCATTAAAGCCCGCAATCCCGCCGATGCTGTCCGTTCCGCTCACCGTGCCGGTATTGACCGCGCCACTGATCGTGCTGTTGTTCCAGCCCACGATGCCGCCCACGTCATGACCGTTGGTCGAAACCACGCTACCGCTGTTGTACAGGCTCGAAATCGAGTAAGTCGACGTATTGTAACCAAGGATGCCACCGACATAGCTGCCCGTCGCGATCACCGTCCCGGTATTGGTCACATTCGTAATCGTGTTGACGAGAACGCCTCCGGAATTTTGACCCGCTATGCCACCCACGTAATAAGCACCGCTCACCGTGCCGCTATTCGTCACGTTGGTAATATTGCCCCCATCATTGAAACCGACGATGCCGCCAGTGTAACTGCCCGTATTCGTCACCGTGCCGCTGAAGCTGCTGTTACTGACCGTCGCGTTCTGCAGGTTGAGTCCGATGACACCGCCCACGGTTGAACTGCCCGTGACAGTCCCGGTCACATAGACCTGATCGACCAGACTGTTCGTGTAATAGTTGCGACCGACCGCGCCCCCCACAAAATAAAGTCCAGAGGTCGTCCCCACAAACACAGATTGCTTCACCACGCCACCGCCCACATTCTCACCGACCAATCCACCCACATAGGCCGTACCCGTGACCGTGCCCCCCACCATTAGCCGCTGCCGGTTCCTCCAAAATTGTAACCGATTGCTCCGCCTACATAACTATAACCGGAGACCGTGCCCGTAAAATTCACCGCGCTCACAGTCGCGTTATTCATGCCCACAATACCACCCACATTATTGCCGGGACTACTCACGGAAGCCGACACCGTTACATTGGACACGAGAGCCGACTGATTCGCGCCCACCGCGCCGCCAATATTATCGCTTGTACCGAGAATCACCGAACCCGAGGACACCACGCTGCTACTCAGCGTTGCTCCCGCATTATTCCAACCCACCAGGCCGCCTACATTGCGGGCACCCGAAACTTTCCCTCCATGCGTGCTATTAGTGATGACACCACTACCGGAATTCACCCCCGCGATACCGCCGACATAGGTACCACCACTGATCGTGCCAGTATTGATCGCATTCGAAAGGCTTCCGGCATTGAAACCGGCGATACCACCCACCGGCGTAAAGCCGTTAACCTGTCCGCTATTCGTGACGTTCATAATTCTTCCCGAGGTCGCGTTTCGGCCCGCGATACCTCCGACATAATTACCGACCGGTCCGCTGGGGCTGCTCACCGTGGCGACATTGATCACCCCACTGAGAGTTCCCGCATTGTACCCGGCAATACCACCGATATCCGAACCCGTACCGAAAACACGTCCAGAGTTGGTACTATTGACCACCGTTCCCGTAACCAGATTGTTTCCCACCAGACCGCCGGTGGCGTCATTACTATTGGTCACGGTCCCGAGATTATAAACCCCGCTGAGCGTGCTCAGATTGATTCCGGCAATACCGCCGACCTGATACGTTCCGCCCACGCTGCCGGAATTCGTCGAGTTCAGCACCTGCCACGCATTGTAGCCCGCGATGCCGCCGACAATATTGGTCCCCGACACCGTTCCGGAATTGCTCGCTCCATCCACCACGCCATTATTCCACCCCGCAATACCACCGACAACATTGCCCGTAGCAGAGACTGCGCCGCTGTTGCTGCTACCGATAATACGGCCAGAGGTGGTGTTCATACCCACCACACCACCGATGTAGTAGCCGCCGCTCACCGTCGAGTTGTTGATCGTACTGGCCACCGTACCCGAGCTCACCCCCGCGATACCGCCGACATTCTGCACCCCATTGACGACACCACTCACTGTGCTGGATAAAATCGATCCCGAATTGGAGCCAACCAACGCGCCCGTATTGGTGCCACCCGTGATCGACACATTGGCGAGAGTCACATTCTGGACGGTCCCGGTACTACGACCAAACAAGCCGACATCATTCGATGACGACCGGTTGATCGTCTCGAATAGGTCGCCCCGTTAAACGTGCCGGTATACGCATCCGCCGCCGAACCGATCGACACAAAACCCGCTCCGCTGTTCCACGTCGCCGTGCCGGAGGCATTAATGTTTCCACCCAACTGATAGGAATAGGTCATCGGCGAATAGGCCATGCCCTGTAATCCATAGACATCCATGAGAATGTACGGATCGAGTGTCGCGCCCGTCCCACCCGTCGCGCGCAAAAACTGTACGCCGTTGGAGAGAGCAAAATTATTGAGCACCGTGAAGGCGGGCAATGCGCCCAGTTGGGACCATTGTCCCTGCATCAGCCGGAAATCCTTGATGTAAATCGCACCATCCGCCGTGATCGAGGACGCCGCATTCGCCGCATTCAAAACCAAGGTGCCATTCGTTGCGGTGATGGTGCCATTGAGAATGATGGAGTTTCCCGCGCCCAACGAAAGGATCGTCGCGGCCGACCAATCCAGCGCCGCCCCGGCATTCAACGTAATATTCTCCGTGCCGCCACCCGTGGCATTCGCCGTGGAGATGGTAAAGTTACCCAAACCCAACTGGGCATTGACGTATCCATCGTTGAACGTGTTGAAATCAATCGCCGCATTCGGTCCGCTCTGAATCGTGACCGCGCCGGGATCGATCAACAAACTGCCCCACGCGCCATGGTTCGCCCGCAAATCCACATGGCCCGAGATCAAGACCTGATTGTAACCGCTCAACTCCGCGAAACCACCATCGCCTCCCAGTTCGCCACCGCGCGCGCTGCCCGTGCCCGCAAAAATCAAAGTATCCGTCGCGATAATGTCCGCCGTGCCGCCGGAACCGGTGCCCTCGCCGTCCACGTCGAAGGACGAGCCCGAGGTAAATTCAATATCCTTCGCGTTGACCTTGATCGCACCGCCGTCGCCATTGGCTTTCTTCGCCGCGAGAGTCCCGCTGTTGAGAATCTTGCCACCGTTCGCCGCAAGTATGATCTTACCACCCACGTTGGCCACACCCGTCGCGCGGACCGTCCCGCCATTATTGATCGCCAGCGCGTACGCATTGCCACCCGCCGCTTTCAATTCCACCTGAGCGGCGTGAATCGCCCCCATGTTCGACACCGAGCCGTTGGACCCCGTCCCGATAAAAAGCCGCTCGTCCCCTTCCTGCTGCAGCCACACATCATGACCGCCCGCCAATCCCGCCGTTCCATTCGAAGCCGTGATGGTCCCTTCATTGATTACCTGCGCCGCGATCAGGTACACGTTGCCCCGCACGGAATTGATCGTGCCTTTATTGACGACCGAAGCATTTGAGTCGCCTACGAAATGAAGCTTCCCGCCCGCCATGAACTCGTCATTGGCCACATTAAGCGTGCTTGCTAAAAATCCCGCCGTATTGATCACGCCGCTAGACCCAATCAGCACCCCGTTGGGATTGATCAGATAAACGCGGCCATTCGCCTGCAGGCTTCCGTAAATTTCAGAAAGATTACCGCCCACCACTCGGTTCAGGACCGCGCTATCCGCCCCCGGCTGGATGAACTTGGTGAGTTCCCCCATGGAAATGGAAAACCCTTGCCAGTTGATGATGGCATACTGACTGCCCTGATTGACCGTCAGAGTATTACCTGCCGCATTAATACTGGCGCTACCGCCTACTACTTCGCCACCTGTGGGATTCGCATACAGCAAAGCGGGGCTCAATTGCCAACTCAAAACCAATGCAAAAAAGAAAGCATTGGCCAGACGTCCAGATTGTCCATATCGCAGTCCTTTTTTCCATCGCGTCAGATTCATAAAGCTCGTTTGGTTTCGTATTTTTCCACTCGCGTGAATCGGCACGATAATAATGGGACGCCATAAGTCCAAGCCATATTGTATCTACAACATCTCATATAAGAGTTACTTGATACATCAAGTTATCTACTATTCAAAACTTATGGATGTAGCTGTATTGGAAGTCATAACGCGAATTCCAAATCTCGCTGATAATTAGCCACTTAAATATTGCACTAAAGAATCTAATATCGAGATAAATCATTACCGACACCACAACAAGGCAAAATGAGACAATATTTCCCACATCGGTCTGCGAAGCGCTTTATAACGCTGTGTGAAGAAAGGCGAGGTGAGCTATTGCGCTAGGTCGCGACCATGCGCTTTAATCCAGCGCTCGGACGCCTCAAAGTCGGGACAGACTTCGGCCACTTGCGCCCAGTAACGCCGGGAATGATTCATCTCCCGGGTGTGCATCAACTCATGGAGAATGATGTAATCTTTCACAGCTGGCGGCATTTGAATGATCCGCCAGTTCAAGGAAATCGTGCCGCGAACGGAACACGATCCCCATCGCGAACGTTGATTGCGGACGGTGACTCGACCGATTCGACAACCATGTTGCCGCGCGAAAGCGACGACCTGGCCGGGTAATTCGTACTGTGCGATCTTCAGCAATTGCGCTTCCACCTGTCGGCGAAGTGATACCCCTTTGCGCAAGGGAATACGCTCCCCAGCGAAGACCGCAAAACGCTCCTCCTCTACGTCCACCCGCACTTTCTCACCCCGGAAAAAGAATTCCACGCCCGGACGCCACTCCCAAGTTTCTTTGGGATGCGCCTGCCATTTCTGATATTGCTGGAGCAACCAGGGCTTATTCTCTTCGAGAAAAAGTCGGGCCTGTCGCAGGGAACCGCGACGGGGAATCGTCACGCGTGCGACACCATCCGCCCGCAACCTCAAAAGATAACGGCGCGCCCGTTCATGGTGGTGAAATTCAATCGCCACCTGCCGCGTGGCATCCAGTTGCAGCACCGTCGGCGGCGTGGCGTCGTCCTTTTTCGCCCATAGAAAATCCAGCTGCACAATGAAAACGTAGCGTAGATCCGGTTCTGTCCAAACCTTTTTGGCAGATCAAGTCTTCAGCCAGCTGCGCAGTGTGGCCACTTCGCGTGCAAGGACGGCCGGATCATCTTTCGGCACGAACTCCAACAGAAGGTCCGGATTCTTCCCAGCCTGACGCAGCACCGCTAGGTATTGCCGCCAGCGCTCAACTCCCTCTGCCAGCGGCAAGCGCGTTCCCGCATCCGGCCACCAGTGGAAAACATGCACGTTACTAAGACGATCGAGCACCGAATGCAAACTGGTCAGGCACGTTTCGAGACTCTCACCGTTGTACGGCTGCCAGAGTGTGGTGACGGCCGGATGCACTGTCGCATCGAGTAACGCGCGGGCCGGGGCCGTCCCATCCGTCAAAGTCCCCCCATGGTATTCGTAAGCGATCTTGATTTGAGCGGCGTGAGCCAGACCGGCGATGCGCAGCGCATCGGCAATCACCCGCTGTCGATACGATTCATCAGCCTCTGCAGAAGCTTTATTTCCTGCCCACACGCGAATTATGGGCGCCCCCAGCGCGACGGCACTTTCGAGCACGTTTTCAAAAGGTAATCCATCGGCCTCGCTGACGGCCAATCGATAGTACGAACCGTACGCCGCCACGGATAGCCCCGCATCGCGAGTCAGACTCGCCACCAGCCGGGCGCGGGCAAGATCCCCATGCGGCACATGCACGTCACCACCCCACTCGAGGCATTCCACGCCTGCCTCACGAGAAAGCGACACGACATCCTCGGGGCTGAGCTTACGATAAGTCACCGAAACAAGTCCAATACGCATGATCGATTCCCCGTTCCGATTAGGCCATGCGCGCGAGCATTGCTTGTGTGATTTGATAACGAAGGGGTGCCTTGTTCAGGTAACGGCGCATTTCCTCGATCATCCAGTCGCCCATCCGCGTCACTTCGCTGCCCATGCTGCCGGCGATATGCGGCGTGAGGATGATATTCTCGAGTTGATACAGCGGTGAACCCTCCACTGGCGGCTCAGGATACGTGACATCCAGAATAGCGGTCAAATCGTCCCGCTCCTTCAGCACGCGGCAGAGATCGGGCTCGTTCACGATGGCACCACGCGAGGTATTGATAAACGTTGCACCGGGTTTCATCAGGCGCAGCAGACGTTCATTCACCAGATTTTCCGTCTCGGGAATCCATGGGGAATGCAGCGTCACCACATCCGAGCGGCGAAAAAGCTCCTCAAGGGAGACCAGCTCCACGCCCAGTTCCTCCGCCATGTCCTTCGGCGCAAACGGATCGTAAGCGATCAAATTCAGTTCGAAGCGCGACAACATCTGTGCCACGGAACGCCCCACCGCGCCCAAGGAAACAATCCCCACCGTCGAATGGTAGGTTCCCGGAACACCCTCCTCCATCCGCTTCCAGGTTTTAGTTTGGCGCACATCCCGCGCCATACTCCAAAACCGTTTCAAGCTCATCAGCACGGTGGAAATCGTATACTCCGCCACCGGAATCGCATTGGCGGTCGCGGCGCTACTGACTACCACCGGCCTCGCATAGGAAGCGTCCGTCACAAATCCCTTCACCGTTCCCGCCGCGTAAAAGTTCGCTTTCAGCTTCGGGAACGCCGCGAGAAACTTTTCGTCCATCTGCGGCATGCCCCACGTGGAAAGTATGAGATCCGCCTGCCGCGTGATCTCCGGGTAGTCCATCCAATTATTCAGGGTCAACTCCGTCGTAGAGAGGGATCCCAGTTTGGCCAATTCGGTCCGGGCAGCACTCGAATAAGCCAACCCCAAGGCCTGGGGTTGACCGATCATGACGATAAACGGTTTGTTTTTTTCAGTGGGAACAGAAGAAGAGGAATCAATAACAGGCGTAGTCACAGCAGTTCCGACTCTAGGAAGAGGGATACTTTTTGACGAGTCTTGTTTTTACCTTCGGCTCTACGATGCCAGAGCCGCCCGCGCCTTCGCCGCCACATTCTCAATCACCGGTTCGGCTTCGGGAGTCTGCCCTTTCATGAACCCCAGAGAAGAGAGATCCAAGGCCTGAGTCAC
The DNA here is from genome assembly GCA_017849585.1 of Verrucomicrobium sp. GTDB lineage: Bacteria > Verrucomicrobiota > Verrucomicrobiia > Methylacidiphilales > UBA1321 > UBA1321. The sequence continues at coordinate 24,614 of JAFIGT010000042.1, forward strand.
GGTCAGTCCCGCTTGCTCCAATGTTTTACGCGCACAGCATTGAGCACATCCGTCTATAACCAAAATCCGTTCCGCTTCGCGCGTGTTAAGCAGAAAACTTTCCGTGCAGGCACCAATTCCAGCGATACAATACATTTTTCCGACACCTTCGCGGGTGAGTCGTCTCGCCACGCGATCCGACACCCCTCCAACGTCCGAACCGCCCGAGCAGGAGAAAATCAACGTCTTGTTCGCAGGAAGAAAAGAATTTGTTGCCATGTTTCCATTCTTCCAAATTTCGCCACATCAATCACGCCTTTTATCACTTTCATCCGTACGATAAATTTGCTGATACGCCCTCGGCGATACCCCCATCTCCGCATGAAAAGAGCGTGCAAAATGAGCGCCGTCCGCAAACCCAAGTTCATACGCCACGCTGGTCACCGACCGGCCCGGATCCAACAACAACGTGCAGGCCACATGGATACGGCGACGCTGATAGTATCGCTCCAGACTCATTCCAATGTGCATCTTGAATTTGCGCGACGCGTGACGTCGCGACAGCCCAGTGCGACGCACCACCTGATCCATCAGCAATGCCCGGCGCTCCGCCAGAGCCATTTCCACCTCGTCCAGCAATTGCCTCACCTCGGCAGGCACGACCCAATCAGCTACACCTTCCACAGTCCCAAACGCCCTTGCACTCCGATACAAAAAGCGCAAAAAAGTCGTCCGCAAATAAAATGCCGATGGTTGCGGAAGACTCAACTCCCGCTGCATATCCTCCAGATCATGACGCGACGCCTCACGCTCCAACGCGTTCAGTTGAAACAGCGGCACCTCCTGCCAAGCCGGACGCTTGAATAAACTCTGGAAAAGAAAAAGCGGCATCAACCTCCCCCCGTCCGCATAAACGCGCAGATCGCTCAGCAGCCATTCGCTCAGATAATACACATTGGTTGAAATCAGTCCGCGCGTTTTCTCAAACGCATGCACCTGCCCCGGCATAATCACGATCATTGACCCCGCCCTCAATGGCTGCACTCCCACCCTCGTCCGATGCCAACCGCGGCCTGACCAGATGATACTGATCTCTGCGAACTCATGATCATGCGGCGGATAATCTATCTGCCGTATACCCGGCTGCACACGCACGGGTCGGCGCGATTCCAACCGCACTTGTTCCTGACTGATGCAAAAATGAGGAAGGAGCTTCGGCATGGCCAAATTATTCAAATTATACCACCGTATCATGCAAGCATTCTTTTTGTCCTTTAGGCAGACTTCGCCTTATGAATTCCATCGTTCTCCCTGTAAAGGAAACTCTCTACGACAAAATCCTCGGCTGCTGGATCGGCAAAAATTGCGGCGGCACCCTAGGAGGCCCACTGGAAAAAGGCTATTCCGAAGCAGAACCGTTTAACGTCTCTTATTATCCCGAGATTCGCGAGGGCGGAATCCCCAACGACGACCTTGAAATCCAGCTCATCTGGCTTAAGGCCATCGAAGAAGTCGGCCTCGATCTCACCGCCTACGATCTCGCCCAATACTGGCTCGATCACGTCGGCTACAACTTCGACGAGTACGGCCTCATGATGACCAATCTGAGGCTTGGACTGCTTCCGCCCGTGGCCGGATACTACAATAATTATTTTCGCGATTGCATGGGATGCCCCATCCGCACCGAGATCTGGGCCTGCATCGCCCCCGGTCAACCCCGACTTGCGGCCCGCTATGCCTTGCTCGACTCCATCGTCGACCACGCCGGAGGAGAGAGTCTTTATGGATCTCTTTTCAATGTAACTATTGAAGCGGCTGCCTTCTCCATCAGCGACGTTCCCACGCTCATTAACATTGGCCTCTCCTATCTTCCCGAACAATCACTTACCGCACGCTGTATTCGCGCAGCGCTCGCAGCCCATGCCGACGGTGGCGATTGGCTCGAGGCCCGTCGCCGCGTCATTGAGATCGGATACCACATCAACGCTCAATTCTCCCCGCCCAACATCGCCTTCCAGGTCATAGGTTGGCTCTATGGCAAAGACTTCGGCGATGCCCTTTGCAAAGCCGTCAACTGCGGCTACGACACCGATTGCACCGGTGCCACCCTTGGCGCATTTCTCGGCATTGTCAGGGGAGCGAAGGCTCTGCCGGAACGCTGGACAACACCTCTGGGCAACGCCCTTGCCACGAGCGATCCCAATGGCGTCAAGAACCTCTACCTGCCACCCAATCCCGCCCCGCGCAGCATCACGGAACTCACCGATCGCGTGATCCGGATTCAAAAACTCGTCGAAGCTCGCTTCGGTGCCGCGCCGACCGATCTCGCCTCGCTCTATGCCGATAACGCTACCTTGGAACGCGTCAATCAATCACCCACCGCCGCAACCTTTCCGCTGACCCAGCGCCTCGAACTCACACTCGACTATCTAGACACACCCCAGATTGCCGCCGGTGAAGTAAAAGAGATTCGCCTCACCGCCCATAGTCGTCATCCCGAACCCATGCCTGCCACGCTCCAAGTGCTGGCGCCCGCAGGCTGGGCCGTCACTCCTGCTGCAGTTCCCCTCGCCCTCCACCCGCATCAGCCGTGGACCGGCACTGTCACCGTCCACGCCCCCGAACGCGCTCACCTCACCAACAGCCAGTCGTTTTTCTTCCACCTCCAACCCGAACGCCGTCCCATCCTCTCCCCCTCACCGCTCGTTTTGATTGGTGCCCCGGCCTATCTCAAATCGACGTGCTTCCCGGCGAATGGGAAAACGGCCGCGGAGCTTATTCATCACCCCTTCGCGCCGGAAACCGTCACCGGATCACTGACCGAACCGAACGCTCGCGGCGCGGAATGGAGCGCCGTCCTCTCCGATGGCAATGATGTCACCCGTTGCCTCTCCGATTTTACAAGTGGTGTCGTCTACCTCCGCAGTTTTCTCCACAGCGACCAGGAACAAAACCTCTGGCTGCACACTTGTTCCCGCGTTCCCGCCAAAGTATGGCTCAATGGAATAGTCATTCTCGAATCTAAAACCACCCGTCCTTTACGTCCCGCTGCCTGGGGGAGCGGTGAAGGCGGCCTGCATGGAGACCTCCCCCTCCACGAGGGATGGAACGAAGTCCTTATTAAATTCGCCATGGACGATACCTGCCCGCCATTCGCCTGCCACGTGCTTTATAGCGACAAAAAGAGACTCCATGCCGGAGTCACCGACATCCTCCGCACCCGCTTCCCATGGGATAGGTAAAAAAAACGATCCGTTGCGACGAGTCGGAGCTTTTTGATGAAACTCCGATTCAATAAGCTCAAGGGCCAAAGCTGTCCCAAACGGCCAGAATCCCAGCAAATTCTGGCCGTCCGGACCTTATCCAGGCATCTATGAAACCCAGTCGAACACAATACCCATTGTGCTCGCCCGGTCACGGTTCGCCACGGTATACGCTTGGACACAGTCACTCGGCATAAAGCGGTGTGTATTCATTCCCTCCAACGGAAAGCGCCCCGACGCCGCCAATGTAAAGAAAAGCCGGGCGATCGTCGCGTTGTTCCACTGTTCCGAATTATGACAATCATGTGCGCCAACAATCGTCAGGCCACGCGTAATCACATCCAGGCTCAACCGCTGCTGCCCCGGTGTCCCCGTGTCACCCAAAATCACCACCGTTCCAAATTTCGCCGCCAGCCCCAAGGCCGCCTCAAACACTACCGCGTTTCCGGTTGAATCAATCACCACGCGCGGCAGCACACCATTGCCCGCCCGCTTGACCTCATCGCTCGCTTTCTGAATCGATTCGGAGATGGTCGTAGTCGCTCCACCAGACTGCGCCAATGCCATGCGATTAGGCACCGCATCGACGACGATAACGGAAGCCGCTCCGGCCGCATGCGCCCATCGAATCGACATTTGACCAATCGGACCTGCGCCAATAACCAGCACGCTGTCTCCTAATTGATAATGAGCCACCAACGCGCCATGAAAGGCGATCTTGGCCAAGGCAAACCAGACGGCCGCATCAAAACTCAGCGTATCAGGAATCAAAAAACAATCCGTCGCCTGACTACGGAAATACGATCGATGTCCAGAGCGGGCAGCAATACGGTCCCCTACTTTGAGCGTCGTAACTTCACTTCCAATCGCTTCCACAACGCCTACAGAGGCGTAACCCGGATAAAACGGGTATTTCACCCAGTTGTCCCAATGCGTACCGGGATCAAAGAGGCGATTAAAAACAATATTCTCGGTGCCAGTACTCATCAACGAAAGATGCGTTTTGACAAGCACCTCATTCTTATCAAGAGGACCGGGATCAAACGATTCCAATGAAACTTGTTGTTTTCCGGTGAAAACGAGGCGGGAGGCCTCAGCAAAATGGGGTGATGACATGCCTCTACTAGACTATATCAAACCCAACTATCCCATTCGAATAAACAACGATTATTGGTGTTTTTCGGCTGTTCAAAATTTCTAAAAAACAGCTCGAATACTCATGCCCGCGACAATTCTCCAAGCTCTGCTTCGATCAATTTCAAATCCGCCCACTCGCTCTTGCGCGGCGCCGCAGATTCCGCCGGACGAACTTCGAAGTAGGCAAACGTATTCTCAGGTAAATCCACCATTACCTCGCATGTTTCACCTCCCGACTTCTCCATCCATGTTTCACTTTTCGGCTCCGCAACCTGACGCATGGCCGCTAATTGCGCTGACGATAGATGCATGGGTCGACCGATCCGACACCACCATTCATACGGGCTACCGGCTTCAGGCCCCACAAACAAACAGGTGATTAATCGATCACCGACGGAAGCGGGCAAAGCCAATTTCGTCCGCCAGCCTTCCGATTTCTTTTCCGATGGCGGACGGCAATGATAAAAAAGCGCATGCGTGACAGCTCCTTCCCGAGTGACAACGCCGCCGCAACCAAGCGGCGCGTCGAATACCTCCGCAGCGACATTACCTCTCAAACGATTCAGCAGCCGGAAAGCATTCGCGGCTGCCTTAGGCACTCCATCAATCGTGACGATTCCATACGTCGCTGAAAAAGGAGCCGGTTGAATCGGATGCTCTTCAAAAATATCGCTCGCCACCCAGAACGCCATCGTCTCGCAAGTGGCATCCAATTCCAGCCCTTGTCGCACCACAAAGGCTCCTCCATAAGCATTGTCACATGCCTCGTTATCAAACCAAGTGATCCCGTCAAAATCAGCTGCGCTTTGCGTATTCCATTCCGTCCAATGAATGGGCAAATCGGGCATTACCGAAGAGCGCACCAGCTTTTGAACTCCAAGGAACATTTCGCGAAAGAATTCCCCCGGCGCGTAAGTCGACCGGCCTTGACCTGCCTCCACCTGCTCGTCCTGCGGGTAGAGATGCGTGGAAATGAAATCCAAAGGCACTCGGTGAGTATGACAATACATGATCAGATCATCAAGCCAGTGCGCTTTCGATGAGGCGGGCCCTCCAATCTTTAAAGCAGAATCCACCCGTTTCAATGACCGCGCCGCCGTTTCGTACAAGCGGAAGTAGTCCTCCTTGGTCCCACTCCAGAACGCCGAAAGATTCGGTTCATTCCAAACCTCGAAGTTCCATTCGCGAATCTCCTCTATGCCGTAGCGCTCCACCAGATGCCGGGCGAAAGCCTCCACCAGATCCCCCCATGCCTCCCACTGAGCCGGGGGCGATACGTTCATGTTGTAATGCATGATCCGTGCCGGACTAGAAGCCAGTGCAGCAGGCATTGGATTCAATTCCACGAAAGGACGAAGTCCACGTGCGAGCAAGGCATCATAAATTTTATCGAGCTGGTTCCAGCAATAATAGATCCGACCATCCCGAGTCTTCTTAACGATCCCTACATCATCGTGAAAGACCGCATGAAACCGGGAAGACCGGAATCCAATCTCCTTCTGAAGCCAATCCAGCTGTACAAGCAAATCATCACGCAATAGATCATAGGCACGACCTACCGCGATACAATTTTTCCACGGCTTGCGCAAAGGTCCACGCGAAACAGGAACAAGACGGGATGACTCCACTGGGCGGCCAGACATAAGCGTCGATACAAATTATTTATCCATCCGCTCGAGACGTAGAACTATGGAGCGACGGAAAGCCGGCAGACTCACATCGCCATTCACAACTGGCCGCGATTCTGTCGTACGATTGGTCCAGGGATCGTAAAAGCCCACCTGCCACCCAGATCCAAGTGAGACAGGCAATGAAACCTTCGCCCCCTCCAACATCCCTGCTGGTACGTGGTCGACAAGCTCTGTCCGCCAATCCGAATGCACATCCCGACACCAAACCAGACACTGCGTCCGTCCAACTAAGGCGTAAACACGAAGGCCGTTCGCCTCCCAATGCTCGGGTGTCAAGCATTGCTCGATCGGATCAACGCCCTCGATGGCTTTCGCAAATCGAGCATAATGTGTCCACAGGTGATTGGGATCGACATATTCCTGCCAGTGCCAAGCCTGACCGCATCCGGCAGCTCCCGCGAAGAATGGCGCGAACAGCACATCATGCAAAACAATGCCTTCTTTGTCCGATGGATACAATCGCCACGGTCCAATATGCAACCGCTCCACAGCTCCCCCTTCGGCCAGAATCGCCGGCTTACCCGGAGCGACTCTCAATAAGACGCTCACGGCATCAGCCATCATCACATCCACCGGACCATGGCAAATTGCGTACCGCGCCCCCGCATCCAGATACCGATGAGCCTGCGAGGCCTCATTGCTCGCCAAGGGCATAATGGTTTCGTAGTTCTTGACCGAATCATCCCCGTCCATGCTGCCGAGTGTTTGCATGGCGAGATGTCTGGGAAATCGCTTCTTGAGCTCCACCAACATTTCGCGTGTCCACTGCTGCCAATGCACGCTACGGACCGCATTCATTTCATTCCACAAATCCCAACCAAAAATTCCCGGATGATCTCCGTAACGCTCCGCCAGCCAATCCAACTTGCGCAGAAAGTGAGCCCGTCCTTCCGAACTTAACAAATAATCGTCCATGTCCTCAAAACGACCATTGTTGGAGGTATGGAAATTAGGCTTCGAAAAACTCACCGCCCCAGGAAAAATCTCCGCCTGCGCCGATTCTTCAACCGTACGAAACAGATCGATCGTCAGCTTTAACCGCACTCCCCGCTGCCAAGCATATTCAAGCACGGCATCAAGTCTGGAGGCCTTTTCTTCGTCAAATGTCCCAAAGTCACCCGATTCGATATCGAAGAAAGAATGGCCCATGAATATACGGGCGAAATTTCCGCCATTCTCGGACAATTGATCCAGCCAGCGAAACATTTTTCCCAAACCATCTTCCCGTTTCACTACATGGCGCGGAAAACAAAGATTTAGACCAATCGGAATATAGGTCCGCCCATCCGCTGTTTCAAAATAGCGCGCATAACGTGGACTCGGCGTTATATAGCTATGGCCATAACCAGCTGTGGACTGAGCCGTTTTCCGGATATTCTTCCGAGGCTCAGATTCCAACAGTAAACCAGTCGTTCCTTCATGTGCCGATCTTTGAGCGACCAGCTCTTCATTCGTCATAAATTACAACCACAGAAACACCAGCATCGAGCAACAGAAATCCTTTTTTCCTTCCTCTCGGCCAGCGTCCCCCATGGGCTCCTTAATACTACTCAAGTTAACTCCCACTCCATATCTGAGCAAAAGCGAATGGGGCGACTTCCCATTATTCTTTAATCATTGATCCAATATCGCATCAATTCCGTCGCAGCTTATTCCTATAAGCTGCGACGGAATTCAGTTTTTTCTAACAGCAGAATACGCCGTCATTGTCTTTTCAGGCAAAATCCAAAGTGACGTAAAGTCACTTTTTAATGATCATAGATCAGCGGTAAAAGGACATTTAGCGTCCGCTTTCTTGAAATCATTTCACCGCGCAGCTTAAAATCCGATTATGAGAAATCCGTTTTCCGCCATCCTTCCAAGGAGGAGTGAGCAGCGTGGACTCACCTTAATGGAGCTTCTGGTTGTCATGGCGATTCTTTCTGTCCTGGTTGCATTACTACTTCCAACGGTGAAGAACCTGCGGGAGAGCGCGCGTCGTAGCGAGTGCGCTCATAATCTCAAACAAATTGCCTCGGCTTTATTTTCTTACGCCTCCGATCATGATGGTATGCTGCCACCGGTCTCCACCTCATGGCCGCCACCTGGCCAAGAATACACTTGGGGCAAAGCCATCTGGGAATATGCCGGATATAGCTCCACCGCCTTTCAGTTTAGGGTTTTTGACCTCTGCCAATTGCCACAAGCTAAAGGCAAAAATATTTTTCGTTGCCCATCCATGAAATTCGCCGTGAAGAATCCCCGGGCCAACGAAATCAATAGTAACAGATTCTCCTATGGGCTTAATAGCGGCCCATTGACCATGGCCGCAGATCTTCCGTGGAGCGCTCGCTGGACGACTCCCATCCGCCTCAGTCTCGCGACCTATGCCACACGCACAGTCATGGTTTCTGAAGTTAGCTTCGCCCTCGGAGACTGGAGCGGCTACAATGAATACTGGGGTTTAATCTCACATGGAGGTGGAGCAAATTTCCTTTTCTATGACGGACATGTGGAGTGGATGGCCCTGAGCGCGATGCCCACCTCAGCATCGGATACGTTTTGGAGCGGGAAATAGGTTCGTCACGTCCGCAATTGACGCTTTCGCATCGCCCGTGGACTCAGTCCATAGTGTTTCTTAAACATTTTGGAAAAGTGAAACAGATCATCATAGCCCACTAATTGTCCCACTTCGGTGATGGTAAGATTCTGATTTGCGAGCAAATGAGCCGCGTGATGCATGCGGTGTTGAATCAGACATTCTACTGGCGAAACACCAAACACATTCTTGAAGCGCAGGCTCAGATTCGGGATCGACATTCCGGCCAATGCGGCCATCTGACCGAGCGTAATTTCACGAGCCGGAACCTCGCTGATTAATTGCCGCACCTTGAGCAATCCCTCCGAAATCCTTCCAGCCATGGAATCTGCATTTCGATAGCGCACCAAATCACGCAAACAATTCTCCAGCAGATTTCCCACTATGACCGCGTCCGGTCGCATATAGGAGACCAGCTCCCGATGAATTTCAGCCAAGCATTGCTCAAAGCAAGCGGGATTCACGACGGAAAAGGGACGCATGACTGGCACTTTCGATTCCCGGACAATTTTTCGCACGCGCACCCCATCGCAGTGAATCCAGCTATGACAGTAACGCTCGCGAGAATTGCCATAGTATTGTCCACATTGAGGCGGCCAAATCATCAGGGTTTCCACGGGATGCACCTCATCCAAAGTCGGTCGATTCGCAGCGCTGGCCCGATCGTGAAAGAGCATGAGCAAAAAATCGTTCATGCCATGGGGACGCTGAATTTGGCATGGCGGCATTTGTTCACGAATTCCAATTCCGCGCACGGTGATTTCGGGTGAATCAAGGGGGCGTGGAGAATAGAAACGCTTGAATCCGGTGGAATGCCGAAAAGTCATATCTAATAAAATATGACATGTTTTTTAAAAGTCTACCCATGTTATAGAGCAATATCATTATCTATTTTAAAAATAACACATGAATACACCAACCACATCTTTCTCAGGATTCGATCTATCCCTCGGAAATCTCTCCCTACTCAGCCACGCTCAAACCCGTTCCATTAGCGCGGAAAACCGCACCGGTGAAAAGGGTCAGGGCGCCATGGCTAGCGAAACCAGTAACGGGCCAGCACGCGAGTTGGGAAGGGGCTGGAAGGTATCGCCTTGCGTGGGCATTGAAGCCGGAGAAACCTTTGAAGTGGCCAGTATTGATGGCCCTGGCGTCATTCAGCAAATCTGGATGACCGCTCAAGGCGTTTGCCGACATTTAATCCTTCGCGTTTATTGGGATGGCTGCGAGCATCCGGCGATTGAATGCCCGCTATGCGATTTTTTCGCAAATGGCTGGGGACGTTACTTTCCTATCGCATCGCTGGCGGTTTGCGTGAATCCCAGCAATGGTTTCAATTGCTATTGGCCGATGCCATTTCGCAAAAAGTGCCGCATTACAATGGAGAATATTGGTCTGGAAAATAAGGGGCTTTTCTACCAAGTGAATTACTCGCTGCAAGAAGTGCCTGAACACGCGGCCTATTTTCATGCTCAATTTCGCCGCACGAACCCCCTCCCCGATAAAACCGAATACACAATTCTGGATGGTGTGGAGGGATGGGGGCACTACGTCGGCACCACCATGGCTTGGGGCACCCATAACAGCGGTTGGTGGGGTGAAGGTGAAATCAAATTCTTTCTCGATGACGATTGTGAATTCCCCACGATCTGCGGCACCGGGACGGAAGATTATTTCGGTGGCGCCTGGTGTTTTCACGTGGGACCTGTGGAAGCTCGAAAGTACGCGGATTACACCACTCCCTACTCGGGCTTTTATCAGGTTCCCGCCGCCAATTTTCATAGTACGCTGCCGCGCTTCGGCATGTACCGCTGGCATATCATGGATCCGGTACGCTTCGAGAAGAATATCAAGGTGACCATGCAAGCGCTCGGCTGGCGCAGTGGGGGGCGCTTTCTACCGTTGCAGGACGACATCGCTTCGGTCGCCTATTGGTATCAAACACACGCCGCCAAACCGTTCCCCAAACTGCCGTCGCGCGATGAGCTGGAGATTATCTAAATAATCACTCCGAGAGTTCCCGCAGCAAGCGCGCCCGTTGCACGGGCACATGGAGATGGTGACGTCGGATGACAGCGAGAAAATCGCTGTTGTCCGACGAACCCAGACCGTGGATGACCAGCATCTTTTGCTCGAATCGATTCACCAATATCTGGGTGGCAGAGTGGGTATTCAAGTAATCCACAGCCTTGGCAAAAAGATCGAAGTCATCCGGTAGTGCAGTACTCGATTCTGTCATCGCCTCAATGAGGGCGGCAAAGTATTCGAGCGTCAGTAGCGTTTTCCACTCGCGTCGCAGCCCGAGGTAGGGCTCCACCAAACGCACCTCCTTGAGGGTGTGCATGTCGCCGCGGCGCGCCGGGATGAACTGAAGTTCGCAGAGATAATAGAGATCGAACTGCAATCCGTAGCTATTATTCGGTTTAAGCGCCCCCTTCGCCATGGTCGTCATGCGACCCGCGTCCGGCGTAAGCCAGCGAAGAATGAGCCCCGTGTTGCCGAAAGGCAATCGGCCCAGAATAAACCCCCGCGCGGATTCACTGGCACCGGTCATGGCATAAGCCTTACTTCGGGCATTGCTTGAGCACGGCGGCGAGCAGTTTTTCCTGCGCCGCGTTCATGCGCTTGAAAGCGGCAGGTGTTTTGTCCTTGTAGCCGACGAGATGAAGAATGCCATGAATGCCGTAGAGCAACGTTTCCTCAGCCGTCGTACGGCCAAAGCGGCGCGATTGCTGTCGAGCCACTTCGGGGCAGACGAGAATCTCGCCATGCAAAAACGTGATGACATCCGTGGGGGTAGGATCGTTCAGGAAATCGCGATGTACGTCACACATGGTGGCGTGACCGATAAAAGTAATCTCAATGGACTCCGGCAGGGTTTGCGCCTGCGCGGGGCTCAACAGATACAGGGCCGTCTCAAGCTGCCGCTGAAGAAGAGGGAGGCAGATGCGTACTTTTCTTTGGCGATTGGAGAGCAGCAGAGGAGGCAGTTTTTTCTTTCTCATCCTTGGGATAGACGATGCGGCTGTGCATCATGTTTTTGATCGTAAAGACAAAACTGTCCGCCGCGGTGCGAATCTCGCCCAGCGTCAGCCCGCAATCGTCCAGCATGCCTTCGGAGATACGACGGTCGACGATTTCGTTGACGAGTCCTTCCACTCGTTGGGGAGTTGGCCGCTCCAGAGTGCGGGAAGCCGCCTCAATGGCATCAGCCAGGCAAAGCAATCCGATTTCCTTACTGTTGGGGCGTGGCCCCGGATAACGGAAGGAATTCTCGGAGACTTCTGGGATATCTTCCTCGCGCATATTCATGATCTTACCGCCTTCGCGGGCATCCTGCTCCAGCTGCTTGGCGCGCTTGTAGAAATAATAAACTAACGAATCCCCGTGGTGCTGTTGAATGGCATCCACAATGGGCTTTTTCAACCGGAATTTGAGCGCGAGATCAACGCCTTCCTTGACGTGCGCAATAATGATCAGGGCGCTCATCGAAGGGCTGAGGTTCAGGTGCGGACTGCGGTCAGGCGGGCAGTTTTCCGAGAAATACTCCGGCTTGATGATTTTCCCAATGTCGTGGAAATAGGCCATGACGCGGCACTGGGTCGGATTCAAATGGAGTGGAACTGCGGCCGCTTCCATCAGGTTCGCCACGACGAGGCTGTGATGATACGTGCCGGGCGCTTCAATAGTCATCTGCTGCAGCAGCGGATGATTCAGATCGGCCATTTCGATCCATGAAATGTCCGTAATAATGCCAAAAATGGATTCCAGAATTGGCAGCAACGCGCTCACGACCAGCGCGGTCATAATGCCCACTCCAATGCCCAGTGCGGCCTGTTCCAGCAAGGCCTGAATACTGCGCCCGCCGATCAGGCCGAACGCGATGGCGCAAAGCAAACTCGCCACACCAACCGCCACGCCGGCCTTGATCAGATCCCCGCGCTTGCGCGCGCCGCGCAGGAAGTAAACCGCCGTGAAGCCGGTCACCAGATTGATCAGCAAAAGACTGAAGCTCTGGTCAAATAACAACGCGAGCATGAGGCTGGCATTGAGTACTGTGTAAAGTCCGGCCGTCGGTCCAAGCAACAACGCGATGAAAAACGGTGCCATAGCGCTCGGCAGGAGATAATAGATGGCTGCCGGGTGCATGTGGTGCCTACTCTGCGCATAGACGAAAATGAATTTGCAGATAAAGAGGCTGACCCACGTCACGCCGAGACTGAGGATGATCTTGAAATTCGAATTCCAGATTTCCGGCTGATCCATCTGCATGAGCATGATGGAACTAAAGAACACAATGAAGATGAGCAAGTGCTGCTCATTATTATTGGTCGCGCCGTTCTGCCAGAAGTTGATGATGTAGAGGACAGCCGCAAAGAAAGCGAAAACACCCAGTCGGACCAAGGCGCTGCAATCCATGCTTTCCAACCAGGTTCCGTCGGACCGCTGACGGCGCGTTTTGTCGCACGCCAAACCCTTTTTGACGAGCATCTGGTGCTGAAACCACTTGATCATAGATGGAATTAATATACCACAGAGGCCGAACTGGTTAAGCCAGCTCGCCCTCTAACTGACCTGGAATTCGCTCTAAATCGTTCGCGATCATAGCCTAGTCAAAGAGCCATGCTCGTAGTCTTTTCGCCACGGTGGGCCTTGTACGCGCGGATGATCTTCTGGACGAGTTCATGACGGATCACGTCGACTTCGTCAAAGCGGATGAAGCCAATCCCCTCGGTGCTGGAGAGGGCCTGAACCGACTCAACCAAACCGGATTTACGGTGATTCGGCAAGTCCACCTGCGTCGGATCGCCCGTCACGACACATTTGGAATCCTGACCGAGACGCGTCAGGAACATGAACATCTGTTCCGTGGTCGTGTTCTGCGCTTCGTCCAAAATCACAAAGCTATGGCTGAGCGTGCGACCTCGCATGTAGGCCAGCGGAGCGATTTCGATGATGCCCTTGTCCATGTACCGTTGGATTTCCTCGGTATCAAGCATGTCGTAGAGGGCATCATAAAGCGGACGCAGATACGGAAAGATCTTTTCCTGCAAATCACCGGGCAAAAAGCCGAGCGCTTCGCCCGCTTCCACGGCGGGACGAGTCAGGACGATGCGGGAGACTTCCTCGTTCTTGAGCGCGGCCACAGCCATCGCCATGGCGAGAAAGGTTTTACCACTACCGGCAGGGCCGATGCCGAAGACGAGATCATTCTTCTTGATCGAGTCGACATAGGATTTCTGCTGCAAGGTCTTCGGGATGACCGGCGGTTTTTTGAATGAAAGCTGGATACGGGACGAATGCAGGTCGGCCAGCGTAGTTCCGCCCTTGCCGCTGACAGAGTCGAGGGCGAACTTAAACTCGTGCTTGCGGATGTGCAGGCCCTTTTCCTTGGCCATGTGAAGCTGCTGGAAGACGTCGCGGGCCTTCTCGAGAGATTCCTGGGGACCGTCGATTTTGATCCAACCGTCACGGGTGGTGACTTTGACCCCAAATTTATCCTCAATGAGTTTGAGGTTAAGCGGATCGTTCAGATAGAGGGCTTGAACGGCACGGGCGTTCTCGAAGTTCAACGTTTCGGAAGCAGTCATCGTTTTGGTGTTTCTATGAGGGTAGGAGTACGGCGGTTGAAGTCAATGCAGCGGTTTTTCCGCCGCATTCGACTGGACTTGTTTTGGGGTTGAAGTCATTGAAAAGCAGAATCTTGCAGCACCGGAACTATTCCTGAGCGGCGAGATAACGCTCGGCTTCAATCGCTGCAGCACAACCCGTGCCCGCTGCCGTGATGGCTTGGCGATAAACCGAATCAGCCACGTCACCGGCGACGTAAACGCCTTCCACGCTGGTGCGGGTGCCACCGAAGGTTTTGATGTACCCGGCCTCGTCGAGCGCGAGCTGGCCGTTAAAGATCTGCGTATTCGGGAGGTGCCCGATGGCCACGAAGACCCCGGCGCAATCGATGACGTGGCTTTCGCCGGTCTTGAGGTTCTTCACCTTCACCCCGGTCACCTTGTTCTGGGCGGGGTCGAGGACGTCCTCAACAACGGAGTCCCACACCGGCTTGATCTTCTCATGCGCGAGGGTGCGCTCGGCCATGATCTTGGAGGCACGGAGTTGATCGCGGCGATGAATCAGATAGACCGTGGAGGCAAAACGGGTGAGGTACATCGCCTCTTCGCAAGCAGAGTCGCCGCCACCGACCACAACAAGCGGCTGGTTGCGGAACATGGGCAAAGCCCCGTCGCAGGTGGCGCAATAGGTGACACCCTTTTTCTCAAGGAGATCTTCGCTCTTGAGCCCCAGATGGCGGTGACCGGAGCCTGTCGCAACGATGACGGTGCGGGCTTCCACGGGCTCGCCATCGACCACGACAGTGAAGGGGCGCTTGGAGAAATCGACACTGTCCACATTACCGAACTTCACCTGTGCACCGAATTTTTCGGCCTGCTTCTGCAGCTTCATCATGAGTTCATAGCCATCGATGCCTTCCGGAAAGCCGGGAAAGTTCTCCACGACACTCGTGGTCGTGAGCAGTCCGCCGGGCATCGTGCCAGTCAGGACGATGGGCTTGAGATTGGCGCGGGCCGAGTAAATGGCGGCGGTCAGACCGGCGCAGCCGGTACCGATGATAAGAACTTGTTCCATGGATGACTAAGTTTTCAGTTTGAGGTTTCGGTTTTCAGTAAGAGGCAGGAACACTATCGGGTCTGCGCCGATAAATGCAACCGCCTACCCATAGCCAAAAATGGACGGCTGGCCACTGAAAACCGAAAACTTCGAACTGAAAACTTGTCGCCCGCGCCGGAAGCTTCTAGCCTCGCCCCCTATGAGCAGCTCCGCCCCTACCCCTTCCGCCGACAAACTCAACGAACTCTTCCGCATGCAAGCGGCCCTGAATCTGCGCATTGGCGTGGATACTTCCGCAATGGACGAGGAGACGAAAACGAAATGGGTGCTCAATTACACCCGAGCGATGTCGCAGGAAATGGCCGAGCTGACCGACAGCGTGCCGTGGAAATGGTGGGCCAAGTACCAGAAGTTCGACGAGCAGAACGCCCGCGTCGAGGTGGTCGACCTGTTCCACTTCCTCATCTCCCTCGCCCAAGTCCTCGGCATGAGCGCCGATGACGTCTTCAACGCCTACGTGAAGAAGAACGAGGTCAATTTCAAGCGCCAGGAATCCGGTTACGCCGTCAAGGACGAGAACGATTCCAAGCACATCTAGCAGGGTTGAGCCCTGCTCAGCGGATGATGCCACGCTGGCTGGAGCGGACGAAATCGATCAGCACCTTGACCCGGGGATGGTCGGCGTATTCGCTGGCGAGTTTATCCACGGCCTGCGAAGTGTTGAGCGATTTGTCGTAAAGGATCTTATAGGCGGCACGTAGCGCCTTAATCTCCTCGTCGGCGAAACCCTTGCGCTGGAGTCCGACCGCATTCACGCCGCGAACTTCCGCGGGATTACCGTCCGCGATGAAGAACGGCGGAGCGTCCTGCACGATCTTGGTGCAACCGCCGATGATGGCATGCGTGCCGATGCGGCAAAATTGGTGAATAGCGGAGAGTCCGCTGATGATGGCGTAGTCGCCGACTTCCACATGACCCGCGAGCGTGGCGTTGTTGGAAAAGATCGTGTGGCTGCCAACGATGCAATCGTGCGCGACGTGGGAATAGGTGAGAAACAGGTTGTTCGAACCGATGCGCGTCCACGCGTCGGGAGCGGTGCCTCGGTTCACCGTGGTGAATTCGCGAAAGACGTTGTTGTCGCCGATCTCAACGTAGGTCGGCTCGCCCTTGTACTTCAGATCCTGCGATTTCTCGCCGATCGAGGAGTACGGGAAGAAGTGGTTCCCCTGCCCGATGCGACTCGGGCCGTTGATAGAGGCGTGGTGATTAACCCGGCAGCCCGCGCCGAGTTTAACCCCGGCTCCGACCCACGCGTAGGCGCCGATTTCGACGTCGGCCCCCAACTCCGCAGTCGGATCAATGATCGCCGTGAGATGAATGCTCTGAGACATACCGCTGTACTTCGCTCCGGTTTTACGTGTCGATCATGGCAAAGGTCAGATCGCCTTCGGAGACAACCTCGTTCTTGACGAGGCACTGACCGGTGGCGCGACCAATCTTGCCACGCGCCTTGGTGAGTTCGACCTGAATGATCAAGGTATCACCCGGCAGCACCGGCTTGCGGAACTTGATCTTGTCCGCGCTCATGAAGTAACCGATGCGACCGCCCTGGCCAGCCGCCTTGAGCATCAGAATGCTCGCAACCTGCGCCATGGCTTCGACCTGGAGCACGCCCGGCATGACAGGGTGGCCGGGAAAATGCCCTTGGAAGAACGGCTCGTTGATCGTGACAGCTTTTTGACCGACCGCCTTGAACTCGCCGTCGAACTTCAGAATGCGGTCGACGAGCAGGAACGGGTAGCGGTGCGGCAGGATCTTCATGATCTCGTTGATGTCGAGACCGGATTCACCCGTGGGGATATTCTCCACCGGCATCTGCTGCGAGACGTAGTGGCGGTACTGCTTGTAAATCGCGCGGGCCAGTTCGACATTGAGTGCGTGGCCGGGTTTGGCCGCGACGATGCGGGCCTTCAACCGAGCCGGGAACAACGTGAGGTCGCCGACGATGTCGAGGATCTTGTGGCGGACGAATTCGTCCTCGTAGCGGAGCGGCTCGCGGGAGAGAATGGCGTCGCCGCGGATGACGATGGCGTTCTCGAGACTGCCGCCCTTGATGAGGCCCTTCTCCATGAGCGGTTCCACTTCCTCATAGAATACGAAGGTGCGGGCCTTGGAAATTTCCTTGGCGTAGTCGCCCTTGTCGAGGTTCCAGTGAAGGTACTGCGTGTGCTTGCCGGTGTGGTTCGCATTGGTGCAGTTCACTTCGAAATTGTCACTCGGCCAGGCGGAGATGAAGGCGCCATCCTTGCCTTCGATATGAATGGGCTCGCGGACGTGATAAGTCAGGACGGGGACGTCCTGTTCGACGCGACCGGCCTTTTCGAGCGCTTCCACATAGATCGACGCGCTGCCGTCGCCGATGGGTGGTTCGTTGGCGTCGAGTTCAATCACGGCATTGTCGATACCGAAACCGCGCAGGGCAGAGAGGAGATGTTCGACTGTATGGACCTTCACGCCACCCTCGCCAAGAGTGGTGGCACGTTCGACCTGTTTAACGTTGTCAATGTGGGCCGCGATGGTCGGTTCATCCGAAAGGTCGAGGCGCTTGAAAATATAGCCGCTGTTAGGCGCGCCGGGCTTGATGGTCAGGGTAACATTGTTACCGGTGTGGAGCGTGGCGCCACTAACGGTCTGGGCATCACGAATCGTCGCTTGTTTCAAAACGGGCATGAGAGATCGGTTCCTTTTCTAGAATTAACGCAAGCTCTAAGGGCTAGCAGCCTTTGCCAGCGGTGGGAAATAAAAAATTGCGTCGATAGAGCTCTGGCGCCACATCCAATGAATGCAGCGTCGGTCTTTCCGCCATCAAGGAGCTACTGCGTCACTGGAGCCGCGGCCGTTTCCGTCGCGCCATCCGCTTTCAAAAGGCCGAACAATTGCTTCGTCCACTTTTCGAAATCGGGGTGAGACTGATAACCCTTGACGACGTTGAACATATCCGTCAGAGCCATGGCGCGTTGACCGAGCAGCAATCGGTCCTCAGCTTTTTTCCACAGCAATGTCGGCAGGGTCTGGTTCTGGTACTTGTCGAGGTCGATGGCCAGATCGCTCTTGCGGGCCAATTCTTCGGCGCGCGCCATGCGGTCATCCCAGAGTTCCAGCAGGCGGACGTCCTTTTTCTCGCGCATGTAGGGCATGAGCATCTTGTCCACGATGCCCTCGATATTGCCGCTCGATTGCTCCCAATCCTTGATCGCGCCGATATGTCCTTCCAGCCGGTACCAGCGCACAAAGACGCTGCCCGACATGGGCTTGTTGAGAATGTCGCGGCCCGTGCTCAGCACCGCCTTGTTGATTTTTTCACCCTGTTTATCCTTGGGCCGGTACTTTTCGTTGCGCTCCTGCACTTCGTTGCGCGTTTTTTCGCGTTTGATCAGGTCGGAAATATTGGCGGATAATTGCCCGGTGTATTCGAGCAGCGAGGGCATCAGTTCCTCAATCTTGTCCCCGTCCAACCGCTTCAGACTCAGAACGAGATAGCGCAGGTGTAATTGGAGCGCGGTGCGGAAATCGTCATCGAGCAGCATCTCCTTGTTCTTCTCGCGCCAAGCGGCGAATTCGGAGCCGTCCTTCGGCTTGCCTTCGTGCTCGACGGCCTGAATGGCGTCCTCGTATAACGCCACGGCGGCTTGCTTGGTCGCGGAGGCGGCCGTGAGCGCGTCGATCTGCTGGCGCAGACCGCTCTTGAATTGCCCGGAGCGATTCTTCTGGATCAACTCCAGTTCCTTCAGGATCTGCTGCGGCTCCATCGTGGGAGCGTTTTGACCCCGCGCCATTCCCAAGAGGAAGGTTACAACAACACCCGCCGCCAACCAACGCTCAAACCGTGGCAATAAGATCATCGCAGCTCAAGATTCAAGACTCCCATGCCCGCCGTCAAGACCGATTCAATCCTCAAAAAGGAATTCCACCGTTTTTCCATATCCTGCTGGTCAAATTCAGGCTGACCCAGTAGTATGCACGGTTTCGCCATTTCCATGAAGACTTATAACATTGCCATCGTAGGCGCGACCGGAGCGGTCGGCGTCGAAATTCTACGTACACTTGAACGCCGTCAGTTCCCCACCGGCACCGTCCGCCTGCTGGCGTCCGCCCGTTCCGTTGGCAAGACCCTCACTTATCGCGGTGAATCCCTCCAGGTCGAGGAACTCACCGAGAACTCCTTTAATGACATCCACTACGCGATCTTCAGCGCCGGAGCAACCCGCTCGCGTCAATTCGCCCCCGCTGCCATCAAGGCTGGCGCGGTCGTGATCGATAATTCGTCCGCCTTCCGCATGCAGGAAGATGTGCCGCTCGTCGTACCGGAAATCAATCCGGGCGACCTGAAGAAGCACAAGGGCATCGTGGCGAACCCGAATTGCTCCGCGGCGATTCTCGGCGTGCCACTCTGGCCGTTGCACGAAGCGGCGACCATCGAACGCATCATCGTCAGCACGTACCAATCGGCCAGCGGCGCGGGTGCGCAGGCGATGGCGGAACTGGAAAGCCAGGCGAAGCAATTTGCCAAGGGCGAACCGATCACCAAGTCGGTCTTCCCTCACCAGATCGCCTTCAATCTTTTCTCCCATAACACCAAGGTGGCCGAGAATGGTTACAACGAGGAAGAGAACAAGGTCACCGAGGAAATCCGCAAGATGTTCCATGTGCCAAATCTCCCGATCTGCGCCACCTGCATTCGCGTGCCGGTGTTCCGCGCGCATTCCGAATCGGTGGTGATCGAGACCAAGCGTCCGCTTTCTCCCGAGGAAGCCCGCGCCATTTTGGCCAAGGCTCCCGGCGTGAAGCTCGTCGACGATGTGACGAATAATCACTTCCCGATGCCGATCGAAGCCAGCGGCGATCTCGACGTACACGTGGGTCGCATCCGCAAGGATAACTCGCACCCGAACAGCCTCGCGTTGTTCATCAGCGGCGACCAGTTGCTCAAGGGCGCGGCGTGGAACGCGGTACAGATTGCTGAATACTTAGCCAAGGGCTAAGTATTCAAAGTTCTAGGTACGAAGTTCTAGGTACTAAGTATTGGCTTTGTCCCAATCAGCGCGAAGGTGCGCCTAATCGGGACTCGTCATTTCGATTCTTTACCTAGAACCTAGTACTTAGTACCTCGTACTTTTCCTGAATTACTGAAGTAATTCAGGAAACGCTTCCTTCCACGCTTGCGGCACGCGCTGGGGACGACCGCCCGGCAATTGGACCGTCACCATCGTCTGGCGACATTTGGCAATGAACACGCCGTCCGATTCGCGGGTGATGGTCGATTCGATGTAGAACTTCACTTTCTCCATCCCGGCAAGTTTCACATCGATGAGCAGAATATCGCCCAACTTCGCGGGTCGAAGGTAATCAATTTCCGTACGGGCGACGACCGGCACAAGCCCCGTCTCGCCCATCTCCTTCACCGTCCAACCGAGATGTGCGGAAAACTTCGACCGCGCCGCTTCGATCAAGCGCAGGTAGGCAACGTTGTGCACGACGCCACCGGCATCAGTATCAAAATAGTAAACCTCAATGGGAGTGACGAGACGGGGTTCTTTGGGGAGAGAGGACATACGCGTAAAAAAACACAGTACGAGGTTCGTACTTGATACTTTCAGTTAAAACTCCGCTGCGAACCGCTTGGCGATGTGCTTGAGCACCTTGATGCGGCCATGCCATTTGAATTCGCCTTCGACAACATGCCATGGCGCGAGCTTCGTGTCGGTACGCTCGAACATCTCTTCAGCGGCGGCGACATGTTCTTTCCACTTGCGGCGATTGCGCCAGTCTTCATCGCTGATCTTCCAGTGTTTGTACGGATCGGCGGCACGTTTTTCGAAGCGCTTGAGCTGCTCGCTTTTGCTGATGTGCAGGTAGAATTTCATCATGACCGCGCCACCCTCGACGAGCGTGCGTTCGAAATCATTGATCTCGCGATAGGCGCGCTTCCATTCGTCCTCGGTACAGAATTCCTCCACGCGTTCGACGAGCACGCGGCCATACCAAGAGCGGTCGTAAATGGCGACTTCGCCCTCGCACGGCAGCTTGTTCCAGAAGCGCCAGAGGTAATGGTGGCGGTACTCTTCCGCCGTCGGCTTGATGATCGAGTACACGCGGACGAGACGCGGATCGAGCTTCTCCGTGATGCGCTTGATGATGCCGCCCTTGCCCGCCGCGTCGGGGCCTTCAAAGACTAGAATGACGGTCCGCTTACTCTCCAGAATGCGTCGCTGATAGTGTAACAATGACAACTGCAACTCTTGCAGTTTCTCACGGTATTCGTCTTTGGAAATCTGCTTCTCTAGATCGAGTTCATCAAGTCGTCCCATGGCGGGTTGTTATTAAGGTCGAATGCGCGGCAAACGCAACTCGTAAATTTTCGGATTCGCATAAATTTGGATTGTCGACGGTCCAACCCGTTGTAAGGTGACCTACAATCGTCACGAGTCATCCTTATAGCTCAACTTTCCCAACCTTAATTACCTACTACCATGGAACCTCAAGCTGATCTCGCTCTCATTGGTCTGGCCGTCATGGGCCAGAATCTCATCCTCAACATGAACGACCACGGATTCACCGTCGTCGCTTACAATCGCACGGTTTCGAAAGTCGACGATTTTCTGAACAAGGAAGCCAAGGGCACGAAGGTCGTCGGCGCGCATTCCATCGAGGAAATGCTTTCCAAACTGAAGCGCCCCCGCCGCGTCATGATGCTGGTGAAGGCCGGTCAGGCCGTGGATGATTTCATCGCGCAGATCGCGCCGCACCTCGAAAAAGGCGACATCATCATTGATGGCGGCAACTCGCTCTACACCGATTCCATTCGCCGCACGAAGGAACTCGAAGCGAAGGGACTGCTCTTCATCGGTACCGGCGTTTCCGGCGGTGAAGAAGGCGCCCGTCGCGGGCCTTCGATCATGCCCGGTGGTAGCCCCGCCGCGTGGCCGCACGTGAAGGACATTTTCCAAGCCATCAGTGCCAAGGTCGAAGACGGTTCGCCATGCTGCGACTGGGTGGGCGAAAACGGTGCGGGCCATTATGTGAAGATGGTGCACAACGGCATTGAGTACGGCGACATGCAGCTCATCGGCGAAGCGTATCACCTGCTCTCCTCCGCGCTCGGCCTGAAAGCGGCCGAACTCGGTGAGGTGTTCACCGCATGGAACAAGACGGAACTCGATTCGTACCTGATCGAGATCACCGCCGATATTTTCAAATTCAAGGACACGGACGGTCAACCGCTCGTGGACAAGATCCTCGACGCTGCCGGTCAAAAAGGCACCGGCAAGTGGACGGTCGAAAGCGCGCTCGATCGCGTCGTTCCGGTCACGTTAATCGCCGAAGCGGTCTTCTCGCGCTGCCTGTCTTCGCTCAAGGCCGAGCGTGTCGCGGCCTCGAAGGTGCTCACCGGCCCGAAGAATACCGCCTTCACCGGCGACAAGAAGCAATTCATCGAAGACGTCCGCCTCGCCCTCTACGCGTCGAAGATCGTCTCATACGCGCAGGGTTATATGTTGATGCGCGAAGCGGCCAAGGAATACGGCTGGCATTTGAATTACGGCGGCATCGCCCTCATGTGGCGCGGCGGTTGCATCATCCGCAGCCGGTTCCTCGGCAAGATCAAGGAAGCCTTCGACAAGAATCCGCAACTCGGCAACTTGCTGCTCGACGATTTCTTCCATGCGGCCATCGATCAGGCGCAGGACTCCTGGCGTCGCGTGGTTTCGCACGGCGCGCTGCTCGGCATTCCCACGCCGACCTTCTCGACGGCACTGGCATTCTACGACGGCTACCGCACGGGCAACCTCCCGGCCAACTTGCTACAGGCGCAACGCGACTACTTCGGAGCGCATACCTACGAGCGCATCGATCAACCCCGCGGCCAGTTCTTTCACACGAACTGGACCGGCCACGGAGGCGATGTCTCGTCTTCGACCTACAACGCTTAATCCACTCAAGACCACAGGAGAATACGCCGACTATAAGATAGGTCCAAATCCCCTCCCTCACCGGAGGGGTGGCGAACAAGGGAGCCGTCATGCACGGCCGCCGGGGAAAACAGGACGGACTTGCGCCGCTCTGTGAACTGACTCACCACGATAAACACAGGAACGACTTATGCCCAACTCCAATGCTGCCACCAACTGCATCGTGAACCCCAAAAAAGTGGCCCCCGCCGCGGCCATCATCTTTGGTGCCACCGGCGATTTGACCCATCGCAAAATCGTTCCAGCCTTTTATCATCTCGCCAAGAACGGTCTGCTGCCGGATGGCTTTGTCATCATGGGCTTCGCCCGCCGTCCGAAATCGGACGATGAATTCCGTAAGGATTTGAAAGAGGCCCTCGACAAGTTCTCCCACACCAAGCCGATCGACGAAGACGTCTGGGCGAAACTCTCGCAACACATCTATTATTTCCAAGGTGACCTGCCCGATGCCGAGTCGTACCGCAAGCTCAACGAAAAACTGAAAGGCCTGCCCGAAGCTTCCATCATCCAAGGCAACTATCTTTTCTACCTCGCCACCTCACCGAACTACTTCAACATCGTCGCCCAGAACCTTTCCGAAGCCGGACTCGCCACCGGTTCGCCGGACCAGATGCGCCGCCTGATCGTGGAAAAGCCGTTCGGCGAGGATCTCGCCAGCGCGAAGGAGTTGAACAAATCCCTGCAGGCTGCCTTCCCGGAAAAGAACATCTTCCGTATCGACCACTATCTCGGCAAGGAGACGGTGCAAAATCTCCTCTATTTCCGTTTCGCCAATTCCATTTACGAGCCGCTCTGGAATCGCCGCTACATCGATCACGTGCAGATCACCGTGGCAGAAAAAGTCGGCGTGGAGGGCCGCGGCGGTTACTACGATACTGCGGGCGCCTCGCGCGACATGCTCCAAAATCACCTCTTCCAGCTCCTCACCATCACCGCGATGGAACCCCCGGCCTCGCTCGATGCCGAATCGATCCGCGATGAAAAAGTGAAGGTGCTCAAGTCCATCCCCACGCCACGTCCTGAAGAACTCGCCAAGAGCGCCGTCCGGGCCCAATACGGGGGCGGTTTCATCGATAAAAAGGCGATCAACGCCTATCGCCAGGAAGAAAAGGTCAGCCCAAATTCGCTGACTGAAACCTACGTGGCCGTTCGCTTCGAAATCGACAACTGGCGCTGGGCAGGAGTGCCCTTCTACCTGCGCACTGGCAAGGCACTCACGAAGCAATTCACGGAAATCAATATCGTCTTCAATCGTCCGCCCAGCGTGCTCTTTGCCGCCGCCGGGGAAGCGCACCTGCGCCGCAACTCGCTTCGCATCCGCATCCAGCCGAACGAAGGCATCACGGTCAACTTCAACGCCAAGACGCCGTCCAAGTCCGCTGCGCAATTGGTCGACATGAAATTCACCTACCAGGGCGGTTTCACAGATTACCTGCCCGAGGCGTACGAACGGCTCATCATCGACGCGCTCGTCGGCGAATCGACCCTCTTCACCCGGTCCGATGAAACCGAGGAAGCGTGGAGACTCGTGGATGCGGTGCATGCCGCGTGGGACCTGCAGACCGTCGAGAACCTTCCGCTCTATGCGTGCGGTTCCATGGGCCCAGTCGAATCCGATCTTCTCCTTGAACGCGATGGCCGCCACTGGGTCTCGCCGAAGGATTAAGAATCTATAATCTTGGCGCGCGTCGTTTCGAGAGTTAGAGTCGCTCTCGAAACGACTGGGGATAACTATGAAATACTTGCTCTTGGGATGTTGTCTACTCGCAGCGATTCTGCCACTTCACGCCCAGGATATTAATAACGTTCCCGCCCCGAGTTCCTTTGCCGAGGACTACCGCGCCGCTCTCATCGCCTACAAAAACGGCGAATACAAAACCGCCCGCGAGGAAGCCCAGAAAGCGCAAAAGCTCAAAGCGGACGATCCCAAGCTGAAGATCCTGCAGGGTCGTATCGCGCTTGAACTCGGTGAATATCCCCTCGCCGAAAAACTCGTGAAAGCGGGGCTCGAAGCCGCGCCCGATTATACCCCCGGTTACGAATACCTCGGCGATGTCTATTTCCGTCAGCGGCAGTACGTGCCTGCCATGGACGCCTATCAACAATTCCTCAAGCTCCGCCCCAAAGATCCGGATGGCGTCCTGAAGATGCTCTACTGTCACGTCGGCCGCAACGATCTCTCCGGCGCCGGCAAACAGCTCATCCTGCTCGACCAATTTAGCGACCTGCACCCCGGCTATTACTTCGGCAAAGCCGCCATCGCGCAAGCGTCCAAGAAGGTCGACGCCGTGGACAAGGACCTGCAACTCGCCCGCACCATGTACGGCAACGACACCTTCGCCACGCACATGAAGACGTTCCTGATTCTTTTCCCCGCACCCAAGCCGGTTGAAGAGAAGAAGTAGCCCACCTCCGACGAGTCATGAAAGAAAGGCTCATTCAAATCGCGTCGTTTTTGGGCGGCGCACTTTTGGGCGTTTTGATTGGCATCGAGCTATGGTCGCTCAATCGTGATTTAGTGAGCGATTTCGTAAGCATTATTCTGTCGGTAATCTGTGCAATCCTGTCTGGTTTCTCAGCTCTGATTTTGATTCATCGCACCCGGCACCCAGAAAAGACAAACTATACGCGGTGGTTGTAAGGCGGGATTAGCCATCATAACTGACCTGTGCTATCTTCCCTCTCAACCCTGCAAACCCAAAGGAGAGTTCATGAGCGCACCGATCCATGCCTATGCCGCCCTCGAAAAAGGCGGACGCCTTCAACCCTTTGACTACACACCCGGTCCGCTGGGGGACGAGCAGGTCGAAATCACCGTCAGTCATTGTGGTATCTGCCATTCCGATCTTTCCGTCATCGATAACGAATGGGGCAACGCGGTTTATCCGCTCGTCGCCGGGCACGAAGCCATCGGCACGATTGTGGAAGTGGGCCGCTCCGTCAAGAAAGTCAAAGTCGGTCAGCGCGTCGGCATCGGCTGGTTCTCCGGCAGTTGCATGTGCTGTCCGCAATGTCTCTCCGGTAGCCAGAATCTTTGCGCCACTGCCGAGCAAACCATCGTGGGTCGTCACGGTGGCTTCGCCGATCGACTCCGCGCGCATTGGGCCTGGGCGACGCCCCTGCCGGAAAGACTCGACGCAGCCAAGGCAGGCCCGCTGTTCTGCGGCGGCATCACGGTTTTCAATCCCATTGTGCAACTCGGTATCAGGCCGACGGATCGGGTCGGCGTCATCGGCATCGGCGGTCTCGGTCATATGGCGCTACAATTCCTCAACAAATGGGGCTGCGAAGTCACCGCCTTTTCCTCCAGTGATTCCAAGAAGGCGGAAGCCATCTCCCTCGGCGCACATCACGTGGTCAATTCCCGCGACAAAGCGCAATTGGATGCCATCGCCGGCTCGCTTGACTTCATTCTATCCACGGTCAACGTTCCGCTCGATTGGACTGCGTACCTCACCGCCCTCGCCCCCAAGGGAAAACTCCATCTCGTCGGAGCCGTTCTCGCCCCGATTTCCGTCGGCGTGTTCTCGCTCATCGGTGGACAGAAATCCATCTCCGGCTCGCCAGTGGGCAGCCCTGTCACGGTGGCGGAAATGCTCGACTTTGCCGCGAGGCACCAGATTGCACCCGTAACCGAGACCTTTCCCTTCTCGAAAATCAACGAGGCGCTCGATCACCTACGCTCCGGCAAAGCCCGCTACCGGATCGTACTGGCCCATTAAGCCTCACCACCAAATGACGTGCAATCCCAGCCCCCTTCTCCTAGCTTTGTAGTCTGACTTGAAACTTTTTCTGAAATACTGGCTGGTGGTGGTGGTCTGGATGGTCCTCATTTTCGACATGTCCACCGGTGTGGGTGCGCCCCAGCATAGTTCACGCATTCTCGTTCCGATCCTGCGCTGGTTTAAGTCGAACCTCACCTATCACGAAATCCAGCAGGCCAATCTCGTCGTACGGAAATGCGCCCATCTGTTGGAGTACGCCATTCTGGCCATCCTCCTATGCTATGCGTTGCGCAAAAGCTCCCGGCAGCAAATTCATGGCTGGTGCTGGCGTTGCGCCGGTTGGGCTTTTTTCCTCTCCGCCACGTATGGTTTGGGCGATGAAATCCATCAGCGATTTGTTTCATCGCGACATGCGTCAATAAGGGATGTCCTGATCGACGCGAGCGGAGCGGTTCTGGGACTGGCCATTCTTTGGTTATGCCATCGTTCTCTCGGCACACCAACACCCCGCCCCGAAGTCTCCAGTACTCTGGCAGGACATTAGCTCCTGCCGCAACCAGACTCGAATCCGCATTAGCTTTTCTTTTATCTAGATAAAAGACTAAAGCGCTCCCATTTTACGCCGACATTTTCCTTATCTAAGTCAGAGATTCACGCGCCTAAAATAAAGGAAGGACTCCTCATTGTATGTGGAATAAACTGAATGTTGGACAGCGGGTCATCTGTGCCCTGATCACAGTCAGTGCAATTGTATCCATCGGCATGGTCATATTTCTAACGCAGTATATGCGCGTCAAAACCTTGCAGAAGGAAGAGCAGAAAGCGTTGAACCTGATTAATCGCAGCCGCGCCACGATTGACTCCTCCACTGGTGAATTTCTCACCGCCTATCGTTCCCAGCCTGATCCGGCAAAAAAGGAAGCCCTCAAGCAGGAATGGCGAGGTATCGTCCGTGCGCTCTACCAATCGATGATTCATGATTTCGGCCCGAATGAACCCCGCGTGCGGCTTCTCGGCGATCAGGGCATTACCGGACGCAAACCGAATGGTGGCGATGATACAAAGATTGCAACCGACTACGAACGCCGCGCGATGCAAAAATTTGCCGCGGACAAAAACTTACAGATGTTCCGTGAACAGGACGACAAGTTCCTGCGCATCACCGTCCCGCTCTACAGCGGATTAAATCCGTCATGCAACGGTTGTCATGGTTTGCAAGAAGGCGAGAATGTGCTCCTCGGCACATTGAACACCTACATCCCCATCGAATCCAACCTAGCGGAAAATCGTCGCGATGCGTGGTTCCTCAGTGGACTCGTCGTTGTGGTGCTCGCCGCGCTCAGTGCCGCCATTGGTTGGTTCATGATCACTAAAGTGGTCAATCCCGTCACCTCGCTGGCTCTCAATATGAACGAGGAGTCCGTGTTGATTTCCAATGTCTCGAGTCAGATGGAAGCGTCCAGCCAGTCATTAGCGCAAGCCGCAAGTGAACAGGCTTCGAGCATTGAGGAAACCTCCGCTTCTGTCGAAGAAATGGCCAGCATGTCCAAGCAAAATGCCGCCAGCGCGGATGACGCCCGCAAGCAAGTGGTCACGATGATCCAGCATATCAGCGAGAGCACTCAGGAGATGGGACAATTGCGCGAATCAGTATCGCTCGTCAAAAAATCATCCGATGAGATGAGCTCGGCAATGGATGCCATTCGCCACTCCAGCGACTCCATTTCGAACATCATCAAGACAATCGACGAGATTGCTTTCCAGACCAATATTCTCGCTTTGAATGCGGCCGTCGAAGCGGCCCGGGCGGGTGACGCAGGTGCCGGATTCGCCGTCGTGGCGGATGAAGTCCGCAATCTCGCGGGACGCTGCGCCAAGGCGGCACAAGAAACCTCTGCCCTGATCGAGGACTCCACTAAAAAAAGCGAGCGCGGTGTCCGCGTCAATGAAGATGTCGTCAAGAATCTGCAACAAATCCTGAAGCAAGCCCAACTCGTAGACGGGCGACTGCAGGAAATCTCCGGCAATGCCACGCAAGTGGATCAGCGTGTCGCGGAAATTGCCGGGGCTTCAGGTGAACAAAGTCAGGGCGTGGAACAGATCAATACCGCCCTTTCGCAAATGGAAAAAGTAACCCAGAGCAACGCTGCCAGTGCCGAGCAAACATCCGCCGCCGTGACTGAACTCAGCGGACAGGCGCATACGCTGAAGGACATTGCGCATCAGCTCCTGGCCGTCATGGGCATGGCAGCTCAGGGAAGCACCCCCACTCCAACCGCCGTTCGCAAATCCACCCCTGTCGCCCAAACGACGACACGCACAAGTTCAACGACCAATCGTCCGGTTAAAAAAATGAACCCGCACCTGAGTTAACTCAGGCGCGGTGACGCCTTATTCCCGGACAAGTTCGTAGGCGAGGCAGGTCTCATTCTCCAGCACTGTTTCCAAGTGCAGGGCGAGATCGCCTCCTTGTCGCTGGAGGGCTTGCTCCTTCACCCGATCGCCCATCGGATTCACCTGCCAGACCTTCCACACTTTCTTGCCGGTATCGGCCAGCTTGAATTTCACATCCACGCTGCCGCGACGAACCAGATGCGGCAGGCTTCCGTAATGCAGCAATAGACGCCGCGTGGCATCCGCAAAACGGATCTGGCTGTTCAAACTATCGGTCAAATGCAGCACCAGAATGCGATCACTTTGCGCCAACGGTTTTCCATCCACCGAGACGACATACAGCGTGCCGAAATTGGCGTCGTTCGCCACGGAAACAATCTTTCCCGACAGCTCCGCGTCAGCGCTGAGTACAAATCCCTCCATGCGATCGGTCACGACCTTGAGCGTTCCTTTCTCCGTGTTCAACACGATCTGCCCAGTATCGCTCTGGTATCCCTGTCCGGCTTGATAGGCCGTGGTGGGCAGAATGCCGTCCTTCATCAAGGAGGCCGTAAGATCCGACTCTGCATCGTAGAATCCCGACTTGGGCGCATCCATCACCAAGGCATCCGCTTGCGCGCGCGAACGCTTCGTGTCAGGACTCGTCGCGGCAACCCCAATGCGCGAGATCAATCCCAGCATAGTGTAGTTCCGCGAGAATTCCTTCGCACGCCTTTGGCCCGGCGCATAGACCGCTTCGGATGCCATCACGAAACCGATGGTCTTGCGCGCCGGTTCAATGTCACGACGGCGGAAGATCAACGCACCAAAGCGATCGGCCAGCAGACCGATGGGGTCCACCGCCAAATCAAACGTTCCGGCCCGTTTCGATTCGGTGAGCTGCTCGATCGACGTCGCGTAGTTGAAGTTATACAGGCCATCCCAATCCTGCAGACTGGCGTAGGCAGACATGAGCAGGCCACCCTCGGCGCGATAGGCATTCGGACAAACGTAATTAAACTCCGAGATGGTGTACGGCTGGCTGAGCATCCGCGACGCAAACAAACCGCGCGGCACGCTTGCTGAAAAGGTGGTCGCGCTCGCCTGCGCGAATCGGAATGGTAGCGACCACTGTTTCTCCGTGAACTCGGGATGATCCCAATACATGTGATTATCCACATACTCGTAATCTTCCCGCAGGTATGACAGCATCTGCGCTGTCTTCCAGTTCGACCCGGTGATCGGAGCCACGACGCCGAGTGATTTCAGATAGGTGCGCAACTTCACATCGAGATTCTGTTGAATCTCCACACAGAAACGCATGATGGCGGTCGGACGATCCTTTGCGATGGCGGGGGGCTGCGTCGCCAACCACTTGGCAAAGGCTTGCTCGTAGAGCGTGTTGAGTTCCTTGAAATTAGCCGGAAACTCAAGCAGCGAGACTTCGTTGACCGGACAGATGCCGACCAGCGCCGGATCCGAAGCCCATGTCATTTTCGTGTAGGGATTCACGTGCGTCAGCAGATTCTTCGCGAAGAGATTGAACACCTCCACGGCACGATCAGAGATTGGCATCAAAGCTTTAAATTCTTTCGCGCTTATTTCCTTCCCTAGATCGGGAATTTCTGTGGGGCTGAATTTGCGAAGTGTGTAGAGATCGATATTGATGTAGATCCCCCTCGCCTTCAGGGCCGCAAAGAAATAATCGAGTTGATCGAGCTTCGCCGAATCAAATTCATACGATGAGCCCCCCTTCTTGAGCAGACCGCCGTCGTAGTGGTGGAACCGCACCACATTATAACCCGAGCGAGACAGTAGATCCGCCACGCGGTCCGCCTGCTCCTTCGAAGGATAATTCGCGGAAAAGCAGAGGTTCACTCCATAGAACCGCACTGGGTCGCCGGGCTTTTTCTCGAACTCAAAGTGTCCGGCAGACGTGATACTGATCGGACCGTATTTCCCGGCGGGAGCATCATTCAGATGCGAAAAGTCGAACACACTGCCCGGCTTGATTTCCAGCTCGTAGGAATACGGTTTCCAATCCGGTCCTTCCGCGAGTTGAAACTCCCCGGCGGGCGGTGTGTCAAAGCGGATGTAATCCATCGAACCAGAAAGTCCCGCGATCAGCCACGCTGTCGGCCCTGTCGACTCAAGGGTGACCTCGTGAATCGGTTTCTTTTCCACGCAATATGGGAAACATACAGTCCGACCGGCGCGCTCTTGTTCGTTCCGGTCCAGCCCACGATACCATTGGGCATCGTCGACGGCGACCACCAATTGCCCACTTCGCGGTAGGTTTTGATTTCCTGCACGGATTTACTTCCGTCGGTATACGTTGTCGTCACTTTGCCAATCACCGTCGAGCCGCTCGGCGTCCACGCGGTCGCATGCAAAAGATAAAGATGCGTATAAGTTGGCGTGTTTGCCACGGGGACAGTAGCTTGGGTCAATGCGCTATGCGTTTTCGACTGCGAAATCACCAGACAAGACGTGCCGCGATTTTTCGCTGGATCGATGATATCGAACGTCACCCCCGCCGCCACCAGCGGCCCCAAGGGGAGCGACGACAGATCATTACCTGATCCTTCGTCGCTCCATCCGCCCTGACCGTCATTGGCTTTGTCGTCGGCAAAGGCACGATTCGTCACACTCGCCAGAGAAACCGGCGTACTTACGTACGGCTCATAAGTCACATCCACCGCCAACTCGGCATGTTGGAGCGGTCCCTTGGGACGGGAAAATTCGAGTCTAGCCTCGAAATAGGAGCCCCCCCATTTACGATTATCCTGAATAAGTACGCGGGAAATGCCTTTGATCGTGAGCGTCCCAGTCGCCGCTGACAGCACCAGCGTTTTCGCCGCCTTCACCACGAGTTGCACGTCCTTGAACTGCGTCGGCATGTCTACGGTTTGCTCATCCACGCGCACCGACTTTCCCGCCATGTAATTCACCGGCACCATGAGATCGAGACAGAAATTTTCCGTCGGCACGCCACTGGCATGATCCGCCACGTAGGAGACACGGATGGAGCGATCGCTCGCACGCTGGAACGTCTCTTTCAGCATGATCGGTTGCGCGGAAGCAGGTGTAACCATCGGACCGGCGAACTTCCATTCCCCGTTCGTGCCGGGCACTGCCGCTGGGTCCGGTCGAAGCGCCGTTTGCTCAGCCCGTTTCCAAGTCGAATCGAAATGCGCCACCGAAAAGAGAACGCCGTCGAAGACAAAAGCGCCGTCCGACTGAAGCTTCAACATCGACACATCGGGATTCGAACTGGAAGCCGCCAGAGAGACTGAAGCCACCCCAATCCACAACACCATCATCCCTGCCCCAAAACGCCGCGAAAGAAGTGAAAGCATAGACATAGGCTAAGAGAGGAAGCTGAGTCAAAATCGCGATCATTGCAAGACAGGAGCCGCGCAAAAATCAGCACCTCAATCAATGATCGAAGAAATCGTTCTTCCGCGAAAGACCAAACGAGATTGAACTCAATCCTTCAAAATCCGGGATGAATCAAGTGGCGGCTATGTGGGTACAGACTCGGGCAGCAGCCCGTGATCTGGCAGAACGCCGTACTGAAATGACTCAGGCTGGTGTAACCGACCTCAATCGCCGCTTCGGTCACATTATATCGTCCCGAACGCAGCAGTTCTGCCGCGCGACGAATCCGCAATTCACGCAGTTTCTGAGGAATCGTTTTGCCCATCACTTTCGAGAAGGTACGGCTCAGGTAAAACGGACTGCATCCGATCAGCTTGCCCATCGATTCCAGATCGGGCGGATCGGTCAGGTTCGCCTGCAGCAGATCCACCACGCGTTCCGCGCGTTCTCGGCCCACGAGTTGCACGCGCTGGCTGCGCGGATTTTCTTCCGGCGGCATCTGGAACAAGGTCAACGCCAGCAATTCCGTGATTTTGCTTTGATACCACAACACGCGCACCGCCGCCGATACGGGAGGATGTTTCAGCGCTTCGAGCAGTTGTTGCAGCGGCTGCGTCATCACGCGCGGATCGCCCACAACACCGCCATTCCTCCGTCCGCCCATCCACTGGCGCAGCGGCGTCAACAGCACGTCCTCGAACCCGGCAACCTGCCGCGCGAGATAATCGCGAGAACATTCCACGGTGATAAACGTGTGCGGCTCGCCACCGGAGCGAGTCGCTTGAATGCCGTCGCGTCCCACGCCATAAAAGCCGAGCATCTGATTGCGGTAGGATGCCGATTGGTTGCGCATGCGCACCTCGCCAGTGCCGCGTTGGTTCAGGCATAACTCCAGGCTGTCCTGATGAAAACTTTTCCCCCAGTCGAGATCCTGCTCCACGTGAAAAGCATGCGCCTCGACACTCACCCCTGTACGCAGGAAATTCCCGTAAAGCTGTTTCCATCCGGACGAGACCGAACTCCACGCTCCCTTTTCGGCGGTCTCAGCAGTCATCAATGCCTCGGTCTCCAGGGCCAGCAACTCCTTCTCTTTGGTCACGCTCATTTGTGGTCTCCGTCGAGGTGGAATCGAATGGGAACTGTCGCGGTGGAGTCGATCGGTTGACCGCCAATTTTACCGGGATAAAAACGCCAGCGTTGCACCGTCTGTTTGGCGCTCACATCCAGCAGGGAATAACCGCTGCTCTTTTCGACCTCGACGCTCTTCGCAGCGCCTGAAGCACTGACTTCCACACGCAAAATCACCGTACCCACCATGTTTTGGCGACGCGCCATTTCCGGATAAGCTGGTGGTGGATTGTTCTGGTAATTCGGCGTGGCGATAGTCCGCGCGCCACCACTGGAACTGGCCGTGACCTTATCCCGCCCCGCGCTGGTCGAAGCTCCCGTGCCAGTCACCTTCGGCGTCACAGGAGACGGCGGCAATGTGGACGGTTGCAACGAGGCGATGGATTTGGGCTTAGGCTTCATCGCCTCCGCCACGGGCTGAGTCAGATCATCCGGAGTCACCACCGGCTTGACGGCCGGAACGTCGGGCATGGTGTCTTGCTCCGGAGCGGTATTCGCTTCGCGTGACGCGGCGGGAGCCGACACCAGATTGACCTCCAGACTCGAGATGCCTTGCTGCACACCATACTTCGCGCTTTCGACCAGCAGCACACTCCCGCAATAGAGCACCGCGCCGTGCAGGCCGACGGAAATCCAGAACCAGGGAGCAGCGAAAAAGGGAAAAGCGTGAGCGGTGCGCATGACTTCTAGGGTTTACGCGTGGTCTCGATCGCCACCTTCGTAATGCCGAGTTTCCGGGTTTCGTCCAGCACGCTGACAATCGATTCGAAATTCGCACGTCCATCGCCATTGATGAAAATGCGCGGGTCCTCGGCTCGCGCGCGCAACGCGGTCAATCGCGCGGAGACCTCCTCGATCGTCACCAGCTCCTTGTTAAAATAGTAATTCCCCGTCTCCGACACCGTGATGGAGATGTAATCCTTTCGGTCTTGCGCCGCGCTCGTTGTCGCCACCGGCAACCGCACGGGAATGCCCTGGTTCTTCACCATCGAGAGCGAGACCATGACGAACGTGGCCAGCAGAAAGAACATGATGTCGATCAATGGAATGATCTCGATCCGCGCCCGCCGCGCTCCGCTTGGAGAGGGAATTCTCATTTCACCGCAACTCCGCGCAGCAGGCAATCGCTGGCATGACATTTCGTGAGCAACAACTCCACCTGCGTCGTGGCGTCCTCGATTTCATGCCGCGCTTCTTCCAACCGCGAGTTCAGGTAATTGAACGGCAGCAAGGCTGTGATCGCGATACCGAGGCCGAACGCGGTCGCAATCAGCGCTTCCGCAATGCCGCCCGTGATCGCCGTCGGCGCACCGAGCTCCTGATTACCGAGCAAGCCGAAGGAATGAATCATCCCCGTCACCGTGCCCATCAAGCCAAGCAACGGCGCGAGTGTAATGACCGTGTCCAAAATCGATAAGCCGCGGCTGAACCGCTTCAACTCCAGATTGGCCGCGCGCAGAACCGCCTGCGAAAGCGAGGTCTGGCGATTGACCAACGCCACGGTCAAGGTCTTCGCCACGAAATCGGTGCTGCGTTCTCCCATCGAAATCGCCGTCTCAATATCCCCATGCTCCACCTCGGTCAGAAGATTCTCCACCACCTCCGGCTCGCGGCGGCGCTGCTCCTGATAAATAAACCACAAGCGTTCGATCGTCACCGACAATGCCACAACCGATGTGAGAAGAAGCGGCCACATGATGGGACCGCCCTTGATAAAGAGTTCGATCATATTAAAAATCTCTGGAATTAGGAAACCTTACGGTCCTTGTTATGATTCGTTATAGCAACGCACCGACAATCCTGCTTCCGCTGGGTTGTCATTTTTTGGCGTTGTATTGCGCAGGCCGCTGCACCGCCCCGCCCCTCTACGGCACGACGATGAGCGGGCAATCCCTCTGGGGATGCGGCATTACCACCACGCGCTGCGCGAAAACTTCCTGAATGCAATCCACCGTCAGGAGCGCGTTCGGCGTCCCCTGCCCGATGACCCGGCCTTGCCGTAAAAGCAACACCCGGTCCGCGTACATGGCCGCGAGATTGAGATCGTGCAGCACGGTCAATACCCCTACGCCTTGCGAAGCCAGTTCGCGAGCAAGAGTGAGGCATGCATGCTGATGCGTCATATCGAGGCTCGAGACTGGTTCGTCGAGCAACAGGTAGCGCGGACCACTCACCCCTTCGAGTTGCGCCATCACCCGCGCCCAATGCACCCGCTGCTTTTCGCCGCCGGAGAGGGTCAGATAATTTCGCTCCGCCAAATGCGCAACGTCCGCGCGGCGCATTGTCTCGCGCACGATCTCGCGATCCACTTCGGATTCAACCCCGACCACATGCGGAGCGCGGCCCATCAAGACCACCTCCTGCACCGCGAAGGGAAACGCCAGTGGTGAGGTTTGCGGCAAGACAGCCCGCTGCCGCGCCACGGCTTCGGAAGAATAGTCCGAAAGCGAGCGGCCATTGAGCGTGATCTCACCGGAGGACGGCTTGAGTTCCCCGGACAAGGAGCGAATCAATGTGCTCTTGCCCGCGCCATTCGGTCCCAACACCGCCAGAATTTCGCCAGGCACAATCGCGCACGACACAGCGTCGATCAGATGACGCTGACTCACCATCACCGTCACATCGACGGCTTGCAACGAATTCACGAGAGACGTGCTCATAACTGCTGCCTTTCCCGCCGCAAGATCCACAGGAAAAAAGGCGCGCCCAACAACGCCGTTACGACACCGATCGGCAACTCCGCCGGTGTCACTACCAGCCGCGCCGCCAGATCCGAGGCCATCAACAAGAACGCGCCCAGCAACGCCGCGCACGGCAGCAGACGCCGGTAGTCCGGCCCGAGCCACAGACGAATCAAGTGCGGCGTGACGAGACCGACAAAACCGATGATCCCCACAAACGAAACCGACACGCCCACGATCAATGCCGCCGCGAGAATGATCCGCTGTTTGAGATGCTCCACATTCACGCCGAGATGCCCTGCCTCCGCCTCGCCGAGCAACAGTACATTCAGCGCCTGCGCCTGCCGCGCCAACCACAAAGCAGGCAGCACGGTCAACGCCGCCAGCACACCGACGATCGGCCAGGTCGTGCCACCGAGACTGCCTAAACTCCAGAATGTAATGCTCCGCAATTGCGCGTCATTGGCCAGAAACGTCAGGACACCGATGCCCGCGCCGCAGAGGGAATTCAACGCAATGCCCGCGAGTAGCATCGTTGAAATCTGGGTCCGCCCCTCCTGACGGGACAGTCGCCAAACAAGATTCACGAGGAGAAAACCACCCCCGAACGAGGCGAGCGGAACCACGAACAATGCCAGACCCGAGGGGACATGACGCAGAATCGTCTCGCCCAAAACGAGACACGATACCGCCGCGAGCGCTGCTCCGCTCGACACGCCGATCAACGTCGGGTCCGCCAGCGGATTGCGAAACAATCCCTGCAAGACCGCGCCGGAAAGCGCGAGTCCGGCGCCGACGAAAAGACCGCAGAAAACGCGCGGCAGACGAATCGTCCACAGCAACGCCCCTTCGCTCGGTTCGTAAGAAACCGGCAAAGATAACCCCAGCTTGCTCGCGAGGATCGCAGCGATTTCCAACGGCCGGATCTCCACCGCTCCCAGCGACAGCGAGATCACGCCAATGACCAGCACGGCCCCGAGCAATAGCAGCACGGGACCCGCCGCTTTGGAAGAAGAGAGAGTCACTTTATTTCGAGTTGGCAAGAGAAGGATGCAACGCCTTGGAGAGCTGATCCACCGCATCACCCAATCGCGGACTAAAGCCGAGCAGCAGCAAATCGTCCATCGCCACGATGCGACCGTTCTTCGCTGCCGGAGTCAAGGCCACGCCCGGCTGTTTCAGCAATCCTTCGCGTCCACCGATGCTTTCCAAACCGCGATCCGGGATCAGAATTACATCCGGTGCCGCCGCCGCCAACGCCTCGGGCGTCATCGGCTTGTAGCCGTCGTAACCGCTCACTGCATTCACACCGCCCGCGAGAGCAATCACCGCATCAGCCGCCGTGTTTGCACCAGCGATGTTCATGGTGCCCGCGCCGCGCGCGTAAATGAAGAGTACCCTCGGCTTGCGCTCGGTCGCGGGCAACCGAGAGGCCACCGTTGCGATCTTCTTATCCAGTTCCGCGCACAGCGCCGCTCCTTCTTTATCCTTCCCCAACGCCTTGGCCACCGCCTCGATTTTCGCTTTCGCGCCGGCCACCGTATGATCCGCCGGAGCTTGCACGAACGGAATGCCGGACGCTTTCAACTGCGCCACCACGGGAGGCGGCCCCGCCTCCGTCGACGCGACAATCAGGGTCGGCTTCACGCTGAGCACCCCTTCCGCCGACAACGCGCGCTGATATCCCACCTGCGGCAATTTCGTTGCCGCTTCGGGATAGACACTCGACGAATCGACCGCGACCAGTTGTGCTCCCGCGCCCAGCGCGTAGACAATTTCCGTCACAGGTCCGCCGATCGCCACGAGGCGCTCGGTTTTCTCCGCGGCTAACGCGGGCATCCAAAGCAGGGCGACTGCCGCCGGAAGAACCAGCGGCAGTTTCCAATGGGCGATGTTCATCGTCTTAAGCCTTTGGCAGGTTCAGGACGATCAAGCGCCACGCCTCGTCCTCGGCCTGACCGGGCTTGCGCTTACCGAAGAAGAGCACCACGTTCTCGCCCTGCTTGTCGAAGAGCTCCAGCGAGGTGACAAAGCCGTCCTTCGTCGCCTTCTTGACCACCCAGGCCGTCGCGATGTCGGTCTCGCGCAGGTGCATGTTGAAGTCATCATCGAGCACGTTCAGCCACTCCGCGCCAAACGGCTTGATATTATGCACCGGGCCGGTGTGAATCTGGATGCAACCGGGGCTGCCGATGAACACCATGATCGGTGTCTGCGCCGCCGCGGCCCGTTCCAGCATCAACTTGGTCGCTTCCAGTTTCACCTGCCACGCGTAACCTTCCGGGGCAAGACGCAACGCCTGCTCGCGCGAGACGCTGAATTTCTTCATCAAGCCAAAGAACTCGTGAGTGTCCTTCGTCGTCTTCCAGCCTTCCTGAAAACCAGCCACGTCGATTTCGCTGTCCGGCTTTTCCGGAGCGGCTTTTTCGACGGGACCCGTCACCTGCTCAGTCGATTGATTCGACGAGGTGTACTTCGTCACCAACTCGGAATACACCGCGTGATCGCTGCCTTCCGTGAGGAAGAGCTTAAACACCGCTGTGCCATCAAAATCGAAAAACTGCAGGCTATGGCGCAAACGACCTTCCTTGTCCGTCTCGCCAACGGCGAATCCGACATGCCAGTGGCTCATGAACAAACGCAGGTCGATATCCGCGCCCACCACCTGGCCCATGCCGTGGAAGAAGGCGATCTCGTTCGTGAAAACACCATAGCGCTCGTGCACAGCCGATTCATTACGCGTTAGGCACATCACGCGACCCAGTCGCGGAAATTCCTTGATCAGAGCCGTCCAGTCCCCCTCGAGGCGGGAGACATGACGACCACAATCGGTCGCCAGCAATTCCGCTTCGCTCACGCCCAACGCGCGGGCCGCATCGCGGATGCGCAGCTTGGGGTTTTGGGTCAACAACTCGCTCCAGCGAGTCTTCAGGTTTTCGTTACTTTCGGTTTTCATTGCATGTTCCTTTTTTAGGGGGTTAGAAATTGATGGTCAGACTCGTGCGCACGGTGAAGCCGGGTTGCGTGAACATATCGATCTGGCTGGGAGAATTGACTCCGCCCGAAGGCAAACTGCCGTTACTGCTCACGTTGCGCACATCCTGCCAGAGCCAGTACTGCTGGTTTGTAAGATTATAGAGACCCAGAGAGAACTTCGCGTGCTTGGTGATATCCACATAGCTCACCAGATCGATCGTGTTGTATTGTGGCGGGCGAAACTGCGTCGGCATGGTCTCCGAGACACTATTCTTCGCGCCCACAAACGTGTTCGTCAGGTCCACACCGAACTTGCCGTTGCGATAACGCAAGCCGGTGCGCAGCTTCCACGGGTCGACCGAGTCCAGCGGTTGATTGTTCTGCAAATCGTCACCCCACGCGAACGCCGTGCCAAAGAGGAAGGATAGTCCTTCCAGATCGGGATTGTAGATCACCAGCGGCCATTCGGTGCTCAGTGTCGTGCCGTAGATCTGCGCTTCATCGATATTAGTCGACTGGAAAACCTGCTGCCCGGCGGAATTGAATCCCACAAAGGTCTGCTGGTTGATGAAGTCCTGGTAGTAATTGTAGTAACCCGCCAGGCTCGCCTTCACCACCGGGTAATCCACCCGAATGCCGGTCTCAAAGTTGTAGCTCGTCTCCGACTTCAGATTGGGATTCGCCACCACTTGGTAATTCTCTGCAAAGTTATTGAACACCGCGTTCAACTCTTCTGTCGTTGGCGAACGGAAACCCTGTGCAAATTGGGAGTAGACCATAATCTCCTTTTCCGGCCGCCCGATCAGCGCCATCTTCGGAGAGATCGCCCATTCGCTGTAGCTCGTTCCATCCTTACCCGTCACCTTGGTGTAGAGCCGGTCGTTATCGACACCGAGATCGTAGTAATCCACACGCAAGCCGGGCACGAGTGAGAACACCTTTTCCGAGCCAAGATCAATTTCATCCTGCGCAAAAAAACCCAAACGGACGACGTCCGAATCCGGAATTTCCTTGTATGGCATGAAGTATGGCCCGAAGGCGCTGGGTTGCGACCCGAAGCTCTGGGACTCGACTCCCGTCGTGAGATTCTTGATCGAACCCGTCACATTGCGTTCGAGTTGCGAATAGGAAAGCTCCGTGCCGTAGGTCAGCAAATGCGACCAGGCACCCGTATCGAAACGCTTTTCAAACTGGATAGAACCGCCACCAATATTATCGCTGAAATCACGCTGGAAGCTGCGCAGATATGGAACCGTATTCTGCCGGATATATCGCTCCGCAATATCCTCATTGTTCGATGTCGGCTGATAATAGCCCTGCCACGTAAACGCATCGAAAACCGGTGTCGCCTCGGGCCGTTCGAAGCGATGATTCAAGCTGACACGCCAACGCTCTGATGTCGTATCCTGCGTCAGCGAGCTGCGATTGATGTTCACACCGCCATTCGTAAAGGAACCGAGCTGGTTATTCAGGGCCGAGTTATTGTCACGATTGAAATATTCCCCGGTCAGCACGAGACGGTTGAACTCATTCGCCTGCCACGCCACCTTGGCGAGCACATTATTGCTGTGATAATTCAGAGGATTGGCGCCGTAGCTGCCCATGTTCTGCGTTTCGTTGCCATCGCGGCGTGTGTACACGCCCAGTAATTCCACGTCCTTGCCCGCGCGCAGCGCCATCGTGCCGGTCTCCGCATACTCCATGCTCGCACTGTCGAACGCGGACGTGACGTCGAAGTAATACGGCTCCGCCTTGCCCGTAAGATAATCCGACGGATCTTTCGTGATGTACGTCACCACGCCACCAATGGCATCACTGCCGTACAGACTGGAGGCCGAACCCTTCAGAATTTCCACCCGCTTGAGCGAGTCAATGTCCTGATAGTTGCGGCCAATGCTGTACGTGTTGCCAAAGGTGTACTGATCCGCCTGACGAATGCCGTCGGTCTGGATCAGGATACGGTTTCCGTCGATACCGCGAATATTATATCCCTGCAGTCCAGCGCCGCTACGGCCACCCGCTCCCTTGCCGCCCACATTATTCGTGGTGCTGACGTCGAGTTCGTCGGAAACGAGATCGCGGAAATTCGGTGCCAGTTCCATCTGCACGCTGTCATCGGTATAGGTGGAAACACTGCCCGCCACATCGTTCTTCGACTTCTCCGTGCGCGTTGCCGTCACCACCACTTCATCCAGGCGCACCGGCTTTTTGATTCCCTCATCCAGAATCGGTTTCTTCAACCGGTCTGCCGCCGCTTGCTCTTGCGCGGTCGGCTTGTGCGCCACCTCGCCGGCGTTTTCCTGTTGCACGGTGGTGGTCGTGGTCGAAGCCGTGCTGGTCGCCGTTTGTGCCTGTACACCCGGCCGGCCCATCGCCAAAAAGGCCAGGCATAACCCGATCAAAAAGAATCCGCGGAATCGTACCGCCCACCCAAAGCTATCGTTCATGGGGGCGGAGTATTTCAGAACTCGCCAGATCGTGCTTTGGCTGGATTGCTATTTATTTCTCTCTAATTGCACTTAGTAGACCACCTAATCATTGCCAGCCAGAAAGGCGCGAGACAACTGACTTGGAAACGGCGCTCACGCTGGCTTCGCGAAAATCGTCTTCGGTCGCCCCTCCAGCTCCACGTACGACCGCTCCACGCTACGCCGATAATCCTGCGGGGTCTTGAATGTCACCTGCTTGAACACCTGGCTGAAATAGGCGGGGCTCTCGAAGCCCACGCCGAACGCGATTTCCGAAATCGTGAGCGCCGACGTTTTCAATAATTCCATTGCCGCATCCACCCGCTGTCGGTTGATGTACGACGCCAGATACTCCTGCGTCTCGATGTGAAAAAGGTGCGACAGGTAATCCGGCGAGCAATGCATCAGCTCCGCCAGCCACCGCACGCTCAGCGACGAGGAACCGAGATGCTCCTGCACCAACTTTTTCACCTGACTGATCTTCAGCTTCTCGATCGTCGGTGCCTTGCGCGACTGGATGATGATCGAGCGCAACGTATCGAGATAAGCGAGCAACAATCCCTTGATACCGAGCGGTTGCTCGGTGCCATGCGGATTATGGAACTCCGCCATCTCGTTGAGGTACGCCGCCAGCAAGGCAAATTTTGGAGAATCGAGATAACATTGATCCACCTGCATGCCTTCACGCGTGCTGTGCTGACTCTGCAATTGCAAGCAGACCGTCTGGTTGTACACACTCACCACCACATTCTGAAAAACACCCGCGCTGATACGAGGCACTTCCCGGTGCGGAATTCCCGCCGGAATCACCGCCATCTCGCAAGCCCCCAACGAAAATTCGTCATGAATGAAATGAAAGTGGCTCGCCCCGGTAAGACCAATGACAAACTCCGGGCTGAAATGAAAATGTAACCCGGCGGCTTCCATGACGTAATCCCGGAGGGGCGGAAACCGCAAAACATAGGTTGATCGCTCAATCTGTTGCAGCTGTAGCAGTAGCACCTCCTCGATCAAAGCGATGGTCGACGC
Source organism: Verrucomicrobium sp. (assembly GCA_017849585.1). Taxonomy (GTDB): domain Bacteria; phylum Verrucomicrobiota; class Verrucomicrobiia; order Methylacidiphilales; family UBA1321; genus UBA1321. Next base: position 67,677 of record JAFIGT010000042.1, read on the forward strand.
CGCAGCCCGCAATTTCAGACGCTTGGGAGGCATACCTAAGTTTTTTTATACTATTCCAAGGTTTTTTACCAGTATTTGATTCGCTTACACCTCAAATAGTGCGATGATAGTTCTCACATTCGAAACGCGTAATTAAGTCTCCCTAAAATAATTGAGAGTCTACGCGACAGCCCAGATCCGCTTTAAATGAGCGAATTATTGAAATCATCTAAAAACTGAGATTTTCAATACCATGGCAGCTCCCCACCCAGCTACCCGTCAGGTCAAGACGCCCGGCGTAACCCATAACGAGACCAACGCACCCCAGAATACGCTTGCCTCGAGCCCCACTCTGCTCTTGAATTGGATCAGCGCTTATCACAAGGCCATTGTAGCCAATGAACATTGGCTGACAGAGCTCGATAGTGCGATTGGGGATGGCGATCACGGGGCCAATATGCGGCGGGGCGTGGAACGAATCATGGAGCATCGGGGCGATCTAAAAGGGGCGGATCTCAGCACTCAACTACGCATGATTTCCGGACATCTCACAGCCAGCGTTGGCGGAGCCAGCGGCCCTCTTTATGGGGCCTTCTTCCTGCACGCCTCCTGCGTCGTCTCACCCCGGCACGAAACACGCATTCGCAATTTCGCCACCTGCCTCGAAGCCGGCTTGCAGGGCGTCGTCGGCCTCGGCCATGCCGTCGCGGGAGACAAGACGATGGTCGATGTCCTCATCCCCGTCGTCACTGCCTACAAATCGATCGTGCGGCGTCACATCAGCCCCGCCCAATTCTTTTCGGAGACCATCCAAATCGCCGAAGCGGCGATGAAATCCACCATCAGCATGCAGGCCCGCAAGGGCCGGGCCAGTTACCTCGGCGCGCGCAGCATTGGTCATCAGGACCCCGGCGCGACCTCGATGTTTCTGCTGATGCGAACCCTTGCGGAGGCGGCAACCAAGGACCCCGCCTTCACCGTACAAACCCAGAAGTCAACCACCAGGAAACTCATACCATGAAATACATCCTCGCATTCGACCAGGGAACCACCAGCTCACGCGCCATCGTGTTCGATCACGACGGCAACATCTGCTCCGTCGCGCAGAAGGAATTCCATCAGTACTTCCCCAAACCGGGCTGGGTCGAGCATGACGCCGAGGAAATCTGGGCCTCGCAAAACGGTGTCGCCACGGAAGCCATCAGCCGCGCCGGATTGAAAGCCGCCGACATCGCCGCCATCGGCATCACCAACCAGCGCGAAACGACCGTCGTCTGGGAGCGCGCCAGCGGACGCCCCATCTGCAAGGCCATCGTCTGGCAGGACCGCCGCACCGCCGCCTTCTGCGATTCACTCAAAAAGAAGGGCCTGGCCAAGACCATCCAGAAAAAAACCGGCCTCGTCATCGACGCCTACTTCTCCGGCAGCAAGCTACGCTGGATTCTCGATAATGTTCCCGGCGCGCGCAAGCAGGCGGAGGCGGGCAAGCTCGCCTTCGGTACCGTCGATTCATGGCTGGTCTGGAACATGACCGGCGGCAAAAAGCACATCACCGATCCCTCCAATGCCTCCCGCACGATGCTCTTCAACATCAACACCGGCGACTGGGATCCCGATCTGCTCAAGATTTTCAACATCCCCCGCTCGATTCTTCCCGAAGTCGTCGCCTCCAGCGAAGTCTACGGACAGACCGAAGCCGACGGCATTCCGATCGCCGGTATTGCCGGTGACCAGCAAGCCGCCCTCTTCGGCCAGGTCTGTACGAAGTCCGGCATGGTCAAGAACACCTACGGCACCGGCTGCTTCATGCTCATGAACACCGGCACCAAGCCGATCCCGTCCAAGAACAACCTCCTCACCACCGTCGCGTGGAAGATCGGCAACCGCACCGACTACGCCCTCGAAGGCAGCGTCTTCATCGCGGGTGCGGTCGTCCAATGGCTGCGGGATGGACTCGGCATCATCAAGTCCTCCTCCGACATCGAAGCGCTCGCCGCTTCCGTGACGGACAACGGCGGCGTCTACCTCGTCCCCGCGTTTGCCGGACTCGGCGCGCCTCACTGGGACCAATACGCCCGGGGCGCGATCCTCGGCCTGACCCGTGGCTCCACTGCTGCGCACATTGCCCGCGCCGCGTTGGAAGGCATCGCGTTCCAGGTGGCCGACATCCTGCACGCCATGGAAGCCGACTCGAAGATCAAGCTCAAGGAACTCCGCGTCGACGGCGGCGCCTGCGCCAACAATCTCCTGATGCAATTCCAGGCCGACCTCCTCGGCGTCCCGGCGGTTCGCCCCGCCATCAAGGAAACCACCGCCCTCGGGGCCGCGTACCTCGCCGGTCTCGCCGTTGGTTACTGGAAAAATCAGGCCGAAATCGCGCAGCAATGGAAGGCCGACAAGGTCTTCAAGTCCACCATGAAGTCGAAGGACCGCGCCGCTCTCACCAAAAAGTGGGACGACGCCCTCTCTCGCTCCAAGGCGTGGGAAAAATAAAAGTCCTCAGAGAAAGAGTCGTAGAATATGAATCGTAAAGCCTTACTCAACCGCATCGCCTCGGAAAAACAACCGTGGGACGTGATCGTGATCGGTGGCGGTGCCACCGGTCTCGGCGTCGCCCTGGACTCCGTCTCGCGCGGCTACCGCACAGTCCTGCTCGAACAGCATGACTTCGCCAAAGCCACGTCGAGCCGCAGCACGAAAATCGCGCACGGCGGCGTGCGCTATATGCAACAGGCCGACTTCGCCCTCGTGTACGAAGCGCTGCATGAGCGGGGTCGCATGATTCAGAACGCACCCCACCTAGTCTATCCGCTGAAGTACATCATTCCCACCGCGCATTATTGGGAACTGCCCTTCTTCGGCATCGGCCTCAAATTCTACGACGCTCTCTCCGGACGATCCAGCCTCGGACCCTCGCTCATCCTGAGCAAGAAACAGACCCTGGAGCACCTGCCGACGTTGAACCCCGATAAACTCGTCGGCGGGATTCTCTACATGGACGGACAGTTCGACGACGCCCGCCTCGCCCTCACCCTGGCCCTCACCACGGCGGACCTCGGCGGCGTGCCGTTGAACTACTGTCCGGTCGATTCCCTGCTCAAGACCAATGGACGCGTCGACGGCGTCGTCGCGCACGACGCCTTCACCGGGGAAAAATTCGAACTCCGCGCCAAGATCGTCATCAACGCCACCGGCATCTTCACCGACTTCATCCGTCGCATGGATGAACCGCACGCCGAACAGATGCTCAGCGTCAGCCAAGGCACCCACATCGTCGTGGACGGCTCCTTCCTGCCGAGCACAACCGCCTTGATGATTCCGAAAACCGACGACGGTCGACTCCTCTTCGGCATCCCGTGGTATGGCAAGCTCGTCATTGGCACCACCGATATTCCGATGAAGGACATTCCGATCGAACCCAAACCGCTCAAGGAGGAAATCGACTTCCTCGTGAAGCACTCCAGCCGTTACCTCACCCGCCCCATCCGCCACGAGGACATCCTCAGCGTCTTCGCCGGACTGCGTCCGCTCGTGCGCGCCAAGGGCGCTTCGACCACCTCAAAGCTCTCGCGCACGCACCGCATCGAGGTGTCCGATGCCAAACTGTTGACCATCACGGGGGGCAAGTGGACCACCTACCGCCGCATGGCACAGGACACGATGGACGAAGCCATCAAGGTCGCCGGACTCGCCCACAAGCCGACCGGCACAAAAGACCTGCCCCTCCACGGAGCGATGGAAACACCGGATCGCTCACCCAATTCCGTTTACGGTTCCGACATCGCCAAGATCGAACAACTCGGCGATCAGGAACCCGGCCTCAACGAAAAAATCCACCCCAACCTCCCCTACACCTACGCCGAATGCCTCTGGTCGATCCGCGAGGAAATGGGCGCCACGCTGGAGGACGTCCTCTCGCGCCGCACCCGCAGCCTGCTGCTCGACGCCCGCGCCAGCATGGAAGCCGCGCCGAAAGTCGCCCGCCTCATTGCCCGCGAACTCGGCCACGATGCCAAATGGGAACAGGAGCAAGTCGCCGAATACCTTGAACTCGCCAAAGCCTATTTACCTGCCTGAAGACAGCGCGGAATCCCTTAAACCTGGTTCCGCGCGGCCCCAAGACAGCACTAGAAACCAAAAGGAGAACACAAAACACATGAAACCAGTCCACAAGCCGTTTCACCTCTTCCGCGCCGCCGGAGCACTCTGCGCCGCGGGAATGCTGACGGCATCCACACTAAGCGTCATGGCAGGGACCGCCAGCGATCCCAAGGCCGTCGACAACAAAGCAATGGATCCCAAAGCCATGGTCGTCGAGAAAAAGTCGACCTCGATCTGGGACCAACAAGAGCTAACCGGCGATTGGGGCGGGGAACGCACCAAGCTGCGCGAACAGGGAATTGATTTTACCTTCAATAACATTGGAGATTTCCTGACCGACGTCACCGGCAGCCAAACCCATCATGCAACCTACTTCGGTCGTTTCCGTGGCAACATGGATATCGACTTCAAGAAGCTTGCCGATGTGGACGGCCGCCTGTTTGTCAGCGGTATCTATCAATACGGCCGAAACCTCTCGGGCCAGTATCTGGACGTCTTCACCTCCACCAGCAGCATCGCCGGTGAGGAAAGCCTCCGTCTGGATGAAGCCTGGTACGAGCAGGGATTCATCGACAGCAAGGTGAAGTTGAAGTTTGGTCAAATCGCCGCAGTCAATGACTTCGGCTCGACCGGCTTCTTCGACATCTTCATGAACGATGAAACCGGCTACGCCGCCAATATCCTGTTCCGCCCGAACCAGCCGTTCAGCCCGGCCGGCAAACCCGGTGTGGAATTGACCGTTGACCTCTCGGACATCACCAAGGGACTCTACGTCAAGGCGGGTGGATTCACCGCGTATCGCGATGCCTATCACCCCGATGACACCGGCCTGAACTGGGGCAATGACTTCAAGAACGGCGCCGTGATCGCCTCGGAAATCGGCTACGTCGAGCAAAACACCAAATATGCCGGCACCTACAAGCTCGGCATGACGGCCAACGACCTCGACGGCCGCTACAACAAGCTCTCCAACGGCGAATCCGTGCAGGGCAACGTGGTGGCGTACTTCTCCATGGAAAAGTCCGTCTATCACCCCACCGAAAACGGGAAGCTGAATACGGACAAGGGTCTCGACATTCTCTTCCAGGCTCTCGGCGCCCCGCACGACCGCAACCCGGTTGGTTTCGAAAGCCTCATCGGCTTCCGCTACACCGGCTTGATCGAGGGCCGCGACACCGATGTCACCGGTCTGGGGATCATCTATGCCGATGCCAGCCCCGATCTGACCAATCGCACGAACAGCTCGCTCGAGGGCGAAACCGCCGTGGAATTGACCCACAAGTTCCGCCTGACTCCGTGGTTTGCCGTTCAGCCGAACATGCAGTTCATCTTCGACCCGAAGGGCAACACGAATCGCTCGGATATCGTGGTGCTTGGCCTGCGCACGATCGTGAACTTCTAAGAAAAATAGCAGCGTTAAAATCGATACACTTCAATCGGGCGTCCGCTCAACGGGCGCCCGGTTAACAACCCAAACAAAGGAATCTATATATGTGTCCATTCTTAGGTGAATTCATGGGTACGCTCATACTCATCCTGCTCGGTGACGGGGTCGTTGCCAATGTGCTGCTCAAACAATCCAAGGGCGAAAACTCCGGGTGGATCGTGATCACCGCGGGGTGGGGCTTCGCCGTCATGGCCGGTGTCTACACCAGCATTGCCTTTGGCGGACCGGATGCCCATTTGAACCCTGCCGTCACGGTTGGTTTTGCCGCGCTCAGTGGTGACTGGAGCAAGTTGTCCACCTATATCCCGGCACAGTTCCTTGGAGCTTTTGTCGGCGCCATTCTGGTCTGGCTGCACTATCTGCCGCACTGGAAAGAAACCGAAAACCCCGGCCTCAAGCTCGCGGTCTTCAGCACGGGTCCGGCCATCCGCAATACCTGCACGAACTTCATCAGTGAGTTCATCGGTACGGCCGTCCTGATCATCGGCATCGCCGCGATCTTCTCCAAGGCTGTCTCGGCCACAGGCCCTGTCCCCGGATCAGGCCCCTTCATCGTTGGCTTCCTGATCTGGTCGATCGGTCTCTCCCTCGGTGGCCCCACTGGATACGCCATCAACCCCGCTCGTGACCTCGGCCCCCGCATCGCCAATGCCATTCTCCCGATCGCAGGCAAAGGCGGTTCGGATTGGGGTTACTCATGGATTCCCGTTGTCGCTCCGATTGCTGGCGCTCTTGTGGCCGCCTTCATTCTCAAAGCGATTGCCTGATCCGATCAAACCGTAAAACCCAAAACACGTTCAGGACGAATCTTCCGCTCTCCTTCTCTCCTCGTCCTGAACGTGTCTTTGGGCTTCTCTCTCCTCCCTTCCCGCTTTCCTTTCCTCTCCATTCTCCAACCTCATATTGCAGAACTATCGTATGAAAAAGCTAATCAACTCTCCCGAAAATCTCGTCGTTGAAGCCCTCCACGGTATGGAAGCGGCCCACGGCGACCTCGTAAAAGCCCACTTCGAACCCAACTATCTCGTTCGTGCCGACGGCCCGGTGAAAAACAAAGTCGCCCTCCTCTCCGGCGGCGGCAGCGGTCACGAACCGATGCACGGCGGATTCGTCGGCAAGGGCATGCTCGACGCGGCTTGTCCCGGCGCAGTCTTCACCAGCCCCACTCCAGACCAAATGTATGAGGCAGGCAAAGCGGCCAACGGCGGCAAAGGCGTTCTTCTCATCGTGAAGAACTACACCGGCGACGTCATGAATTTTGAACTCGCCTCCGACCTGCTCAAGGCCGACGGCATTGATGTGGAAAGCGTCATCATCGACGACGACGTCGCCGTGAAGGACAGCACATGGACCGCCGGACGTCGCGGCGTGGGCACCACCGTCATTGCGGAAAAAATCTGCGGCGGTGCAGCCGAGGACGGTCTCTCGCTCAAAGATGTGGCCAACCTCTGCCGCAAGGTCAATGCGCAAGGCCGCAGCATGGGCCTCGCCCTCACCTCGTGTACCGTGCCACATGTCGGCAAGCCCACCTTCGAACTCCCCGAGGGTGAAATCGAAATGGGCGTCGGCATTCACGGTGAGCCGGGCCGCACCCGCATGAAACTCAAGTCCGCCGACGAACTCACCGCCATGCTGATGGAACCGATCATCAGCGACATCCCGTATAAATCCGGCGATGAAGTCCTCCTCTTCGTCAACGGCCTCGGCGGCACGCCGCTCCTGGAACTCTATGTCATCTATCGCAAGGCGGCGGAAATCGCCCAGGCGCATGGACTCAAGGTCGTCCGTAATCTCGTGGGCTCCTACATCACCAGCTTGGAAATGGCAGGAACGTCGATTACCATGCTGAAACTCGACCACGACATGAAAAAATATTGGGACGCCCCCGTCAAAACTCCCGCACTGCGCTGGGGCCTCTAGTCGCAATCAAAAAGGACACACTATTATGACCGAGCTGGACTCCAAATCCGTCATCGCCTGGCTTCGCCTCCTCGGCGAAGTCTATGGCCAAAAGAAGGATTACCTGACCGATCTGGATGCGGCCATCGGCGACGCCGATCACGGTGCCAACATGGCCCGCGGCTTCGCCGCCGTCGCGACAAAACTCGACGCCCTGGAGGGCAAGGACATCGGCACGATCTTCAAGACCGCCGCCATGACCCTGCTCTCCACCGTCGGCGGCGCCAGCGGCCCACTCTATGGCAGCTTCTTCCTCCAAGCCGCCACCGTGGCCAATGGCAAGAATGCGCTCACTGCCGCCGATGTCGGAGCGGCGCTTGATGCCGGAATCAAAGCCGTCGTCTCGCGCGGCAAGGCACAAGTCGGAGACAAAACCATGCTCGACGCCCTCCTGCCCGCGCTCGCCGCGTATCAGGAAGCCGTCGTAAATGGACTTGTCCCCGCGCTGCAAAAAGCGGTCGAAGCCGCCAAGGCCGGATCTGCCTCCACCCAACCACTCATCGCCAAGAAAGGACGCGCCAGTTATCTCGGCGAACGCAGCGCCGGGCACCTCGATCCCGGAGCCGAATCCTCTGCCTTCCTGCTCGACGCCTTGCTGACCACCGCCAGCAAATAGACAGCTCCTTTGCAAAACAAGCCAGTCGGGGTGGCATGGGACTGGCTTAAATTCTACCTCTTTAAATACCATCCACCATGGTCGGAATCGTCCTCGTCTCCCATAGTCGCGCCCTCGCCGAAGCAGCACGCCAACTCGTTCTTGCCATGACCGGCAATGAACTTCCTCTCGCCGTCGCTGCAGGCACCGGCGACAATCGCGACGAACTCGGCACCGACGCGACCGAAATTCTCGCTGCCATCCAAACCGTCGAAACCGGCGACGGCGCGCTCGTGCTCATGGACATGGGCAGCGCGATCCTCAGCGCCGAGACCGCGCTCGACTTCCTCGACGAAGACCAACGCCAGCGCATCCGCCTCTGCTCGGCACCCTTCATCGAAGGTGCCGTCGCCGCCGGAGTTTCCGCCAAGCTCGGCAATCCGCTCGACGACATTCTCCGCGAAGCGATGGGCGCTCTGCGCCAGAAGCAAGATCACCTCCACGACACCGAACCGACCGCTCCTGCGTCTGCACCAGCTCCCGAACTACAAAGTGACATCCTCACCCTCCGCATCGCCCTGCCCAATCCGCTCGGTCTCCACGCCCGGCCCGCCGCGCGACTTGCCCAGGAAGCCGCCGCGTTCAAGGCCGACATCCGCCTCCGCAATCTCACTTCGGGCAAAGGTCCCATCTCCGCCCGCAGCCTCACCGGTCTCGTCACCCTCGAAGCCCGCAATCGGCACGAACTCGAAATCGCCGCCAGCGGTCCCGAAGCTCAGGCGGCGCTCGATCGTTTGAAAGCCTTCATCGACGCCGGGCTCGGCGATCCCCTCGATGAAACCGTTCCCACGCCCGTCGAGAAAGCCACCGGCCCCGCCCGCACCATCGGCATCTCCTCCGGTCTCGCGGTGGGCCGACTTTTCTTCCCGGGCGAATCGGCCATCGAACCGCCTGCACACGCGATTGAAGATGTAAAAGCCGAATACAAACGGCTGCATGACGCACTCACGCAAACCCGCACCCGCATGCAGCAGGAGATGGCCGCCCTCACCCGCCAACTCGGCAAGGCGAAGGCGGAAATTTTCTCGGCACAAATGCTCGTCCTCGACGATCCGCAGCTCATCGAAAAAGCGGAGAGCCGTATGGCCTGTCGGAAAGAAAACGCCGCGCGCGCCTGGTGGTTCGCCATCTCGGAAGCCGTTCAATCCTATCTGCAGCTCAGCGACGAACTCCTCCGTCAACGCGCCGCCGATCTGCACGATGTCGGCCTCGCCGTGCTGCGTTCGCTCGGCGTGGCCACGAACGAAAAAATCGAAATACCCGAGCCGGGTCTCATCGTCGTGCGCGATCTCACGCCTGGCCAGGTCACCCAGCTTGATTCAGAAAAAATCCGCGGTGTGATCTGCCTCGAAGGCGGCAAGACCTCCCACAGCGCGATTCTCCTCCGCTCGCGCGGCATTCCTGCCATCGCGCAAGCTGGCTCGCTGATGCCGCCTTTGCGCCCGTCCGCCACGCCGATGATGGCGATCATTAATGGCGCATCGGGCGAGGTTCAACTCGATCCCAACAAAGCGACGATCGAGAAGATTGAAGCGGAACAAGCCGCGCAACGCGAACGCGCCGCGCTCGAGAAAAAGGAAAGCGCCAAACCGGCCATCACGCCCGACGGCCGTCACATCGAAGTCGCCGCCAATGTCGGCTCCCTCGCTGATGCGCAAGCGGCCTACGAAAACGGCGCGGACGGAATTGGCCTGCTCCGCACGGAATTTCTCTTCATGGATCGCGACTCCGCTCCGAGCGAAGACGAGCAGACCGAAAGTCTCCGCGCCATTGTGGAAGCGATGCACGGCAAGCCGGTCGTGGTCCGCACTCTCGATGCGGGTGGCGACAAGGATCTCCCCTACCTCAATCTCCCGAAGGAAGAGAATCCGTTCCTCGGTGTTCGCGCGATTCGCCTTTGTCTGCGCCGCCGCGAACTTTTCCACACGCAACTGCGCGCCATTCTCCGCGCCGCGACGGCGGGTGACCTGCGCATCATGTTCCCGATGATCGCCACCATGGGCGAGTTACAGGAAGCGAAAGCGGAACTCGCCAAAGCGCACGAATCCTTGCTCGCAGATAAAATCGATCATCCGTGGCCCGTCCCAGTCGGCATGATGATGGAGGTTCCCTCCGCCGCGATGCTCGCCGCCGACTTTGCTCCCGAAGTGAGATTCTTCAGCATCGGCACGAACGACCTCACCCAATACACCCTCGCCGTGGATCGCGGCAATACCGCATTGCAGGATCTCAGCGATCCGATGAATCCCGCCGTGCTGTCGTTGATCGAACGCATCATCCAAGCTGCGCACGCGCATCAACTCCCCGTGGCCATTTGCGGAGAGGCGGGTTCCGACCCGGCATGCGCCGCCAAATTCCTTGCCCTCGGCATTGATGAACTCAGCATGAATGCCCGCGCCATCCCCGGCATGAAGCACTTCATCCGCCAGCCAGCGTGACGCTGGCCTGGTCGTTTACGCGCTGATCATCTCCGTCAGGAACGGCTTGCGGCTGATCTCCCACTTCGGATTTTGGTCCGTGAAATAATGCAGCGACCACTCGTTCGGCAGGAACGCCACATCGCTGCCAAAGCCATCCTTCGCCAGCTTGCCACCGGTCGGCAACACAATGCTGCTCAGCTCGGCCGTTTGACCTTCCTTCAAGCGCAACCAGCAGGCCATGCACCACGAACTCATCTCGATGCGCGACTCCGCGCCATATTCGCTCGAGAGGCGATACTGCAACACCTCGAACTGAAGCGGTCCCACCGCGCCGAGCAGCGGCACCCGCTGCACCGCATGCGGCAATTCGAACGGCTGAGCGAGACCTTCCTTCAACAACTGGCTCAAGCCCTCCGAGTAGCGCTTGAACTTGGCCGTGTTCGTATTGTGCAAAAAGGCGAAGCATTCCGGCGCGAAGCGCGGAATCACCTCATACTTGATCGTCTCGTCTTCCGCCAGCGTATCGCCGATCAGAAAATCGTAATTCCCCACGATACCGACCACATCGCCCGCCCACGCCGTATCGACCGTTTCCCGGTCGCGCGCAAAGAGACGCTGCGAGTTCGACAAGCGAATCCGCTTGCCCGTGCGCGTATGCACCACGTTCATGTCGCGGCTGAACCGACCCGACACGATGCGGATGAATGACACGCGATCGCGATGCTTCGGATTCATGTTCGCCTGAATTTTGAATACAAAGCCGGAGAATTCCGGCGACTCCGGCTCGATCACCTGGGCACCGCTCATACGCGAAGCCGGTGCCGGTGCAAACTCCAAAAACCGGTCGAGCAACAACTGCACCCCGAAATTATTCGCAGCACTACCGAAGAAAACCGGCGTCAACTTCCCGGCGCGCACCGTCTCCAGATCGAAATCCGTTCCCGCGCCCTCGAGCAATTCCATCTCCTCGCACACCCGCGCGTAGACGGCCTCCGGCAACGCCTCTCGCACCATGTCATCCTGGAGACCCGAAACTTTCACCGGCGTCTTGTACGCGCCCGCGGGCACTTTTTCAAACAGGTGCACCTGCAAATGTTCCCGGTCGTAAATGCCCTTGAAATCAGGCCCATCGCCCAGCGGCCAGTTCAACGGGCACGCCCGGATACCGAGCACCCGCTCCAGCTCGTCGCACAATTCCAGCGGCGAACGGGCCGGACGATCCAGCTTGTTCATGAACGTGAAAATCGGCACCCCGCGCTGGCGGCACACCTCGAACAATTTGCGCGTCTGGTTTTCGATACCTTTACCCGCATCGATCACCATGATCGCCGCATCCACCGCGCTCAACACGCGATACGTATCTTCCGAGAAATCCTTGTGGCCCGGCGTATCGAGCAGGTTCACCACGCAATCCTTGTACTCGAACTGCAGCACCGTCGAGCTCACCGAGATCCCGCGCTGCTTTTCCAATTCCATCCAGTCGCTCGTCGTCGCGCGCTGATTCTTGCGCGCCGTCACGCTGCCCGCCAGCTGTACCGCGCCGCCGTAGAGCAGGAATTTTTCCGTCAACGTCGTCTTACCGGCGTCCGGGTGCGAGATAATGGCAAAGGTGCGGCGGCGCGACACTTCGCTGTGAATGGTCTTGGCATCAATCGGTGTATCCATGGGGCAATGAGAGTAAGCGGCAAGGTATAGCAGGACTCCCTGCGCCTGACCAGCCCCGCGTATCGGCGGTGTATCTCATGTCGCCGCAGCCGCCGCCGTCAGCAACTTGATCCGCTCCACCAGCTTCGCATTGCTCCACGGTTTGCCCATGATCTCAAACGTCCCGAACGTCTGATTCCCCAGCTTCAACTCGGGACTGTCGTAATACCCCGTCAGGACGATGATCGGCATCGACAACTGCCGTTCCCGCACCGTCTTGATCAACTCCAACCCGTTCATACCCGGCATGAAATAATCCGTGATCAGGAGCGACACCGGATCGCCCGCCAGAATCTCCAGCGCCTCATGCGGTGAGTTCGTCGTCACCACGCGCGCATCGAGATATAACGACAGCATCATCTTGATGACATCCGTCATCATTGGCTCATCGTCGACCACCAGAATGGACATCTTCTTCACGATACAGAAAGGAGCTGAGCCCGGTCGGTGCGCGCAAGCGCGGGAACGCCGGACGGAAGTTGAATACGAAACACGGCCCCACCCTCGGGATGATTCTCCGCCTCGATCTTGCCGCCGTGATTGATCTCGATGATCTTGCGCGAAATGGAAAGTCCCAGCCCTGTCCCCACGCCCACTCCTTTGGTCGTGAACCCGGGGTCGAAGATCCGCTCCCGGATCTCGCGCGGAATGCCCGGTCCGGTGTCGCGAATCGAAATCTCCCAGTTCGTTCCCCGCGCCATAACGCGAATCTGCAACGTCCCCTTCCCGCGCATCGCCTGCACCGCGTTCGTCAGGATATGGACAAACACCTGGCTCAGTTGACCGGGAAAACAATTCTCTAGAATGATATCTTCCGGCGGAAACTCCCGCTCCACCGTCACGCTGCCGTTGATCTGATTCGCCAGCAGCACCAGAGCGCTTTCCAAGAGCCCCAGCAACTCCACCGCCTGACGCCCATCGCGATCGCCCTGGCCGAAGGTCCGCAACGACTCCACGATCCGCGAGATGCGTCCGCCCGATTCGCGGCCCAGTTGAATCTGCGCATCGATCAGGCCCGACATCCTCCGGATCGGCTCCGGCGTACTGGTTTCGTTCAGCCACTGGTGAAAAATCATCTCCACCATCTCCTGCGTACTCAACAGCACCCCTAGCGGCGTATTCATCTCGTGCGCGATCCCGCCCACCAGTTCACCCAATGCCGCCATCTTCGCCGCCTGCACCAGTTCGCCCTGCGTGCGGGAGAGTTCGTCGAGCGTCTTCTGCAACGCCTCGTTGCGCTGCACCAATTCCGCCTCCTGCCAGAGCAACATCTGGTGCTGCAGACGGTTAAACTCCCGCACCGGGATCATCCCCGCGTAGCGCGACGACGCATCCACCAGCACGATGTCATCGAAATGATTGCCCTCCGGACGCTGACCGTATTTTCGTTGCGCCTCGAAAAAGTCGTCCTGCGGATGCAGCACCATCGCATGCTCGATCGGCGTCACCACCGCCAGATAATCATCCTCCTCCGGTCGCGACCGCGCCGGACCGACGATCTTGCTATGCACCCGCGTTTGGCCCAGCCGCCGCCGCGAAAAAAGCGCCTGCCCATACTTTGCACTCAACACCGCCGCCAGCCGCTTGAACGACGCCAACGCCAGCACGTGCCGCCGGGAATCCAGCACCACCGCAAAGTCACTCCCCAATCGCAACATCTCCTGATGCGCCTCCTCCAACGTCACATCCTGCCCCAAGGCCAGGCCCGGCTGGGCATAACCCGCCCAATCGATGGCGTGACTCGGCGACTGCTTTTCGAACATAACCTAATAGTTCACCTCCAATACCCCACTTCTGACAAGTGACGTTTGGGTGACAAGCCTCCCGGAAGCGAAAAATCTCGCACACGCAGCTCACGTAGCAAACCTAAGCCTAACGCTTCGGCCCTTTCCCATGCTTAAATAGCCGCATGCGTTGCCTCGGCTCATTTGTGATCTCGAATCTCAAAGTTAAAATCCACCCTGCCAGCTCGTCGACATCGCCTCTCCACCCAACAGAGACGGTTGACGATTGTAGCCGCTTGTCGACGCGTTTTTTTAGCGCCCCGGCAACGACACCATCCCTGTCAATCTTCATACAAGCTGTCTTGACCGTTCCGCCCCAGACCTTTACTTTCGCCAAACATGGGTAAACGCAAATCGTCCGTCCGAAAGACTCCCGTTTCCACCGCCGCCAACGAGGCCAAGCCGCCCGCCGTCATGAGCGACCCGCATCAACTCTGGATGCGCATCGCCCTCGGCACACTCCTCCTGATCGCCCTGCTGACGACCTACTCGAACTCCTTCGAAGGCGCCTTCCTCCTCGATAACCAGCAGATCATCCTGCTCGATCCCCGGCTCCGCTCCTCGGACTGGAACCCCAACATCATCAATATCTTCACCAAGGACTACTGGTGGCCCACCCTCGCCTCCGACCTGTATCGTCCGCTCACCACCTTCAGCTACATGGTGAACTGGACCATCCTCGGCAATGGCAGTAATTCCGAAGGCTACCACTGGGTGAACTTCATCCTGCATGCCATCAATGTTTTCCTCGTCTACCGGCTCCTCCGCCAGATCGGCACCCGCGAGATCGTCGGCTACTGGGCCGCCGCGCTCTATGGACTCCACCCCGTCGCGACGGAAGGCGTCACCAACATCGTCGGACGCGCGGATCTTCTCTCCACCTTCTGCGTTCTCTCCGCCACATTATGTTACGCCCGCAGCGCCAAAAGCCGCGGCAACGCCAAAGCCGGCTGGCTCTTCGGTCTCGGCCTGCTCGCGCTGACCGGCGTACTCTGCAAGGAGAACGGCGTCATGATCCTCCCCGCCATGTTCTTCTATGACTGGCTCTACCGCAGTCATTCCGACCAAGCCCCCCTCCCCAGCGGTTGGCGCGCCCGCCTGCAAGTCCTCTACCCCGGCTATCTGGCGGTACTCCCGGCACTCGTCACTTTCGTTTCCGCCCGCATCTGGATGATGCGCACCTCGCCGACCTACGGAAATCCCTTCGTCGATAATCCCATCGAACTCGCCGGATTTTTCTCCGGCCGCATGACCGCCTTCAAAGTGCTCGGCCAATACATCTGGATGCTCGTCTGGCCCGAGAAACTCTCCTGCGACTGGTCCTACAACCAGATTCCGCTCTATGGACCCGATGCCCCCTGGCATGAGAATATCCAGTCATGGGTTTCCATCGTCCTCGTCATTGCGCTCCTCGCCATGGCGTGGATTCAGCGCAAGCGGCATCCCTTGATGACCTTCGGCATCCTCTGGTTTTTCGTCGCCATCTTCCCCACCTCGAACATCCCGATCACCATCGGCAGCATCAAGGGCGAACGCCTGCTCTACATGCCCTACCTCGGCTTCGCCCTCATTGCCGCCATGGTTCTGGAGTGGATTCGCGGCGGACTGGCCAACCTCCTGCGCCGCGTCAACCCCTCCATCGCCTGGGCCAGTTACACGCTGCCACTCGTCATTTTCTTTGCCTTCGCCGTGCGCACCCACCTGCGCAATGCGGACTGGCACGATGAATTCTCCCTCTGGTCCAGCGCCGTGCAGACCTGCCCAAACAGCTTCAAGACCTACAAGGGCTTCTCCAATTGCTTCATCACGAAGAACACCGAAGAAGGTGCCGACCAGGCCATCGCCGTCGCAGAACGCGGTGTCGCCATCTTGGAAAATCCCCCGCTCCCCATCGAGCGCAAGGACAACACCCTCTACATCAACATCGCCTTCCACTACGCCCGCAAAGCGGAATATTGCATGAACCGCAAGGACCCCGCCGAAGCGATGAAGTACTACAACAAGGCACTCGGTGCGCTGGAAAAAGCCATGGAGGTGGACCGCTACGCCAACGCCACCTCACGCGCCAAGTTCGTGCGCCAAGGCAAGAAACCGGAGGAAGTCCGCAACGTGGGCAACCCTACCATTTACGAACTCCTCACCGCCGTCTACATCGGCATGGGCAACTATCCCGCCGCCGAAAAAGCCGCGCTCTACAACCTCAATCTCAACCCCTACGCCAACCGCGCCAACGTCATGCTCGGCGAAATCAACGCCCGGCAGAAGAACTACGAACGCGCGGTGATCTATTGGATTCGACAACTGCTCTTCGATCCGGCCTCCCGCGACACGTGGGAAAACGTCTCGCGCATCTATAATCTCCTCAGCCCCGACCGGCCCGCCGTTCGCGCCTTGGGCGATGGCAATTACACACTGCTCAAGGATCACCCGATGGCGCGTCAGCACCTCACCCAAGCCTGCATCGAAACGTACCGCCTCCTCATCGAAACGATCCACTACGACGACGCCCTCAATTTCCGCAAGAAAGCCATTGAGCTCTACGGCTGTCCGCCGGATTTATTTCCGCTTCCGCCCGGCACCGACCCGACGAAAACGTAAGCGTAAAAAAAGAGGCTCTCGGAAACGATACGTTCCGAGAGCCGAAATCCCCGATCAAGGACAGTGAGGCAGCCTCACACCGCCTCAATCACCACGTAATTCCGCTTCCCCTTGCGCAGCAACAGATGCTTGCCGAAAAGCAATGCGGCGGAAGTCACCTTGCGCCCGACATCGGATTGCCGCTCGTTATTCAGGTAAATGCCTCCCGCCTCCAAATCCTTCCGGGCCTGACCGCGCGACGGGCACAAACCCGAAACCAGTAACAGATCAATGAGAGACGTTCCCTCACCTCCGAGTGAGGCAACCTCCACCGTCTTGGTCGGCACTTCACCCACCACATCCTTGAAGATCGCTTCCGTCACGCCATCCAATCCGCCACCGAACAGAATCTCGCTCGCACGGATCGCATCATGCACCGCCTGCTCACCATGAATCAGCTTCGTCACTTCCCGCGCCAACGCCTTGTGCGCGTCCCGCGCTTCCGGCCGCGCGGCGTGCTGCGCTTCGAGCGCTTCGATTTCCTCCTTCGGGAGGAAGGTGAAAAACTTCAGGCACTTGATCACGTTGCGATCATCGGTCTGAATCCAGAACTGGTAGAAGCGGTACACGCTCGTCTTCTTCGGATCGAGCCAGATCGCACCGGCCACCGACTTGCCGAACTTGGACCCATCTGCGTTGGTCAAAAGCGGCAACGTCAACCCAAAGGTTTTCGTCCGCGCCTTCTTATGGCACAACTCAATGCCCGCCGTGATGTTGCCCCACTGGTCGGAACCACCGATTTCCAACTCGCACTTCAGCGACTGGTTCAGATGGTAGAAATCATAAGCCTGCAGCAGCATGTAACTGAATTCGGTGAAGCTGATGCCGACATCGCGATCCTCCATGCGCGCGCGCACGCTTTCCTTCGCGACCATGTGATTGACCGTGAAATGCTTTCCGACATCGCGGAGAAAATCGAGGAATGTGATCGGCGTGAACCACGAAGCATTGTCCAACAGTCGCGCCGGATTGTCCTTCGCCTCGAAATCGAGCAACCGCGCGAGCTGAGATTTCACGCTCGCGATATTGGACGCCAACACTTCCGCCGTGAGCAACTGCCGCTCCACCGTCTTCCCGCTCGGGTCGCCGATGCGTCCGGTCGCGCCACCCGCGAGGGCGATGGAATGATGGCCCGCCAGTTGAAACCGACGCAGCGCCAGTAACGGCACCAGATTGCCCACGTGCAGACTGTCCGCCGTCGGGTCGAACCCGCAATAGAGCGTGATGGGCCCCTGAGCAAGCCGCACCGTTAAGGCCTCTTTGTCAGTGCAATCCGACAACAGGCCCCGCCATTGGAGGTCATCTAGAATAGTCATGGTAAAGGGTCATTTATCGCCAGAATACGCTCTCGCGACAAGGTGAAATTGCAGGCACCGCAAAGCCTCGAAAAGTGAGCGTTACCGCGATTCCGACAACGTGCTCGGCACGGTATAGTACGTCTCTCCCGGCTGCACCACCTGCCCGTTCTCGATCACGGGCGGTTGCTCACGAATAAAGAATGTCGGTTTCCAGTTTTGCATCGCCTTCAGCGCCGCCCAATCGGTGCGCGGCACGGCAGGTAAATCCTTCACCGCCCACAGCACGGACAAGGTAATCACCGTCACCACACTGCCAATCATCCAAAAGGTGCGATCCCGGGCGAATTGAAACCATTGCTGCAACGACGCGGAACTCCGCATCATCGCCATGTGCCGCGAGCGCGGCTTGCGCCCCATCACGGCGGGCGCAAGTTGACGCGGTCCCTCCGCCGTCGAAAACGGGTGGCGTGACGTATGGTGTGAGTGAGATCCGGACTTCATGACAACAGTCCTACCCTACACGCAAACCGGGAAAAGTCACTCCGGCACGTCACGCTCGCTCTCTTCTTTAGGAGCAATTCCAGTCGCCATTTTAATAAGCGGCGCGCATCGCGCGCCAGCTATTGGGTGCAGGGCTCAGCCGCTGCCTAGCGCCGACCGTCGATCATGTCCCAGAACTCGGGAGTCTTCTGCAAGGCTTCATCTTCGCCCAGCGGCAGCTTTGAACGATAGAGGAAATCCTTCAGCGAATTCTTGTGCAGCACCCGATGAACGCACAGCCCCTTTTCCGTCAGCTCGAAATAGATGCGATAATCCGTCGCGCGATACCGGAACAACTTCCGGCCCTCACGGGCCAAGCGACCGAATTTCTCCGGATCGATCTTGTCGAGATCCTCCGGCAGAAAATTAAACTCGCTCAGGATCTGCAATTGCAGCGGCTTCGGCAGGGCCGACATTTCAGCGGCACTCGTATCGTTGAAGATGACTTGGAACATGCGTAGGGGGAGGGTCAGGGTGTCGTATTCGGAGCGGGGGTGGAAGTGGTCGGAGCTGGCGTCGCTACCGGCTTGGGGGCGGCAGGTTTCACGGCTGGCTTCTCCGTCTTCTTGGTTTTGGGTTCGGCTTTCGGTGTTGGCTTCGGTTCAATGTTGGGTTTGGTCGACGCGCTCGGAGTCGGGGCCGGAACCGAAACGACTGTCGGCCGGTTCTGATAAATCAGATACGGTTCCCGCAATTGCCGGAACGCCGCCAGATGGGGCTGCCAAGTCGCTATCAGGGCGGCAGCGGATTTGCCCGACGTGAAGTGCAACCGCAGGTCATCGCCACCCGCCACCTTGTCAAACAGGCTCGGTCCCTTGGTCGTGGGCGCCACTTCCTTGCTGAAGAAACGGCCCCCGGTGTATTTCTGAAGTTGCTCCAGCAAAAGCACCGAAAGATTCGTCAGGTTCACCTGATCGGGGTCCGTCAGAATAATCTGTACGCCCTGACACATCTTGTCCTTGAGCCCTCCATAAAACGGCTTGTAAAAGGCGGGACGAAAATAGACGCCCGGCAACTTGAGCCCGTTAAGCTGATCCGCCAACGTGAACGCGTGAAAGTCGTCCCGCCCGAGCAGTTGGAACGGTAGCGTGTAACCAATGCCATGATTGACCGGCATCCCCTCGCCGACCAAACCGGTGATTACGTAAAAGAGCGATGTGTCCGCCGTCGGAATGTGCGGCGAAGTCGGCACCCAGCTCAGGCCGGTGTCTTCCCAATACATATTGCGGTACCAACCGCGCATCGGAACAATCGTTAGCTTGGGTCGCGCCGTGATCCACTTCTGCGCATTGATCATGCGGGCCAATTCGCCCGGAGTGAGACCGTACACATACGGAATGTCCCATTGCCCGACGAACGAACGGAACTTCGGATCGAGCGGCATCCCTTCGACGCGATTGCCATTGAGCGGATTCGGCCGGTCCAGCACGTAGAATTCAATTCCCGCCTCGCCCGCCGCTTCCATCGCGAGCCCCATCGTGCTGATGTAGGTATAGCTGCGGCAGCCGATGTCCTGAATGTCGTAAACCAGCACATCGATGTCCTTGAGCATCGCCGGAGTCGGCTTGCGGCTCGGCCCATAGAGAGAAAAGACCGGCAGCCCCGTGCGCGCATCCTTCGTCGACGCCACGTAATCGCCCGCCAGTTCCGCCCCGTAGACACCATGCTCGGGCGCATACAATGCCACGAGATTCACATTGGGCGCATCCTTCAAAATATCCACCGTACTGCGGCCCGAAGCAGAAACACCAGTTTGGTTCGTGATCAACCCGACACGTTTACCCTCAAGTCCACGAAATTGGTTGGCGGCCAGAACATCGATCCCCAGCTCAACTTTGGGCTTGGCGTGCGCCACGCCCCCTGCCCAGCCGACAATGGCGGCGAGAACGATCGCAAAAGTGTGGAAAAATCTCATGATGTGAATCCACCAGTGTATATATCCCTTGTCTGCAAATGACAAGCAGCAGCATCGTTCCACGCTTGCAGTCGAGCCTATTTGCCCCGACAATGAACTCTTTACATTATGACCGGCGAATTTCTCCAGAAACTGACGTACTTCCTGATGTTCATTCCGATCCTCACGTTCCATGAGGCGGCCCACGCGTGGGTGGCCCATCGGCTCGGTGATGACACGGCGCGCAGTCAGGGACGCCTCACTCTCAATCCTCTCTCCCACATTGACCCCATCGGCACACTGCTCATTCCCGCCCTCAGCTTGTTCCTGGGCGGCTTCGGCCTGATCGGCTGGGGCAAGCCAGTACCCATCGACTCCACCCAGTTCCGCAACTGGCGCCGCGACGAAATTCTCGTCGCCCTCGCCGGCCCCCTTTCCAATCTCATCCTCGCCGCCTTCGTTCTCCTCGCCTGCCGCTGGCTGCCGCCGGAAGATGGACTGCGCGGACTCGCCCTGAACTTCACCTTCCTCGCGGTCTTCCTTGCCGTCTTCAACATGCTGCCGATTCCCCCGCTCGACGGCTGGTACCCACTCAAGCATCTTTTCCGCTTGCCGGAAGATCTCATCTATCGTCTCGGCATGTGGGGCTTCCTTTTACTGTTGGTTCTGATCAATCTCCCGCCTGTGCAATTTGCCCTGATTACTGCCACGAAATTCATCACGAACCTGCTTCGACTTATCACAGCCTATTAACCTGATTTGCAGATACTTAGAGTTTTCTCAAAAGGAATTTTGAACATTCCCGCCATGAATAGCGTCTATTTATCTGACGCCTATGAAAAAACTCCTTTGGGTTGCCTTGGTTTTAATTGCTTTCACTTCCGTCCCCGCCTTCGCGGGAGGCGGGTTTTCTGTAAGCGTCGGATACAATAGCGGCTACTGCGGCCCCCGCTATGGCGGCGGTCCGTGGCGTGGCGGTGGATATGGCTACTATGGAGGTGGCCCGCGCTACTACGGCGCTTACTATCGTCCCTACTATTGCCCGCCGCCCGTGGTGTACTATCGCCCGGCCCCGGTGATTTATGTGCAGCCAGCCCCCGTTGTCGTGGCCGCTCCGGCCCCGGCTCCGACCGTGATTTATAGCAATGGCAATACGACAACGACCACTACCACGGAAGTAACCACTTCCAATGGACCGGTCTATACGTCGTCTTCCTCCGCTTATCGCTACTACCCGAACTGGTAAGCAGCGGAACAGATCCAGACAGGCGGCACTCCCAGTGCCGCCTTTTTCGTTTTAGTAAACGAAAGCGCCCAAGATAAGCAGCACCACTCCGAACGCCACACCCGCAGCGCTCAGAATCCGGCAACGTTGCGGCGTCTTCAAGGCCACTTCCAGTGCATCGCGCAAGTAGAAAGGCGACGCCACCAAAATCATTCCGACAACCGCCCAGACATAGGCCAGCACCGTCAGCAAATACTTCGCATCGTTATCGACCAGAAAGGCCGAACTCAAAATCACCTCGGTCCCGAGCAGCAACAGAAACGCCAACCCGCGCACCGCCAAAAACGTCGGCACAAAGATAATCAACAACACGGCTCCGACGGCCCAGGCCGTTACTAGGATATGGCGCATCCCGGACATCTCACCCAGATCGGTCGTCGCCGTGAGCCAGCAGAACCAGACACCCGCCACAAATGTGAGCACCACTCCGGCAGCATAATTCCGCGGAAACGATTTCACCCAGCGACCGAACGCCTCCGGCCAGATCACACCCGGCAAATGTCCCAGCAAATACAGCGCTCCGATTACCAGCGCCACGCCGCTCAGTGGCAAATCATACGTCAAGGCATTGATCATACAGTCGTCATTTCCAAAGTATCCGGCGTCAGTACCGGTTCCGCGTAATAAGTAAATCCCGTGGTCGAGGTGATCTTCACGTTCAGCAATTGCCCGAGCCAGCGCGGGTTCGCCTCGATCAATACCAACCGGTTCGACCGCGTGCGTCCCGCATAGCGCAAGGGATTATTCTTGCTCTCGCCTTCCACCAGAATTTCCACGTCGCTGCCGACTATGGACTGATTTTTCCGCAAGGCAATGTCATCCAGCAACGCGAGCAAATCCTGATTGCGCGCCATCTTCGCGTCCTCGCTGAGCTGATCCTCCATCGTCGCAGCGGGCGTATCGCTGCGTGGGGAATAACGGAAAATGAAGGCGTTGTCGAAATCGGCCTTTGCCACCGCGTCGCGTGTCGCCAGATAATCCGCTTCCGTCTCGCCGGGAAATCCCACGATGATGTCGGACGTCAAACCAATGTCCGGCCGCGCCTCGCGCAGATCGTCCACCAGTTTTAAATATTGCTCCACGGTGTACGCGCGATGCATCGCCTTGAGAATGCGGTTGCTGCCCGATTGCATCGGCAGATGCACATGCTCGCACAGTTGCGGCAACTCGCGAAACGCCTGCACGAGATCCTTCTTGAAACCGATCGGATGCGGTGAGGTAAATCGGACGCGTTCGATTCCCGGCACGGCGCACACCGCATGCAGCAATTGCACGAACGGCGAGCGGCCATCGACCGCTGGAAATTCATGACGACCGTACAAATTCACAATCTGCCCCAACAACGTCACTTCGCGAATGCCCTGCGCCGCGATCTGCCGGACTTCCGCCACAATATCCGCAATGGGGCGTGACCGTTCTGCGCCGCGTGTCGACGGTACGATGCAAAACGTGCAATGCATGTTGCAGCCTTGCATAATCGAGACAAAGGCCGTGACCTGCTTCGCCTCCAGCGTGTGCTCGCGGATCGTATTCTGCGAACCCGCCTGTTCCGCCACATCGACGAGTGGATCATGCTTCGGCTCCGCGCGAAGTCGGTCCACGTAATCGGCTACTTCGTGAAATTTCTGCGTCCCGACAATCAAATCGACATCGGGAAGCTTATCCAGTAATTCCGGTCCGAGCCGCTGCGCCATGCACCCCAGCACTCCGAGGACGAGACCCGGTTTGCGCTTCTTCAGGCCGCTCAGTGACTTCATGCGACCGATGGCTTTTTGCTCCGCCATCTCGCGCACACTGCAGGTGTTC
Organism: Verrucomicrobium sp.; assembly: GCA_017849585.1. GTDB lineage: Bacteria > Verrucomicrobiota > Verrucomicrobiia > Methylacidiphilales > UBA1321 > UBA1321. The sequence continues at coordinate 91,186 of JAFIGT010000042.1, forward strand.
AAGAGAATCACATCGGCCTCCTCCTCGGAATGACAGAGCGTGTAGCCACGCGCTTCCAGTTGACGCACGACCTGTTCGGAGTCGCGCTCATTCATCTGGCAGCCGTATGTCTTGATGTAAACTGCGGGCATGGGGAGTGGCAACCCTACCACAGCCGTCTACAAATGAAAAGCCGTACGATCCGTAGATCGTCGAACGCTGGCGTCTACAGGATGCGGACCGACTACAGACCGGACTGGGGATTCCAGTTTCCGTTATTTTCTTCGGGGCCAAACCAGCCGATTTTATTCTTGGCGTTATTCCCGCCGTAATAATTCACCCCACCAAGCTTCGAAGGGAGCTCCTCCGTGACATGGCCATCGCACCAAGCCACCAAGGCTTTGCCATTGACGCGAAAATGCACGCTGGGCTGCAAATCGCCAAGCAAGCGGCCCTGATTATCCACAAACTTATATGGCTCGCAGTAGGCGTATTCCTGCAAGCCTGAACTTCGGGCAAAAGCAGTCGTCGTGAACATCACCGTATTTACCGGATTGGGAATTGAGGGGATCATGGCCCCCGAATATATGCTTGCGGGTGTACCGCCCACATAAACCGCATTGTAGCCGTAGCCACCCGTGCTCACCTCAAAACTATTCCCCTCACCTAAGGCATTTTGAAACAAGGGGCACTTTTTAACCAATCCATCATTGCCAAGATAGGGCGCAAGGTATCCCTTGTGCGGATCAAACGCAGCGCTAGACGAACTACGCGCACCGTGCCAGCGCGTATTATTATATCTATCCTGCGCCGGGCAAAATTGCCCGCCATTATCCGCAGCGTAAGCTGTATTAGCTTGAACTAGCTCGCGCAAATTGGAGCATGATTTGATCGCCAATGACCGCGTATGCGCGTTTTTAAGACCGGGCAAGGCGAGGCAAGTCAGCACCGCAACAACGCCCAGGCACACCATGATTTCCACCATGGTGAAGCCGCTACGAGAGCTGCGCATGAAAACTTGCTTCGTCATCGGTCAATTCTCCGCAACTAGGACTGCTTACGACGACGCCACACGCCAAAAGCCGCAGAGCCCATCAGCAAAAGTGCCAAGCTGGAAGGCTCAGGGACAGTGGTAATATTACCCACAGCAAAATACGACGGCGTACCGTAGGTATCCGATGAAGACGTGGTAATCTGCAGGCTGGTCGTATCGCTTCCAAATGATGACAAATCCACGGTTTCCCATGTCGCAAGAATGTAATCCTGCGCATTGTCGGAAAAACGGTAATCCGCCAGATAGACATTGATCACACCGGTCTGACCGCTGAGCGAATTATACCCAGTGATGGTCAGCAGGAACCAATCCTGATCGTTACCAGTAGCTCCACCAAACTTCTTGGAGAACGTATCGCCATTGAGCATGGCATAGTACGCATAGGCCGTGTTGGTGACCTCGAGTGACAAGGGTCGTTGATCTGCTGCAAACGTAATCGTCGGTATGGTGGGAGTATAGGAATCGTAGTAGGCCACCGCATAGGCAGACCCGCTACCACTTACACCGCCACCCGTAATGGCGCTATATTGATTAGCGTAGCCTCCGGTCGCAGCATTGGTCGTATTGGAATAAGCCCAACCACCCCATGAGCCATAAGTTGTATTATAGTTGTTGTTAAATGTCGCGCTACCACTGGTAAAACTACCAGCGCTATCCGAGCCATTATAGTAACGTCCACCACCCGCTCCGGTATAAGCTTGTGAGGGCGATGTTGTGATATTGAGGTCGGAAAAATCAATGACCGCCGACTGAACGGCAGAGTTTCCAGCCAGTAGAGCGACGATACCAACAATCAGGTACAGAGAGATTTTTTTCATAATAAGTTAAGAATGGTTTTGTGTAGGTTTACGAACAAAAACAAACATGAGAATCGACAGAAGCACGAGAGCGTAGGTACCCGGCTCGGGAACCGCATTCATGACACCAATGGCATCGAGATCGAATCCACCCGATCCATACGTTGTGTAGGGGTCGTAAATGGGATTGCCAGCAGAATCCTGACAAGAACCATCCCCGGTAATATCAATTAGCCGGATGTAGTTGATCTCCGTGATTCCGTACTGCGATAGATTCAGTACCGACAAGTCAAAAGGCGTTCCGTAACCCTGCATGTACTTGCCAGCCAGCCCATCAATGTTGGTTGCATCCATCGGGTTTGTTAACGCGTAGGAATCGACCGATGTGGCCGTGAGCGATGAACTCGGGAATCGATAGAACGTCGTGCCATCATAGGACACCTCCACATAGGCAAGCTCCAGAAACGTACTATTGACCGAATTCTCAAAAACACAGAAATCAGCTCCCACGCCATCCACAATGGCATGGTCAAACGTCAACGTAATCGATCCGCCATCACCGAGCGAAACAATGTCATAACTATCCCCTACCGCACTCCCCAAAGCCAAACTCGGGGTCTGCCACTCGCTGTCCACATTAGAACCCACCTGATAATTGGTATAGCCCGTGGCCCAACCGACAATGGATGAATCACCCATCGACACAGCCGTACTACCCGGGGATCCTGCCTCGGGCGCATAGGGACCTGCCAACGCTGGTGCGATTAAAAAGACCGCCGCAAATGTTTGCAGCAGCCACCTTAAACAGCGACTCATAGATTACTCCTTTTGCAAAGAGCCGAGTCTCTGTTTTCCTGACAGAAGATAGTCCGGCTCCCACGCTTCATTAATACGATGAAGTTTTTCAAACGATGCCACAAAGCACCGTTTGCATGAGCTCTTGCACAGGTGGTATTCGGACTCCGGGTTTAGCCTTGCCCCTAGCCTTCGTCGGCGGAAACCGACTGGCGTTTTCTCCACTCCCACTTAAGGAGTTTTGACGGGGGCTTGTAACCCGTTACCGCAGCGTCACTGTCGCCGGATTTCACGGCATTCCCAACACTCTGCAAGGTTTTTCAGCCATTCACCCCGATAGGGCAATGACCGACTCAACTAATCTTCCAAAGAACAACAATCGATGTTTTGATAGAGGGAGCGCCGACTTTAGTCAATCTGATTTAACCCCGGCGCACCTAAGCCCCCATGAGCAAAGGGCTTGTATTTTCACTCCCAACGTCGATTAGCCAAATGGCGAATGCTTTCCGGAATCAAATCAAAATGGCGGCGGCGAAATTCCCAATCTTCGAGACATTTTCGGCAAACGCAGGCGTGGCCTCGTGCCTTCTCCGGAATAAGCTCCAGTAAATCCCGGGGGAACTTTTGCGTAGCGCACCAGCATGGGCCTTTTCTCGGTTCGGTGGAAAGACGCTCGCAGCGATTAGGTTTGCCACAGATCGGACACAGAGCGGGATCGATTTCGGACATAAGAATAGGGTGATTTTTAGTTATTTCAGGGGATTCCAATAACCATTATTTTCGTCGGGCCCAAACCATCCCAGATGTTGCTTGCGCGCATCGCCCCCATACGGGTTGTAACCCGCTCCACGGTCGTCGGAAATTTCAAAACTGACATGCCCATCGCACCACGAGACAATCGCTTGTCCGTTGAATCGAAAATGCAAACTCGGCGTAGGCCGCGAACCATTCGTCGATCCGTCCGCATTCACCCAGAAGGGAGGCTCCAGATAAGGGTACTCCTGCACCCGATCGCCATAAGCAAGCGCAGCCGTCCCAAACATGATCGTCTCCACGGGACTCGCCACCCGCGTGGCAGGCAACGACACACGCAGGCGTTGTACCGAGCCATCATACTCTCCCGGTACCGAGCCCCCGATGTACGCGTTGTATCCATAGCCACCCGAACCATATTCGAACGACTTGATTGGCTGCCGCTGCAACATCTGGGTGAAGAGCGGGCACGGCGTCACGCGCCGCGATTTGCCGAGATATTCGGCGAGCAAGCCCTTCGTCGGATCGTACGAATTTCCCGTCGAGAGGCGCGCTCCGCACCAGCGGCGATTATTCCACCAATCGTCCGCCGGAACAAAGCGTCCATTGTCCGCCGCGTAAGCGATGTTCGCCTCGGTCAATTGCCGCAGATTACTCGCGCTCGCCATCTTCCACGCCTGCAGACGCGCGGATTGAAATCCCGGCAAAGAGAGGGCAATCAAGGTCACCAAGACACCCACCACCACGAGTAATTCGAGGACAGTGAAGGCGCGTCGCTCTGTTGCGGAAGACGAAAACGACTTCATCAGGAAACCTCTTCGACGCGACCTCGCCGCCAGTACAGACTCCCCAGCCCCACGAGGAGCAACGCCATCGCGGAAGGTTCCGGCACGACGTTGATCGCGCCGATCGCTTCCAGATCGAAACCACCCGAACCGGTGGTGACGGAGGCGTCGTAAATCGGATTGCCGAGACTATCGAGGTACGTGCCGGTGCCGGGAATATCGACGATGCGGATGTAGTTAATCTCATCGAGATTCACCAGCCCGAGTTGCACCAGCGAATCGTTCACGAGGCTGTCCAGATCGAACGCCGTGCCCCAACTGTCCCCATCGTTATTCACGCTTTTCCCCGCGAGATTGTAGATGTTCGTGGGATCAACCGTGCCGTACTGACCGACCGCACTAGGGGTTAACGACACGCTCGGCATGCGCGCGAAGTTGAGCCCATCCGTGGAAACCTCCACGAAGGCCAACTCCGCAAACGTCTGCCCGGCCACTCCGGCACCGCCGCTCGACACGAGTGCATTCTCGAACACCGCGAAGTCCGTGCCGATCCCGTTGCAGATCGCCTGGGAAAACCCGAGCGTAATCGATCCCGGTTTCGCGCCGCTCGCGATTTGCGCTGCAGTCAAATCCCCGAGCGACACCACATGCGTGTAATCACCCGTCACTTCGCCAAGCGCCTGACTCGCATTGCGCCATTGCGAGTCCACATTCGAGGCGGGACTGTAATCCACCACGGTTGTGGCCCAGCCCTTGAAGACCGGGTTCACATAATTGTTCGTGTTGATGTAGATCGGCTGCTCCGTCTCCAGATCAATTCCACTCTGGATGTTCGCCTTCCCCTCACCATCCGGGCCGACGAATCCCGCAATCGGCGCATCATATGCGTTGCCGGAATCATTCGAGCTCGCGGCGTAGGGCCCGGCCTTCAACGTCAGCAGGCCAGTCGACCACACGAACATGGCTATGCGAAAAATTCGCAAGGAATGCATGATCGTCACGCGCCCCTCGACCGCCGCAAGCGATGGCCCAGGATTGCGACCATGCCCGTCGTCAACAAGGTGACCGTTCCCGGCTCAGGCGCAGCATGAACCACCCCCACTCCGGTCAGATCAAATCCTGCCGTGTTTCCATAAGCGGAGTTGGAATCGTTGATCGCGTTACCGGCAGAATCGAGCGTCTGCTGTCCCGCGAGACTTCCCACCACGTCGGTCACGCGCACGTATTGAATGTTATCGAGATCAAGAAACGAACCATCCGCATTCGCCACATCGAGCAAATCATCAAGATCGAATGGAGTGCCGTAGCCGGAGAGATCTTTACCCGCAAGATTATAGACATCGCTCGGATCGATCGTGCCGTAAGCGCCCACCTGCGTGGTCGTCTGCGTCAACGAAATCGACGGGAACGTATAGAAATGCTCACCGTCCGAACTCACCGCGATCATCGCCAGTTCCGCAAAAACCTTGCCGCTGCTGAGCATGGCGTTTTCGAACACAGCGAAGTCGGCTCCCGCGCCATTCATAATCGCTTGACTGAATGTCAACGTGATCGTCCCGCCATTACCGAGACTGATCAATCCGCCGTACCCGCCGAGGATACTTTCCGGCGTGCCGTAGGATGCCGCCGCACCCGAGAGCGCGCCCGTGGCAGTCGTATAGGTCACCGGTCCGCGCACGAGATCCTGATACCCCGCCGCCCACTCGACGATGGATGTCGAATCCGACTTGATCGCCGTGCTGCCGGCGTCCGTCGAAATCCCCGAGTAAGGCCCCGCCCATGCGACCGTCGAGACACTCACCACAATCGCCGCCGCGCCCAACGCGCGACGGAGTTGACGCCGCCGCATCACCAGCGGCACGAGCAAACCCGTCAGCAACAGTGCCACGGTGGATGGTTCCGGCACCGCACTGACCTGATAGATCCCGCTGCCGCTCGAGACGTAAATACTGCCATCCTTCTCCCGCACCTCGCCGAGACGATCGCTGTCCGTCAACACCGTCGTGGCCGCGCTCGCATCCGCTGTAATTTCCACCAGCACCGACGGAGCGGTCCAACTCGTCAGCGTGAGATAGATGTTGCCGTCTTCGCCAATCACCATCGAGGTCGCACCGCCGTTATTGCCCGTTTGATCTGCGTACTCCGCGCCAAACGTGAACCACGCGGACGACGCCACGAGCGCATTATTCACCGGATCGGCCAACGCCAGCGACACCTCCGCTGCGGTCCACCGATAGATGCTGTCGCTGCCCCAGCCCGGCGCATAATACAGATTCCCCGCCGCGTCAAAGGCCAGCGGCCCTGAGGCGATTCCCGGCGTGGCCGCCGTGAAAGCGGTGATCGCTCCGCTGTTGGGCAAACTTCCATCCGCCACCGGCGTCGCGTAACCAAGCTTGTTCGCATCGCCCACGTTTCCCGCACCGCAAACGTAAAGACTACCGTTATAGGCGTAGAGACCGTAGTTCGCCGCCGTGGATGTCAGCGTCTTGGTGCCACCCACCACATCATAGCGATAGATCTTCTGCGTGGAACCCGCCGACGTGTTGTAGTAGACGTAGCCATTGAGGTAGACTGCGCTCGCGCCGACATAATCAGTCGAACCCGCCACCACGGTGGTCGTGGTGCTTCCGTTGAATTGGTAGAGCCCCCCGAAAGTATACGAGGACGTTCCCGCCATGTAGTAGAGATTCCCCGAGGAATCCCAGTCATAGCTGACAATACCATCCCCGGTACTATTGTTGTAGTAGGACGAATAGGTGAAGCCGGAATCAATTCCGGTGACGGCGGCACGAACCGGTACGATCAGTCCGGCCAAAAGCACTGCGGCCAGTGCAAGGCGATATTTCATTTACTGCTCCAGTTTTAAGGCAAGAGCAGAAATGCCGTGGGAAGTTTATTGGTGTTCTCAGGGCGGAAATCCGCTCTCACGCTTCATTGATTACGATGAAGTTTTTCAAGTGATGCCCCAAGGCACCACCAGCATGAGCTCACGCAAAGGAGGTATTCGGACTTCGGGTTTAGCCTCGCCCCTGGCCTTCATCGGTCGAAACCGAATGGCTTTGTTCGCCACTCCCTTGTGAGGAGTTTTGATGGGGGTCTGTAACCCGTTACCGCAGCGTCACTGTCGCCGATTTTCACGGCATTCCCTAAACACTCTGCGAGGTTCGCAGCCATCTTGCGACGGCTGACTCAATAATCTTCCAAAGAACGACGACTTGGGCGTGGTTATAGAAAAAGCGCGTCGAAGCGTCAACGCTTAATCTTTTCTTCATACTCAACTCCCTCATTATTAGGGATATTGATCATTGAATCGGTCAATATTCTATCACGGAATCTTGTATTCACAAATTTGTGACATGTTTACTTTTTTGTCGCTATCGCAATAAACTACTTGATTTCAGTGAATTATCTTCATATTTCTAGGTTCGCATATTAATTTTTTTTGGGGGGAATGGATGTCTCATACATTGCTAAAGTCGCTGAAACAGTCGGCTTTTTTTTCGGTTAAGGGTGTTACAATTTTAATGCTGTGCTTCACGGCGTCGCCACTTCGCTCTCAGACGTGGACCGGCACCACCGGCAGTTGGTTTACCGGCAGCAATTGGACGGGCGGAGCTCAACCGAGCGGCTCCTCCACGACGTACATCAACAACACCGGCACGGCACAGATCTCAACGAATTCCGGAACAACCGGCACCCTCTACGTCGGCGATACCACCACAGGCTCCCTGATCATTCAAAACGGCGGCTCTCTCTATAATCAATATACCTCGATTGGTGATTCCAGCGGTGGCGTTGGCGTTGTGACCGTAACCGGATCTAGCGCGATTCTATCCTCCTCCATCAGCAGCACTACAAGTACGGGCATCATTTACATTGGCAGAAACGGCAACGGCACCCTCAACGTGAGCAATGGCGCTACCGTCCTCACCGAGGCCATGTATATCGCCTCCAATTCCGGTTCGGTAGGAACACTCACGGTCAATGGAGCGGGATCTACCGTAACCGTTGCCGGTTACCTCGGCATCGGCGAATACGGTAACGGCACCATGACCGTCTCAGGTGGTGGCAAGGTATATAGTGGCACCACCACCTATGCCAGTGTGATTGCCGATTGGCACGGATCGCAAAGCACGGTTACCGTCACCGGAGCAGGCTCTCTGTGGAGCACCCAAACTCTCTGGGTTGGCTGGGGATATACCGCCGGCACCTCGTCTGGCACCCTCAATATCAATAGCTCGGGAGCCGTCACTAGCACCACAGTAAACGTGGGTACGTACACCACATCCACCGGCACGATCAACGTGAATGGTGGCGCTTGGACCATCACCAATAGCCTGAATCTCGGTCAAGCCGGAACCGGCAGTCTTAATATCAGTGGCGCCGGCTCCGTCACAGCAAGCTCGGTCTATCTGGCTACCGCCAGCACCGGCACGGGCATTCTCACAGTGAGCGGTTCGAATTCTCTCTTGACCACGGGTACTCTCTCCGTCGGACAATACGGCACAGGTATCGTCACCATCAGTAATGGCGGCGACATTACAAGCTCCACCGGTACTATTGGCGACAATAGCGGCTCCAATGGCACGGTCACCATCAATGGCACAGGCTCTACCTGGACAGTTTCCGGTGCCGTCGCGGTTGGCAACAGCGGCACCGGCACTATGAACATCGCCAATGGCGGCCAACTCGCCACCAGCACCGTGAGCATCGGCGTTAACTCCGGCTCCACCGGCACGCTGAATGTAAATGGCACCACTGCCAACACGTGGAGCGCCCTCACCGTCGGCGCAGCAGGCACCGGCAATCTGCTCGTCAATAATAGCGCGGTACTCACCACCTCCACGGCCATCATCGGCTCCTCCTCCACTGGCATCGGTACTGCCACCATCAGCGGCGCCGGCTCGCGGTTGGTCGTCTCGAGTAATAATTTAGTCGTCGGCTCCAGCGGCCGGGGTTCCCTCATTCTCGAGAATGGCGGCACCGTCACCAGTAGCACCGTCACAGCGGGTTCTGCTTCCGGATCGATTGGCAACATCACCCTCAGCGGTAGCACCACCGCCGCTGGCTGGACCAACCTGGCCCTCGGTGTCAATGGCACCGGTACTGTGACCGTAACGAACGGCGCAGATTTGACCACCACCACCACCACTCTCGGCAGCACCGTCAGCTCCACTGGCAGCGCTCTAATCTCGGGAGCAGGCTCCAATATGACCGTTTCAGGCAATCTCATTGTCGGCAGCTCAGGCACCGGCACCGTTCGCATTGATAATCAAGGAGCTCTCCGTGGCGGCGCGATTGTGCTGGGTAGCGCGGTAGGCTCCACCGGGACCATCGTCCTCAGCGGCGCAGGCTCCACCCTCACCTATAGCTCGATCACCGTGGGCGGTTCGGGCTCGGGCGTGATCACGGTGGCCGACGGCGCGACCCTAACCCCTGGAGCAACCCTCACCCTTAGCTCGACATCACTCGGCTCAGGCACTCTCAACATCGGCGCGGCGGCCGGAGAAACCGCCACCGGCGCGGGCATTATTGATGCCACCAACATCTCCACCGCAGCCGGCGGCACAGGCACCATCCAATTCAAGCACACCTCCACCGCCTATTATCTCACCAACGACGGCACCAGCGGCGGCACCTCTGTCAACATTCGCGCTGGCACGGCCGTCACCCAGAATGGCGGTGTCACTATTATCTCTGGCGGCACGAACGATTACACCGGCGCTACCACAGTCAATGGCGGCACCCTCAGTGTCGCGGGCAACATCACCAACACCAACCGGGTAGTCGTCACCGGCGGCTCCCTGCTTGATGGTGGCACCATTGTCACGACCAATACGACCATCAGCGGTGGAGCACTCAGCGTCTCGGGCACCTTCACCACCACGAACATGGATATCACTGGTGGCACGGTCAGCGCCTCGGGCACCTTGAACTCCACCAATACTCGGATCAACGGCGGTACGCTCTTCCTCGATACCAATTTAACCTCCACAGTTACCGTCACGAGCGGTCAATTGATCATGAAAACGGGCCGCACCCTCACCGGCAACGTTGGCGTGAGCAATGGCACCTTCGGCACAGCCGCCTACTACGACAATACGCTTCCCGCGGGGATCGTCACCGTCAGCGGCAATCTCACCCTCGGCTCCGGCTCCACCACGGGAGTGCGCGTGACCAATACGACCCCTGGTAGTTTCGATGTCGTACAGGTCACCGGCACGGCCACGCTCGCAGGCACGCTCGCGGTGAATTTCAACAATAACAACGGCTACATTCCGCAAACCGGCGATTCCTTTGTCATCATGAACGCGGGTGCTTTTGACGGCAACTACACCAACTACTCGAACGTGATGCAGAATTACTTCATCTTCACCACGGGAACCTATTCAGGGAACGATTACACGCTCACCGTTTCCATGGCGCAAAAGTCATTCACCACATCGGCAGTGACGGGCAACCAAATGGCCGTCGCCCAAGCACTGAATAACGAAATTCGCCCCGGCAGTACGATGCAACCCGCCATCGACTACCTGAATACCCTTCCCGAATCCTCCTGGGGCCAAGCCTTCGACCGCATCGCCCCCGAAGAACTCATCTCCGCACCAAGCTCGGGCCTCGCCAATGCCAGCTCGCTCTACAACATGCTCGGCAACCGCTTCAACGAAGTCCGCTCCGGACAACGCTTCTCGGATAGCGGCCTCGTCATGTGGGACCCCAGCCGCGAGTTTAATCGCAACAGTCTGCTCGCCAGCAATGGTCCCCTTCCCGAAGGATACCAGACCGCCAACCCTTCGATCTTTAACGACTCCCGCTTCGGCATGTTTGTCTCCGGACAAGGCACCTTCGGCGACGTCAACGGCGACAACAGCACCGACGGTTACAATTTCAATGCGGGCGGCCTGATTCTCGGCTGCGACTACCGCGTCGCCGAACACACCGCCATCGGCATCTACGGCGGCTACCAAGGCACTGACACCGACCTCAGCAACAGCGGCAACGCGAAGACAGACAGCGGCAAGTTCGGCGTGTACGTCACCCAATGGTGGGATCAAGGCGCTTGGATCAATGCCTCCATCGGCGGCGGCTACAACAGCTACACCAACAAACGCGCCGCACTCGGAGATTTCGCCAACAGCACCACCACTGGCATGGAATTCAACTTCCAGGCCCAACAAGGCTACGACTTCCACATCGGTCGCTGGACCTTCGGCCCCACGCTGCAAGTGGACTACACCAACCTCTCCATTGACGGCTACACCGAATCCGGCTCGCTGGCACCGCTGAAAATCAACTCTCAGACTGCCGAATCGCTGCAAGGCACCATTGGCGGACGCGTCACCACCAGCATCGACGTCAACCACAACCAATGGAAGGTCCAGCCCTACGCCAACGTCGGTCTGCGCCACGAATTCCTAGATACCCAGCAAGCCATCACCGCCGCCTTCGCTAATGGTTCTGGCGGTACCTTCAGTGTCGACGGCCCCAAGACCGATGCCAATAGCATCGTCGCTGGATTCGGCGTGACGCTGCAGCTCAGCCCCCGCTGGAGCGGACAGCTCGGCTACTTCGCCCAAGCAAATGAAGACTACCTGATCCAAAGCATCACCGGCTCAGTTGTCTTCAGTTTCTAGTCGGACTGAAAACTGCTTTTAAGAGGTGGATAGCGTTCCAACCGGCGTCCACCTCCTCACCAATCCTGCCTAACCTCAACTCCACCAACTTTTAATCACATCCGTTCCCACCTTTAAAACTGCAATCTACACTGCAATCCCTCTTGCCGAATCCCCGATTTTGTGAGAGAAGCATCCCAGCTATGAAGCAATATCCATTTTTTCTCCTTTGCATCGTTGCCTTGTCTTTTGCCGCCTGCTCCACGAGTTCTCCCCCTCCCTCAACCTCCAGCACCATGGATTCCGGTGCGACCACTACGACCACAACCACTTCAACAACCGTAGCCCCCGCCGACACCACCACTCCGAGCAATACTTCACAAACCACCACGCCGACTCCCAATGCCCAGGCACAGCCCAAGCCTTGGACTCCCCCGGCTGACAACACAGCATCCAACGCTGCGGCACCCAAGTATCCCACCGCCATCGCCATTCCCGGCAAAAAGGGTTTCGTTAAGAGCCCCTATGCCCAGTATGCCGCCCCAGTTGATGTCCGTGGTTTTTCCAGCGGCACCATTGTTCGCTGCCCCTACACGAACAAAAAGTTCATCGTTCCCTAAGAACGCAAGGCTTCGCTCCCATGTTAGCGAAGCGAAAATCCGAGCGGGACTAAACCTCCCGCTCTTTTTTTGCCCTGAACCCGTCGCCAGTTCCCACGAAACTCTTTCTTTCGCCGTGGCGTGGTGTACTGTCGTGTATTAAATAATTCCCTCTTCCGTCGCCCATGCAACAATACCTCGACCTCCTCCGCCTCGTCCTCGACAAGGGCCAAAGCAAAAGCGATCGCACTGGCACCGGCACCCTCTCCTATTTCGGCGCTCAGGCTCGTTACGATCTTCGCGAAGGGTTCCCGCTCCTCACGACCAAGAAAGTTCACCTCAAGTCCATTACGTACGAACTCCTCTGGTTCCTGCGCGGCGAAACGAACATCCAGTTCCTCAAGGATCACGGCGTCACCATCTGGGACGAATGGGCCGACAAGGACGGCAACCTTGGTCGTGTCTACGGCGCGCAATGGTGCGACTGGAAAACGACCGATGGCCGCTCCATCAACCAGATTGACCAGGTTATCGCGCAGATCAAAAAAAATCCCGACAGCCGCCGCCACATCGTCACCGCGTGGAATCCCGGCGAAGTCGACGGCATGGCCCTCCCACCCTGCCACGCGCTCTTCCAGTTCTTCGTCATCAATGGAACACTTAGTTGCCAACTCTACCAGCGTAGCGCCGACCTCTTCCTAGGCGTTCCCTTTAACATCGCTTCCTACGCCATCCTGACCCATATGGTCGCACAAGTCTGCGGCCTGCAAGTCGGCGATTTCGTCCACACCTTTGGCGACCTGCACCTCTACAAAAATCACCTCGACCAGGTGACTGAGCAGCTCTCCCGTTCCACGCGCCCCCTGCCACGACTGGAACTGAATCCCGCCATCACCGATATCCACGACTTCACCTACGAGGATATCAAAGTCGTCGGCTACGATCCCCATCCCGCGATCAAAGCTCCGATCGCGGTCTAGCCCTCCCCTACCACACTCTTTCGCGAGCAATCTACTCGCGCCATTTTTCGCCCGCACGCGAAAATCATGTTTATTATAGATTAACATTAATGCGTTAGACTATACTAAACGCTTTCGAAATTTATATTAACCTATAAGCAAGGCATTTACATTTAAATAAATGCAGGCCCTCCAATTAAATTGCACTGATCATACTCTCGTTATACACTAATTCTTGCAATCGCATTACCCGAGACTGATTATTCAGTCTAAACGGAAAATATGACTCCCACTACGTTTCTCTGTCGGCTTATGACTCGATCACTTATCGGCATGGTCACCACAGTACTCAGTTTAGGGTCAGGACTTCTGAGTCTAACGACGATCACCGCAGTGCCAACTTCCGCGCAGATTCCCATTTTTGTCGATAACTTTGCGAACGGGGTGGTCTCCAACAGCGATACGATCACGGCATTTTGGACGCCGATTACAAACACCTATAGCTCCATCACCGAAAGCGGCAAACTGATCATGACAGCGGGCGATACCTCCACCTATGGAGGCGTCGTGGCACCGCGGCTGTACTCGGGTAATCCGTCGGACGAGTATAATTTCTTCAAGCGCAAGCTTCGCTTCTCCGCCGATGTGAACCTGACCGGGGCCGTCCTAAGTCAAAGCAACCTCCGCTTCGCACTTTCGGGCGGACCTGGTAGTATCTATTACGAGGAAGATGCGCTCGCTGTACTCTTCACCGGCGATCAGAAGGTGACATTAAGCTACAAACTGGACAAGTCTTACACGGGCGTCGAAAGCGGGACCAAGCTGGTGAATGCCGTCGCGCTCAGCGGCCCGGCGACTGGCTTTGAGCTGACATTGGATGCGAGCACGTACACCCTCGTTGTCCGCTATCAAGGAGGTACCGGGGCGTCCACATTTAGCGGCACGCACGCGATGTCCGCCGTGGTATGGGGCGTGGATGGTAAGGCGACCATGCAATTCGAAACCGTGCGCAATTCATCCGCCGGAGCAGGACAGGTCACCACCGCCACGGCCTCCAATTTTCTCGTGTCCAATATGGATCCTCCGGGACTTTTTCAGGATGCCTTCGGGAATAATAACACCACCAATAGTGATGTGGAGGCAGGTATCTGGAGCTCCACGATTCCGTTCACCAGCACGGTCACCGAAGCGAATGGAGTTCTCCTGCAAAAAGCGACCTCTGCGGCGGTGGATTATACCCTCGTTACCACCACGACACCGGCACAGTCGCGATTCAATTTTTTTGATCAACAGTTGCGCTTCCGCATGACCAATACGATCAGCGGCACAACCTCGCAAACCTACGTGGCACGTTCACGTTTCGCCTTGACGTCTCAAGCGGGTTCAGCCACGGCCGCCAATGACGCACTGGTGATCGCCGCCCGTGGGGATAACAATATTACCCTCGCCGCAAAGATGGACGCCTCCGGCATCAACCCCGAAGACACCTGGCAGGCCGCCAACAAGTATATTTATAACGGCACCACCGCCGATGCCTCCGTCTATTTTGGCAGCGTGCGCTTCAATAACATCGATCTCTCGATCAACAGCAAACGCTATCAACTCATCGGCTCCTGCGAAGATCCGCCCAATAACAGCAATACGCGCGGCAGCAATGTCATGCGTTTCACCGGTGCCCATCAACTCGACCGAAGCAAATGGGGTACCACGGGAGATTCCGCGGTGGTTCTGGAAACAGTTCGCACCGGAGAGACCACTGCCGGCACGGCGGCAACAACCTCATGGGATAATCTGCGCGTGAACGCCGACTCCACCAAGCTGTTGGCCGAACCCTACTGGACCTTTACCGCCACCTACAGCAATACTTCCGGCGGCTCAGAATCTGGCAGCTTCCGACTCTGGCTTCCAACGACCGAACCGATCATTCGCGGCATCATCTTCATTGGCCCCGGCGATGGCGGGAACTTCCAGTTTTTGGCGCATGATCTCGCCGCCCAGGAAGCCGCTCGATCCATGGGCTTCGGACTGATCGGATACACCTCCTCGGCGCGTATGAATTTAGCGGCGGGAGATTATCCCATACAAATCAAGGCCGCGATACAGGAGGTACTTAACCGAGCCGCCTCCGTTTCCGGACATCCCGAAATTTCCAATGCCCCTCTCTGCATCACAGGATTTTCTCGCGGAGCGTTCGACTCCGGATACCTCGCCCACAACTGGCCGGAACGTGTAATTACCTTCGTGCCCTTCTGCGGCGGCGAGTGGTCCAGCCCCACCCTGACCGCCGCCGCCAAAAAAGTACCCGGTCTATTCCTACCCGGTTCAGTCGATACAAATGGATTGACCAGCCCGCTAAAAGTGCAGGATATGTTTACGTGGTGGCGCAGTCAGGGAGGGCAGGTGGCCTATTGCGTGAACTGGAATATCTCCCACAACACGGGCGGCAATCAAGGATGGGAAGCCATGTTAAGCTGGATGGTCGAAGTCACCAAGCTACGCTATCCGCGCCCCATGGTGCCCTCGACCACCGCACCAGCTGGCACCTTCCCCACCTTGCTGAACATCAATGATGCTTCCGGTTGGTTGGGCGAGCGCACGACGTTCGTTGGGGCCAACACCCCCGGCGTCACGAGCGTCTTTGCGCCCATTTCCCCCTATGCGAGTTATTCCGGAACGGTCAGCACCGCTTCCTGGCTGCCCAACGAAACCACCGCCCGACTTTACCGAGCCGTGACCTCAACCGATCTCGTTTCCCGCGCGGCCATTCCCACCCACTCCGCTTTACGCATCGTCTCTCCCAAGCAGTTTGCCGAACCGGTACTGGCAGGAACCTCGGTGGTCATCGAAGTGGACCCGCGTGATTTCGACAACACCAACGCCCTCGCCTCCATGGATTTCTATGATGGCGAAACCTGGCTGGGAGCCCTCACCTCGGGTCCCGTCTGGAAGTGGACCTTTGTTCCAAGCGCAGGCTGGCATTCGCTTACCGTCGTCGCCACGGACATACTCGGCAACAAGCGCGACGCTTTCCGCTCACTGAATGTCATCCCCGCCAACTTCCCGCCACTGTCCTACGGTAAAACCATCACCGCAATTTCCAACACCGACACCGCCGGCACCGTCACAGGTTCCGATCCCGAAGGCAACGCAATCACCTTCGCTCTCGCACAAGCCCCCGACCACGGCTCGGTCACGATCAACCCCGCCACGGGAGCCTATACCTATCGCTCCGCGCCCGGTTACGGCGGAAACGATTCGTTCTCCTTCACGACCTATGACGGGGCCGTCACCAGTGCTCCCGGTGTCGTCGCCGTCACGGTCAACGTCGATCCCGTGGGGGCCATTGCCAGTCTGAATGCCGCCACCGGCCCGCAAGCAGCCACGATTACACTCACCTGGAGCGCCGTGACAAATGCGGAAAAATATCTCATCGAACGTTCCACCGCATCCAACAGCGGCTTCCTGACCGTGGCCACGATCAGCGCGCCGACCCTGTTCTATACCGATGGCAACTTGACCCGCGACACACTCTACTATTACCGACTCAAGGCAACCAACCCCGTCAGCGCTTCCGCCTATAGTGCCACGGCCTCCACCACGCCCTACGTCCCGCCCACCAGCGACGGCTGGCGCTACATCCAGTTTGGATCGCCGCAGATTGTACCCGGCGTCAGCGGTGACCTCGATACACCGCATCGCGACGGCATTACGAACCTCATGAAATGCGCGCTGGGTCTCGGCATCTACGACACCCAGGGGCAACCCATCGTCGTCTCGCCCACCAGCATGCCCTACGTTCAGGAGCAGACCCTCGACAACAGCCAGTATCTCACCTGCACATTCACACACAATAAAAGCGCGACTGATCTCGTCGTGCGCATTCAAGTCGCCAGCGATCCCAATGGTCCCTGGACCGACATGGACCCGTTCAACGCGACCAATCAAGTCAGCGTGACGGACAACACACCAACGGTCGGCACGGAAACTATCGTAGTGAAGGATTCGCAACCCATCGGCACCACCAGCAAGCGCTTCATGCGCGTGCGCGTTACGCGACCGTAAGCAGTCCGACCTCTCTAAATACTCTCCCAGAGATCGCGCCACTTCACGGCACCCGCCGAAGGTATCGGACGGCGACGGGACTCCCGGTTCTCCCGCTGCGGAGCGCTATCGTCGGCCTCCGAAAGAATCACGTATTTATACGCGATCGACTTGCCCGCGCTCTCATCGAGAACGATTTCTCCAAACCATGTCGTGCTATTCAGATACTCCAGATGAAAGGCCTTCCGAATGTCCCACTCCCCCAATTCCGGACAATCTCCAATCATCGCAATCACCTCCCCCGGCTTGGTCACGACACCGTTCACCTGCGCCCGAATTACTACCTGCCCTTGCACAGGAACACCACAAAGGGAAATCACACAGGCTGCCTTGCAGCCCAAAGTCAATTGGCGAATCCTCCCTTCCTTCACCGTCAATTCCCGCCCAGATAAAAGACAAAAATAGGTTCCGTCTGGAAAATCCGTTTGCACCTCGGGAATACAAAACTCTGCGCCACGATTAAGCGCCACGAAGCAGCGATGGTCACGATATACTCTCGCAAAGCAGTAGACATCCGCATTTAGAATATACGGAACCTGCCTTCCATATTGTATGGCCGCATTCCGGCGTCGCTCCCTAGCCAGCACGCGAATAGCCGTGTAAATGGGGGTCTCCATACTCCACGATTCCATCGCAGGGCGATTGTACGGATCCTGCCCTCCTTCGGTCTCATTATGGAGATATTGCTCGCAGCCATAGTAAAGACACGGCGTTCCACGGCCGCAGAGCAGCAGAATAACCGCCAACCGAAGAGATTCATTATCGGCACCGATCGATTGCAGCCGGGGCATGTCATGATTTTCGAAAAACGTCACCAATTCCGTCGCATTGCGATAATTGCCATCCTTATCATAAATCGCCTGAACTCCCTCAAAACCGCGCGGATCGTTCTGCCCCAGGCACGCGCGGATGGCATGACACAAACCAAAATCCAACATCGACATTCCAGAGCGGTTTGCGAAATCAACCGAAGTCGCATTATCCGGGTGACTGCCAAACCATTCCCCAAAGATAAATAGATCCGGACGATTGCTTTTCAAATCCGAGGTAATTTCCTGCCAAAACCACAACGGCATATGCTTGACCGTGTCGACCCGCAACGCATCGACACCCTTGGCAATCCACATTTTCAGCGCATCTTTGATATAACGACGATAGAGAATATTATTCTCATTGAACGTGGCCAATCCCTCCAGTTCGCAATTTTGAATCTGCCATTCATCCTCCCAATTCTGGGTCGCGCCATAATGATGGTACCAATTCGCCACATCATGATCGAAATCGGCGACCAATCGGCCGTCGTCATAGATTCGTCCCTTTCCCCGGTCGGATTGCGGCGAACTGTGATTGCACACGACATCGAGCACGAACTTCATGCCGCGCCGATGCATTTCCGCGAGGAGACAATCGAAAATAGTATCATCCCGCTCAAAGAGTCGCACCTCGCTCGGATCATTGACCCAACGTGCATTGATTCTTTTGAAGTCTCGCGTCCAATATCCATGAATTGGTGCCCGATTCTCGGAGAGCGATTCAATCTGCTCGAAAAGTGGCGTAAGCCATGTCGCCGAAATGCCCATGCCCTGGATGTAATCCATCTTGTCGAGAATTCCCTGCAAATCTCCTCCCCAATATTTATCCCAGTCCTGATGAGCCAGATCATTGAGCTGAGGATCGCCCACCAAGTTATGAATGTTTCCATCATGAAAACGGTCGACAATGATGAAATAGAGAGTCTCCGCCCGGAAATCAATATCAGATAAATAGAGCGTTCCGATCGGGTCGTTCTCAGGCACCTGCACGACCGCGGAAGGATTGGAGTATGTCATACGCTACAGGATAATTGCAGAGATTATGCCAACGCCATTCACACTACGATGGCTGCCCTGACACCACCGCAAGCCGAAGTTCTGATTCGCTGCAATATGCAAAGCCCTTGGGAATATACCGAGGCGAAACGCAAGAGGCGGGGATTGATGCCATCCTCCGATTCATAAGAATCAAACCCAACATACACTTACTCTGCAGAGCGTTGCGTCCGCGCCGGATTCGCTGGCATCGACACTGCTCCATTCAGATCAAGCGGGAAGTACCGAAGTTTTGCGGACAGACTTCGCCACCTCCTGCGCATAAACAGTCAACCCATCAACCGTAATAAGAAAGATACATTCTATGTCGAAACTTAGCACATTGCAGGAACTGCTCGTTCACGAACTCAAAGATCTCTACAGCGCTGAAACCCAATTGATCAAGGCACTGCCGAAGATGGCGAAAGCAGCAACATCCGAAGAGCTCAAAGCCGGATTCGAAGAACATCTCGTACAAACCAAGGTGCATGCGGAGCGAATTGAAGCGATCATGAAGTCGCTCGATGAAAGCCCGCGCGGGAAAACCTGCAAAGCAATGCAAGGCCTGATCGAGGAAGGCGAAGAAACGATCAAAGAAAAAGCCGAAGATCCGGTCAAGGACGCGGCGCTCATCGTTGCCGCTCAAAAAGTCGAGCACTACGAAATCGCCGGCTATGGATCCGCCCGAAATTTCGCCAAGCTTTTGGGCATGGATGAGGTGGCTGGCACCTTGCAGGAAACTTTGGACGAAGAAGGCGCTACTGACAAGAAACTCACACAAATGTCTCGCAATGTGAATGTAGAAGCCTGTGAACTCGGCTCCCCGTCTTGAACCTCGTCCAGAACGGGGATGCTGCAACGCAGCATCCCCCTCTCCTGCTACTCCTTCCTGCTTTGAGCGTGAAGCTGACCTGCACCCGCTAGTGAGGCCGCAGTTCGGGTTATTATCGGCGGGCGCTATGAGTTGTTGACCACTGTGTATAGTTCTGACTTACACCCGCAGCCCGATCTTCCCGTTTCAACAACGCGGTGAATCGACAGTAATCGTAGCAGCGTACGCGCAATCCGGCCGCCTGCAGCAGCAGATAGCAATTCGCTCTTAGGTGTCTCTTTTTCCTTTGCTGCCCATCGCTCGCTTTTCCTTTTCCACGAACCCTTCCATCCTCGCCAATTCCTAGCTCTCCTCTGGCCTCGTTCTACGGGAGCAGGCCATTAGTCACTAATCATTCTTGAATCTAGAACCGCACATCTCGCTTCTGGTGAAATGCAAAACGCACCAGACGTTCTCAACCATCTTGCATTTCGTAATTGCCAAAATTGGAAATGAGAGAGCGTCATGTTTTCTAATTCATTCACGGCAATTGTCTTCGAACAAGCCGCGCCTAAGTGGCATACGCATCGCTCCATAATGCATATGATTCTTATGAATACTCAAAAAAACGACCTACTCCATGGGAAACGTGTTGCCTTGCTGGCTACCGACGGCTTCGAACAAAGTGAACTCATGGATCCACTCCATGCTCTTGAAGATGCGGGAGCTACTGTTGAAGTCCTCTCTCTCAAAAAAGCCAACATTCGTGGATGGAAAGAGGATGATTTTGGCGATACGGTTCAAATCGATCGCTTGGTCTCTGAAGCTAATCCAGGAGATTATGAAGCGCTCGTACTACCGGGCGGAGTGATGAATCCCGATAAGCTACGCCAAGATAAAAATGCAGTGAACTTTGTCCGGATCTTCATGTCCTCCGGTCGACTCGTGGCCGCCATCTGCCATGGCCCTCAACTTCTCATCGAGGCAGATACTGTGCGCGGTCGCAAGCTTACTTCTTACAATTCCATACGTACTGACGTCATCAATGCCGGAGGCACGTGGGAAAACAAGCCGGTCGTCATTGATGAAAACCTGATTACCAGCCGCCAACCGTCAGACCTCCCACAATTCAATCAGGCTATCATCGACCATCTCAGCCATTCTTTCGATCGCACCCCCAAGCCTCAGGCGCTTGATCTGGTTGATGTAGATCCACAGACCGTTTGAGTCGACGATAATGTCGGGATCGCGTGCGTCATAAAAAACGAACGGATGAGTACGCTTGCAAAAGTCGCGGACGTGCGAACCTATCGAAATGGAGGAGCTCGATGAGTGCCATCACGATGACATCAGCAACTCGCTGCGCTGGCCTCCTCGTCCCCGTCTACGCCATTCGGCATGACAACGATTTTGGAATCGGCGACACCCTGGCGGTTCGTAGGGCCATCGATTTCTGCGCCGCCCATCAGATTGCCGTCCTTCAGATACTGCCCATTCACGAAACCATCGGAGATTTCAGTCCCTACAATCCAATCAGCTCGCGCGCCCTATCTCCGGCTCTTCTCACCCTTAATGAAGATGAGGTTCCAGGAATCTCCATGAGTGAGATCAAAAGATCCGCGCCTGATTCCTGGCTCGCACGCCTGCGTGAAGGCAAGGTGAAATACAATTCGGTGCAACCGCTCAAGATCCAACTACTCCTAGGCGCCTACCGGAATTTCACCGGAATTTTCCCCCAAGTCGACCCGCTTCGTAAAAATTTCGAGGAGTTCAAAGTGGCCCAGGACGAATGGCTCGCTCCCTATACCCTCTTTCGCTTGCTTGTTCGCGAGTATGAAGGCAATGCCAACTGGATGGAGTGGCGCCCCGAACACCAGAGCCGCGGCACGGCGGAAGCCTGGTTCACCCGGACCAAGGAACGCGAAGAGTTCTCCGAACTCCGAGATGGATACGCCTACATTCAATGGGTCGCCTGGAGGCAATGGAGAGCTGTTCGTCAATATGCCGAGGAACACAACGTCATGCTCATGGGTGAAATGTGCTTCGGTGTCGCCAAAACGAGCGTTGATTCATGGACTTGGCCCGAGCTATTCGATCTCGATTGGAGCATGGGAACCCGACCCATTTCTTATTTCGATACCAATAAAGATTCCGAACGTTGGGGGCAGAATTGGGGACTGCCTCCCTATCGCTGGGAAAACCATCGCACCACCGGGTTTTCCTGGCTCAATGCCCGCGTTCAATTGGAGCGGAAATTCTTTCACATCTGCCGCCTTGATCATCTGCGCGGGTACTTCCGCGCATATATGTTTCCATGGAACGGTGGCCCGCTGCACGCCGAGTTCGCTCAGCTCACTGAAGAGGAGGTCAAAAAACGCACCGGAGGAAAATTGCCTCGCTTTGTCCCCGGCCCTGACGAAGACCCGATCACCGCGCAAATGAACTATCTACAGGGGCACGAAGTTATTTCCACTATACGCAAGGCAGCCGGAGACATGTACCTGTTCGCGGAAATCATGGGCAATATGCCGGACTACATGCAAAAAACATTAGAAGAGCTACAGATTCCGCATTTGATCTTTCCCCAGCTGGAGCGAAATCCTGACCGTTCGCTCCAACCAATAGAATCCTACCGCACACTTAGTTTAGCTAGCTACGCTAATCACGATCACGCTCCCCTCGCATCCTTTTACGATCATTTGATCGAGGAGGCCAAACTGCATCCCGACGGCACTGCAAAGATTGATCTTCACCACCTCCTCGCCTTCGTCGGATGGACACAACTGCCTCCGGACGTATTCAATGATGAATTATTGCGCGCGCTCCAGCAGAAGCTTTTTCAAAGCCCTTCTCAACTCGCCGTCCTGATGGTCAGCGATCTCTTCGGCATTCCACTTCGCTTCAACCTGCCTGGCAGTTACGGCAACGACACATGGTCAGACCGATTGGAGTTTGCTTTTGACGAATATGAAAAGCATCCCGTCTATAACCGCCGGGTACAAGCCTCTCAGCTATTAATTCAGGAAACCGGCCGTAATTTGTAAGGGTCATGCGACATTCTTCGCTTTAAATGAATCAATGCAGGGAGCGTGCAAATTGCATCGCAAAGAGTGACCGTCAGTTCTCGCGACCCTCGCAATTAACGTCTTCGCAGCACCTAACAAGCGGTCTCTCACTTTGGCATGGAAGCAGCCCATCAATTATTAAACACAAGAAAGGCAACACTATGGCTATCTCCCATCAAACAATCGCTAATAATCGACAGGTTGGAGCGCTCTTCGACAATACGGGCGATGCCAACATGGCCGTAAAGGCACTAAAGGAACAAGGATTTTCGTCCCGTAACATCCGCATGACTATTCTTGATGACCGACAGAAGCCATTAATAGTACCGGAAGATCTCTTTCGCCATTCCGGCTATTCCGCACGTCACATACGCTACTTTAAAGATGGATTGCTGGGTGGAAAAGTAATGGTGACCATCTTCAATGTCCCCGAAGATCTGACCGGTGTCGCCATTCACATTCTCAACGAGAATGGCTCGCAATATGACCCCGATGGTTCGCGCAATGTTCGTGACGACGTTCTTGGAATGACTACCGGAGCACTCGCCGGAGCTGCCCTGGGAGCGCTGGTAGCTGGTCCTATCGGTGCCGCCGCTGGCGAAGTGGGCGGCGGCATAATTGGTAGTGCACTCGGCACCATGAAAGAAGAGTCGGAGTAGAAAGTCTCGTCATGCAGAACGCCTGATCTCTTCTGAAATTTCCGCATTTCGCAAGACGATATCAAACCGCCATGAACAAGCTCTCCTAAAAAAATCCTTACGGATTAATACGTTGCAAATTTTTACAGAACGAGGAATGAATCCTGCACTTTTTACCAAAACATATGATGCCGACCACAATTAAAAAACACACAGTTCGAAGCCGAGGAACCTTGTCCGATATGCGGCCCAAATTAATTGAAAAAGTGGTTTCAGCTAAGCCCGTTCCGACCAAGGCAATTCCGAAGAATGAGGTTCTTTCAGCTCCACAAATCAGCGAGCATACCTTTTGTGATTTCGTACATCACAATGGTAATCTCCATGTCTTCGGGCTACTCCCCATGTGTGCCTAAGCGTGTCATTCGGTTATTTTCCTCCTGCGCGATCTCCCTTCAAAAGCTAGTTCCGACATGGCGTTGTGGTCGATGGCGCTTCTCGTTCTTGTAACTCTTTCGGAAACGATTCTTGATTCACAGGGAGTCCGATCGCAACCATGGCTCCGATCTGTAGCGACCAGCGGTCTAAAAACGCATGCAGCGCGTTCGTTTTTTTTGAAATTTACCGCCAGTTACCATGCGGTTGCCTTGCTTCTTCCGGTTTTACTTTTTCTTTTTAACCTGCGTTTTTTCATCCCCTGGATATGTTTTCGTGCTCGGCCAAATCAATCGCCATGGCTCATGCTTCAGCGTGTCAGTCAGTTGCTCGGCATTCTTGATAACTGAGGGCAGTTGAGAGCGGTTGACTGTATCGGTTAAGGTCCGGATATTTTGGATTGTGTGAGCCAAATCCGAATCTGGCCCGGTAAGTCGATTCATTTGTTGCCCTACCGATTCGGAAATATCCAGCACCCGCAGCCCAACAAATTCCGCGCCATTTTCTGCCAGACCGGAACTCTCCTCGCCCTGAACAAAATCAATAATCTGCTGCCCCATCAGTCCCTGCTGCGTCAGTTTCACCGTCACATTCCGATAGATTCTGGCTTCGCGCTCCACTTGCACCGAGATTATGACCTCGTAGGTCTCGTATCCGGAAGGTCGTTGACTCGTCGGCACCGGAGATTCAAGCGCTTTTACCTTTCCGATCTCGCGCCCTCCCAGCAATACCGGAGCGCCTGGACGAATTCCATTCGCATTATCGTAGTAAACGTGAAATGTATGGAGTGGTCGAATCACTCCAGGCATGCCCACAATGACCAGCACCAGGATGAAAATTCCGAATGTCACCAGAACAAGGATCCCGGTGGTAATTTCATTCTTCCTAATTTTCATGATCCCTCATTTCCGGGCCCGGTCAGTGTATGCTGAGATAAATTCGCGCACGATTTTGTTGTCTGACTTCTTGAAGTCATCCGGAGTGGCATCCAAAATGACTTGGCCCTCATGTAAAAAAACCATTCTCGTCGCCACGGCAAATGCGCTTTCCATTTCATGCGTAACAACAATGGAGGTGACCTTTTGCTTGTCCCTCAACTGAATGATCAGGTCATCGATTAATTTGCTATTTATGGGGTC
This sequence comes from Verrucomicrobium sp., assembly GCA_017849585.1. Taxonomy (GTDB): domain Bacteria; phylum Verrucomicrobiota; class Verrucomicrobiia; order Methylacidiphilales; family UBA1321; genus UBA1321. The sequence goes on from JAFIGT010000042.1 coordinate 116,553, forward strand.
GAGTCCTGCCGACGGCTCATCAAACAGCACCAATTCAGGCTCCAACGCCAAGGCGCGCGCCAGACCGGCGCGCTTTTGCATGCCTCCACTCAATTCCGACGGAAGTTTCTCCTGGGCATCACGCAATCCCACCAACTCAAGCTTGCTGTCAATAATGGCATTAATTTCGCCATCACTCTTCTCCGTCAATTCCCTTAAAGGCATTCCGATATTATCGTGAACATTAAAAGAGCTGATCAGGGCCGCATTCTGGTAGACCATACCGAAATGCGTTCTGATCTCATTCGACTCTTTGCGGGCAAGATGTGTCAGCTCCTTGTCCTTAAATAAAACGCCCCCGCTCGTTGGCTCCAGCAGCCCCATGATGATATTCAGCACGGTGCTTTTTCCGCAGCCGCTCAATCCCATGATCACCAGCACTTCCTGTTTGCAAATAGAAAAACTCACCCCATTGAGCACGACCTTATCGCCAAATTGCAACTTTAGATCACGCACTTGCAGAAGAATTTCAGTTGAATCACTCATGGGAAAAAAGTGACGAGAAAAATATTACATAACGAATCGCAAGCGATCACAGAACTCACAGCCGTAACCACGCTCGATGTCGTGGCGGTCCCAACTTCAACAGCCCCCTTTTCCACCAGCAGCCCCTTATAACAGGAAATCATCCCAATAATGGCCCCGAAAAGCAGACTTTTCACCACACCCGACATCAAGTCCTTCACCAGCAGGCTGCTCATAACTTGATCGAAAAAAAAGCTATAGCCAATTTGCAGTAGCAGATTGGAAATGAATGCGGCTCCGACAATTCCGGATATTACAGAAATAATGGTTAAGCTCGGTGTCAGCAAAAAGATCGCCAGAAAGCGCGGCGTAACCAAATAGCGCAATGCGCCTATCCCCATGCCTTCAATCGCCTTGACTTCACCTCCGGCTGACATGGCCCCCAGCTCGGCGGTATAGGCCGCCCCAATTCGGGAAGCCAAAACGATGCCCGTAAATAAGGGCCCCATTTCCCGCGTAAATGAGATTGAAACAACCGCAGGCACTATCGTCACAATACCAAAGCGCTGGAGCTGGTAACCAGTGAGCAATGCCATCGTCAGTCCGACAAAAATCGACAACAGCATTACCATGGGCACCGAACCCACTCCCGCTCGATAACACTGATAGAAGAAATGCTCCAGACGAAAGGGCGACCGACCTGTCGACACCCGTTCCAAAACCTCCGCCAACGTCTCCCGCCCCAGCCAGGCCAGACTGCTGATTTCCTGCAAAGAGTGTATCGCATAGGTTCCAATTTTTGAGCTCATACGCCCCCTAGCTATCGATCTTCCTGATACCATCGAGAACGCACCATTGGTGCCGCGGATTTTCCTTCGCTAGTCAATTTGGCAAGCAATGTTTGATAGATGCTCAATCTTCCAGATTGAAAGTGATGAGCGCATCCCACCATATACAGGCGCCAAGTGCGATATGTATACTCGTCAACAAATTCGAGCGCATCGGCATGATGCGCTTTTAGGCGATTTTCCCAATGACTCAAGGTCATCGCATAGTGTTCCCGCAAACTCTCTACGTCCAGTATTTCCCAACCGCATTCTTCAGCATCTTGAAGCATCCGATTAATGAGAAGAATATCTGAGTCCGGAAATACATATTTACCAATGAATGAACCGCTCTTTCCGGGAAATTTAATCGGGCCTAATCCAATGCCATGGTTTAAAAAAAGACCTCCTGGTTTCAACAGGAGCATGACCTTCTCAAAATAATTCATCAACTGCTCACGCCCCACGTGCACGACCATTCCCACGCTAACGACCGCATCATAAAGTCCCTCGGCAACGAGCTCTCGATAGTCCAGCATGCACACCGATGCGCGACCATTTAGACCCTCTGATTCGATTCGCTCTTGAACATAGTCATACCGCTCTTTACTCAATGTAATTCCAACCGCTTCAACTCCATAATAACGCACAGCATGCAGCAGCAATCCTCCCCAACCACAGCTTATATCCAGCAAGCGCTGATTTATCTTTAAGTCCAACTTACGGCATATGTGATCGTACTTATTTTGCTGTGCCTCTTCCAGGCTATCTGCCGGGCTATTAAAGTAGGCGCAGGAATACGCCATACTTTTATCCAGCCAGAGCATATAGAACTGGTTGGATATGCTATAATGAAATTGAATAGCCTCGCGATCACGCTCCAACGAATGACGCTCGCCATGCAATCGCGCTTGTCGGTCCTGACTTTTTTGGGAAAAGCAATTCTCCGGAAGCTGCCACAAAAGATGCCCGAGTTGAAGCGGCCAGATCCAACCATTCGTCTTTACCATTAAGAAGTCAGTAAGTTCAAAAGCGGCTTCGATGTCTCCCTCGATATCAAATGCCCCCTCCAGATAGGCTTCACCCAAGCCACTTTCAGTTCCCGGCAACAACATTTCACGTAATGCACTTGGACGATTCAATACCACTGTCGCGGCACGTGGAGCCGATGTCGGCCAGGAATTGCCATCCCACATACGCACATTCACATTTTGGAGTAATTGAATGGGGAACACCACTTCCAATAGCCTGAGAGTAATTTCTCGCGCGTCGCCCCCCTTGGACCATGGTTGAGGTAGATCCGTATCTTTCAAGCGACGTTGGCCAATTAAATACTCCATAACGGACATAGTTAGTTCCTCCGGGTGCGCAAACTCTCACATCGCATCAATGCAAAGGCCATGCCACTAACGACAGGCTCGTTAAATCCGCGGGGGGCAGTGAGTTGGAAAGGTGGATCTTCTCACTTCCGTTGCATTCCGCCTGATTCCATATTTGATTTTTCGCTAAATGCAGAAAAATCGACTTAGCTTCCCCTCTAACGCAGCCGCGGCTCGTAGAAGCGGTTTACTCTTAGTGAAATAGCCCCAGACACTTGTCCAAAAGAGAAAACTTGCGGCACAACTTGTGCGTCATTTCAGAAATATGCCGCGAGGATCCAAGGCCAAGTATACAGCCAAGCAAAAGCGACAGGCTGAACATATAGAGAAAAGCTACGAAAAACGAGGCCTGTCCAAACGAACCGCCGAAAAGCGCGCGTGGCAGACAGTGAATAAACAAAGTGGCGGCGGTGAAAAATCAGGAAGCGGAAAACTCACTCGTACACGAGCCAAGAAGGGCGCACGCAAAGAATCCGGCGAAAGAGCCGCACGCGCCCGCAAAATTGGCTCTTACCGTGTACAACGGACACCTACTCGCAAGCGGGCAGCTGCAGCCTAAAATTACACAACCATACGTCTTATGAGCACCAAAAGTAAAAGGCATCGTCAGAATCAAAAGAAGGAATCCTATCTTCTCGATCATGACCCCATCGAACAACGAGCTTTGCAAATAGCGCGCAATGAAGGCCAGCACATGATTTCACAAGATGACAGGATACGAGCACAACTGGAGCTGAATTCTCCAAATGCCATTCCCACTGAACCAGAATTCACACCAGGCATGGAACTCGAACTCACTGTCTGGAACGAAGCTCCTGCCTCGACAGGGCGACAAACACCCAAAGTAGAGCCCGAAGACGAAAAAAACGTGGTTCAGGAACTGATCGAAAATGGCCTCCGCATGCCGCGACGTTCCCGTGCCAAACACCCCAATGCGTAGAGCAAAGTCATATCTTAGGTGGTCGCTTTTCCAACAACATTTCAATTTCAGCGATCATTTTCAGCTGCTCTTCTTTTTCAGAGGATTTTTTAAAATAGGCATGAGCTCCGAGTGACCTGCTTTTGGAAATATCCTCCGCAAGCCATGATCCCGACATTACGGCAACCGTCAGGTCATTCATTTTTTCCGTCATCAGCCATTCCAGCACATCGAATCCGGTTTTCCCGGGCATCTTCAGATCGATCAACATAATATCCGGAAATGGGTACTTTAGCCGATTGCCAAATTTCCCCTCTCCTTTCAGATACGACATCGATTCATCGCCATCTTGCAGTTCGCCAATTACGACCAGCTTCTCACTTCGCTTCAGTGCGATTCGAAGAAAAAAACGATCATCGGACGAATCATCCACCAACAACACTTTGAATATGTCACCATTCATTTTTCCCTCCCCCAAAAATAATCGTTATCCAAGCGTGAAATAGAAAGTAGCTCCTTTATCTACCATTCCTTCCGCCCAGATCCGCCCGCCGTGTTTGCGTATGATCCGTGAGGCCAACGCCAAGCCAACGCCGGTTCCTTCAAACTCTTCAGAGCGATGCAATCTCTGAAAGACTCCAAATAGTCGATCTACGGCCTTCATATCAAACCCCACACCATTGTCGCGTATGAAGCAGATTTCCTCTCCATTCTCGCAAAAACTTCCCAGCTCGATATGGGCTGGACGCCGCGGTCGCGTATACTTGACCGCGTTCGCTATGAGATTGTCCAAAACTTGTCGAATCAGCACATAGTTACACTTCAATATGGGAAGAGGGCCGATCTTCCAGACTATATCACGATCGCCTATATCCCCCTTGATATCTGAGATCACCTTTTGCACAAGATCGTCAAGCTCGACGGGTGTACGATCAAATTTGTCGCGCGCCACAGAGAAAAGATTCAATAAATCATCCACCATCTGCCCCATTTCCCTCGATTTTGTACCAATTCGAGTCAGGTAGGCTCTCGCCTCCGGAGCCAATCCTCCCGCATATTCCTCCAGCAATAACTCGGCATAGCTATGAATATGCCTGAATGGTGCCCGCAAATCGTGGGCGATGGAGTAAGCAAAAGCCTCCAATTCCTGATTCGCCAGTCGTAATTCCGACGTGCGATCCGATACGCGTTGTTCCAAGTCGAGATTTAGTTGAAGCAGGCTCTCTTCGGCGCGTTGGCGTTCCCGCACCTCAACCTGCAAAGCCTCATTGGCTGCAGCTAATTGCTCCGTCCGCTGCTTGACACGTGCTTCGAGACCATTGTGAGCCTGCCGCAAATCCTCTGCCTGGGTACGGACCTGCTCAGTGATCTTGTACAGCTCAACAAACACAGACACCTTAGTCCGCAAAATCTCCGGGACAATAGGCGCGAGTATATAATCTACCGCTCCAAGAGAATAGCCGCGCGAAACATGCGTATCGGCATCGCTAATGGCCGAAATGAAAATGATCGGCACATTCTCCAACCGTCGCCGCTGGCGAATGAGGACAGCAGTTTCAAAACCATCCATTCCAGGCATATTGACATCCAGCAGGATGACCGCGAACTCCTGATGAAGCAAACACCTGAGCGCTTCGCGTCCCGATGTGGCCGTAACAATATTTTGTCCAAGCTCCTCAATGATTGTGACCATGGCCAAAAGCTTATCCGGTCGGTCATCCACAATCAGAATATTGGCTTTTCTCGACAATGGAGAAAGCATGTCGCTTTTATCAGCTACTTGCCTCGACATTGTCGTTGAAGAGTTTTTTTCCACGTGAGTTTCCCTCAACCTACCGATGCAGCCACAAACGCAGCATGGATAACAGTTCGGTACTGTCGACCGGCTTCGCAATATAGTCCGAAGCTCCCGCATCGATACACTTCTCCCGATCGCCCTTCATCGCCTTGGCCGTGACTGCGATGATGGGTAGCATGCGGAATTTGGCGAATTTTCGAATGGCCCGCATGGTATCATAGCCATCCATATCGGGCATCATGATGTCCATCAGGACGGCATCGATCCCTGATTGTGACTGCAGTTGCTCCAGGGCAATTTTTCCTGTCTCGGCAGAGAGGACCCCCATCTCGTAGCGCTCGAGAAGGCTGGTCATGGCAAAAATATTGCGAATATCATCATCAACAATAAGAATCTTCTTCCCCTTGAGTACAGTTTCCGCCTGATAAAGATGATGGATCATCTCGCGCTTGAACTCCCTGATCTTGCTGATGTCCTGATGCAGAAATAGCGCACACTCGTCGATCAAACGCTCTTCGGAGTGTACTTCCTTTAAGTTCATCGCTTGCCCGAGACGCTTCAAATGCAGTTCCTCCTTTTTGGAGAGTGCATTTGGCACGTAAACCACAATCGCAATATCCTGTAAAGCCGGTTCCTTCTTGATCTCTTCAATCAACTCAATCGCTGGCATATCAGAGAGTTCACAATCCATGATGAGCCCAGAAAACACATCATTCTGAATCCGCTTGAGGGCATTTCTTCCTGATTTCTCCTGTTCGATACTCACGCCGGATTCCTCCAATAAATAGGACATCCGTTTTCTTGACTCTTCGCTTTTCGAAACGAGGAGTAACTTCTTAACCGGTGTCTTGGCGAGATCATCAATCTTCGCGAAAACGTCCTTGAGTTCCTCTCTCGACTTCAGTGGCTTGGGCAAAACACCAATGGCCCCGGCGCGGAGCCCTCGGGACGTCGCCTCCTCTGTTGTAATCAAATGGACTGGAATGTGACGCGTCCGAATATCATCCTTCAACCGAGCCAGAATACGCCATCCATCCAGGTCGTGCAGATTGATATCGAGAGTAATCGCATCGATTCGACGCTCCGTGGCAAGTGCTAACGCATTCGAGCCACGAGGCGAAATCAGCGCCTTAAATCCTGACTCATGCGCGGTCTCCATAATCAGATTCGCAAAACCGGTGTCATTCTCCACGATTAAGACAACCTTATCATCGGGCCCAATATCATCGCCATCGTCCAGAAAACGATCACTCATGGCCCCTTCCTCGACACTCGGGGGAATCTCCACCTCAATCGGAATATCCATGAGATTTGGATTTGATGGAATCTGAGCCTGGCGTTTTGCCGGCTTCACGGGAGTATAATTCTGCGGCAGGAACAAGGTGAAGGTACTTCCTTCTCCCGGAATGCTTGCCAGGCGTATTTCGCCGCCCAACAGCCGTGTAATTTCACGACTGATCGCCAAACCAAGCCCCGTTCCACCATACTTGCGACTGGTACTGCCGTCCGCCTGTTGAAACGCTTCGAAGATAATGTGTTGTTTATCCGCAGGAATGCCGATGCCGGTATCCGTAACCGAGAAGACCAGAACCGATTTGGCCCGATTCAACGTTTCGTTTTCAGGATGCCATCCTTCCGTCGCAGTGCCAATGGTAAGGGACACCTTCCCCCGTTCAGTAAACTTAAAGGCATTGGAAAGCAGATTCTTGAGAATCTGCTGCAGACGCTTTGAATCTGTCTGAATTGTTCTTGGCAAATTGGGGGCACGCACCACTTCAAATTCCAGCTTTTTGCTGTCCGCAAAGTGACGGAAGCCCCGCTCCACATAATCCTGCAGCTCGCGCAGGGTCACCTCGCCCACATCAACAATCACCGTTCCGGATTCGATCTTCGAGAGATCGAGAATATCGTTGATCAACGCAAGCAAGTCATTGCCAGCGGCATGAATCGTCTTGGCGAATTCCACCTGTTTGGCGGACAGATTTTGATCCTTGTTCTTGGAAAGGTCATCCGAAAGAATCAGCAAGCTGTTCAAGGGCGTCCGCAACTCGTGCGACATGTTCGCAAGAAATTCCGATTTGTACTTGGAGGTTAACGCCAGTTGCTTTGCCTTTTCTTCGAGAGCCTGACGAGCCTGCTCCACCTCGGAATTTTTGCGTTCCACCTCGACATTTTGATCTGCCAGCAGCTTCGCCTTTTCTCCCAACTGCTGATTGGTTTGCTGCAATTCGAGCTGCTGGCTCTGCAACTCCTTGGCAAGCGATTGAGATTGCTTGAGCAAATCCTCGGTTCGCGTATTGGCTTCGATCGTGTTGAATACGATCCCGATACTTTCCGTCAACTGATCCAGGAAGGCATGGTGCGTGGGACTAAACCGATCAAAGGACGCCAGTTCAATAACCCCTTTTACCTGCCCTTCAAACACCACTGGCAAAACCAGAATGTTGACCGGACTCGCCTTGCCCAGTCCGGAGCTGATTGTCATGTAATTTTTTGGCGCGTTTGTAATGACAATTTTCTCCTTCTCTAAGGCACATTGCCCCACCAAACCTTCTCCCAACTTGAAAGTGTTGTCGGGATTGCCCCGCTCCCGGTGCGCATAGCTCGCCAGCAATTTCAGATAGAGCTCTCCATCGTCCTTGGATGAATCAATTGTATAGAAAACGCCCTGTTGCGCCGAAACGACCGGTGCCAGCTCTGACAAAATCAATTTCCCCACGGCCAGCAGATCCTTCTGTCCCTGCAACATTCGGGAGAATTTCGCCAGATTGGTCTTCAACCAGTCCTGCTCACTGTTCTTCAATGTTGTATCCTTAAGGTTTCGAATCATCTCATTGATATTGTCCTTCAAGGCCGCCACCTCACCCAGCGCCTCCACGGTGATGGAGCGGGTCAAATCGCCTTTCGTCACGGCCGTGGCCACCTCGGCAATCGCTCGCACCTGCGTCGTCAGATTCGCGGCTAGCTGATTGACATTGTCCGTAAGATCCTTCCACGTTCCCGCTGCGCCGGGTACGCTGGCCTGACCACCCAGCTTGCCTTCGACCCCTACTTCGCGGGCTACTGATGTCACTTGATCCGCAAAGATAGCCAGCGTATCGGTCATTCCGTTAATGGTGTCAGCCAAAGCGGCAATTTCACCCTTCGCCTCCACAGTCAGCTTTTGCTTGAGATTGCCGTTGGCGACTGCTGTGACGACGAGCGCAATACCACGCACCTGATTCGTCAGGTTGCCCGCCATCAGATTCACATTGTCCGTTAAGTCCTTCCACGTACCAGCAACGCCCTTCACATCGGCTTGACCGCCCAGCTTGCCTTCCGTGCCCACCTCGCGCGCCACGCGCGTTACTTCCGACGCAAAGGAACTCAATTGATCCACCATCGTGTTGATCGTGTTTTTCAGCTCGAGAATCTCGCCCTTTACGTCGACCGTGATCTTCTTCGACAGATCGCCTCGCGCCACGGCTGTGGTCACCGCGGCGATGTTGCGCACCTGACCCGTCAAATTACCCGCCATAAAATTCACATTATCGGTCAGATCCTTCCACGTACCGGCAACCCCTCGCACATCGGCCTGACCACCGAGCTTGCCCTCCGTACCCACCTCGCGCGCCACGCGCGTCACTTCTGAGGCAAAGGAGTTCAACTGATCCACCATCGTGTTGATCGTGTTTTTCAACTCGAGAATCTCCCCCTTCACATCGACCGTGATCTTCTTCGACAAATCCCCCGTCGCCACCGCCGTGGTCACCGCGGCAATATTGCGCACCTGACCCGTCAAATTACCCGCCATCGAATTCACACTATCCGTCAAATCTTTCCACGTACCGGCAACGCCCTTCACATCGGCCTGACCACCGAGCTTGCCCTCTGTACCCACCTCGCGCGCCACGCGCGTCACTTCCGCCGCAAACGAGCTGAGTTGATCGACCATCGTGTTGATCGTGTTTTTCAATTCCAGAATTTCGCCCTTCACGTCAACCGTGATCTTCTTAGACAAATCGCCTCGTGCCACCGCCGTGGTCACCGCAGCAATATTGCGCACCTGACCAGTTAAATTACCGGCCATGAAATTTACATTATCGGTCAGATCCTTCCATGTACCACCGACGCCTTTCACATCCGCCTGACCGCCGAGCTTTCCCTCCGTGCCGACTTCGCGCGCTACGCGTGTCACTTCCGAGGCAAAGGAATTCAACTGATCCACCATCGTGTTAATCGTATCCTTCAGCTCCAAAATCTCTCCACGCACATCCACCGTGATCTTTTTTGACAGATTACCGTTAGCCACCGCTGTCGTGACATCCGCAATGTTGCGCACCTGCGCTGTCAAATTACCCGCCATCGAATTCACGCTGTCCGTCAAATCCTTCCACGTACCCGCCACACCCTCCACCTCAGCCTGACCACCCAGCTTGCCTTCCGTCCCCACTTCTCGCGCCACACGCGTCACTTCCGAGGCGAAGGAATTCAACTGATCCACCATCGTATTAATCGTGTTTTTCAGCTCAAGAATTTCGCCCTTCACATCGACCGTGATCTTCTTCGACAGATTCCCATTCGCGACCGCCGTCGTGACGTCCGCGATATTGCGCACCTGTGCTGTCAAATTACCCGCCATCGAATTCACGCTGTCCGTCAAATCTTTCCACGTGCCAGCCACCCCCTTCACGTCCGCCTGACCGCCAAGCTTGCCCTCCGTACCCACTTCACGCGCCACGCGCGTCACCTCCGAGGCAAAGGAGCTCAACTGATCCACCAACGTATTGATGGTATTCTTCATCTCCAGAATCTCGCCCTTCACATCGACCGTGATCTTCTTCGACAAATCGCCGTTCGCGATCGCGGTGGTCACCGTCGCGATATTGCGCACCTGCGCCGTCAAATTACCCGCCATCAAATTCACATTATCGGTCAGATCCTTCCACGTCCCCGCCACCCCTTTCACCTCGGCCTGCCCACCCAGCTTGCCTTCCGTGCCCACCTCACGCGCCACACGCGTCACCTCCGAGGCAAAGGAGCGCAACTGATCCACCATCGTATTAATGGTGTCCTTCAGTTCCAAAATCTCTCCACGTACATCCACCGTGATCTTCTTCGACAAATTGCCGTTGGCCACCGCTGTCGTGACATCCGCGATATTGCGCACCTGTGCTGTCAAATTACCCGCCATCGAATTCACGCTGTCCGTCAAATCCTTCCACGTACCCGCCACCCCTTTCACATCCGCCTGACCACCCAGCTTGCCCTCCGTACCCACCTCGCGCGCCACACGCGTCACCTCCGAAGCGAAGGAACTCAGTTGATCCACCATCGTGTTGATCGTGTTTTTCAGCTCGAGAATTTCTCCTTTCACATTCACGGTGATCTTCTTCGACAAATCGCCATTCGCCACCGCCGTGGTCACCGCCGCGATGTTGCGCACCTGCCCCGTCAAATTACGCGCCATCGAATTCACATTATCGGTCAAATCCTTCCACGTCCCCGCAACCCCCTTCACCTCGGCCTGCCCACCCAGCTTGCCTTCCGTCCCCACTTCACGCGCCACGCGCGTCACCTCCGAGGCAAACGAACGTAGCTGGTCCACCATCGTATTGATGGTATTCTTCAGCTCCAAAATCTCCCCCTTCACATCGACGGTGATCTTCTTCGACAAATCGCCATTCGCCACCGCGGTGGTCACCGTCGCAATGTTACGCACCTGCCCCGTCAAATTGCCCGCCATCGAGTTCACGCTGTCCGTCAAATCTTTCCACGTGCCCGCCACTCCCTTCACTTTCGCCTGACCGCCCAGTTTTCCTTCCGTGCCCACTTCACGCGCCACGCGCGTTACTTCGGATGCAAACGAACTCAGCTGACTGACCATGGTATTGACCGTCTTGGCGGTTCTCAAAAACTCACCTTCCAAAGCCCGCCCCTCGATTTCCAAAGCCATGCTTTGCGTCAGATCTCCCTTGGCTACCGCTCCGATCACGCGCGCCGTTTCGCTGGTGGGATGGACCAAGTCGCCGATCAGCGCGTTGATCGACTGAATGGAATCCGCCCACGAACCACTGACCTCCCCAATCGACGCGCGCTGACCGATCTTGCCCTCCTTACCGACCATGCGGCTCATCCGCTCCAATTCCTTGGCCATCTTCTCATTGCGCTCCACCACATCATTGAACGCGTCCGCAATCTTGCCCGCTTTTCCATCCCATCCCACGGGGAGCCGAACCGAGAAATCGCCTTTCTTCAACGCTGTCAGTGCCGTCAGCAAATGCGTCAGATTCATTTCACCGGATATCTCCGTTTCCGACACAATCCGCTTCCGTCTGGATCCTGATTCAGGATATAGGACGCCGTTTTTTTTCATTTTCTACCTCTCGGTTGCACTCCAGATAACCCGTTCTGCATCGCAGAAAGTTGGGCATAAAAAAGGGCCTCCTTGGAATAGGAAGCCCCTTTGGCGTGAAAGCCATTTTGCAAAAATACGTAAAGTCAAAAGATGGATAATCTCCATCCATAGACTTAAACCTCTAGCCCAGTAACATCGCTTGTCAAAGCGTATTACAACAAGATCTAATACCCATATTAGATTCTAAATCTTGTTCAGCAATAAAGAGTTGCATTATGCAATACGATCTCATGAGCATTTCAAGTTCACATCGAAGCAGCCATTTTAGAGCAAGCGACTTATATCAAATAAAGATCGTGGCATGCTTATTGCAGTCTGTCGTTCAGCGCGCATTGGCCCTCTGCAAAAAAAGTGAAAAAATAATTACAATGCCGCAAAAGCTTGCTGTTCTTTCATCCGAATTTCGTAGGAAAGATAGATCTCCCGAAGCATTTTTTTGCCTCGCTTGGTCTTTCGCAGAATGGCCTCCGCGGTTTCACGATTCACCTGCACGAGCGGAATAGCTGCGGGAATATCGTGCTGGTCCCAGATAATAAAGCGCCCGCGCCCCTCATCGGTTAAGTACGAACGACCATCAATAGGAATCGGCCCCTTCGTTCGATCCTGGGATTTGCGGGCATTCGAAGAAAGCGGTGTCATGCCTGGTACCTCCACGACTGTTCTGTTCAATAATGTTTTGCGACAGCAATTGATATACATAAGCGCCATTCCGTCGGCGCACAGTCCATGAACATGCGCCGATCATTCATGTTAGATACGACCGAGCAAAAGCAGGATGAGGAGAACCAAAACGAGAAGTCCTGCGCCACCAGAAGGATAGTAGCCCCAGTTACGGCTGTAGGGGTAAATCGGCAACGCGCCGAAAAGGACGAGGAGGAGTAGGATGAGTAGGAGTAATGACATAGATATTTCCTTTTATTGATCTTTCCATCACTCACTCATCTCCCATGCCAACCGTCATGGCTTTCGCCAACTCCTACGCACGCACCTTGTTGGAATATATTCTAGAAAGTGGCCCACACGACAAGGACTGCATTCTGCATTCACCCGCCAAGTAGAGTGCATGAAAGGAAGGCCTCGCACTTTTACGTGGGGAGTATACCTTGCCCGTCACACCTCATCCATTTCGCACGCACGAGATTGCACAATGCACTTGAAAGCGGGCAGCTGACGTTGGGAGCGTTTTGGTGCATGCCTTTGTAATTCATCACATTATTCCAACCCAGCGTGGATGGCACGTTCCTTGCATTCCTATTGAGTACTATGCAAACCGAAAATCCAGGAACCCCCTTTCAAACCACCAAGAATGATATTTCCAAAATCAAAGAGACGGCAGCAGAAGCCGCGCACGACCTGAAGGAGCGTGCGGCGACTCATATGGAAAAAGCCAAGGATGAATTTGGCACTCTTGCCAAGGATGCGCAGGCCGAAGGAAAGAGAGAGATCGAAAATGCAAAAGTAAAATTCGCGGACATTGTCTCCTGCGCGAAGAACTATGTTTCCGAACGCCCCATAGTGGCGGTGGGAGCCGCGCTCGCGATTGGCTTTCTGCTGGGAAACTGCCGCAGTCATTCGAGTAAGCTGTGAGACACCTGCCCAACAATATTAAAAGCGCGCTGATTTAGCCGCGAGCCGCATGAATTGAAATGGACATCCCTCCTTCTCTCCATGGGCCTGCCATCAGTGTGGTTGTCGTGGAGGACAATGAAGACGACCAAGAACTCCTGGTCCGTCAGCTTCGTCGACGCAACCTCGCGAATCACGTGCGCTTTTTCTCCAATGGGAAGGAGGCGTTAAAGTTCTTGTCCGAATTGCCACCGCCTGCTCCCTTTATTGATCTGACGGCCATATTTCTGGATTTGAAACTGCCCGGGATGAACGGGATCAAGCTTCTTCAGGAAATCCGGCGTATGCCACGAGTGCAAAATATTCCAGTCATTATCATGACAGCCTCCCTCGATCCGAAAGATTTCGAGGCCTGCCTCGAACTCAAAGTCGCCGCGTTTATTCCCAAGCCTGTTACGTTCGATCTTTTTACGGCGGCTCTCACACATCTGCCGTACGTGTTACCGCCAGTCTACAGTCCCCCGCCTACGCAATCCACCGCGCGTCCGGATTAAAGTTCTGAGAGCCTGTTTAAGCAGGCACTCAGGAAGCTTTCCACACCACCACGGAACTCCCCGTCACACTCACTTCTTCGCCCGCTTGATGAAGGATGGGTGTCTCCAAAAAACCTGTCTCCAGATCTGTGTTCAAAATCTGCATCCAAGCCCCATCCGATGCCGGGAGGAAAAAATCAACCGGCCCTGAGTCCGAGTTAAACGCAATGTAGAACGCATCATCGCTGATCACCTCGCCAAAATAATTGGTCAATCCCATGGCCGAACCGATCAAAAGCAATCCGAGCTGATGTTGGGTCGAATCCGACCAGGCTTCACTTGTCACCCTGCTGCCATCGGGTCGCAGCCATGTCAAATCGCGCATGCTACTTCCCAGAACTTCGCGATCCTGGAAAAAGTGTGGGCGATGAAAGACCGGATGACCATTCCGAAACTTGATGAGCTTCTCCAGGAATGCTTGAAAAGTCGCTTGCTCCTCGTCGCGCTTCCATTCCAACCAACTCGTTTCGTTGTCCTGACAGTAGGCGTTATTATTACCATTCTGGCTGCGTCCGTATTCATCGCCCGCGCAAAGCATCGGTACACCCTGCGATAAAAAGAGACTCGCCAGAAGGCTTCGCCGCAGTCGCCGCCGCAAACGATTGACCGCCGCATCGTCTGTTTTCCCTTCGACCCCGCAATTCCATGAATGATTGCGCGTTTCGCCATCGCGATTTCCCTCTCCATTATTTTCATTATGCTTTTCTGTGTAAGACACCAAGTCCGACAGAGTGAATCCATCATGGCAGGTGATGAAATTGATGCTGGCGGTCGGCCGCTTACTCGACGGCGCATAAAGATCCGGACTTCCCGTCAAGCGATAGGCCAGCTCCTTGAGTTGCCCATCCTCGCGTTTCCAAAAACGCCGGATCGTATCGCGGTAGCGCCCATTCCATTCGCACCACAGAACGGGAAAATTCCCCACATGATAGCCCCCTTCGCCAATGTCCCATGGTTCCGCGATCAACTTCACCCGGGAAATCACCGGGTCCTGGTGAATCACAGCAAAGAAGGCGGAGAGCTTGCTGACAGCATGACTCTCCCGGGCCAACGCCGGAGCCAGATCAAAACGGAAACCGTCCACATGCATCTCCGTCACCCAATAGCGCAAACTATCCATGATTAATTGCAAGACACGAGGATGGGGCGCATTGAGGGTGTTTCCCGTACCCGTGTAATCCTGATAATAGCGCGGATGATCGCGCACGAGCCGATAATACACCTGATTATCGAATCCCCTCATGGATAACGTAGGACCCAGATGATTGCCCTCGGCCGTGTGGTTATAAACCACATCGAGAATGACCTCGATTCCTGCCAAATGCAACCGACGCACCATCTCCTTGAATTCCGCGACCGCAGCTCCCGGACCGCGTTGATGGGCATAAGTGCCCTGCGGCGCAAAGAATCCGAGCGTGTTATATCCCCAGTAATTGCTTAGCCCCTTCGTCGGCAGGAACGGCTCGTCCGAGTGCGCATGGATTGGCAGCAACTCCACCGCCGTCACTCCCAGTCTCAGCAAATAATCAATCGACCTCCCGCTGGCCAAACCGGCATAGGTTCCCCGCAACTCGGATGGCAATTCCTCCCAAAGCTTCGAGAACCCCCGCACATGGGTCTCATAAATCACTGTATCCTCCAAGGATCGTGCCGGTCGCTCATCCCCCTGCCAGTCAAAAGCCGGATCAACCACCACGCCCTTGGGCACCGCAGCGGCATTATCAACCGGGCTGAATTTCAAATCAGCCTCCACATGGCCTTGTTCGTACGCATACATGGCTGGCCCCCATTGCACGCGCCCGTGAAGCGCACGCGCGTAGGGATCAACCAGTACCTTGAATGGATTAAATCGCGCGCCCTGTTCGGGCTGCCATTCCCCATGCACGCGATAGCCATAAAGCTGGCCAGGACGAATCGTGGGGAGGAAAACATGCCAGACCTCATCCTGCCGCTCGGTCAGCGGAAGGCGCTCCACCTCATGCCCAGGATCAGCCGCATCAAACAAACATAATTCGACCCCTGTGGCATGCTGGGAAAACACAGCAAAGTTGACACCATCTCCCGTCCAGGTTGCCCCAAGAGGATACGGATTCCCTTTCCATGTTTTCATTGTGAGTCCCCCATTGGCTGATTACCGATTCGTCTGGGTCAACGCAGATGGCGCCTCCGCATACGCTTGACCAAACATTTTTCCCGCCACTGGCGCCGCGTCTTCACCACCGTGCAAATCCTCCCCCCAATTTCCTTCCACCATCACGGCGAATGCGTACTGCGGTGCATTCGCCGGAAGGAAACCTACCAGCCAAGCCACTTGCCGCGGACGATTCTTTGTACCGACCTGTGCTGTACCCGTTTTGGACGCAACACGAATTCCCGCCACACGGGCCGCCTGCGCGGTCCCCTCTTCAGTCGCCGCGACCAGCCCATTCGTCAAGATCCTGAGCTGTTCCGGATCAATCTCCATTTTACGAATCACTTCCGGCGGAAAAAGTTTGATTGGTTTACCCGAACGATTCTCCACCTGCCGCACCAAATGCGGACGATAGAGAGTTCCTCCGTTGGCCACCGCGCCCATCAGCGACACCATTTGCAAGGGCGTCACCAGCACATCTCCCTGCCCGATGGATGCGTTTGTCACATCTCCCGGCCCCATGACCCGATGATGTATTTTGCGCACGTAAGGATCATCCGGCATTACTCCGCTCAACTCACCCGGCAGTATGAAGCCCGTAGGCTGGCCAACGCCAAAATCCCGCGCGGTTTGCACCAAAGCCTCGCGTCCCGCCTTGAGGCCGAGTGTAAAAAAATAGGTATTAAATGACCGCGCGATCGCCGTGCGAAACGACACCGGAGAACTCACTTCCCGCGGAAGCTCATAACGCATCTCCCCAACGTCGAAGTAGCCCGGACATCGCACCGTTTGCGCCGGATCAAAGACGCCCGCCCGCATGGCCGCAAGAGTCGTGACCACTTTGAAAATGGACCCCGGCGGATTGTGCTGCCGATAGACTCGATCCAACAAAGGCTTGCCAGGATCCTGATTCAGATCCTGCCATTTTTGACTCGTAAGCACTGGCAGAAATTCATTCGGATTAAAACTGGGGCGAGACGCCATTGCCAGGATGTCCCCGTTGCGCACGTCCGTGATCACGACCGCGCCGGATTTCACCTCCTTCAAGGCATTTTCGGCGGCCGATTGGATCCGGGAATCAATGGTCAAGCGCAGCGTATGGCCCATCGACGCGGGCGCTACGACAATCGCTTTCCTAGTAAAACCCTCCCGGGTGGTTTCAATCGTCAACTCCCCCTCCTGCCCGCGCAATTCACCGTCAAAACAATCCTCCAATCCGGCCCCTCCGCGATAATCCGCGTAAATGACATCTCCCGCCATATAGGCTTTCGCATTGCGCGTCTGACTCCGCTGCAAGTACCCCACCGCATGCGCCAAAACGGTTCCCTCCGGATACACCCGGCGCGGCACGCCCTGAAGCGAAAATCCGTTCTGCACCAGAATGCTTTTACGAAACTCGCTCACCTCCGCCGCTGTCAGATCGTTGGCCACAATCACCGGATGGAATCGCTGGAAACGATAGAGAGAACGAAGCTCCTCCTCCGATAATTCCGTTTTTTTCTTCAGCCACTCCTCGGCCAATCCCAGTCGATGCCGCATCCACCTGAGGGCCGCCTCTTCATCCTCCGCCACCTCAGGCGAGGGCCATGCCAGCACCAAATCCTGCGATTGCTTCGTAGTGGCCAATACTTTTCCATCATCCGTCACAATGTCACCACGCAATGCCGGCAACCGGTACGTCACCAACGGAGGAATATCTGGAAGCACATCGGACCGCGGAGCAGGCATTGCTCCTGCCGGACTGGCCATCAGCGTACTCAACCACTGCGTCCAATCCGGTGCGCCTGCCTCTTTCCGGTCAGAGGCCCGCTTTTGCTCCAGAGTAATTTGCTCCGGTCGAAGATAAGCGAAAGTATGCCCCGGCCCCGGCGAGAGAAAGCCCTGACCTTGGATCTCTCCACTATTCCGGTCCACCTCCACTTTACTCAAACCTGCTGGCACAGGAAAACGGGCACGACCCGCAGCCTGATCTGAAATCTTGCCCATGAGATCGCCCCAGATTGACACGGCAGAACTCACCGCCGCCGCGCGCGGTTCGATGGGCAAAGACTTGTCGTAGCCGACCCAGACACCACAAACCACTGTGGGAGTAAACCCGATAAACCAGGCATCCCGATAACCGGACGAAAAACCGTTCATGCCAGCAACTGGAGCAGCCACGCCGAACTCGCCACGCAACCGGGCTCCCACCCCTTCCTTCATCATCCCCTCGAGACTAAGCGTCATCTGATTCGCCGTCACCGGATCCAGCAAGGCCTGACCCGCACTTCGTTGCACTTGATAGAGCGTTTCTTCATTATGATTCAGGACGGTCTCAATGCAGTATGGCTGAATCCTCGAACCTCCATTACCCAGCATTTGATAAAGCGAAGTGAGATCATAAAGAGTCAGATCCGATGCCAGAGCCGGACTGTCCCGACTCGACCGGAAGATGCCCACCCCTTCCAACCATTCGTCCACGATATCGATCCCCAACTCCGTCCTCACGCGAGCTGCCACGGAGGTATTACCCAACGCCATGGCATCCTGAATCATCAAAAATGGTTTGCCCAAATCCCGCCGCGGATCACCCAATCCCAACCTATCACCCCGTTTGACCGCGGTTTCATCCAGATATGAAGCGTTGATCCATGAGATCGGCGATAACTGCAGACGTTCATAAGCGAGAGAATAAATCAACGGTTGAAGCACCGCTCCGTTTTCCCGCCGCGCCATGCGTGTCCGGTCAAAGGGACTTTTATCGAAATCGCGCCCCCCCACCAACACGCGAACGGCTCCACTCTGCATTTCGAGAGCAACCAAGGCCGCCTGCAATTCATCCACCATCGCACCCGCTGATTGCCCCTCCGGATTTTTAAGAAGATTCAACTTGTCCAGTTGCTGGCGCGTCACCGCCTCCGCTGCACGCTGCATGCCGGCATCCAGGGTCGTCCGCACAGTGAGTCCCTGAGGAATTGCCTCGTCTTCATCTAGGTCCAGTTGCTGGCGCAGCTCCTTGACCGCTAGCGCCATGAAATAACCCTGCCCTCGCACAGGCACCTCTGGAATGATCCGGAGAGGCGCTGCCATGGCTTGTCCCGTGACTTCCGGCGGTAGCAGACCCTGCTCCACCATCAACATGAGTACATAGTCACGACGCTTGATCGCCGCCGCCAGATTCCGACGCGGGGAATACGTATTGGGCGCCTTGATGATCGCCGCCAACGCCGCGCATTCGGAAAGAGTGAGATCACGCGCATGCTTGCCGAAGTAACCCGTCGCCGCCGATTCCAAACCAAAATAACCTTTTCCGAAATAAATCCGATTCAGGTAAAGATCGAGAATCTCCTCCTTGCTGTAATGGCGCTCGATTCGCAACGCGAGAAAAGCCTCCACCAATTTACGGTCCAAGGTTCGCTCGAAACGACCGATGAGATGCTTTGCAATCTGCTGCGTAATCGTGCTGCCCCCCTGCGCGCAACGCCAATTGCGGAGATTGTAATAAAAGGCCCGCGCCACGCCTTTCAGATCCACGCCCCAGTGGGAATAAAACCGCCGATCCTCCATCGCTACGACGGCCTGCCGCATGGCCTCGGGAATTTCATCGTGTTTCAGCAAAACCCGGTCCTCGACAAACAGACGCCCGATCTCGGTTCCGTTTCGATCGTAAAAAAGGCTCGCAACATTATAATACCTCAGCTTCTCCAAATCATAGGATTGCGCCCGCTGGTAGTAAGGCTTCAGAATGAAATAGGCTGAAAAAACAATCACCAACAAGACCAGGGAGATTCCCCCCAGCCACATCCGCACCGCCCTCTGCGTAAAGAGGTGATCATGGATATTCATTGATGCGCGACCGGCGCCAGCCGCGACACCGGTGGATAAGGTGCATTAGCCGTAACCGCCGTGGGACCTAGATGAACCGGCTCGGGCGTCGGCCATAAACGCATCGGACCCGGAACATGCCCCACCTCATTCAGGGGCTCCCCCATCGCGCGGGGAAGCGCTCCAAGCTGCCAACTCAAATTCCCTAACAAGGCACAACGCCAATACTGGCGCACCCCTTCCAACAGCATGCTGCTTTCTTCCGCTGTTCGCAGTGTGGAAGCCGATTCATAAATGAGCGCCAGAATTGTCGTATCCATCCCGATGCTGCGCGCCTGCGCGATTCCACGCCGGGCATTCAGTTCGGCCACCTGCAGGAGATTCTGCAATGCCGCGCGATCCTCAATCCTCCACTTCATCGAATTCGACTCATACGACGCGCCCAAACGCCGGTATTTTTCATCCAGAATGGCGAGCTCGATATAATCATTCACCCACACCAGACTCTGCGCTGTCTCACTAAGTTGTCGCATGGGAACAACCGGAGAAGGCGCTTTCGGAGGGCTGTACCCGTCCCCGGGATAAAAACCAATCTCGGCCGGCTTGATTTCCCGCGCTTTTTCTTGAGCCTCGATTTCCTGCCGCTCCATTTCCCACGCCGCGCGATATCCCTGCAGGACGCTTTCAAAATTGCCGAGCCGCACATCAAATAAAAGTTTGTCGCCGAACTCAGGAGAACGAGATTGCAACCCCGAAATAAAATACTCCGCCGCCCCCAATTGCCCCATCCGCAAGTGCGGCAGCCAGAGACCGGCCCGGCCATAGGCCGAAACGCCCTCCTTCGGCATCAGCAACGACGCACTCTCGACGAGAAAATCAGCCTCCTTCATTTGCTGCTCGGCGCTGGCCACGCTGCTCACCAAGAGTACTTGCGCCAGCCATTTTTGCTCCGCTGTCGATTCCGAACGCGGCGCGAATGCCTGTCGCGCCATGATCTGGGCGCCAATCACCGAAGCCGTCTGCCCATAGAGCCAATCGCCCTCCTCGGCCAACAGCAGAGAGCTCTGCAGTTCATTCGCGTCGAGGGCCGGCTTGACCAACCGGGCCGCCATCTTCTGGCGCACCACCCGACCGCGATCATCAAAAGCCCTGAAATCGAATTTGCTTCCGACCGCCTTAACTTCCGCCAGCCCCGCCACATTTCCCTGCGTCTGCCGCAACAACCGGTACGCCGCATACAATCGCCCCCCCCGATAAGCCTCCATTCCCAAGTCATAAAGCGTGTAGACATTCTTCCAGAGATGTCTCTCGGGAACCGACAACGCATTCCAGTGGCTTTCGGTTCTCGGCCACGATTTGCTCCCTTCGGCTAAAAGTGTCAATAGGCCCCGGCATTTCCCATCCAGCGTCGTCGAAATTTCCAGCGAATATCTCGGCATCGATTCACCCGTGGGAGTCGCCGGCAATTTACGCTGCAGAGCCAGTTCCGTTGCCTCCGCCAGATCCACCGCAGACACACACTCCAACCCCAGATTCCTGGCCAGCACATCCACATCGCGACGCCCTTTTTGCCCCGTGCTATCGAACCGCTGTAAATGCGGGATGATCACCCGCTTGAACCCCGACGCGGCGATCGCTTGCAACCGCTCGGGCAACCGATCCACCGCGCCGAGCGAGCCATCTGGAAGCAGCCGCCCGAGAATCACGGTGTCCGCTGGATAATTCACGCCGGCCGCCGTGGCGATAAGCCCCACACCCAACGCTACCCCATTGGAAGAAGCATCATTTCCCTCCGGTAAAGAATCGACAGTCCATTTGACCCCCAACCACGGTTGCTGCCAGGCGCTGCCGCTGATAATGGCGGAGATCCACAATTGCGAGAGGAACAAATCGGCCGTCGCCTCGCTCGATGTACTCTCAATCGCAAAAGGAGTTCCTGACTCCGCATCCGTTGGACTCTCGCACGTGAGCTTGATCCAGCTCGAAAGCATTTTGCCTGTACTCGACTGATAGGTAATCAGCGGAATCGCTTGGGCCGAGGGTTG
Organism: Verrucomicrobium sp.; assembly: GCA_017849585.1. Classification (GTDB taxonomy): domain Bacteria; phylum Verrucomicrobiota; class Verrucomicrobiia; order Methylacidiphilales; family UBA1321; genus UBA1321. Next base: position 138,513 of record JAFIGT010000042.1, read on the forward strand.
AAGTGATCGCGTTAGAGCTGTCGCCTCCTCTTCCGCCCGGAGTGGAAGCCCCCCGGCGAAAAGGCATAGTACGAGCGCAGCCCAGAGTCGATACACGTCCATTCAACAATATACAGCATGGGCCATACCTTCGACGTAACTACCTCTGATTGTGCGCACTCCCCTACCCGTAGCACGCAAAATGCATCCCATTCGCGCCACAACTGTGCAAGACGCAAGGCTCGATTAGGAATCGAGCCACGCGAAGAACTTGCGGATCTGCTCGGCCGTTCCCAGAACAAGCAAGCTATCGCTGCCCTGAATGACCTCGCCTCCACCGGGATTCAATGTCACCGAACCGCCGCGATCAATGGCGAGAATCTGCACGCCTGCATTGCGGAAGACATCCAGCTGCGCCAGCGTCTGCCCCACCTTGGAACTTCCATCCGGCACCAACACCGTGCCGAGTTCGCTTTCGTCAAACGTCGAGAACTCGCCATTGGACCCGCGCACCTGATGGAGGAACCGCTGCGCCGAGGCGACCTGCGCGGGAGAACCGAACAGCAATAATTTGTCTCCCGGAAAGAGTGACAACTCCGGCGTCGGATTTTGCACCAGCACGCCCTGCCGCTCCAACTGCACAATCGAGCACCCAAAACGCGAGCGCAACGCCAGCTCGATGATACGCTGACCACTGCACTGCGCATCATCCGGCAACGTGCACTCCAGCAACTCCGTATTCCAGTTATCGCGGTACCGAAACACCGATTTAAAGCGGGCCGTCGGCGCATCCCCACCGCTTAACGCTTTTTCCATCTTGCCCAATACCAACCGGTGCCACTGCCCAAGTTGCTTCCACAGCAGCGCCGCGAGCAACACGCAAATGGTGGCCGTCGCCGCCATTTCCCATGGACGCGCTATTCCAATCGGCACCAGCGGCAGCAGCAATCCCAACAGTAAAAGAACAATCAAGACACGCAACCCCCGCTCCACCAGCATCCGCAATCGATCCTCCTGGATCGACCCACGCGTCGTCACATCCGCTAGCAACATCGCCAGAACATCCAGACTCTTCCACATCCCACCGAGAGGAAACACCACGAGAATCGTCAACACCACCCAGTACGCCACCTGCCAGCCGGGCAACACCAGATGTCCCAACTCGATCTTGCTCCCCAGCCAGTTGTAAAGCGGCAGGGAAAATCCCACCAATCCTCCCACGATCAGCAACTCCGCCAAAGCGAAAGCAAGCCGCCGCTTGCTATGCTGCCAGATGATGTTCTGCCGCTGCTTATGGCTGACCTCCTCCAGCCAGACATGGTAGCGCTCAAAGAGGCGGCGCAGAAAAGCCGGTTGATGCGCGTCCACCCACCCAGCCAGAACCCCCGACTGCCGCACGGTCAAGGGCACCGCCACGGCCGTCAACAACGACACCCCCACCGCCAGCGAATACGAAGTGTCGGGCAACACCTTCGCATCCACGCCCAACTGCGCAATGATGTAGGAAAATTCCCCGATCGGAATCACCGTCAACCCGGATTTCAACGCATCCTTCAATGGAGCCCCCGTCACCGACAATCCCACAGTCGATGCCAGCAGGCGCAGGACAATCACGAATACCGAGAAGAAAAGAATCCAGCCCGACATGTTCCACAAAGAGATTGGCTCGATGAGCATCCCGATCGAGACAAAGAACACCGCGCTGAACATCTCCCGCGCCCCGCTGAAGGAACGCTCCACCGTTTCACGCGAGGCCGTCTCCGCAACCACCGTACCAAAGAGAAACGCCCCGAGCGCCAACGAATAACCCGCCAGATCGGCCAGCATCGCCGCGCCAAAAAGAATCCCCGCCACAAACAGAATCACCAAATCCGGAGCCCCTTGACGATTGAAGACACGGAACAGACGCGGCAACACCAATAACCCCACCACCATCGACAACACCACGAACCCCAACATCAGCCACAAGGTCTGGCCCAAGGCCCCCGTTGCCTGTCCATTCATGGCCGCCACGCGCGACGTCAGCAACGTCATCATAAACACCGCCACGATATCCTCCAACACCGTGATGCCCAGGGCGCGCTGCCCGTATTTCTCGTGGCTTTCCCCCGTTTCAGAAAGCACCTTGCTGATGATCGCCGAACTGGAAACCATGAACATCGCCGCAAAAAACATCCCCCGCAATTCACTCCACCCCATCGCCATCGCCAGGAAACGCGTGCCGTTAAAAACCAGAAGAGCCGTAATCGCCGTCGCCAAAATCAGTGACAAGCCGAGCCGCTTGAGACGCTGCAAACTCAATCCCATGCCGACCGAAAACATGAGAAACACCACACCCACTTCCGAAAGGGTATGAATGCGCTCCTGATCATCCACAAAGGAAAACGGAGGCGTATGCGGCCCGATCAACAACCCCGCCAACAAATAACCCACCACGGATGACAGCCCCAAACGACGGGCAATCCAGCCGGCAATTCCGGCCACAAGCAACACAACCGCCAAATCCTGAATCAAGGTAATGCCAGACATATTGTAAAAAAACGATTATAAAGCTGCGTGCTCTTTCTTTAGTGGTCAAGAGATGTAGTCGGTTATTTTATCTAGTACGTAGCCCCGTACCTGATTTCACATTAGCCATCCCTCTCCATCTTGCTCTTCACTAATACATTAACCCGCCATTAACTATACAGTGGCAAAAATACAACGAGTATTCTATTTCCATAGGAGTGTCACATTGAGCCCCAGCTTTTCGCAATTATGAATTCCCAGTATTTCTCCTATGCAACTCTCACACTCACCATACTGTGGCTTCTGCTGCCTTCGCATCAGGCCTTCGGTGTTACCGAGAGTTTTGATAGTGGCATACTCCAACCGAACTGGCAATCAGCCTACCAGACTGGCACCAGCAATCTTACTCCTACAAATCAACGGCTCGAATTCACCAATACCAGTCCCAGCCTGAGTGCTACCTATCTCAACTGGGGCTCGCCCTTAGCCTCAACTCTAAATTGGAGCATTACTGTGGATATTTTCTTAAACTCTACATGCCCAAGCACAACACACCTCGATCTGCTAGTCGGCAAAAACGACTTCAACCTCATTAATAGCCAAGCATATGCTTCCACTTACTTTAAAGTAAATTCCTCGCGATATTATTTTGATTATGTCTCCGTAACGCCTGATGGCCCTACCATGGCCATGCACACAGCATCCGGCACATCTGTAACATTTCGCATGCAATACTCCAGTTCGACCGGCATCTTATCCATGGATTATCGCCCCGAAGGGGGAAGCTGGAATACACTATCCAGTCAAAGCATCTCCCTCTGGAACATGACCGAATCTGACAACTTCCAAATCAGCATTGGCGGCGAATCAAACGCGGTTGTTGCCAGCGGAGAAGCCTATTTTGATAATTTTACCGTCACCACTCAAAGCACGCCAGAGCCGTCCTCTTGGGCATTATTAATACTTAGTTTAGGCGCTTTCTCTCTTATTCATTACTCTCGAGTGAGAGACTAAAATCAAACTTCCTGAACTGTCAGACAAGTTCAAAAAAATGCTAATAGTGATCGAGCCTGATCATTAGCTCTGATTTTATTTGCCTGATTAGCTCCGTTGGCATTTGAGCTTTGCCGTGCGCCCGGTAAAATAGTGGAACCTATGAAGTTCCGTACTCTCCCCGGCACAGATATTCGCGTCTCCGAAGTTGGCTTTGGTCTCTGGACAGTTTCCACCGGTTGGTGGGGCCAGTTCACCGAAGATCAGGCCGTCGCCCTGATGCGCAAGGCGCTTGATCTCGGCATCACCTTCTATGACGCCGCCGACACTTACGGCAATGGTTTAAGCGAGGAACTCCTCGCCAAGGCGTTCTCGGATAAACGCGACCAGATCGTCATCGCCACGAAGGTCGGCTACAATTTTTATGATCACGGTAATGAACGCCGTGGTCAGCGCGAAATCCCGCACGATTTCTCCGTGGACTTCATTCGTCGCGCCGTCGATCTCGCATTGCAACGCTTGAAGACCGACCGCATCGACGTGCTCCAGCTTCACAACATCCGCATGGAACAGGTCGATGACGACGCCCTCTGGCAACTGCTGGAAGATCTCAAAACCGAAGGCAAGATTCTCTCCTACGGTGCCGCGCTCGGACCGGCCATCGGCTGGCTCTACGAAGGCATCGACTGCGTGACGCGCCGCAAGCCGCACATCATGCAGCATATTTACAACATGCTCGAGCAACACCCCGGCCAGCAGCTCATGGACGAAGGCAATGCCGAGAGCAAAAATACGCGCTACTTGATTCGCGTGACGCATTCCAGCGGCATGCTCGAGGGCAAGTACACCGCCGACACCGTCTTCCCGCCCAACGACCACCGCAATCATCGCCCGCGCGCGTGGCTGCTCAACGGCATCCAGAAAGTCGAGACGCTCCGCTTCCTCGAAAATCCCCAGCGCACGCTCGGCCAGGCCGCCTTGCAATGGCTGCTGGCCGATCCCCGCATCGCGAGCTGCCTGCCGAATATTTACAACGAAGAGCAACTTGTCGAATTTGCCGCCGCGCCCGACACGGCTCGCCTGACCCAAGCCGAACTTGATCGCGTCCGCGAACTCGCTGCCACGAATTTTGGCGTGACCGAAGAGCCCGGCAAATACAAAGGCACGATGCAACGCGATGCAGCCCCGGCGTAATCTGAGGACTTTCCTTTCTCCATAGCTTTGACTTTTGACCTTTGCATTTTGACTTAAGTCTAGCTGTACTTCGGCCCGCTTCCTGCTACCCTGCTCTCAAGGAGTCAGACAGCAGACATGGGGAGCACGGAGTCGGTAACTTAACCATATTGGGAGACAGGACTTATGAGCGCCACCATTGAAAAGCAGGAATTGGCCATCGGCAGCGAGGCACCGGATTTCACCTTGCCCGGTATCGACGGCATCAACTATTCACTTCACACCCTGATCGATAGCAAGCAGGCTGTCGCGGTCATATTCAGTTGCAACCATTGCCCCTACGTCCAAGCCTATGAGGAACGCCTCATCGCCCTGCAGCACGAATTCGTCGCCCAAAATGTCGCCCTCGTCTGCGTCAATTCAAACGACGACACCAATTACCCGCAGGACAGCTATTCCGAGATGATCATCCGCGCGCAACGCGAGGAATTCAACTTCCTCTACCTGCGCGATCACACCCAGCAGGTCGCCCGCACCTTTGGAGCAAAGTATACGCCCGAAGCCTACCTCTTCGACCATGAAGGCATCCTCCGCTATAATGGCCGGATTGACGACAACTGGCAGGACCCAGCCCTGGTAAAAGAACAGACCCTCCGCGACGCCATCCGCGCCGTCCTTTCCGACCAACCTGTCGCAAGCCCCGTCACTCACGCCATCGGCTGCACCATCAAGTGGAAGCAGGGCTGAGCCCTGCACCCCGTAACTGGCTCGCAAGGCTCGCCGCTGGGAATTGGCACAGTCTCACAGCCCGTGAGACTGCCAGAAATCCTCTTCCTCGGTCGTCATATTCGGAATCCAGAATCCACGAGATTCCCCCTTCGCCGCGCGCCGCTCCCGCCAGGCCGTCGCGAAAGACTCCACCGCCTCCAACTCCACCGTAAACGCAAAGTCACCGGGATTCACCAAAATCGCCGTCACCCCCACCGAACGAAAGCGGAGACAGTAATCCACCACCTCCGGCACCCGAATCGCTATCTGCGCTATCCGCTCATTTTCCCCCCGACATTCTCCCACGAAATCCTGCAGTTTGCCTGAAGCCGAAAAGACCACCACGCATTTCACGGCGTCCAGCTCAACGATCGCCGGATAGGGCGCCGTTTCGCTCCCTTGGTTGAGCAACCACCACTCCGAAAGAGCGAGAAGCGAGCCAAGTAAAAAATCAAGCTGCCGTTCCGGCGCGGCTTGTTTCGCCCGACGTACTTGCAGGTCAAAGGAATCAGGTATGGCCGCCATTTTTACACTTTTTTATATATGACCCTAAAATTTCGATGGCAACACGCCGTTGAATGACAAGTTCCATCACATGCTAAATAATTCAGACGGGAAAGCGACACTACTTTGTAACATAAGTGCTGATAATGACTTATTTTAATTTATGAACAAAAATTCACTTAATTTTTCCTCGTCAATAAACTTGTATCATTCTAATCTGCAAGTGGTAATTCTAATATTGCCTGCCTTGGCTGATGATTTGGCTTGGGAATTGCTTTTAGACGCGATGAAACCGTAGAAGAGAGGGGATTAGTATGGCCAGTAAAATCAAGATTCCAGCGAAAAAAACCACCCTGAAGCGCAAGCCATTGACGAAAGCCGTCGATGCCGCCCCGTCCAACCTTCACGCGTCCACCTCGAAAAACGACCCTCGGTTGAGCACTGAACCGATGCCGCTCGACCTGCAGGATCGCAAATTCATTCTCACCCCCCCTCCGGTCGAACCCAAGCATCACGAACCCCCGGCCTACGAATATCTTGGTGAGTTACCCGACTCCTATGGCACCAAAAAGCTGTACCTCGTCTCACGCGATCCCCAATGGATTTTCGCCTACTGGGACCTGAGCTGGCAGCAATATCAGGAAGCCGCCCATGCCGCTCACGACGGCAAGGTATTCCTGCAGGTTTATTGGGAAAACGGCCAGCGCGCCCAACAGATCCAGATCAACGAAGCCTCCCGCAACTGGTACCTCCATGTGGGGCAGCCCGACACGACCTTCTACGCCGAGCTCGGTTACTACCGTCACGACGGTGGTTTCGAAGTGATTTCCCGCTCGGGCAAGACAACCACCCCACGCGACAATCTCTCGTGGAAGACCGATGCGCGCTTCGTCACGATTCCATTCCACTACAGCTTCGCCCAGCTCTTTGAGATGATCAAAGACCACATGCTGCCCGAAGAGGAACTCGCCGATGCCCTCGCCCGCTTGCAAGACGAAGGTTACCCCTTCCCCTTCGCCATCGGCCAGGGAGCACCACTCAACAAGGAACAGCACAACGAACTGGTCAACATCCTCGCCGGAGACTTCACCCGTCGCCGCTGGGTTGGCTCGCTCGAAATCACCGAGACGTTGCGCCGTCGCCTGCAGGAAATGGTCAGCTCGGGGCAGTGGACCTCCTCCGGTGGCGTTTCCAGCCTCAGCAGCCCATTCGGTGGCCCCCGCGAACGTGGCTTCCACATGCATGTCAACGCCGAGCTCATCATTTACGGCGGCACCGATCCGAATGCGAAAGTCCGCATCGATGGCCAAGACATCACCCTGCGCCCCGACGGCACCTTCAGCTATCACTTCACCTTCCCGGATGGCAAGTTCCACATCCCGATTGAAGCAGTCGCTCCCGATGGCGAAGAGAAACGCTCCGCGATGCTCTCCTTCCTCCGCATGAGCGCTTACGATGGCGACGTGCGCAAGACCGGACAGCCTCCGCTTCCGGAACCGCTCGGACGTATCGACTAGGCTCGTCCCTCGACACACACGGACGTGCGCAGCATCCATGGGCTTTCTGTCGGGCGATTTGCAAAATCGCTCTGGGAAGCCCTCGCTTGCCCAACCGTCTTTTTCACTCACGCCCAGACGGCCTGCATGGCCCCGGCAGAAATTTCCCAGTCAAGAGCTTGCCACTCACGCAACTTAAGCCGTAGCATGCCCCTCGACTTCTTCCCGACGCCGCCATTTTCACAAGGAACGCATTCATTATGACACCCAAAGGTTATCTCGCTTTAGTGCTTCACGCCCATCTGCCCTTTGTCCGGCATCCCGAATACGACGAATTTCTGGAAGAAGACTGGCTCTACGAAGCCATCACCGAGACCTACATCCCGCTCATCAACATGATGGACGGCATGCTCAACGACGGCGTCGATTTCCGTCTCACCATGTCCGTCACGCCGCCCCTGTGCTCGATGCTCATGGACCCCCTCCTGCAGGAGCGCTACATCCGCACCCTCGACAAGCAACTCGAACTCTGCCGCAAGGAAATCGACCGCACACGTTTCGACCACGCCTATCACGAACTCGCCTGGTTCTATCACAACCGGCTGAGCAACTGCCGCGAAGTCTTCAATGACAAGTACGGACGCAACCTCATCAACGCATTCCGCAAATTCCAAGACGCCGGAAAGCTGGAAGTCATCACCTGCGGTGCCACGCACGGCTATCTGCCGTTGATGACCGAATATCCCGAAGCCATCCGCGCGCAAATCATGGTCGCCCGCGATCACTACCGCGAATGTTTCGGCCGCAACCCACGCGGCATCTGGCTCCCCGAGTGCGCCTACGTCCCCGGCATTGAAAAATTCCTGCAAGAAGCCGAAATCCGCTGGTTCATCGTTGACAGCCACGGCGTGCTCTTTGCCGAACCCCGCCCTCGCTTCGGCATCTTCGCCCCCATTTTCACCCGTAGCGGCCCCGCCGCGTTTGGACGCGACATGGAATCCAGCAAGCAGGTCTGGAGCGCAGAAGAAGGTTATCCCGGCGATGGGGATTACCGCGACTTCTACCGCGACGTCGGCTTCGACCTCGAGTACGACTACATCCGTCCGTACATCCAGCCCAATGGCCAGCGCAAATTCACCGGCCTCAAATATCACCGCATCACCGGCAAAACGATGGACAAGCAGCCGTACCGTCCCACCGTGGCGCGCGAGAAAACCGCCAGCCATGCCGGCAACTTCATGTTCAATCGCGAAAAGCAGATCGAACACCTTAACGCCACCCTTGGCATTCCGCCCATCGTCGTGTCTCCGTACGACGCCGAACTCTACGGTCACTGGTGGTTTGAAGGCCCTGACTTCCTCAACTACCTGCTGCGGAAAGTGAACTACGATCAGAACGTCTTCAAGACGATCACGCCCAGCGAATACCTCACGCAGTACCCGACCCAGCAACTCGCCACCCCCTCGGCCTCCTCGTGGGGCAACAAGGGCTATTGGGAAGTGTGGCTCGAACAATCCAATGCGTGGATCTACCCTCACCTGCACCTCGCAGCACAGCGCATGACCGAAATCGCGCGCCAGTACCGCGACTGTTACGGATTGACCGAACGCGCCATGAAGCAGGCGGCCCGCGAACTGTTGCTCGCCCAATCCAGCGACTGGGCCTTCATCATGAAGACCGGCACCATGGTCCCCTACGCCGTCAAACGCACCAAGGACCACGTCCTGCGCTTCACCCGCCTCTACGAGCAGATCAAGGCCAACTCCATCGACGAAGCCTTCCTCGCCAACTGTGAGTGGAGAGATAATATCTTCCCCAATATCAATTGGCGGTATTATATCTAACTCAGAACCATAGCAACAGATCGACCGACCGCCCTCAACGAGGGCGGCTACATTCGGAGTTTCTTTCGGGGTGCCTGCCGCGACAGCGTAGCACCCGTTCGCCGAACCGTCCGTCACCCACTTGTCGCCTGACAAATCTCCCCGGCGTGCGCTAGTATCGCCGCCATGTTCTCACCGCTCTCCCGTCGACAGGCCTTAAAACTCGGCGCAACCGCTGCCGTCGGTGCGGTCTCGCTTCCCCTCGTCTCGTGCACGCGTTCCAGCGCGAAACCGAAGCATATTATCTTCATGGTCTCCGACGGCATGAGCCTCGGTGTACCGACTCTCGCCGAAGCGTTCTCGCGGCTTCTCGGCAAAGGCGAAACAAACTGGCACGCCCTCGCCCGTCGACCGGAAACCGTCCACGGGTTCTTCGACATGGCGTCGCTCAACTCCATCGTCACCGACTCCGCCCCCGCATCCTCATCCTGGGGCACTGGTTCCCGCATCTTCAATCGCGTCATCAACGTCCTACCCGATGGCACCGCGCTTCAGCCCATCGCACACGCGGTAAAAGCCTCCGGTCGCTCGATGGGACTGGTGACCACCGCCACGATCACGCACGCCACGCCGGCCGGATTTGCAGCGGTGTCGCAGAACCGGGATGATGAAGCGCTCATTGCCACACAATACCTGAATCTCGTCGATGTCCTGCTCGGGGGCGGACTCGGCTTCTTCGACCCGGAAGTGCGCGAAGATACCCGAGATCTCCTTGGGGAATACAAGCAGGCAGGGTATGCCGTGCTCAAGAATCGCAGCGAACTCACTGCCGCGTCCGGCCAAAAGAAAATCCTCGGTCTGTTCGATCCTCACTTTCTTCCATTCACGGTGGACTGGAACAATTCCACCGCCTTGCAACAACGCGTACCGACTCTCGCCGAGATGTCCACGCTGGCGCTCCAATCGCTCCGGCAAAATCCGAACGGCTTTCTGCTTCAGATCGAAGGCGCCCGCGTCGATCACGCAGCCCATGCCAATGACCCCGCCGCGATCCTGTGGGATCAACTCGCCTTTGACGCGGCGCTCGGTGTCGCACTCGATTTTGTACGCAGCAATCCGGATACGTTACTCATCGTCACCTCCGACCATGGCAATTCCAACCCCGGCCTCAACGGCATGGGCAAGGAGTACTCCCAATCCAACGCCTGCTTCGCACGGCTCAAAGACTTCCGCGCCTCAACGCTCCTCATGCTCAGCGACCTCCAGCGGATCGTGCGCGTCACCAAGACAGTGAAGCCGGAGGAGGTCCTCGCCCGCGTGAAGGATGGCACCGGCCTCACCCTTGCTCCCGAGCAAGCCCAAGCGCTGGCTGATCTCCTCACCAATAAACCGGTCAGCGTCGGCAACCAGCAACACGCTAATTTTGTCGGCTTGCTCGGTGAATTCACCGGCAACCACACTGGTATCGGCTGGACCGGCACCACCCATACAGCGGACTATACGCCGATTCTGGCCCTGGGCCCCGGAGCCGAGGGTTATCACGGATTGCGGCTCAACACGGACAGTTACCCGCACCTTACCGGCCTGATGGGCGTACCGCATCGCAATCCATCCATAACACCGGAAGAAGCCGCGCGATTCCGCAAAGAGCTGGCCTCAGCAGAGAACGAACACTGGCAACGTCACGATCTGGCCGCACTGGCCCGGCCCGGCCAACATTGGGCCACCTGAATTATCTTCGCAGCCAGTTCGGAAGGCAGGAACGGTTTGTGCACGAATCCGGCCAGATTTTTTTCCTGGAACTGCCACTCGATTTCCATGTTGCTATAACCGGAAGTCATTACTACCAGGACGCTGGGGTCCATCGCGCGAAGTTGCGCAAAGGTCGCTTCCCCGCCCATGCCCGGCATCGTCAAATCCAACAAGACGACGGCGATCTCCTTTTGATGCGCCTTGAACAGCTCGATACCCGACTCTCCATCGGCCGCCTGCAACACCGTAAAGCCAGCCCCTTCGAGCACATCCGTCGCCAGCAGCCGGATCGTCTCTTCGTCATCGATCACCAAAACGGCACCGTCGCCTTCATACTTTTCAACCAAAGACTCCTCACCAGCACCGTGACCATTCGTAAAGAAAGAAGGAGGATCGGTCCTCCGCAAGCTCGCCTCCACCTGCTTCACGGGAAAATAGACATGAAAAATCGTGCCGCAACCTGGACGCGATTCCACCGTCACAGCACCTCCATGACCACGCACGATTCCCAGTAAAACCGCCAAGCCGAGGCCTCGCCCGGTAAATTTCGTGGTAAAGAATGGATCAAAAATACGCGCCACCGTTGCCTCATCCATGCCGCAGCCACTATCCTCCACCGACAATTCCAGATAGCGGCCAGGAGACAACTTCTGTCCATTGAGCTGACCGCTCGCCAGCTCCAGTTCATTGAAGTCATGCAGGCTCGTCCGGAGCGCAATCCAACCGGGACGATTCTGAATCGCCTCGGAGGCATTCGTCACCAGGTTCAGGAGCACCTGTTCCACCTGTGTCGCGTCCACTTCGATCAGCGGCAAATCGGCTTGCAGATCGTAGCGAATCTCCACCCGCTTCGGGATCGAAATGCGCAAGAGGTCCGCCATCTCTTCCACCAGGTGATTGAGATTTACCTGCCGCACCTCAAATCGTCCCCGGCCCGAATACGCCAGCATCTGCGACGTCAAATCCGCCAATCGTCGTGCCGTACGGCCAACATTGTCGAGGTGTACCTTGAGGTCGGAATGCGGCCCCGCTTTTCGCAAAGCCAGATCGTTATGACCAATGATGGTCGTCAGCAGATTGTTAAAATCATGCGCGATGCCTCCCGCCAGCACCCCGAGACTCTCCAGCTTTTGAGTCTGCCGCTGCGCCTCCTCCTGCGCCAGCCGGTCCGTAATATCATCCCCCAAACTGGTCAGCATCTGTACCTCGCCAGTCGGGCCGCGGGAAATCACGTGATTCCACATGATCTGACGAATCTTGCCTTCCCGCGTCATCAGATTCATCTGGCGACTGATCTCCTGCACCTTGCCGGATAGAACATCCCGTCGCAATTGGCGGAAGGCACGTCGCTCCTGGGGAGGCGTCAACAACTCAATGGCATCCTTCCCGATCACCTCCTCACGCGAGTAACCACACGTTTGCAAAAATCGATCATTGCAAAACAACACCCTCGCTTGGGGATCCAGAACCAAACCCAAAAGATGAATACGCTCCATCACCTCGTGAAAACGCTTTTCCGATGCCTTCACCACATCATGAGCATGACGGGCTTCTTCCAGAGCCCTCTTAAGGGCACGCTGCCGCCAAGACAAAACCGAGACGCCACAGATCACCAGGATGGTCGTGGAGCCGCCACAGATGACAATCCATTCCGGAGATTCCGTGTGCAGCACTTGATGCAATTCATCCTTCGGCCAGATCGAAAGCTGCCAGGCATCTTCTCCAAAGGGAAATTGCGCCGTTACATTGCGATCATGCTCGGATTCCGCATGCTTCCAGAACCAGTGATCACTTCCAGCATTCTTATCCTCCGGCGAGGCATACAAAACCTCCCGCTGCGAATCGCTGATGCTGAAGCCCCAATACTTCAACACCTCCTCGCCGAAGATTTGCTTGATGCCTGCGGGAAGTGGAATGGACCCCATGACCACTCCAATGGTTTTTTCCTTTTTGAATACGGGAAAGAGAATCGTCACCCCCGTTTGATTGCAAATTAAGTCCGTCCTTGAAAGAACCCGCAACCGTCCTGTTTGCACCACCTCCCGCAGCACTAGGTTCAACTCAGTCGCTTTCAAAATCCGGGCGGCCGCCGTCTTGTCGCCTTGGGGATAAAGCTGGCGCAAATTTCCCGCCGCATCGAAAAACAGAAAGCAGCAAAATTCCGGATAATCCTTTTGCAATCGTTGGCAGTAAGTGATGAATTCTCCATCGTCCACCTCTTCTGATCCCTCGTAAAAGGCAGCGGTCAGTTTCATCGCGACCACACGATTCCGCGTAAAGGATTGCACCCTTCGGGCCAGAGTCTGCGCCATGATTTCGGTATCGAGTCGAATCAGCCGATGCTCCGCCGCAATACTGCGGTGATACAAATAAAAAGTAAGCACCAAGACCGGTAAAGCGGTGACAATTAAGATCAACGCCAGTTGGAAATCGCTCCACCCAAGTCTTGTAGACTTACCCATATCCTAACTATAATTAATACCTTCTTTTACTTACTTTTTCAACCCCATTAAGCAATCTTACACTTATCGGCATTTAAGGCTTGCCTCTTGAGAGGAAAATCAATTGCTACAGAAGGGATTGCACAGACCGTCGGCTTTGTTTAGAACTGCGGGATGACTGTCGAGGAAGCCTACGCCCATTGCACCGCCCTGGCCCGCTCTCATTACGAGAACTTTCCCGTAGGCCGCCTTGTTCCCGGTCATCTCCAAAAACATGTTCACGCCGTCTATGCCTTTGCCCGTTATGCGGACGACATGGCAGACGAAGGATACGTTGACGACGGCATGCTGACGGGTTCGACGCTTCAACTCGCCCCCGGAGAACGCCTCTCCCCCGAGCAACGCCTCCTCGCGCTCGACGAGTGGCAAAGCCACCTGTCCAAACCGATCACCCGCAACACCCCCCCCACCTTCATTGCCGTCCAAGCCACGATCAATGACCTCGATTTGCCCATTAGTCTCTTCACCGATCTGATCTCCGCCTTCAAGCAAGACGTCGTCAAGCGCCGCTACGCCAATTTTGCCGAAGTGCTCGACTACTGCCGTCGCAGCGCCAATCCTGTAGGCCGCCTCGTCCTCCTGCTGCACGGCCATCGCGACTCCCATCAACATTGGATGTCGGATCAAATCTGCACCGCCCTCCAACTGGCCAATTTCTGGCAAGACGTCTCCGTCGATCTGCGCAAAGACCGCATCTACCTGCCACAAGAAGACCGCGAAGCCTTCGGGGTGACCGAGGAAGATCTGTTCGCCCACCGCACCACCCCCGGCTTCCGCCGACTCATGCGCTTTCAGGTCGACCGCACCCAATCGATCTTCGATCAGGGAGAGCCCCTTTCCGCCACCCTGCCCGGCCTACTCCAGTGGGAAATCCGCCTCACCTGGCTCGGCGGCGCCTCGATTTTACGCAAAATCGAGGACCAAAATTTCGACACCCTCACCGCCCGCCCAAAAGTCGAAAAAACCGAATTCGCCACCCTGCTCGCCCAAGCCTGGCTGAGCGCCTAATCCATGTCCGATTCCCCTTCTCCCGCCCCCTCCAGCGCCCAAATCACCGCCGCCAGCGGTTCCAATCTCGCCCTCGCCTTCTTCTCCCTCCCGCCGGAGAAACGCCGCGCGATGTCCATTTTCTACGCCTTTTGCCGCGTCATCGACGACATCGCCGATTCGGAAACACTCACACTCACCGAAAAAGCGGAGCAACTCGAGGCATGGCGGCAGGACATCAATCGCGCCTACCGCAACGAAACGCCCGTGATGCCGCTCGGCGTCGAACTCGGGGAAATCATCCACGCGCACCAAATCACCCATTCCTATCTCGAAGACATTCTCGTCGGCGTGGAAACGGATCTCACCAAGACCCGGCAGGCCACCTTCGCCGAACTGGAACGCTACTGTTACGGCGTGGCCAGCGCCGTGGGCTTGGTCAGCATCGAAATCTTTGGCTACAGCGAACCGCAGACACGCGAGTACGCCATCGCCCTCGGCATGGCCTTCCAACTCACCAACATCCTCCGCGATGTGAAAAAGGACGCCACGCTCGACCGTATCTATTTGCCACTCGACGAACTCGAAGCGTGGGGACTCGCCCAATCCGACATCATCGAATCCCGCTGGTCGCCGAAGATGCAGCAATTCCTCCGCTTCCAGCACCACCGCGCCCGCCATTATTTCGCCAAGTCCTGGCGCCTGCTCCACCCGAAGGACCGCCCCAACATGATCGCGGCGGAAGTAATGCGGGAAGTCTACAGCGGCATTCTCGACAAGATCGAACGCAAGGGATTCAACGTCTTTCACGAGGAAACCCGGCTCAATAAATTCGAAAAAATCTGGCATATCCTCGGCGCTCTCCGCCGCGAAAAGAAACGCGCGCCCATCCCGCCCGCACCGAAGAAAGTCGTCATTCTCGGCGGTGGCTATGCGGGACTCTCCGCCGCAACCCAGCTCACCCTCCGCGGTCACGCCGTGACCGTACTCGAAAGCCGCAACCTGTTCGGCGGTCGCGCTCACAGCTTTATCGAACCCCGCACCGAGGAAGAAACCGACAATGCGCAGCACGTTCTGATGGGATGCTACCATCAATCGCGCGCCCTGCTCGACACCCTCGGCGTCAGCGACCGGCTTCTCGTCCCCAACTCGCTTGATGTTCCCTACGTCAGCAATCGCGGCTCCAGCGAACTCAAAGCTCCCGCCCTTCCCGCTCCCTGGCACCTGCTCTTCGCCCTGATCGGCTTCAAGGAACTCTCCTGGGCCGATCGCTGGTCCGCGGCGCGACTTTCCATTCGCCTGCAGCTTGGGCAAAAGCCATTCGCGACGGAAACGGTCGCCGCCTGGCTGGAACGCTGGAAGCAAACTCCAAACTCCATTCGAGCGATCTGGGAACCGCTCTGCCTTGCCGCCTTGAACGAACCGATTGCCACCGCAACCGCGACACTCTTCGCCACGGTCATTTCCCGCGCCTTGTTGGGCTCGGCGGACGACTCGAAAATTTTGATCTCCAAGGTCGGCTTGAGCCAGCTCTTCGCCCCACAAGTCGAGCAATTGCTGCATCTCTGCGGCGCGAAAATCGAACGCAACAAAGTCGTCAGCCGATTCCATTTCGACGGATCGCGCCTCGCCTGGGTGGAAACCCAGGACGGCGCCGTCTATGAAGCGGATCATTTCCTCTCCGCACTCCCGTGGAACGCCCTGCGCGGCTTACTCCCGGCCGACAGCACCCTCGCCACTCAATGCCGCGCGATCAAGGACGCTCCGATTGTCAGCGTGCAACTCTGGCTGGATCGCCTGATCATGGATCGCCCTTTTATTGGCTTTCTGGATTCCCCCTTGCACTGGATTTTCAGCAGCAGCCATATTCACGGCCCCCAACCCGATGCCAAGAATGGCTATCGCTACGCCCTGATCGTCAGCGGAGCCACGGATCTCATCGACATGCCGAGCGACCAGATTGAAGCGCTGGCTCTGCGCGAACTGCATCGTCTTCTGCCCCTCAGCCACGGCACGCGCGTCCTGCACCGGCTCATCTACAAATCCCGCGCCGCCACCTTCGCCACCACGCCTGAAATGGAGCCGCTCCGCCCCAGCACAGCAACCGCGTGGTCGAATCTCTGGCTGGCGGGGGACTGGACCAATACCGGACTCCCCGCCACGATTGAAGGCGCCATTGCCAGCGGCTGCACTGCAGCCATGGTGATAGATCAGGCTTAAGCTTACCGGCGGCGGCAGAAACAACCCGTCACGTGATCATCCACGAGACCGACCGCCTGCATCCACGCATAGATAATCACTGGCCCGACGAATTTGAAGCCCCGTTTTTTCAGCGCCGCAGAAATCTCTTCGGATAAGGCCGTCTTGGCTGGAATTTGCCCCGGCTGTGTCCAGTGGTTGCGGATCGGCTTGCCACCCACCATGCCCCAGATGAACTCGGAAAAATCCTCCCCGTTCTTCTGCATTTCCAGATAGGCCTTGGCATTGCCGATGGTCGCCTCGATCTTGGCGCGGGAGCGGATGATGTCCGCATTGGCAACCAACCGCTCCACATCCTTCGGGCCGAATTTCGCCACCACCTTGGGATCAAACCCCTTGAAGGCTTTGCGAAACCCCTCGCGCTTGCGCAGGATGATCAACCACGATAATCCTGCCTGGAAACCATCCAGCATGAGCTTCTCCCAGAGCGCTCGGCTGTCTCGCTCCGGCACTCCCCATTCCGCATCATGATAAGCCTGCAACAGCGGATCGTGAGTCGCCCACGTGCACCGCACCACAGTCTTTGGTTTTTTCATGAGAACAGTCCGGGGAGTATCACCATCACACCGCCTTCAAATGCCAGATCTGGCTGAAGAAATCGCACGTCGGCATCGTGATCGAAAGACCACACTGCATGAGCAAATCGCCACGATACACTTCCTCCGTACCGACCACGCGATACGACCGCTTCGGATCAAGTCCGCGCAACGTAACGTAATCGATGCCACAGCTCGGCTGGCAAAGAATCGTGACATGCGTCGCGACCGCTTCACTCTGGTCAGCCGCCACCACAATCCAGGCACTTTCATTCGAGGTGAACGGACTCTTCAGTCGATAGAGATCCCCATTCATCAGCAACCCCCGCACCTGTTTGTAAAACTTCACCTGTTCGATGGCCTCCGCGCGATCCTCTGCGCTCACCGCCGAGAGATCCATCTCGTAACCAAACGCCCCCGTCATCGCCACATGCCCACGCGTACGGAACGGCGTGACGCGCCCCACCTGATGATTCGGCACCACCGACACGTGCGCCGCCATAGTGCTTAACGG
The DNA here is from genome assembly GCA_017849585.1 of Verrucomicrobium sp. GTDB lineage: Bacteria > Verrucomicrobiota > Verrucomicrobiia > Methylacidiphilales > UBA1321 > UBA1321. The sequence goes on from JAFIGT010000042.1 coordinate 156,306, forward strand.
ATAGGCCAGGCTCGTGCCATATTGAATGCGCAGACGGCTGATCGCGTCCGAATTATCACTCGTCCATATTTGCGGCATGTAATAGAGAATGCCCGCATCGAAACGTCCGCCACCACCCGAGCAACCCTCGAACAGGATGTGCGGAAATTCCTTCGTGAAATATTCCATCATCGAATAAAGGCCCAACACATAACGATGCGCCGTTTCCTGCTGCCGTTCGGGCGGAAGCGCGGCGGAACCGCACTCCGTCATATGCCGGTTCATATCCCACTTCACATACGAGATCGGCGCTTCACGCAAGATTTTACTGATACTGCGCTGGATCTCCTCCCGCACCTCGGGACGCGAGATATCCAAAATATACTGCGAGCGGCCTTCCGTCCGTTGACGGCCTGGCACATGCACGCACCAATCCGGGTGCGCCCGGTAGAGGTCACTGTCCGGGGAAATCATTTCCGGTTCGAACCACAGGCCAAACTTCATCCCCTGTCCATTGACCCGCTTCCCAAGATCCGTCAATCCATTCGGCAGCTTGTTGCGATCAACCACCCAATCGCCCAGCGACGTGCGGTCATCATTGCGGCGGCCAAACCAGCCATCATCCAGAACAAACAACTCGAGTCCAATATCCGCCCCCGCCTTCGCGATACGCTCCAGCTTCTCCGCATCAAAATCAAAATAGGTCGCTTCCCAGTTATTCACCAAAATCGGCCGCTCCTTGTCCTTCCACTCCCCGTGCAAGAGATGAGCACGGTAGAAGCGGTGCAACTGGCGCGACATCTCGCCCAAGCCGTTCGGCGAGAAAACCAGCACTGCCTCCGGCGTCTGGAACGTCGCTCCCGAGTCGAGCTGCCAGTCGAAATCAAACGGGTTGATCCCGATCTGCGCGCGCACGCAGTCATGCGAATCCCGCTCCACCGTCGCGATAAAGTTGCCGCTGTAAATGAGATTGAAGCCGTACACATTGCCATGCTCTTCGTTCGCGCCGAGCTCAGTCAGCGCAAAGAAAGGATTCTGTTGGTGACTGCTAACTCCACGCTTGCTGTCGACCGACTGGATACCGCGGCGCAACGGCGTGACAATGACATCGCGCTCACGAGCCCACGCCCCACTCAGTTGCAGAAAATGATAATTCGCATACGAAGAGGTAAAATCGACCGAGCTGGACAACGCGCGACGGATGTTCAGCGAATCCTTGCCCCGATTCACAAAACGCGTTGACCGCGTCAGTACCGGATAGGCGGCAAACACCGAATACAGCACCTCCACCGACAACCCCAATTTCGCATCCTCCAGCACCAACACCAGCGTCTCCGCATCCTCCGACTTGTTGGTGAACGTGGCGGGAAGTCCTTCCAGCGCCGGCTTGCCGCTCTCGATGCGATGCGACTTGTAACGCAGATCCAGAATCCGCGATCCATCCACCGGCTGGTACACCTCCACCGCTGGCTGGCGATAATCCGATGTACCGTAAACGGGACACTCCTGCGGCGCGCCATCAAGACTGAACAAACGATCCCCCGGCACCACATTCGGCCCGAACGACCGATCACGCCGCACCACGAGACCGTCGACACTTTGCGGCGCTACCGTCGCCCCCCAATGCATGTGAAGGGGGAACCCCAACTCATGGATTTTGATGACATAGGTGGAATTCGCCGCCTGAAGAAAGAACGTCTTTGACTCCGAAAGATAAGTAATCAGCTTGCTCATAAAGTGGTGGACTCCACGTATGGCAGGCCGCGCTTAATTGAAAAGACCGATTTTAAGCCGAGCTATTTAAGCTATGGACTTACCCCGCTCCTCAAGCCACCAAAGCCCCCCCCTGTTTGACAAGGCGGGAAACAGGCTTACATTACTAATTGAAAGACCCGAGTGTGAAAGTCTGACGAGCTACCCTGAGGTAGGCTTCAGGCCAGTTTCCACCGGGTCTTTCCTTTTTCACAAGCGCGACACGAAGATCCCGCTAAAGGGGAAAGGGAGAGCCGCTTATCGGATTTGAACCGATGACCCGCTCATTACGAATGAGCTGCTCTACCACTGAGCTAAAGCGGCATTACTTGTCCAAGTCATTCTCGTCGAGAAAACCGGTAAGCGGATGACGTATGGTTGACACTAGAGTAGAAGTGGGGGCGTTCAAGAAAAAATGCGTCGAATTGATTGTTTAGGACGGGATATCGGTCCGTTTCCCACATCCCCCTCTCCGCCGACAATCAAAAGAGCTTGGCGCCAAAACCTAAACACACACTCTCCCAAGCTGCTAGGACACCTCAATCAGGCGCGAGGCCTGCGAAATGGATGGGCGGCGTTTCCGTAAACGTCGGCTGCCCTGCTGTTCTTTCTTCAGTGGCCGCACGTGAATCGTCAAATGCTGTGTCGGCAAACGAGGTGTGTTTGCCGTGATGCGGATGATTCCGGCACGACGTGCCGCCCTCACATACAGGGCCCCCCGTCCTCCCGGCAACGGAAAGGGATTGTCCCCCACAAGCTGGCCGGGACCTTGACACATCACGGTTACGGGCTGCGACGCATAGGGCAGCAGGTTACCGTGGGCATCCGTGATGCGCAATGAAAGCCGGGTCATGTCGGCGCCATCCGCCCACAATTCCACATCGTCTGCCGCGAAGTGCAGTTGCGCGGGCACGCCGTCCGCCGCGACCAATCGCTCCGCCACCATCCGGTCACCGATATAACCGATCAAGCGCAAGGGCTGCCAATGGGATCCCCAGAGGCTGCCCAGTCCTTGAATGAGAAAGGGGGCATGTGGCAAGTGCGGATACTGGGCCTTGTCGGGCCATGCGGTGGTGCGTAATTCGGCCCCGACATAGACCTCGATTTTCTCGACATTGCTGAACACGACAAGCTGCTCGGGAGTGTCGCCATTTTTATCCCCCATTTTCCAATAACTGGCCGGTTCCAGGATAACGCGCTTTTCCGGGGCCACCTGCGAGGCATAAAAATGGGCGGCAAATTTCGGTTGCCGAAAGATATCCATCACGCCGTGGTAGCAAATCCGGTCGCCCGACCCGAAACCGGCATGGGTATTGTAATCGAAAGCGCACCAGCCGATTCCCCCCGCAGACTTCATGCCGCCAATGAGGCTGTGCGCGCGGGCATGGCGCAAGGCGTGCTGTTGCACTCGCTCCTCCTGGTCAAACGACTTGGTCGGGAACATATGGCCGCCAAATTCTGTATTGAGGTATCGTGCCGCCGCCGGGGGTTTCAAGTCATAGCCGAAGTCGTTCATCGTATAGACGTCCTCGAGTAATTCACTGTCCCAGATACAGCGAATACCACCCGTCGCGCGCGTGGGATCGAGCTGCCTCGCCAGCGCATTGGTACGCGAGTAGAGCTCATGATGATCGGGTGATTCGTTGATGCGCACTCCCCACAGAATGATCGAGGGGTGATTGCGGTCGCGACGGATCATCGCCTCCACATCACGGATCACCAGCTCCTGCCACGCGGCGTCGCCGATATGCTGCCAGCCCGGAATCTCTTCCAGCACCAACAAGCCCAACTCGTCGCAGCGGTCGAGGAAATGGCGGGATTGCGGATAGTGGCTTGTGCGAACCACGTTGCAGTCGAGCTCGTGCTTGAGGATATCCGCATCGCGCCGCTGCAAGCGGGCAGGAGCCGCCGCCCCGATGTAGGGGAACGTCTGGTGGCGATTCAACCCGCGCAGCTTGAGCGTCCGTCCGTTCAAGTAGAACGCACCGTCCTCGCGAAACTCCGCCTGACGAAAACCAAACCGCGTGGAGAAAGAATCCCCATTACCGAGCGTGGCCCGGATTTCATAGAGACAGGGGTTATCAATATCCCAGAGCTGAATGCCAGCCAGCGATTCCAATGTGACCGTCGTCTGCCCTGTCGCCTTCGCCTCGACGGAAACAGGACAGTCGACCTGGCGGCAAACTTCGCCATTCAGATGGCACAGTTGCACGGCCAGAGTGGTGTGATGGCGTTGATCGCCGTGGTTCTTCAACCACACATCCACCTCCAGCCGCTTACCGCAGGAAAGCAGATCGCGGGGACGAACAAAAAGCTCGTCAATATGCAATGGATCGACCGCGCGCAGATGCACATCCCGGTAGATCCCCCCAAAGGTCAGAAAATCCACCGTCCCACCAAATGGCGGAATGTCGGGTCTCTCGGTGGAATCCACACGCACCTCGATCTGGTTTTCCTCCCCAAAGTGCAGGAATGCCGTGATGTCATGGGAAAACGGCGTATACCCCCCGCGATGCTCCGGGCCGGCTGGTTGCCCGTTGACGTAAAGCGTCGCCGCCGTCATCACCCCTTCAAAATCCAGTAAAATCCGGTGCGACCGGAGAGACTCAGCTACAGTAATTGATTTGCGGTACCAGCTCACAAAGCAAAATTCCCGCTCCGAAAAATTATGGTAGGGCAACTCCACGTTAGTATGCGGCAAACTTACCCGAACAGGAACCGTCTCGTCCCTTTGCGACCGCGTCCATACGCCGCAGTCATACGGAAAATAGTCCCAATCCAAATTCAGATTTTGTGTCAGGCGTTGCATAATGGACGGGTTCTCATTTGGATTCCGACTGCACTTGCAACTCAAAGTAAGGTGTGGGGCCATTGGCAAGCCTGGCTGTATCCACCAAAGCCGTCGCCGTGCGACCAGAGATGGCCAGCGGGATTTCCTCGCGCCGCTGCCCGTTGGCGCTCAAGGCCCATAATTTCAATTTACCCGCTTGCGCGTGAGTCAGGCTGAACTGCACCTTGGCGACGCGGAGCAATACCGGAAAGGTTCCGAGATTGACCAATTTCAGGCGCTTTTCGTTTTCGAAAGTCATTCCGCTATTGAGAGCATCCGAACCCACAATCACGAGCAAACGGTCACTCTCCGCAATGGACTGCGCTGTCAGAGACCCGACAAAAAACGTGGCTTCCGCGCCCAGATTGCGCACCGTTGCCACTCCCAGCTTTTGCTCGGGTGCCCCTTGCGGCAAACTCACACCAAGACTCCTGGGGGTAACAACTCGAATCTGCCGCTTCTTCTCATCCAGCAAAATCTGGCGCGTATCGCTCTCATAAATTCCTCGGGCAATATCCGTGACATTGTCCGGCCCGATGATCCCCTTCTCACGCAACTGCGCCACCCAGATGGCCAAATCCGCAGCCGATCCTCTCTGCCCCTCCAGAATCTCCTGCACCCCGTCGCGCGTGGTCACACGGTCCCCCTCATTTGGAGTGAGACTCCAATCCGCCCGATACGTCCCACGCTTGGCCGCATCCGGCCAGGCAGCAATTCGCACCCCCAGCCGCGACAGCAACGCCAGTCGCGTAAGGGAGCCAGAGAGGGCGTCTTGCAAGGACAGCTTCTCCGGCAAAGTCGCGGGATCGACATTGACCTCAATGGTATGCGCCGACTCCTGAACATCGCCACGGCGGTAAAACAAGGCCGACATGTATTCGGACGCACGCAATGGTGGATCATTGAAAATAGCAAATGATTTGATCGGCGAGCGGCTGCCGAGACTCACCGGATGGGCAAACTGGGTGATAAACTGCCAGCCTTGCAAGGAAGCATACGAGGGCAGCGTCAAGCCCGCCTCATGCCGCCACGGATTCCAGAACACATGCCCCCATTCGGAACAGAAAAAGGGGCGACCCAATTGCCGAGTCCCCGCCATGAACTGGTAGTACCCCACGCCTCCCGCGGTCGAACTCCCCCCCTGAATGGTAGAGCCCGGCGTAATGTAATTCGTCGGATGGTCATGATAAGCATGACTATCCACCAAGGGCATCACATCCCGCGCCAACGAGGTTTGCAGCGCATAACCATTGTTGTACTCAATAAGCGGCACCTTAACGCCGATTTCCCGGATTGTCTTCGACATCCACAACGCGGTTTCACGTTCGACATCGGTGAAGAAGAGTTGCAAATCGCGCGAATCCGGCCCCCGGCCATCGAAGCGCGGCCACCCCACCGTCTCCAGCGTCTGTCCCGAGCGCAGATAGGAAACCGACGCATCCCCTTCCCGCCGCGTCCAGGCCTCCTTAAGCTTCTCCGTCGTGCCGTAGCGTTTTTTCAGCCACACACGGAAAACCTCCACCATCCCCGGCGTCACGCTGTTGGCGAAATACATCTTGAAGTTCAATCCCGATTCATTGCGCAACTGCACCACAAAAACCTGCGGCTCGTCCTTCAATGCCACACCGGTGTAAGGATTAACGTGCTCGAAAAAACGCTTCACACCTTCCTTCCAATGCGCACGCGCCGCCTCGTCATAGTACATCCTCGTCGACAAGTTTTTGGCATTCGCCTCCTTGCTCCACGGATCGCTCATCGCATAGTAGCTCGAAGGCGCCGTGGACGCGTCGATGTAGAGATAAACTCCGCGCTTCTTCAGCACCGCCGTGAAGTAATCCCAGCTATCGAGCCGCTCCGGATTCATCACCAAGTCCTCCTTGCTGCCATGCATCAACGCCAAGTCGAGGAAGTGGGGACGACAGGCATTGTAACCACCACGCACCAATTGGTCCGCATAACGCTCGCACTCCTCCTTGCTCAACATGTCCGATACCGGGACGGTATTCTTGTTCGGAGTCGCCGAGGAGCAACGAAAGCGCACCACCACATCCGGCTTCTTCTCAAAGACGAGATCACCCTTTTCATTGATCCGGGCAAAACCATCCGCCCCAGCCTCGCGCACAGGGGGAAAGACAGAGGAGAGATCGAGAGCCGAACCCGCCAGCACTTCCAAGTCGCCCTGATCGGCCACCTTCCACACCTCATTGGCCACCACAGTCCAGGTGGAAGACTGACCCGGGGCCGCCGCGGCCGATTCCGCGCGCATCGCGCCCGGCGTCAACGTGCTGGAAAGAAGACCAAGAACAAAACAACGACCCAGAAAAAAGGAATTCATCACAATCTCAATTTGGCAGGATTACTCCTCGTTCTTGAACGAGAACGTGGCTTCGCAAACATCCTTCATACCGGCGCGAAGAGAATACGCCGCCTTCCACTCCCGCCGTGGAGAAAGATCAACGCGCAAGTAATCCCCCTTCCACGAACGACCATCGAGGACGCTCAACTGCGAATCGTCCGCAGGAATAATCACCAGCTTCTGCTTGCCTTTGGTAATCGTCACCCGGCGCGAACCATACGAGCGAATATCCAACGCCGTCGGGCCCACCGTGTACGTCTTTTCCAGCCCCTTGGACTCCTCCGTCACAATCGTGGCATCGCCATACTGCGAAACTGGTAGCAGCAGCGAAAAGAGAGGCGCTTCCGTCCACGCCCCATCCGTACTGGCGATCGTCTCCATGCGCACCGAAAGGACTCCGTCACTTTCCTTTTTATACCGGAGCTTGAATTCCACCTCCGGAGTATTGGGATCGCCCTTGTGCACCAAGACACCCTCCACCGCCACCTCACCGGAACCACTCTCGCATTTAACCTTGTTCCCCAGCACGCTGCCCCAGCCTTGGTACATACCGAAAGACTGGTTCTTCTTGCGCCCACCCAGGCTACCCTTGCCACTCAGGAGCGCACTACGCGACGTGATGCTCTCAATCGCCCCGTAATTATCAAACACGGCAATGAGATCGGGCGAAAGTCGCAACTCTTCAGCTTCCGCAGCCCTGGCCGGCAGCCCAGGGCAGACAATCAAGAACAAGAGTGGCAGCGCGAAACGAAGGACATGTTTTCGGATGGTGTGCATAAGGATGAAATTAAAGCGTCAAAGTTTGGTACGATGGACCCACATTCAAAGTTAGTTACCACTCCAAAAGGGGGATAAATTGGCGTCGGAATAATCCTTGTCAGGAGGAATCTCCTTGTACGACATCCAACTCACGTGCCCGTCATAAAAAAGGACATTGGATCCGCCGCGGTGCGGGATCAACCCAAAGGCATTATGATAAGCCCACTGATTGCCTCCATTTTCATGCATCTCCAGCACCAACGCCGTATTGGCCGGACTTTTAATCTGCCCCATACGCATCGGGGTGCTGGCAACTCCATAGAGCGTGCGCGATGGAGCGTTATTCATCGCGTACGACAGGCGATTCGCCACATTGTAGCTCAGCGGCACCGCAATCTCCTTGAATTTGCCCTTGGGGTAGCGCTTGGTGACGGGGCAATGGAAAAGATTCTTGTCCGCCCCCACATTCCCCTGCACATCATTTTCCGGATACTGGAAGCTCGACGCTTTATAACCCACGTAAGTCCAAATAGCCGACGACCAGAAAGCACCCTGGTACAAGCTCGCTTTCGCCGGGTCGTTATCGATGGGGAAAACCCCTTCGTTATCGGAAGCATAAAGCATCAGACCGCTGCCGATCTGACGCAGGTTGGAGGCGCATACCCCCTGCTTGACCGAATCCATGGAGCGCTTGATTCCCGGCACTCCCAAGGCGACCAGCACCGCCACAATGACCAGCACCACCAAGATCTCCACCAAGGTAAAGGCCCTTGGTCCGCCTCGGGATAGTCGCTGCATGGTCACACTCGTCCACATACACATCGGATAAATTCGGGCTCTCTTCAGCATTCATTCCACACCCAGGAGTGTGGCTTCGAGCGTAAGAATCGCATCGAATTTTAAATTTGTCAACAGTGTTTAATAAATAACCGCGCCAGCTGCGTTTCCGATCATTTTTCCTTTATGCCGTCCTGCTCGCGGAAGTGAGACCCGCTAGCCCCTGTCTTTCCATTCCTTCACCAGGCTGTCCGATTCCGGCTCCTCCTTGGTGGCGCGTTTTTTCCAACCGCGCAAGGCGATCCGTGCCTGCAAGTGCTGATCAAAGGCCCATAAGGCCGCCCCCACCGCGTCGGTGCGGTCGCCCAGAATGGCAGCGGACACGGGTGGGTTGGCATCTTTCACAAAACTGGCGTGGGCAACGTAGCCTTCCTGCAATACAGCGTTCGTTTCCTCAATGGCGAGCGCCAGAATTTCCGGATTCCAGCCATTGAGGATGATCCGGTCAAACGGCAGGATAAGGCAGACATTGCGGATGACCAGCGCGAGCTTGCCCAACCCGCGTTTGATAAGCTTGCGTACCTCTTCGTCCCCTTTCGTCCACCGGTCAAACAACTCCTGCGTCTCCGCACGCTCGACCTCGGCTGTTGGCTTGGGACGGGTGCCGGGAACAAAACCATGCAGGCGATCATTCCAGGCTTCCACGCTCGCCGACTGCGCCAGTGCTCCCGGCAGCAGGGCTGGCGCTTCGCGTGGCGTTTGGGGGGCCTGCACGCGCCCCAGCCAGGCGCACCAGACGCTCGAACCACGAAAGAGTTTGCCTTGCAGCATGAGGCTAAAACCGAGCCGGTCCCGCACGTAAAGCAGCGTAGGACGCGGGGGCAATGACCGGTTGCACCAGCGCTCGGAAATCAATCCCGTTTCCGTGTCGTGCACAAGCCAGACCGGCGCCTGAAATTTGCGGACCAGCTGCTGGCGGAATGCGTCCGCCTGCTCAGGAGAATCAAAGTCATTAACGACCTCAATCCGGCCGCTCTCGTAATCAAAGTTGCCGCTAAAACTCATCCCGATACCGCGCAACTTTCCTTGCGACACCACGCTGAGCATCCGGGCAATAGCCTGAAAGAGCGGCGCAAAATAGGAAGCCTTCTTCGGCGCTCCCCAGAAGGTGATGGGCACGCGGGTGAAGTCGAGCACCTTGTTCTGGAGGTTGACGAGGGCCAACTCCACTTCCAAATGTTTGACCGATACGCCAAGCGCAAAACCCGCATTGGGTGCCAGCCGCGCCGCGCTCGAGGGACGTCCCGGCCCGCACTGTTCGATTTTGACAAACTCGATCAGTCCCGCGCGTTTCAACGCGGCAAAGCATTTATTGACACCCATCAGGGACAGCCCCAGTCGCTTCGAAAGTTGCTGATGCGTCATGGCATCATTCTCACGTAAAAGCTGAATGATGATACTCTGAGTGTCGTTCATATAAAGTGGCAAGGCCTTGAAAAAGACAGTGTTCCGTCCCTCTCACAACGGCCACCTTAGCGTGAGCTATAAAAATCTCACGCCCTAATTTCGAGCCCCGCCAGCGACATCCCTCCAACATGCGAGCCCTCCCCGGCTCTCATGTTCTGAAATCTACTGGATCGTTGTCACCGTAAACGTATCGACCGAATTCCAATTTGATGAGGCCGTATCCAGATACAAACCGAAGGCCGTAATGGCGCCACTCAGATTCGACGAGGCTGTTGTCGTCAAGGCCTGCGCATTGGCATTGTACGGATTGGTTCCCGTCCCCAACACCAACCAGTTCGCCGCGTCTGTCGTATAAGTGAATGTCTTTTGCCCCGCCGTCGGCGCGTAGAATTTTTCCACGGACAAATACCAAATCCCCGCCACCCGGATCAGCACGCGCGTGTAATCCGTCGCCGCCTGCTGATACCAACTGAACTGCAGCACCCTGCTGGCCCCAGGATCAAGCGCCACCGCATCGGTGTAGAGGGAAATCTGATTCTTGCCCCCGCCTGACGTGGTATACATACCGTTGGTCAGGCTCCGGGCTGGAACAGGCAACGCCGCGCCGATATTGCCGGACGTCGTGGTGAGTCCCGTCCCCGGGTTCAACCCAACGCCCATCCAACCCGCACCCGGATTCCAGTTCCACGTCGTAAAATAGGATTTCCAGTCCATCCCCTGGCTTGCCAATGTCACGTAGCCGCCGGAGGCATTGCCGAACACTTGCTGGTAGATGACCACCGGTTGCACATACTCCACTTCAAAGGCAAAGCCGCTGGCGGTATTAAAATCGACCGCAACCACCTTCCCCAGTGGACCACAAGCCTACGTCCAGTACGACAACCTCACCCTCTACAGCGTTCCGAGCACTGTCACCACACTGACCGCCTCAACAGCCAACGCAACACACTCCGGTCAAATCTCCCTCGCATGGAATCCAGTCGCCACCGCGACAGCCTATCTCATCGAGCGCGCCCCAAGTGCCGGCGGTCCCTACAGCCAAATCGGGGAAACCAGCACCACGACCTTCTTTGATAACGAGCTCCTCGCTGGACAAACCTACTTCTACCGAGTTAAGGCATCCAATCCCGTCTACACAGCCGCTAGCTACAGCCCAATTTCCTCCGCCAGCCCCTATCTTCCAGCCAACGTGAACGGCTGGCGCTACACCTACTTTAGTACGGAACAGAATAGCGGTTCTTCCGCTGATATGGCGGACCCCGACGATGACGGCATTCCGAATCTCCTTGAATACGCCCTCGGCCTCTCCCCGCTAGTCTCCAACACTCCCACCACTCGACCACACACCCAGATACAAACTGTCGACAACGCCAGCACACTTACCTTTACCTTCACACGCAATACCGCTGCCACCGACACCCAACTCACCGTCGAAACCACCAGCACACTTTCCGGCATGTGGAGCCAAATGAATCCTTTGCTCCCGGACAATCAAGTCAGCGTCGAGAACAACACGCCCGCTTCCGGTATCCAAACCATCACCGTCAAGGATACCCACCCCATCAGCAACGCCAACCAACGCTATATGCGTCTGCGCGTCACAAAGCCTTGAAACCACACGGCCAGTCCCTGCCGCCAATCAAAAGAGAATGACGTCAAGCACTGATGCTTTGCAGTATCGCCCGTGGCCATGACGCACATCGCTTCTTCGCCTCATCAGTTGAGCTTCCGATTGATCATCCCAAGACTGCCGCGGGATCGCACCAGCGCACTGAAAGGAGAACTTGCATCAGCCATCAACAGACTGGCTGCAAATACTTTCGTACCGAACAAAAATCTACACCCTGAAAAAAACGACGGAGCGGCCTTACCTATGACTCAGGCCGCACCGCTCTGACTTTTTGACCGAATCGCGGAAGCTCTATAAAATGCGCTGCTTGCGGCGCAAGGCCAGTCCAAGCCATCCCGTGGCACACACACTTAACAGCAATGTCGTCCCCGGCTCTGGAACAGCCGTCACCGCAAAAGTATCGACCGAGTTCCAACTCGCCGAAGTGGTATCCATATACAAACCAAATGCCGTGATGGAGCCACTCAAGTCCGATGAAGCAAGCGTTGTCAATGTCTGCACACTAGCATTGTATGGATTGCTACTAGTACCCAGCACCAGCCAATTCGCCGCATCCGTAGTATAGGTAAAGGTCTCCTGAGTTGTCGTTGGCGCGTAGAATTTTTCCACCGACAAATACCAAGTTCCCGCTACACGCACCAAAACACGCGTATAATCCGTGGGAGAGAGCTGATACCAGCTAAACTGCAGCCCCCCGTATGAAGTCGGATCGAGTGTCAGCGTATCCGTGTAAAGCGAGATCTGGTTGGAACCTCCTGCAGACGTGGTGTACATGCCATTCGTCAGACTCGTTGGCGTGACAGGCAACGCCGCACCGATATTAAGACTCGAAGTCGTCAACCCCGCACCAGGATTCAAACCCAGCCCCCCCCACCCGGCACCCGGATTCCAATTCCACGTGGTGAAATAGGATTTCCAGTCAATCCCCTGGCTGGCCAACGTGACATAGCTACCCGATGAATTACCGAATACTTGCTGATAGATAACCTGAGCTTGCGCCGTACAACTCGCAAAAACCAGGACACAGAGGATTGCCACTCCCCGGCTCCACGCACGAGGACGATTAAACGGAATTGATTTCATAGGAATCTGGATCGCCTTTCTTTTTAAACTTTCTTTAATAAATCTATCGAACCCCTAAAAATCGTCAAGCTGTTTTTTGTCGTATTGGATTCTCGACTCGATCGAGAATCAAAAGAATCTGGCGCCTAAAGGAGACAAGAAGAACGTAGCCGTGTTCTCGCCTCAACCCTTCGATCGCACCGCCCCCTCAAAAGAACTCCCTTAAGAGATTTCCAGTTTCCCAGTACCGTCGCACCGGATGAGTTTGATGCCTACCTCCAGCCCTGAAGCTCCGGGGAATTTATTTACCGGAAAACCAATCATCTGATCGGAATGGCGGCGCTGGCAGCCCCTCTTCGTTAAACAAGGTGGCAGTTGGATAATCTCGATAACAGTAGCGAACCGCTATTGGTGTGGGAACTTGCGGGCAGGTCACGAGCACCCCTCCCTCCACAATTTCAGCGGTCGCGGGATAGAATTTTAGATCGCTACCACAGAGTTCAAAAGCGGTTCCATCCGTTTTCGGCGGCAGCAGAACTGTTTTTTTGCCACCACTATCAAGCTTTATCAACATGCCACTATCTTGCGCAGACGCAGAGAGAAAAATCGGTCCGCTCGAAACGATATTCTCTCCGAAAATTCTTTTTCGTGCCGTCAGGGCCAGCCTTTTTCCAACATCCTGTTTGTTTGCCGGATGAATATTGTCACGCTCTCCCAGTCCTATCGTCACAACAAAGTCAGCCATGCCTAACTCGATTACCGAAGCTTGCGCTTCTCGCAGTTGAGCCCACACAATTCCCCGGCCATCTCCACCGCGAAGGTCGGGAAGTTGCACGACCAGAACTGGCAGTTGCGGTGATTTCCAGCGTGAGCGCCAATCGGCAATCAGGGCATGCAGTTGCTTGCGATACTCCAGCGGATACTGCCAATTCGCTTCTCCCTGATACCAAAGAATACCCTTGAGTGCGAATGGTGAGAGCGGAGCCATCATGGCATTGAACGCTCCAGACGGCGTATTCCGATCGTCTGGACCGCCGCCGGGCGGATTGGGTTTGGCCTCTGTGAAAGGAGTGCGCGCAGCTTCGGCGGACTGCTTCTTGTTGTTCCATGCTGCAAGTAGCTTATCAAATTCCGCTTTTTTGACGGGGTAATCGGCCACTATTTTGCTCCACCGTTCGCTCACCACACGAAACGCGGGATCGCTCGCCAGAGCTTCCGCGCCAAGCCAGGTGTGAATGGCCGTTCCGCCCCACGTGCAATTGATCAATCCCTGCGGCTGGTGATTATTCTGATAAAGTTCGCGCGCAAAAAAATAACCGACTGCAGTAAATTCCGCACAGTTCTCCGGCGCACACACGACCCAGTTGCCGGCGGTCGATTGAACGGGTTTAGCGGAAACCTTCGGTGGAATTTTAAAATGTCGGATGAGAGGAAATCGCGCCGCAGCCATCTCTTGTTCCGCATTAAGCGCCTTCTTCAAAGTGAACTCCATGTTGGATTGCCCACCGCAGAGCCAAACGTCCCCCGTGACAACGTCGCGACTGGTGACTTTCCCCGAGCCATCTTGAAACACCAACTCACCTTGCTTACCTCCCTCGAAAGGTCCGATTTGAAGTCGCCAGTGTCCGGTGCCATCAGCCTCAGTCGTCGCGGTGGCCTCATTGTATGAGACCGTGATTTTATCTCCGGGATTGGCCGTGCCCCAGATGGGTAAGGGCGTGTCTCGCTGCAAAACGGCGTGATCTCCAAACAACGCATCCGGCACCGGCACGGCCGAGACGTTGATCAGACCCAAAAGCAGCGCCGCTGCCCATCGACTACTTTTCGCGACCATGAGCATTCACTCGTGACGGTATTACTTCGCCTCCACGCGCGCAGCCGACTTATTCACCAGGCGGCACGCGACAAGTATTCCCCCGCTCAGGAGAAGCAAGTCGGAGAGTTTGGCTTCCGGTATGGCCGCGACCTGAATGCCTTGAAGCGTAGAGAGGTCCAAGGCCCCACTGGCATCCGTTGTGGATCCATAGATTTGAATGTTGTCCAAGCTGGCGTTGACAAGCGCGCGATTATTGGCCGAAGTGCCGCTATTGAAAGAGTTCGCCAGCGCGATGACATCCAAATCGGTGGGAGTAACATAACCCGCGAGGGAACCTTGCGCGCCGCTGGCATTGGCTACTTGCGAAGCGCTGGCCGAGGTGGAGCCGACATAGAATTTTACGCCACTATTCAGATTGGATACAGTCGTGTCGACCGTGACGGCAAAGAAAACCCATGATCCTGCGCTATTAAACTGGGAAGTGGCACTGGAATTAACCAAGGCCAAAGACGTCCCAGTTGTACCCGCCTGAAGCGCCAAAGCCGAGTTGCCCGAACTCGAGCCGAAATAGAGTTGCAGGAAGTCTCCGGAAGAAGTATTGCCAATCGCTAGGATGCGCCCACTGGGATTAGTCGCCGCAGCGTTGTACCAGCCCGTAATCGTATAGGACTTGAGATTCGCAAAAATACTGGAAGCTCCGGTAGCCTTGGCCACATTGCCATAGTTGCTGGCAGCGGCAGCCGTGTTCAGCGCGTAGCCAGTTCCACCCACCCCGGGAGAAAGAAATGTGGTCCCTGACATGGTCAGCGCCAGACCGGAGGAACTGCTGTCCATCGTCGTCGTTCCACTTCCCTCACTAAATGAATACGACGCAAGAAGCGCAGCTTCGCCCCGATTCGTACCGATGATAAGGAGGAAACTTACACACCCAGCGAATAGGACAATAATATGTTTCATGAAATGTATTCTTTTACTTTTTCGCAAAAATGTCAATAGTGTTATTCATGCCACTCTATTCCTCGCTTAAATTCAGACTCACCGCCTTCCTGCTCTCACTCCTATTATCAAGCAGTCCAGCTCAGGAATGGCGCAGTGTGGAGCAACTGCCCGTGGATCGTTTTGACCTGTACCGCGCGGGCGGATTGCCTCCTTATCCTTGGCGTGAAATGGGAAAGATCGGTCCAGGAGTCGCGCTCTCTCTTCATCCGGATGGGGAGTCCGATTTTGTCAGAAACAAAACCAGCGGGAAGGGACTCGTTCTTCAAACCCAGAAGGGTGCCAAGCCGACTGGTGTGGGAGTCAGCTCTCATTTCATCGCGCCACCGGCTGGCCCGCTTTATTTGGGATTTGATTTCCGACTTCAACCGGTTGAGCCGAACGGAACTACGCCCGATTTGCTGATGACTTTAGGTACCGCCCAAAAAGCAATCGTGCGTCTGCGAGCAGGCGCAGGCGCTATGACATGGATCGGAGAAGACGGCGTGGAGAAAATCGCCACCAAGCTCGACTCGAATGTGTGGTATCACGTGGCTATTTCGATTTCCGAAAAAGGTGTCCCTACGCTCTCCTTGGTTGATGCAAGGCAAAAGACGCGGTCCACTCCCCTTGGCTCATTCCCGGCGATTAGCACTACGGCTTTGACGAGATTGCAAGTGAGCGCCGGTAGTGATTCCGATAATGGCGGCGGCTGGGCGCTGGATAACATTTGCATGTCCGGCAAGGTGGACGCGTCGCGAGAGGCATTTTTGCCATTCAAACCGGCGACCGCCAACAAGCTGAACGCGACGAAACGAAAAGTTTTTGCTTACTATTATCCGGTCTATCCGGCCGACGGCGCCAACGTTGATCCCGGACTCTCCTATTATGTGCTCGCTCTCTACAATCCGGACCAAGCCAGGCCCGACCGTAAAGACGCCGGTGGCCCACTGCTCTACATTCCCCTGCCCCGGCCCGCTGCGGAGCCCATGACGAAAGAAGAAGCTCTCATTCGCTCCGCGGAGGACGAAGTGCGGATTGCGAAGCAAATGGGGCTCGATGGATTCCTGGTGGATTTTCAGGCATTCCCCAAAGAATCCAACAATACGAAGGTTCTGAATGATCGCGCCTTCGCACTCATGACCGCCGCGAATCGGGTCGACCCGACTTTCAAAATCATTCCCGCCATTTACGGTCCGTCCTCTCAAAATGTCATCAAAGGAGAAGGCGACGTCGATGGAAGTCCGATTGACTATGCGCGTTCACCGGTCGTTCAACAAATCCTCGCGCAACCGAATCTCTACCGGCTCGACGATGGACGCGTGGTTCTGTCCAGTTGGCTGCCAGAGCGCTACTCTACCGACTGGTGGAAACAGGCCTTGGCCGAGTTAAACAAAATGGGACACTCCATTGCTTTTGTCCCGCAATTCAACAGCACAGGACGACTGACGGAATTCGCCCCCATCTGCGAAGGCATGGAACACTGGGGACGACGCTCGCCCGTTGAAATGAATTGGATCGAGTTGGCGCGTCCGCTAACAAAAATCGTAGCGCTTTCCATCTGCGCCCAAGATATTCGCGCCCGTGGATGCAGTTACTGGGAAGCCGAGAACAGCAGCACTCTGCGCTCCCTCTGGATGGAGGCGATCGACAAAAAAGCCGACTGGGCCATTCTGAACACTTGGTCCGATTACTCGGAACAAGCCATGGCACCGTCCACCACCATCGGATATGCAATGCATGACCTGAATACTTACTATCTTCAATGGTTCAAGTCCGGTGTCCAGCCTCCGATTACCAAGGACGTCCTCTACTATATCTATCGCCCCAATCGCACGGATGTTCCTCACCGGCTCGGTAAAGATTGGACGGTCCAGCGAGATCAAGGTCGTGCCGCCACGCCGCACAACGACATTGAACTGCTTGCCTTTCTCACCGCTCCCGGAACGTTGGGAATCGATATCAATGGAAAACTGCACACACTTAAAGCCGAAGCCGGCATCGTTTCCTTCAAAGTTCCCATTCCTGCCGGGGAAACCTTTGCGCCGGTTTTCTCCCTCGCACGCGGGGAGAAAACCATTCTCCGCGGCACAGGGCGTTTTACTGTCCAAGGAAAAACCGAGTATCCGCAACTCTTCTATCACGCTGGCATCATCGCCGGTAACGAAGATGATCTGTAGCAATCTGCTCGTGAAACTATGAATCGCACGACCGAAAGACAACGCGGCGGTTTTTCGCTCATCGAAATGGCGGTGACTATATCCATCATCGCCCTGCTCACGGTGCTGCTGTTCCCCGCCATAAAAACAGTCCAAAAAAAAGCGGACCTGATACGCTGCACTTCCAATCTGCGGCAGTGTTTCACCGCCTTTTGCAATTACGCTGTGGAAAACGACGGCTATCTCCCGGATGTCGGTAATAACGGCACCTACTGGCCCACGACGCTCGTTCCCTATTACTCCAACCAACCCGCCACGTATCAAGGCCTGTCCAAAGCACCACTCATTCAGAAATGCCCCACTCAAGCCCGCAACATCCGAGAAGCGTTTGGAAAGGATTACCCTGGTAACTACGGCATGAATTTCACGCTGGGCATTTGCACCGCCAACAATGTCACCCGTCGGCAAAAACTGACAGCATTGCCGGTCCCGTCCAATACCTTGCTGCTCACTGAGGGAAATTATAACGTCAACTCTTCCATCTGCGTGATCACTGGATATGATTTAACACAAAGCGCTACGAATAAGAAAACGGGCTCTTATTTTGGCGGCGTCCACACGGGCGCGAATAATATACTATGGGCCGATGGACATATCACCATCTGGAAGGACGTTCAAACCTTGCCTCCCCCCGGAGGCAAATATGGCACCGACCTCGACCTGAATTTTTCGCCCGGCATCAAATTTCAATAAGCTCTCCAAGTGCTCTTCCAGCACCATTCTAGAGCGCAAAAATCTCGATCCCGCATAGTAGCGCTTGATTGACTCGTACAAAGGGAAACGAAAGCGTAATGAGTCCCTCCGTCGCTTCGACTTCAAAGTCCTGCACGACGGCGCGATGATCCCCGCCCGCCGCGCTCCAGATGTCAAAATCCCGCCGTACAATACAGTCGTTGAGCGCGATATCGAACAAGCGCCAGGCACGGCAGTCTAATCCACCTCCCACTCCGAACCATGGCTCGGAGAAATGCAATCGGACCAGATGCCGACCCGCAGAGCAACGAAAGAGATAGCGCAACTGGTGTCGTCCGTAGCGGTAGCGGCGATAGAGAGAGGCCTGCGCCGTTCCGCGCGTGGGTGTCATGGAAAAACCGCGACTTGCGAGGTCATTTTCTACATTATCAAAAGCATTTCCCCAACTGATCCATCCATAGCCGGACTTCTCATTCCACTCACTATCCGCCAACCACTGCTGCCCCAATTCATCCTCCGTCGAAGCCGACTCACCGCAGGAAAGACGATAGAGAGGTAGGCCCGGCTCAGGCGCCATGGAGCGCGATACTCCGCACCACTGTTGCATCGATTCTGGATCGGGCTGGAGATAATCCAAGACGATCAGATCCTCGACCGTCACAGCACCGCAGCGTCCGATCGCATGCAGGATGTTGGATTCCAACTCAACGTTCTCCCAGACAAAATGTCGTCCACGTCCCGGCTGTAGTCGTTTGCCCAGCGAACACTTTCGCAAACCATTATAGAGTTCCACTTCTTCGCAATTACTATAGACCAAAATAGCGCGCGGCCCGGGTTTCTTCCACCGATCCGGCCAGCTATGCGAAACGATGTAGACCATTGGTTCGCGTTGCGGATCCGCATAGTTTGAGCGAAAAAGATAATAGAGGTCAGATGGCTGATGCCATGCAGTAATCAGTCCCTTGTTATTAATCGAACCAATTTTCCCATTGTCGGGTCCTTCGTGATTATTGGCAGTTCGCCCCGGATTGGGAAAGGAGTTGAAGACCCAGTGGAAATGGCCGATCGCTCGATCCCGGGCTTCCTCGCCAAGGCGAATCTTCGCCTCCATGGCATGGCACGCCCACGACTCACTGCGATCGTTTTCGTCTCCCACATACTTTGTTTCGGTATGAACGCCAAAGGAGCGCCACGCTCCGTATTCGCCCACCAGTTGCAGAGTCTCTAAGCGATAATCGTTGCAGTTTCCTCCATAAGTACCGCTCCACTCCTGCGGAACGTTCCAGTCCGAGCCCTTGCCACCATTACAAGTAACCGTCAACCGCCAGCGCGGTGAAGAAGGATCCAGTTCGCGAATCAAATCGCGGACCTCACGCGCAAACGATTCCGGCAAGCTCGATTCATTCTGAATTCCCCAAAGAAAAATGCAGGGGTGATTGCGGCGCTCCCGCACCCATTCTTTGACACATTGCCGAAAATTGCGACGAAACTGGGGTGTATCAAACCAGACATGCGAGCCCATTTGCGTCCAGCATAAGATTCCCATTCGATCCCAGTGATCGTAGTAACGAAGGTTATGCGGATGGTGGGCGTCGCGGAAAGCGTTGAAGCCTGCCGAACGCATCATCCGCGCATTGGCTTCGATTTGCTCGGTCGTAAAAGCGTGATCGTTGCCCAATAACGTTTCGTACTCGCAAGTACCGTTCAGAAAAATCGGAACGCCATTCAGGCGTAAAACTTTTTCCGCTGTTTGCGGCGGTGGCTCTGGCGTGAAAGTCTTTTCAAAGACCGGTCGGCCCAAATTAAGCGGCCCCGTGTTCACGCGAATGCCAAAAAGCGTTTCACTGCGCTCCAGCAATTCCCCATCTACCGCCCGCACCTCAACCAAAACCTTGTGCAAATAAGGATCCGTAGGCGACCACCCATGCGGATGCTGGATCGGGGGTACCGACCAGCACATCGAGCACTGCGGCTCAGAAAAATGCAATCGCTCGCGGTATTGATGAAAGAAAATCGTCCCCCCCTCGTTTTGGATTTCGCAGAACAACTCCACTTCGCTCCTGGGCCGCCCATCCAAATTCAATTCCACATTGATCGCCCCGCATTCCTCTCCCACTCGGTTGAAAACCGCGACTCCCATTGGCGCAAGGGCAACCATCGCATCAGCCTTGCGGTACAAAACGTTCGTCAATCCATTATTGGCAGAAGTGCGTGGAACTTCCCCCGTTGAGATCACCTCTCCACGTTGGTCGGGACTGGCGACATTACGATCTGCATTCGGGTCGATGATTTCGGGCCATTCCAACCAGCGTAAACCAAAAGTGGTTTGCGCAATGTGCGAAATGACGCCCTGCACCCGCACCGTACTGTGGGCCGTGTAGAGTTGCGGAGTCTGCGGCGACCACAGCTCCACTGGGGTGATTTCCGGAAGTCGTTGACGAATTCGGCTCGTCTCGCCTGCACCCACCACAATAACTTCAGGCTCCACCGCGATTTCCACTCCCGAGGGCGAGAGCGTCCTCGTCTCCACGAGAACGCGTCGGGCGATCGCGGTGGGATTGCTGATCTCAGTACAGATTTCCACCACGGCCCGGGTGTGATCAATCTCGCGCGTGATCACGTGAACACCGAACGGCTCGATTCGCACCGGACCGGTATGCTCCAACCAAACGGGACGAAAAATTCCAAAAGGCTGCGATCCTTCCGAGTTGGGCGATCCCCAGCAGCCCCCACAAACAAACGGAAGATCGTCGATTTTTTCCGGATGATGGGCTCGCACGGCCAAGGTATTTTTTCCGGCTTTGAGCCCCGGTGTCAGGTCGACCGTAAACGTGGTGCGTCCTCCAGCATGCTCACCAAGGAGGACTCCATTGACAAAGACCGACGCGTAACTGCCTACGCCTTCAAAGAAGGCATAGAGCCGTTCCTGCGAATCCTCACCAGACCAGTTGAAATCCGTCCGATACCAAGCCGTCCCATGGAGATTGCCGTGAGACACTTCATGATAACCGTGATAGTCCTCCCAATTATGCGGAATGCACACCGATCGCCATTCCAGCTCATCTCGTAGTGGCCCAGCCCACGATAAATCATCGCCCAAGCGGGATATCCAAGAAGCCAACGGTTTTCGTGAAACGGTAAAGTCCCCACGCTGAGTTTGCTTGGAGGAGTAAGTAGAAAAATGCAGCAGTTTAGACACGATTCATAATATGTTTCACAAAAGGTAAAATCAATTCCTTTCTCTAAGGCCTTGACCTGGCGGAAAATAGATTCAGAATACTTTTCATGAAACGGAATGGAGAATTCGAGCCCACTTCACGAGTTACTGTCAAAGATGTGGCTCGCGTCGCGGGTGTCAGCCTCGGAACGGTTAGCCGCGTCATCAACGGCGCGGACGTGGGCGCGGAATATATCCAGCGTGTGAATGACGCCATTCAGCAGACCGGTTATCGCCCGAATCTTCTCGCGGGCACTTTAGCTCGCAAAAAAAAACCTCTCCGTACCTACCACGCCGGCAATGGTACGGACCAGATCGGGTATTTCACCAATGGCTTGGGAAATATGGATCAAGATGAAGCCCAGTTACACTTCTTGATCGGCGTCGAAAGAAAAGTCACCGCTTCTGGACGTCATCTGCTTTGCTCGGTCTTCAAGCAGGACTTGGAAACCGGCAAGCTGCCCATGGTCATTCAGGAACAAAAGGTGGACGGTGCCGTCCTCAAACTTGGTTACGACGAACCCGGAATGCGATTGGCGGCGGACATCGCCAAGGTGATGCCCGTCGTGCTGGTCGAAGCTTTGGCCGAAGACGCCTTTGCCTCCTCTGTACTCAACGACAGCTATTCCGACATTCGCAAACTCATTCAGCATTTAAGAGAGCTGGGGCACACGCGTATTGGCTTTTTCCATGTAAAGGATGTCGGCGGCCCTCCCCCGCATCGCCTCCTGGAAGAACGTCTGGAAGCTTTTCTTTCCATCCAGAGACGCAACGGAGTGTCGAACGAGGAATCAATGCTTTACATTTCCGAGCGGGATTGGAACAAGCAATCACTCGACGATGTTTCCGCTCAAGTGATCCAACAACTTAAATCTCGAGGCTCCCAGGCACCCACCGCCATCATGTGCGCCAGCGATATTCACGCGGTATCCCTGTGCCAAGCGGCCGAAAAAGCCGGACTCAAGATTCCAGATCATCTCAGCATCACCGGCCAGGGAGATATGCGTCGACAAGAACCTCGCGCAGCCTTTCTCACCACGACTACGGAACCCGCTCTGGAAATTGGAACAACTGCCGCCGAAGTCTTACTGAATCAGTTGGAGAATCCCGAAAAACCGGTGCAGCAAATCCGCATTGCGGGTAAACTGGTGATCCGGGGCTCCACCAGCAAGCCGCGGTCAGGCGAACTTTGACCTGCTCCCATGGAACTGCATCAGGGGAGTTTTAAGAGATTTCCAGTTTTCCTTGCCACCAACAAAAAATCTCGCGTAATATTGGTTATTGCGATGACTGTAAAGATTTGAAAACACTCGTTTTCGTCCAAATGGATGATTCTGCGTGTGCTGAGTTTTCAACGTTTTCCTTTCAAATTCAAGGAAGCCGCAGAAGACACTGCATAAAATCAAATCAGAGACTTGTTTCGCAACGTAAGTTGCTGAAGTCAGTAATGGACAGGTGGCTGAGTGGTTGAAGGCACTCGACTCGAAATTGGAGTTTTATTTTTTCAAGTTTTTCCGTCCTTTTCCAAATCTTTTCCATAAAGCGACTTGCGATAATTTTGATTTCCGAGGTTTGCCGTGGTTTTTCGTATTTTTCCCGATTTTTAGAGCCAGACCGTATAAACACACCGTATAAAAATCAGGGGGCAACGGACAAAAACCCGGCTTCGTCCGATTTTTCACGTATGAAGTTCTAACTTTCCATGCCTGACAGAACATATAGCTGAATCAGAAAATTACGGCTTCATTGCCTCGAAAATTGAAGGCCAGCATCAAAGGCTGCTTAGTCGAGACAAAATAGATGTTTATCTTCCAGAGAATATTTGCATGAATCGCCCTATCCAGCGCACGGATCGAGCAAACTTTGGAACGAAATAAAAGGGGGAAGCACAAAATATGAGTGATTATTTCACAATTAATAAACGACTGATTGCTGGGATACTTACCAAATATCGGACAACGCTGGATGCCTTTTGTGAATTGGTTACCAATTCAATTCAGGGAAAAGCCAAAAATATTTGGATCGAAATTGCTACGACCGAAATTTTGTCAGGTACTGTTGGTTCAAATTATAAAAAAATTCAAATAAAGGACGATGGCGTAGGCGTTTCTAAAAGTGAATTTAAAGCCAAAATTCTTGATATTGCTACAGACTCAAAAAAGGAACAAGGAGGGAAGGGTGTAGGTCGTTTCGCCGCGCTACAATTAGGCTCTAAGATGATGATCGAAACGATATCCAAAGATCCTTTAGATAATAGATACTACAAAGCTGAACTGGTCGTTGATACCAAGCAATGGATTGACTCGAAGCCACTTTATGAAATTCCACTAAATGTAATATTTACAGAGGCTTCGCCTAGTAGTGTAACCGGATATTCTGTCGCGATTGATAATTTTTATTCAGCTAGCGAAACTAAACTCGAAAAACATCTCAGAATGCTAAAGTGTTTTGGGACTGATGAGTTCGAGAGGATATTATTTGAACGATACACAGATGTTATTTTAAGGGAGCAGGTATATTTCCATGTCAATGGAAAAAAAATAGATGCAAAAAATTATCTGATAGGAGAAGTAGAATCATCTACCGCTACTTTTACAGCCCATGATGCTATCGAGCACGAATTATCTTTTCAGTACATGCAGGTAAAGGGGAATGTAAAAAAACATAAAGTGTTCCTTAGGGTTCAAAACGGCACTATCTCTACCGTGGCGCATTCATATGACTATGCGGGAGATATTCCTGCAGATAATCAATGGATTATGTTTGTTGATTCACCTTATTTTGGAACAGATACAGATAGTTGTCGGGGACTATTTATGTCTGAGCTAAACCCAGACACGCCACTTATTACGTCAAAAATAAAAGAATCAATAGACACATTTTTTTCAAAGAAATATGAAAAATACTACGATTTCACCGCGAATCTAAAGAGTGATTCAGCGTATCCCTACCGCGAGAAGGCTCCTTCATCATCCTCAAAAAGTTCAGTCTTCAACCAACTGGCTTATTATATCGAAGAGGAACACCACCTCTTGAAAAAAAGAAGTGATCTAAGAAATTTGGTATATGGGCTTATCGATCGCTCTTTGAATATTGGCGGATACAATGAACTAATTACTACCGTCTTGAATATTAATGGTCCAACAGTTACGAAGTTTAAAGAACTACTAGAGCAAGTGGATGTAGAGGATGTGGTTACTTTTTGCGATGAAGTTAGAGTGAAGGAGCAATTTTTAGATTTCCTTTTTAAAATCAATTACGAAAAAATCTCAAACTATGTTTATGAGCGATCTCAGCTGCACAAGATCGTACAAAAAAACTTATGGATCTTTGGAGAACAATACAATAATAGCCCTATTCTATTTTCGGATAAGAATCTACAGAATAATCTGATACATATTCGTAGCAGCTTATTTAATTATGCTCCTACGGTGGAGGATGATAATGTTGTTGACAGCTTTGATGAAGATCTTAAAGACATCACCGATTTATTTTTCTTTAATGAGAAGATAGTTGGTGACGCTCAAAAAGAAATAATGATAGTCGAGTTAAAAGCTCCAAGAGTTAAGTTAAATCAGAAAGAACTTAGTCAGGCCGAGCGTTATGCTTTTCAGATTAGAAGTACAGCCGCATTTCCTGATGGATTAGTTTATAAGATTATTTTGATTGGGTCTGATATTGCTCCATTCGTAAGAGAGAAACATGCTCAGATTGACCCCCGAAATCCCTTTCTTGTCTATCGGACGGCATCTCCTAAAATAGTGGAAGTTTGGGCCATGAAATGGTCTGACCTCATCGACGTAAACCACCGCAAGCTCTCATATATGAGTAACCAGCTTAAGACAAAAGATCGGGAAGTAAGCGAGTATTGGCAGGCTAATTATGGAGAGGTGCCGACAAAAGGAATTTTTTCGAGCCTTGAAAATGATAAGAGGGATGACTAGGTTATTCCGCTTTCGGATGCGGATAATGCTGCTGTGACCGACTAAACCATCCTGTCGGACACCATAATCATTTTGATATACGGTTCGTCCTCCCTGCGGTCCTCTTCTTTCATCTCCTGCACAAACTGAATCCCACATCCCAACAGCACATTGTATAGAGCAGTCAGTCTTTCCCCCTCAATCGTCACCACATGACCACTGTACGTCAGGACGACCTACGTAGCCTTCTTGTTTCTTCGCACGGCGTACAAGTACATATACTGAAACGCTTCCTCTGATCCGTCCAACCGACGTAAACTCAACATGAGTTCCCGGTTTATCGGTGCTGGCTGGTCGCTTCCATAAGCGGGCACTTTATTTGGGTCTGTCTCGCCCGCGAATTTATCGAATTTTTCCACAGCCATAATTTTACCTTTCTACCTGTTGTTTCATTTCCTGTTTCGGACTGCCTATGAGCAATTCCCGTATCCGCAAATGACGCCACGCCGTCAACGCCGTCTCCAAGATTCTTCGCGGAACATCACGAAATTCATGACCCGCACGCAACCAGTATCCTTTGCGTTGCCCGACAATCTTCGGTACCCAATCTGGCCGCAAATCCAGCGCAGCTAACCGTTCGCCGGAATTTCCGAACCCCTTCAGCAATTCCTCCTTATCAGGAGTATGGACCACACAACTTTTGCGGCCCCGCGACGTGCTCACATAGCCTGCCTTACGATCCAATCTCGCCGCCCCCACAATTACATGATCCTTCGTTAACCCCTGGGATTTATGACTGGTGACGACGTACCCGTGGTTCAACGACCGAAAGCCCGCCGGAATTGTGGCATTGACCGTTACCTTCTGTTTCTGGATTTCCTTGAGCTGACTGATCTCGATACTTCCATCTTCGTTCACTTTCCTGACATCCCAAATCTCCCCGTTGATTAACCCTGCCTGCTTGTCATTAGCCCCCACCAATAGTTTTTCTCCCACCGCTATTTCGATCTCCCGCGCCTCACCTACCTCCATTCTCTCCGCTGTGTCCGGCGTCAGTTCGATTTCATTTATCTCCCCACGGTAGTTTTTCAGATGGATGATCTTCTTGTAACAGGTCCGAGCACTTGCCGCTCCCGACCGATTCTGATGCTCCGTCTTGTGTTCCCGCAATTCTGTTCCCAGGATTTCATAACTCCGGGATTTTTCCCCACCCTTCACTTTTTGGGTGAACGTTACCAACTGGCCCACACGGTAATTTTTCAAACTCTTCTTCTGTTGGATCGTCAAATTCAAACTCTGGGACACCACCATCGTCGTGCCGGAACCGAGCAAGCCGGACTGTTTCAATCCCTCCCGAATTTCCCGCGTCATGATCCGCCCTTCCTCATGTGTCGGAGCCACCGCAATCACATCTCCTTTTCCCTCTTTTCCCAACAGTCGCAAAAAATCTGTTGCCGCGTTTTTGAGATATTTACCCTTGCCCTCACGAATCCATCCCAGCCCGTCCAAGTCCTCAAATCCGCCCCGCACATCGCCCATCGCCATCCGCTTTTCCGCTGCACGATATTCCAAATCCTGTTGTCGCCAGATTTCCCTTAACTCTTCCTTCTGTATGGCCGAGTGCGTTTCCAGTATCCGCAGGAAATCTCCCGCCTCGACCGAGACGTGTTGTTTTGTATCTCCCACGAAGATCACCCGCGAATTGGATTGCTTCGCCAGTTGCAGCAGTTGTGCTCCCTGTTTGTTCGACTGCAAACCGGACTCGTCCACAATCAATACGGAGCCTTCCTTGAGGCCGTCCTTTTTCGCTACGATGAGAAATTTCGCTACCGTTGCCGCATTCCCGAATCCCTCCCGGATCAATACATCCTTGGCCGCATTCGTCGGCGACAGATAAATGGTTTCGTGTCCGGCTTCGGTCAACCCGCGGTTCAATTCCTGCAACGTCGTCGTTTTCCCCGCTCCGGCAACGCCACGAAAGGAAATGACGCCGTTTCTCGATTTCAGGATATTCAGCACCGTCTTCGCTTGAGCTTTCGATAATTTTCCAATGGGAATAAAAGGTAATTCCCTGAACGGTCTGAACCGTCCGTTGCTTTCATTCACCCGGTTCACCGACCATTGTTCCAGAGCCAGTCCTTCCTTTTTCGTAAACAGCGCCGAGAGCGGTTCCTTTTCCTCCAGCCGTATTAATCCTTCTCCGGCCAATTCTAACTTCAACTCATCCAGACCGACCCGCCCCAAACGCATGTTCAACGCCTCTGCCAGCACTCCATGCCCCGGCAAAACCGATGCCCGTTCGTACAGATGATTCACCGCCACCGCCAAAGCTTGCCTCTCCTGTGGCGACGCAGACGACTCCTGTCCATCGCGACAGTGGCCTCTGGTTTCATTCACCAATTGATGCAATTCCTCCTCTTCTTTTTCCAATAGTTGCCTGATTTGCCTCGCTCTTACCTCCGGCGTCGTGGTTTCCGCCATGTGCGTTTTGCGCCGCGTTTCCCGGCTGATTTGCGATACTTCCCTTGTTGTCGGCTCCCGACCGTTGGCTTCCTTGAATTTCTCAATCCCTTCCTCGACTTCCTTTCGACGCTTTGAAAACCGTTCCAAGATTTCACCGGATACCCCCTTGATCTCAAAACCGATGATGGCGTTTTTTTCGTCCCGCTTTTCCTCAATCCCATATCCCAGTTCCAAGCAAGCTCCCGCCAGTTCGTTTTGATAAACCTTACCGGCATAACGGATCGCCCTGACCATCTCACTTTCAGTCAAGGCGTACCGCTTTCCATCCGGGGTCATCGTCACGTTGGCGATCACGAAATGCGAGTGCAACTGCGGGTCCAGGGTGCGGCTGGCGTCATGGGTGAATTTCGCCGCGCATAAATTGCCGGTACATTCCGCCTCCCGTCCCAACCCCGCACGCCGGGCCGCGAATTGCTCCAACTCCCGGAACCCAACCATCACCGCCTTTTCGTGCGCTTGCCTCAAACGGTCGTCGTTCATCATGACCGCCATGATGCTGACGGATTTTTGGGCACTACATTGGAAATCGAAAAAGCGTACATCGCCCTTGCCGTCCTTCGTTCCTTTTCTTCGGCGCGGCGTCAACTTTTCCCGGCCATCCGGCGTTTTGTGATTACGCAAATTCTCAAAACACTTGTCCCCACTCCGAATCTCCCGTCCCTCGATGCCGAAGGCAGCGGCACCCCGCCCGACCCATTGCCCGACCACCTGACCGTCTTTCTCGTAATAATCGTTGGCCGTCAGATGTTCATCAAGGTAGGCGCGACCCTCGTAAATTTTTGCCATCGTGAACATACTCTCAAATCTATTTACCTAGTGTTCGGTCACCCTTCAGCGCTTCATTTGCACTTTTTTCAAAAGGGCAAATGAAGCTGTTTTCTCTTTCTGCTTAGGCAGCAGACGCAATATCTCTAAGCCGAGCTTAGATGGAGAAATGCGATGCGAGATTTTCATCACTAGTCATCACTCATCTCCAGTTCTCATCAGATGTGCCATCACTTTTCTCCGCTGTTCATCACCTATCATTACTCGAAACACTACCTTTCATCGCTCGACATCACTTTTCACTAATAGATCGGCACTAAACGACGATTGTTTACATTGCGCACATTATAAACGAAGGATCATAACTCGATGTACGGAATACCTTATCGCTCGCAATTTGAGCCCCACTACGAACTTATCCGTGATGAACGACGTGCACGAAAGACGTGGAGGGACATCGCCGACAGGCTCAAACAGGAGCATGGACTCGATACCACCGGCAAAGTTGTCCAAGCATGGTTCAAACGCCGCCAGAAACGTCAATCTCTACCATTGGGGTTTGAGGAAACTACACCGCAAACCAAACCCGGTAGAGACGGCGGACTGAAAAGGCCCGACATCAAACGAATCGAAAAGTTATTGAAAGCTCCCGCCGCTCCTTCCACGTCTTCTGATAAGTGGAATTTCGGGATCAGTCCCACCAATCCAACCCTCACCAAAAAATAAAATCCTATGAACAAACACATCGTATTCACCCAGGGCAACAAGGGCGGTACCGGCAAAACCACGATTCTGTCTACCCTCATTGACTGGTATCGCCACCACGAGATTCCCATAGAAACAGTGGATTTCGACAGCGAAAACCGGAACAACGCCGGCTTGTCATTTTTCCACAAAGATGCCGAGAAGATTGATGTTCACATGAGAGAGGGCCTTGACGCTTTTTTCAAAATTGCCGATGAGACCGAAGCCGCCGTCATCGTGGTCGATATGGGTGCCGGTTTCGGTCGACAAACCTCTGACTGGTTCAACGCCGCCTACGACGATTGTAGCGCCCAAGGGATCACCTTTACCTCCATTGGCGTTATCACCGATGATCCCGGTTCCGTTACCGGACTGCTCACTTGGGCACAGTTCTTGAAGGACCGGGTTAAATATGTGGTAGTGCTCAACGAGCAGTACAGCGAACGGGCTGATTTCAGCTTTTGGAAAGATACGACCGAGGCGGACCAGTTCCGCAAGATTGCCAGCCCGGAAATCATCCGCTTCCTGTCCATCAATCCCGAACTGCAACAGAACCTGCGCAATTACGGCGAATCGCTTTACCGCGTGGCCAAACACTTGACGGACATCCCGGAATTACAAGGCACTATCAATGCGGTGCGAGCCAATCGCGTGATTCGCGCCGCCTTCGCCGAGTTTGACCGGGTTAAGCCTCTACTGTTGCCCGCCATCGACGAGTTGCCGGGCAACGAAAAGAAAGGCCACCGATGAACACTAACCCCATCCCTGTTGTGACCAATCGCGCTAGGCTGCGT
Organism: Verrucomicrobium sp.; assembly: GCA_017849585.1. Classification (GTDB taxonomy): domain Bacteria; phylum Verrucomicrobiota; class Verrucomicrobiia; order Methylacidiphilales; family UBA1321; genus UBA1321. The sequence continues at coordinate 186,587 of JAFIGT010000042.1, forward strand.
TATACCAATCTCTTTTTTCGGCGCGGGCGGCGGGCGGATATTTTGAGCCGTATCAACCAAGCCAGTTTCTATGAACTCAACCGGTTGATTCTGGCGCGATCACTGGAAAGCTCCAGTCTCAAGCCCCGGTCTTTCCTCCTGAAAGCTCTGGACGAACGAATCGACCATTGGAATAGAGCCAGCCAGATATTGAAGGAACTCGACGTTTGCAAAACGTCTCACGCCACAGTTGCTCAAGTGCTGGAATGCGCCCGATATGCCATGTACTTTCTCTGGTTGGAACCCGACTACAGATCGGCAAAGCCCATTGAAAAAGAGGCCTTCCTTCAACGCTTGCAAGGACTTCATCCCACAGATCACATACTGGCCTACACGTCCAACCTGACTCTTTACTGCGGTGGCAAGGAAACCCCATTGAAACGATTCGATGCGAACGAGCCATCCGGCGAGGAATCATGACCACCAACCTTGATGCCCTCAGAAAGTTTGTTCAGGCCAATACTCCCGAACGGCTCGCCGATTTCGACGGTTTTTTGCTGCGTTACAAGGGGCTGCCCCACGATGACGACATTCTGTTGCTCATTGAAGCGATGGGTTGGAATTCCGTCATCTGTGAACAGATTCCCGGCCAATTAAGCGACTTGCTTAAACAAACCGAAGCTGCGGTCCAATCTTTGAATCAGGCCGTAACCAAGGCTGGAAATACCGCAACTGCCATCGGCACCGGCATGGAACAACTGGATCAGAGAGTTGCCAGCGCCATTACCAATATTAATACCAGCGAACTAGCGAAAAAATTCTTGGGAGAAGTTGCCGGAGTGCTAGCCCACACGAAGACCGCAAATGAACTGCTTATCCAAAACGCTGAGGCCGCTCAAAAAGCCAACAAGTTTCTTACCCGGTCTTTCGTTATATATATCTTATTGGCCGGGATCATTGTCGGCTTGCTCGCTGGTTGGCAGTTGCAACGTGTTCTGGACCGACCTCTAGTGCACGATATGGCAGTGAGGTATTTGCTTCCGTCGAAATACGCAAGCAATTCCGTTCCTCTCGCCATCGTCAGAGCCTCTCGAATAAGCGGCGTCTACACCCTCCTCCTTTGATAAAGGGGTGAAATCGATTTTAGTGAATTGGGAAAGCATTTGGACATCCAATCCGCACGGTACCTTCTTTTCGTAAATATACTCCCGGATAGCTTCCAGAGGATCGAAATAATAGCCAATAGGCGCTTCCCCGTAAGGCGCAAATGCTCTTTACTCGGTTTCTCCCCAGAGAATCCTGCCTGCAAATCCTTGAAAACTCAGGGATATGGAGCCGTTTATTGTTACCCGGATTTTTATTTTTGACTGCTGAAAACGCAAGTCATTGGAAATCAAAACGGCGACCTCAACGGGAGTCATCAGTAATTTGAGTATTCTATTTTTTATCGATTGGAGACGAGTTCTTTTTCGAGCGAGCTAATATCTTCATTGCAGATGCTGCAGATTTACTTACAGCAAGATCGGAATCCTGCAGAAAAAGAGCAATTTTTGATTCAGCTTCTGGCCAACGCATCATCAAGAGACAATTAATCACTCCAACTCGATCTTGACCTAGCGATGATTTGGAAGCGCTGTCCAAAGCGCCTAAAAGTTGGTCTTTGGGAACTTGGGATAAAAACCATTGAAGAGCTACCCAATGGAATCGCTTTGAGCCAACGGCGCTAATTAGCGAATCGATAAACTTATTATCGGGAGGATCAGTGACAGGTAGTCCGTGCTGTCTGAATCCATCCAAGACCCATTCCCGTCGGCTTTTTGTTTTATTGATTTTCCACCACTTGACCCAATCTGAGTAATTCAAACCGGGTCTTTGATTGGTCAAAGCGCTAAGATCCTGAAGGCAGATCGCCTTTGTATCAATCATTCCAGCATCTGTCGGTTTGGTTTCCGGCTGCCATCGTAATGCGTTAATAAGATAGGGAACGGATTCCTCTGTGGAAACGTGAGATATAATAATGAAAGCATCATGGTGATCGCCAATATAATGGGAGAGCACTTGATGACATATATTTCGTGTGCGCACAGGGTCTTTTTCCAGAATATGTAAATCGGAAAGCTGTTTGTTCGGCCAATAAATGGCGATGTAAATATACAAAAAATAGCAGATGAGTAATCCAATAAGTATGCATGCCCACATTGCATTGGGCGGAGAATCGGGAAGAGAAGTTGCTGAAATCTTTTTTTGCCTGCGAACGATAATCCACCGCAGGACAAAAAAGAGAATCCATATAACAACGAGAGCTAAAAGGAAACAACTTATTCTGCGCAAATCCGAAGCGTTGTAATTCAAAAAATTAAGGAGCGCCTGAAGTGAGCTAATGCAAAATAACAAGTGAAGTTTAAATGGGGCGCTGCGTAACAGTAGAAAATAAAGGAAAAATTGCAATGCGATTAAGGGAATACCCCAAACTGAATAAATGAATGTATATGAAAGATAGGGTACACCCCATAGGGACGTCTCGAAATAGTAGGAGAAATGCGTTAGATTGTTAGAATCTAAAAAATAGGCGTCAAGCAACTCGAAAACCAAACCACCTAAATACGTTGCGATAATCGCCAGAAACAATCGTCCCAACAGTTTAAAAAAAACACCCATTGTTTCCTTTCCTCAAACTGATGATTACATCTTAAAATCAGAAAACCATCCTATATTTTTATCTCACAAAACTTCTTTTTGGGATACCACTCTCCCACCGCCGTATGCACAAGTCTTTACCAGCGTCCACGCTTTCAGTAGTATTGCCCGCAGTTTCCTCAACCCGGTAGAATTCCTTATCCGCCCATCCAGCAGGGCAAGTTTTAGCTCACGCATGGCCAGTTGGTGCTTCCCCAGTCGTCTCTCGGCTTCATGCGCAAGATGGGAGTTCACGACTCGCTCTTTTTATTGGGCGAAGGCATCGCCGCCCAACCACTTTTTATTCTGGGCGTCAATCCAGACGCAGACGCCACGACGCGGATGTTTGGGATCGGGATTGGTGTCATCATCAGCCACCCATGGGAACCAAATTACCCAAGCTAGACGCGCCTTGAGGTCGGGTCGGGTCGGAATTTCAGGTCCAGTTCCGAAATAATTTGGCTGTACTATTTCCAGTTTTCCTACGGCTTTCTCAGGAAGCAATTTCCCGCGGCTAAACATCCCCTTGACTGCGCTCCACTGCGTGGTTTCCTGTGCCCGTCTCGCTGCTTCCGTCATCACTTCTTCTAGCTTTAGGGGCTCAAAATTTACGCCGTCAAAGTGGGAATACATATTTACAAAAAAAGCAAATGGCCCCTCACTTTCGTACATGTAGACTTCTACTCCTTCCAACCCATTGTATTTATAATCACTTTTATCGATGCGAGGCCATTTTACTTTCCATTCCCCCATTTGATAATATTTCTCATCCCAGCGGTTACGATTAAGAAATGTTGCTCTGGGTTCTCCTAGGTTTTTAGGGAATTCACCTTGAATTGACACAACATATTCTTTTGCCACTTGAATTGCTTTTTCCTGACTCCAAGTTGGTTGAGGCTGCTTCTCAAATCTTCCATTCCCGCTACGCCGCGAAATAAAAAAATTGAAAACTTCAATCAGACGTCCATCCGGCAAAATCTCTATATTATACGCTTCCTTAGCCTGAAAAATATACGCATTTTCTTGATACTTATTCCGCTCGGCTAACCGAACAGAATATGGTGCCTTAAAAAACTCATTTTTGTGGCCATTTTTTTCGGCAAAGGCTGCCGCCCGGTTCCGTACGGTCTCGACCTGATTTCTCACTACCTCAGGCACTGCGATTGACTCTTCCGCTACACATGGAAGCAGGCACAGGCTCACACCAATAAATAAAATGAGTCGGAATTTCACGATTATTTCTTTTTATCCGGCGTAAGGTCGATAATTACAGATTCATCACTACGAGGTCTTTCTAAATCATATTCTGTCCCTCCAAAGGCAGCATCTATTCCAGACATGTCTGCAATCGATTGACGTGCATTAACTCCTAGTGAAGCTTCTTTGACAGTTTTACCATTATCCAGGTTGGTAAAGAAGGTTATAGCAGCGTTTCCAGCTGTGGTGATCGTCACTGGCACCAGCCAGCCGACGTAATTCTTCGCTTTGAAGGCATTCGCATAGGCAGTAGCTACGCCATTACTGTCGCAGGCACTGGCGCAAGAATTTAAGAACACTAAATTGTATTCGTTAGCACCCATGGCACTGCTGATTTCATCAGCGGTGAGCAGGTGGCTGATCTCGCCATCGGCCCCCCATATTTTATCACCATAAAATTCGACCTTTTGAGGATCGACGTCATTAACTCCCGCACCATGACAAAGAAGATAAAAAATAGAGTACTTCGGAAGAGCTTCTTGTAGAATGGAAAGATTTACAGATGTCTTGATTGTCGAATTTGAATAACCGAGCAATGAGGGTGTTGAAAAGACTATCCAATTCGCCGTTTTGCGCCCAATGATCCGATCTAGTTTGTCAAAATGATCGTAACCATCGGCTGACGGAGGAAGGCCTTTCCAATCCTTACTGCCCAGTGCTGCACCTAAAAAGGCAGGCAAGATTTTTTTTGAAGAAACATTAGCTGTTGCGGAGCTAAAGAGATATGCCTCTACTTTGGCTGCCGGGTCGGTACTAGATAGGGCCAAAGTATTGATACCAGAGTAACTGCCCGATTCCCCAGCTTCTTGTAATAGGATAGGCGGGGAAAGTAGGTAATCGGTCACTCCATCCGGGGCTGTGGCCTGCACCGTAATTTCATTGTCGCCGCTCTTGAGCTTGATCGGAACGCTTTGACCGGGTGAACCGGCAATCTTGATATAAAACACACCGTCGTGACTAGCCGAAGGATTGACTGGCGTAATATTGGTTGGCGTTACCGTAAAGTTCGTAAATATATCGGTATTGATTCCTGTCTCTACCAAGTGATATGTAAGCGGGACGCTCATGGCCGAACCCGATAGGGTCACATCAAAACTATCCATGGCATTGGAATTTAGTCCCGTATAATTGCTGATAGTTAGATTAAAAGTTTCATCTGATGTTTTGAATACTTTACTGTCGGCTGCGGTTTCCGTAACGGTGAGACTGTAGGCGTTTCCACCTTGTAAAGATACGGTTACCGTGTCGGGTTGCGTCGCACTCAAAGCAGCACTTAATTTCACTCCAACGTCCATTTGAGGTTGCGCATAGAAAGAGGTACTTGCCTCCGTTTCCACCGCCGTACGAGATGAGTTGTTCAATCCAAGTGTGCTGGAGGTCAGTAGCACCGTAAGCGTTTCACGCACCGTATTGCTCGTTGTGATGACCGGGGATAGGGTCAGCGTAAACGTATTGCCGGAGCTTTGGAATACTCCTGTATTGACTCCCGTTTCTGCCAACATTCCCGAGAAACTTCCGCTGGTGTTGGTGAAGCTGACGGTCATGGTATCGATGGCTGTGCTGGATAGATTGCCATTTACCTGAAAAGAAAAGTTATCGTAATTAACGCTGGTACTTATCCCCGATCCAACACCGTCATCAGCATGAAATACCGGCATGGCACTGAGTCTTTCGTATTTACCTGAATCTTTCTCAGTTTCCCTTACTATAGAAACCGGGAGAAGCAGGACAGCATGGGTAGCTCCAGCTTTTTGGGCCGTGGCGACAATGGCTCCTTGGTCGTTGATGTCGGCGAGATGAAATCCGCTGTAGGTTTGGGTAGAGGCACGGTCGATGAGATCGGTGATGGGGATGGATTTGTAGTTAGCGCCGGGGCTGCCGTCATCGTTGCGCTCTTTTTCGATGAGGGTGGTGTCGGAGATGATTTGCCAATCGGATGCACCGGTATCGCCGGGCGGATAGTGTCGGTTATTGATGGCGAGCGCGGTGGCGGGGAGTGTTTCGGTGGAACCACCATGGAAAATCGAAGTATCGCCGACGACGGCTCCATCGTTGTTAATGTCTATGGGGGTGAAATCAAGGGTAGCACCATCATAGGTATACTCATAATCCGGTTCGGCAGACTGAACGCAGCCAGCGGTGCAGACGGGACCAATCCGTGTGGGAAAGTCCCATCCAAAGGGAACTGTTTTGTGAACGCTCTGCGCCTCTGATCCGAGGGTGTACGCATAATCCGTGAAGACGGAGCTTGGCGGGGGATCGGCATAGGGGTCGTTACCGGAGACATCGCAGGAATAGACCGCGCCGTTGTCGTCGATGCCAAACGGCTGGCGAATATCCACCGGGTCTTGTGGGGCACCGCCTTCACTGACCAGTACGTCATTATAGTAAGCTGATCCCGTTGCCGAAGGACTGAGGGCGGCTGTGGTCGAATTGGCGGCCCATGTGGCGGCCTTAATCGAGACGGACCAGTAGGTATCCTTCCATCCCTTCCCAGTCTTTGCACAGCTCCCCAGTACCGTTCCTGAGTTATTCATGTCGATGGCGCTACCATTCTCCTCGGAGTGGGTGAGAGCTGACCATTCATCGTTATACCAACGCCAGCCAGCGATACTGGTGCCATTCCCGCGAGCCAGAACGTGTCCGCTATTGGCGATTTTCATGACGTGGGTGTGATCACTACCGAGGTCAATGACGGCGTAGCGCGGGGCGGGTTTGGGTGGAACGTTGGATGCTTGGTTGCTGGAAGCAGAGGAACCGTTGGAGTTGGAGGCTTGCGCTCTGAACAGGGTGGTGAGATTCGCGGCGTTGCTGGCAGCGAGAGTATAGGTGGTAGTGTTGGCAGCAAGGTTGGCCACGACTGTCCAAGTAGCTCCATTGTCGTCGCTGCGGTAGAGAGTGAAGCCCGTTTCGTTACTGGAATTGTCGTTCCAAGAGAGTTGAACGTCGTCGGTGTAGGTGCGAGTGGCGGTGACGTTGTTGGGTGCGATGGGAGCTGCCGCAAGGACCTGCGCGGAGATTGTACCAACGGGCGTGGCATGTCCCTCGGGCTGGTAACTGATGGTGCGCGCACCGGGTTCTCCCTGAAACCAGAGATAGGCGATGGCTTGGCCTTGGGTGTTGGTGCGCAGAACGAGGCTATTAGTAATGGTGGCGCTATCGGAGCTACTGGAAATGAAGGCGTTTACGCCAGCGTTGACGGTGACGGGCGCGTTGACCAGCGGGGTGCTTGCTGTGTTGGTAACGAGCAAGACAACCGGTTGTGCCGTGTATTGGTCGACGGTGGTGCTTTGGTTGTCGCCGCTGACAAGTGATAACAAGGGAGTAATGACGCCGGAGGACTGACTGTAGAAATCGAAGGGATCGCTGCCTTGTTGGACTTCGAGAATATTTGAGACTCCATCACCATCGAAATCTTCGTTGATGGGATCATAGGTGGGGCGATCCGTGTAGCGGAGCCGGACGAAAAACATATCGGCGGTGGAAGTAAACGCCCATTCCTTAATGGCATCCTCGCCTGTTTCAATAACGGGAATCCAGTTCCATGGTTGCATCAAATCCTGACTGCTTTGGAGGAAGTAGGTGCGACCGGAACGCCCCCACCATTTGAAATGATAGATTTGATTATCCGCATCATATTGGAGAGCGCTGCCTTCATTCGGAGCGCCGGGGGTTGGATCGGGCTCAGGAGGCCGCGCTACGGAATTGACTGTCAGAGCAATGATGAACAACAAACTGTAGAGAGCTTTCATTTGGCCGCTCCCTTCAACGCATCAAAATTACTGCGAATGGGAAAGTATTGGATAATGACGTTCTGCGGCTGGGGCGGGTGATCCCTATCCCATTGTTCTTTGGCAATTCGGGCCGTTTCGCTCTGCTGATAGGCCGCAATGAGTTCTGTCTGATGGGTCTCGTAGTAGGCGCAGATGTCCCGCATGAACTGAGCCGCTTCCGGCTTCACTCCGGTCTTGGGCTGGGAGATGAGAGCGAAACGAGAGCCGTTATCAATTTGCCCAAAGGAGAGACTGGCAGGCAGAGGACCTCCATCCGATACGGCCAACATGACAAAGTACGAAGTCTTTTCGGTTTCAAAACTGTACAGACTACGCAAGTAGAAGAAATTGATATTACTGCGGTAGACGTACTCCCCGCCGTCTTGCCACCAGCGCAGTATGGTTGTGTTGCCATCATACACGGTCACGTCTGCCATGATGACCGCTTGAGTTTGAGCTTCGGTCTTGCGAATCGCTTCCAATTCGGCGGCTGTGGGAGCGGCAATCGTCAAAGATGGCAATGCGGGAGGGGCTATCGTTTTTGGCTTGAGAATCGGGGGCTCCACCCGGTTGTAAAAGATGGAGTACGTACCGTAATCGACTTGCTGGCTGTCGATGACTCTGAGGGAAAGAGCCGGAGTGGGAGTGGTGGCGTTATCTGCCGCCGAAACAGGCGCGGCAAGAGTGAAAAAAAGCGGCCATAGCCAGACGCCATATTTAACCGTTTTCCCGAAGGTGGCGAACCACCGATTTAACCGTCCATTACGGTAACTGTATTCCACAAATCTCCCTATTGTTTCTCGAAGGTAAGACCATTCCATGTGATTCCACGCTTGGAAAGTAAATTTTCCATGCCAAGGAACCCCATGCAGGGAAAGCACGCGAAAAAGACCCGCCAGCCACCCCCATCTTGAAGCAAAACTCGCTTCCTTTGTTTAACGAACTGCCAGTTCAAATCAATCAAAAAAGAACTGGTAGTTCGCCGCAATATTTTCTGCTTTCTCACATGCTTATGTCCTGTGCAAAACAAGGTGTCCAAAAAGTCCCTGCGTAACTTGGGACGAAACATCCACCAGCTACGTAATGCAGCAGGACTTAGCCAAGACAAACTTGCGGTGAAAGCGGACATGACGAAACGCTATGTTCAAATGCTTGAATCCGGCCAGAAGTGCCCCTCACTAGCTACTCTTAAACAGCTTCACAAGGTTTTAGGCTGCACTTACGACCGCTTATTTGACGGAATTTAGTTCTCCCTGTTCGTAGTTCATAAATTCTTCCTGCGATAATGGCCGTATTGCTGGCGTAATCTCCACTCCGCCACGATCAAAGGCCGTTGTGTATCTGTGTGGTGAATGAGGTTATCAATCCCACTCACGCATCCGTCTACGATGGTTTCAGGCGTTTTATTCAACAATCGCGCCAACTCTTCGACCTTTTGATACAGATCGTTGGAAATCTGGCAGGGATGAGTGCCGCTATCAGGAGTCAAATAAGGTTGGATTTGATGCCGAATCCACGAGGAAAGCGTGGCGGCATACGCATGTCCTTCCCGTAAATGCTGAAGCCTCACCCGCTCTATCGCTTCTCGCTCGGCTGGAAGTAGGCGAATCCGTAGTTGTTCAGCCCTGAACCGATTGACTGGCAATCTTCGTCCCTTTCTATTTTCAGCGAGAGAACTCATATGGAACCTCCGAAATAGAAACCTGAAAAACCTCACGATCACCGCCTCGGCGGAAACAAGATCTTATGAACACCAAGAAAATACCGATCATATCTAGGTCATGCCTAGTACTTGCGCCGCAAACCAATTCTCCTCTCGCATTCAAATGACTCCCCCAGTTTAAAGCTTCAAACCCGGACCCTAACTATTGTTAGGTGCTCTGTCAATTCGCATTTTCGATAGCTTGACTACGTGCTTAAGAGTAAGAATAGGGAGGCCATTTGCGCTCAGGTTGCTCACGTGTTAAGAGAAGAACGCGAAGCCCGCAATCTTTCGATGACGGTTATGGCTGCCAAAGCGGGTCTATCTCAACAGATGGTAAGCTACGTTGAGCGTGGCTTGAGAAATCCAACTTTGGATACACTGCTAAGAATTACTGAAGCTATCGGCGTTGATTTGGTGGATGTTCTCTCGCGCGCTTCCAAAGCTGCTCTTCGGAAGCGTTAATAGCGTCCTTTTTTATCTTCCCGACTTCCTAATGGAAGTCGCGGCCTGTTGCCCCGTCAGCTTAGCTTAGAGACGCCTCTGGGCCTTCCAAGGACACGTACAGAGTGAGAATGTCTTCTTAAAGACAACGGCGTTTTTTTGAAAAAAGGCTGTCTCGTGCCGCGTTCGTTTTCCTCCGCGAGCGTTGCCAATCCCTCCTGCCGGTGTATGAGCCCCGCGCAAACGTCGCGCCAGGCTTAAGCCTGTCACGCCGCTTTGCTGGCCCCGATTCTATAGTCGCGGCTCCGCTCGCGCCTCCTAGGGAATTCGGGGAGGCGCTCGCTGTCGCCGCAGAGTTGGTAAGAGGGAAGGAAAAGAAAGAGAAAGGTCGCGCTGGCCTCTGGTCGGCTTGCCGTGTCTTGAGGTTTTTTTGCGTCTTTTTTTGGGGTGCTTTCGTCATGCCAATTCTGCGTTTTTCCCTCTGAAAACGCTTCTTTTTTTCAATTTTTTCGCTCGATAAATACGCTTCTATATGGTAATGTAGAGCATAGAAAATGAGAGCGGAAATCCTCTCCAAAAAACAAAACTCTAACCGTCACGACCGGACGTAATCACAGGTCACACTTAGCTATGACAACATCACTCCTTATCCCGAACCGTTACATGCTGCGTTCCGCTGCCGAGCTTTCCCGCGAGGAACTTTCTGAACGGGTTCCCTCCGCTTTCGCCGCACGAGCGCACGAAGCCACCACCGACCGCTATGCCTTCTTTCCAACGGCCAATGTGATTGAAGCGTTGCGGGAATCAGGATGGGCCCCCGTTTCCGTGCAGGAACAATTCACCCGCGAGGAAGGCCGCAAAGGCTTCCAGAAACATCTGGTGCGGTTCCATCGTCGCAGCGAGATCAATACGACGCCGTTAGGCGATAGCCGGATTGAATTGGTGATGATGAACTCGCACGATGGCGGTTGCGCATTCCGTCTCTATGCCGGGGTTTTCCGCCAAGTGTGCAGTAATGGCCTTGTGGTGTCGGACGCGACTTATGGCGCGGTTTCGATCCGTCACACACACAGGACGGTCGATGAAGTCATTACGACTTCTCAGAAAATCGCCGGGGATTCCGGCAAGATCGGGGACAGCATTGAGTCGTTTCGGCAGCGGACATTGACCGATGAAGAAAAGCAGGATTTCGCCTCCCGCGCCTTGACGTTGCGTTATGGCAGCGTGGAGGAATCCCCCGTTTATCCCGCCCGGTTGCTGGAACCCGCTCGCGCCGCCGATCAGGGCCATTCCCTCTGGCAGACATTCAACGTGGTGCAAGAACGCATGATACGCGGCTCCCGGCCCGACCGTCTGAAAGCTTTGCGCGAAGGCCGCCGCATGGGACGTGTGCGCCGGATCACAGGCCTTGATTCCCAATTGCAAATGAACCGCGATCTGTGGGAACTCGCCGCCAGCTATCTCAACTAGTTATTCACCAGAGAGGGCGGGAGTCTTCCCGCCCTCTCTCAACCACTTTTTCATAAGGAAAAAATCTATGTCTCTTAATCCCGAATCGCTCGTTTCCGAAATCCCCGTATCCCTCGCCAACGCCGCCTATCAAGGTGTCTCGTTCGACCCCGAAGGCCGCGCCCAACGTTCACGTTCTGATTACGCCATTACGTTGATGGCCGATTATGAGGAGCTTCGCAAACACGCCCAAACACCGGAACAGCTTGCCCTTTTCGCTGGGGAATTCAACCGCTACCGCGAGGGATGCCGCAAGCGTTATTGCGCTTACCTGCACAGCAGTTCCCGTTGCGTTTCGACGCTCATTGCCGGACCTTCCAATTTTCCGGCGGCACGCATGAACAGACGAGCGGACATCGCGCATAAGCGCATTAACGAATACCTCGAATTTCGCCAGAGGGCAAAGGATGCCATTCTCAAGAAATTGCATCCCGAATGCCGCCCCATCATGGCCGGAGATGACAACGCCGTGGATCGTATCAGGGAGAAAATCGACGAAGCCGAACAACTGCAAGCGGCCATGAAGGCCGCTAACGCTGCGATCCGCAAACACGCCAAGGCCGGAAGAGAGGCACAGATTCAAGCCCTGTTGGAGTTAGGCCACTCCGAAGACCGCGCCGCTAAACTTCTGGAACGCGACTTTTGCGGTCGCATTGGCTTCCCCGATTACGCGCTGACCAACAACAGCGCGAATATTCGCTGCATGAAAGATCGTCTTGCCGTGGTTGAGCGCAACAAATCGGCCAGCAACACCGTGCAGGAACGGGAGAACGCGCGGATTGAAGATTGCCCCGCCGAAAATCGCATTCGTCTTTTCTTCCCCGGCAAGCCTGATGCAGCCATCAGAACTCGCCTCAAATCTCGCGGCTTCCGCTGGTCGCCTACGGTCGGTTGCTGGCAAGCCTATCGCAATGATTCGACCATCCCCACGGCAAAGGAGATCGCAGGGGCTCCGGTCGAGAGCAGCGCCGTTAGTTGAACAAACTACACCGGGAGGCGGGAAAGTCCCGCCTCCCTTCACAACCTTAAATCCTCAACACACACATCAAAATGAATACTGAAACTGTTCTGAACCTCCCGCTTACTGAACTCATCCGTTCGGCCACCAACCGGAAAACCTTCACGCCACAGGCGATGCAGGAGATTTCCGATTCGATCCGCGAAAAGGGCGTCTTGCAGCCTATCGTTGTCCGTCCCATTGAATCCATCGAGGACGAACCCACCCGAGCCGCCGCCATGGCAGCAGGGGCGAAATATGAAATCGTGATGGGCGAGCGTCGCTATCGCGGTTCCAAGCTGGCCGGGAAAACCGACATCAAAGCGGTAGTGCGTGCGATGAATGACCATGACGCGCTCATGGTGCAGGTCATCGAAAACGCACAGCGTGAAGACCCGCAGCCCATCGAGGAGGCCGAGCAGTACAACGGGTTGCTCACCTCGGGCAAGGCCACCATTGAGGAGCTTGCCGCCAAGATTGGCAAAACACGCACCTTCATTTATCAGCGCATCAGCTTGCTACGTTTGCCCGACAAGGCCAAAACCGCCTTACGCGCCGGAAAGCTTGCGCTCCCGGTTGCGCTGCTGATCGCTCGCATTCCCAATCCCGCAGTCGCAGAGTATGCGACCAGTCGGATTTTAAAGGGCGATTGCCACGGCAACCCGTTCTCCAACCACGAGGCGCACCGGATCATTCTACAAGAGTGCATGACGCAGCTAAAGGACGCCCCCTTTGATGCCAAGGATAAAACCCTTGTCCCTCAAGCGGGAGTGTGCGCCAGTTGCCCCAAGCGCACCGGAAATGAGAAGGAACTCTTTGCAGATGTGGGACGTGCCGACGTGTGCACCGATCCCATTTGCTTCCGCATGAAGCGGGATGCCACCCGCTCCCGGTTGCTCGACAAGGCGAAGGCGGACGGCAAGCGCGTCTTGTCGCCGGGAGAATCGGCCAAGCTCTATCCGTATCAGCATGGCCAATTGGAGTACAACGCACCGTATATCGAACTCAGCAAGCCGTGCACGTTTGCCCCGAAAAAGACATGGGCGCAGGTGATCGCCAAGCTTCCCAAGGACGAGCGGCCAGAGATCGTGGTTGCCCTCGATAAGAGCGGCGAGATTCACGAACTCATCGGACGCAAGGAAGCCGGAGAAGCGGCACGGACTTTGAACTTGGCGCAGCCTTCCGAAACACGAGGCGACTTATCCCCCTCGGCCATCGCACAGCGCAAGCAGATGCGCGACAGCCGCGAAAAGCATGAGCGCACCATACGCGCCGTTGATCTGGTCATTACAGCCGTACTCGAAAAGCAATCCAAGGCGAAGGACGAAGGCAAAATGTTTTCCCGCCTGTTGCTGATGCTGGCCACGAAATCGGCTCATTTCGATACGGCGCGGCGAGTGGCCAAGCGTTTCGGATTCACCACACCCAAAAAGGATGGGGATGTTCGCGCCTTTTACAACAAGAAGGCCAAGGAAGCCGCGACGCACCCGCTGGCGTTTGCCCTCGTCTCGCTCCTCTGGGAAAACTCCCTTTTCGTGGACAACGGCCTTCCTTCAGCCATCACCGAGGCGTGCAAAATCTACGGCATCGACTTGAAGAAGATTGAAGCCGCCGCGAAGGAGAAGCCCGAGATAGCCGAGGTGCAGGAGTCACCCGAACCGCCCGTTAAGGTCGTGAATCGGCTGACCCAGAAACCCCGCCAGCTTGTCCCCGCGAAAAAGTAAACGAGTGGAAAGGCCAGTTCGACCCCGGCCTTTCCCCCTTGAATCCTCAAATTCTGGATTGGAGTAGCCATGACGCATTCGGAACGAGTCGCCCAAGACTGTATTAACCATGCCAAGGAGACTTGGGGCAATGGGTGGAACCTGCTTTCCAATTATCAAAAGAAAGAAGCCGTCAGTTTTGAAATCTTACGCGCCCTGATGACACAGCGCGACCAATGGAACAACGACCCTCACATGGCATTGTCCACGATGAAGCTTATCAGTGCTGTTGTTTATGCCGTATTGGTTGAACTCGAAAACTTCGGCGGGGACAATGTCCATAACAACTAAACCCATCGTCGTTACCTGCGATTACGTTTCCCCTAACGGAGACCGATGCAATTACGGGAGTGTTGGGTTTCGGATGAAATGGCGAATTTGTCCCCGTTGTCACGGCAACGGCAAATATGCCAAGGTTGTTTGCGCGCCGAAGTCCAACCTGAGCAAAAAGGGCAACTGAATCTTGCTCTCTCCCCTTCCCTCGCTCAGACTCGACTCATATTCCATAATATGAGCGCAGCCGACATCAGCGATTCACAACGGGAGTTCTTTGCCGAAATCGGAGCCAAGGGCGGTAAGGTTCGCAGTTCCAAGCAACAGGCTCAACTTGCTTCGATTCGGTCCAAGGGCCGACATACGGTAACTGAAAAGAAACTGACCCATCTCGCTTCAATTTCTTCCAAGGGTGGCCAGACGGTAACCCCAAAGAAGCTGGCCCATCTCTCCTCCATTCATTCCAAGGGTGGACAGACGGTGACCCCAAAGAAGCTGGCCCATCTCGCTTCGATTCAATCCAAGGGTGGCCAGACCATGACGCCTAAAAGACTGGAACATTTGGCGAAGGCACGAGCCGCACGGCTGGCTAAATTGCAGCAGAAAAAAGCCGCCAACGGATAGTTTAATCAGTCAGTAATAACATAGGATGCTAACCGCGCTTTCGATCAGTCTCGCTTCGGATGCGCTTCCTTTATTACTTGAGCAATGGCGTCCATTAACGGGGCGACGCCCTCAATCGGCACTAGGATGCTGTTGGAATAGCGACTGGCACTCGACTCGGATGCGCAGAAATTGGCCTCGATCATTCGCGCCCAGGCTAGCCGTGAAGGTTTTCCGTTCTATTGTTACTTTTCTTTCGACGGAGGGAGTATTCATGCTGCGTTTCTCTAGAATTGTTTTCATCGACTGTTTATTTGTTGTCATCCCGGTCGTCCGGCTGCAACCGGTATTCAGCGATTGAAAAGCACGGCCTCACGAAGTCGAAAGACCACATTCATACATCTTTGAGGTTTCTCTTCAATGTGTCGGCCAGTATCGCTGCTGTATGACCTTTCATAAAAAAGAGAAAGGGGAGGAAACCGTTGCAGTTGTCCTCCCCTTTCATGGGGTATTTCGGGGCTTTGGGTGCCTCCATGATGCAATGTAATACGACCCTGTCAAGGTAAGGGGTATTGAAAAATCTAGATTTGAAAGCCGATAGCAGATGCAGTGAACAAATCAACTACTCTTGACCGCCGACATCGTAAGCTCTACCGTTCACGTATGGCCACCGCTACGAAAACTACCCGCTTAGACCGCGTTTATGCCGCTGCAAAGCAGCTCACGCCGCGTCAGCGGTGCCAGTTGGTAAGTCTGATTGTACCTTCTTTACCGGGTTTGAAAAGCAAGCCCCTCTCTGGAGCCATACTCGACCAGCGCCGCGAAGCTCTCCGCTCAGGACGCGATAAAGGTGTGACTGTTTCAGAAATGATGGCGAAGGCCCGCCGAATCATTGCAACCGGCAAGCGAGCTTAAGCCCGCTCCCGATCCCGACTGTGCCAGTAGCGGGGCTCACGCGCGTAATGCGCAAAGGCAACCACGTAAATCGCCCCATTCGGCTCAATGGCATAGTACACATTGTATTTGAATACCCGCGTAGGACCGCTCTTGCGATAATCCTTATAGCCTGCCAAAGCGAACCGTTCCGAGTCTGCCATAATTTGCTTAAGCTGAGCCTCGATCTCGTTGGCATACCGGATAGCCGTCTCCTCCCCTGATTCCAAAGTAAGATACTCAATAGCTTCTAAAAACTCCGCCTCGGCATCAGAATTAATTATCTGTTTCATAGTTCTCTGCTTTCTGAGCCGTGGATGTCATTCTCCCCGGCTTACTATAAGTACCGGAGAGCTTGAAAACCTTGTGCTCCCTATCCTTTACACAAATTTCTTTAAAAAGTGACTCCTTTATTTTTCTTATCTTACCAGCTCCAGAGATCGAGTATCCCCCCCGAAGGCTGGAGCTGGTACACGTCCCCAAGGGGCGAAAGGAACGATGTACACCACTCACCAAATCCACCGTGATGGTGTTGCGTCATTCGCTTGACGAAAATCCCGATGGTTCCATGTTCCTTTTCCCAAGCGTACATGGAGGGCGACTGAGTGCAGACGCGGGACAGTATCTGGTAGCCAAATATGTCGCCATGGCTCGTGAGAAATGCCCCTCGCTTGCCAAAAAACGGGTCACGCCTCACGTCTTGCGTCATACCGCCGCAATGGAATTACTGCAAGCGGGTGTTGATCGCGCCCTCATCGCGATATGGCTGGGACATGAGTCACTGGAGACGACACAAGTCTACTTGGACGCCAATCTCACGCAAAAGGAAGAAATTCTGGCGAAGACTCGTCCGGTTCAAGGCAAGTTGAAACGCTATCAGCCGGGAGATCGCTTGCTAAACTTCCTGACAAATCTGTGATCGGCGGCAATGGGTTGCCGCATTCAGCACAGTCTTCCTATGGATGACTTCTTGCTGAGTGCGGCCGACGGGCAGCGTCCCAAAACCCGGTTGCATCATTCTCATGTTTTCAATTGATAAATTACAGGAGCATCTTCCGATTTTCGACGCATTTTGCTTTGTATAAATCACTCTATCGGAGAGAATTCCTTGGCGAACAAATCACGAGTGTTTACGACAGAATGAAAGATCACTTACACCGGGAACGATGGACCGGCGCGATAACGGCGCTGCTGTCAGCCCTTCTGTTTGGCGCGAGCACTCCACGGACGAAATTGTTGCTGCCACAGGTTTCGCCCGTGCTCATGGCGGGGTTGCTCTACCTTGGCTCCGGTATTGGCCTCGGGATTTATTATTTCGTTCAATCCCGAAAAGCCTCGGGCTCACAGGAAGCGCCCCTCACGCGAAAGGACTGGCCGTGGCGGTACTTGATAGCGGTTGTCACGAAAAATCTAAAAAGAGAAGCGACACACAAAACAACCGACAGCGGCAACCCTAATTACGCAACAAACGAAGCGCGTTGGCGATGACCAGCAACGTCGCTCCGGTGTCGGCCAGAATCGCCAGCCAAAGACTCGTGTAACCCAATACGGCGAGGACAAGGAAGAGGGCTTTGAGAACCAGAGCAAATGTGATGTTGAATTTGATGATGCCGACGGTGCGGCGTCCCAATTGAATGGCATCAGCCACTTTGCCAAGATCATCCTGCATGAGGGCCATGTCAGCAGTTTCAATGGCGGTATCGGTACCCGCTCCACCCATAGCGATTCCAACAGTAGCCGCTGCCATAGCTGGCGCATCGTTGACTCCATCTCCAATCATTCCGACGTAGCGTTCACTGGCGAGGAGTTTTTTGACCCACCCGATTTTTTGATCCGGCAACAAATCTCCCACGGCTTCGTCGATGCCGACTCGTTTGGCGATGGCGCTCACAGTCCGTTGATTATCGCCGCTGAGCATCACCACTTTTTTCACTCCGATACGATGCAATGCAGCGATGGCCTCTTGGGCGTGAGGGCGAATGGCGTCACCAATAGCCATGATGCCCAATACTTCACCCGTACAGTCATCGTGCGGCTTATGGCCGACGATGACAACCGACTTGGCCTCTTCTTCAATCTGCGTCAATTGGTGTTCGATCTCCGGCGAGCAAACACCCAATTCATGGGCAAAGCGATGGTTACCCACGAAATAGGTATGCCCCTCTACAACGCCTTCGGCTCCACGTCCCGTATGAGCCCGGTAGTATTCGCTACGGGGGAATTGAATCTGCTTCTGATGGGAGTAGGTCACGACAGCTTGCGCCAAGGGATGTTCCGAGTGGGTATCGATGGCGGCAGCAATTCGCATAATGTCCGCTTCGGTGGCAGTACCGCAGACGACGACTTTGGTCACGCTCGGTTTGCCCTCAGTGATCGTGCCGGTTTTATCCACAGCGAGAGCACGAAGTTTGCCCACGGCTTCGAGAATGGTTCCACCTTTAATGAGAACACCGCGCCGAGCCATCGCTGTAAGTCCCGAGACAACCGAAACTGGAGTTGAAATCACGAGGGCGCACGGACAGGCGATCACGAGCAGGACCAGTCCCCGATAAATCCACGTAAGCCATAAACCTCCGAAGAACAGTGGCGGAAAAAGTGCAACGAGGAGCGCGGTCACCATGACGAGCGGCGTATAGTAACGGGCAAAGGCATCAACGAACCGTTGGGAGGGTGCTTTCTGGTTCTGCGCTTCTTCGACCAGATGGATGATCTTGGCGATGGTGGTTTCGGTGTAAACTTTCGTGGTGTGGATTTCCAATGATCCGCCACCATTGATCGTTCCAGCGTAGACCGTATCGCCCGGTTTCTTTTCAATGGGCATGGATTCCCCGGTGATTGGTGCTTGATTGACGGATGATTCACCCGATACCACCACGCCATCAAGCGGGATACGGGAGCCTGACTTCACCGCGATTAATCCGCCAACGGGCACTTGTTCAACCGGAACTTCCATGAAATTGCTTCCGTTTTGGAGCAGCGCCGTTTCGGGCGCGAGCTTCATGAGTGATTGCACCGCCTTTCGGGCACGAGCCAGGCTGAAAGCTTCCAGCAATTCCGAGAGAGCGAACAGGAAGGTGACGGCTGCGCCTTCCGACCACTGGTGGATGGCCAGCGCACCGACTACCGCCACAGTCATCAACACATTCATGTCGAGCGCAAAGCGGGACAAGGCGCGGAACGCCTTTGGCACGACAAACCATCCTCCGGCGACAATCGCTATGCCAAATGGAATATCCGCGATCCAGTCAGGAGAAAGTTTCGTCCATTCCAGAATCAATCCAAGCCCCAGAGTCACGCCAGAAATTCCCACGGCCAGTTGCCGCAGGCGCTTCATGCTTTCAAGATCGGAGTCCGTAGTGCCTCCCTCTGGTGAAGCCTTCATTCCGGTCTTGGCTACGGCCTGAATAAGGATGGCGGGAGTGATGGTGCTGTCATGGTAGAGCGTAACCTTTCCCCCCATGAGATTGATCTTTGCTTCTCGAATACCTTTGAGCGGACGAAAGATCTGCTCCAAGGCCGCCACTTCGTCGGCGCAGTCCATTCCGGCCACGCGAAGCACCGTCTGGATATTCCCGGCAGAATTGGAATTGAGAGAAATTGAGCCGGAAGACGCATTGGCCCCACATGAGTGGGTATTGGCATTGTTGTTGTCGTGATTACAGCAGCTCATAAGTATTTTCGGTTATTGGAACTCAGCATCAGTAAAATCTCCGCGACGCGCAATAAGTCCGTTCAGGTTCCTCTTGGGGCGAAATAGATGATGGCGGCTCCAATGAGGCAGATCAGCACTCCGAGTATATCCCAACGCTCAGGAGCCTGCTTTTCCACAATCCAAAGCCAAGCAAGCGAAGCAGCGATATAAACGCCGCCATAGGCTGCATAAACCCGCCCCGCGCCTTCAACCGGATGGAGCGTG
Source organism: Verrucomicrobium sp. (assembly GCA_017849585.1). GTDB lineage: Bacteria > Verrucomicrobiota > Verrucomicrobiia > Methylacidiphilales > UBA1321 > UBA1321. Next base: position 206,412 of record JAFIGT010000042.1, read on the forward strand.
AGCAGCCACGCGAACAGACAAAGCGATAATGCGCCGGGGAAAAGCCACCCTAGCGGTTTACCGAGACGAGCTGTCAGGTAAACGGTGTAACACCCGAAGATTTCAGCAAGTGCTGTAATGCTATAAAGAGCGAATAATTTCATAAGCTTTTCAAAATCTATCAAATATGGATAGGCATTAATAGTAACACGACCGTTCGCTTTTACTCGCGGTCAGGCTCGTTGCGTTGAATGTGGTTGTTCGCAGTTGCAGTAGCATGCCATAGAAGTATCTTAAGGAAACACCCTGAAGAAACTACAGGGTCAAGAGCAAAGAGGATTTTCCATGAAAATAGGTGAACTGGCTACTGCCGCACAGTGCACGGTCGAAACGATTCGTTATTACGAGAAAGAGCATCTGCTTCCCAAAGCCGAGCGCACCGGAGGCAATTACCGGCTTTACGACGTTCATCATTTGGAGCGCTTGCGTTTTATCCGCAACTGCCGAGCTCTGGATATGTCCCATGAAGAAGTACGGCTCCTGCTCCGGCAAATGGACAAGGCCGCCGCCGATTGCCAACCCGTTAACGACCTGATTGATGAACACATCGGCCATGTTGAAGCGCGAATCATGGAACTGCGACAGCTCAAGGAGCAACTGAAGAACTTGCGGCAGCAATGTCGCAGCAAGAAAACCACCCGGAAGTGTGGCATTCTGCGCCGTCTTTCTACGATGAAGGCACGCACCAAACCGACACGTACCCATCATCTACACTGATTTGAGGTAGTGGGTAGCGGCAGAAATAGCCTTTTACTCCCGGAAGGACAACTGGTCGCTAAAGTGACTGATGTATTGGTTGTGGTATGGTATCTCCGAAGATGGAAGCCGTAGCCAATCTTATCTTGATAGGCTTGCACGAGCTGTTGTGGTGGCACTAGCTTGATATTTATATGAAAGCAAGGAATGCGCCGCACGAAGTTCTCGGACTGGGGGTACTGTCCGTTTGCATCAATATCATCTTGATGCTGGTGAAAATCAGTGCCGGTCTTGTGGGACACTCCTATGCACTGGTGGCTGATGGCATTGAGTCGGCCAGCGACATTTTCTCTTCATTGATTACGTGGGTGGGTTTTCAAATGTCGCTCAAACCAGCGGATGAGAACCATCCTTATGGGCACGGTAAAATTGAATCTCTGGCTGGCCTGTTTTCGGGAGTTTCTCTTCTGATGGCGGCGGCTATCATCGGCTACCATTCCATTCAGGAGATTCGCATACCGCATCATGCTCCGGCTTGGTTCACTCTACCGATTTTAATCTTGGTTGTGGTGGTAAAGGAATTGCTATCGCGACGAGTCCTGTCGGCTGGAGACGCGCTGGATAGCACGGCGCTCAAGGGAGATGCATGGCATCATCGTTCGGACGCTATTACCTCAGGTGCTGCTGCGATAGGTATCAGTATCGCTCTTGTTGGAGGGCATGGATATGAGATGGCGGATGACTGGGCCGCCTTGGTCGCGTGTATCATAATCGTTATTAACGGAATTCTCATTCTGAAACAGGCATTGCATGACCTTCTCGATGGGAATGTCTCTGAGGATATTAACAAACACATCAGAACATTGGCCGCATCCGTGGCAGGTGTGGAAAATACCGAAAAATGCCGCGTAAGAAAGAGTGGCATTGAATTATTTGTTGAACTCCATGTGCGCGTCAATCCCCACATTTCTGTCGTTGAGGGGCATGAAATTGGGCACGACGTAAAAAACCATCTAATTTCCTCCGACCCTCGAATTCGTGACGTGATAACTCATATCGAACCCACTGGGCATTGATAATGTGATGCCGCAGCAGCGAAGCGTAAGAGCCAGAAATTAACCCGTCCATTGACGCGAGGCCGTTTTTATTATACGGTCTGGCATTGTCATTTATGGTTCGACTTCACGCCAACAGCCTACTTAAGTTACTCGGCGTTGCCGTGTTTCTGGCTTTTGCCATGCAAATAGTCGTGACGCAAGCCGAGCACGTTGGTCTTTTTGATTGCCAGTCGGCCAACTCCTCCCTCGCTACCAGTGATGATGGCACAGTACCTACCGAAGGTTGCCATACTGCGTGTTGCGGCCACATCACGGGCGTCTTTACTAATTTCGCTCAATTCGTAGCTTTATTCCACACCGAGCAAGCTCTCTTTGCTCTCATTGACGAACACGCGCCCGATGGCCCGGTTTTAGCCATCGATCATCCGCCTCAGTTGTCCTAAGTCACGGCCTCTCGACGCTTTTAGCGTCATGTGAATTGCCGTTTATTCAGTCGATCTACCCATCACAAGGCTGATGCCTTGTGATCCCGTTCGCAGCTTGGCTCGCGAGCGCCTGAACCTCAGTTGACTCAAGGACAATACAATGAATATCTCTCATTTTGAAAACGTGATTCGCAACTACTCTCTATCTGGAATCCAGATGGTATTGGGCAGCCTCGGGCTCATTCTCACTTCGAGCGCGATAGCTGGAGAAACGGCAAATCTTAAAGTTGAAACAATCAACGCCCGCTCGGGTTGCATTGCCAGCGCAACGGTAAAGGGAATGGATAACAGGGTCTACGTTTCAGGACGGGTGCGCTTGAACCAACCCTTTCAACCATCTGCCGGTACACATGTGGATGTCTATTTGGTCGATGCAAAGGGGCAGACTCTGGAGCGGAAAAAAGACCGCATCATCGTCACTTCACAGAAGCGCGACCGGATGCAGGGAGGTCAATTCCCTTACGCGGTCAGTTTTGACAACTCGATGGCAGCCAAGGCCGCGACAGCTCGTGTTGTCTATTGCTCCAGTACGCACGACGATCAGAGCTAGATCATTTAGTCGAAAATTCACACCAAGCCGGAGACGGGTTCAATTCCCGTTCAGCCGCATTTGGAGATATAATGTTGCGAGTTTATTACAAAAGAAATGTCCTTGCCCTGGGTGCGTTGATTCTTGCCGTGGTTATTCGGTATGGTCATGGCGCGGATACTCCCGTCCGCGCGCAATGGAATGTCCAATCGCTCGTTGTTCAGGCTCTGGCCAATAATGCCGAGTTGAAATTTTACGAGGCGGAAGTCACCGCGGCCAAAGGTCAACGAACCCAATCCGGGCTTTGGAAAAATCCCGAATTATCCGGGGAATACGGTTCTCGTCGAATTACGGATGCGACGGGAGAACTGCAAGGGGACGGTTTTACGCGAAGTGTTGCCCTAACCCAGACGTTTGAATTTCCCGGTAAAGGTTCTTTGAGAAAAGCCATTGCGAATAAAGATATAGAAATTGCCGAACTGGGGCTGAAGCAATTTCGCATGGCATTGACGGGCCGCGTGCAAATGTTGGCGTATCGCTATCAGGCCACGTCCATTAATGCAGCGGCGGCAGAGGAAATCAGCGAGCGGAGCGCGGCTCTGGTCGATCTTCTGAAGAAACGAGCCATTGCCGGAACGGCGCAACTGCTGGAACTTCGTGTCATTGAAGGTTCTTTGGTTGAGCTGCATAAATCGGCCAAGGAGTTCATCCAGCAACGTGAGGAAACCCGTTTGGAATTGAATGCGTTGATGGGACGACCTTCGAGTCAACCACTCGTTATTCGATCAGAATTAACTCCACCAACCTATAAACTCGAAGTGAACAAGCTTGTTCTTACGGGCTTGGGCCAAAATCTGCAACTCAAGGGTCGCATTGCTGAATTGGAAAAAGCCATACGACAGGTGAGCGCGGCCAAATTGGAGGCGGCTCCTGATTTTTCCATTGGGCCGTTTTTCAGTCAGGATAAGGCGGGGGATTTGGAAGAGAACTTTGGCGGTAGCTTGTCCCTCACGTTGCCGTTATGGAATTGGAATCAGGGCAATGTCGTCACAGCCAAAGCCCGCCGGGAACAAGCCGATGCACTGCTACTGGAAGCGCGACGCAAAGTGGAAGCCGAAATCACGCGTCACATCCGCTTTTACGAACTGTCACAAAAGCAGCTTCAACAGATGCCGGATGATTTGACGGGGCAGCTGCGGTCGGCCACTGACTTAGCCGACCGTCAATACCGGACGGGGGCAATCACCGTCCAACTCTATCTGGAGGTTCAACGTAATTTTCTGAGCGTACAACAAACCTATAACGAAGCCATTCAAGACGCGTGGAGTCGATTGCTGGATTTAGATCTCTTAACGGGTGGCGCACTCAATCTCTCTTTGGAACAGCTTGAAAATGAGGGGGCAAAAAAATGAATCCGTGGATCACTTTGAAAATAGCGGGAGTCCTGTTGGTAGTGACATTGCTGATCTCCTGCGGCCAAAAACAGGAGCCCAAGGAGAAGACCGCGAGTAATCCGATTGCCGTGCCGGAGGCCAAACAACACGAGGGCGAAGCCGATCATGATGAGGGTGTTTCCTTTCATGAAGGCAAAGGCATTACGTTATCCAACGAGACGGTGAATGCGCTCGGGTTAAAAACAACGCAAGCGACTTTGCGTGAGTTGAACTTCATCGTTCCTCTCAATGCCCAAGTCTATCGAAGTGCGGATGAAAATTCTTCCAGAAGTGGTGGAGAGAAGAACGGCTCTGCTTATGCCACGGTAATGCTTTCCAAGCAGGAAGCTGAAACTCTGAAGCGTGGAACAAAGGTTATTTTTGACCCGCCTAGTGGGTCGGACCAACCCATTGAAGGAATCTTATGGAAGCTGGATCAAACGCAGACTCCCATTACGGATAAAGTCGAGGCGTTGATCGAAATTCCCGATCCAACGCATCGCCTGCCCATTGGCCTTTTTTTGAAGGGGCACGCGCAGCCGGGAAAAACTCTTAAAAAGGTAGTCAGTATTCCCCGTTCAGCCGTGCTCGATACGGCGCAGGGCAAATTCGTCTATATCGCCAAAGAAGAATCCTATTTACGTACGCCGATTAAAACCGGCAATGCAGATCAAATAGCAATAGAGATTACCGAAGGACTCCAGGCGGGCGAAACGGTGGTTGTCGCCCCTGTCGAGAAACTCTGGCTGATCGAATTGCGCCTCACCAAAGGTGGCGGCCACGCTGATTAATATAAAGCAACACTCACCATTTTAATAACATGATCGACAAAATTTTGGAATTCTCCCTGCGGCAGCGAGTCTTTGTGCTGCTTGGCACGCTGGTCTTAATCGGTACTGGAATCTGGTCTGCCATGCATCTCCCGATTGATGCCGTACCCGACATCACCAACGTACAAGTACAGATCAATACATCGGTTACAGCGTTGGCCCCCGATGAAATCGAGAAGCTTGTTACCTATCCAATTGAAGTGGAAATGGGCGGCATTGAGAAACTGCTGGAAGTACGCTCCATTTCAAAATTCGGCCTTTCGCAGATCACGCTTATTTTTGAAGAAGGCACCGATATTTATCGCGCACGTCAACTTGTCGGAGAGCGTTTGCAGAGTGTGCTTGAGGAGTTGCCTCCGGGCATCACTCCCAAGCTCGCCCCCATCAGCACCGGTCTTGGAGAGATTTATCACTACACGGTGCGCTATAAATCGGATTGCAAAGAGGCTCCATCCGATCCGATAGAGCGTCTTCGCCAGCTCAAGCTCGCACAAGACTACATTGTCAAACCAGCATTGCGTACCGTGGCTGGCGTTACCGAAGTCAATTCCTGCGGTGGTTACGAAAAACAATTTGTTGTTCAGCCCGATCCAGCAAAGCTTGCGCGCGTTGGTCTCACTGTTTCCGAAGTGGCTGACGTGATTGCCGAGAATGTAGCCAATGCGGGAGGCGGGGTAGTCGAAAAAGGAGGGGAAAGCATTACCGTTCGTTCGATAGGCCGGGTGCAGAACGCCGAGGAAATCGCCGATTTGCCGCTTAAATTTGCGGCCAAGCCGATGGCGCTTCGCGTGCGCGATGTAGCCGACATTGTGATCAGCTCGGGAGTGCGCACCGGCACCGCCACCTACAATGGAGAAGAAGCCGTATTGGGCTCTACGCTCATGCTCATGGGGGAAAATAGCCGTTTAGTCTCACAGCGTACCCATGAGAAAATCGAAGAGCTTGAGCGAAAAATGCCACCGGGGATGACGATTGAAACGCTCTACAATCGCACGGATCTGGTCAATGCCACCATTCACACCGTGGGAAAGAATCTCTTCGAAGGCGCGGTACTTGTCATGGTCGTGCTCCTTGTCGTGTTGGGAAATCTACGGGCAGCGCTGATTGTTGCCTCGGCGATTCCACTTTCCATGCTCTTCATGATGACAGGCATGGTGCACTATCACATAGCCGGGAATTTAATGAGCCTCGGCGCGATTGACTTTGGACTTATCGTCGATGGCGCTGTCGTGATTGCGGAAAACATCGTTCGCATGCTGGGACATCGCCAGCAGCAGCTTGGACGCCTTCTTACCAAGGAGGAACGCCTGCACACCATTCTCGCCGCTTGCAAGCAAGTTGGTACGCCCACTGTGTTTGGCGTAGCCATCATCACGATTGTTTATCTGCCCATTCTTTCACTTACTGGGGTCGAGGGAAAAATGTTCAAGCCGATGGCGATTACGGTTATTTTTGCCCTCGTCGGAGCGCTCATCCTCGCCCTTACGGTTGTGCCGGTACTGTGCTCCTTCTTCTTGTCCAAGAAAGTAAGCGAAAAAGACAGCTGGCTTATCAGTCATGCCAAACAGGTTTATACATTCCTGTTGCACGGAGCCCTTCATTTTAGGGTCTGGATGATAGTGGGAGCTATCGCGCTATTTGTTTTTTCCATTGGCATTTTCCTAAGACTTGGATCTGAATTTGTTCCCCAGCTTGACGAGGGCACGATCGTCCTCCAACCGATCCGCACGACCAGCATCGGGCTGAAGGCATCTCTGGAAATGCAGGAAGAAACGGAAAAACTGCTTTTGGAAAAATTCCCGGAAATTAGCCGGATATTCACCCGCATCGGTTCTTCTGAAGTGGCTACCGATCCAATGGGAGTCAACATTGGCGATACCTATCTGACGCCGAAGCCCTCCACCGAATGGCGCAAGGTTGATGGAAAGATCATTTCAAAGGATGAACTCATCTCGCTCATGGGAAAGGAGCTTGCCATGCGTTTCCCAGGACAAGCCCATCTCTTTTCTCAGCCAATCGAATTGAGATTTAATGAATTGCTCTCGGGAGCCCGTGCCGATCTAGCCATCAAGATCTTTGGGGATGACTATGACACGCTGGAGAAAACGGCCAATGAAGTGCGTGAGATTGTCGAAAAAATTCCCGGTGCTGCCGAAGTCGAATTTGACGCCGTGGGTAAATCTCCCGTATTGCAGATTGTGATGAATCGGTCGGCCATGTCGAAATACAACGTGCATGCCGATGAAGTAAATAAAGTCGTTGAGACTGCCTTCGCCGGACGCGAGGCGGGTGTCATAGCGGATGGGAACAAGCGTTATCCGATTGTTACCCGGCTCAAGGACAGCGCTCGCACGGACTTCGCCGCGATAGCCCATCTGTCTGTGCGAACCTCCGATGGTGGTTTTATCAGCCTCGGCCAGGTAGCTGACATTGGGACGACGGAATCGGTCAATACGATTTCGCGCGAAGCGTTCCAACGCCGCATGGCGATCATGGTGAATCTGCGAGGCCGTGATGTCCAAAGTTTCGTGACGGAAGCCCAGCAGCAACTCGCCCAGAAAGTGAAAATTCCAGCAGGCTATTTTGTGGAATTCGGTGGTGCTTTTAAGAATCTTAAGGAAGCACAGGCCCGCCTCGCCATTGTCGTCCCTACGGCTCTGGCCATGATCTTCCTGCTCATCTTCATGGCGTTTGGCAGCATCCGGCAAGCACTCATTGTTTACAGCGGTATTCCCTTGGCAACCACGGGAGGAGTATTTGCCTTATGGATCTGCGGTATTCCTTTTAGCATCACCGCTGGCGTTGGATTTATCGCCCTCTCAGGCATGGCGGTGCTTAACGGCGTGGTCATGATCAGCTATTTCAATCAACTTCGCGAAGAAGGCAAGACCGTGCGCGAGGCGATTTTGGAGGGCTCACTCACGCGGCTGCGTCCAATCTTGATGACCGCTTTAGTCGCCAGTCTTGGGCTTTTACCCATGGCACTCGCAACAGGTGCCGGGGCCGAGGTGCAACGTCCACTGGCTGTGGTTGTGATCGGGGGCTTGCTAACATCGACGCTCCTCACTCTTCTACTTCTGCCCATCATTTACGATTGGGTGGAAAAGCGAAGATGATGGGACTGGATGATGCGTGCGATTACGAGCACAGAGATCGAGCGAAAATGCTGAGGAAGCTGGACATTCCTGTGGTCTGAATTTAGCTAAAAATGAGGAATTATGAGTACTTCAGATTCGCGGGAACCGGCCTTTTGGGATGAGCGTTATCAGGCGGAGAAAACGCCTTGGGATTTTCATGGAGTACCCTTGTCATTACGCCGCTGGCTTCAGGCCAATACTCAGCCCAAGCGCGTACTCATTCCCGGTTGCGGCAGTGGTTATGAAATCAAGGCATTCCTAAATGCGGGTTGGGACGCTTACGGGATTGATTTTTCTCCGGTGGCGGCGCAACGCGCGCAAGCTTTTCTCGGAGAACAAGCCCCTCATGTGTTGCTGGGGGATTTCTATCATTATGCGTTCGAGAACCAATTTGATGTCATTTACGAACGCACCTTTTTGTGTGCGTTGCCACCAGATCGGTGGGTGGCCTATGCCCAACGAATAAAAGACTTACTGGTTCCGGGTGGACAATTAATTGGCTTCTTTTTCTACGGACCCGAAGATGATCCGCCACCCTATCCTCTCACGCAAGCCCGCGCCGATGAACTTTTCGGGCCTGAGCTTGCCTTGACTCAGGATGAAGCCGTGACCGATTCTCTACCGCTTTTTGTGGGCAAAGAACGCTGGCAGATTTGGAAGAAACGATAAAAAAGCACCAAGCTTTAGCCCATGACCGTTTCTCTGGCGCATGAGTCTTTCAATGACTGTGACGATGGTGGATGTCCGGGTAATGCGGATGAGAATGCGTTAGCTCTTCGTGCTGGTGTTTATGGGAATGGGGTTCGCCAACTGGATCGGTGGGACTGTGGGCATGGTGGTGATGCTCGTCATGGTAATGCAAATGGTCGTGCTCCATCGGTTCGTGATGATGCGCATGCTCGTGACGTTCGCTCAGGTGCAGATAAACACCGATGCCCATGCATATCGCTGCGATGCCAAAACCAAGGGTAAGTGCGTCTCCCAGGAAAAGAATGGAGAGGACGGCTCCCACAAAAGGAGCCGTCGAAAAATAAGCCCCCGTCCGCGCGGTTCCAATGTGTCGCAACGCCAGCACAAACAGGGTCAGGCTCAGGCCATAACCGAGAAATCCCACCGCACCCGTGGCCAATAATGCGGGTAAGGAAGGCAGCTTCGCGCCAAGGACAAGGGCCAGCCCGGTATTGACGCTGCCTGCAATCAACCCTTTGAGCCCGGCAATTTGCACCGGGTCGCCTGCGGAGACTTTGCGCGTCAGATTGTTATCAATGGCCCACGCAAGGCAGGCCCCGATAATGGCCAGAGAGCCCCACGGCACGCCCAATTCCCATCGCCCCATCCACGAGAGACAAACACCGCCTGCCGCAATGAATACCATGCCGATGGCGATTCGAACGTCGAAGTTTTCCTTGAAAACAAACCATGCCAACAATGCCGTCAATACGCTTTCGAGATTCAGAAGTAATGACGCATGGGAAGCGGGGGTTATTGCCAGTCCCCACATCAGCAATACCGGAGCCACCACACCGCCTGCGGCAATCGCCCCGGCAAGCCACGGCCAGTCCTTTCGCGTGAGGGGCGCTTCCTGTGACCCCGAAGCTTTTCGGGATTGAAAGAAATAATAAATCCCGAGGCCGATACCGGAGCCAAGGTAGAGCAACCCCGCCATCAACACGGGCGCAACCTGTGGTAGCAGCAATTTTGCCAGCGGAGTGCTCGCTCCAAACAGAAAGGCCGATAACAACGCCGTTATCGCGCCGGTCCATCGTTCCCGGTGTAAGTGATCTTTCATTCTGTCGCAACCGCGTGAATGGCTTGTGATTTATCTGTAGAGGAACTTTCCCCAGTTGCGTGATTTATAAAAAGCAAAATATCGCGAGGGATTCTAACGGCTGGGGTGTTTTATTGAGTGAAGACATTAGAATTGATTTAAAAACAAATCCAAAAAGAAAAGGAAACTTATGAAAGAACTGAAAAAAATGACGTTGACCGCGCTTCTCGCTGTTGGACTTCTTGCGGGAGCTTCGCTCAGTACACAGGCAGCCGAGTCGCTAATCAGTAGCAAAGATACGGTGTTAAAGACCGTCGTGGCGACACCTGCCAAGGCCAAAGTGTCTGGCCAACCTGTTGACGCCGCATCTTACAATTCGAAGGCAGTTCGATCCGGTGGATTGACTTCGGCGAAGGCAACGGTATCGGGCCAACCGATTGATGCCGCCGCTTACAGCTCCAAGGGGCGCTAACATGGAATGCGTTCTTCACGCCGGGGTGAAACCATCATCTCCCCGGCTGAAGTGCTGGAGGTCAATCAAGGAAGTCCGTTTCCCTCATCCTCGAATGAGCACTCTATTCAAACTGGCAATCCGGCGTGAGCCTCACTCTTCAGCAACCCCGATTGCAATAACCCCTCCGCCGCTCAAACTACGCGCGCGTGCTGCAAGCTCTCCGCAAGGAGTGAAGGGGGAGGTTCTCGCCGAGTGGCAATTTCCCATTGAGTGGTCCATTGGATTGACGAGTCGTAATCAATAGCCCCCAGCACACGCTGCGGGCTATTGATTTGAGTAAAGAATGATTTAGCTCCTTTGGTCTCTAGGTTTTTTCGTGAGCCTCTTTGCAAGACGACGTTGCGCCATTGTGATGGGATACAATAATGGTGGAGTCAGCGGGAGCGTTGACCGAGGCCGCATAGGATGTTTTCCATTGGGCTTGGCTCAAATTCCGGCCGTGCCGATTCTTGCTATAATTGACGGGCGTATCGGATAGTATCTTTCCATTTTTAGAGATCACTGTCACACAGAGGTGGCCAAGGGTTGAATCGGAATGGCCTTGGGCGATCCGCAATAAACCCGAAACCAAAACTTTGCCTTCACTTGGACGGGCATGAATGCTCTCCACGCTGGCGGCCCGGCTCGACTGGGTTTTCAGCGTATAAGGAAGACTGGTTTCGGCAAGGACGGGGAATGCGGTCCACATGAACGCGCTTGCGATAAGCAAAGAATGCAGTTTTAAGCGAGGGTAATGGTTTTTCATACGAGTTTCTCCATTAGGTGAAACACCGCGCTTCCCGTTACCCCTCACTCAATCGCCATCCATTTTCCGATTTATTGAGGCCAGGATAGGTAACCAATTCCGTAGACCAGAGTGCCGCCCAAGTGCCCGGTTACTCCTACCAGCACCGCTCCGAGCCAGAGCGAAATGCGATAAAGCCAGATTCGCTTGCCATTCGGCACGGCTCTTTGCCAATACCAAAGCGCGAGGATAACCAGAAAATCGAAAGCCACACCTGTCCCCAGCCAACGATGCCAGAACAGGATGGGTTTGAGATCTGGCTCCACACCCATCGTGGCTGCATCCGCCCACCCCAGAACCGCCGCAACGAATGCGGCGACGGTTCCGAGATGGAGGTTTATGGAAACAACTAACCCAAATGTAGAGTTGTCCCTTCGCCATGCCGCAATTCCCTCCATTATCGCGGCCACCATAAGCAACCCGATGGGGAAGTGAACGGCAATCGGATGAAAGGCTCCGACATAGCGAAGGAAATGAACCATAAGATCGTTAATTACATGCCGTGCATGCTGTGATCATGACCTTTCATGTTTTCACCACTGGCGCTTGGGGGCGTAGCAGGGGCAGCGGTGGACGCCTTCTTGGCTGCGGCTTCGTCAATGACCTTCAAATATTTTTCCGGGTCTTTGGTGAACTTCTTGACGCAATCCTTGCAGCAAAATTCAACCAGGCGGGTAGTTTCCTTTCCGTCTGCTGTTTTTTGTTTGTAGAGATAGTCAATGGGACCGCCCATGGGGCCTACCAGCTTTTCACCGGAGACAGGGCAAGTGATCAGTGGGTAGCTCTTTTTGAGTTACTCGATTTGTTTCTTTTCGTCTGCCGAATACTCCGCTTTGGCGGGTACTTGCAACAGGGACAGCATTCCAACGGCGGCCAGACAGAGCGTGCTGAATTTGATTAATTTCATCATAGAAGTGGATACCTATAGACCGTAGCGGGGGGTTAAAGCCGGACGGTTCATTTCACTTAAACGCCGCAGCAGGAGAAAACCCTCGTGAAATCTAGCATTCAATACTCCAGCTAAATCATCGGATTTATCTGGAATCCTCGCGTATCACCGGCGAGCAACATTTTAGTTTAGAAAGTGGATCTTTCTGCCGATTAGTGACGCTTAGGGATTCGGTAGGCATTGAGTGACACTAACTTATAGACCAGTCATGAAATAATACCGAATTAAGCGAGGGTTTTAAGCGCCCGTGGCGTTGAACTCTATGGAAACAACAACTAAGGCATGACTGAAAAACAGCCTGTCTTACAGAAAGGGAAATCAAAAAAATGAAAACAACTAGCCTCAAAATCGCAGCGTTGGGTCTGGCTCTCGGATTGAGTGCCGTCATGGTGCCATCCGTCCAGGCGGTTCCGGTGGACACTGCGAAGGGGGTGCGCCTGAATACGGCCCAACCCCTTCGCACGGTCGATGATTTCAAAAGCCTGCGTCAAGGCGATAAAATCGCGGCCTATTGTCCGATGATGAAGGAAACCTACATCACCACTATTCGTAATGTAGATAGCAAGGGTCATGCCACGATCACCGAGACCAAAAAGGGACTCGCGGTCGGCGGCTGCAACATCATCCTTCGGAAGAATGCCGACGGCAAGGGAGTCAGTACGCTGATGGTTTGCCCCAGCGGCAAGGTGCTTCCGGTCAATTGCAGCAAGATGTAACGAAGAAATCACCCACACCGGGAGGCCGTGAGTGCCTCCCGGTATAGGTTCGAGAAAGGACGCTGGAAAATATGAACACCGATCCCAAGCTGAGGGAGGTCCTGCAAAACTGGCAAGTGAACGTCTCCCTGCCCACAGGTTTCAGGAGGGGTGTCTGGCAGCGCATCGCCGAACGCGCAGAAGAAGACCGTCTGGCGTGGTTGAAGAATTTTTTCGCCCAAGTTTCAGAATTAATGGTGATGCCCCGATATGCCACCGCTTTGGCTATGGCCGTCGTATTGATGGGTGTCTCTCTTGGTTACCTACAGGGCACGGCCAACGCCGCAGATACTTGGTCGCAGTTGGAAACCAAATACGCGGATTCCATCAATCCTTTGTCACCCAAACATCTCATGGCAAACCGATGAACAAGAAGCTCGGGTTGATTCTCCTGATATTAGGGCTGGGCGTTGCAAGCTATGCGGCGGCTTATTTCCTGCGCACAGAAAAGATCCATTCCCTCTTGTGCCACGATCAGCAGGAACTTTTCTGGTTGAAGGAAGAATTTCATCTCAGTGATGCCCAGTTTGAAAAAGTAAAGGCCCTGCATAAGGAGTACATCCCCCGCTGCGAAAAAATGTGCACGGAAATTCGCGAAGCCCGGCAGCAGTTGGAGCAAGCCATTCACACCCATGATGCCATCTCTCCCGAAGTGATTGCCGCGCTGGAACGCTCGAACAAAATTCGCAGCGAGTGTGAGCAGGCGACCCTCGAACATATTTATGCCGTGAGCCAGAACATGAGCCCCTCCGAGGGAAAGCGCTTCGTCGAGAGGATGACGAAACATATGTTCCCTCAAGCTCAAGCGGGAGAAATGTAACCCTTAAAACCAAGAATATGGGGGAATCAACTGCCGATGCGGATGTCTTATGCATGCGACGCCTTAAGGATGGGGAGGATCTTGCCTTGACCGAAATCATGGAGCGCTGGCAGCAACGAATCGCCAACTTCATCATGCGGTTTGTCGGCAATGAAACCGATGCCGTTGACCTTGCCCAAGAGACGTTCGTACGGGTTTACGAGAGTCGCCATCGCTATGAACCCCGCGCGGCCTTTTCGACCTGGTTATTCCAAATTGCCACCAATCTCTCGCGTAATCACGCCCGCTGGCGCAGCCGTCATCCGAGCGTGCCACTTGAAGTGGAATCCGATGACGGCATGGATAAAACACGTCCCGAGGTCGTTTCTCAAGATTCCGGCCCTTGCGACACTATGGTCAAAAAGGAACAGGCCAACGCGGTGAGAGCCGCCATTCAGAGTTTGAGCCTGGAACACCGTACGATCATTTTGCTTTTTGAATATGAGGAACTTTCTTACCGCGAAATTGCCTTGATTCTCAAATGCTCCGAAAAGGCGGTGGAAAGCCGTTTTTATCGGGCGCGGCAAGCACTCAAAGAAAAACTACGCACACAGAATAATATTAATCTATGAAACACACTCTCTCGCTTCTCGCGCTTGTGGGCCTTGGATTGTTCGTACTACTCGGCACGGCTTGCTCCAAGAAAGAATCGGCAGCAGCGGCTTCCGATATTGATTACTATACCTGCGCCATGCACCCCAGCGTGCATCAAAATAAACCGGGACCATGCCCGATTTGTGGCATGGAGCTGGTGCCGGTGAAAAAGAAAAGTCTCCCGGAAAAAGCCCCTATTACTCCAGCTCCAAAGCCGGGAACGGATCATTCCCAGCATGGGATGCCTTCAAATTCCAAGGATGACAAAATGGCCGTGACCGAAGGGTCCCCGGAAGTTTCGTCCTTTCAGATTTCCCCGGAGAGGCTTCAGGTCATCGGTGTGCGTTCAGGAGTGGTAACAAAAGAGCGACTGCAACGACTCTTGCGCACGCCCGGTATAGTCGTGGTGGATGAAGGCTCATTGCGTGACATCAACGTCAAGGTGGCTGGCGGCTATGTGAACAAACTGTATGTAAGCGTCACCGGGCAACGCGTGAAAAAAGGTGAACCGTTGGCGTCGATCTTGAGTGAAGGCTGGATCGAGGCGCAACAGCAGTACATCAAGGCCTACCGCGATGCGCGTCGGTCGGTCACATCAGCCAATGGCAACTCGTTCGTCATTGAACAACAAATCAATCGCATGCGGGCGCGGCTTCGCGTTTGGGACTTGTCGGACACCCAACTCAAAAAGTTGGAGGAGTATGCTCTCAACGTGAAGGATTTTGATTTTTCACTGCGCGAAGGGCAAGGCCAGGGATTGCGTGGCACGTTTGAATTGCTTTCCCCGGTGGATGGCATCGTGTTGCAGAAAGAGGCGGTGGAGGGAATGAAGTTCGAGCCGGGACAATCGCTTTTCCGCCTTGCGGCACTATCCCCCATCTGGATTGACGCGGAATTTCCTGAAGATCAAGCGCCTTATGTTGCTGTGGGACACGAGTTCGACGTAACCTTGCCTGCTCTGCCGGATTTCCATGCCAAGGCCAAAGTCTCGTTCATTTATCCACAGCTCAATCCCGAAACGCGGCGATTGAAAGCGCGTTTTGTGGTGTCGAATCCAGATACGAAACTTTTGCCGGGGATGTATGCCAATGTCAGTTGCGCGCTGGAGTACGGCGAAAAACTTTCGGTTCCGTTTGACGCAGTGATTCCGACAGGTGACCGCTTTGTGGTCTTTCTGGATCATGGCGGTGGAAAACTGGAGCCGCGCTTCGTCAAGATCGGTGAAAAATTGGGCAACAGTTATCAAGTTCTTGAAGGGTTAAAAGAAGGCGACCGCGTAGTTACAAGCGCCAATTTCCTCATTGATTCCGAGAGTCGAATCCAGGGGGCTCTCAAGAATTGGGGAAGTCAGGGGGGCAAAGCCAAAGCGCCGACAGGTCACGAGGGCATGCCCGGCATGTAAACGGATTGAAAACCATTGCCTGAAAGCCTCTCATGTCACAAGAACACGAATCGACGTTCATTGAACGAATTACCGTCTGGAGTGGACGCAATCCGTTTCTCGTTTGCATCCTGATCCTTCTCGGTGTTGCCTGGGGCTTACACTCTCTCAAGCAAACGCCGTTGGATGCTATTCCCGATCTTTCGGATGTGCAGGTGATCGTTTACACCGAGTGGGACGGACGCAACCCCACCTTGATCGAAGATCAAATTACTTATCCCATTTCGAGCAAGTTCATTTCCGCCCCGAAAGTGAAATTCGTCCGAGGGGAATCCATTTTCGGCAAGTCATTTGTCTATGTGATTTTTGAAGATGGCACTGACATTTATTGGGCACGCTCACGTGTGATTGAATATCTCAATGCCGTGCGCGGTTCCTTGCCGGAAGGGGTGAATCCGACCATTGGACCCGATGCCACCGGCGTGGGCTGGGTCTATGAATATGCGTTGGTGGATGAGTCGGGAAAGAATGATTTGGCTCAGCTCCGCACCTTTCAGGACTGGACATTGCGCTATGCATTGAGTGCGGTCAAAGGCGTTGCGGAAGTGGCCACAATGGGTGGCTATACCCGTCAATATCAGATCAATCTCGATCCGAATAAATTGGTGGCTTATGGCATCACCTTGCAGGAAGTAGTCAATGCCGTAAAACAAAGCAACCGCGATGTGGGCGGCAAAACTTTCGAGGTGGCCACGACCGAGTTCTATATCCGGGGACGCGGCTATTTCAAATCAATCGAAGACATTGAACAGGTGGCCGTGAAGGCGGATGCGGGCGGCAATCCTATTCTTGTCAAACAACTCGGCACCGTGGGCCTCGGCTCCGATATGCGTCAGGGTTTGGTCGATTTCAACGGAAGAGGTGAAACCGTGGGTGGCGTGGTCGTCATGCGCTATGGAGAGAACGCCCTTAATGTCATCAATGGGATTAAGAAAAAATTAAAGGAGTTGGAACCCGCCTTGCCTCCCGGAGTGAAGATTGTGCCGGTGTATGACCGTTCCGAATTGATCGAACGCTCCATCGACACGCTGAAAGAAAAGTTGATCGAGGAAAGTATCATCGTCAGCTTGGTTTGCATTCTGTTTCTGTGGCATTTTCGGAGCGCCTTGGTGGCGATCATTATGCTGCCCATCGCTATTATTCTGTCGTTCATTCCTTTTCAGCAGTTGCATCTGACTTCCAACATCATGTCACTCGGTGGCATCGCTATTGCGATTGGAGCGATGATTGATGCGGCGATCATCATGATCGAGAACGCGCATAAATATCTGGAGCATGCGCGGGATGAAAATGGAGGTGTGGATGTCACAGGCGAAAAGCGCACCGAAGTGATTTTGAATGCCGCCAAGAGTGTGGGACGTCCCTTGTTTTTTTCGCTCTTGGTCATCACCGTTTCTTTCATTCCGGTTTTCACCTTGGAGGCGCAGGAAGGCCGGCTCTTTCAACCCTTGGCTTTTACGAAAACTTTTTCGATGTTTTTTGCGGCCCTGTTGTCCGTGACTTTGGTGCCGGTTTTGATGGTGTGGTTTATTCGCGGAAAGATTGCTCCTGAAGCCAAAAATCCGGTCAATCGGTTTTTGATCTGGGTTTACCAACCGCTGGTCGATGTCGTGTTAAGGTTCCGCTGGCTGTCCATTTTGATTGCCGTGCTGATTCTCGGATCGACGGCCTATCCCATTATGAAATTGGGATCGGAATTCATGCCGCCGCTGAACGAAGGCACCATCCTTTTCATGCCCACGGCGACTCCCGGCATGGCGGTTAGTGAGGTCTCGCGTGTATTAAACATGCAGGGACGCATGATTATGCAGTTCCCTGAAGTGGAAACCGCTTTCGGTAAGGCCGGTCAAGCCGATACCGCCACAGACCCCGCACCGCTGTCCATGTTCGAAACCACCATTCAGCTCAAACCCAAGGATCAATGGCGTCCGGGTATGACTTGGGAAAAGTTGATGGCGGAGATGAATGACAAGCTCAAGCTGCCCGGTATGGCCAATGTCTTCTGGATGCCCATTCAAACCCGCACCCAAATGCTGACTACGGGCTTTCGTTCCAATCTTGGCATCAAAATCTTCGGAAAGGATTTGGAGGAGATCAATAAGGTGGGAGAGCAGATCGAGCAGGCTCTCACAGGATTCCCCGACGTGCGCAGTGTGTTCGCCGAACGCGCGACCGGAGGACGTTATCTGGATATTTCGGTTAAACGCAATGAGCTATCCCGCTACGGTCTTCGCGTTGAAGACGTCAATGATGCCATCGAAATGGCCGTGGGCGGAAGCACGATCACTCGGACAGTTGAGGGGCGTGAACGCTATCCCGTGGCAGTGCGTTATGCGCGGGATTACCGCGACGATGTGGCCGCCTTGGGCCGCGTTCTGATCGCGACTCCGAAAGGCGCACAGATTCCGCTCTCTGAAGTAGCAGACATTCGTTATACCTTCGGGCCACCGTCAGTTCGAAGTGAGAACGGCCAACTTGTAAGCTTCGTTTTTGTCGATACGACGGCTTCCGACATGGTCGGATTTGTGCAGAAGGCTTCTCAACAAATCCGTGACAAGGTGATATTCCCGACAGGCTATTTCATGGAATGGGCCGGATCGTTTGAATATTTCCTGCGAGCCAAGGAACGGTTGATGATTATTGTGCCGTTCACGCTGGTCATCATTTTTGTGCTCATTTACATGAACACGAAATCGGTCATTCGTACCGCTATCGTCTTTCTTGCCGTGCCGTTCTCACTCGTGGGAGCTTTTTGGCTTCTTTACATCCTGGATTACAATATGAGTGTGGCGGTGGCGGTCGGATTGATTGCTTTGGCGGGTATTGATGCCGAAACAGGCGTCGTCATGCTCATGTACCTCGACAGTGCTTACGATGATCGTAAGAAGAAAAGCCAGATGAACTCCGTCTCCGACCTGATTCTTGCCGTTGAAGAAGGGGCCGTGCATCGTATTCGTCCCAAGATGATGACGGTTTGCGCCATTCTTTTCGGCCTATTGCCCATCATGTGGAGCACAGGTAGCGGCGCCGACGTCATGAAGCGCATCGCCACTCCGATGGTCGGTGGCGTGATCACCTCTGCCGTGCTGGAGTTGCTTATTTACCCGGTGATCTACGTCCTCTGGCGCAGCCATAATCTCAAAAAGTAAAAGGCGGCCTGTACTCTGAGTTTTCCGGGAGAATGAAGGATAGGTTTATTTCTCCAAACGCCTAATCTGTCGCTCTGAGATCTCCTTTTTATGCACAAGGTGTGACTGGCCTTTGCTTTATAACAAACAGCTATCTGGTGCTTCTCTGTCTGTCTTCCGCGGACGTTGTGAATCCTCTTTGCTGCGGGGTGAGTCCATAGCGGAGTTCTCGGGGTCAATGTCGCAGTTTATGCCATAGGTTGTATTTCTTCTCCGAGGGAGTCACTATGCGATGCGGCATAATCCGACATTCGGCATAATACCCCTTGTCGATATTTGCGTGGAGTAATACCGCCAAAACCCAGCCTGCGCGTCGATTTAAATGCCTTTTCTTTCGCAAGTCGTTTAAACGAAAATAAATAAACTCCAAACAACGACGTTCAACCCCAGACGATAGCCTACATCTACAGCCTTGAAGACCGTTCTAGATTGCCATTCTTCGAGGTCTATACGTGATTTTACTCCAGAGGGAAAAGCGGAGACCAAAAACAAGGTGGACGTCATACCTTCGATCCGACAGCCCCATCACAGGTCCAAACCAACTTCGGTTATTTGCGCCTCTTGTAATGAGGTGGAGGAATCGATTTTGTTTTTAATTTAATCTTCGGAGTCGCAGGCGAGAATAATTCACAAATCGACAGTCCATAGACTTTCCCAAGCTTTTCGACCAGCCGGATAGAAACATTCGTGCGTTTGCCCTGTTCGATATTCTGATAATAATCGTAAGAAATTCCGGCCAATTCCGAGACCTGAGCCTGAGTCAGATGAGTGACGGTCCGCAATTCTTTCAGCCGTTTTCTAAGAAAAAGTTCGGATTCGCAAGGTGACATTTCTCCTTATCTTCGGAGAAAGACTACTCACTTGACACGTGCTATAGCACTTGTAGCATTGCTCTTTTAAGGGACTGGTGTAAGCCTTCGGCGAACAGGCTCCGATAGAGTAGACTAATGGATCATGAGAAGCCGCTGGTGATGCTGGGACGATCCATCTATGAGAGCCTTATCGGAAGACAGGCAGAAATTGACTTGGTGCGGGCAACTAACCACTGCCGCGACCACTGAGTTCTCAACATCCTTCCAGCAAATCGGCCCACTCGCATCTCAGTACCGACCTAAATTTGCTCAACTTGGGAAGGGACGGCCAATTCTCCCCCGCTTCCACCGATTGCACATAACGAGTGCTCAGCCCGGTCTTTTCGGCCAAAATTTCCTGTGTCAGCTTCGCCGCATTGCGAAGTCGGGACAGATTTTGTCCGAATCGTTTGCGCTTGGGACACGGTTTGGGCTTTTTGGAGGGAGACGGCACGATTCATTTTGTGCCGGATTTAATGGACACAAACACGAGGTAATACCTCATAATTTACTTGAATTGGTTTGAGCAAGGCGTAGACAAAAAAGAAAGATGTCGGTTATGGGAAGGAATGGCGGTATGAATCGAATCAAAAAGCAGTACGGGAAAGAAAGTCGTTGTCTGGTCATTGTCGATGATGAGACCGCTATTCTGACAATTTTGGAATGGATGTTCAAAGACGAGGGATACACCGTCTACACGTTTACCCGAGCGGCTTCGGCTTTGGCTTTCGTTGAGAAAAATCCGGTGCACATGGTCATCAGCGATTATCAAATGCCGGACATGGACGGCTTGGAACTGGCACAGCGATTACAGGTTTCAGGCTGGAAAGGCTCTTTTTGTTTATTGAGCGGTCGTGCCAGCGCGTTAAAGAATCATCCTTTGACGGAAATAGGTGTTCACCAATTGTTCCAGAAACCCTTTGACGCACTTGTGTTGGCTGATTTCGTCCGGCAGGCGTTGGAGGAAATCAAATGCTAACGCCCTCCAATGAGCGGTTCATTCGTCGCCGGATGGTCAACGGCGCAGTGGGATGGACCGTGATTGTGGGTTCAGGCCGCACTCGCCGTTACCATCATTTTCGGGATGACGAGTATCAGGGGACTGATGCGGCATTACGCGCCGCCGTCCTGTACCGCGATGACGTGTTGCCACTCCGTCAGAATCATAGACAAAAGAAGCGACCCAACAAATCGGAACAACTTCGCATTCGTCTCCGGCATGAGGAACGGGAAGCGATGGAGCGCCGATGCGAGGAGGATTGGGAGAACGGCCATGCCTTTGCCGAAAATCTTTCGACCTGGGTACGACATCAAATCGAACCGTTGATGCAATCCAACAAACAGCCTTGCGAAATCTCGCGGGATCTTTATCGGCAGGTGGAGCAATTGGCGCAATTGCTTGGTAAATCTCCTGAAACCGTCATTCAGGAATGCATTGATGGCATTGACGGCTTGATCCGGCTAAGTGAGGCGACTCGTCCTTTGATTGTGGCCGAATGGCGCTTGCGCAAGAAGTACCAGCGTGAACGGAAGGACAATTCCGAAGGTCTGACGAAAGGCTGAGACTTTTTTCGTCAGCACGCCCTAGAGAAAGGGCAAAGATTTATCGAGTTCTCGTATTCGTTTCTCTCGTAAGTCTCCCTGAATTTTGTTCGTATTACCCAACACAAGCGTTGTTTCTATTGGAACGCGTGTCCTATTTATTTGTCAGATTTTTGCCCCCGATAGCTTACGTGCAGTCTTAGCCATCCCTCCGGTATTTGCAGTTAAGGTAACAGTTTTTGAACGCGCAGTTCCGCCGATCGGGGCAGAAGTATTTGACTCATATTGCGCCAACAAAGCCCTCATGTCCTCCAAATCGCGTTTGGGTATGATGGCAAACGGCGGGCTGACCTTGCCGTTTTCTTCGTAGTACTCGCAGAGAGTCTTGATGAAGTGTTCCACCAAGCCGTAGTGAAGCACACCGGTTTCCTCTGACATCTTTAGGAGACGTTCTTTCAGTTCGCCTGGAATCCGTATCCCATAAGTAGTCTTGTTGTTTCCCATATCTTTTACCTAGCGAAAATTTTTAGGGCTACACGCACTTTCTTGTTAACATTGCGCACAATGTAAACGATATAGGAAATACAAGCAAGATATAAACTCTTCTCCTTATGACCACTTTCGCTCACGCTCAAATGCCCGATTACACCCCACTGGCGTACCTTGAACCCTATTTGGCGGCCAAGATCATCGGTCAATCTCACGTTCTTCCCCATATTGCGCGACTGGTCATACAGGCCGAAATGGGACTCACCCGGCCCGGAGAACCGCTTTGCCGGTTACTCTTTGTCGGCCCCACTGGAGTAGGAAAAACACTCACGGCCAAAGCCATCAGCCAATACGTGCTCGGCCCGGATGCTTATCACCAACTGGACATGAGTGAATTCATGCTTCGGAAATCGATCCGCAATTTCATCGGAGACGAAAGCGGCGACGTTGGACGATTGGGGCGCATTCTCGAAATCCCCGGCAGAAAGCTTCTCCTTTTTGACGAAATTGAAAAGGCCCACGCGGAGATTATGAACCTGTTCCTGCAAATGCTGGAGGAAGGGCACATTACGGTGGGGCGCGGCATCCGGCACTCCTTGAACAACTGCTACATCGTCGTCACGACCAATATCGGGGCCAACAAGGTGATGAAGGCCGATTCCGAATACATCAACTATTCCATTCTGGAAGAAGTCTGCATGGGCGAATTCGCCAAGAAATACGGTCCCGAAAAAATCCAGCGGTTCCAGGCGTTTTGCGTGTTCACCAAGCTTTCCCAAGTGGACCAGAAGAAAATCGCCCGGTTGGAATTGGAAACTGAAATCAACCACCAGCGTTCTGTCGGCAACGTACTCGATTACCACGAGTCCGCCGTCGATTTTCTTTTCAATGCCGGTTGCAGCGAACAGTACGGGGCACGTCCCCTTCGCAACCAGACCCAATATCACGTCCGCAACGCAGTCACGACATTAACCCTCAAAAATCATTTACGCCATGTCCGGGGACGGCTGGTTGCCAGTCCCGATCACACTTGTCTGTCGATTCATTCCCAACCTTCCACACAACCCAAAGGAACAGTGAAAAATCCCCATCCTCTATGAACACCCTACTCCCCCAACTCCTATTCGCAGCCACCGATATAGATACCGCCCTCTCCCAAGGCGGCATCTATCTGATGAAAGCCGGGTTTCTCATCGGCGTCATCCTGATTATGATGGGCGGCTACTCGATGCACAGCGGCAACGGCTCCGGGGCGCTCATGTCCATCGTCGGCGGCCTGATTATTGCCTGTGCCGTGCCGTTCATGAAATCATTCGTGACCAGCGCCGGGATTCCCGACGCCGCCGTAAACATCGGCAGTTTGACACCGTTTCTGCTCATTCCCCGGACATGGAGGCACCTGTCATGATGCGCACTCCCGTCTTTTTCCTGTGTGTGCTGCTTCTGGCGGGGGCTTGTCTCTGTGTCCTTCAAGGCAACAAGGCCACCGATGAAGCGAAGAGAAAACTCTGGATGAAACGCTGCTTCATGCTGGCAACTGCCGCCGGGGTCCTCTTCTGGTTCTTCGGTTTTGATCCCCTTCCCCTCGACTAGTCATGGATACCATTCCTATTAATCAAAGCATCGGGGCGAAACCGCGCATCCCCGGCATTCCGCTGGACGCGGATAATGTGCTCCTCGTGATCGCATCGGTTTTCTTCGGTGTCGGATTGTTCTACGGCCTGTCCAATGCCGGGTACGGATTCCGGGCTTCCCTCACGCCGGGAGTACTTCTGTTCCTGATGACTTGTCTCTGGGTGTTCTGGCTGCGGCAGGGCAAACCGGCTTCCTATGACGTGGATTTCATCCAGACAAAGTTTCTCGGAAAAAAGGGTTGGGAACCGGATTTCCATGCCATCGAGCAATTTGAATCCCATTTGAAACCATGACCACCAACGGCATCTACAAAAAGGGATTGATGGCTTTCGGCGACATGACGCTGACTCATGTTTCCAAGGGGTTTCTTCTCGATTGTCCCGACTTGGGCAATGCCTCCGATAGCCTGCGGTTCCTGTGGCGGGACAAGATGCGGCAAATCCTCGCCACCATCGGCGAAGGCAATCGCGCCCAAATCCATTTCAACAAAACGTGCGATTTCGGCGCAGCCATTGATCGCTATTCCGACGACACCCAGACCGAATACGCCGACGAAGCGTGTCGCCAGTTCCGCGATGCCCACGTCGTCCTGTATTCCGACTTGAACACCCGACGCGCCCTGCAACGCAAAATCGTCCGGTTCTATCTCTGCAAACGAGTCGAGGAACGCCCCCCACTCGGACTGGAAGGCCAGCCGATATTCGCTTTCAACGAACGGCTGTTGGAGGAATACGCCACCGAATTCATCCACTACGAAAGCAATTTGAATAACATTTGTGCCGGGGCCGGGGTCAAGGTCCGGTCTATGACCGACAGGGAACATTTCGCGCATGTCAGCGAATACTTCAATCCCTCGTTTCTGGATCGCAAAGAGAGCCTCGCCTCCTTGTTCGATCCCCATCACAGCATTCTCAACGCCATGCGCAACGGGTTAGCACATGGGGCCGAGCACCGCCCGCCGTTTGGCCTCTACAACGATACCTACTATTTCAATTTTCTGATCCTGCAACGGCTCCCGCAGCATGCCGCCACCGGGGACGTCGAACGGCTCACTGGAGAATTATTCAACGACTATTCCATCGTTATTAATCTTTATCCCGAAAACAAGGAAGCGGTCAAAAATCGTTACCAGACCGAAATCAACCGACTGTCCAGAAGCCTCTCCAATCCGAAAAACCAGAATCAAGCCGAGGCGGATCAACTCGACATTTTGCGGGAACGGTTGAAGCAATTGAATCACGGTTTCCATACGCCGCTTTCGTTCGATTTTTGCGTGCAGGTCCGCGACAAGGATCTTGGCTCGCTGGCGGGGAAAACCGCCGCCTTGCAGACCGCCATTCATGAATTGAACGGAGCCGATTATTACGCTCCGAATCTGTACGCCACTTGCGAGAAAATCTATTTCCAGGATTTTCCGGGGTTTCCGTGGAATGCGTACACCGCGCACAAACGCGAGCAAAACGACGAGGAAATCGTTCGCATTCTCCCGCTCACGTCGTCGTTTACCGGACATCTGGACGGTGCCCAGGCGTTGTTCCCCGGCGAAGCCAACCAGCTTGTCGGCATCAAGGCGTTCATCGGCGACATGCCGCAACCGTTTCTCATCGTCGGCGCACCGGGCAGCGGCAAAACCCACATGACGATTAATTTATTACATCAGCTTTTTTGCCATCTGGGATTCCTGTTCATCATCGAGGAAAAGAAGGATTACGGTGCGTTCACCCGCTCCCACGGTTGCGAAACGACCGTCATCGACCCAAACGGAACCAAGACCTTCAACCTGTTCGATACCCACGGCACACCACTCGACGACAACCACATTGCCGAGGCTGCGGCCCTGTGCGCGTTGTTCGCCGGGGAAACGGATTCCATCCGTGACGATAATATCCAGCGGGCGATGTTCTCCACCTATATCCGCCGTCTGTACGCCCATTCGTTCGAGATGTGGAAAAAGAAGCATCCCGACCGCCTCTTGCCGCTCATGCGCCGAGCCTGCCTGATTCACAAACTCTGGCAGGAGTACAAGGTGGACGATGACGAGTGCGATTTCACGCAGGCATGGGCCCGAGTGCGCGACTGGGAAAAGGACTCTCCCGCCGAAGTCGCCGCTCGTGAACAATCCATCAGCGACGGTGACGCCATCACTTTCTCGAAAAACCGCGCCACGTCCCGGTATGTACCCGATCTCGTTTTCAGTTTCTACAAATCTTCCGACTATCCGCAGCTCCGGCATCTCGTCATCGACATGGGCATCGCCCCAGACCCGGAGCACGATGAAAAAGTCGTCAACCAACTGGTGACGTTGCTTCGGGCATGGACCGCCGCCGAAGGTAACAACGGCTGTTTGTTCGATGGCGTGGGAAATATCGACCTGCACAAGCACATCGTGCATTTCGAGTGCGGCAAGCTTGGCGAAGCCAACCAGCAATTACGTGACGCGGCTATTTTTCTGATCGTCCAGCAAGTGCGCCGCCGAATCATTTCCCTGCCACGGAATGTCCCCAAGGGGGCGTTGTTCGAGGAAGCCAGTCAGATTTTAAAAGCCAAAAAAGGTGCGGACTTGCTCAAGGAATTTCTGGCCAAGATGCGCGGGTACAAACTGTGGGCCGGAGCCACCATCCAGGCTTACGAGCAGTTACGGGAAAACCCGGCCATGTGCGAGGTCCTCTTCGGCTGCGTGAAGCAGTATTTCATTTTAAAGATGAACAATCCTAACGACGTGACGCACCTGTGTTCGTCGATCAATGGGTTGCCGGAATTTGCCAAGGATCGAATTCAGTCCTTCGTATCGCCCGAACATCTCAATTACGAGTATTCCAGCGTGCTCTATCACCATCTCGGCGACGTGAACAACCTCACGGGTACGTTCCGCGTCATCGACCTACCCAACCCGGCCAAACTCCCATGAGAACAAATCATCACATCACCGTCACCGCTTCACTTCTATTACCAATAGTCCTGTTGCTCTCCGGTTGCATGACCACGCAAAAGGCCGCCAATGAGCAGGCCCGCGACGCCTATTGGCTCGCGCAGAGCGATGCGACCAAGCAGCTCCACGAGTCGAAGAAGGCATTGCAAAAACTGCAAACCGCACAACCGCCGAGGCAGATCATGTATTACTCCGTTCCCGTCGAGAATCCTCCCGGCATGAACGCGGTCCCGCACACGGTCGTCATCCCTGTGGAAAAATAACCTATGAATAAAACTCTATTGATCGCGTCGGTCGTCCTTATTCCAGCCCTGTTTCTTTCAACCGGACATGCCGTGTATCCGGTCAGCGACGAGACGGCCCATGCTATTTCAATTCAGAATTTCTCCGATGAAATCGCCAAGCTTAACGAAGGGTTGCAGAAAACACAGCAACTCATCAATTACGCCGAGCAGGCCCGCGCCATTGCGGGCGATCCGGCGAAGGCTCTCGGTGCACTGTCCGGCATGACGGGCATTACAGCGGGCGATGACTTGGGAAAAAGTCTGGATCAAATCGCAGACATAGCCGGCACTGCCAACAACCTGTCCAGCCGGGTTCAGAAATTGTATCGGCCACTGGATTTGCAGAACCCGCTTAACTCGATAAAGAGCTCCAATCCTTACGCACCGTTTCAGGCAGTGGAGTCAGCGTACAGCCAGTACGACTATCAGTTGAAAAACTCACAGGCCGCCGTCAAAGCCATTCGCAAGTCCATCGACAATGTGAACAAACGGACGGCCACCACCGAAGCCGAGCAGCGCCAGAAACAGGCCGATCTTGCCGCACTCCAAGCGAAATTGGCCGACGCACAAAAGGAAGAATCGGACGCTTTCCATGCACTCGAAGCGCAAAAAACACTCAATGATTCGATGGCAGAAAAGGAGGCCATCAATAATCAGCAAGCCGCCAAGCAGCGTTTGAGCAAGGCGCTCGGAAAATAATTATCTTCCCAATGCCCGACTGAGATTTTCCTTCGCCTTGATCTGACTCTGCCGAGCCTGTTCCCGATCCTGAAGTTCAGCCTTCGCCAATTCTTCTTGAGCCGAGTTGGAAGCCGTCAAAGCACGAATTGTATAACCAGAAATTCCACCGAGCACGAAACCAATAGCCAGAGCAATCCAAACCACATTTTTCACAATTTCCCAATATGCCCTCCCTTGATGAATTAGTACAAGCCGCATCTGCAATCGACATGGCGCAAGCCATGGTCGATGCCTTTGGTCGTTTGTTCATCTTTGGAGATGCCACCTATTCTATCACGCAAAAGGTAGCCTTTATCATTCTCTGCGCGGCGCTCATTACCCAGGGCTGGCGCGGCAGGGCCGTGCAGGATGTCACTCTTTGGATATGGGCGTTGCTCGGTCTGTTGTTCGCCACGGTTACCATAGCCCAATGGCTGAACATCACGCGCCCGCCCGACGGAGCGGCATGGCAATTAGGACAATCTCTAGCCAAGGCCATTGGTGACGCTGACACCAACAGCATGAAGAGTTATTTGGATCAGGTTCAAAAAGACGCTCCAGAAGTGAGTTGGGTGAATCTCACGCAAAATATGAAAAACTTCACCGTGGAGGCGCTTATCTATACCTCCCTAGCGGTTGTATTCTTCATGCGAATTCTGCAAATGGCGATGATTGCCATTCTCTATTCTCTTGGCCCCCTCTTTATCAGTTTCATTTGCATCGGGGTCCTGCGTCATTCCGGCATTCGCTACCTGTTCACGCTCGCCAGCATGTATACATGGGATTTGGCGTGGAAATTTGTCGATGCCGGTTCCGAGGCATTGATGGCCTTTGGTTCTTCCACGGGTCAAGGATACAACCCGCTCATGCTGCCGCTGGCGTTGCTCTGGGCCATTGTCGCCCCCATCTTCATGCCGATTTTCCTCAGCCGGTTGTTTGTCTCCGGGGCCAGCGGTCTTGCCGAAGCCGCTCAGGGATTTGCGATGGGCCGTATGAACGCCGCCGGTAACGCCCTTGCGAACAAATCTTCCGGTTCTCTGGCTTCCGTTGGCAAAGCGGCAATGGCACCTGTCGCTCTCGCCACAGCCGGTGTGGGGACCGTCGCTTCGCTGGCACAGTCTGCTTTTGGTGGCCTTGGGAAAATGATGAGCACGGCCAGACAAGCCACCACTGGCAGCACCAACAACACTCAACAGCCTTCCTCCGCGACGGAACCATCGTCGTCATCGTCCGGCCCGTTGCAAAACGGTCAGAGCCGCGAAATTGCCGGAGTCACGATCAAACGTAACAACGGGAGTTTTTCCATCGGTAAACACGGTTTTTACGGCGATCCGAACAATGCCCAAATTCTGAATGACGCCCTGAAACAAACTGATCTTGACCCCACGGCTCAAGCTCTTGTCCGTCACACCATGAGGCAGCAGCAGGGACAGCCCGCATGAACTCAAGCTTATGAAAGAAAGTCTCTCCCAATCCCAAGCCATCGAACCGCTGGCGCTCATCTCGGCCAGACGACCTATTGCCCTAGCTCTCGTTCTCTTCGGTGTGAGCGGTTGGATTGCCGGTCCCTGTCTGACCTATCTCGCCGTCAACGTCATGAAACGCGACACCCTGATTCAATCCCTCGATAACGGAAACATCGTCCTCAGTCGCGCGACGATTTTTGAGAACGCCCGGTACTATCACGAGTATTGCGCCCGCATCGCCATCGAATCGGCGTTGTCATGGAATCCCAACGGCCTCACCAAACCAGAACGCTTTGACCTCTGTTTCCCGCCCGGTTTCGGCAAAAGCTACGTCGAGCAAATGTGGTCCTTGAGCAAAGACGAGTTTGCCAAAAAGCAATTTCACCAGTCCGTTGAAATTCTGAACATTAAGACCGTCGCCGGTCAAAAGCTCACCGATCCGCGCACTCATATCGACTATGACGTGGTGCAGGTCATTGCCGAAGTCCAACTCTTGCGCGAGGGCATCACCAATGGCGTCGCCTTCACCGATCCTCAATTTGGCCGCATCACCATGCGGATGGTGCGCAACCCTTCCGTGGGCAGCAACAAACTCATGCCCCTTGTCGCCCAAAACTTCACCTACATCCCGGAACAACCATAGCCATGAAACCATTTCTCATTTCCATCATCCTGTTTGCCGTCAACGCGTGGACCTGCCATGCCGACAACTACGCCCGGCAATACGTTCTCGATGAACAAATTTGCAATAAAGTCCCTGTCACGTTTGACAAGGGCAGCACGACCTTGATGTTCCCGGCCCCGCCGGATGCCATCCGTCCGGGGAGAACGTTCGTCGCCGATGCCAGCAAAGGCAATGCGCCCGTTCCCGGTAACGTCGATTTTTACGCCGTGTACCAGCCCGGTTCTCGCTATATCAGCATTCGCGCCCTGACGCCGGAAGCCCGCGATGTCGTCACCTTCATCATCGGCGGGAAGTTGTATAACGTCGAATTATTCGCCGACAAAAAACCGGTTCTATCTGCGGTATTCTATAAGACACAGCCGACGCCAAATAGTGACGGCCAGTTTTCCGTCACCCCGGCGCGAGGGGTAGAACTCATCCGGCAGGCCCAGGCATTTGACGCGCTCAATAAATCTCATCCTGAAGCCGTGGAGCAGGTGGAATGCTTCAAACCGCAGCAGCCAATGGTTATTCCCTATCAAGGCTGGATGGTCTGGATCAACCGGGTTTGGCGCTTCGAGCAAGATGACACGCTGGTTTTCTGGATCAGCTTCATCAACCGATCTGCATCCCCCCTCTCTATAGATAAAAATTCGATCACAGTTGTCACCGGCGATGGCACTAATCGTTACTATCAAGCTTCGGTGATCGACAGTGTCAGTGTGATTCCCCCGGCATTCGTTTCCATTGGAACCGATGGGAAGGAAAAACATACCCCCTCGATGGTGCAAGCCTGGTTCACCGTTTCCGGTGACGGTCACGGTGGCCGCAACTGGTTGAAAGCCGAAGACAACTGGAATGTGCTCGTCAGCCGGAAAGACACCCCCGTTGAAAAACAGGAGAACCCCCAATGAGCTACGATTTCGACATCACCAACAAGGTGCAGGCGTTGTGGAACTCTCCCCATCGGTGGACAGTTTTGGGAGGCGTGGCGTTCTTTGCTGTGATCACCTACCTGAACGTGACTGGCACCACGATCACCGGAAAAACTCAAGTCGCCCGTTCTGCCAAAGGTAAAAAACAAATCATCCAGACCAACACGACGGTTGAAGATCATTCCGGCAACGTACCGCGCATCGCGGCCAGTCATCCCGTCTCGGAAACGCGAGTGGATGACAGCAACAAGATAATACCCCGTTTCGTGCCGCTCATCAATGGGTTCACGTCAGACAAACCCTCGCTAAGCGACCAGTACGCCCCGTATGGCCGTCTGGTTAAATGCAAGCTGCTCAACACCCTCGAAAGTAACAACACTGAAACTCCGATCATTGCCGTAGTCATGGAGGAGTTGAACCATGACGGCGCAAGGATCTTCTCTCCCGGCATCGTCGAAATGCACGGCTGGATTCAAACTTCCGGCGTCCGCAATCGGATCAATTCGCAACGGAACTGGACGGCGGTATGGACTTCCAAAACCGGGGATGACGACAACGGCAAGGAGATGACGTTTACCGGCGTCGCTCTCGCGCATGTGCCAGTTCCCGATGCGAACGGCCAATGGGACATCACGGATGGCAGCGCGGGCTTGAAGGGGTGGACGATTGACACCACCGATTTTGAAAAATTGCTCGCTCTCGCGGCCCGGTTCATTGAGGGAGCCGGTCAGGGGTTCACCTCCAGCTCGGTCTTCCACGATGGCGGCACCAGTGAAACCGTCTATGACGGCAGCCTCAAGTCCGGTCTGGCCCAAGGGTTCTCCTACGCGGCCCAAACCCTTGCGCAATCCATGATCGAGGAAATCAAGAAACGGGGCGTCTATGTCCGCGTCCCTGCCGGAACGATGTTCTACATCTACGTCACCCAACCTCTCGACTTGGCAGAGGCCCGTATCGGAGCCAGCCGGTTTGCCAATGGAAAAGGAACCACCAAAAACAACTAACGATTTATGAATAAACTCCACTCACTCTTTTTACTCACGATCAGCGCCGTCGTCCCGGTTGCGTGCAGCACCCCAGACAAAAATAATCTCCCTGTCACTGCCAGTGGCGTTTATCTGGACTCTGCGGAAAGCGGTGTTTCGCAATCCACAATTCGTCAGCCTGAAACCGTCAAGCAATACGCCTTCAATCCTTACGTCGATCCGAACAACCCGGACACCCGTTACAGCGAAGGCGTCCTCCATCGTATTGAACAAACCCCGCAATGGAACCTGACACCGGGAGCCCATCTCGAAGCTCCCCTGACCGCCACTACCGGCGTTGCCGTGGCTGGACGTAAGAATGTGGAGGAGGGCCCGCTCGAAGAAATCGCCAACGATCAGGTTGTCAGTCCCCAGTCTGTGCCCGCCCGGTTGGAACAGGAATTAGCGCGGGAACGCCAGTATCGACAGGCGCTAACCGAACAGTTGCAGGGCCAGATTGAAATCACCAAGACGTTCACCCAACAGCTTGCCGAAGTGAAGCAACTGGCTGACCAAAACCGCCAGTTGCATGCCGAGCTGAAAACTTTGCAGGACGCCGAAGCCCACAAGCAGGCCGATGCCAAAGCACGCGCCGACGCCGAAGCCACACGAAAATCCCTCCCTTTCTACAAACGTTGGTTCACTCGTTAAAACTCAACCCCAAACAAAAGGAATAAAGATATGCCCAAACCTGTCACCCTCGAACTGTCGGAAGAATCCCACAATGCTTTTTTCGCGGTAGCCTATGCGCTCGGCGAACTCGCCGGGGATAGTGCCCCCACGCCGGAACAACTCATGCAAATGGCTTTGAACCCGGAGGCTGCTGCCGCCTTGTACGAAGCATTCATCCGCAAGGCTTCACCGCAATCCGCTTTGGCTGGTTCGTAACCGGCCAATCAAACAACACAAACAAAAAGGAACACACATGACAACCGAGATCAACCACCGGAAAGAAGTCGATGAGCGCATCGACGATTGGATGCTACAGGAAAAAAATCAACCCTCGCTCGAACGACTCCAGAATATGAACCAGGAGGAGCTTGTCCGTACTTGCGTCCATTCTTGGATTAAGAATGACGCCCTCTTCCAGAAGGAAGTGGACCGTTTCGTGGAGCACAGTCCCAAGACCCAGGAAAAAATCCTCGCGGCCATTAAGGACAAACCCGAACTCGATCATTCCAAGATCGCCCATGCTGTCGCCCGATCTAATTACCGGAATGCTCAAAGTTTCCGAGCCGGGGAGCAGCAGGGCAAGGGCGCGACCTTCATGGCCCGTTTCAAGCAAAACGCCGTGGAACAGGCCCCCAGCCAAACCCAGGAGCAGGCGCTTACCCGCTAATCCCGACTATGGCCCACGACCTCACCACGGAAACAGAATGGTTCCGGTTGTCCTCCAGCCCGAAGGACATCATTACGTTCGGCGAGGGGTGCGAAGGTCTGGCCGTTTTCGGTCAGACCGGCTCCGCCAAGACCTCTTCCCTGCGCACGGCCATCCGCCGTTTGCTCAGGATGGGGCTTGGCGGGGTGGTCTTCACGGTCAAGGAAGACGAGTTCCCGACATGGAAACAGTTCTGCGAGGACGAGGGACGAGCGGAGGACGTGGTGGAATTGAGCCCCGGAATGAATAGTTTTAATTTCATCACCGCCGAGGCAAAAGGCGACGGCAGCGGCGAAGACGCGCTGATTGAAAACGTGATCGAAGTGATGCTGGCGGCCTCTTCCGTCATCGACGGCAAGCATAAGACGGACATCTGGGACAAGGCCGCCAAGGGTCTCTTACGTAGCCTGTTGACGTTGATGAGCATTGCCCGCGAGGAAATCGACATTACGGAACTCTATGATTGCGTCGCCTCCATGCCCAAGGGCGTGGACAAGGCCAGTGTCGATGCTTTTTTAAAAAACAGCTCGATAGTCGCACTCATCAACGACGTGGATCGATCCGGCAAACAGCATCCCGATCTCGATGCCAGCCTTAGTTACATCTTCAACGAATGGCCCAATATTGATTCCAAAACGACCAGTTCCGTCATGTTCACGCTCACGGCGTTGTGCGACACGTTGCGGCGCTCGCCTCTCCGCAACTGGCTTTGCGGCCAAACCACCATTTCTCCCGCCGACTGTCGCCACGGTAAAATTATTCTCATCAATTATCCGATCCTCAAATACGGGGAATCGGCGCGTCTGGCGCAAATCATCATCAAATCCTCCTGTCAGCGCCTCTGGCAGCGTGTTGGCGGCGAGTTTGTCTTTAAATGGTTCGACGAGGCGCAATACGGGTTTCATCCCTCCGATACCGATTTCGCTTCGACCCGCCGCAGCCTGAAAGTCATCGACGTGATCATGCTGCAAAACCTCCCGCTCTTTTACACCAAGGCCGGGGAAGACGCCAAAAACAGCGTCATGGCCTATCTCGGCAACATGAACACAAAACTGTTTTTCCTCAATAGCGACGAGGAAACCAACAAATACGCTTCCGGCCTGTGTGGAGAGCACATTGTTAAGCGGAGGAATTTCGGAAAATCCTCCAATGCGAGAGGAACTAGTTTTAGCGGAGGACGCTCTTTGAGCGAAAATGAGACATGGGAACCGGTGTTGCGACCGCACGAATTTACCCGGCTCAAGAATGGGAGAGTGGTCAACCATTACTACACTACCTGTTATATTTTCCAGACGGGGCGAATCTGGTCCAACGGTAAAAATCATCTCAAGGCCACGTTCGACCAGAAAATCAACCAGCGCCTTATTCAAAGCAAAAGCTCCCTGCTGGTGATTACGGCTTTTATTTTTGTCGTGGCCGTCATCACCCAGATCTTCGGCGTGCCGTCCGCAGGCCATTATTTGCCCCCAATGACGGTTGAGGATGGATTTGCCTTTGCGGTGATGGATTTCGTTTACCGCTACGAGTTCTTTCTGTTTCCGACAATCACTGCGGCGTTTTTCCTCTGGTCCCAATTCCCCGAGGACGCGGACACGGCTCGATAAGTTCAACAATCAAAAAACAAATCTATGAAAATGCATACAGTCCAATGGATAATCACCAGCCTGCTCCTGCTCTTTGCATGGAGCCCAACCCAAGCCCAGTTGGCTTATGTCAATCCCTCGTCTATCACCCTGACTCAAACGGGGGCCGTAACGGTCATTGTCACCGGTCAACTCACCGCTGCCTACGAATACGGTAATACCGGAAGAACCACGCCGCCGATCCATGTCACCGCTGGCACGGTCCAAGTCACTTATTATAGTGCGATTGGCACTTCTATGTCCGAGTTGGGAGTAGTCACAGGCCTGTCGGCGAGTTCAGTGGCTACCGGAACTCTTAACGCCGGAACCTACGCCGTCACCAGCGATGCCACTGTATCCGTTCAAATCACGGTCATTCTCTGGAATGAAAATACGGGTGGGCAAGGCATAAGCCTCTCGGACATCGAACTGGCCTACAGTTCGGCCTCGTCAACGGATCAAGCGGCATTCCGGCTCTTCATTGCCAGTTTGATGCATGACCAGTTGGCTGGTCTGCAAAGCCAGATCGACAGCCAACAAGCCCAGCTTACGGCCCTTCAACAATCCGACAGCCAGCAATCGGCGGCCATCGCCGCATTACAAACTTCGCTGGCCAACCTGCAAAGCCAATACGATCAACTCGCCAATCAGTTGATTGCCTCGCTCGCCCAGCTATCGGACCGTATCGACCAGCATGATAAAACGCTGGCGACTTTGGCTGCGGAAATCGCAGAGCTTCAGAAAAAATTAGCCTCCGGCACAACGGCTCAACCCGAGAAATCCAGTGACGACCTTGCCAAGGCCGGAGCCGGATTAGGCGCAGCGGGACTCGCTTCTCTCTTCGGTTACATCATGGCCGATAGCGATGCCGCTCCTTCCCAAAATCGCATCGGAAAGTCTCCTGAAAGCAGATCGAAGACAACAACCGCACTGCCCAGCCGCATTCAATCTTCCAAATCGATTTATCCCCATCAGCCATAAAACCCCAACCAAAAGGAAATTACATGAACATCAAAATATCCGAAACTCAAATCATCGTCGTTCAGAAAAAACACCCGGACTCCCACGCCATTCCCGCCCACGCCGCCAAAGTCACCAGCTTCTATCGCAAGGGAGAAAAGCAACCTTGGTTCAAACCGGTCAAAGATTGGAACCCGGCCGAGGATCAACTCGTTTGCGGTGATTTCGTCTCTCATCACCAGCTCGAATTTACCTCCAAAAAAGGCACCACACCGGAAGGCATCAAAACCTACTACCTCACCGAAGGCATTTACATGGGCAAAATCTTTGCCGATGCCGACGACGACAGAGGCAGGATTGTCTTTTATGCTGTCACCGACACCGGCAAGTTGACGGAAATCTCCGGCAATCAGGCAAGCGATCTGGCCGCCGAAGCCAATGGGAAAGTATTCCAGCACTCTCCCAAGTCAGAATCCCGTGACGATAATTCGCAGGGGGACGATGGCGAAGGTGAAGAATCGCAAAGCGAGTAATTAGCATCATCAGGGCGTGGATATGACACATCAAAATCAAAATAAGATTGGAGACGCTCCGTTGTCCGAACGTGCAGTCCTCAAGCCGATCGAATTCGCCGCCATCTTTGGCCATAAATTAACATGGGCTTACCGCCAGATATATGCGGGTAAGGTCAAGGTGATTACCGATATGGGACGTGCCATGATTCCCCGTTCCGAGATTGACCGTCTTCAAAAAGAAGCGGGCATCTACCAGGGTTGAATCACAACTCTGGTAGATGCTTCAATTTTCGTTTTACAACTCAGAACCAAATTTCATCTTGAGCATTGCCGCTTGAGCGTGCTCATCGCGCAAGTGACCATACACCTTCATTGCCAGTGCTCCGCCGTCACGATGCCCCATGATCTTTGCAACTGTGGGGATGTCGATCCCCGCCTCAATGGCGGTGGTAGCAAAAAGGTGGCGCAGGTCATGATGACCGATCCGGGGAGCGTTCACCTGCTGACAGGCTTTTTCGAGGAAACCCCGACACTCCCGCACCCGCAACACCTGATGTTCTAAGGGTTCTTCTTTTCGTTCCTCCCTCATCTTTTCCAGCAAGGCACGACATTCGGGAATCATTGGCACATCTCTTGGCTCGCCATTTTTTGTCACACGCAGCGTAACCCGACCTGCCGCAAAATTTATATCCCTCCAAAGCACGTTGCTCGCCTCAGTTTGTCGTGCTCCTGTATAGGCAAGAAAGCGCACCCGCTCCGCCGCAGCCTTACAGCCACCAACGCCAGCCTTTTCTACGGCCTCCACGATGGCAAGGAATTGTTCACGGCTCGGCAATTGAAGTCGCTTAGGCTTAGGCGTTGCCCTCTTGATGCTCTTATCTCGTGCTGGATTGGTAAAGAGATGTCCCGCCTCTACCGCAATGTCGAGAATTTGCCTCATAGCATCCAAAGCGCAATTAAAAGTAGTAGGAGAAGCTCCGGTTGAATTTCGGCACGCTTTTTTGGCTCCCTTGGGAACATATGGGACAGCCTCAGCGCGCATACGCAAAGCCCAATCTCGTACCATTGGCACCGTGATTTTGCGAACGTTCAAGGCACTAACGTCCGGCCAAGTCTTAAGCACCAGCTTGATGCCGGATTCTCTAAAATTCTTGGTGTTCTCCTTAATTTCGGCATCACGCTGAAAGTTTTGGCGATAGAGTTCGACCGCATCAGCAAATGCAAGCTTTCCCTCGGCGATTTTTATGCCCGTGGTACGTTGTTTTCGGGCATTGCCCAAGTGTTCTGGCAAGCGTTCCTCTGCAACAGTTTTGAGGGTTGTTTTAAGAGATTTCCAGTTTTCCTTGCCACCGACAAAAATTCTCGCGTAATATCGGCCATTGCGATGACGGTAGAGATTTGAAACATTAGTTTTCGTCCAAATGGGTGATTCTATGTTATCGGAGCTTTTCATTGTTTTCCTCTCAAATACAAGGAAGACCGTAGAAAAACGCCGTATAAAAATCAAATCGAAAACTCGATCTTTATCGCAAGTTGTTGATAGTAAATAATGGACAGGTGGCTGAGTGGTTGAAGGCACTCGACTCGAAATCGAACGTAGGGGCAACTCTACCGTGGGTTCAAATCCCACCCTGTCCGCCATTTCTTAAGATACTCATTCCCAAGTAGATGCGCTGACAAAAGTGGATTTTTCAGGCAAACTGTCAGAAGAATTGTCAGAAAGAATCCCGGTGGGAATTGGACTTCGGGGAATTCGTGCTTAATCGCCGGTTGCCCCGCCATACTCTCCAAGTGCTAGCTCACGGCTTGGACGGGATTCGCTCTATGATCTTTCGCGCAACCGAAAGAAGAGATGGCAGATCAGTTCTACTTGTTCCGTCGCGGCAATGGTCGCTACTACGCACAGGACCGGATCAGTAAGCGCCAGACGAGCCTAAACACGTCCAACGCTTCTCAGGCCAAACGCTTGATCGCCGCCAAGAATCAAGCGTCTGAAATGCCAGCCCTGAATATGGCGATGGCGCGCGCGTACCTTACCGCTAAATCTCCAGAGTTAGTCAACCGCACATGGGCCGATGTAATGCACGATCTGGAGCTGTCATATTCCGGCTCAACCCTCCTTCGATGGGGAAAAGTCATTAAGAGTCCGCCTTTTCGCCTCTTGGCCAACATCAAGTTAATCGATACGGAAAGCAGCCATTTTATGGAGGTCTTGCGGCATAAACGCGCTGGAGTATCAACCAACGTCTGGCTGCGGATTTTGCACAATCGAGCCCTTGATCTGGGATGGTTACTGGCCCCAGTACTGGTTAAGCGCGCATGGCCAAAAATTCGTTACGGCCAGAAACGTGCCATCACGGCGGAGGAGCATGAAAAAATCATCGTCATCGAAAATCTCGATGATTACCGGCTGTACTTCAAATTACTTTGGGAAACGGGCGGATCGCAAAGCGACATCGCCAACCTCAGTCATGACGACATCGATAGGGAAAACAATCGGCTCTACTATTGCCGTCAAAAAGTGGCTACTCGGGGGTTTGGAAGCGTGACTATCGCCATCGGCCCCCGCATTCGGGAGATCCTTAAGGAGTTACCCAAGGAAGGATGGATATTTCCGCGCCTTCGAATGCTCAGTGAAGATGAGCGGGCATCCCACTTTCGCAAAGTCTGCCTGCGGAGTGAAATCAAAGGCGTGACACTCCACAGCTATCGATATGCTTGGGCTGAACGAGCCCAATGCGCTGGAATGCCCGAACGTGAGGCCATGGCCCACCTCGGCCACAGCAGCAGAGCCGTCCACCAAGCCTATGCACGTCGTGTCGAAACCGTGACAATGCCATTGGAATACTACGAGGCAAAAAAACAGGAAAAGATAATTGCGTTCGACCATCTACAAACGATGGCAGGAGACACACCAGAATGTGCGGTCGCCGTCGGTTAATTGCTTACAGGAGCCTCGTCGCTCCCATTGGCATTGGTTTTCCAATTTCTTGGAAGCTTTTGCATTCTTACTCTGCCAGTAATCTGAGATTGCTTTCGTCGCCTTCGATAGCCATTTTTCGTCCATTCGGCAGGCTTCAAGAACAGAAAGAGCAAAGTACTTCGGAGCATATTGGGTTGGAGCACCCAACGGCTTGAGAAGTTTGTACCTCACCAAAATAGGTATATCGTGCTCAGCAAATCCCAAGAGCGCGGCTGTCTGCTGTACATTCAATCGAGCAGGCAATCGAGGGTAAGTTAGAATTTCAAGATTATGAGGCACTGACATAATACCTTTGAAGTTATTGATCGGGCCCCCTGAACCTGGTCCAGATTGAGTGAGAGGATTTAACCTGATGACCTGCTCCCATTTTTTAGGCCAGGGGCAGAGTTATTTTCGGCGGGGTGGTACGGTTCGTTGGGTTGTTGGCCACAGTGCGTTTGGCG
>JAFIGT010000043.1 GCA_017849585.1 Verrucomicrobium sp.
AGCTCTTGGCTCCTGTCGCCCTACGGGCTCCATCCGCCAAGAGCTTGATCCCATCCCATCATCTGTTACCCTTACCATCAACTAACTAACCAACCCCATTCCTCTCACTCGTTTTGGACCATATTGGGGGACTCAATCAGTCGAAGCGCGCCATTCGGGGGCAAAGGTTGTAGTCCTCTCGCCTGATTTTAGCCAGACCTCGAAAGTGGCGGACGAATGGGTGCCAATCCATCAGGGACAGGACGCCGCTTTTTGGATGGCGGTAAATCATGTGATTCTCAAGGAATATTACACCGATAAGCAGACGCCATATTTCAACGACTATCTCAAACAATACAGTGATTCCCCGTTCCTTATTACCCTAAACCGCCAAGAAAACGGCGCTTATCGCGCTGGCAAGCTGCTGCGCGCCAGTCAAGTTGCGGGAACGGAAAATGAAGAAAATGCGGAATGGAAATTTTTTGTCATCGACGCCAAATCCGGTGAACTCAAAATGCCGATGGGAACCGTCGGCCACCGATGGCAAAAGAAAAAGGGTGAGTGGAATCTCAAGATGCAGGATGCGGCAGGAGCGCCGATCGATCCCCTGCTAACTTTGGCCGGTTCCTCCGCTGAAACGCTCAAGGTGGAATTTAATGATTTTTCCGAGGCGACCAATGAAAAGATTTATCAGCGCGATCTGCCGGTCCGCAAAATCGAAACAGCCAGTGGCTCGATTTATGTGGTCACCGGCTTCGACCTGCTCATTGCCCAATACGGGGTCAACCGTGGGTTTGAAGGGCAGTGGCCAAAGAATTACGACGACGATCAGGTTCCTTTTACTCCGGCGTGGCAGGAAAAATATACGGGTATCAAGGCAGAAGTGGTCGTCAACTTCGCCCGAGAATGGGCCAGGACAGCCGAACTGACCGGCGGCAAATGCAGCGTCATCATTGGCGCTGGCGTCAATCATTGGTACCACAATAATCTAATCTATCGGGCACCGATCCATGCAATGGTTCTCTGCGGCTGCATTGGCAAAAACGGCGGCGGTCTCAATCACTATGTCGGACAGGAAAAACTGACGCCGCAGGCGTCTTGGGCTCCGGTGGCTTTCGGCACGGACTGGTCTGCCCCGCCACGCCAGCAAAATGCGCCATCGTTTCACTACATGCATTCCGATCAATGGCGCTATGACCGTGCCTTTAGCGAGATGTGCCCAGTGTCCGACAGTGAACATCCGATGGCACACGGTCATACGGCGGACAAACAGGCGATGGCCGTCCGCGCAGGCTGGCTTCCCTGTTTTCCTCAATTCACAAAGAGCAACATTGAGATTGTCGCGGAGGCTGAAGCCGCAGGCGCGAAGACTGACGAAGAGATCATCGCCTATGTCGTTAAGCAACTCAAAGAACGCAAATTAAAATTTGCCATGGAAGATCCCGATAATCCGGAATGCTTCCCACGCGTCTGGTACATCTGGCGCGGCAACGCGTTGATG
Source organism: Verrucomicrobium sp. (assembly GCA_017849585.1). GTDB lineage: Bacteria > Verrucomicrobiota > Verrucomicrobiia > Methylacidiphilales > UBA1321 > UBA1321. The sequence continues at coordinate 1,481 of JAFIGT010000043.1, forward strand.
TCTTCAGCCAAAGGGCACGAATATTTCCTTAAACACTACCTGGGCACCCATCACAACGAGATTTCCGAGGAAGCGGCAAGGAGCGAAGTGAAGGACGTGGTCTGGCACGACAAGGTGCAACTCGGTAAATTCGATCTCATCGTCGATCTCAACTTCCGCATGGATACCTCGGCGCTCTACTCCGACATCGTTCTGCCAGCGGCGACTTACTACGAGAAAAACGATCTCAATTCCACTGACATGCACACCTTCATCCACCCATTGCAAGCGGCGATACCGCCTTGCTGGGAGTCGAAGAGTGACTGGCAGATTTTCCGAGGCATTGCGCAGGCTACGTCAAAGTTGGCGGAAAAATTCTATAACAAGCCGGTAAAGGACATTGTGGTGACGCCACTCATGCACGACACGCCGGCCGAAATGGCGCAGCCAGGCGTGAAAGACTGGGCCAAAGGCGAATGCGAGGCGATTCCCGGTAAAACAATGCCGAATATGAAAATCGTCACGCGCGATTACACAAAGATATATCAGAAATTCATCTCTCTCGGCCCCAACTTCCGCAATAACGGTCTCGCCGTCCACGGCACACACTATGATATAGATGATCTCTATGACGCCTATTGCAAGGCTAACACGATTGAAGCCTGGGATAATAAGGAATATCCCTCCCTGCGTGACGAGAAAGATGTTTGCAGCATTATCCTTCATTTCGCGGCGGAAACCAATGGCGAATTGGCTTATCGCGCCTATGAGGCGGAATCGATCAAGACAGGCATCGACCACACCCATTTGGCCGCACTCCATCGTGGTGTACGAATCACCTTCGAAGATATTATTGCGCAACCTCGCCGCACATTGACCACTCCATACTGGACTGGCATTACCAACGGCACCCGGACTTATTCGGCTTATTGCCAGAACATCGAAGAGCTTATCCCGTGGCGCACATTGACGGGACGCCAGCATCTCTATCTCGATCACGATGCCTATGTGGCCTTCGGCGAAAACATGGCAACCTTCAAGCCTCGCAATGATCTAGCCAGGACTTGCGACCTGGAGAAATCGAGCCGCCCCACCGGATCAATGGTCCTTAATTTCCTAACACCACATGGCAAGTGGCACATTCACTCCACCTACGGCGATACGTTGCGGATGAAGACGCTCTCCCGTGGTTGTTATCCGGTATGGCTTAACGACAAAGACGCCGGACTGATCGGCATCGAAGACAACGACTGGGTCGAGATCTACAACGACCACGGCGTTGTTTGCACCCGGGCTATTGTCAGCGCACGCATTCCACGCAGCACCTGCTTTATATACCACGCCCCCGAAAGAACGCTTGGGGTGCCCAAATCCCCGGAGCGGGGCAATCGCCGGGCTGGAGGTCACAACAGCCTTACCCGCGTTCGGCTCAAGCCTCTTTTCATGATTGGCGGTTACGCCCAATTTACTTACGCCTTTAATTACTGGGGACCTCCGGGGGTTAACCGCGAGACCTATGTCATGGTAAAAAAACTTAACAAAGTGACGTGGTAAGAAATCTCTATGGATGTCCGAGCACAAGTCTCAATGATCTTTCATCTCGATAAATGTATCGGGTGCCATACATGCAGCGTTGCCTGCAAAAACATTTGGACCGACCGCCCCGGTGCCGAATACATGTGGTGGAACAATGTCGAAACTAAGCCGGGTACAGGCTTCCCCACTCATTGGGAGGATCAGGAAAAATTCAATGGCGGCTGGAAGCTCAACGACCAGAAAGACCTTAAACTCCGCTCCCAGAACAAGGCCGACGCTTTTCTCAAGCTCTTCTATAATCCCAACCAACCCACGATGGAGGATTACTATGAACCATGGACTTACAAGTACGCAGATCTCTTCAGCGCTCCGGCGGGCAATGACCAGCCGATCGCCATTCCGATTTCGCAAGTAACCGGGGAGCCTATCGATATCAAGTCCGGCCCCAACTGGGACGACGACCTCTCCGGTAGCCCCATTTATGCCGAAAACGATCTCAACCTCGACAAACTGACTGAAGAGGAGCGCAACCAGCTTTTTGAAGTCGAGCGGCTCACGATGTTCTATCTTCCGCGTATCTGCAATCATTGCGCCAATCCGAGCTGCGTCGCCTCATGCCCCTCCGGCGCAATCTACAAACGCGGCGAAGATGGCATCGTTCTCATCAACCAAGAAAAATGTCGTGGATGGCGCGCTTGCGTTGCGGCCTGTCCATACAAAAAAATCTACTACAACTGGAAGACGGGCAAGTCGGAGAAATGCATCCTCTGCTATCCCCGGCTCGAAACGGGCCAGCCGCCTGCATGTTTCCACTCGTGCGTTGGCCGCATCCGTTATCTTGGCGTGTTGCTCTATGATGCAGAACGCGCTGTGGAGGCGATGAAAGTTTCCAATCCTTCCCTCGTCGAGGCTCAGCGCACCGCCATTCTTGACCCAAACGATCCAAAGGTTGTTGAAAGCGCACTCAAGAACGGAATCAGTGACGAGTTCATCGAATCGGCACAAAGATCGCCCGTCTATAAATATGTCATGGAATGGAAAATCGCCCTGCCTCTCCATATAGAATATAGGACGATGCCGATGCTCTTCTATGTCCCTCCCCTGCTTCCGGTCATGGGCAAATCACTTAATGGAACTTATGAACAGACCGGGGAAGGCTTTTTTACAGGACTTGCGGAATCACGCCTGCCGATGAAATACCTGGCCTCGCTTTTCAGTGCGGGAAATACAACCGTGATTGAGGACGTGATGAAAAAGCTGATGGCTGTCCGCTACTATAAACGGCAGACCAGCGTCAACGATATGGATGTCTCGCAAATCCTGCGCGAATCCAAATTGACCGCTGAACAAGCGCAGGCGATTTATGAACTGACGGCCATCCCGACCGTCTATGAACGCTACGCCTTGCCGCCGCTACAGCGCGAGGAGGCCATTGAGAATACCTGTAGTCCACAAGCCTGCAAAGGATGCTCAGGCCTTGGTTTCAACGAAGCGCCAGCCCGAGGATGTTAAACCACATGGCCCGAACTTATTATTACGCGTTGGCGCAATTGCTTGATTATCCGACTGCGGATTACAAACAACGCATCACGCAGGTCAAGGTGCTTCTACTGGTCAATCAGGAACAGGCCGCCCAAGTGCTGGAGCGGTATCGAAAATCTATTGAAGCCATCAGCATGGAGGGACTGGAAGAACTCTTCACTGGTACTTTTGACATGATGTCGGTTTGCATTCCCTATGTCAGCATCCACCTCTTCGGCGAGGAGAATTTTAAGCGCGGCGAATTCATGGCGCGATTGAATAACCGTTATGAAGAGACTGGATTTAAACACGGTGACGAACTTCCAGACCATCTCTCGGTGATGCTTCGTTACCTGGCTCAGGCTGAGGATGGTGAGGCCGCGGAGTTGGTGAAATTTTGCATCCTTGCACCCTTGGAAAAAATGATTAGCAAGCTCCATGTTAAAAATCCCTATTCGCATCTGCTGGACGTCATCGAAACGACTCTGAAGACCGATTTCCCGAAAATCGTCGCAGCGCCACTGCCCGTTGAGCAAAAATCTTCCTTTGGTTCATGCCAAACCGTCAGCAATGAGTGTGGCTGTTCCCTGGTACCGCCGACAAACGAATTTCTTGATATGAAACATTTAACCGCGACACGCTCATGACGGACGCCTTTTTATTGATCGGACTTCCTTACCTTGCCGTGTTCACCTGCGTTGTCGGGTGTTATTACCGCTGGAGGACGAGCCGCTACAGCTATTCCTCCCTCTCTTCACAGTTTCTTGAGAATAAGCAATTGCTTTGGGGATCGGCACCTTGGCACATCGGAATTATCGGCATCCTCCTCGGTCACGCCGTTGCCTTTTGCCTGCCGGAAGTCTGGAACAGCCTGATGTCCCAACGAGTCGTATTGATCATCGTCGAGACGATCGGTATCGCACTGGCCATTTTGAGTATCGCCGGACTTGGCGTTCTGATTTTCCGTCGCCTCACCTCGGCGCGTATCCAGGCAGTCACCAGCACGATGGATATTGTGGTCGTGAGCCTGCTCATGATTCAAATCATTTTGGGACTTCTCACAGCACTCCAATATAGATGGGGAGCCGCATGGTCTACTGGAACCGCAACGCCTTATCTGTGGAGCCTAGTTACATTACGGCCGGATATATCATATGTGGCCGATTTTCCGATGCTCATCAAGCTCCACATCGTTTTGGCTTGGGTGCTGGTTTTGATTCTGCCCTTCACCCGGTTGGTGCACCTTCTCGCCGTCCCCCTCGAATATCTCTTCCGCGCCCCACAACTTGTGATCTGGAATACGCGCCGTCGCCAGGAGAACGCGATCGTTGCCGAAATTAAGACGGAGAGCCGCCGTGAATTTATCAAGGCCGCAGCCGGCATTACGATCGCGGGCGGACTCATCTCCATTGGTGCGTTTGATAAGCTGCTCAATTTTTTCAAGGGGACACCTCATGACGAAACGGCCGAAGTCGACATTCTCGCCAAAAAATTGCGTCGTCTCCAGCAAACGGCCGAAGAGCGCGCCCTGGAGCTTGAGCGCAAGAAAAACGAATATATCCAGATTGCCACTCTCTCCGAATTAAGCCCAACCAAAGGAAAATATTTTATCGATTACGCAATGAACCCGGGCTTGGTTTTCAAGGGGGACAATGGACTGCCTATTCTTATTTCCGCCAAATGCACACATCTTGGTTGCACCGTTGGCAGCGAGGTCGATGGCCAGGGCCGCATTCTCTGCCCATGTCACGTATCCTATTTTGATGTTAAAACCGGAAAACCAAATGACGAGGCTCCCGCCAAACTGCCACTTCGCCATTTCAGTTGGGTGCTCATGGACGAAAACGGGAAAATCATTCTCCGTCAAAATCCGGGAAAACCCGTGGAAGGAGAAATTACCCCTGAAGTTCTAGCTAGGGGCAATATCTATATTGTCAAACCGCACGAGGAATCCGCCTGATGAACTTTCGAAATTTATTTCAATCCGCGCTGGATTATGTCAGCGAACGGATTCCCGTTGAGAAAATGAATTTTGAAGCGATGGTGGCCAAGAAGGAAGTTCCGCTCCACCGTTTGAGTTGGGCTTATTACATGGGTGGACTTGCCCTCTTTTTCCTTCTGGTGCAGGTGGTCACCGGCCTCATGCTCCTCTTTTATTATCAGCCAACGGTTAGCGATGCCCATGCCTCGGTGGAGTATATCACTGAGCACGTAGCCGGCGGCGCATTGATCCGCAACATGCACGCCTGGGCGTCCTCAGCCATGATATTTTGCGTCATCGCCCATCTTCTTACAGCCTTCGCGATGAAAGCCTTCGACAAGCCGCGCGAAATCACGTGGATCACCGGCGTCCTATTGCTCCTGATCACCTTTGGTTTTGGCTTTACCGGATATCTTCTTCCATGGCATCAGATCGCTGTCAATGCCACCAAGATCGGCATGCAATCCATTGAACAAATCGGACAGTATCTTCCCGGCCAGATGGCTCTTTGGCCAAAGATGGTCAAAGAGATTGTTCAGGGGGAGGCTTCCGTCGGACAAGCCACCCTGAGTCGCTTTTATGCGATTCACGTTATCCTTCTTCCTTTAAGTGTGGCTGGCGTTCTTGGGCTTCACTTGCTGGCGATCCAGCTTCACGGAATGAGTCGGGGTATTGATGAAGCGCCGCGCCGCCATGAAAAATTCTTCCCATTTTTTGTCATTAAGGATCTTACGGTCTGGAGCGTGGCTTTCCTGTGCCTTTTCGTTATCGCCCTCTGCCTTCCCTTCGAATCGCTTTACTCCTATCCACTCTTCGAACCCTTCAACCCGAAGGGATCTACACCCGATGGCATTAAGCCGGAATGGTATTTCTATTTCGTCTATTACCCGCTTGAAATTCTTCCGTTTTGGGTGATCCTGCTCGGCTCGAACCTGGTACTCGCCATTCTTTTCCTTGCCCCGTGGCTATTTAAGGGGACCAGTCGTAAAACCCTCCGCCTGCTCGCCATTGCCGCCGCTCTGTACATGATTGTGATGACCGTCTTCGGCGAACACATCTACCACCTGTTTAAAGGAACTCATTAAATGAATTTTCGATTTTTTCTGCAATTGACAGTCACCATCGGACTAGCGGGCGCCTTTGGTTTGAGTTCCGCTTTCGGCTATCCCGAGTACCAGATGTTCATCGTCAAGCATTCAAAAAAATCGGTCAACTGTGCGATGTGCCACGCCAACCCGGACGGTCCGGATGGAAATGCCGCTGGACAAATCGGAGGACTCACTCCGGAAGAACTGAATCGCCTCTCCCAGGCGCGTGCTGCCTTTGAACCTGGAAAAGAAGTGGACAGCCCGATTTTAAACGAATTTGGCAATCACATCATCAAGAACATTGGACGGACAAAGTTTATCGAATTACGAAATTCACCACAGCATCTGGCAGAGATGCTCGATCCAAAGAGCGACCTCGATAACGACGGAATTTCCGATGCGCAGGAATTTCTCGAAGGGAGCCATCCCCTTATGAAAACCGACGGCAATCCGTGGAGCCTGTTCAAAACCAACTTCCAGCGCAACCTGCCACAAATCCTTCTCATTTGCGTGGCGACCCTGGCTGGAATCTACGGATTGATACATCTTTTGCGCGGCTTTGCGATTGTTGTTGAGGAACCTCAAGAGGACGAATAATTAAACATCCATGTTTATCTACGGAAAAACTTCGGCCAATGCGATTGCAGTGATGAGTTTTCTTGCCGCGGAATCACCCCGCCGCGCCGGGTCAGCAGAAATTGCAAAAGTTCGGGGCCTATCCAAGGCGCTTACGGCCAAGCTGTTGACCCAGCTTGCCAGCGCCGGGTTGGTGACGGGGCAACCTGGGCCAGGCGGAGGCTACACGTTATCCAAATCGGCCAGCAAAATCAGTCTAATGGATATCGCCAAACTTTTTGAGCCCACGGAATCGCCCTCGCCCTGTCCCTTCGGGCGTAATTGGTGTGGGAAGGGGGATCCTTGCCCGCTTCATGATAAGATCTCGAGCATGCTCGAAGACAACCGTCGATTCATGGAAAAAACACGACTTTCCATTTTCACGATGAAACCAAAGTAAACAGCCAGAAAATCCATCATCATGTTTATCGAGCCCAGTCCCCATGCTTCAGCCCAAAGTCCAAAGCCTCTAGAAGAATCATTTCCCAACGCAGCCCTTGCCTGGCGCACGTTGGGAATCAGCACGATCAGCCTAACTCTGGCTTTTTCGGTCTGGTTCATGTGGTCGGCTATACCGGTACACCTCAATAAAATTGGTTTCAATCTGTCTCGCCTGCAACTTTTCTGGCTTACATCAACACCGATCATTCTCGGGTCCCTCTTGCGTATTCCTTATAGCCTGACCGTCTCCATTTTTGGCAGCCGTCGGAGCTACGCAGTAGTCACATTTCTCTTGTTGTTGCCGTGCATCGCCACCGGTTTTGCCGTGGTGAATCCTTCCACGCCGTTCTGGGTACTGCTGCTCTGCGCGGCATTGACGGGAATTGCGGGGGCCAACTTTGCCACCTCCATGGGAGTGGTAAGTCTTTGGTTTCCGAAACAAGCCCAAGGTACCGCTCTGGGCATCAATGGCCTGGGCAACCTTGGCGTTACCGTTGCACAATTTACCGTACCAATAGTCATTGGATTTTCCCTGCTCGGTACAACAAAAGAAATAAGTTCGAATGCCTCCTCTACGTCTCCAATTTACCTAGAGAACGCATCTATCGTCTGGATCCCATTCATCCTGCTTTGTTCTGCAGCAATCTGGTTCGGCACCGTGGATTTTCCAATGCAGCCAAGAACTCTAACTTCCCAACTCATGGCGGGAAAACGGTTACATACCTGGGTGCTTTCCACTCTTTATTTTCTAACTTTTGGTTGTTTTGTCGCCATGGGAGCTTCGTTGCCGTTGATAATTAAAGAAGTTTTTATCAATGCACCTGGTGGCGCACCCAACCCACTGTTTTTTGCGCCATGGGCCGCGGCAATCGCCACATTAATGCGCCCTTTGGGCGGTTGGTTGGCGGACAAAGTTGGAGCGGGCTTCGTCACTTCGATCGCCATCGCAACGATGGCCTTAGGTGGTTTTGCTCTCACGGCTTTTCTTGCCCCTGATTCTTTCACCGGATTCTTTGCCACGATCATGGTAATTTGTGCTGCCTCCGGACTGGGCAACGGCAGCGTTTTTAAAATAATTCCGCATGTGCTGCCGGAAGATACAGCCGCAGCCATTGGTATTGTCAGTTGCATCGGGGCATTTGGAGGATTTTTTCCGCCTTTGCTGTTGGGTTGGACCATGAATCAATTTGCCAGCCCTTCCTTTGCCTATCTTGGCATGGCTGTGTTCGCCCTGTTATGCCTTGGAATCAATGCATGGTTTTATCTGAGAGCTTCCTCCCCAACCCGTTGTTGAATGCACGGATCAACAACATTGACTTATTCCCTATTCGACTCGAAATAAGATCGTTTTCGCTTCCTTTGCTGCAGCCGCAATGGTTTCTTCGGTAGGCGCCGTTTTTCCCTTTTTAATGCCTAGCGAAGAAAGCTCAAGATGTTTGAACCCAGAAAATCCGGCCTGCTCCATGGTATTCTTGGCGCATTGAAGTGGGCAGCCGTCAATCACCAGTATTCGTTCAGCTTTGCGCGCTGGATTAAGAATGGCGTTTACGCGACCGCCGATTCCTGCCAAGCAAAACATTTTTCCCGCTCCTTCCTTCGTCAGGAGCCGTGCGGTACGATCAGCAATTTCACCCGTATCAGATCCTCCAGAACAAGAAAAGATCAAGGTTGAGCTCGATTTTATTTCAGAAGATGTTGTGGGTAGAGGCATAAAAGAAATCAATTTTATCAGCGTCAAGCATTGAGATCGGATATCGTTGAAAATAGATCCGTCGTAACGACCGGTCAACCGTGCGATCAAGGAAAATAGCAATTGCTTGATCTAGATCAAAGTCAGGCTCTACGTAGACCCGCTATGCTAAACGCATGATACGCCCAGAAGCATTCGTCTCCAATTACTTGGACGGACGCCATTCCCAAAAAGGGACTATTGTATGAGTTCGATGTTGATCAAAGACGCCGCTACTGATGATGAAGGAGATATAAAAAGGGCCAACTTAAAGTCCTCGTTACCACTTGCATTTTCGTCAAAAATTCATAACAACCGAGAGCGCTTTCTGGCCGCAGCGCGTTGCATGCCACTTGATCGGCCTCCGGTCTGGTTGATGCGCCAAGCCGGGCGCGCACTACCAGAGTATCAAGCACTCAAGGGAAAATACACTTTTGTTGATCTGGTTCGAACTCCTGAGCTGGCGGCTGAAGTCACTTTACAACCGATCCGACGTTTTGATTTCGATGCGGCAGTCCTGTTCAGCGATATTCTGGTTATTCCTGAAGCGATGGGGCAACCGTATCATTTCTGCGAGAGCGGCGGTATCGAGATGGAGTTTGCCGTGCGCACTGCCAGTGACATCAGCAAGCTCGACCATCGGCATGTCACCGAAAAGCTTCAATACGTCGCGGATGCCTTGAAATTGATCAAACCCACCCTTAATGGGGGTACCGCGCTGCTTGGCTTTGCCGGATCGCCCTGGACACTGGCCAACTATATGATCGAGGGCTCCAGCGCCCGCGATTTCACCCGCGCGAAGTCACTCTACTATACGGAGCCTCTCCTTTTTGGCAAACTCATGGAGAAACTCACCCTCGCTGTAGCCGAATTTCTCAAACTCCAAATTTCTGCCGGGGTGGACGCTGTGCAGATTTTTGACAGTTCGGGAGGACTACTTGCCGACAACGCTTACAACGCTGCTTCCGGGTGCTGGATTCGCCAGATTATCGATTCCCTCGAAAATAGAGTCCCTGTCATTCTCTTTTCCAAAGGCACACATGGAAGATGGACTTCCCTCACGGCCACCGGCGCCAATGTGCTAAGTCTGGACTGGACACAGCCCCTGGCTGAAATCCGTTCCTTTCTTCCCCATAATGTAGGTGTTCAAGGTAACCTCGATCCAATGCTGCTGAGCACCACACCGGAAATTGTCACCGTGGAAACGACACGCATTCTCCAAAGCATGAAGGGACGGACAGGCCATATTTTCAACCTTGGACACGGCGTCACTCCCAGTGCAAAACTAGAATGCATCCAAGCATTGGTGACAACTGTTCGCAATTTTCTATGAGCACGCTGCACGTCGATCTCGATCTCATCAGTAAGTATAATATTCCGGCGCCGCGCTACACTTCTTATCCGCCCGCGACACACTTTACGGAAATATCCGCAGAACTCGCGATGAAGCGTATTCGTGAGAACGCTTCATCCACGCGCGACCTTTCCCTCTATTTTCATCTGCCCTTCTGTCAGACTCTCTGCTGGTTTTGTGGGTGCACAACGGTCATCACCACCCAGCAGGAAGCCAGCGCCCGGTACATCGACTATTTGGAACGCGAAATCGGCTTGATGGCCGGAATGCTCAACCGCGAGCGCAAAGTGACCCAACTCCATTTCGGCGGGGGCACTCCCACCTTTCTACGACCGGATGAAATTCGACGACTCGGGCGATTGATCCACTCCCGATTCACTCACGATTCCGAAATCGAGGCCGGTGTTGAAATCGATCCCCGTCGCGTTGTCCGTGATCACATTACGGCGTTGCGGGAAGCCGGATTCAATCGCGCATCGCTCGGAGTCCAGGATTTTAATCCCGTCGTGCAACAAGCGATTCACCGAATCCAATCGAAGGAAGAGACCGAAAGAACGATTCAATGGCTGCGCGAAGATCAATTCGTCTCGCTCAATGTTGATTTGATTTACGGTCTGCCGCATCAGACCGTCAGCTCGTTTGAACAAACACTCAATGAAGTCATCAAGCTCAACCCTGATCGCTTCGCCATTTTCAACTACGCCCACGTTCCCTGGCTCAAGCCAGCCCAGAACATATTGAAAGCGCTGCCATCACCCGAAGTAAAATTGGAGATGCTCAAGCACACCATCGAGCATCTCACCTCCAGCGGCTATGTTTACATCGGTATGGATCATTTTGCGCGTTATGATGACGAACTCGCTGTCGCTCAACGCAACAAAACCCTGCAACGCAATTTTCAGGGTTACAGCACTCGCGGTGAAACGGATATTTACGCGTTCGGCATGTCAGCCATCTCTCAGGCCAACGACGCCTATTGGCAAAATCAAAAAGAGCTTCCGAAATACTACGGCGCGCTCGATGCCAATCAATCTCCGATTGCAAAGGGCTATGTCTTGACAGAGGACGACAAGATCCGTCGCCAAGTTATTATGCGGCTCATGTGCGATATGAGTCTCGATTTTGCGTCGCTCTCGGAAATCATTGGCACCGATTTCCGCAGCTATTTCGCAGACGAGCTTGACACACTTTCTGATCTGGAGGCCGACGGCTTGATTGCAACCAGCAACAGCGGCGTGACGGTAACTGAACTGGGCCGATTGCTCATCCGTAATATTGCCGTGCGATTTGACGCCTATAACGTCAAACGCAAAGAATCTCAATTTTCCAAATCGATATGAATTCGGTTGCCATTATCGGTGGAGGCATTACCGGCCTGACAGCGGCTTTTAGATTAAGCCAGCGTGATATTCCCGTCACACTTTACGAAGCCGGGAATCGAGTCGGCGGCCCTATTCAAACGCTCCGCGAGAAGGGTTATCTTTCCGAGTTTGGTCCCAACACCATTCTTGAAACCTCGCCCAAGATCACAGCCTTGATCGACGACCTGGGGCTGGGACCGCGGCGGCTGGATTCCAACCCAGCGATGAATAAAAACTACATCGTTCGCGACGGCAAAATGCGGCAGCTTCCGTTGTCTCCGCTCCGCTTCGCCACGTCACCACTGTTTTCCATCCCGGCCAAGCTGCGCATCTGTCGCGAACCTTTCATTCGCATGAAACCGGACGTCGAGGACGAATCGCTCGCTGACTTTGTCCTGCGGCGGTTGGGACGCGAATTTCTCGACTACGCCATCAATCCGTTCGTGACCGGCGTTTACGCCGGAAACCCCGAGGACTTATCCGTCCGCTACGGATTTCCCAAACTGAAAGCGCTCGAAGATAAACATGGCTCCATCATGCTGGGGGCGATTCTTGGAGCCCGTGAACGCAAGAAGCGCGCTGAAATCGAAAAATCCAAGGCAAAGAAATTATCCTTTGATGAGGGACTCCAAGTTCTCCCGGATACGCTCCATGCCAAGCTTGGCAGTTCGATCGAATTACGTTCCGAAGTCACTTGTCTACGCCAAACTTCCGAAGGTTGGATTGTTATTGTTCGCGTAAATGACCGCGAAGAACAGCACACTCACTCCTCGGTCATCTTGGCTGCACCCGCTCACAAGATTGCGCAAATCCAAATAGAGGCAGATCAGCCCATCTGTTTTTCTCTATTGAAAGAAATGCGCCATCCGCCCGTTGCCCGGATCACCATGGGCTTCCGCCGCGAAGATGTGACCGATCCACTGGAAGGCTTTGGCTTTCTTGTACCCAAAGCCGAAAACCTCAACATTCTGGGCACGACTTTTTCGTCATCCCTTTTTGCCAACCGTGCTCCCGCCGGTCACGTTTTGCTGACGACTTTTGTTGGTGGTTGCCGCCAGCCCGAACTCGCCACGCAATCGGCAGATAAATTGTTCGATCTGACTTGGCATGATTTGCAACGAATCCTGGGCGTGCGAGGAAAGCCGACTTACCAACATCATTGTTTGTTCCCGCAAGCGATTCCTCAGTATAATGTGGGATATAAGAAATTTGCTGACTTCATGAACGCTACGGAAGCACAGCTACCCGGTTTTTACTTCGCGGGAAACTATCGTGACGGGATTTCTGCTGGCAGTTCAATCGTGTCAGGACACGATGCCGCGGAACGAGTCGTCCAATTTCTCGCCGCGTCCAGCACTGACTCCATTCCACACGCTGTATCCCTATGAGTCGGAAAGGAGTCTTGCTGATTAATCTCGGCTCACCGGACTCCACCTCCGTTCCTGATGTGCGGAAATATCTGCGCGAGTTTCTAATGGATGGTCGCGTGCTCGACACGCCATGGCCTGTTCGCTGGTGCGTGGTCAACCTGGCCATCCTGCCTAAACGCCCGGTCGAATCCGCCGAGGCTTATCGGAAAATTTGGACATCCGAAGGTTCGCCGCTTGTGGCCATCAGCCGCCACGTTCAGGAAAAACTGCAAAAACGCTTCGGCAACAATCTGATTATCGAACTCGCCATGCGCTACCAAAGCCCCGGCATCCGATCCGCGCTGGTTCATTTGAAATCGCAAGGTGTTCAAGAGCTACTCGTTTTTCCCCTGTTTCCTCATTATGCGATGTCGAGCTTTGAAACCGCGGTGGTTCGCGTTCAAGAACTCGCTGCTCTCGCCGCACCCGGAATGCGCTTAAAAATCGCCCCACCCTTCTATAACGATCCCGAATACATCACAGCGCTTATTGCCAGCGCTTCGGAATACCTCAAATCGGATTACGATCATTTACTCTTCAGTTTTCATGGCCTGCCGGAAAGGCATTTGCGTAAATCTGATCCGACCGCTTGTCATTGCCTTAAATCTCCTGATTGCTGCGAAACGCCCAACTCCGCACACAAAACCTGTTATCGCGCGCAATGCCTTGCCACCGTTCGCGCTTTCATTGAGCAAGCGAATATTCCCACTCATAAATTTTCCATCTCGTTCCAGTCCCGCCTCGGCCGCGATCCCTGGTTGAAACCTTACACGGATTGCGAATTCGAACGGCTCGCGCAAAGCGGCGTGAAGAAAATGCTAGTCATCTGCCCGGCATTTGTTTCCGACTGTCTGGAAACGCTTGAAGAAATTGCCTTGCGCGGCAAGGAGACATTTATCGAAGCGGGAGGCAAGGAATTCGTCCTCATTCCTTGCCTCAATGAACACCCACGCTGGCTCGATGCGCTCGAGACGATGATCCACCGCTATTCTTTTGAATCCCTATAATCTGGAGATAGCGGAATGGACGATGTGACGGTTATTTCAATCGATCGAACGTTTTCCGCAAAATATCGAGGTCGCTGGGGTCATTTTTTGCACGCAAAGAGTCGATCCACTTTTGTTCGAGTTGATTCTTCGTTGGGCGATCTACTTTAAAGAAGACGCCGAAAACCCCGGGAAATGGTTGATCCGCGAGCTTGTAGGCTGCCTGTTCATCGGTGACATCATGGCGATTTTCGTCTTCAGAGGTGCCATCGTGTGTTTTTTCTTCGATAAGCTTGAAAACGCCTCCTCTTCGGGGATTCGCGGCATCAAAAGCATTGGAATAGAATTGAACACATTCGGAAAGCACTTCAACAACAGCGAAGCCATTATGCTTCATGCCACGCTCCATCATGTCGATCATATGGGCTGGATTGGAGGCGCAGGTGCGAGCGACAAAGGTAGCCCCATTGGCAATCAGCTTCTTCATTGGATTGACAGGGCGGTCGATGGCACCGGCCGGGTCTGTTTTGGACTTGTAGCCGACAGGTGATGTGGGGGATGTCTGCTTTTTGGTCAGGCCATAGACTTGATTATCCATAATAACGTAAAGCATATTTACATTTTTACGGGCACAATGATCGAGGTGATTTCCACCGATGGAATAGCCGTCGCCGTCGCCACCAAAAACAAACACGTGAATATCCGAACGGGAAAGGCTCACGCCTGTTGCAAATGGAACGGCGCGTCCATGGACAAAATGAACGCCATGAGCATTAACAAAATATGGAAAGCGGGAGGAACACCCAATGCCCGCGATAGCAACGATATTTTCATGGGGCAGATTATTTCTTTCCAGTACCTTGTAGAAGCTGGAAAGCACCGAGTAATCGCCGCAACCGGGACACCACGTGGGATGGTCGGCCGTGAGCTTCTTTTTGGTTAACTTCTCTTGTTGTGGCAAAGCGGGAGCCATGGCATCTGCGAGCATAGGAATATTCGTGTGTTTTCAGTTAGCGTTTTGCGAAAGCACTGTTAAGGTGCACCGTAGTGCGATCAAGAATCTCGCGTACTTTGTAAGTCAGTCCGTCGGTCTTGGTGATGCTTTGAATCTTCGGATTACAGTAGCGGGCCCGAAGGATGGCCGCGAGTTGGCCGTAGCCGTAAACACCCTCATCGTTCATCTCCACCACAAACACATGATTGAAACCTTCGAATATCGTCTCGATTCCAACTGGCAGCGGATGAACGTGGCGCAAGTGGATTGACGAAACGCTATCGCCTCCCGATCGGGCTTTGTCAACAGCTTCGCGAATTGGTCCATAGGTGGAGCCCCATCCGACAAGAAGAATATTGCCTTCGCCTGGCCCATGAATTTCCGGGAGCGGGAGTTCATTCGCGAGTTGGCGCAGCTTGTCGCGTCGCTTTGCAGTCATGGCCAAATGCAATTTCGGGTTTCCCGTTGGGTGACCGAGCTCGTCATGCTCCAATCCAGTAACAAGCGGATATTGGCCATCCGTGATCTTGACTCCCGGTGGCGCATGATGGGTGATTTGACCCAATGTGTACGGCTTGAATCCGGCCGGGCGCGGAGAAAAATCGGGCCTGGGATCAGCCATTAATATACTGAGATCGGGCTCCTCGAATGCCTCGATACGGGTGGCCAGTGAAGCGTCACTCAAAATGAAGACGGGAGTGCTATACTGCCGGGCAATTCGGGCAGCCTCAATAGCAATATAAAAACAGTCTTCGACGGTTTTTGGTGCGAGCACGACGCGAGGGCTGTCGCCATGGCCGCCGAATATAGCCTGGTTCAGGTCGCTTTGTTCGACATGAGTAGGCAATCCGGTACTCGGCCCGCCACGCTGAACATTGACGATCAGGAGAGGAATTTCCGCCATGGACGCCCATCCAATGGCCTCGGTTTTGAGGGAAATACCCGGCCCGGAACTTCCGGTGACGGCGGTATGTCCGGCGAAGGCATACCCCAGCGCCATCGCGACGGAAGCCAACTCATCTTCGCATTGAACAAAAAGCCCGCCGTACTTTGGAAGCTCGGCGCGAAGTATCTCCATGATCGAAGTCCATGGAGTGATCGGGTATGCCGCACCGTAACGAACACCGCCTGCAATGAGACCATAAGCCAAGGCCTGGTTGCCGTCCATCGTGACTTGAGGGCGTGCATCCGGTTTTTTCTCCGTTTTTTCAAATTGATAGAGATCGATGACATTACCAACCGGATAAGCGTATCCCGCGTGAAAAGCCATGAGGGCGTTGTTAGCCACGCTTGGATCTTTTTTGCCAAAGCGCTCTTCCATAAGTTTCTCGATCTTGGGCACGCTCAAATCAAATATCTTCGCCAACAATCCGAGTAAGAAAATATTTTTTCCCTTGTCTTTGGCTGTGCCTCCGAGCGCCTCCACCGTTAGGCCAGTCATTGGCACGCCGATATAAAAATGACCTTTATCGGTGAAATCAGGCTGCACGTGATCGGAATCGTACAGAAGAGTCCCGCCCTTTTTCAGAAAGCCGATATGGTCTTTGTAACTATGCTGGTAAAAAGCAACGAGGAAATCAGCTTCATCGCCGGCAGAAAGTACTTCCCCGGAGCCAATGCGAACCTGAAAAATGGAAGGCCCTCCCGAAATAGTAGACGGGATGGTCATGTAAGTCATGACATCCTGCGCACTGCGTCCGGCCAGTCGCGCGAGAAAACCGCCGACGGCTTGGATACCGTCCTGAGAATTTCCAGCGATACGGATTACGGCATCGTTAATGAATTGCTGGCGGCGAGCCGTATTCTGTCCCTCCAGATTCCCGGTGATGGAAGAAAGGTCGTTTATATCCGCATGTCCGGCACAACTTGTGAAATCCGATATATTTTTTTCTGTCATATTATTATGCTAGGTGCTCCCTTGGACCTCTCGTTCGAGCTTTTTATAAGCATTCTTCGGATCAATCCTTCTTTTTGAGACTCCAACCCGTCCATAAGCCGTAGATAAACCATGCCAGACTCATGATGCCGACGGCAAAAATCGTATCGCCGATGGTCCGCAGCCAACGCAAGGTTTGCATCTGCGGCGTGTGCAGAAACTCCGCCGAACGGGCATACCACATGCCGTGGTTCATGCTCGCCACGGTTTGCAAAAGCCCCACGGGCAGGAGGGACAAAGTCACCATGAGAGCCAATCCAATATTGAGCGCCCAGAACGCAAATGAAAGTGGCCCTTCCTTCCATTCATTGCGGCTATCCGCGCACCGCAGGCAAAAGAGCATCAAACCGATGCCGAGCATGCCATACACCCCGAACAGAGCCGTATGGCCATGTACCGGGGTCGTATTCAAGCCTTGCATAAAATAAAGCGCAACCGGCGGATTGATAAAGAATCCAAAAACTCCCGCTCCGATCAAATTCCAAAAGGCAACCGCGATGAAAAAGTAAATGGGCCAGCGAAAGACGCGCAACCATGGCCGCACCCGGCTCAATTTCAAATTCTCCGCCGCTTCAAAACCGACAAGCGTCAATGGCACCACTTCCAGTGCACTGAACACTGCACCCAAGGCAATCACACCCGTGGGAGTTCCGGTGAAGTACAAGTGATGCATTGTTCCAATGATGCCGCCGAAGAGAAAAATGGTGCACGACAGCAACACCGCTGCACTCGCCGTCGCGACGCGCAAGAGTCCCAGACGGCAGAAGAGAAATGCCATGACCACCGTGGCAAATACTTCAAAGAATCCCTCCACCCAGAGGTGCACCACCCACCAGCGCCAGTACTCCGCCATGGCCAGATTCGTGTGCTGCCCCCACATCAGGCCCGCGCCATAAAACAAACCAATCGCGGCAGATGCGACGAGGAAAAGTCCGAGCAAATGACGGTTTGCTCCGGGTTCTTTGAAGGCGGGTGAAATGGCGCGAATCACCAGACCGAGCCACAGGAAAAGTCCGACGAAAAGGAAGAGCTGCCAGAAACGACCAATGTCCACGTATTCGTAGCCTTGGTGGCCAAACCAGAAATTCGCATTCAAGCCCATGCGCTGACGGGTGGCGTACCATGTTCCGAAAAGCGAACCCACCACAATGATGAGCAAGCAGACAAAGAGAAGATTGACGCCCTCCCGCTGGAATTTCATTTCCTTCCCAGCCACGGCGGGCGCGATAAACAGCCCCGTCGCGAGCCATGCCGTGGCGATCCAGAAAATACCGATCTGCACATGCCAGGTGCGCGTTACCGAATAAGGCAGCCAATCAGCCAAAGGGATGCCGTAAAATGCCGTTCCTTCCACGCCATAGTGCGCCGTGGCCACACCCACCGCAATCTGCACCACAATCAGAGCCGTCACCGTCCAGAAGTATTTAAACGTCGCCCGCATGGAAGGCGTGACTTCGAGATTTGCAAATGGATTGCTCGGCGGCGGCTCGGGCAGTTCATCTTCGAGCTTCAAGGCATGATACCAGATCATCACGCCAATACCCGCCAGCAGAAGAACAAAGCTCGCCACCGACCACAGAATCATGGAGCCGGTCAATTGGTTACCAATCAGCTTCTCCGGCGGCCAGTTGCTCGTATAGGTGACAAGTTCTCCCTGACCATTCGGTGTGACCGCATTTGCAACCGTTGCCGAACGATTAGTGCCGCACGCCCATGTAGCCCAGAAGAAGAACGCGTTCAATTGCTTCTGGCGCTCATTACTTTTGATCGTCTTCGCCGGAAGGGCATAAGCTTCCCGAAGCTGGTGAGGAGTCATTGTGCCATCACTTAACCACGCAATATCAGCAGGAAATTCACGAGCATCGCCAAAGAGCGCGGCATAATAGCGATTCATGGCATCGACCGCCGCAGTACGATCCGCCGAAAGGGTGATCGTTTCCGTCGCTGGATCGTAAGTATTGGTTCGAATTTCTTTCTTCAAACGTTCCTGAAGCGCTGCTTGATTCGGCGCGTCGAGGTCCTTGTAATCTTTCTGAAAATCGCGTTGCGACCACAGTTGCAAAATGAAAAGGGATTCGCGATGCAGGTAGTCCGCTGTCCAGTCAGGTGCGACGTAAGCCCCATGCCCCCAAATCGTGCCGAGCTCTTGTCCTCCAATGGATTGCCAAACGTTCTGGCCATTCTGAATATCCTCTTTCGTCAGAAGAACGGCCCCATTGGCTGTCACCACCTTGAGTGGGACCGGTGGCTTATGCTGCCAGATTTCCCAACCGTAATAGCTCAATACGGCCAGGGAACCGATGGTAATGAACGCGAAGGCCAGCCAGAGTTTGAAGTAACGCATAATTTTTTGAAGGGTAAAACCAATTGTGGATAAGTCTATCCACAATTAATAAGCCAAGCATTCTTGCAGTCAAGCAGATATCAGGATATGTTTGTCCGATATATTTATATAAGCACCCCATATGATCATCTCTCAAACTGCGGAATATGCGCTTCGGGCCATCGTGTGCCTGGCCGCCGGTGACGGTCACGCCCAAACAACTCAGGAAATAGCCGAAACGACAAAAATTCCAGCGGACTATCTTTCCAAGATATTGCAAAATCTTCGTCGTTCCGGACTAGTTTCCGCTCGAAGAGGTCTGCACGGAGGCTTTGTGCTTTCAAATTCTTCCGCTGAAGTGAGCGTTCTTGCAGTGATCAACGCCATCGATCCGGTCGAACGCATCGTCACATGTCCGCTTAAACTGGACTCACACGGCTCCCATCTATGTCCGCTTCATTGCAAATTAGATCAAGCAATGGAAACCATGGAGAAAGCTTTTGCCGCTTCCAGCATCCGTGATTTATTAAAAACTCCTTCAAAAAGCCGCCCGCTGTGCGGTACGCCGGGAAAGAAGAGAGCCCCGCAGCTTCGAAAATGAATGATCTCGAATCGCTTAAGGTATCTACGGTAATCAGAATCATTTTGGTCATTACTCTACAACAAAAAGCCAATCGATGAAGCCCTGCTTTAGGGTAATTCTATACAATATGGCCTGCGTTGGGCGGATTAATCCGCGGCACCAAGATTAACCGAGCGATGAGGGAATTTGCACACCCAGTTAAAGTTCTATGGCTTCGGCAGACTTGAATCAAGCCATCGCTTGTTCTGTTATCGTGGAAAAACTCGGTGCAAATTAACCCTTGAAACCGAATCGGGGTAAAGGCACCACCTTTTTCGTCCGTCTACCCATCACTGGTAAAAACACGTTTCTTCGATCCATTCACGAAAAGTTACTTGGAACGATAGAGGCAGAGCAGAGATAGATCATCCGGTAGATGGATTTGACCGCAATACTTGAGCAATTCGCGTTCGATGCGTTCCAACGCCATCTCTGGATTACTGTAATCTTGGGGATAGGCAATATGGCAAAATCCATCCATTCCGAGGGCGTTTCCAGCAGCATCATCAATTTCGGTAGCACCATCCGTATAAAGAATTAAACTGTCGCCGACTTCCATGCGTTCCTGAACGGGATGGTACACGGTCTTATCAAAGAGTCCTAGGCAGGAATCTTTCTGGCTCAAGATAAAGATATTCCGATTCTCTTTGATTAGCAGAGGCGATACGTGTCCAGCGCTGGCATAGGTGATGATGCCAGTAGCCGCGTCTATGACACAATGGACTCCCGTGGCGAAATAATCATTTTTGTTGGCCAGAGTATGGAACCGGGCGTTGAGTGCCTCCAGAAATTGGGTCGGATCACCCAAGTGATGGCGATATTCTTCCCACAGCGCCCGAAGCTGCATAGTGTAGAGGGCCGCCGCCACACCATGTCCGGTCACATCGGCCATGAATACGACATAATGATCCGCATCGAGTTGCTCGACATGCATGAAATCGCCTCCAACCGCATCGCGTGGAACACAGCGGGTAGCGATTCGAAGGCGTGAGTCCTGAACCAGTTTGGATCGCATGGCGCTTTTTTGAATTAGTCGTGCTCGATCTAAATCCTGGATCGCCTCCGTGACATCCCGGAATATCTCCACACCGCCAATGATATCCCCCTGCGCCGTCCGCAGAGGAGCGACGGAAACCTCCACCGGAATACGGGCTCCGGTTTTAGTTTGAGCAAATACCAAGATCGGCCTCTCGCTTGACGCACCGGTGAGAATGGAGCGAAAAAGCGGACAACGATTGCCCCTGCAAAGTATATTGCTGTCCTTATCGATGGGAACGAGAAGATTGTCCGAACAACGGCGTCCTACCACCTCATTGCGCTTCCAACCTGTCATACGCTCCGCCGCTCGATTCCAGAAAATGATCTGCCGATCGCTATCGGTGAGATAAACACCGTCTGGCATCGCATCCAAAATAGAAAAGGAAACCTGTGTTTCTTTATCGAGTATTGCGTTCATGAAGGAGGTCCGTTGGAGATTTAAAGGAGGCGCACAATCGGTTCAGACAGACTCTTATATACATGGATCTTCTTTGACCTATGACCGTTCTTTAAAAGCATGCCCCGGAATAACAGCTTCAGAAGGAAGACTTCTCTTTCCCAAAAAAAGTTTTTCCGAATCGCCGGACAAAATATTTACAGAATCTCTCCTTCTTTCCGGCATAGTGATTTTTTTATGTTGAACCGTAACTTTCTGGGCACGTTTCGGACTACTTGTGGAATGATCGAACGGAAGTGTCTCAACGGCGTCCGTCCTCAATTCGTATTGGCGGCCAGGTTCTCTTGAAACCCCTTGCCCTCCACCAACCATAGCCTGCAATTCCTGTACGGCGGCACGCAACTCAGACGATTGAGCGTTCAGTTCTTCAGCCGCTGCGGCTGTTTCCTCGGCATTGGCGGCATTGCTTTGAGTAACCTTATCCATTTGAGAAACGGCCGTGTTGACCTGATTAATGCCCGTGCTTTGTTCATGGGAGGCTGAGGCAATTTCGGCAACCAACTCATCTACCTTATACGCTTTGTCAACGACTTCGCGTAGCTTGACACCGACCGACGTGCAGATTTCCACGCCTTGATCACTCTTAGCGATAGCATCCTGGATCTTGTTCGCTGTTTCCTTGGCAGAAACGGCACTTCGATGAGCAAGGCTACGCACCTCATCGGCAACAACGGCAAATCCCATTCCTGCGTCCCCTGCCCGCGCAGCCTCAACGGCTGCATTTAAAGCAAGAATATTGGTTTGGAAGGCAATTTCATCAATGGTCTTGATAATCTTGGAAATATCATCACTGGATTTCTTGATGGCTTCCATCGCGAGATTCATTTTTTCCATTTCTGCCGTGCCGCTATCGGCAGCTTGACGGGCTTCGGCAGCCAAAATTTTAGCATTGACGGCACTTTCGGCGTTGTGGGCGGTCATGCTCGCCATTTCTTCAATTGATGAACTGGTTTCTTCCAGTGACGCGGCTTGCTCGCTAGCCCCTTCGGCCAATGATTGGCTCGCCGAAGAGACTTGTCCGGCTGCAGCAGAGGTTTGCTCGGCACCACCGGTGAGTCTCTCAATCAAAGAGCGGATGGGCACCGTGATGCTACGAGTGATGAGTGTGGCGAGAAATGCACTCAATCCCATCGCGATAAACAGTCCAACAACCATTGTTAATCTCGCCGCTACGAGGGACATGGCTGAGAGATCAGCCGTTTCAACCGTACGAGAAATAGCCGTGTCGACGATCTGATTTGTCGTTTCAGTGAGTTCAGTCGTCAATGCAACTCGGTCGTTTTGTAATTTCACTTCATCTTGCAGAAGAGCAACCAAGTTATTGGCAGCTTCTTTGTAATTCATGGCGCTTTCCCTAGCTTTCTTGAGTTGATCCATGTTTGACTGACGATGAATCAACGGAGTTACTTCATTGAGGATGCCGTTCATGGCGTTAAAATGTTCCAAACTTTTCTGTACCGCATCCGGATTATGTTCAATCAAGGAATGGGTGGCCGCGATGCGAATTTGGTTTCCTTCATTGCGGCATCTGGCGATAAGAGAAATCTTCAGGGCACGTTCCTGAAGTGCTTCAAGCGGAATTTTTGCCGATATTTCTTCTCGTAGTTTTTGAACCTGAGTGTCGAAGAGCAGATTGAAATTAGTAGCAAACGCAGCTCCATTTTCGTAAATAGCTGTGATATTATTTTTCTTGGCTTCCTGATTTTGAATGGTTTCGTCAATTTTTTTCGTGTATTCTTCGAGTCTCTGAGCCAATGGATCAACCGCCGCACGCAATTTAGGCAGGTGAGGAGAACGCATCGCCAGTTCTTTTGCTTCAGCTACCTTAGTTTTGATGGCCTGGAGCGCCTTTAATGTGATCCCCCGTTGTTTTTCATCCCCGGTTAAGCTGTAGGTTCGTATTGCCATCCGCATATCAGCCATTTGCTTTTGCATCTCCCCGAGAATGCTCAACTCTGCAGCGTATTCTTTGGAGAGGATTTGAGCTGAACGAGAAGAAGCCGTCATTACCGTAATGGCCATGCCTCCTAAAATCAGTGAGATCAAAACAAGCACCGTGAAACCCAGTGCAATTTTTTTTCCAAGCGTCAATTTTTTCATAATGGTCCTTTCCGATTGTCAGTTTGGTTAATGCATATATTGTGGACGTTCTTATCCATTTTTATGAAACCATTCTCTTTCATCGGACAAACCTCACCTATAATTTAAATATTTAGACTCAATGGAACCCTAATAATGGAACAATGTATTACAAAGAATTATTTTTCTGGGCTATTCCACCAATGCCTCAGTTGAAGCGCCCCAGATACCCTGAAGGCTCTTCCTATCTTGCTTAAAGATACGGATGATTAGCAAATCTTCTTCTGAAACCTCCACGGTCTTACGACCGTGGGCTCTTCAGATCCAGAACGGACGAATCCGTTTTGACTGGCGCATTACATAGGAGCATCGGGTTCAGGCAAGACAACGCTGATGGATATTCTGACCTGTCTGGATACTGCAACGGAGGGAAAAGTATTGCTCGACGATATGGATGTGGCATCGCTTGGCGACGAGCCTCGTAGCGCCCAGATTTTTTGGGAATCAAGACGTTAAGAAAAATGAACGCCGTTTTGAGATGGCGTTTTGTTGCGGCCTTGTAAATTGGTGAGAAATCATCACGGATGAAATCGCCTCGGGAATAACTCACGTTCCCACGCGAGGAATGTCCGATATGAAAGAGATGGCCATAAATCAGGTCGTTTTTTCGATAACGCCCTTGCTCGGTCTATCTTGTACAGAGTTCAGCCTTAACTTAGGGTTGATCCGTTTCCAGTGATCGGGATTTACGGGCAACGCAGAAGTACGTCCCGTTTCCAAATTGACGAAATAACCGTGCTGCCGAATGGTTCCTTGCCGGATTAAAGACCAGAGCAAATGTCCCGCATAATTGGCCATGGTTGAATTAATAAACAGGTCTTGGTGAAACAGCGAGTCCGCCACGGAACAGGAGGGCTGATTATCCTCTTTCACCTTTGTGTCCACCATTTCGGGAAAAAGGTCAGCGGCGTGTGATAATCGAACGAGGTTCAATCGTTTTTGATCCTGCTTAAAAATCCCCTTCAACTCTCCCACGATCACCTGTCCGCTTTGAGCGCTATTTCCACAGTCGAGCCAATAACGCACACCCCGACGATCCGCCCATTGCATCAATTCCCGGCGAGCGGAGCGACTGTCCACGCATCCGATAATCAAATCCACGCGATTATATCCAATCCGACTCTGACGCACGGGGCAGATTTCTGCCTGCCAGCGTGAGCCGTAAAACTGATTCAACCGCGTCACCAATACCTCCGCCTTGGGACGCCCCACATCGTAAGGACTGAACGGTTGCCGCCCGATATTGGCCTCCGAAACCATATCGGGATCAACCACGTCAACCGACAGCCCTCCGGGATGTCCCAAACGCAGCAAGCTGGCATGGATGCGAGCCAAGTGATGAAGCACCTGCGCCCCTGTACCGCCACAACCGGCCAACACGACACTAATGGATTGAGCTCGCCAATGGGATGGGCAGAGATGCGACTCAATTGTTTGAGCAGAGTTCACCTTCATACCAAGGCAGTCTACGGGGAATCACTTCCCCAGATTGAGGTGCCGCGTGGACAAAAGGGTTTCTATTCACCACAATGCGACAGCAATATCTTTACACTAATCCTTGCTGACGTTTTGCCCGAAAATGGTATAGTAATCTTACATGAAGAAGCCGCATCAAGAATTTTGGGAACTTCATCCGGGATTGGTTTGGTCCAATCCGGACGCGCCCGATTCCGTTTTGATTCGCGCGGCTCTCTTGCGCCCTCGCTTCCAAACTTTGCTCGATGTGGCGATGGAATTTAGCTTGGAACGATTGCAACAGGAATGGGAGCTGTTAAAAACCGACCCCGAGGTCAACACCCGGTCGGCCCAACCAATCGTCGAACGTTGCTTGCGCAATATCGAACAGGGGTGGCATCATGCTGCCGCCTGAAACAGATAAAGCATGGAAAGCACTCAAAGAAGATACCTTGCTCAGTGGCGGTATCTTGGTAGGCGGAACTGCGTTAACCCTCCAGATTCAGCACCGGATTAGCGAGGATATCGATATTCTATTCCCGACGACAAAGTTGCCACGTCAAAAGCTTCAATTGCTTTTGAATAAATTGAACACTGAAGGTTGGAAGGTCGAACCCAATGACAATCCGGCGGCTCTTGACGAATTTGGCAGCGCCGGAATGGAGTTGGCCGATTTTCAGCAAGATTTCCTGCTCAACGGCAAAACCAAGCTTTCCTTTTTCGTCTCCGACGAACACACCCAGCGATTGATCGAGTCTAAAGCAAATGTAAGTGGAGTTCGAATCGCTGGGCTTACTGAACTATTTGCTCTGAAAGCGGTGCTCACCTCGCAACGTTCCAAGAGCCGTGATTGGCTCGACCTTTACCTGTTGATGCGGCATCATGGTTTCACAATCCACGATTATGCGGCAGCCTACGCCAAAGCGGAAATGACGAGCGCATTGGAAACAGGGCTCACTCGACTTTGCTCTGGAACACCGTCCTCTGCCGATGAAGGGTATTTCTCGCTATTAAAATCGCCTCCAAGTTTGGAAGAAATGGCGACTTACTTTCGTCAACAGCGAGACCTTTATGAGCAGCATCTTGCCGCTGTGGCGATTAAAAGCCGCTCGGAAGTAAAATAACAGGCGATTGTCGTTCCTTTTTTCCGCATCACTTCGCCCTGCCAAACGGTAGGCACAAAAAACAGAACCCTCATTTTGCCATCAAAGCTTGTTCGAAAGTTCGGTTTGCCGGAACGAGTTGTTGCGCGGGAAAAACATCGGCGGTCGCCATTTTCTTGACCAAGTCCAGATAGGTTCCCTTGCGAACCAAGCTCCCCTCACCCGCATGGGTAAAGGCGGAATGGAAAAAGAACCGCTCCCAAAACTCGCAAAGGTTTTTTTCTTTGCGGGAGGCCTCCTGCAAGGTGCCGGTACACATCTTTCCGTCATCATCCAGATTGTAAAAAGGGGCATGGTATAATTTCGTGGACGCCACGGGGCGCGTATTTTCCTTCAACGCGAATATCCGCAGATCGTTTTGTCCCCGCTTGACGAGCACGAGGGCTGGACAGGCGAGCGGCACCCTGTCGAAGCGATTCATGGCCTCCTCCTGCGTTTGCCAGAAGAATGCCCGTTTACCGGCAGGCACCCACCATGCGAGCCGATCCTGATAAACGCCCACACAGCGTTCCGTCGGGTAAATGGGAGGAAGCGGTTCGGTAAACGATTCCAAGTGTTCCCGCAAAGCACGGAAATTCATCAATCGACCGGGCTTCAATCGCACCTGACCCGATGCCGTGTCGATGTCATGGGCGGTGGCTACGGCCTGTCGGGAGGAATCGCCCGATTGATAAAAGACCACGGCTTGGCGCGGACTCAGGTTAACTGCGTCCGGTGCCTCATATTTACCGAACAGATTCATATCCCCTCCACTTTCATGAGCAACGCTTCGCTCTGTCGGGCAAGCTGTAAAATCCGTTTCGTCCGATCAAAAACGTAATACAACCACTCCTTATTTTTGGCGTCGAAATGGCAATACCACGACTCGTCGCACATCGCCCCTGAGTTATAGGCGTCCTCCATACTTTCACCGCAGATTTGGGCGATGTTGTCGTCCTGTTTCCATGAAAAGATCAGCGCGGGCAATGTGTCCTCCTCAGCATAGTCTATGGGGCATTCAACGGGAGGCGCGAATGGCTCCATCTCGTCTACTTGCTTCAGAATTAAGCCACAGTGTTCAATCAAAGAACGAAAACGAGAGGACGGATTCTTCTCCAATAAGGAACGCAAAAGCTCCTCAGGATCTTCCACCGACTCAAAAGCCCATCCGGGTACATCCTTGCCGAAAAACCCTTCCAACGTCGGCACATCCTCCTCATTGAAGGCGTTATCGTAGGCACGAAGTTCTTTTATAGCTTTCTCCCGCGTGTCCTGTCCGTCCCAATAACGATAATAGAAGTCGTTCCGCGCCGACGCAGGGCCAAAACAACCAAGAGAACATCCAAATCCAGTCACGAGCGCCGATTTCACCAATCGTCCCAAACCCGGAACGCTTTCTTCCAACTTCATCAAAAAATCCCCGATAGGCCGCTGCTGCCATTCCAGAGAAAGAGACAACCGCCACAGTTCACGCTCGAAACGCAGTCCTACTTCAACTGGCAATCCATCTCCCTGTTCGGCCTCTGGTAATAACTCACATAACACACTCCGCACGGTTTCCTCAGACGATCCTTTCCAGTCACCTTCCGATAAAAGTCCAGCCTGCCCGAATCCCGACAAAAGCTCTTTTTCGCGAGCACGCTCGAACGGGGGACGCAGTTGCAGGGGTATGGCGTCCCCGGCTTCAATCGGCAGGGAAAGCCACGGCACGGCTACAGGAGGGAGCTTAACAGGGCGGAGATGAGCG
Source organism: Verrucomicrobium sp. (assembly GCA_017849585.1). Classification (GTDB taxonomy): domain Bacteria; phylum Verrucomicrobiota; class Verrucomicrobiia; order Methylacidiphilales; family UBA1321; genus UBA1321. The sequence goes on from JAFIGT010000043.1 coordinate 29,334, forward strand.
GGTCTCTTTCGGGTTCGCTGTCCGATGATTGTTGACTGATCCATAGAAGCTGCGCCGTCCCTTGAAATTCCTTTGCATTCAATCGGGCTATTTCCTCTTCCAAGGGACTGGCGTTTTTGCGTTGATCTGCGTCGAAGCGTTCTAAAAGCTTCGTTGCATCATGTTCCATTGTTTAGCCTTTCAGCCCCACCTTGGTAATGAAGCGGTAGGATATTTTGCCGTTCTTGATGTCCGGCCCTTCCACCAACGCATTGCCCAATTCGGGGTAAAACGTGGCGTAGTGCTCCCGTATTTGTTCCGGGGTCATGGAAGAAGAAATTTCCTGCAAGATCGTTCCGTTATAATGAAAAACCCGCTCTGCGGCCTTCACCGATAATTGACCTGCCATAGTGTAATCCTCTCGTAAAAGTTACGCTGCCATTCGAGTGTCTGCCTCTTCTTCCACATCCTCCGGCGGTGTGGATGACACCACAGCGACAGGAGGTTCCGGCAGCGAGGAAGTCCGGGAAAAGAGATCGGGTAGCGGAGCCTCTTCGGGTTTCTCGTTTGCCTTGGGAGTTTCCTTTTCAGTCGGCTTGCTTACCGCCGCCGGTTTCGCGGGAGTGGAAGTTTTTTGAGCTTCACGCTTCTTTTTCAGAGCTTCGTCCGCTTCCTTCTTCAGTTCGCCCAATGAGCTACGGAATTGTTTTTTAACCAGTTCCGCCTCCATCAGTGTTTCAACGAATGCTTTGTCCAATTCCTCTGGCGTTCCGGTCAATACCAATGGCTTGTCGAGGATGTCATGGCCTTCACCCGTATTGTTTTCCCCTTTCTCGTCCGTCTTGCGTAACAGCGCGAGGACGGACATTTCTCCAATCGCACTGGTGGTGATAGTGAGTGTCAGGCTTGCACCCAACGTCAGTAGTTTGAGTTCGGTAAACATATAGTGAGACTACGGGGTTTCTCAGGCTACTTTTCGCTCGGGTAATTTCGTCGAATCGAAAGAAAATTCCTGCTGCACCAATGCTTTGCCAATCGCCTGAACTTCTTCACGAGTTGGAGCTTGACCCTGTGGTGGGAGTGCTGGAATCGCTTTTTCCTGTCCAGCGACCAGCGGCAACCACGGCATCATCCAATGCAGGTTGTTCCAACCGTGCCAAAATTCCATCGACAGGACATTGCCGTGCAGGACACGACAGGGAATCCCCCAAAGAGTCGTATTGATATAGGCCATGTCGCAAGCGGTGGGATTGATGTCGATAGCCGTCACCCGCAGACGATGAACCTGATTCGTGCGAGAGAATTTGCGACCCACGGCCAAGATCATTCCTCCCGCTCCGCAGGCCGGTTCAAGGACAGTCACCGGATTACTGGAATCATCCACATCTCCCACAGTCATCTCAGCCATCAACTGACAAATAGAGGGAGGCGTGTAAAATTCGCCACGCGCATCGCGGCATGATTTACTCGCCCGCTCCAAATAGATCGGCCCCAATAAATCGGTAAACGGAGCCGCCTCCATTTCGATGACAAGCTGTCCCAACGCCTCGGAAAATCCGTTCAACTCTTCAGGCTTCCAGCGTTTCGCTTCCTCCAGATATTCGGTCTCGCGCGTCTGTGCGGCTAATGTACATGCCGCCAAACGGCAAAATCCGGCAAAGACCTCATCTGGTCTTCGTGCATGATTGGAAAGGGATTCGAGACGCTTTTGAAAAGGAATGCGTTGCGGCTTGTTGGTTGACATGCCGGGAGGCTACGGGGATGCGGCTGAGAAGCCGGAAAGATGAAATATGCCCCGTAGTCTGACAGCATGCCCAAACATGCAACTCAATTACCTGGTCAACCATCTGCCACATTACTGGATTTCAATAACATCGTTCGCGCCAGCTATCTGCACCGATCCCGCGATCCAAAGCGTTCTCAAATCATTTACCGACTCGCTAAATGGGTGTCTTGGTTCGCATCCAAGGTCTTGCCTCAAGTCTATGGTTGCAAACCAATCTCCTATGTCGTTGTTCGAGATTCCATCAACCAATGGTGTGTCGTGTCCAAAACCACGAAAAATGTGACGCGAGTCATCCTCGCCGGGTATCTTTTCAAAAAGCAGGCCGAAAATGCGCGAGACGCGCTGTTTTTCGTGAATGCAATGGCGGTGAAAAATGGCTACAGCGTAAAATGGATGGCCGACTTCGAATATGCACTTTCCGTCAAAAACTTCCTCAGCCGGTTTACCGTGGCTATCTGGAATGCCCAAACATTGCTGCCGAGTGGATCGCCTGAACTATGGTTTGCCCAAGCAGCCATCACATGTGACAGCACGGTTGCAGAGGCTTGCTCATGGGGTGTCATCCTTACCGAAGCACACAAACGCCGGCCCCGCGACTGGATGCCGGAAATCACTTCCGGATCGAAAAACAAAAACTCAATGACCGCGCTGTTTTGACCATGCTATAGAAGCATGCCTTGAAATAGGCATCACCTCTCCTCCAAAATCTGTTATTTGGTTTTGAGAGAACGGCGAGTTGATTTGGCGTGCGGACGCGGCGCAATCGCTGTTGATAGCTTCTGATCATCTTCGTGTCCTGCTTGCAGCATCGTATCGAAAGCGCCCATAACATCGGCCACACCACTCAACGGGATCAGGATCGTGTTGGTACGCCGGTGATCACCTGTTTCGGTGACCCGGAGATATTCTCCGCGTGGATTCTCATATCGCCCGATCAGAAATATTTTTCGCTCCACTCGAACTACCGTTTCGGAGATGCATTTATCCATAGCTTCCTTGAATGAGGTATTTGTCATCTTCATTCAGCTTAAACCGTGCGGCAAGCTTGATCTTTATATGGGTAGCCCCCTCCCCGAACGCTCTCTCTTATTCCTTTCCCTGTGGATGGCCCATTTTCTTTAAAAAGGCGATCATACTTTTAGAAACGGGAGGCATGACAGCAAAGTCCCCATATCGCTTTTGAAATTCCGGCCAGGCTGAACTCAATATCCCTGATCTTCTTTTGTAGGGGTGTATCCAAACCCACTCCAAGCAGTACGACGGCTCACGATCAGACCACTCTTCGAGTCGAAAGCAACAGGCACCAATGCAATGAGAAACGCCTACTCCATAGGCAATTCCAAACGCATGCGCGAATTCATTCTTACAGAGATGCTCGGCATCATACGGTGGCGAATCGTAACCGGCCTCCCTTTTTATGTAATATCCAAGCATTTCGACAAGATACCGAAGCCGATGGTACCTGTCAGACGGGATGACCCAATGAGAGTGATTGCCGGGAAGTTTTGAAACAAAATATTCTTTTTTGGGATCGCGAAACCGCGGCGCATCTATTTGAAAACGGGGAGTCTTGCTAAATTCCCTAATTTGTTTTTCAAAAGCCACGCAGGATGTCTTACCACGCGGCCTGGTTTCCTGTCGATGGCGCTTCGCTCACTCCTCCCGGATGCGACGCACCTGTTTCATCGCCGCGTTGGCCTGATAATCGGTCATGGCATCTTTCGGCTTGTGATGCTCGGGAAATGGACGTTGCTTACTTCCCTCGCCGCCAACGCCATCTACCACGCAACGCTGCTGAAAACCAAATGGCCAACGGATTGCCGGATTCTGAAAACCGTAAAGCCAATACTGATTTGAAGTATCAACCAAGCGGCTTTCGGCAGGATAAAGCTGCACAAATTCGAACTCGACTCCAACGATCTCATTTTTGATCCACTGGAAATGCCGCCAATCCGTCACCGGCTCCTTGTCCAACCGTTTGATCGAAAGCTGCGTCAATGCCAGAATTCCATCCGGTTTCAGATAACGCACAGCGACTTCGTAAAGATTGTTTTGGTAGACTGCATCGGGCACCGCCATCCTCGCCCGTTTAAACGTAGCGATCTGGTCTTGAGTGTACTCGGCCCGATAAAAAGGAGTCCACGTCATAGTTCCTCCTCGCCTTCCAATTCGACAGCTTTGTTCAGTGGACGGCATGGGTACAACCCCAAAGGCATGTCCCCATCCCCAATTCCCCACGCTGTCGAAAGGATACGCGGCTCAAGCGCCTCGCCATCGATGCCAGCAATCAGGTGAGCCACACACCGGGACTGACCATCCTGACCTGTCTGGAGATAGTTAATATCGACCTCCCCATATTCGCCTCCGCCGGAAAGTCTCACCTGAATTTCGATGCGTTGTTCCGGTGTTCGTCCCTCGTATCTCGCCTCAACATCAAGCCCAACCTCTCCGCGTCGAAGCTGAGCAATTACTGTCTCTGCCGCCGCTCGCCTGATTTTCCACGGCAAAGCTGCCGACAACTCAGCAACGGTGGTTCCATCCACCGGGTCGCTGGGGCCAAAGCGCACAATAAAAATAGACAGTGTTTCAGCTTCATCCTGAAGTTCGTAACGTGCCATGCCATCGCCTGTTTGAATTTCGTCAATCGTCGTAGTCATAATCTTTAGAATTTCTCCAAGACTACGGGGCGATTCCGTCTCACCGTTTTGACCATGCCAGAGATGGCTAGTAATCTTCCGGCATCAAGACCGTCGTAATAGAACGATCTGCCTCAGTGATGATCCAGAACTTTACACCTGACTGGCTGTGATAGACCGAAAATAGCCGGAATCCCTGTTCAAGAGACTTTTCATTCTCTTCCAAGTCATGTTTGTCCACATCGCCCCAATCCCCCGAATGATGTCGTCGCATGGCAACGAGCACCTCCTCCATTGACAGAATCGACTGAGCATTGGCAGTGATAACTGTTTGACCTAAGGAGAATTTCGGCTGCTTTGAAGTAGTCATGAACTGAAGACTACGGGGAAAATTCACTCTGGTTCGAATCGGTCTTTCTGTCGAAGTTTCGTCTCACGATGAAACGTCACCCTATTGGCAATCCTTGTTCTTCAAATAGTTCCATTCAATACATACTCCAACAGGGGCAAAGATCATTGCCGTCACGCGATTTATGCAGTCCCTTAATTCCTTTGAGCGCCTCAAACTCCTTCGGCGTTACGCGATAAAATTCCCCTTCCCGATTCCAGCTATAATAGGCCTGTCGCTTTCCCAGTATTCGCGTCATTTTTTCCCGCGCCCGATGTGACGTTGTTTTGATAACCCAGATTTGAGCCGAGGGCATTTCTCCCTCAAACATCATGGATAATTGTTCCAGCATCGTCGCCCCTAGGTACAGGATGTTTTTTCAGGCATAATGGCTCGACCAGACCGGCTGTCCCGCCCACTTGCATGATCCCCCATATTTGAACGAGATGCGTCCATTCTCATCCAAAGGCTTGGTAACGGGGTCTCCACGAAACTCATTGCGACGGGGCTGAGTCCAACCGCACATGTTGCCGGTCTCCTTATAATCCTGTCGGATCGGTCGCACGACAATCACCCGGTCTTTCACTTCGACCACCTGATAATAATCAATGTTGGTTTGATCGTAGCCCCACGAATTATAGATGACATCCCCCACCGCCCAGTGGTCAGCGGCCCTCAGATTCGCACGCTTGGCTGACTTTTCCCGTTTTCTTTCCTCCCGTTGCCGGAGAATTTTTTCCGATCGCTGCCAGTAGTAATCAAAATTCTTCTGGAGGGTTTCCTGCGTGATGAAGGAGTAGTGATGGCTGGGCTTCGCTGCTTTCCCATTCCAAATCGCCATCGTAAACCGGGATACGCTCCCGTGACTGAAATGGCGCGTCACGCCCACAATGGGCAGAGTTTCATGCCGTTTAATTGTCCCCTCTTCCCCAGCGATAATACGAATGGCTTGTTCCTGAGTTCCCCACGTATCAGCACGAATCATTTTGTATAGGCTCAACTTTTACGTCCTGGCTCCGGACGGTTTATGAGTTCACCTATCAGGCTACGGGGAGAAGTTCTGAAGAAAGTCACTGACAGAAACTCACAGCTTTCGCCAAGTAGTCTGCATTCATGCCTACAAATCCAATGTCTCCCGAAATCGGTGACAATGTTTTCACCTTCCTTATCACCCTTCACGGTGATCCCTATGATCCCAGCGGCGAGTTCGACACCAATGGGCCACGAAAGATAAAAAAGATCGTCTGGTTGGCTTCAACATATCTCTGGTCGAAGGAACAACGCAAAATCCGCAAGGCATTCCGAAACATCATCCTTCGAAGGCATGGAGGTGGCTTTCATTTCGACGAGGATCTCGAACCGCTTCTCCAAAAACATTTCGCCTATAGGGGATGGATGTTGGAGGAAGCCATCACCAAGCTCGGCTACGGCCAGCGAAAGAACCGGTGACGAAACCGGCTCCCATCTTACACGGAAGTAATGCCCCGTAGTCTTACCCCTGCGCCACTCAGACAACTTAACCCTAACAGAGGAGCCTTTGCATGGCACGCATGATTAACACTATCACGAGTAACTTTAACCAGGACGGTTGCCGATACGAATATCCCCTAGACTTTGAATCGGTGGAAGAGATCAAGCGTCAGGAACCCATGTTAGTGGTGGGAACTGTCGCATTATTGTCCTGCTGCGTGTCATACCTTGACGGAAAGCCTCTCCACTTCTGCGTTCGTCGCGCTGCGGGTGAGATTTTCTGCAAACTGATGACCAAGGAAGAGTTTCTGGACACCTTCTCTAGAGGGGATGGGAGTGCGGCATGAGCGAGTTGTTTTTCTTCGTCGGACTCCATCAACTTGCCGACGCGAGACACTTCAACCGATCCTTTATTTCAGTAAATCGGTTACGCCGCCGCAAATCAGATTTTCTGGTAAACGAGTGGATAATGGATAGCGGCGCATTTACCGAAATCAGTACTCACGGTCATTATCGCGCATCAGAGATGGAATATGCGGCGCAGATTGATCGTTGGAGTCGCGTCGGGAATTTTCAGGCTGCCGCCATTCAGGACTATATGTGTGAACCGTGGATTATCCAGAAAACTGGCTTGACGGTACGCGATCACCAGCGATTGACGATTGAACGATATGACAGGTTGCGCGCAATAACTGGAGCACGTTTGTTGCCGGTAATCCAAGGATATTTGCCGCACGAGTATGTTGAACACATCGAGCAATATGGTGGCCGGTTGAAGCATGGTGAATGGGTCGGGGTAGGAAGTGTGTGTCGCCGTAACCGGCACCCCTCACAGATCGAAGACATTCTAGTGGCTATCAAAAAGAAGCGGCCTGATCTTCGATTGCACGGGTTTGGCCTGAAAATCACCGCTCTTTATAGCGGCACGGTGCGCTGTCTTTTGCATTCCTCTGATTCGATGGCTTGGTGCCGGTCGGCCAGTTATGCCGGACGAAACGGCAACGATTGGAGGGAGGCCAAGGCATTCGAAAAAAAGATAGATTCCCTCTCGATATCGGAGGCTCTTTGTCAGGGGCAGCTCTTTTAATAAAGCGAGGTATTCAGTTCCTTCCCCTTGCGGACATATTGTTTTTGGGCTGCACCTTGGATCTTGCGATTACTCAAAAGAGGAACTGATTGCCGAGATGGGTTGCTTACCTGGGTACTCTTACGGGCATTGAGAACACTACGATAGAGAATAGTGTTGGCTATATCAGTGGGTGACCGCCTTTTCACGGTTCGAGTCTTGCCCCCGTAGCCTTACGGGCATGAATACATTATCATTGCGGCCACACGCCGCTCCACAAACGGTCCACCTACACTATCGGGAGGGGAATTCAGACAAGGTTTACCAAGTCCAACTTGAACCGAAGGACGATGGTTTTGTCGTCCTCGTGGCTTACGGGCGGCGCGGGTCAGCCCTGCAAACCGGAACCAAGACCAGTTCCCCAGTCGCATACGAGGAAGCCCTCGCCATCTTTAATCGCCTTGTGCGGGAAAAGAAGACGAAGGGCTATACCGAAAGCGAATCGGGGACGCCCTATCAGGGAACGGATAAGGCCAATGAAGATACCGGCATCCGGCCTCAATTACTTAACCCGATTGACGAAGAACAACTCTCCTCCTGCCTGAACGATCCGGCGTACTGCCTTCAAGAAAAGTTCGATGGCAAGCGAGTGCTTCTTTGGAAAACCGGCTCCATCGTGGCCGGGATTAATCGCAAAGGGTTGCGCGTGGGATTGCCCCAGTCGATTGTGGCCGACATTCTCCGCCTGTCTCAGGACTTGCTGCTCGATGGGGAACTCGTGGGAGAGCGGTTCTACGGATTCGATCTGATTCATCTGGATGGGGACGACTTACGCAGCCAGCCCTATCAACATCGACTCGAATGCGTACAGGTCATTCTCAGGTCGTTAAAATCGGAACGGATGCCTGTCATCCAAACGGCATTCACCTCTGCGGACAAACAAATGCTGGTGGACGAAGTCAAACTGCGCCGGGGCGAAGGAGTGGTTTGCAAACGATGGGCAGCCCCCTATCAGCCGGGTCGCCCTAATAGCGGCGGGGATCAGTTCAAGTTCAAATTCACGGCCACCTGCTCCGCGATTGTCGGGGCCATCAACCGGCAACGAAGCGTTTCCCTTCAGTTATGGGATGGAGATAAATTGGTCGGTGCCGGGAATGTGACCGTACCCGCCAATCAACCGATTCCCAAGGTGGCCAGCATCGTGGAAATTCGTTATCTGTACGCTTTCCGGGAGAGCGGCGCATTGTATCAGCCCGTTTATTTACACCAACGTGACGACATCGACGAACTGGCCTGCACTACCGCCCAGTTACGCTACAAGCCCAGCGATACGGATGACGATCAATAAGCCGTTTTAGCCAGAAAGATCACTTCCAATGCCGGTTGGGCGGCTCCGGTAAAGCTTAAAAGCCGCCATTATAAAAAGGACAATACCCATGAAAGATACAAGGACAGATCAGTTACGTGTCCGGCTGCGCCGGGAAGAACGGCAACAACTCGAACAACACGTTCAAAACCGTGGCAAGAATGAAACGATCTCTGATGTCATTCGGGAAGCCCTTAACTGGTGCATTAACCCCGATCAAAGCCTGCATCCCGTTTATGTCTCCAAGGAAACGGCAGCAATAGTAGCCGCTCTCGCGGACGAACTCAAACGCGACCCCGGTGAGGTTGTCAAAGACTGCGTGAATGGCATTCTCGCGCTTGTCGAAAAGAGAAAGCCACTCATCGTTCAAGAAATCCGGCTTCGTCGGAAGTATCAGGCCCAAAAGTAACCGAACCTCGATAACTCTCAAGACACCGCTCCCCGTGAGGATCGGTGTCTTGTTTGTTCACTTCCTTCCTGTTCATCTCCGTACAATTCCTGTGCCGCCTCCAAACGCGCCTCATGCGCCTCCGAATGCAACCGGCGCACAAAATCTTCAGTACCGATCTCCCTTCGCGTAAAATAACCCGTAGCCATCAAAATGACCTCCAAGGTCACGCCACCTGATGGCGCTATGTATCGCAAAGCCTCCTGCTTTGAGTAATCATAAAGAGTTTCCAGAAAGCACTCATAGATCAGTCCGGCCTGGCATTGCTTTTCAACCTGCTGCGCCACGGCACCCGCCTCAACCATCCCACCCTCGCGCAAAAGATAGACGTTTGCAGCAGAAGTTTGCACCACGGTTCCCTCTAATCTTCGTATCCACAGGTAATCCGCCAACCGGTCAAAATAGAGCGGCCAATCTATGCTCCTCATTAAGGCATTCATACTCATCCCCTATTAACCTAATGCGGAGGACTGCCCCGTAGCCTCCCTGTATGAACCCAACACCTGCTTCTAAAATCCTCATTCTTCGTGCTAATTGTCCAAACGAGTTCTCCGGCGTTTCCTATATCACGGTAGAATTTGACGCCAATTTTCCTGCCCGCCTGCGCGAACTTCAAACTCAAGTGCATCGGCTCTTCAAACTTTTCCCCTCAGCCTATTATGGCTCCCTTGAAATAGATGCCTCTGCTTTGGGGATGCACTTGCAGGCCTACCAGTGCACTACCGGACTGGAAGAAATTCTATCCGCCGCCGGAAGGGACTGGGGCGTTGCAGATGTCATACCGGCAGATAGCGAAGAGTGGCTGACTTCCTGTCACTACCTGAGCGTAGGCAAAGGGGGCGACTTGTGGGTCAAGCTATTGGCTAAACATTCCAGCGATGTCGCCGAAGCCGAAATTGACTCCGACGTAATTGCGGCTGTTCTCAATCAATCAGCCCGTGCCTGAAAAAAAGGGATCGGGCGACTCACCCGATCCCTCACACCTGGCTGCAATAGCGCGCGCGTTAGTTGCCCACAGCCGTTCCGATCCTACGTTGCGGGTGACTCACCAGCAAGGCTGAAACTCTCCGGAGTTATACTGATACCGCTCCGGGCTGAACCGGTTCCCGCGTTCACCAGGATACCGAATGGGAGATCGTGGAACGACATTCCGCGGCCGGCCAGAAGCCTGGAGAATCCCGATCGTTCCAGGCTGAAGCAATCACGAAAGGACGCTGGACGGGGAGTCCGCCGATCCCATTCGCCGCCGAATCTTCGCTCTTTTTGAAGAGCGGCGGCGAATGGGATCGGCGGTTCAAGTAGCGGAAGGTATAGGATGTGGCGCTACCCCAGACTCTTGCGCCCGCTCTCCAAGATGTACACGTTATCCCTGAATGGACACGCACCGCAGGCAGCAATTATTCATTAAAAAGATCTCGCTTAGTCAACGCAGTGAATACTTTTTTCCGCAGCTGCAATTCCTTCAAAATGAATTCATTACACTCCGAAAAACCGATATGCGAAACGCACCATGTGTTCACGTGCATTTTCAAGGGTTGACGCTAATAGCAGTTAATTTTGACCTACAGCTACATCCGAATTTTGAATTTTTTCGCTCCATTTTTTCATCCTCTCCTGCAATGGGAAAGGAGCCGTATAAATCCGCTTATATTCAAGACAAGGACGGAGGGGAGGAGCTGAAATAACTACAGCATCAAAGGCGGCATGTCATCTTTCCGAGAAGATGGTCTGTTTGAAAATTGACCTCGGCATCGCCTGAAAAGATAGTCGTGAACGCAATATCATCGCTATAACTTTCAGAGCTTGTTCTCGACGCTCAAAGCATCTTCAGTTTATTTCTTCCATTCTCCTTCCCATCGGCAACTTCCTTTGAGACATCTACCAGATCATGGTTATTTCCTGGTAATCGTAGGCAGGAGTCATCTCATGAGGAAGCTGGAATGAAGCTTGGATAAAGCTGGAATGGCATCCACACTTCGTTCCGACTTTCATCGGTTTGAGGTAAACGCGATCACACCGGATTGAGTGACCGTCGTCCAGGCGCTATCAGCGTCCGGCATGATGAGTTGCCATTGGTTACCATCAGTTTTAAGGGTAATGGTTTTGCCAATGGAATTGAGTTTTCTAAAGGCCTCCGCGTTAGTCTCCGCCCTCTGGTTGACCTTCGCAATTTCAATGCGAATTTTATCTTCGCAATACCTGTTCATCAGGATGGCGATACCGCCGGTGCAAAGCATAACCGCAATCAGAACGAAGGCAGCAATGTTACTCAAGCGCCATTGTCTCTGGAATTTTGCCATGGATTGAACCGACCCTTTGGCCGTCGTAACGAGATTGGAAAAATCTCCAACGGTTCTTGTCGTCACTTCACCAGCTTGTGCGATACTACGGCGGACCGTCTCCGCATTTCCGGCAATGGTGGAAGCAATCTGCCTCAATTCGATGACGCTGGTTTGGATGGACTTTTCGCTCAGCGCCATTTCGGCGTGAATATTGCCAAACATTCTTCGCAACTCTTTTCGTTCTGCAATCAGTTCGGTGGGAATTTGACGGGTGATGAGAGTAAGAACACCCATGGCCTGGCAAACCCGCAACACTTCATCATCGGGCGGCAATTGCCTCAGATAAGCGGCCAAGCTCCAAAAAGCAGACAAATGCGATTCCGGTACGTAAACCGAAATTTCGGAGAATAGATCCCGGTCGGAGCTGGAGCTTGGCATCATGGGAGGAAGCTGTCCTTGATTTTTTCAAACTCAGAAAACAGTTGTCGCCGATAGGCTTGGGCCCGGATAACGTGGCTGGATTTAGCCAGTTCAGGAAGGGAGGACTGACGTTGCGCCACCGCGCTGAGCGTGATGCCGTAGTTGCGTATGGCATGTTGCAATTCTGGCAAGCGCGACTGCATGCGGATTTCTTGCGGTTGAAAGATCCTGCGGAAAGCTTGAGCTTCTGCTGTATTTTCCCAATACGCAAATGGAACTGCGCCATATTCGTGCTTATTCAGAACAATGACATACGATACACGATCCTGAAGTTGTGCAGCCCATGACAGAACGCTCTCTACACTGGCCGGATCGCTGGTGACCAACCCTACCGCTGTAAATGTGAGGATGTCCGCCACATTCTCGTACATATTTTCAAACCACTGGCTGGCCACTTTCCCGCTGCTCGATCCCAAGTCAGCGAGAATAATCCGCGCATCCTGATCTGCGTAATCAATGAACGCGTCAAGTCCAGCCGGTGTATTAATGTCTATTTTTTGCGCCGATTCCGGGAAGAAATGACTGAAACTGCCTTTACTTTTGTTTTCAGTGTCCATGTCTAGGTGCTGGCACGGAATCTGATGTTCGATGAACCATTCGGCCAGGGTGGTTAGAAAAGTGGTCTTACCGGTGCCACCTTTGCCGCCGATGGTGAATATGACTTTTTTAGATGTGGACATAATAAGGTTCTTTTAGGGTTTGAAGGTGAGAGGTTTATTCTCGTCGTAAGTAAAAATCTTCGGTGTCTCAAAAGGAGCCTTGGATCGTTTGAGCTTTTCAATGGCATCGCTTTGGGAAATAGGCCGAACTGGCAAAGGAGTCCGGGAACGCGAAAGGGCAGGCTCAATCATGGTGTAGACAGCCCGGGGCGGTTTTGAACGCACCTTCACAAAATTATGGATACCGGACGGAGCGGCACTAATACCGTGCTGCTTCAGCAAGATTCGGGAAATCTCTACGAAGCTTATGTTTTGTTTTCGCAGGGCAACGATGACTCCGGCTACTGGAACAAGTTTGCTCTGAAACGGTTTTCCGCGTTGTGATGTGAGGGACATGGTTTGAGTGAAGCTTTTCGCCTCACTCTCCTTATTAACACATCGCTTTTTACGAAACCTAGATGACAGACAGGGTGCTTATTGACTCAGTAGAAATTCCACGGCCTTGAGAATCCCGGCTAGAATTCCTGGGCCAACCAAGGCGGTAAAGAACAGGCCGGGAACCCATCGAGGAATTCTGAACCAGGAAGAAATAGAGTATCGGACCATTTCCCGAATAATCCATAATCCGAACAGTTGGACCAGGAACAGGATGATAGCGATCAGGCAATCCAGCCGGACATACTCGGTATAGCGACAGTAAAATGGCCAAATGACAACATTCAGGCACAGCTTCCCAAGCTCATAGGTTGCCAGGGCCAGAAAATAATACCACGCCGCAATCCACGAATACGGAGCCGCCATTTCCTGATAATGCGACAACGCCGCGAATCCCCATGCGATCCCCTTGCAGGCGGCGGCTAAAATCAGAACAAAGATACAGCCCTCGCCCAAACCTTCATTGTAATCCGATGGGGAAGACTTCGCCGGTGGATCAATCAGATTGTCCAGAGGCTTAAAATTGAAAAAATTACCCATAGTATGGCCTAGACTACGGGGGATCATTTATTAGCTTGGAGGAGCGGGGACCGACGACAATAAGGTGACGCTGGCTACCTTTACCCATCAACCATAGATGAAGGAATCAACTTGAAAGAGTGTCTCATAATCTTGCCCGGTCCGTTTGGCAAAGCGGTCTGACAACTCATGGATTCGGTTCTCCATAATCAGGCTTCCCCACCGGGAAAGGTCGTTGCCGCCACGTCCATACCCATCTTTCCTCTTCCGGAATACGGCGGCTTGATAGGCGAGCGTCACCGGAGCCAATCCCAGCCTCTGGTTTGCAGTGGGGTTGGGAATTAATTTCTGGGCTAAAATAAGTTTCAAGCACCGCGCCAGTTGTCGGGTGGCGTCACGCCGGTCGGCTTCCGGGTATTCGTTTAGCAACCGGGACACAGTGCTGGCCACATCTTCCGCATGCACGGTCGCAAAGACCAGCATGTTCAGGTTTGCCGCCTTGAGCGCGGCCCGAAGCGTCTCGATATGGTTGATCTCTCCGAAAGCCATGACATTAACATCCTGCATGAGAGCCAACGCCACTCCCGTGTGATAGTCTTCAATATCGGTTCCCACAACCTGCTGGGTTACCAACGAGCGGTTGCTGGCCAACGCGTACTCGATCGGATCTTCGAACGTCCGAATATGAAGCGCATTGCTCTGGTTCAGATAATCCAAAGTCGATGCCTGGCTGGTACTTTTCCCCGCACAGGGGCCGCCCGAATAAAGAACAAGACCCGGAGACGTATCGCAGAGATAATCCATTAAAGCTGGCTCATATCCAAGATCCTTGAGCCGCGGTACGATAGCCGGGATAAACCGGAAGGTAATCACCCGTTTACCATTGCTTCGATAGCCAATTGCTCGAATGCGGTAAACTCCATAGGTAAACCCGGATTTCATATTCACCTTGGACAGCCCTTCAAAAAGCGACTGATAAAGCAGGTCAAATCCTTCCGTCGCTTCCTTTGCCAAATTCCGGTTCCCCATTTCCCGAAAAGTTCGCACCAGCCGATATACCGGTTCCCATCCTTCCACCAAGTGCAAGTCTGTCGCCCCAATCTTGCCGCCCTCCTCCAATAGTCGTGGAAAAAGAGTATCGGATAGATCCGTTTTGTTCATAAAAGAAGCTGATTCCTATTAACACACCGTCCCGGGGTCTTTGGGTGTGCGTGTTAATAGAAGGGTCATGACCTGTTTCATGCCTCTTCTCTTTGCCTCCAGCGGTTCGGGCATCGCCTCCGCCAGTGACCAAATCGTTTCGGGGATTACTCAAGGAAGCGAGGTGCTGCGCCAAACTTCTCTGCAAGTCGTCAATTCCCTGCTGCCTTTTTGCGTGAACCTCCGAGTAATCATCGGTGGATTTTCGGTAATGTTCGGACGCTCTTCCCTTGCCGAGGAATTAGCAACCATAACCCTGCGCGCCCTTCTGGTGTCGGCTCTCGTGTTCTCATCGCTGTATTCTGAGATCATCGGTTCAGCCGCAACCAAGATGGCCAATGCCGGAAGGCAATTAAGCCCTCAAATTATGAATGCCATGGGTGCCCCGGGATCTTCCGCGGAACCGATCGATTACTGGTGCGATTGGATCAATGGAAAAGATAACGGCGGCAAACCAAGGTTCGGATACGACTACATTTCCACTAAGATCATCAATGCGAAATCCATGGTTCAGGAAGCCCAGCAAGCCCTTTCCAGGGTTGGAAGCAGTAAAGACCAGACAACTGCCGCTACCGATCGCGTTCAAACCGATAGCTCTGTCTCTGGTACGATGGTCAAGGTGCTCGGATTTCTCTTTGGAGGAGCCATGATCGCGGTGGCTATCGCCTTCGCCTGGCTCACTGCTGGCCTGACCGGGGCGATGGCTGCCATCGGGTGCATCGTCTTGGCTGCTTTCTCTTTTTTGGGCGGCTACATAGGCACTCAGATGCTCTACTATCTGATCTATGCCCTAGGCATCGCCGTGATGCCGCTGTGCGTATTCGACCGGTTCAAGGATTTGTGGCTCCATTGGATTTTCTATCTGATCGGCACACTGCTGGCCGTTTTCTTGTTCTACGTTTTCAATGCATTTGGCTTTGGACTGATTTCGCTCATCACAACCCATATCTTTGAGAGTGGATTGCTTTCCACGATTCTTGGTCAGGCTGCTTCCAGTGTCCTGACCTCGATGTTCCCGGTTATTTCGGAGGCATTCCAAAAATTGGGCCTGGGAAATGGCCAGGACATTCTCTTGGCGATGTTTCCCGTCGCCATTTGGCTGGGTGGGATTGCCATCGTATCGGCATTGGTGGCGGGAGGATTAACATTGGGTGGCGTTGGGATTGCTGTCGGGCTTTCATGGCAACGGGCCTTCACCCATGAGGGAGTATTGGAAACGATCACCCGTCTCTTCCAAGGACTTCAGGGAGGAGTTTCCACCATGATGGGAGCATTGGCCAACAGGACGGTTCAGGCGGGGGCCGAAATGGGACGCGGGGCGTTCTCTCTGTTCCGCGGCGCAGGAAAGTTGTTTTTGAAAAAATAAATGCCTACCATTCCCCGTAATCTAATCGTATGAACACAAATAAACTAAGTGCATTACTGATAGTGGTTCTGGGCATCGTTTTGACTAGTTGCGGTTCCAATTCCGCTCCAACCGGAACTTGGGAGTACAAGGAGACCACTTCCCGCACGACGATGATGATTGAATCAGATGGGGTGGTAACGATGGACGTTAAATTCACCGACACACCGAGCTTAAACACCCACAATACGACCAAGTATAGGGAGTTTAAAAACAACCGGCTCGTATTTGAAAATGGCCGGGTCTGGACTTACGTTCCACAAAGTCGGGAATTCATCGCTCCGGATGGAGTCCACTTTATCAAGGTAGAATAGCATCAAAGTATTTATTAATTCCGAGTGATTCCCCGTCCCTGATCCCAATCTCTTTTCGACCGATATGGGGGGCGCTCTAGAAAATCGCCGGCAATAGAGGCTTTGGCCATGTCACGCGCGGTTAGTGCGTCTTTTGTCGCCGCCACTCTCCCGGTTTTAATAGCGATGGCATGGCATATCTGGCCCAGTGCATCCAGCATCATCGCCGGCGCAAATTCGTATTTCAGGGCTGATTCCCCAATAATGGGCAAAAGGTCACCCCAAGTCGGAGCCAATACCTTGAAAAAAATGGGACGGTCATCTTTGGTCAGGACAAGGCCGCCCTGCTCATCTTTCACGCAACGATATTCAAACATCGGTTCACCATCCGTTAGGTTCCGAAGACGTTTTTTGACCGCATTCCACGTTCCTCCAGTCGAGTTGGCTTGAAGGCGGATATTCTTTACCTCCTCGATTCCCGATTGGGCTTGAGCATAAAAATTCCACTTTTTGGGAATGCCTGCGGGAACTAGCTGGCGCAAGAGGCGCATGGAAACATCCCGCGCATTGGCATATTCTTCGAGCAGAATTTTCCTTACCGCCACGCTCTTCCCAAATTGCTGCGCTTTTTCCCTGAGTCGAAATTCCAGATGTTGAACCGCATTCTCGCGGGCTACCTTGAGCTTGCCTGAATCTTTCTTCAACTCCTTGAAACGTTCGCTTCCCACCCTATTGCTAACAATGAGATCCACCGCTGTAGCAAAGTGCTTCCCTTGTGGCGTCAGGCGAATTCTTTTTCCGTTCGCTAATTCCGCAATTCGTTTCCTTTCGTTTCCAAAGGCCGCAATCAATGCCGGTGAATCTAAATTCAAAAGTTGGATCATCATTTCCGCATGCACCGCCCGCTCACCAAGGATCTGCGACGCTTCAATCCACGCCGCCGATGCCGCCGGGCTGAACCGCTTCCCATCCGCAACATCGGTAGCCGCTTTGGCTGAAAGATTGGAAAGCTCGTCTTTGACCTCAGGAGAAAAGCTGATTGCATTCTCGGCACCGTGTATGAGTCCCTCGATCAACTCCTGACGCTTGTCCCATTCCAAAACATTCAGAGGGACGCCAAAAGCAACGAAGTCCGTTGGGGTTTTCAACAGATAATCGAGCTTTCCAGAACTGGCCTGAGAAAATAAGGACTGGGGCGGGGTATAGTGGAGGCTCATCCTTCCTACTATTAACTCATGGCGTTTTTATCTTGCCGTTTCGCGTGCGGAACATTTCCTTCTCCAGCATTGAGCAAACACAACCGCCTCCGTGCTGGCATGGCGCATTAGCTTAATTGGAAAGGCATGAAGGAGTTTCAAGTCTTGCGAGAACCTGTCCCGGGAGCGTCGACGCAGCCCTTCCTCAAGCAAGGCGTCTGCGCCGTATTAACCTGCTTCAAAGAATTGGCCGCAGCCCTGTTGGAGGTTTGCGTAGAGACTGGGGCCGCTTTACAAGAAGAGTTTCAGTCGATCAGAGAAGAATTGCGTCGGGAATTCACCGATCTCTTCCACCGATAATTCATGAATACAAAAAAGAAACCACTTCAACCCAAGGAGCTTGGATGGCTTACATTGAGATTGGCGCTCCTTGTTGGCTTTTCCAGCATCCTAACCGCTTTGTCCTTCCAAGGAACCTGGGTGTGGTTTTATAGGCGTTATCTTGCCCAGAATGAACCGCAGTGGCTGCTTCGCACATGGCCTTGGCTCCCCTATCTTGCTTCCTCTACTCTGGCTGGATTCGCACTGACATTCATCACGATGACGCTCATTAAGATCGTTTTTGAAACATCTCCGAAAGGCCGGATCGTCGATGATCCAGAGTATGAATTGGAGCATAATGGAGTGGACAGTCCCTCCATGAATCATTTGGAGTATGTGCTTTGGTCTTGTGATGGCAATGACGGGGGCGTTCAGGACGATTTACGCCTTTTTCACATCCCTGCCGCTTTACCCGCCATAAAGCTCGTTCCCGTCAATAATCTTCCTTCGGAGGAACAAATCGACAGCGCGGAAATTTACAAGCAAGCAACTTAATCAACTAAAAAGCCCCTCTTATTATGTCCATAGAACCGTTTCATTTTCCTCAGCGGTTTTTCAAGAATAATGTTGAACGGGGAATGTCACCCTGCAAGATCACAAAAGTTGCTTTGAGCAACCTGGCTTTTCAGCCAGTTAAAAACTAACTTGCGCGATACCTCGGGGGAGAAAAAAGTGAGCGACATCGAATCTAAATTGGGTGAAATAAAAAATCAAATCGCTGAAACCCGGGCACCGTGGAAGATCACTCCTCGTGAATTGGTAGTATGGGCGGGATTTTCACGACGGGGAAAGCAGGTGAATAACATTATTACCCGTGCCTTGCAAAGTAACGGCTTGATTACGAAACCCGACTATCAACTCGCTTACATCGATTCGCCTGTTCTAATGGAACTATCCGGGAATGTTCCTGAAAACCCAAGCGACACACGGGAAGCAGTGCACCGCGTCGGCATGCTGGCCGCTGCCAATAAAGCGCCCATAACTGTCAACAAGAACGATGGAATCAATGTCGCCAAAACCTTAATGATCTTGCATGACTTTTCGCAGCTTCCCGTAATGTCAACACCCCGAAATGTAGATGGGTTGATTACATGGAAATCCATGGCCACAGCAACCATTCGTAATAGCGCCTGCTCAACTGTTCAAGAGTGCATGGTCACAAATCCTCAAATCGTCGATCATGACCACCCACTGCTTGATGTCGTCAACCTTGTCCTTAAATGGGAAGTCGTGCTTGTGCGCGGGGAAGATAAGACGATTACAGGGCTGGTTACAATGGCCGACATTACAGGACAGTTTTTGGAGCTATCCGAAGCCTTCTTGCTTCTTGAACAAATTGAAAACCATCTTCGCCCCTTAATTGCACACAACTTTACAGCGGAGGAATTAAAACAAGCATTGGATCCATCGGATACGGAAAGAGAAATTTCGAGCGTCGATGACTTAACCTTCGGGGAATACATTCGGCTCATCGAAAAACCTGAGAATTGGGAAAAACTCCATATGCCTCTCGACAGAGGTACTGTTATCAAAAGGCTGAACGAGGTTAGAGAGCTGCGAAATGATGTTATGCACTTTCACCCGGATGGCATAGGTGATGAAGGCATTCAAATCATCCGGCAAACCGCATCGTTTTTCGGGGAATTAATTGATCAGTAAGAACGCGTTTAGCCTGTAATCAAAAACTCTGCCCAGCTTTGATATTCGAATCCACCACAAGTAATTCATTTTCTATAAAGACTTGAATCGGGACATTTTGCTGAGCACCAGATATGGCCGCCCCAACCCTCTGGGCCGCGCTGGCGGCTACGGACGCTTTCTCACCCGCCACGCGATCAGATCGCAGTTGAAGGCTTTTCAACCGCTCCTGTAGCAATCGCTCCTGCTCTCTTTCAATTTCGGAAACGAAGTTCTGACGCGTGGCCAATTCTTTTTGCAATTCCAGCAATAACTGGGTGATTTGAGGGAGGACTTCAGTGTCCTGCTGGCTGGACCGGATCTGCTGGGCCTCCTCGATCATTTTCTGAAGTTGCTCCATCAGGTCGCGGTTGTACGAGAGTAAATCCTGATTGCGGCGATACTGAGTCATGTTGGCTTTGAGCTGCACGTCGCTGACAGAAATATCCTTGTTGTAAGCATCTGCCTGGGCCTTCGTAGGGCCAATAACCGCCACGATCTGCGGAGTCCCCGATCCTGTCCCGCATAATAAATAGCCTGAGCCAGCCATCAAGCCGCTCAATGTTTCGACCGGAAATTTTAACGCGGGTATCGAACCGGATTGGATCGTAGGCTGATTGCTGTCCGGCGCTATTCCTTGAGCTTGGGCATCCACCATCGTTTGAGTGATAACCAATGCGGAACCGGGGATTGTCTGTGACAGAGCCGAAACCGCATAAGGCAGCATGCTGGTAGCGAATGTCGAGTACGCGTTGCTTCCTGAACTCCCGCTGCTGGACTGATAATTCGACACGGCATTGTAGGCTCCAGAGGAGAGGACATCGTTCAAATTTGCAATGCCACTGAGTGGAATAGTGTAATTTCCCGATCCCAACACTGGATTATACGAGCTGGATGTTGATGCCAGAAAACTCACCAATGTTGCCGGATTGGTCTGCCCCTGAACCCATGCATACGCATCATCCGCGCCTCCTTGGTAGGCTCGCACAAATACGCCGTCGCCCGCTGTCATTTGACCAAGCGTGCCAGCCAGTGCCTTGACTGCGGATAGAACAGACGAGTTGGTAGAGGCTCCGCCCAAGAATGTTTGCGCGGCTCCCTGCAGCAATTGCGAACCCATCTGCTGAGCAAACGAAGTGAGCAAATTTCCTGTCGATTGTGACAGCGGCACCAATTGATACGGCAACGCTCGGTCCATGGCAATGGGCGTACCAGAAGATCCAATCAAATTGTCGATATACCCATAGTTAGCGCCCTGTAAGTTTTGACCGTTGTAACTAAGATCCGTCGCTGATTCCGATTGGGTCCGACCATTGGGCGCTTTCTTAAGAAGCTGGCCATATTTTTCGAGGGAAATTTGCTTGGCCATCAAAGAAGCAATTTTATGGTCCCCATCGACATATTTGCGAAGTGTTTCAATGTCGGGCTGAATTTTGTCGTTGGTGAGTTTCCTCAAATCGTCCAGATCCTGTTTGACCTTATCGGCCCATTCCTTGCCACTCGCGGCAAAGCCATCCACCGTGACCGGTTTTCCCGCCCAACAATTCAGGGTAACAACCCATAACGCGCCTACACAAATTACTATTTTGTTCATCAGGTACTTATTAACCCACGCTATTTTTTCTGAACTTCCGGCACCTTTTGGAGTAGCGCGTCCAAACGCATCTTCATGAACAAACCCTTGGTTTGCGCGACTTGGGAATAATGCTTTCCATGCCACTCATATTCGGGATTCTGGGCGGGAGACGGCAACATGCTGGCTTGCATTAAAATAGGAACATACGTCCGCTCGGAGGGTCTCCAATAGCACTGGCCCACACGCAATTGATTGATCGCGTCAGGCGTTACCTTGCGGCATTCAATCAATTTTTCTGTTACGACCCCGGTTTCCTCCCCTTCATTTTCCACGTCGGCACCGATGATTGTTGCCGTCCGCGAAAGTTTGCTTTTTGAACCGGAGAGGTTGGAAAACCAGACTGCCGTCTCATAGGACTGCGGATTGAACAAAAATACGTTCGGAGTGCTCACCTGAACCTGTTTGGCAAATGTCGCTGACACCTGCTCCAGATCGGCCAATCCTTGCAGTCCGATATGGAGCCGAAACCCTGAACTGCGGGCCTTGCAGATCCAGTCCGCCATTCCCTTATCAATGAAACTTCCAGCCTCATCCACAATCACATCAACCACGCGCCGCTCGGATGGTGACACCGACTGGTAATGATTGGACAGGGCGGAAAGCTGATTGATCAGGATATTGCCCAATGTCGCCATGGCCACGGGTTGACTCTGCACAGGAAACCCAAAATAGACGGTGGCATTCGAATGATACAGTTGATCAAGTTCGATGTCGGGGTTGTAGGAATTTACCGACCAATGCTGGAGTAACTTCAAATGATTGAGGAACCCGCTCATAATGGCGGTAAACTCCTTTAGATTCTTGTTACGTTCGGCCAGAACGCGGGAGTAAGGCTCCTTCCCTTCAGGTCGAAGCTCGGTTCCAAGCTGATTTAGAAGAATGGGATTTTCGAGAAGCAATACAATGTCCTCGAAATTGTATCCAAGCCCACTGGCATGCAGCGCACGGCACAAGCTTGAAAAAATGGTTCTCTGGTAATCCGTATAGTACGAACCATCCGTGCGCTCAGATGCAGGCCGATGCCGGCTATAAGTCGCAAAAATGGCTGAGGAAATGGTATCGACGGATAGTTTGGTCGAATGCAGGGGATTCCAGCTCTGGGACAGTTGATCAAGATCCTGCAAAGGAAAGTTGGCGTAGAACGGGCAACCGGCCTTGAGGCTGTTGTAATAGTACAGCTTGTTCCAGGTGGTCTGATCGGCTTTCCCATCGATGAAAATCACCAATCGCCCCTTGCGCGCTCCGGAGTAAGCCAGCGACAGGAGCAATTCCGTTTTTCCACAACCTGTGGTCCCGACAAATATCGAAGGACGGGACCGTACCGAATCATGGCAGAAAATCGGTGCAATAGCTCCTAACAAGCTTTGTCCGAGATAGGTATAGGCAAATCGCCGCGAATCTACAGGCGGCGTGTGGGTAATCAACGAGACTTCCTCGCTTCTCCGACCCACGACACAGTACAACGCCACTACCAAAACAACTCCCGCTGAGACGAAACAGAAAAAGAACACCGCTAGTTGGAGAAATGTCAGATTAAAGCCCCAGAGCATACTACCTACTATTAAGCTATTACCGGCGCACTGAGCCGAGGACACCTGTGCCCTCTCAATAGCTCAATTGAAAGGGCATGAGCCATGCCCTCGACAATTTGCGACACCACTTTGGTGATGATGGAGCCAGCGTATTTAGGAACCCGGCCCACCGAGTCAACCGAGCCGCACGGGTCGTTACAGCCATCCTCATCGAAAACAAGCTGGCGTGGGAGTATCTCTCCCCTGGCGAAGTGGAAACGATGCTCGACGGCGCTCCCCATGCTTTGGACACAGCGGAGAAAAAGCTATTACGCGGCGTGAAATCATTTTCCGAACTGAAGCAAGTGATTCCTATGCTGGAAACTTCACTTGGCCCCAAGTTACTCGCATTTGCCGACTATCACACCGTTATTACCGCCGAAGGCGAAAAACCTCGGACGATCGATTGGCAAGTAGAATTGCCTGACGAGGAATTGTCCATTATCGCCACAATGTACCAGATGGGGCGCTGGCCTTCCCTTTCCCGGAAAGACTATGATTTTGACTCGCTGCGGGAAAACATCATTCAAAACGCAGCCATCTGGTGCAGCGCACAGGCTGCCAGGAAGGACTGGAATAAGGCCCTGCTTCCACTCGGCCTTCAGGCGCTTCTTGCCATTCCGAAAGCGACCAATGGACGCCGGCTTCGGGCCTCGTTCGCGGAAAGCTACCGGTTGAGCATCCCTTACCAACAATCTGAAGAGTCCCTCCAGGCTTATGTCCGGAAACTGCCCCAGATTCAGTTCATCACCCGTCGGCATAGTTCCATGCTCAAAAAATTTCCCGATCAGTCCCTCGCCCTTTCCACCGCCCTTGATGGATATGCAAAGGGATGGGAGCGATTCACCCCCCTTCGTCTTAAGAAAGATAAACTGATGAATGCTTCCATCGTAAAAGCCATCGACGAATCCATTTGGGGTGAACTGAAAAGACACGAGAGAAAGCAACTTGGCATTTATGTCTCCGAGGATTGTTGGGTGCTGGCAGAAAGCCTTCGCACGGCGGCCGCCAAGAAAATGCAGGAAGGTTTATCCTGGGAAGAAAGCGTAAATATCGCCATCCGGGAACTCCCTGATTCCAAAAAGAAACAGGGCAATTTTGAGGCCGCTTGCCGTTTGGCCATTAAAAATGCCGAAGTTCTGTCTCCAACCGCCTACGACATTACCCCCCATTCTGAGTTAAACGCCATCAAAGGAGGAAATGTTGAAACTACACGAGCCACCGAGATAAATCTTGAGAGCACAACAGAAACTCCCGATTTCATCCTCGATCCTTTCACCGTTGCCTTGGCCGCCTCCCGCCTCCATCGTGAAATCGAAAATATGCTGGAGGTAATTAGCGATGGACCGGTGATGGGACTGAACGCTCTCCGCACCCAGCTTGCCAAACCCCAACACCCCATTTCCAGTGAAGCGGTCAAAGCCTTGGAATCCTTTTTAGAACAGAATGCTCATCCCAAAATGCTCCAAGTCTTCCGGGCTGTTCAACGATCATTCAAAGCGGCTCCGGTTTCCCTTGATATTCCCCCCGTAGCCGAATTGCTGGCGCGTCCGACGGCGCGCCGGGCTGCCGCTGCACAGATAGCTTCCCATCTGCTTGAACATGCAGAGCGTATCGCGCCGTATCTGGAACAAAGCCATTCCCTGATTTAGCGGAAAATAAAAAGGGAGGTGGCGATTTCTCGCCACCCCGGTATCGCTTCTCCTTTCTGTCAGTTTGTGACTACTGATCTATCCATCGTTGATAGTATTAACACACGGTTTTTGACCGTCTCTCCAGAGCGATGGGTTAATTGTACTTGTGACTCCACCACAAGCTAAACCACGCGATTGGGATACCACCCATTATCCCTCACAGCCCCGATCTGTCATTGGAATGGGCCTCGATATGGCCCGCGTTGCCCAGGCGCTCTCCATAATTACCGCTGCTCAAGGCGTGGTAATTCTCGCGCTTGGACTTGCCGTAAGCAACTTGGCCTTGCGTCCTCCCGTCGTACTGGATCAAAACGATGGCTACGTCATGTGGAGAACGACCGAATTCTTCAAACTACGACCGGATAACATCCGGTCCTTTTGCCGGATTTACCTCGGAACACTGTTTACGGTTAGCCCCGGCTCCTACGACATCGCTCCGGCATTGCCCCTCATGACCACAAAACTGGCCAAGCTCTACCGGGAGCAACGTCCGGATGACGCTATCGTAAACTCGAATCAACGCCGGATTTTTATTTTATCAGATGCGCGGCGGTGGAGCGATCCCGAGTTCCCCAGCATCGTCTGCATCGCCGCCCGCGGAGAAAGGGCTTTGTACGAAGTGACACCCAATGCCCAACAATCCTTCAAAATCGAAAGCAGCTATGTGGTCTACCTTCTGTACGTCAAAAATATCCCTCCGACTCCAGAAAATCCCTGGGGGCTGCTCGTACATGGGTTCAAAACACTTGAAGGACAGGACGCTGATCGTGTTTGGAACGAAGCGATACCGCTTCAAGTGGAAGAAGAATCCCCGGCGAAAAAGAAGGAAAAATCCAAATGAAGCGGACCCTTGCCGTTTTGTTTTTGATTTCCGCGTCCTGCCCGGCCCAAGTTTTTGATGTTTCTCCACCACCTCCCGTGGCTCCTGGACTGGGCCAGGGTCGGGATACAAAAATTACCGTTCCGCCTCCACCCCTTATCATTAATGGGAAAAAGGACAAGGATCTCACCGATGACGAACGACGTGAGTTTTTGCAGGAGAAAATCAAAACACTCGATCAGGAGGACATCCAAATCGAAACCATCAATGTGGCTCCGGGTTATCCCGTCACATTACGGTTTACCGAACCAATCCAGGATTTTTCCGTTGGTGATAAAGGATTGGTTTCCGTGCAAAGCAAAGGACGCGTAGCCGAGATCGCCGCGCTCGCTCCTCAGGGGGATACTCCAGTCAAATTCCTGTTTAGCGGAAACAAAATCCGCCCCTATCACATCTTCGTCGTCGATAGTTTTCTCAAAGGCGACAGCATTATTTCGATTCAACCTTTCGTGTATGCGACTGCTAGTCAACCGTACAAGGCACCCAGCCAGCGCGATCTGACGGCATTCATCAAGATTATCGCCAACTATGACGCGTTGCTCGTTAACAAGCGCCTCGATTCAAGAAAAATCAGGCGGACTCCAATTTTTAAGAAAAATCCGGCAACGGGATTTACGCTCTACTACCTTTATCAAATCAACGGCGCGCTCGCCTATACCTTCGCCTATAATAACTTCTCCGAAACGCGCGTCCGCTTCGATGAATCCCGTCTCCGCCTTCAAGTCGGTCACGGCAAGTTCATCCCGGATTACGTGGCATTCACCGATCCCCTTCTCGATCCTCACGCCACAACCACCGGCTACCTCATTGTTTTTAATCCCGCCTTTACCCTCAACCTCCCCGTTGAAGTGATCTGGAATTGATCCATCCATTTATGGCCGTTACCCCAAAAAAGATCATCGCCGGAATCGGTCTTCTCCTGATCGCTAGTGGACTCGTAGGTTCTGTCGTTTGGCTCATCAAATCCAATGGAGCACAACGCGCCCAAAAACTCTATCTCCAGCAATTGGCGAAAAAAGGTCCCGTTCAGGCTCTTCAAAAAACGAATTCTAAGGACAATGTTTCAGAGCAGGACACCGAAAAGCAGGGCGAAACTTCGTCTCCAGAGACAAACGAAACCAATAACCCCAAGGCTGGCATCGTGAATGTTCCGCCCGCAAAGAGCGTGCAAGCAGTCAAAGAAGCCAATGAAAATGTCCCCTCGGCTTTCAAGGCCCCATCAAACTCCTCGAAAAATACCGCTCCTATTTCTTCGGAAATAAACGAAACTCTTCCTGTCCCCAATGAAACGCTCAATCCTTCCCGCCCCGGCCAGGAGGAATCAAAAGGGACCACCTACCTCACTCCATCGAAGGTGTATCCTTCCGAGAGATTCCTTTTTCGCAATCTCTCCAAGACAGCCCTGGATGGCAAAAACTGGGATGGAGGGGACAGTAAAGGACCCAATATCAATGTGGAGACTTTTACACCCCAAGGCAGCGAAATCAACTTGGTTCTCCTGAATAATCTCGCATCCAATAATCTTGAACTCGAAGTCATCGCGGGTGTTTGGTTTCCCTTGTACTGGAACGGGCATCTCTTGCTGCGCCCCGGAGACAGGATTTTGGGCAAAGCGACTGCTGGAAAAAATCGGGATCGGATTTTGGTCAACTTTTACAAGGTGGTCCTTAAGGATGGCAAAACACTTCCTCTTCAATCGGTAGCCCTGCACACGGATGGCACGATGGGTATCAAGGGTTACACGGTTGGAAACGTGTTTCTTCAAAACATTGGTCCACTCCTGACCGATTTTGCCAGCGCGGCAATGGCGGCCTATACCCAACGCTCGCAAAGCACCCTGACGATTGGAGACGTCTCTGTTCAATCCGATCAGGCGAATGCTTCCGTCCAAAACGCGGCCCTCCAAGGAGGCCAAAAAGCATTTCAACGGCTCACCCAGCTTCTGCTCGAAGAGGCTGAGGACAACCGCCCATACATTTTCGTTCCGGCGGGAACCCGTTGCAAAGCTTACCTCCAGCAATATATGGACGTTTCGGTAGCCGATTACGGCAAGTGAGATTTCGCGCATGTTAATAGTGAGGATAAACCCGCCATGAACAGGCTCACTCAATTTGGTTTATTCTTTCTAGCCGGGACATTTCTGGCCGGATGTGCTGGCGGACGGCCTCCGGCCATGGTGGTCGATCCGGCAACTGTCACGCAATCGTATGATTACACCAAGCCGGTTGAAGCCGCCGGAAAATCCCGGCCGGTCTACGTCCTACCGAACGTTTCTTACGGTTGGATGCCCGCCAAGGTCGACGAGCAAAATCAATGGATCGGAGGCCATTACGTGGCAACGGTTGTTGAACCGGGACATTGGGCAACGCTGGAGGAAGCTGAAATCTCAGGCCGCCCTTATGTCTTTGCCGGTGGGGGAAAACCCATCGTTCCGGTCTTGGAACGTAGTCCCGGGCCTACCGGGAATGGAGCCG
Source organism: Verrucomicrobium sp. (assembly GCA_017849585.1). GTDB lineage: Bacteria > Verrucomicrobiota > Verrucomicrobiia > Methylacidiphilales > UBA1321 > UBA1321. Next base: position 57,255 of record JAFIGT010000043.1, read on the forward strand.
CGGAAATTGACATCTCGCAGATGGCCGGACAAATCGCTGAAATCCAAAAACAGCTTCCCGCACTCAAACAAAATGACGAAATCGAGCAACTACTGATCGCCGGCGCACAGCGTCCGGACAACAATCAGCCCAAGATTGATACCGCCGCTCCTGCGTTTGCCGGAAAGCACGGGCTTTTAACTTTGAAACGAAAGCCACCTGGGACAGTGGAAATAGTCCCGCTCTTTGATGGAACTGAAAAGGCCACGGTCCGCTACCTCCCGGATCGGAAGGTGTCGGTCAACTGGCGCGGTCAGGAGAGCGTGTTCGAATTTTCCACCGAAAGACAGGAGTACGAGCTTGTCCGTTAATTGGAAACAACTCTTCTCCGACTGGACTTGCCTGACCGCAAGCGATGCGGCGATTTTGACTAAAACGTCACGGCCGACCGTTCGCAGGCAATTACTCAATCTGGAAAAAAAGGGTAAGCTGCAGAAAAGTAAGAACGCCGGGCAGTGCCACGAATTACTACGAGGTGTTTGGTATTGGTCCAAGGGCAAGCACCCTCATTGCGGTTTGACCCACCAACACCATCGGGCCGTAGTTCGTAGTATATCCTGGATCTTACAGCAGTTTCCTAGCTGGTACGTATTTTCGGAGCGGTGCTTACGATACAAATTTGGTTGGTACAATAAACTGGCACCGTATTGGTCGGAAATGGCCCCGTACTACACCTATGTTCCGGATGCGCTCTTCAAGATCGAAGACAAATACATCCGCTTGGAAGTACAGCTTTCGAGAGTCACTGATAACTATTTCGCGACAATGCTGGAGGTAGCAAGAGACAAGCATCCCGTCCTTTTGGTTTGCTTGCCTGAGCAGTTGGATTACTTCGAAAACAAATGCCATTCCATTCCGCGGATCCGCGTCGTGGCACTTGGGCACAAAATAAAGCTCCATAAGGAAGTGGCACGATTCGGAATCGAAAAGAATCCAAATGGCTAGAGCTGCGCCTAAACAAATTTATTTCCGGGAATGGTATCCTATAGCCAAGCACTCAATGTTTTTGCGGCATAATAGACCACCATTTAGTTGCTTCAGCGTCCGTTACCACAGCGTCGTAGCTCGATCGAATGATAGCAGGACTATTACCCATTTCGTAGGCAACCACTGATGGATTCTTATTCGAGGCCAAGCGATAAGTACCAAAACTATGCCGCAAGGCGTTCTGCCGCCACTCTTCTCCAAGATCCGCCGCTTTAGCAAGTTTTCGTAGTCGCTCGTAGAGCTTTACACCCGTTATTACTGACCCCTTTTTTGCTTTGAAGTCGTTCAACCATGCACCAGCCACGGGAGTTAGCGGCGCCATGCGACGGTTGCGAGTTTTTGCAATTTTCCCTCCGACCTCCACTTGTGAGCTTTCCCAACGAATCGCTTCCCATTTCAGCCGAAGAATTTCAGCACTCCTCAACCCACAGAAACCGCCTAAGACAATAAATGGTAATAAAATGCTATCGCATTTCTCAAGTATTTTTACCATTTCCTCGGGCGTAAATATTTCTATTGTTGTTTGACCAGTCTTTGCCTTCGCGGTTAACTCAGCTTCAGTTGCTCGATCTTTTGGCAGATAGCCAGCCGTTTTTGCGAAAGAAAATAATGAGCACAAAATTGTCCGAAAGTTGTTCCGAGTTCGGGCGGATACCTTCAATCCACGTAGCCATGCGTCCAAATCTCGTGTTTGAATTGTTTGCAAATCCACTTTGAAGTCTGCGCTAAATCGATCCATCCTATTTTTGCAATCCTGCAAATAGATGTCGCTTCGATGGTCGGCTTTCTTCGCCTCTAAGAATTCCTTAACAACGTCCGCTACGCGCTTGGCTGGCAAAACCGCATGATGATGCTCACGGTAGTATTGCGCTGCCGCCAACAAAGGAACTCCAACTTTCTTTGCCTCCGTATATTCGTCGATTACATTCACCAATTCTACCCCAAAAGGGGCAAGTTTCTTCTTGGCATACACAAAAGCGTCCCGGTCTTTGCCAGCAATCTGCAATGCAATTCCTTGACCGGACGCAAGCTTTTCGGCTGCATTCTTGGCCTCAGTTTTTGCTTCCGAAAAATCTGAAAAATATTTTCTAACCCTTCTTCCTCCCTCGTGATAGGATACTGTAAATAGATCGTATCCCCCACTTGGGGTACGGTAGACTTTGACAACAATGGAGCCCGACTTGATCTTAAGTGGCCATGACTCCTTCTTTTCTCTTGGTATTCCAGACATTTCCAGACACCCTCCGTTCGTAAAGAGTGTAGCTCCCTTCATGAGCATCAATCAACAAAAACACGCCATTTTAGCTCTTAAATCGGCTTTTTTAGTAGAAATTTTCTATTTCCAAAATTAAATGAAATCCGGGTTCGAGCCCCGTTGGCTCCGCACTTTTTCTCAGAGGAAACCCACTTCCTTGGCAGAAAAGTTTCGGATTTCCAGGCAAATTCCTGACACTTCCTTGCCCCAATTCAGCCCATTCTGGGCTCTCTAACGCTTTTATCCTTCCACCTCGTTGCTCAGGATCGCCCGTGAAACTGAGTTTTAGCCTTGGCGATACACTCTATTACCACATGCAAACTATCGCCGTATCCGATGAATACTACCGAAACCTAATTAAAGCAGCCCACATCACGTACAAGCGACGCAACGATGGCCAAGCAGTACTTTCGTCGACCTAAGGAAGCAGAAAGTCACCCGCTACTCACTGCGATTTTCCAAATACCCCTATGGATGGATGATTACAAATCGCGCGGCACATCACAGTTGAAGGTGAGTGGTAAATACGCCAGCCTCCGCATAGACTACAGAGGCAGCCTTTGAACGTGGGACTCCAACTATCCTCGCTGAATCGCCGCGCGGCGGTTCTTCTCGTCCCAATAGGGCTGATGGATGTCGTTGATCTGGTCGGGCCAGTGGCAGGCGGCGCCTTTGAGCTGTAGGGGCACTTGTAGCGTGATCGGGTTGAAGCGTCCGGCCAATCGGACGGTCATGGGAATGTAGGTGAAGGCTTCCGTCATCGGACCGGCAATGATTTTGAACGCGCCCTTGCAGGTGAAGCCGCGCATACAGTTGATTGAGAGTGTGCGGCTGGGACAAGCCTGCCAGCCTTCGGGCAATTCGAGACTGACATGGACAACTTGCTCGCGAAAGAGCAGTTCGTTCAGATGGATGCAAAGGGCTTTCTCCTCCCCGGGCAATAGCGAAGGGCCATTCTCATAGTCGACAGAGAGCGTGGCATAAGGCAGATCGAAGACGAGTTCGTAGGGCGATTTTTTCCACACGCGCTTGGCGACGGCGTCGCTACCATGGAGGGCGGCGAGGAAGTCGGCGTTCAAGCACGTGGGCTCGTCGCTGATGAGAGGCAAGGTCGGATTCGAACGCTGCGCGATGATGGCTTGGCGCACGACGCGGTCAGTCAGTTCGCCGACCGTCTTGGGCACTTCCATGGTGAATCCATCAATGGCCACAGTCTTGATACTCTCGCCGATGGGATCGATCCATTTTTGCGGAAGACCGGAGCGTCCATAGATGATGCCGAGAAGCGCGCCGATGGTCGCGGCGGTGCAGTCGGTATCGTCACCGCAGTTGTTGGCCAGGCAGATGCTCCTGCCGAAGTCGCCTTCGCCGTAGAGCAGGCCGAGGATCGCAAACGCGATGTTGCCCGGGGCCTGGAACCAGCCTAAGTCGGCATTAGCTTGCACGATGGCTTCGCGGGCTTGCTTGAACTCAGTACGGCTGTCGTAGAGGCCACAGGCCATCTTGACGTTCTGCGCAACGCGGCAATCGTGGGGAATTTTGGAAAGAGCAATCTCGATGAGCTTCCGCACATCTGATTCCACAAAGGCGGTCGATTGCAGTGCTACCGTGAAGACTTCTGCGTAGATGCCCTCGCCGCAATGGTCGCAGCACGAGTCCATGTACGCGAACTCGGCCGCCTCGTCCGGAGAGCCGGGAAACAGACAGGCCCAGATCTCCGAGCGAATCCACGCGCCATTGCTATATTTCCACACGTCGTTGTTGCACGAGCCTGACAGCGGCGGATAGAGGCCATTGACGATATTGGCCTTGCAAACCGAGTACTCATTCCATGGTCCGACGATGCAGGTCATCCAGTACTCACCGAGCAGTCGCGGCGTCAGATTATAGATGCCACGCTCCTCGACCGCCTGCAACCACACCAGTTGCAAATCCAGATCATCGTTGGGTGCCGGATTGCCCTGCATATCCTGTGCATAGAAGGTCACCTCGTTCATCTCCTTCTTGCCCTCAAATGGAAAGCCCAAAGTTCCCCCGATGTTCTTGCCGGTCCAGCATCCCAGCACTTTGTCCCGGTACTGCGTCAGATTGAGCCGTTGTTGCGAGGGCAGGTTCGTGTCGAACATGTCTTTAATTCCTTATTGGTAGATAATTTCGAAGAATGGCGTCGCGTATTTCAATTTTCCGGTATCGAGCGCCACCATGAGCTTTTGCCCCACCAAACTACATTCCACTTCTTCGGCAGGAGTTCCATCAAGATTGAGAGCGTGAATGACAGGCGTTCCTTTTTGATTTGTCTTGATGCTGATAGAAACCTGCGCCGTCTGCATCAGCACTGGATAGCCTCCTATATCCACCATTAGCGACATGCTGGAGTTTTCAAATACCTGCCCCTGATTTAAGGCGTTGGTCGCGACGATAACCAGTAGCCGCTTGGACTGCTCAATACTTTTCCCTTTCTCCAGTGACGCCACGGTTATTGCCGCTGGCACTGAGCAGGATGAAATGGCCACGCTCTGCAATTCGACAGGCTGATTCTGCTTCATAATCGCTCCCTCCAACCGGGATGAGACTACCTTCAGACTCTGCTCCTTTCCGTTGAGTAATATCTCGCCCGTTTCGCTCTGATACACTCTTTTGGAGTAATCCGTCTTGTTTGACTCTGGTAGAATCTGGCTCTCTTTAAGTTTTTGCAGCAGCGATGGAAACAAACTTCCATCCTGCGAGGAAGCCGTGACGTACCAGTCGCGCACGCCAAGATTGGAAAACTCCGTTGGCGTCAGCTCTATATCCGCCTTGATTTTTGTCACACCACCAAATGAAGTCACCTCAGGATAGACGATGCCAACACGCGTCAGCATGCTCAACTTGGCATAGTCATCTCCAATCGCGGAGAGCGTGTTTTTCGGAAATAAATTTCTGTCACTTAAGGTAAGCTGAACCGAATGTGTCGCCTCCTTCACGTCGCGACGCAGCCATGTCAGTGCCATTACAGTCTCCGAGGCGCGCGAAATTGGATCCTGAGGAAACTCAAAAGTATTCACAGGAGGTATTTCGTTGTTGTACCAAGCAGACGGGTAAAGACTTTCGCCTTCGTGACTGTAGATAGCGTCCCAGCCCTGTAGAGCCGCATAGGAACCTAGGTAAAGTCCACGCTCGTGACGGTAGCGGTTGGGCGCACTGTGAGCATATTCCGTCAGCATGAATGGTCGATCGAGAAAACGAACTGCCGCCGCCGCCCGGAAATAACTTGAGTTGATCGAGCTGTCCTGGCTGATCAGCATATCCATGTCTTTGCCGCCTCCCCAGATCTTCCCTGTCGTGGATTTTTGAACCAATCCTTTAGTGGGCGCGTAATTAGGGTGAGCAAAGTAACTATGCTGGGCAATCACCGGCATTTTGGCCCGAACCGGCATCTCCATTGTGCGCATGATCATGTCCCATTGCGTAACGATACCCGGATACCCTATTTTACGCAGCTGGGTCACATACCAATCCGTGGTCGCCGACATGGTTTGGATGAGGAACTGACAGGCATCGTTGGCACTCGCGTCCCCCCGCCTCAATACATCCTCACTAATAACAGGAACATTTCTGAATGAGATGGAATTCTGCTTCCATGCAGCACGCAAGGCTTCTTCTGTGCCATACTTTTTCTGCAGATACTGGCCAAAGTGCGGCGTCAGTTGCTGCATCTGCGCCGCATTGAAGAGTAGTAAATCCTGCTCATTATACGGCTCGAGACAGGCCAGGGCCGGTTCATCCTTGAGAGGTACTCCGGTATATGGATTTTTGTGGGTCAACAGTGTTTCCACTGCCTTGAGCCACTGCTTGCGATAGGTTTCGTTAAAAAAGAGTTGAATTTTGAAACTCTTGTCCTGACTCACATTGACCCGCGAGTAACCCGACTTCGCACTCATGAGGTCGAGGTTAATATAGATTCCGTTTTGCTTTAGACAAAAGAGGAGATAATCAAACTTGTCGATGACGGCCTCGTCAAAATGCGGCGTCTCTTCGACATCTTCCGAAGGCCATCGCGACTGGCTGTTTGCGCCTCCAGCGAACATTGTGTCTATACCTTGGAAGCGAACGATATTGTAGCCACGCTTGGCGATGGTTTCCGCCCATTGTTTGATCTCTTCCTTGGTGGCAAGGTGGAGAGCCCAACTGCAGGACCAGCTATTGAATCCAAGCAATCTCACCGACTTCTCCAAATCCTTTTCGAACGCGAGACGTCCAGTTGAATTGATCGTCAAACGCCCCTTTGCGCCGGCAATTGATCGTTCTCCAGCTATGCTCGAGAAGTCTAGAGCGGTACCACTTTTAATGGCTAGCTTGTCCTTATCTAGATTTACAGATTTCCAATTAGGACCGTTTCGGATGGTCACTACATTATTGTCATCAGGAGCTCGCCTGGCTTCGCCACAGACAAACCTCCAACCGTCGGTTCCGCTCATGACTTTGGCCACGAGCAGGTTGTTTCCCTGCCTCACTGGAAACTCGATCACGTGGTCATCTATCGTAAAGTCATGCGAGTTGTTTCCAACGGGCACGTTGCTATAAACTTTTTCTCCGTTCAGATAGAGTTCCAGCCACCAGTCGGCAGAAAATCCGAATCGCATCCGTCCTGCAGATTTGCTCTGAAACTCGTTATAGAGGTAGGCACAATCTTTTGCCGAGAACTGGGGATTCAGCTTCGCCAGATCAATGCCACTACCGACAAATTCAACTTCTTTAGGCTTATCACTCGCACTGATCCCAGAAACTCTATACGCCGACTCTTGTGCGGAATCCACACCGCTTCCCGCGAACACTAGCTTCCACTTTATGCCAAGGCCATAGGGCAACAATGCCGTTTTTTCGCGCAGGGTCACCGGTCCTAGATACAGTGTTGCTGGAGCACCGAATTTCCCGAACATTAGTCGAGGAATCGCCAGCGGCTCCGGCCAATCGCTGGTGACTTTAAATGTAAACTTGTACAACTTCCAATCCTGCCCCAGCTCCGCCGAACTCACCGATCCCGGAATGATCGTCCATGGAGCATTCAGATGCGCCACCACCAACTGAAATACTCCGGGCTGTGTGGCCTTTCCATAAAAACTTATCTCATAATTATTACCCGATTTAAGTAGCCCCACGCCTTTATAAGTCACTTGCACATCCTGAATAGCCGCTTCGCTGCGCAGCTCATTGAGCACGACTTTTATCACGTCGCCTCCATCTGGCGATTTAATGCTGGTATCCGATTCGAGCAACGCATTACACCCCTTGGCTGCATAGAACCTGAACTCGCTGCGATTGGAATAGTCCCACCGCTTCTCAAATTCTCCGGCTTGAAGTAGGGTGGCGGCAAAAAGTGCGGCGCATGAAAGGGAAAACCCTTTTGCTATTTGAATGGCTGCTGTGGGCTTAGAGTACATAGGATCCTTGTCTTGACCGAAACACAAATCATCTAGCACGCTCAAGCGGCTGATGAGGGCAGGCCTGTAGTTAGTCTATGGCGACGCCGAAATTGCTGGCGCACGGTACGCCTACTTCTTGATTGTATCCCGAGATGCCCGCGTAAGTGAGTGAAGGTGTAATTTTTTTCGCTTTAAGATCCATGCCGCTGACTTCCTTCTGCCCATTTATCCACACGCTGATAGCGCCAAATTCGACATCGTAGGTGAGTTTTACCCGAATCATTTCATGGCTTCGATAAGAAGGAATCGGTCCCGATTTGAGATTGATCACTTTCGCAGCGGTAATGTCTTCTGGGTCTGGATTGAAGAGCAGGGAGTAAGTCGTATTGGTTCTCAAGATCACGCATAATCCGCCAAAAGTCGGATTTCCGAGGCTAGACTTCCCGAAGCCGATACCCATCCATGCCAGTTTCCCCTCCGTGCTCTCGGGCTGGAGTTCTGCCTCGACCGTGATTCGACGCTCTGCGGGTGGCAACTTGATGCGCGCCACTAGCGCAGTAGAGGCGGAGGTGGTTGTGATGCAGCCACGATCATTGGAACGCGTCAACTTTACGTTTGGAGTAGCCTCCCACAAAAGTTTGTCCGAGGATCCAACGCGCATTCGATTGAGCTGTCCCGCAGTAGATCCTGCCTCACCATCGAAGGTATCAGTGATGATTGTTGCGGCTTCCTGAGCGAAGCAGGTAACCGCCATCAGAGCCAGGCTCACCAACACCTCTTTAATATTAGAGAATCGTTTCATATATCAGAGCTAAAGTCTTAAATTTGCAAATGGCAGGCGTAACTCCGCACATCGAGTTACGGATTAACCAGCAGGTAATTGCGCCTGAGATCTCTGTCAGAGTTGAATAAAACCGCGTTCACGCCTTCAGTGTGGCCATCGGCAAAAACGGCCATGATTCTTCCTGTTCCCCGATCACTGGGGCGGGCCCAGGGCGATTTGGGATTGGATACAATGGAATTTGGCCCCATATACCACTCGCCATTCGGTACCGCACGGCTTCCATCTTCTGCCGCCAAAACCATGATGACCTGCGAGCTTCTTGCCCCAATGGATGCAACGGCCAATGCCGTCGGCGCCGAGGACATCCCGGTCACTCCGCTGCGCAATACATCCGTATTGGCCGCATAATCGCTAAGAGCGTTGTGCCTCCCAGACGGAATCAGCGGATCAACGAAGACCGGACTGCGTGTCGTTCCGGGCGCGGGAGGCAAATAGCTAGCGAGCATGCCCTGACACCAAATCGGGTTAGTGAATCCCGTCCCGGCGGCATTGGTGCCACTGATCATCGGATAGAACCCTTGATTATCTGCAGCATAGAGATGTATTGCTTGACCGATCGATCGAAGATTGGACAGGCTTTTGGTTTCCTTGCTCGAGCGCATGGCTTTTGCCAACGCCGGATAGGCCAGCGTCGTCAACACCACGATCATGGCTATGCAAACGCACAACTCGATCAGGGAAAAGCCGGATCTACTATTGATGAGCTTCATACCTCTGGTTATCACGAACTCAGGAGTTAGACCGATGAATATCTTCCGCAGGCCTTTCTAGATTTTGCGTCTGCACCTACTGAGGGCATACAGAATCAAGCTGGCGCCGAGAAATGCCGTGGAGGAGGGTTCCGGCACCGTAACGATCAGGTTTACGATACCATTGGTTGAGGTGTCGATCTGATAGTCGAAACCAGACGGCATCGTGGTGCCGATCGCCAGACCCGCGCCAGTTCGGTTGCCTGTGTAGGTAAACAAGGTATAGATTCCCGTATCAAATCCGCTTAAGGCGGTTACGTTGAGAGTACCATTGAGCGCCAGATCTCCGGTAATGGCAATCAGGTCATCTGTTGTGCTGGCAGCAGCAGCCAAGTCGAAGTTGATGGTCGAGAGGCTGCTGAGCGTCAAGCCGGACCCGAGAGTGAGTTTACCACCCAGATTGACACCTGCCACGCTGATATCACCTGCAGCAAGAATTCCTCCGTCTCCGACAACTACGGCGCGATTGATGGTACCCGTACCACCCAATGTCGCACCAGCGCCTACATTTACCAAGCTACTGCTAGCACTCAACGTACCATTAACCAAAAGGGTTCCTGCATTAACGTTGGTATTCCCAGAGTAGTTGTTATTAGTCCCGCCAAGCGCCACAATACCGCTACCAGTCTTTGTTACCACGTCGATCGCTCCCACATCTGTTCCGCGACGTTGAAGATTGCTCGTAAAGTTAACGCGACCACCGGATGCGGCCGTCAGCGTCAAAGGTTGCGCCGTATCTCCCGCAGTGCCTCCAGTCATAAAGACCGTACCCGAGTAGGTAGAGACGTCTGCCGTCGATCCACCAATAGTGTAATTGGTTGTGCCTGCGGTATTGGATACCAGAGAAATGGATCTACCAATCGTGACCGCTCCAGAAGTCACAAGCTGTGCGGTGGGCGAGCCCGTACCCAGTCCGACTGCTATGGGACTTGTTCCGTTGCCAAAGGCGCCGGCCTGCCCATTGAGGGAGTTTGTGGCAACTTTGACCGTACCACCCCAGATATAGGTGTTACCCGTATAGGTGTTAACTCCGCTCACTACGAATGTGCCAGTGCCAGTGCCGTTGTACGCCATCTGCCCGGTCGATCCAGATATGACACCATTCAAAGACAGCGTTCTGTTGGGTTGCACCATAAATCCGATCGATTGCCCATTGGTATCGCTCCCCCCGTTAATGGTCATATCTCCATTGTAGGCAGTAAAACCTGTTGCCCCCAATAACTTCAAGCTGGAATTGATCGTTTGAAGGTTGGACGATGCGTTGGCAACCGCATTTGAGTAGTTATTACCCAAACCTTGCACCGATATCACACCAGTTCCGCCTACTGTGAATGAACTCGCACCTGATGAAAATTTGAGGGTCTTAACCGTGAAATCCTGATCAAGGCTCGGACTAGTCCTCACCGAGCCGGCAAACTGGATATCCGTCGTAATGCCACTCACGGGTCCTCCCGACGGATCTCCCACCCAGTTGGCGCCATCCATCCAGTCGTTACCAGCTGCGCTGCCGCCGTCCCAAACCGTCTGGGCCAACGTCATGTCCACGGAAGTAACCGCCAGAAGCACCACGGCCGCCACGATATGCCATCGTGCAACTATCCTGCCACTCATTACACCGACGTCGACTACGTTGCCTGCTTTCATTTGTTGTCCTTTCACTTGTTGCTATCCAGTTAAATCCGAAAAAATTGAATACCTTGCCCTTCGCGGCTACTGACGTTGGCCGCGAGCATCCCGAAGCACGTAGAGCAGGGTCTGTTTCGGCTGTCGCAGTTCCATGCTAAAGAGAAGGATTGTTTTCATATGACTCGCCCATTTGAATCGGCTCTATTGCAAGAAATACTCATCCACGCCGCAATTCATTGCAATGAGGAGCCTTATTGAACTGTTAAATTTCATGCAAATTCTTCAAGTAGTTCCGGAAGATAGAGGCACCCTGGCCTAGTACGCCATGTAGAAGATGCGGGACAGTTCGTTGCGCTCGATGCATGTAGCCTGCACAGCGACAAGGATATCCACCAGCGAAGCGACTGCGCTCAATCATAATGGCGAAACTTCTACGCAGACATGTCGCGCTGCAAATTTTAGATGGTAACAACATCGGTCGGAGCCTGTATGCGACTGGAACTACTGCTCAGCGTAAGGGTAACGAACTGCCTGGGGGTACTCACCAACAGCTCTGCAGAGGTTTCGTTCTCGACAGAAATCTGATAGGAACCCAGAAAGCCCCGAAAGACGAACTCCCCGACAGCATTGGTTTTTCCTCGAACATCGGTCCTCCACTCCCGATGAATCAAATCGTGGAGTGCTCGGTAGCTGGGTTTGGGCTCGAGCTTGGAGTTCAACAAACCTGGGTACACGTGATTTTCTCCCGCGACGGCTCCTCCATCGGGAACATTCCACCAGGTAATCGCATCCACAATGGGATGACTGAACCAGAGTCGGTATAGCGCGCGCGCCACAGATGCCTGCATGGCCTGCCCAGAGGCACTGTTTTCCGGAGAAGTCAGTGTAATCTCACTGATATGTACAGGCAGTCCGAACGTAGCCAACTCATCAAGCGCAGCCAACAGTTTGTCCGCAACGAAGAGTTTTCCGGCAACAAAGTCGTATAGATCTTGATCTCTGAAAAGATGAAATTGCAGGCCAATACCACCAATGTCGACGCCGCGGTCGATCAGTCGCTGAACCATATCCTTGTAACGTGGCAGGAGGCTGGTCCAAGCGTCCGGAATTTCGTTTATGTAGAAACGGGTTCCTTCCGGGAAATGCTGTCTGGCCCAGTCGAATGCCCGAAACTCATAATCTGTCGGCATAGGAAGAGAAACCGGCAAGCCGCGTTGAGGGACGGCTTCGTTGAGCACATCCCAACGTTCTATATTGCCGTATAGCCGACCTAGTTCCTTGACGTGCGCCTCCCATTGACCAGCCGCCCGATCCGGATTGCGATCCAGCCAGTCCGGAACACTATAATCCGCATGATCCCATACCAATGTGTGCCCATGCATGCGCAAACCTCGCTTCCGGCAAAAAGCGATGACTTGATCCGGCGGTGGACGACGAGCAATAAATGGACTGTCCGCATGATATCGGGGACACCCCTGCACAGGTTCCAAATCCTTCCAATAAAACGGAACGGTGGCACCGTTGAAGAGGGCGCAGTAAGCATCCTCATAGCGACGATTCATCTCTTCGGATGGATATCCTCCCAGCATAAAAATATTGCCTCCAAAATGGAAAGCCGAACAGGTTTGCCTGGCAGCAACGCGGACTCCGGAAAGCGGATTACCGTCCGCATCCACGACCCGCACTACGACGGCACCCTTACGGTGGTTCTCGATACCGGATTCAATGCGGGATTCTAACTCTTGGCTGAAGAGAAAATTGACGTTGGAATTCATGGATGATTGGAGAGTTTGTTTGCAAAGGGCATCTCCATAAGGCGAATCTATAAAGTGGATACGGTTGACACAATCGACGTGATTATTTAACTGTTCAATATGTCGCGCACATCAATCCGCACGTTGGCAGGGCAACTTGGCCTTTCTCCGGCGACAGTCTCCATGGCGTTGCGAAAGGATCCGCGAGTACACCCAGAAACCACCCTCCGCGTGCAGCAAGCCGCAGAAAAGGCCGGCTACGACGTCGACCCCATCATGTCCGAAGGCTTATCTCGAGCCCGGCGCGGCACATTCTACCGGGAAACTCTGGCATGGTGCTGTGACAGTCCCTGTCCCAAAAAAAACCAAACCTGGCTACGCACACTGTTTAAAGCCGCAGAGGAACAAGGCAAGCTCTTGGGTTACTCAATCGAGTATTTTCATTTTGAAAATTTGCAGCCACGAACACTGGCTCGCTTGTGCCGTATGTGGAAAGCGCGAGGAATTCGCGGGGTCATACTCGGACCGTGCGACAAGGAATTGAGCCAGCCTCCCTTCGAGTGGAACGACTTAGCATGGGTGGCTATAGGTCACAGCCTTTCCTTGCCGCTGTTGCACCGAGTCCGTAGGGATTTCGATGCCGATATCGAAAGAGCCATTGTACGGTTAACTCAAAAACGTGTCCGCCGGCCAGGATTCCTGAGCGAACCGGAAAGCCACCATCTATTTCACACATCGCTGTTGCGGTCGGCCCTTACCTATTATCACACGTCAGGGGAGAGTTGCCCGGAGCCCTATATTGAACTTACCTTCAATGATGTCTCGAGATTTCGCGCATGGATCAAGAGCATGCGGATCGATTCACTAATTGTTTCACGGCCAATGCCCCTGCTGCAATGCGCCATGGGCAGGAAACTACCTTCGGTCATTCTGTCTCCAGACGAACAAGGAGCTATTCCCGAGAGATGTGATGGTTTTATCGCCAACTATCAAGCGATGGGTCATGCCTCGATTAACCTGATGCATCACCTGCTGATGAATCGCCACTTGGGCATTCCGGAATTGCCGCAAACCATGCTGGCGTCATCCCCTTGGCATCAATTCAGATCAGTACCCGGCAAGTTCGCTTCATAAAATCATTTCGCCGAGGGATAGGGCAATAGGGGGCATTTTTTTCGGAGGGGTAATCGGCCTACCCACTGGTCGATCACACCTCAATCTCGTGACGACACTCTTTAGCGCCATGCACCCCTGCCTTATTCCTTTCTTCTAATGAAATAAAAGATGTATCCAAAAATGAGGCCTAATACCCAAGTAATGACCACGAATCTAAACCAGGATAAACTACAATCGGAGTTTCAGTGGAGAATCAACCCGGCGCGGAGACTCTTCTACTTCCTTGCCCAGCGGAGCTTGGCGGAGGAAGCGCGGGGGTTGGCGTGGATTTCGTCGCGGGTGGGGCGTTGGACTTCTTCGGCAATCGCGGTGTAGCGACCTTCGCGGAGACCGTTCTGGAAGGCGTGTTTGACGCGGCGATCTTCGCCGGAGTGGAAGGTGAGGATGGCGACGCAGCCGCCTTCGTTGAGGCAGTCGGGGAGGTAGCGGAGGAATAAATCAAGGACGCCGTATTCGGCATTGATCTCGATGCGGAGGGCTTGGAAGACGCGGCGCACGGTATCGACTTTCTCGTCGTCGGAGCTGTTGCGGGGCAAGGCGTCCATAATCACACGCGAGAGCTGCGTGGTGGTGGCGATGGGTTGGCGCGCGTGGGCGTTGACAATGGCGGGGGCGAGGAGGTCGGCCTGCGATTCGTCGGCGTTGTCGCGGAGAATGTCGACGAGCTTTTCGGCGGTGAGGCTGCCGAGCCATTCGGAGGCGGGCTTGCCTTTGTTGGGGTTCATCCGCAAATCGAGCGGTCCGGCGAGCTTGTAGGAGAAGCCGCGCGCGGGGTCGTCGAATTGCATGGAGGAGCAACCGAGGTCGGCAAGGATGAGGTCCGCTCCGGTGATGCCTTGCGCGGCGAGGAGTCGCGGCAGGGCGGCAAAGTTACTGTGACAGACGAGGAGCGCTTCGGGTGGGAGGTCGACCATGGCGCGAAGCCGGGCTTCAGTCTTTGGGAGTTCGACGGGGTCGGTATCAATCGCCAGGAGTCGGCCACCGGGCAGGAGACGGGGGAGGATCTGCGAAGTGTGGCCTCCATAGCCGAGTGTGGCGTCGACGGCGGTTTGTCCCGGCTGGGGATCGAGGATTTCGAGTATCTCGGCGACCATGATGGGCCGGTGCGTACCAGCGGGGGTCTTGCCGGATTCGATCACTTTCTGCACGAGGTCGGGATGCTTGAGGGGGTCGTGTTCCTTGTATTTCTCGTGAAACTTGCGGGGATGGGTCCCCCGGTAACGAGGGCGGCGCTGGTGTTTTTCGGGGGAGGCTGGAGAAGGCGAGGAATCCACAGGGTTAAGCTTACGGAAAAAAAGCGGGGCGTCCATCCTGCGAAACGTACGCTTTGACTTTACAATTGCCATTATCACCGCTCAATCTGATAGCTTAACCACTTTTCATCCGGGATCTTTTTATGCGAATCAAATCGTCTTTTCACTTCGCCGCGCTCTTGTTGTCTCTCCTGTCGCCAACCCTTGCGTTGGCCGATGTGAAGTTGCCGCACGTGTTCGGCAGTCACATGGTGCTGCAGCAGGACAAGCCGATTACGATCTGGGGCTGGGCCGATGCGGGTGAAACGGTAACGGTGCAACTGGGTGAGACGAAGCAAACCGCCACGCCCAACGCGAAGGGCGAATGGCGTGTGACGCTGCCCGCGCGTAAGGCGAATGCGACAGCGGCCACGCTCACGGTGACGGGCAAGAATACGATCACGCTGGATGATATTCTGATCGGTGAAGTCTGGCTCTGCTCGGGTCAATCGAACATGGAGATGGGCGTGAAGCCGTCGCTGAATCCCGAGGCGGAAATCGCCGCGGCCAATTACCCGAACATCCGCCTGTTCATGGTGCCGAAGAAATTCGACACGGTGCCGCAACCGGACGTCGACGCGACGTGGAAGGTCTGCTCGCCCGTGACGATCGCCGAGGGCGGTTGGGGTGGATTCTCCGCGGCGGCCTATTATTTTGGCCGGGAATTGCACAAGACGCTCAATGTTCCCATCGGCCTGATCCAGTCCGCTTGGGGTGGCACGCGCATCGAACCGTGGACGCCGCCGGAAGGGTTCGCCTCGGTGCCAGCGTTGAAGGGCATCTACGACAAGGTGCTCATCACCGACCCGCGCACGCCCGAGCACGCGCAGCGGGTCGATCAGTACCTCAAGTCCCTCGACGAGTGGAGCGCATCCGCCCGCAAGGCGACGGCGGACAAGACGGTCTTGACTCCCTCCCCCGCGTTTCCACCGGAACTGGCAGCGCTGAAGGATCAGCAGCAACCCACGGCGCTCTATAATACGATGATCTATGGCCTGCAACCGATCGCGTTGCGCGGCATCATCTGGTATCAGGGCGAAGCAAATGTGGGCGACGGGAAACTCTACACCGAGAAGACCCGCGCGCTGGTCAACGGTTGGCGCAAGGTATTCAATCAGGAAGATCTGGCGTTCTATTACACGATGATCGCTCCGTGGCCGTATGGCACCATGTTGCCCACGCTGCTGCCCGAATTCTGGGAAGCGCAAGCGGCGGCGCAGGCGATCCCGAACACCGGGATGATCGTCACCAGCGACATCGGCGATATCGCGGATATCCACCCGAGAAACAAGCAGGAAGTCGGCCGCCGTCTCGCCCTCTGGGCATTGGCCAAGACCTACGGCAAAACCGGACTTGTCTACGCGGGTCCGACTTACAAGTCGCACACCATTGAAGGCAACAAAGTGAAGCTGACCTTCGATAACGTCGGCGGCGGACTCGTCTCGCGCGACGGCAAGCCGCTGAGCCATTTCGAACTCATCGACGCAGATACAGGTGGTTTCGTTTCCGCCACGGCGACGATCGAGGGCACGAACCTGATTTTGACAGCCCCCTCCGTCACCAAGCCAGCGGCCTTCCGCTTCGCTTGGGACAAACTGGCCGAACCGAATTTCTCCAATAAGGATGGGCTTCCCGCCACGCCATTCCGCGGCGGTACCCCGCCGAATCGCGATTCCTTTGTGATGCTCGGCGGCGAGAGCAACGGCTATCAACTTGTCTATGATGTCGATCTGGCCAAGGTCGGAAAGACGGTCACCTACGATGTGGACAACCGGGCAAAGATTACCCAGCCCTTCACCCGCATCGGTTATTTCCTCGAACTGACCACGGCAGACGGCAAGGACCAGTATGTCTTTGTCTCCATGGATGCCTTCACCAAGGAAATCGGCAAGATCGGTATTCCCACACTCGACTCGGGAGCCTCGTTCCAGCAAAAGGTCGACAACCTCGCGGTCATGTCCAATGTTCCCGGCATCGCCAATGGCGTGGGTCTGAAGGGTGGCAATATCGAATTCTGGCCGAACAACTACGCCCAGCCGAATGCCATCAATATTCCCAATGCAAGCGCGCAGACGTTTGACTTCGGCGATCAACGCAGCGAGCCCGCCGATGGCTACGGCAGCATGCAGGTGCACAACTTCGAAGCCAAACAGGTGATCTTTGCGGTCAACAGCTGGAAGGCCGGTAACAATCTCGACGCCGGCATCGGCCACTCGACCGGACCGCAACCGGACTGGACCTTCTCCAAGAATGGCGCCAGCTACAAGAGCAAGCGGTTGCGCGTGTTCGTGAAATAAGGGCATAGAGCCGGACCATTGACTTTCCGATCGGCTCCTGCTTACATGACAACCACACACGTGTTAGCACCCTAAACTCACCCTCCCCTTTCATCTCCTATGCTCAAACGTCATCCTCTCAATCCCGTTCTTCAGGCCAGCAACATTCCCTACGGTGCGAGCCTCATTTTCAATGCCGGTGTGGCCAAGTATCAGGGCCGCTACGTCATGCTGTTCCGCAACGACTACTGCAAGCATCCCGAGTCCGACTGGCAGGATTACCGCGCAGGCAAACTCGACCGTCATCCCCCGTTCGAAACCTCACTCGGCTTCGCCACCAGCGCGGATGGTATCTCCTGGGAAGTGGCTCCGGCCCCGTGCTGGAAAATGCGGACGGATGAAATCCTGCGCGTCTACGATCCGCGCATTACGATACTGGATGGCGCCGCCTATGTTTGCTTTGCGATGGATACACGTCATGGCGTACGCGGCGGGATCGCGAAGACGGAGGATTTTTCGAGCTTCGAAATTCTCAGCCTGAGCACTCCCGACAATCGTAACATGGTGCTCTTCCCGGAAAAAATCGGCGGCAACTTCTTCCGTCTCGAGCGCCCTTTCACCGTCTATAGTCGCGGCACTGATCGCTTTGATCTCTGGTCCGGCACCTCGCCCGACCTGCGCTACTGGGGCGATCATGCGCTCGTTCTCGCCGTCGAGAATGTCCCCTTTGCCAATGACAAGATCGGCCCCGCCGCACCGCCCATCAAGACCCCCAAGGGCTGGCTCACCACATTCCACTCCGTTTATCGCGATAATACGGTCAATCTCGGTGGCTGGGAACGGACCTGGCACAAGCGTTACGATGCGGGCCTGATGCTCCTCGATCTGAATGATCCCACGAAGGTCATCGGCATGAGCAAAACGCCACTCCTGACCCCGGAGACACCGTACGAAAAAGTTGGTTTCCGCAACGACGTCATCTTCCCCGGCGGCATGGTCTTGGAAGACAGCGGCGAGGTGAAAATCTACTACGGCGCTGCCGATACCGTGGAAGCCTTGGCCACCGCGCATGTCGATGACCTGCTGGCCCTTTGCACTTCGCCGAAGTAGACTTGGCGAGGTTTTAAATAGCCATTAACCGCCCCCCGTTTATGCCGATAAAGTAAGAACCGGGCCTGAACAATCAGATCCCGGTTCATAGCCATTGGGGCCCTTTATCATGCCAGAAACGAGCACCTCGACCGTCAGTACCCCGAGTAAAAGCGAGCTGGAGCACCGTTACGAGCAGTTCGCCGAAGCCATTTCGTGTTCCAATCTGGACGATTTCTACCGAGTCGTTCTCGATTCCATTCCATCGCCGTTACTGATTGTGGAGAAAGACGTTATCATCGTCGACTACAACGTCTCCGCCGATAGCCTGATGCGGGAGCAACGCGAGGCGGTGCTCAAGCAGCGCTTTGGCCATGCCATTCATTGCCTGCATTCCCATGATGTAGCGGCAGGCTGCGGCCGCGGCCCCGCTTGCGGGCAATGCCTCGTCCGCAATGCCGTCAACCGCGCGCTCAATGGCATGGTGGTAACGCGACAAAAACTGGAGCTGGAAATAACGGAAACCGGTAAAACCAGCCGGGCGGCTTTCTGGCTTACGGCCACGCCCCTGACTTACGACCAACGGACCTATGCGCTGCTGTTGCTCGATCACGCGGAAAGTCCGCCATAAAAATCTATCAGCACACGAACCGGGGATCGGATAAAGGGGGACATCATGCTCGCACCATCACTTCAACTCGACACACTGAGTTCCAACGGGCTGCTGGACGCGCTGCCGGATGGAGCTTATCTCACCGATCGTAATCGCCGCATTATTTTCTGGAACAGGGCCGCCGAGCGCATCACCGGCTGGAGTCGGGAGGAAGTGGTCGGCCGTAACTGCTCCGATAATATTCTCGTCCATATCGACAAGGATGGGCATCAACTCTGCTCCCACACCACCTGCCCACTCCATCGCGCCATGGAAAACGGCGTGACCAGCGAGGAACCGCTCCTACTCTTTGCCCAATCCAAATCAGGCAGGCGCATCCCGGTGGAAGTTTCGGTCGCCCCGGTACGTGATGACGATGGAGAGGTCATCGGTGGTGTGGAAATCTTCCGCGACATGACCATGATGATGCGTGATCTGAGCCGAGCCCGAGAAATTCAAAAACAATCCCTGCAATTCACCCCGATCAAAGATCCACGCCTGCAAATCGCCGAGCTTTACACTCCGCACGACCTCATCGGTGGCGATTTTCTCCATGTCGAAGTCATCGATGCGGATCACTACGCCGTCTTCCTTGCTGACGTTACCGGACACGGCGTCGCTGCGGCGCTCTATACGATGCAATTGCGCTCTCTCTGCGAGGAACATCGCGACAAATTTGGATTGCCGTCCGAATTCATGGCGGCGCTCAACACACGACTGCACACGCTCGGCAATCAGAATGATTACTTCGCCACAGCCGCGCACTTCGTGATCAATGCGGCCACAGGTGGCGTGATTTACGCTTGCGCGGGACACGAGTCCCCTCTGCTGGTTCAGCCAGACTCCATTATCATCCAACTCAATCACAAGGACCCGTGTCTGGGCCTTATTCCTGATACTCATTTTCACAGCAACCGGACCCAGCTCGCCACCAATGCCAGCCTTCTGCTCTTCACCGATGGAGCCATTGAAATCAATAATGCTGACGGCATTGAATTAGGAATCGACGGATTCTGCAGCATTCTGAACGAACAGGATTTTCACGACCCCGTCGCGGCGCTGGCCCAGATCGAAACGAAGCTACTCGATTTCAGCACCCACCTCCGGCTCCCGGATGACATGACGCTGCTGTGCATTCATCGCTCGTGATGAGCGTCCTCTCGATCTCGGCTTCTTTAAAGATTGCCAGGTTGGCAAGGCTCGCATCACTATGATAGGCGTTCGTCCACGCCATGACCTCGCTCCGCCAATTTCTTCTACTTGTGCTGGTGTGTACCGGCTTGCGTGGAGCGATCCACGCGGAATTGCTCACCAATGGCGGTTTCGAAAACGGCATGAAGGGGTGGCGGCCACTCTGGACCCGCGAAGCCAACGCCGGCACCGCCGAGATGGATTCCAAGGAAGTGCACGGCGGCCGTAACGCGCTGCGCATCGAGCACACCGGTAGCAAAGATCTCACCATGGAACCGATGGCGCTCTTTTCCGTGGAAGCGGGCGACCGTTTTGATCTCGAAGCCTGGGTGAAGCTTTCCGGTACCGATGTGCAGCCGATCACGCTCTGCGTGGAAACCCTCGACGCCCAAGGCAACGTCCAATCCTGGATCCATGGTGCCGTGCAGACCAGCCAGACCGGTTCGTGGCAGAAACTCCAGACCCGCATCACAGTTCCTCCCGGCATTGCCAAAATCAAACCCCGCCTGCTTGCGGCCGGTCCGATCACGATCTGGCTCGACGATATGTCAATGAGGCCGCTTGGAAATTTCTTTGCGCAACGCCCCAATAATTTACCGAGGACGTTCACCGTGACCAACTCCACGCTCAGCGTCACTCTCGACACACGTAACGCAACACTCACTGTCACGGACCAACGCACCCACGAAACGTATCGTCAAAAGGAACAGCCGCTCGCCCTGTGCGTGACCGCAGCCTCGGCCCAGGACAACGCGATCCGCTTCTCGCTATCCCATTCCACCCTCGATGCGCCTGTGGAGGTCACCCTCCGTCTCGAAACCGATGCGCCAGAGTTTACCGTCGAATTGGCCAGTGATGGTCCCCTACCCCGGCCGCTCCAGTTCCCCGCTCCTTTCCTCACCACCGCGGGCGATGCACTCGTCCTCGCCGTCAACGAGGGTCTCACCTACCCCGTCGACGACACCACCATCCCGACACGACGCTATATCGCCTTCGGCGGACATAGTTATTCGATGCCCTTCTGGGGCGTCGCCCACGGCGAAGGGGGGCATGTCGTCATTATTGAAACGCCGAATGACGCCGCCTTGCGCACCGAACGTCGAGACAGCCGACTTGTTGTCGCCCCCGAGTGGGAATCGCAGCGGGGGCAATTCGGTTACCCGCGCCGCCTGCGGTACGTCTTTTTGGACAAGGGGCGCCACGTCGCCATGGCGAAACGTTATCGCTCGTACGCGCAGCAGACGGGTCTTTTCAAAACGCTCGCCCAAAAACGCGAGTCAAATCCCAACGTCGATCTCCTCGTCGGTGCGGTCAATGTCTGGTACTTCGGCGGCGAAGCCGTGGCCATGGCGAAGGAAATGAAAGCGGCGGGAATCGAACGCATGCTCTGGAGCAGCGGCAGCAATGGGAAGGTGATCGCCCAGCTCAATGACCTCGACCTGCTCACGAGTCGTTACGATCTTTACCAGGACATCATGAATCCGGAGAATTTCCCGAGGTTGCAATACAAGCACAATGACTGGATCGCGGAAGCGTGGCCGAAGGATCTCATCCTCAATGCGGATGGCAGGTGGCGGCACGGTTGGGATGTGGAAGCGAAGGATGGCACCATGATTCCGTGTGGAGTCTTGTGCGATAAGCTCGCTCCGGATTACGTGCGCAAGCGCATCGGCCCTGAACTCGAAAAAGCCCCGTATCGCTGCCGCTTCATCGATACCACCACGGCAGCACCGTGGAATGAATGTTACAACGCCGACCATCCAATGACCCGAACGGAAAGTCGTCACTGGAAAATGGAGCTATTGCGCCTCGTCTCGGAGGAATTCAAGCTCGTCACCGGTACCGAGACCGGCCACGACGCAGCCGTCCCCTACGTCCACTATTTCGAGGGCATGCTCAGCCTCACGCCATACCGGGTACCCGATGCCGGACGTCACATGGACCGCATCGTAGAGGAAGTTCCCGAGACCCTGCGCAAATTCCAGGTGGGTCCCGAGTACCGGCTGCCGCTCTGGGAATTGGTCTATCACGAATGCGTCGTCGCGCAGTGGTACTGGGGCGATTACAACAACAAACTCCCAGCCATCTGGGACCGGCGCGATCTTTTCAACATCCTCTATGCCACGCCACCCATGTTCCTGTTCAAGCGCGAATTCTGGCTGAAGAACAAGGACCGCTTTGTGCAGAGTTATCAAAATATCTGCCCCCTCGTGCGCTCCGTCGGATACAGAGAAATGACCGACCACCGCTTCCTCACCCCGGATCGATCCGTCCAGCAAACTGTCTTCTCGAACGGCACGACAATCACCGTGAACTTCGGCACCACCCATTTCTCCCTTCCCGATGGTACCCGCGTCGGACCTGCCGGATTCCATGTTCAACCGCCGGTTCCGTGATCGCCGGAAAACCCTTTAAATTGCCGTGCAACCGGAGTATCCTCATTTCAACCATGCAGGCTGAATCCTTGAAAAAGCTGGACCACGTTTACCAGCAACTCGAACACCGCATTCTTTCCGGCCAATGGAAAGTCGGAGACAAGATCCCCACCGAGGCCGAACTCGCGCTCGAATACCGTTGCAGCCGCGGTACGGTCAGCAAGGCGGTTGCCCGCCTTACGCATGAAGGCATGGTCGTGCGCAAAACCCGTGCGGGAACCATCGTCACCCGCAGCACAACCGATCACAAGGGCCCCGCGCTCGATCTCAACGCCTGCGCTTTCATTTATCCCAGCGACCAACATGAGGGTATCTGGCGCATCGCGCGCGGCTTCCAACAAATGGCCCACCAAGCGAACCGACGCACGCTCATGCTCACCACCGGAGCAGAATTCCAGCAAGAGGCCGAGATCATCAATCGCCTCGTGGAGTTCAACGTGAAAGGCGCGGTCATTTATTCCGTCATTCCCAATCCGCAGGAGCAGATTCATTACGCGCAAATCATTCAGGATTGCCCGTTTCCCGTCGTATTGGTGGAACTGAATGTCCAAGGCACGGGACGTCCCTCCATCGTGGCAGATGGCCTGCATGCTGGGTACACGGTCACACGCCATCTGCTGCAGCAGGGCGCCCGCAAGATCGGTTTCGTGAGTAACTATTCCTGGGTGCCCTACATGCGGGATCGTTATCTTGGTTATCGCCAAGCCATGGACGAAGCGGGTCTGAACGATCTGCAACCGCTGGTCTCACTCGCCCCCTCGATGCATCCAAGCTTTGATGATCCTCTACAGGAACCAGCCGAGGTCGCCCGCGAGTATCTCCAGCAGCACAAGGACCTCGAAGGCGTGGTCTGTGCAACCGACTTTCTGGCCCATGGCTGTGTACGTGCCGCGCAGGAATTAGGCTGGGAGGTGCCGAAAAAATTGAAAGTCGCCGGAATCGACGATTATCAAATGTTGCCCCCCCTCACCCCCGCGCTCACCTCCTACCATATCCCCTATGAGGAAATGGGTCAGGCCGCATTCGCGCGCTTCGAGGAATGTCTGCGCACCGGCCAATCCGATCCCACGGAGCAGCAACTCCGCGGTCATCTCGTCGTCCGCGCTTCCGCTTGATGGGGACCAGACCCCATACTCCTACCCAGGGTATGATAACCCTGGACAGGAGGTTTGGTGGACAGAGTCCTCCAGCCTACAGATAAGTCTCGCGCAGGTGACGCGTGGTAAGTTGTTTGCGGAATTTCTCCAACGTGACCTCGTGTTTCGGCGTGAAGAAGACCGAGCGCGCCTCGCCTGGCAGCACGGAGAAACAGTTGTCATCGAACTCGCCCGCGATTTCGTCCGCGTTCAGATCCACCCAAAACGCCGGAGTCTTCGCCTTCAACGTCACGCGGAACCCTTTTTTCTCAGCTTTCACTTTGATGTCGAGTCGCGACTTCTGCAGGTCACACTTCTTGTAGGCCGTGAAGAAATGGACATTGCGCAAGGTCTCACCGCCCACCTTCCACTCGACGGACAGGAATGTCTCGGTCGGGCGATCGGTGAGTTCCGCGACGGAAAATTTCTTCAGGCGAAGCGACTTTGCCGCGCCGACCTTAGCCGACCACTTGACCGTCTTCAGCACCTTGCCGGAGAAATCGAGTATGCGCAACCGAACCGCGCCGGAGACGGGTTTGAGCGCGTCATTGGTTGCCCAAATTTCAACAGGGCTATCCTGATGCTGGTGCACGGAGATTAATTGCGGCGCGAAGAAGCGCTTGGCCATGTAGTGAAGCGGTTTCCACTTGCCGCCGTAATTGAGCGAGGCCCACGAGCAGACGGGCCAGAGGTCATTCAACTGCCAGTAGAGCGCGCCCATGCAGACGGGGCGCAAGTGACGCCAATGCTCCACCGCCATCCGAATGGCCAGGCCCTGCTGCAGCTGGCTAAGGTAGACGGAATTCTCGAACCCCTCCGGCACGCGGAAGTAGCGGGTAAAGTTTTCCGTGATCAGGCTGTTGCCGCGAGGATGGCGCTGGTGATGCTCCATGATCGGCGACGTGAGATTCCACTGATCCTTCGTCGCGTAGGTGCGAATCGTCTCCAGCGAGGGGAAGGATTGGTAGCCGAACTCGGAGCAGAAGCGGGGCTTGATTTCTAGGTAGTTCTCGAATGGTTTGCCTTCGTGCCAGACCGCCCAGTAGTGCATGTCGCCGCGGTTGTCCACATGCCAGCAATCGGAGTAGTCGCCGGGACCGCCGCACGGACTGCTCGGCCAGAAGAGCCGGGCGGGATCGAGTTCGCGAATGGTATCGCCCACGACGCCTTCGTTCAGACGATCGTATTCGAGCAGACGCTGGGACTTCATGTTCTCGTCCTTGAACCAGCGCAACGCGCCGACGTTTTCATTATTACCGCACCACAACGCGAGCGAGGCGTGATCGCGCAACCGTTTGACTTGATGCCGGATTTCCTGACGGACGAGATCGAGAAAGTCCTTCGTGCCAGGATAAAGTGCGCAGGCAAACATCATATCGTGCCAGAGCAGCAAGCCCTTCTCATCGCAGAGTTCGTAAAAGTCGTCGGTCTCGTACTGGCCGCCACCCCAGACGCGGATCATGTTCATGTGCGCCTGCACCGCGCTCTCCAGCAGATCATCAATCACCGCACGGCTCTGCCGCGACGGCAGCGCATCCGCCGGAATCCAGTTGGCGCCCTTGGCGAAAATGGGATGGCCGTTGACGATAAAGGTCATCGAGACGCCATGCTTGTCTTCGCGGTTGTCGATTTCAATCGTGCGCAGGCCGATGCGCTTGCACACCGAGTCGCCGCTGAGCGTGACGGTGAGGTCATAGAGGGGCTGCTTGCCGAAGCCGTTTGGCCACCACAGTTGCGGCTTCTTCACGCGCACGATCTGACTGACGACATTGTTGCCTTTTTTCAGGCGCACCGTTTTGGTGAGCGTTTGGCCGTCCAGCTTCACCGTGAAATCGGTCTTGCCGTCCGCCGGCGCTTCGACTTCGCAGTTCACCGTCACGTCGACCACGCCGTTGTGATGCTTCTGCTCGGTGGTGACGTACTCGATGCGGCCGACCGAGGTGGCACCGAGATAAATTTTCCCATAAACGCCCGCCACCATCAGGCACGGGCCCCAATCCCAGCCTCCGTGACACTGCACCTTGCGGATCAAATTGCGGTAGGGCGATTGCACTGGGAACTTCGAGTAGCCGATTTCCTCGGCGAATTTCTTGCTCTCGACGATGGCCGCGCGTTCTGCGGAGTCCAACTCGATGCGAATTGTATTTGCTCCAATACGCAGGTATTTCTTCACCTCAAAGCGGTAACGCACGAACATATTACGTGTGTGCGCCACCTTGCAGCCGTTGATGAACACCGTGGCGATCGTATCCAGACTGTCGCAATTCAGAAAAACCGATTTTTCGTCCAGCATCGCGGCGGACACTTCCACGGAGCGTTCGAAAATCCAGTCCTCCTGCGCCAAACGCTGCAACTGTAGCTCGTTGTCCGCCCAGTAGGGATCGGGAATTTTGCCGGCAGCCAGAAGCGCGCTATGCGTATCGCCCGGAAGCGCGGATTTGACGGAATAGGTTCCCGCCTTGTTTTGCAATTTCCATGTTCCGGCCAGTTCGATTGTCTTCATAGTCTCGTACTCAGTGACTCTCGTTTTCTCTGCAACTCGTTTGGACGTCATTCCACCCACACAGGCGGTCGATAACGCGGATGCTACAGCTGAATCTAGCGACAACCCAGCGATCGGTCATAGATAAAAGAGAGGATACGCTGCTGAATAAACACCATGCAATTATGTTGCGCAATATAAAATAATTGTCAAAAAATCGGATGAATACCTAAAACCTCGGAGTTGAAGCGTAAGGCTAGTAGAGACAAATTCCCTCAGATTACGCTTGATTTGTTCGCGATATGTCTATTTAGTGATCAAATAACGCTTCTTTTATGGCATCTATACAATTACCGAAAAATCTGGATCTCGCTGGGTGGGAATCACGCGTCATGGGCTGTTGGCTGGGCAAGGCTGTCGGAGGTACCTTGGGTGGGCCTCACGAGGGCAAATCTGGGCCGTTGAAGCTGGATTTCTATGATCCGGTTCCGACCCAGGTTCTGCCAAATGATGACCTCGATCTGCAGGTCGTCTGGCTCTGCTATCTCCTGACCAACGGCTGCAAAGAAGTCACCCCCGACCTGCTCTCTGACGCCTGGCACAAACATGTGGTCTTCCCGTGGGACGAATACGGTATCTGTCACCGCAATGGTGCATATGGCCTGAAGGGCTATCAGCTCGGTTCAGTCGATAATTTCTTCGGCGAATGTATGGGCGCCGCGATCCGCAGCGAACTCTGGGCTTGCCTCGCACCCGGCGATCCCAAACGCGCTGCCGCGCTCGCTTGGTCCGACGCGGCCTGCGATCATGCCGGTGACGGCATCTGGGCGGAGGTCTTCTTCGCCGCGCTGGAATCGGCCGCTTTCGTCGAGCACGATCGCGACACGCTGATCGATCTCGGCTTGAGCTATCTCCCAGCCAACAGCCGGGTGAAGGATGCCATCCAGTTAACCCGCGCGTCATGGGCCAAGAAAAAGGATTGGCTCGCGGTGCGTGAGGACATTCTCGCCGCGCATGAAAATCCGAATTTCACCGATGTGGCCGCCAACCTCGCCTTCACGATCCTCGGCTGGCTCGCGGGTGAAGGCGACTTCGGAAAATCGATCTGTATCGCGAACAATTGCGGCATGGACACCGATTGCACTGCCGCCACGCTGGGCTCGATCCTCGGCATCATCGATCCGAAGTGCATCCCGGACAAATGGACGAAGCCGATCGGCGACGCCGTGATCCTGAATCCGCAGATCGTTCACCTCCAGAATATCCCGAAGAACCTGCAGGAACTCACCGAGCAGACGATGCGCCTCGCCGGTCAACTGGCCGATTCGAAACCCGCGATCAAGGAGATCGTCTCCCGCGCACCGCAACGCGACGGCGACACGCTCTTGCAGATCCCGGTGGAAATCGGTTTCGCCGAACGCGCCGCCCTCTCCAGCGAGACGGTTCCGACCAGCCTCGTACCGAAAGTGAGCGTCACACTGCCGGGTCACTGGATTCGTCGCGATGCGAAGGAATTCCAAGCCCCCGTGATGCTGCTGCACTATACAATCAACCTGAAGGAAGACGAACACGTACAATTCCTCGCCTGGAGCCAGACCAACACCCGCATCTGGGTCGATGGCAATGGAGTCATCCCGGCCGCTGCCGATGCGGTGGCCGCGCGCCGTCCGCAACAGGGAGCGCCTTCGTTCCATCGCGGTGGTCGTGGACACTTCGCGCTGAGCACGCCGCTCAAAGCCGGCAAGCATGAGCTTGTCGTCGCGTGGGAATGGCCGCACTTCGTGGCCGACCTCGTTGTCGGCGTCGCCAACGCGCAATCCAAGCAATGGCTGCCGTTTGCGCTTCTTAAGAAGTAAAAGACTTCCCGATAAAAACGAACACCCGTTTGGCCTTACCGCCAAACGGGTGTTTTGCTTGCCCACCGACTATCCGATCGGGCGATAGCGTTACTGGGTACAGCGCTCAGCCCTGCTCGACAACCACCATCGTGTGGCCTTCGATCCAGTCAAGTTTCACCGTCACATAACCATCCGCATCCGTGAACGCGACCGATTTGTTCTCCGGCTGCAACGTCACGGCCTTTACCGGTTGCGACACCTTGATGTCGAGCGTGATGTTCCGCGCCGGAACTGCCTCCTCCACCATTTCCATCGTGGCGGTTTTCTTTTGCGGCACGAAGCTGAGCAGATGCACGATGCGTTGACCGGGACGGACGTTCGCCACCGCTTCCACATATTTCGCCGCTTCGAGACGAATTGCCGGCTTCGGCAAAAGTACTTTCAGCGCCGCCGCGACGAGCTGACGGCACGGCAGATTCGCATGCCGCGCGTAGGCAAGAAACACCGGCAATGCAAGCAATGCCTCGTTACCGCGAACTACTCCCGCCGCGTATTCTGACACTTCCAGCTTCGACGGAGTCTGCGCGTGCGAACAGAAATGATTCCAGGCACGTTCGAAGTAAGGCTCCACGATCTGCGCCAACACTTTATCCCCTGACTGCGCCTTCATGCGCACACCACGCTCGTAGAACACATGATCGCTCTCCGCCAATGCACCGCGCGCCTCGGCAGCAAAGCGCAGATAGGTCGTCGTAAACGGCGAGGCTTCACACTCGGTCACCTCGCGCAGAACATGCCCCCCCTTTTTCTGGTAAGCGTCCAAGCGTTGCTTGAGATCCTCCGTCAACGGCGTCGCAGTCGTGACGATCACTACCGCGTAATCCTCCCACTTGGCTTCGGGGAGGACAAAGTCATATTGATAGCCAAGCGGAGTCAACGCTCGATAGACGCCTTCGAATGTCTCGCGGGCGTGATTGCCTGGTAGCTCTTCCGCATAGAGCACGGCGATCTCCTTCGGCGCTTTCGTATCGCGGACAAATGGCTCGCACCTCTCGACGTAATCGTACACTTGACCGATCACATCGTAAGCGCCCTTGTCCAGAATCCCGGCTGGATGCAATTGGTCGCCGATGCTGCAGGCGGCTCCATGCGCGAGCGCTTGCGCGCAATCGTAATGCAACGAGGGCACGGTTCGCAATCCGCCGAAGTCGGCCCAGCTTTTGTGAAACCGGCCCGTCATGCCGAGCGTCGGCATATCAAGCGGACGTACAAAGCGGATGTTCACCGGGAAATATTGATAGCCCCATTGGCCCGATGGCAATGCTTCAACTTCGACATGTTTGAGATACTTCTTCTCATCGCTCAACCGAATTGTCGGACGGCTATTAAAAAAAATCGGCACATCCTTCTGATAGGTCGCCACCAGATCACATAGGCGCTTCATATAGGAATGTGAAACCTGACGCGAGTAGGTCGCACGATCCGTTTCGCTCTCGGGGTTCAATCCCGCCTTAACCATGCCAGCCTTGGCCCAATTCGATACACTTGGCTGATCCCAGCACATATCGAAGAAGAGACCATCGACCGGTCCGAACTTCTTCATCACTTCCTCCGTTTGCGCGCAGAGGTAATCCACGTAAGGACTCGACATGTCGAGGATCTGCCAGCAGAAGGAATCATTAGCCAAGGGACGCCGCCCCACCCGTGAACCATCCGGATTAAGAGCAATCCATTCCGGGTGCGTATTGGCGGCGTATTCATCACATTGCACGCTGATGTAGATCGGCGTGCGAATCCGTTCCACCTTCAGCGCAGCAATCTGCTTTTCCAGCAATCCGCCCTTCATCGTCGGATGCTTCGCGGGTGCATCAGTCTCGTAGTAGAGATGACCGTGGTGACATTTCGCAAATAGCGTAATACTATTGACATGCGCGGCCTTCAAAGTTTGCGCGAAGGCCTTGGCGTCAAACTTGGCCCCCACATCGGGAATGGCCGGACCGGTATGAAAATCGAGATGAATCTGGCGAAAGCGGTGCAGGTCGGAAGAGCTCATAATCCGCACCCTACACCACCGTTTTTGGGATGCAACTTAAATCTGACACGAGTCAGATTTAGAAATAAACCTCGTTTTATTGATTTTGAATTCAAATAGCGGAGCCCGACGACGCTATCTCTCCATCCGGTAGTTCTATTGGCAATCCCATTGGATCCAGCGTCACGCTGGTTAGACGGAACGCTTGCACCAAAGCTTGCGGTCCTTGAACTGAATGCCGCTGAGCTTGGAGAGAATAAAATCAACATGCTCTTCGGCGACATCGACAAACGATTGCTTCGATTGCAGCCGAATCACTCCGACGGCTTCCTTTGGCAATTTCGTCGTACCGATAATGACTCCTACGATATCCCCCGGCTGCACATCATGTTCACGCCCCACGCCCAGTGTAATACGCACCATTCCCGGTTCATGCGAGACTTCGCCCGATTTCCGGTCTGCCTTCAGGCCGCTGCTTTGAGGTGGGCGATCCGCCGGATAAGGACGCTCATTGCGCTGCTGAGGCCGATCGTAGCGGTCCTGACGTTCAGATCGTTCCGGTCGACCCCGGCGCTCGTAGCGGTCTCCTCCACGGTCGCCGCGCGAATAATCATCACGGCGATTGCCGTAACGTTCCTCCGGAGTTTCCTCCTGTGGCTGTTCTTCGCCCACGCTAAAAATATGGATCAACGCCGAGGCAATGTCGGTAGCCAAATAGCCCTGATCGAGCAGCCGACCAATCATTGCATCCTGACGCTCGTACTTGCCCTCGACCAGAGTCTTGACTAAGGAATCATAAAAATTGTTCGCCCGCTTCTCCTCCACCTCTTCTTCGGTGGGAATCCGTTCTCGGCGGATCTTTGCCTTGGTGAAGCGAATGATATTCTGCATCTTGTAAAGCTCGCGGCCGGAGACAAAAGTAATCGCCTTGCCGCTGCGACCGGCACGCCCCGTACGGCCGATGCGGTGGATGTAATCCTCGCCGTCGTGCGGCAGATCGTAGTTGAACACCACTTCGATATCGTCCACATCAAGACCGCGCGCCGCGACGTCCGTCGCCACTAAAAATTCCAGCGCCCGCTTGCGGAATTTGCCAATCACGCGCTCGCGCATGGCCTGGGTCATGTCCCCATGCATCTTGTCCGCCGAGTAACCGCGGGCAATCAAATGCTCCGTAAGTTCATCGACCATCATTTTGGTCGCACAAAAAATAATTCCGAACCGGATATCCTGCAGATCGATCAGACGACACAGCACATCGAGCTTCATACGGCGATCGAGCTCATAATAGACCTGCTCGATTTCCGGCATGGTCTGCGCCTGGGTCTCGACCTTGATGCTGACGGGCTTGTGCGTGAAAGTCTTGATCAGATCCTGAATAGGCCGCGGCATCGTGGCGGAAAAGAAGACAGTCTGACGTTCTTTTGGAGCCTTGCCGAGCACGGTGCGGATATCTTCTACAAAGCCCATATCGAGCATGCGATCGGCTTCATCGAGAATCACCATGCGCAATTGATCCATCTTGAGCGAGCCGCGCTCGATGTGATCCATGACGCGACCGGGCGTACCGATGACGATTTGCGCGCCACCATCAAGACCACGGAATTGGCGCTCATACGATTGTCCGCCGTAAACGGGCACTTCGCGCACGCCCTTCTTATAGAAAGCAAGCTTAGCAACCTCCTCGGCCACTTGAACGGCGAGTTCGCGCGTGGGGCAAAGAATGAGCACTTGTGGTGCGCGCAGCTTGACGTCAACTTTTTCAATGGCAGGAATGGCAAAAGCGGCGGTCTTGCCGGAGCCGGTCTGAGATTGCCCCACCACGTCTTCTCCCGCCAAAAGGGCAGGAATCGTCTGAGTTTGGATATGGGAGGCTTCCTCAAAGCCCATTTGCGCCACGGCCTTCAGGAGTTCGGGAGAGAGGCCAAGTTCGGCGAATAATTTCTTCTGCATCCAGTTTTATAGACCAAGCCGCGCTGTCCCACCAGAACTAAACCATGGGTACCCACTATACATCGGTTACCACGGCTCGACGGAAGTCGGACGCTACGTTAGAATTCACCCCCATGCTCGGCTCCTCACCCGACTTCAATTTATCAGCCCTGCGTACCGCCATCGCTGCCCTCGCGCAACGCGGTCATTACGTCGGCACATCGTCATGGAAATATGAAGGCTGGCTGGGACTGCTCTACGACGAGCAGCGCTATCTGCATCATGGCAAGATCAGCAAGAAACGCTTTCAGGAAAACTGCCTCGCCGAGTATGCGCAGACCTTTAAAACCGTGAGCGTCGATGCGGGCTACTATCAATTCCCCACCGTGGAGTCGCTCGGCAAACTCTGCGCACAAGTGCCGGATGATTTCCGGTTCAGCTTCAAGGTGACCGACGAAATCACGCTGCGCCATTTTCATAAACTCGAACGGCATGGCGATCGCGCCGGTACGGTGAATCCGAATTTCCTGAACGCCGAATTATTCTCCGAACTCTTTCTTGGCCCCTGCTCCGCGTTCAAGGAGAAGATCGGCCTGTTGATGTTCGAATTCACCACGTTCCAACCCACCGACTACGCCCGCGGGCGGCATTTCGTCGATGATCTCGATACGTTCCTCGGCAAGCTCCCCCGCCAGTGGCAATACGGCGTGGAGGTGCGTAACGAGAGTTTTCTGCGCCCGGAGTATTTCAACTGCTTGCGTGCGCATGACGTGGCACACATCTACAATAACTGGAATCGCATGCCGTCTGTCGCCACGCAAATGGCCATCGCCGGAAGCGAGACAACCGATTTCGTCGCCGCCCGTTTCCTGCTCAAGCCCGGTCGCGGTTTCGAGGAAGCGGTGGCGAAATTCAAGCCCTATACCGAGATTCGCGAACCCAATCCGGAAGCACGCCGTGCGTTGCGAAAACTCACGGAGAAGAAAACAGAACGTCCGTCCTATGCCTTCGTCAATAACCGACTGGAAGGCTGCTCGCTCAAGACGATCATGGCGGCATTGGGATTGGAGGAAAACACTCCCCCACCCGCGCCAATTGACGAGTTTGAGGTGTTATAGTGATTAGAACATCTGCGTTGTAAGGCGCTTCCGTGAACCGCCGTGACGGCACACGATGCTGTCCTACAATTTCTCAGCCTGCGATTGCGGCTACAACAAATGAAAAACCCCGTGGCTTGCGCCACGGGGTTCTCACAAAATTGGCTAGTTGCCTGAGTCAGAAGCAACCAACCGTACCACCTATCAACCCACCTTGGCCATGGTGTCGTTCAAGGCCTTGGCGGAAGCTTGCAGAGCGTTGAGTTCTTTCGGCCAGAGCTCGAGCTCAAAATGTCCTTCCACACCCTTGCGGCCGACGACGGTCGGCACGCTGATCGCCACGTTGCGGATCCCGTAGGTTCCATTCACGAGGCTAGAGACCGGCAGGATGCGCTTGCGGTCGAGCATGATGCTCTCGGCGACTTCGTTGATCGCCACCGCGACGGCCCAACCGGCACCACCCTTGCGGGAGATGACTTCGGCGCCGCTCTTCTGGGTGCGTTCGAAAATCTGATTTTGGAAAGTCGGCGTGATGCCGGGGAACTTCAACAGCGGCAAGCCGTCCACCGTGGCGGAGGACCAAACCGGCAGCATCGTGTCGCCGTGTTCGCCGAGGATCAGCGCACGCACTTGCGTGGCGGGCAACTTTAGCGACGAGGCGATGAGCGAGTTGAAGCGCGACGTATCAAGCACCGTGCCGAGACCGAGCACTTGCGTAGCCGGGAGACCGGACATCTTGATCGCGAGGTGCGTCAGAATGTCGACCGGGTTCGAGACGACCAAGATGATCGCTTTCGGATTCAGCGTCGCATCGACCAAGCTCTGCATGATCTGCTTGAAAAGCGATACGTTGCGGTTGATCAAGTCGAGGCGGGATTCATCCGGCTTGCGACGCAGGCCAGCGGTGATGATGATGAGGTCGGTCTTGGCCACGTCGGCATAAGTGCCAGCGCGGATCACCTGATCCGCCGTGTAGGCCGCGCCGTGCATCAAGTCGAGCGCTTCGCCTTCCGCCGTCGCCGCGTTGGCGTCGAGCAGAACGATTTCCTGGGCAATCTTGCCCATCTGCAACGCGAACGCCGCGCAGGAGCCGACGCGTCCGCCACCACCGATAATGGAAACTTTCATGGTGTCTAATTCCTTATTTCTTGAGCTGCTTCATGATTTCTTCGGTCACCTTCTGCACGAGACCTTCGATCTCGGCGTTCGTGACCGGCTCGCTGCTCTCGCTGGAGCTGCAACCGCAGGCGCCAGTGGAGGGACGGCCTTCCATCTTTTCCCACGGGTCGACTTCGCAGAGCTGAACGGGCTGCAGACCGAGGCGGGAATCCGGGAGACCCATCTTCTTCTTCATGTCGAGCAGCTTGCCCATTTCGTCGCACGGGATGCTAGTGCGGTTGTTCGGGAGCTGGTTCGCGATGGCGACGGTGCGGCAATAGGCGTCCGTGATTTCCATCTTGAAGTAGGCGTCCTCGACGCTCGTACCCCAGCAGATGACGCCATGGTTGCCCATGAGGATCGACTGGTGCTTCGGCGCGAGCGGGGCGATGACATCATACATGGCCTGGCTGCCGGGAGTGGCGTAGGGGGCGAGAGGAACGCGGCCCACGAACACTTCGATTTCCGGGATGAGACGTTCCGGCGGTTCCATGCCGACGATCGCGAACGCGGTGGCGTGCACGGGGTGCGCGTGGCAGACCGACTTCGCTTCGGGCACGCTGTTGAAGATCGCCATGTGGGTCATGAATTCGCTGGTGCGTTTCCACGTACCGGCGAGTTGCTTGCCCTGTCCGTCAACCAAACAAAGCATGTCCTTCGTGAGGAAACCCTTGCTGACGCCGGTCGGCGTGCAGATGAAGAGACCGTTGCTCAGGCGGGCGGAAATGTTGCCACCGTTGCCGTCGACATATTCACGGGCCCAGATGCGGCGACCGATGTCGCAGATTTCGGCCTTGATCTTGTCGGCTTCGGGCGAGTTGTAGATCGCATCGTAATCGTTCTTCAGCGGGGCCGCTGCGGCCGTGGGGGCCGGGGCCGAAAGCTGGGTGCCCGTCGTGGCGGGGGCGCCCGCGCCAGCGTCGAATACCAGTCTCACACCGGCTTCCGACAACACATCACGCGCGCCGGGGGTGATTTGAATGTCCCGGTTGTAGCGCAGCGTGGTGGCGCCTGTTTTCACGAAGTCTTCGGCTTCTTTTTGTGCGAATAATTTCATAGTCTGGGGTGCGCCTTATTTCCCGGCGCGTTGGGGTTCCTCGGGTTGATAAAAGTGTTCGTCGATGAGAGCGGCGCAATACGCGTCGACCGCATTCGGCGGTGTAAAAGGGCGGGCCGCCTCGGCACCTTCGCTGATGGCGATCTCCTGATCCACGTCCGCGCCGAGCACGTCATATACGACGATCGACGGGTCATAGACTTTGGCTCCGTTGCAAGTCTCGGCCTTCCACGGCAACGTCAACAGCAGGCGCGCCCCGGTGTACTTCGGGTCGTGCGCCGACAGGACGATGCGGCCTATGGTGGTTCCAATTCTCAATAGAGTCTTTCCTTGTCGATGATACCCATGACGCACCAGCGGGCGGGACTTTTCGGGTCCTTGACGACGTCGCGGGCCGCCCCGCCGTCGCTGGTGATCATCACGAGCTGATGAATGGCTGCACCCATCGGGTCCACCACAATTTGCGGGGCTCCGTCGATGGAACCGTCCGGTCCCACCGGCTGGGCAATGAGGAGTCGGTGGCCGTTCAAGCTGCTGTGCTTGACGGTCGACGTCACATGCCCTCGGATGCGTGCCAGTTTCATTTTTTCGGATTAAAACATGTTCAAGCTGTTGACCATGACGCAACGGCGTGAGCGCGTGAACGTCATCGGAGTCGTCACGCCTTCGCCGGTTGGCGTGGCGATGCTGAAGCTCAAGAAGCCTTCGCCTCCGAGTCCCAACCCCGTCATGCTCGGGCCGTTCTTGATGAACAGAGTCGTGTCAATTTCCTGCGCCATACGGGTCAGGTTCTTCACGTTTTGCGAGTGCATGATACCGGTGTGCTTGTAACCGTGTTCGGACTTGATCGCTTCGGCGAGACCTTCTTCGAAGTTCTTCACGCGAACGATCGGCAGGAAGGGCATCATCTGCTCTTCGTCGACGAAGAGATGCTTCGCATCCGTCTCGCCGATGAGGAGATCCGTCGCGGGAGCGACATTGAGACCGATCTGTTTCGCGAGCACGGCAGCGTCGGCGCCGATGAACTTCTTGTTCACCGAGGCGTGACCGCAGCCCGCGCCCTGTCCTTCGGGGAAGGTAAAGGCAACCTTGGTCAGCGCGTCGACTTGCGAACCGTTGAGCAGGACCGCTCCGGCGCTCTTCATCGCCGCGATAAGCTTGTCCGCAACCGATTCCACGACGAACACTTGCTTCTCGCCAATGCAGAGCAGGTTGTTGTCGTAGGCGGCACCCTGGATGATGCTGCGGGCGGCGAGCTCGAGGTCGGCAGTCTCGTCGACAACGACGGGAGGATTTCCCGGACCAGCGCAAATGGCGCGCTTGCCAGTCTTCATCGCCGAGCGCACGACGGCGGGGCCGCCGGTGACGCAAAGGAGCTTGATCTTGTCATGCTTCGTCATGACGTCGAACGTTTCGAGCGTGGGCTTGAGAACGGTCGTCAACAGATCGGTGATGCCGGTCGATTGATAAATGGCTTCGTTGTAGGCACGGATCGCGATGGCCGCGCACTGGCTGGCCGAGGGATGCGTGTTGTAGCAAACCGCATTGCCCGCCGCGATCATGTTGATCGCGTTGCCGGTCAACGTCGGCACGCTGTGGGTGGACGGAGTGATCGCACCGATGACGCCCCACGGGGCGAAGTCGATGATGGTGAGACCGAAGTCGCCGCTGAACGCCATGCGTTCGAGGAATTCCACACCGGGGACGAGTTCGGCGCAAATGCCGAGCTTCTCGATCTTGTGCGGGAGGCGGCCAATCTTGGTTTCGTTGAATTCGATCGTGCCCCACTCCTTCGCGTTTTGCGCGCTGAGCTTGCGAATGGCGTTAATGGCACCCTTGCGGGCCTTGATTCCGCCTTCCTGCAATTTGAGGAACGATTCGTGAGCCGCGTTGGCGGCATCCTCCATGCGATCGTACACGCCAAAGCCGGTCTTACCGGACTCAGCGGCCGCGATCTGCGGACGGAGGCGGGAGAGCACTTCGCTCACCACCTGGGCAATCAATTTATCATCCATGTCTGAAACTTTCTTTTATTCGGCGAATCAATGGGCCTTGTAGATCACGTTTTTGGCGATATCGATCGTGTCGACAATTCCCACCACCACGGCATCCACCGGCTGTTCCTTGTCCTTGACCCCGTTTCGGGCGGAGCTTCCCTGGACAATGAGCACCAGTTCACCCTCGCCCGCACCAAGCTGGTCAACGGCCACCAGGGTCGAGCTCCCCTTCTTGAATTCCTTCGAGGCGGGTGAGTCGACGTAGAGAGGACGGACGAGCAGGAATTTGCTGCCCGTCATCTTCTCGTTCTTCTTGGTGGCGACAATGCTGCCTTCCACCTGGGCCAGTATCATAATTTTGGGGCGGTCAGTGAGACCGCGTTATTTGGTGGCCTTGGGCAGGACAACGGCGAGGTCGTTGTG
This sequence comes from Verrucomicrobium sp., assembly GCA_017849585.1. GTDB lineage: Bacteria > Verrucomicrobiota > Verrucomicrobiia > Methylacidiphilales > UBA1321 > UBA1321. Next base: position 95,174 of record JAFIGT010000043.1, read on the forward strand.
CGGGCGGGCGATGACGCTGGCCGACACCACTTCACCGAGGCTCTGCGCGGCGCTCTTGCCGGATTCGACGGCGGCCTTGACGGCGGCGACATCACCGGTGACAGCGACGGTGACCATCGCGTTGCCGACCTGAGTGAACGGGCCGACGAGGGTGACGTTGGCGGACTTGAGCATCGCGTCCGTGGCTTCGACGAGCGCGACCAGACCGCGCGTTTCAATCATACCGACTGCTTGTTGTGACATATCGTTACCTTTTTTCTATTTGGATTGTTGTTAATTTTTCTGAAATGACTTTTTACTTCGCGCCCAGCTTCGTCCAGGCGTTGCGTGCGATGATGATTTCCTCATTGGTGGGAATCACTCGCACTTGAATCTTGGAGTCCGGCGCACTGACCACGGCTTCCTGGCTGCGAATCGTCGCGTTGAACTTCTTGTCGAGCTTGAGCCCGCAGAAGGTCAACCCTTCGCAGACCGCTTCGCGCACCTGCCAGTCGTTCTCTCCGATGCCGCCGGTGAAGACAATGACGTCCGCACCGTCGAGCTCGACGAGAAATTGACCGACATACTTGCGAATTGCTCCGACGAAGACGTCGATGGCTACCCGCGCGTTTTCATTGCCTTTGCCCACCGCTTCCCAAAGATCGCGGACATCGCCCGTGGCGAGACCCGACATTCCCTTGAGACCGGCATTCTTGGAGAGCTCCGACGCCGCCTTGTCCAATCCCAGCCCGCACTCGCGCGCCAGATAGGTGAAGGCAAACACGTCGAAATCGCCCACTCGATTGTTTTGTGGCAGACCGCTCTGCGGTGTCATACCCCAACTGGAATCAACCGCCGTGCCGTCCTTGACCGCGGCAATCGAGGAGCTCCCGCCCAAGTGGCAGGAAATCAAACGCATCTTCTTCGAACCGACGAGTTCCGCCGTACGCTCAGTGATGAAGCGGTGGCTCGCGCCATGGAATCCATAGCGGCGAATCCCATACTTCTCCTCCCACTCCAGCGGCACCGGGAAGCGGCGGTTATGCAACGGAACGTTGTCATAAAAGGCCGTTTCAAACGTACCGACGCACGGAATCCCCGCATACAACTTGTGGCAGGCGCGCACTCCCGCCACGTAGGGCGGATTGTGGGCCGGGAACAGGCTGTAGAGATCTTCCATGGCCTTGAGCACCGTCTCATCCAGGACTTGCGTACCTGAGATGTTCTTGGCACCCACGGGCTTGAAGCCGAAGGCGGCGAGCTCGTGAAAGCTGCCGAGCACCTTCCCAATCAAATGCTTTTCCGCGAGGGAAAAAGCGGCGGCGTGATCCGGGCAGGCATCCTCGCCCGAAACCGCTTCCTGTCCTTCCACCTGGATTTTCCACGGGGAAAGAGGGCTGCCGATACGCTCCACGCCACCGCGCGCCAGAAGGCGTTCGGAAGGCATTTCGAACAAGCGGAACTTGAACGAGGTGGTGCCGATATTGGCAACGAGGATTTTGTTCGATTGGGACATTGTCGTGTGTGGATCAGTGATGCAGAACCAAGACGGCTTATTTGCCGGCGGCGGGCTTGTTGAGGAACTTGCCGAGCTTCGCCAGATCTTCGTGCGGACGGGGGATCACATGGACCGCCACGACTTCGCCGATGGAGGCAGCCGCCGTTGCGCCGGCTTCCACCGCCGCTTTGACGCCCGCGACATCGCCGCGAACAAACACGGCCACGTTGCCGGAGCCGATCTTTTCCCAACCCACCACTTCGACATTGGCGGCCTTGAGCATCGCGTCGGTCGCTTCGAACTGGGCGGTCAGACCCTTGGTTTCAATCATTCCTAAAGCTTGTGCTGACATAGTATCTTTTTCCTTAATGTGAATCGTTGGTGATTTTTAGAGGAAGGTCTTCAACAGATCCGCGCTGGGGCGGGCGATAACGTGGGAGGCCACGAGATTGCCGATGCGCTTGGAGGCTTCCTTACCGGCTTCCACGGCGGCCTTCACGCTGCCGATGTCGCCCTTGATGACCGTGGTGATCAGTCCGCCACCGATGGGGATGAGTTTGACGAGTTCCACGTTCGCGGCTTTGACCATCGCGTCGCTGGCTTCCACCAGGCCGACGTAGCCACGGGTTTCAATGAGACCGATTGCTTCATTCATGCTTGTTATTTCCTATTGTTAGTTGGGGTTGAGTCTTACGAAAACAGATTAAATTATTTAATAAGCTCCATCTTGGTCGCGTGATCGAGATCGCAGGCGTTTGCCTCGTCGGTGTCGATGTGGACTTCCAGTTTGAAGGAGGAATCGACACGCACCAGCATGTCTTCAAATGTGGTCGTGCAGCCGGGGGCCACAATGCGCAACTTCATCAGGTCGAGATGCTTCACGCCGTAAAATTCTGCGTCCTTCGGATGCATGTGAACGTGGCGCATGGCGCGAATGAGGCCGTCCTTCATTTCAATCATGCCCTTTGGTCCCATCACGTAACCGCCCGGCGTGTCCTTGATATCGCCCGAGGCGCGAACGGGGACATCAATGCCAAGTTGGACAGAGTCCGTGTAAGCCAGCTCTATCTGCGTCAGGTTTCGACACGGGCCAAGAATGCGGAGGTTCGGGATGATGCGCTTGCGTGGTCCGATCAAGGTGACGGTCTGCTCGGAGGCAAACTGGCCCTCTTGATACAGCCACTTATGCACCGTCAATTTCGCACCCTTGCCGAAGAGAATCTCGAGATTCTCCGGGCTGATGTGCATGTGACGAGCGGAGCTGTTCACCACGAGTTGCGGCGCAGGGCTGGTAGAAGCCACCTTGCCGAGACGGCGAAAAACGGAGTCGCGCACGAGAGACTCGATGAGCGCACGATTAGGTTGGGCAGTAGCGGACATATTTATCTAGATTCCAACGTTTGGGTTTAAAGTTTGAGTTAAGCTGATATGACCTGACCTTTTTTAGTCTGAATCCCGCGCTTCTCCAGCAAGGCCGGGGTCGCGTCGGTGATCAGGGAAAAATTCGCTTTCCAGTCCACGAGCAAATAATCCGTCTGCGTGTCGAGCTTCTGCGCATCCAAACACACACAGGACTGGGTAGAACGTTTGAAGACTGCGAGCTGAAAGTCAATGACATCCGGCTGGGAATTCCAGATTCCCTCCGCCGTCATGCCTTCCGCGCCGAGAAAGGCGTGGTCGAACTTCCACAGCTTCAACGTCTGGAGGGCCACGCCGCCCAACAGGAGCGACTGGCGATAGAAAAGTTGGCCGCCGAGCAAATGCACCGCGTAACCGCGCACCGGGCCAAGCATTTCGGCGATCGGTAACGAGTTCGTCACCAGCGTCAGCCCGCGAATCGGCTTCTGGCGCAGCACATCGGCCAGCGCAAAGAGCGTCGTCCCGACATCGAGGAAGCAGGTGGAGTTCGGCTTGATCAAATCATGCACCGCGAGGGCGATGCGCTTCTTCGCCTCGGGAGCGCGGACCTGACGTTCGCGGAACGAGGAAAAGGTCTGGTCGAAGGAACTCATCGCGCCGCCATACGTGCGGGTGATCTTGTGTTCCTGCGCCAGCACCGCGAGATCGCGGCGGGCGGTCGCTTCGGAGACGCCGAGCTTGTCGCACAGCTCCGTCAGCGGGAGAAAACGGTGTTGTTGCAGCAGCTGGGCCAGGCGGGAACGCCGGGCTTGGACATACTTCACTGCAACTTTCATGGCGTCACCTTCCGCGATTATATGATTGGAGTCAATCATTAAATTGCAACCGACGCAATTTTGTCACATGCCAAAAACTCGAAACCAGACTATTAGTTTTTATGATTGACTCCAATCATATAAAGGAAGATTATCTAACATCATGTCAAGGAGCCGTTTTGCCCGTCTGCAAAATCGCCCACGCCGAACGCCCTCATCCCGCGCTCCGGTTTTGTAACCCCAACCCTACTTACCCTTTACCCCTCTTTCTCTTATGCCCCAACGTCACTATGTCGCCTGCGATCTCGGTGCCGATAGCGGCCGCGTCATTCTCGGTACGCTCGAAAACGGCAAACTCGCCCTCGAAGAAATCCACCGCTTCCCCACCGGAGCCCTCCCGGTGCGCGATACCCTGCGCTGGAATATCCTCCGCATCTTCGAGGAGATCAAGACCGGCCTGCGCCTCGTGGCCAAGCGCAATCTGAAGATCTCCGGCATCAGCACTGACTCCTGGGGCGTGGACTACGCGTTCCTCTTTGGCAACGAGCCGTTCCTGACCCAGCCTTACCACTACCGCGATGTGCGCACGGATAAGGGGTTCGAACAAGCATTCGCCGTGGTGCCGAAGAAGGAAATCTTCGAGCAGACCGGCATCCAGTTCATGACGCTCAATACGCTTTACCAGCTCCACGCCGATCTGCGCGAGCGTCCCGAGATTCTCAATCTCAGCGAGCAGTTCCTCTGCATCGCCGACTATTTCAATTTCCTTTTCTCCAACGTGAAAGCGGTGGAGGAATCAATGGCGAGCACGACGCAGCTCTATAATCCCACCACCCACGCGTGGGCCAAGCCGCTGATCGAAAAGCTCGGCCTGCCGTATCGCGTATTCCCGAAGGTCGTTCCCTCCGCCTCGATCCTCGGCCCGGTCGCTCCGACCCTCGCGGCGGAGTTGAACTGGCAGGAGACGAAAGTCGTCGCGACCTGTTCGCACGACACCGGCGCAGCGGTCGCCGCCGTTCCTGGTGAAGGCGATGACTGGGCCTATCTGAGCTCCGGCACGTGGTCGCTGCTCGGCATTGAAAGTCCCACCCCGATTATTAATGCGGAAAGTCTCGAGAAGAATTTCACCAACGAAATCGGCGTCGGCGGTTCGATCCGCTTTCTGAAGAACATCGTCGGTCTCTGGATGGTGCAGGAATCGCGCCGCACATGGACGCTCGCGGGCGAGAAGTATTCCTTCGAAGAACTCAGCCATCTCGCGACGGAAGCCCCCTCGCTGCGCAGCCTGATCAATCCCACCTGTCCGCGCTTTGCCAAGCCGAATGACATGCCGAAGAAGGTCGCCGACTATTGTCGCGAGACCGGCCAGCCCGTGCCGGAAACTCCCGGCCAGATCATCCGCACGATTTACGAGAGCCTGGCGCTCCTCTACTCTCTCACTCTCGAAAACCTCGAGCATCTCTCCGGCCGCAAGATCAACCGCCTGCATATCGTCGGTGGCGGCGGCAAGGACAAGCTCCTGAATCAATTCACCGCCAACGCCATTGGCCGTCCCGTCTATGCGGGCCCGATGGAATGCACTGCGGTGGGTAATCTCCTCATTCAGGCGCTCGCGTTGGGCGACATCAAAACCCATGCTGACCTCCGCACCATCGTCCGCAACACCTTCCCGCTCGACACATACAAGCCGGAGAACGAAGCGGTCTTTGCCAAGGCCCGCCATCGCTTTGCCAAGCTGCCCGTGCTAGATTAATTGATCCCCATGAAAATCTCCCTCTTCATCCCCTGCTTCATCAACCAGTTTTATCCGCAAGTGGGGATTCACATGGTCGAGATCCTCGAGCGTCTCGGTCACACGGTCGACTATCCCGAGCGTCAGACCTGTTGCGGCCAGCCGCCGTTCAACTCCGGTTATTGGGACGAGAGCCGCACCGCGGCGGTGAATATCCTCGAAGCCTTTCAGGATTCCGAAATCGTCGTCTCCGCTTCCGGTTCCTGCGGCGCGATGTTGAAAGTTTTTTACGGCGATCTCTTCAAGGACACGCCGCACGAAAAAGCGGCGAAGGAACTCTCCGCCAAGACGTGGGAATTCTCCGACTTCCTCGTGAACAAGCTCGGCGTCACGGACGTCGGCGCGAAGTTCAACGCGAAAGTCACCTTCCACGACGGCTGCCATGGCTTGCGCGAACTCGGCATTCACGATGCGCCCCGCCAGTTGCTTGCCAAAGTGCAGGGTCTCGAACTCGTCGAGATGCAGGACGGCCCCATTTGCTGCGGCTTTGGCGGCACCTTCGCCGTGAAGTACCCCACGATTTCCACCGCCATGGGCGAGGTCAAAAGTGATCTCATCCTCGCCACCGGAGCCGATTATGTTGTCTCCAATGACTCCAGTTGCCTGATGCACATTCAGGGCTACATGGATCGCGAGAAGAAAAAAGTCAAAGGCCTCCACCTCGCTGAAGTCCTCGCCCAAAGATAAATCTCATGATCGCTCCCAAATCCCTTTTCAAACGCGACGCCGCCATCAACGCCGCCGACGTCCCTCGCCGCACCTTCGTCCGCAACGCCCTCCATGGGTACGAGGTCAAACGCGACCTGAACAAAGCCAAGTTCCAGGATTGGCAATCGGCCCGCGAGACCGCCTCGGAAATCAAATTCGAAGGCATCAATCACCTCGACAAGTATCTCGCCGAATTCGCGAAGAACGCGGAAGCGCGCGGCACCAAAGTTTTCTTCGCCAGCACGCCCACCCAGGCCCGCGAGTATATCATCAACCTCGCCCGCGAGAAAAACGTCCGCTCGATCATCAAGTCCAAAACGATGACCAGCGAGGAAATCCACCTCAACGACGCTCTCGAAAAAGAAGGCTTCGGCGTGGTCGAGTCCGATCTCGGCGAGTTCATCCAGCAGCTCCGCAACGAGCCGCCCTATCACTTCGTCTTCCCCTGCATGCACCTCAAGCGGGACGAGATCAGCCAGCTTTTCCACGACAAGATCGGCTCCGCGCAGACGGACAGCCCCGAAGAGTTGACCATGATCGCGCGCCGTTTCCTGCGGGAAAAATACATTCAGGCGGACATGGGCATCAGTGGCGCGAACTTCATCGTTGCGGAAACCGGCATGATCTCGGTCACGGAAAACGAAGGTAATGCACGCCTGACCACCTCCCTGCCGAAGATCCACGTCGCACTCGTGGGCATCGAAAAAATTCTCCCCAAGCTCGAAGACCTCTCCCTCTTCCTCCCCATGCTCGGCACCGCCGGGGCGGGTCAGCTCATGACCGGCTACAACACCATGTTCGGCGGCCCCCGACAACCCGGTGAAATCGATGGGCCGGAGGAATTCCATGTCGTCCTGATCGATAACCACCGCACCGAACTGCTCGCCGATGCGGAGCAACGCGACGCGCTCCACTGCATCCGCTGCGGCGCGTGCCTCAACGTCTGCCCCGTCTTCAAGAACATCGGCGGTCACACCTACGGCACCACCTATGCTGGCCCCGTCGGTTCGGTCATCACCCCCCACCTGCGCGGCCTGCAGGATTGGAAACATCTTTCCGGCGCATCCTCGCTTTGCGGCGCGTGCACCGAAGCGTGTCCGGTCAAAATCGACCTGCACCACCACCTCCTCCAAAACCGTCGCAACGCGGCGGCCGAAAAGCCGGTCTGGTGGGAAAAGTCGCTCTGGATCGGTTTCGCAATCCTCATGCGCCAGCCCACGCTTTACTACTGGCTGACCAAGACCGCTCCGATCGCGCAGTTCTTCCATCCGCTCGTGAAAGGCTCAATTCTCGATCCCATGCAGGCGTGGACCCGCACCCGCGAGTTTCCCATGTCGGCCACGACGACCTTCAAGGATTACTGGAAACAAAAGAAAAAGCAGGGCGCCCGCTAGCCTTCCCACTGAAAACGGAAAACCTCGAACCGAAAACTTTCCTCCATGTCCTCTCCCTCTACTGCCGACAGCCGCGACGCTCTCTTCGTCCGCATCCGCGAAGCGCTCGCCAATCCCGCCATCTCGCACGCTCACGAACATCCGGTTCATCCGGCCAACGTCACGCCCGAAGCCACCCTCTCGCAATGGCTCCCCGCCGTCGGGGCCACCTTTGAGGAGCAACTCGACCTCTTAGCCCGCAACAGCGTCGACCTCAAAACCGAATTCAAAGTCGTCGCGTCGGCGGAAGAAGCCGCAGCGCATCTGAACACCCTCGCGACTGAAAACAAATGGACCAAGGTCGCCACGCATCGCGGCTCCCTCAACGACGCCGTCGCGGCCCAGCTCACCACGCCTGTCTATCGCGTGGATGATCAGTTCGACAAAGTGCAGCTCGAAACCTGCGATGCCGGCATCACCGAATGCGAAGCGCTCGTCGCGCAAACCGGTTCCGTCTGCCTCACCGCTCCCAGCAGCGGCGGCCGTTCGCTCTCCGTCCTGCCCCCGCACCATGTTGTCCTCGCGCGCCGCAGCCAGCTCATCGCCGACCTGCCCGCCGCCTACGCCCTGCTCAAAACCAAGTACGGTGCGAAGGGTTACCCCAGCTTCATCTCCTTCACCACCGGCCCCAGCCGCACCGGCGACATCGAACGCATCCTCGTTCTCGGCGCGCACGGCCCAAAAAAACTGACCGTCCTGCTACTGCCGTAAATGCAGAGTCAAGGATGGAGTGGGAGAAAAGACGCGGGCAATCCCACCATGGAAAGGCGCCGAATGTTCTGCGTTTCTCGCTTCGGATTCTTCCTCGTATATGGCAGGCCGGACTTTACATCCAAATGATGGTGGAATCATTCATGGATGAGACATCTTAACTTGTCCCTCATAAAATGGTATGATTTGACAAGCACAGAAACAGACGTATAGAGAATCTGTATGAAACCGAACCGCCTGATCTGTCTCGCACGGATTATGGGCGTTTTCATTGGCCTTCTCTTCTGCGCCCAGGTGATGCTGGGCCAAGCCGAACATTTTGGCCTCATTTGTTGCTCCGAACACCATCTCTCGGAAGCGTCCGGACAAGACTCCCCTTCAAGCGCGGAACATTGCGTGTGTTGCCAGCCCCTGGCCCATGCCTCCCACGACCTCATCAGCGCACGCCCAGTGAAAACTTTTTTGATCGCAATCACCGACGACCGTATTACCGAGGGCCCAGTCAGGACCATCGATCATCCGCCTCAATTGTCCTAATTACGGCTCACCAGCGCCTTCTCGCGCCCGGTCGCTAGCCGCATCGATTCCATCTATTACAAGGCGTGTCCTTGTAATTCCCCAGCTCACGGTTTTGCTGTGAGCCGCTAAACCCGAATTGAATCCAGGACAATTACCATGCATATCTCTCGCTTCACCAACGTCATTTACGGCGCGTTCACGTTCGTCGTCACCCCGGTCGCCTTGGCCAGCGACATGCCTCGTCTCCAAGTTGAAACCGTTAACACGCGTTCGGCCAGTGTTGTGAGCGCCACGGCGAAACACACCCAAAACAAAATCTATATATCAGGACTCGTGCGCGTAGAAACTCCCTATTCCCCTTCGATTGGCACCCATGTCGACGTCTATCTGCTCAATTCCAAAGGGCAAACCCTTGCACACAAAAAGGATCGTATCGTGACGACCTCTTCGAAGCGGGATCGGACTCAAGGTAGTCAATTCCCCTACGCGGTCAGCTTTGATAACTCGACCGCCGAGAAGGCCGAGGTTGCCCGCGTCGTCTACTGCACGGGCGCTCACAGCGATCCGAGCTAGAATTATCAATCCATACCACGCCGGGATGGTTCCACCCCATCCCGACAACGCACGGAGAAATCATGCTACGAATTCCGCTTAAAAGTAACGTCTTCATCGTGGGAGCATGGATGTTTGCCACAGTCACATACCACGCCCGTGGCGCCGACGCCGCGCGCCCCGAGCCATGGAATATCGAGTCACTTGTCGCCCAAGCGTTGGCTCATAATGCCGAACTGAAATTCTATATGGCAGAAGTCGCCGCCGCCAAAGGACAGCGCACCCAGGCTGGACTCTGGAAAAATCCTGAAGTATCCGGCGAATACGGTTCTCGCCGGATTTCGGACACGGATGGAGCGCTACAGGGCGACGGCTTTACGCGCAGCGTCGCGCTGACCCAAACTTTCGAGTTTCCGGGGAAAGGCTCCTTGCGAAAGGCGATTGCAAATAAGGATATCGCAATTGCCGAACTTGGACTCAAACAGTTTCAGCTCGCCTTGACCACTCGGACGCAAATGCTGGCATATCGCTATCAGGCCGCCTCGATCAATGCCGCCACAGCAGAACTAATCAATGAACGCAGTCATGCGCTCATTGAACTTTTGAAAAAAAGACCCGTCGCGGGAGTGCCCCAGCTATTGGAGCTCCGCGTCATCGAGGGTTCCCAGATTGAATTGCAACAAGCGGCGAAGGAATTCATCCAGGAACGGGAGGAAACACGCTTGGAATTAAATGCCTTGATCGGACTCCCCTCCAGTCACCCCCTCGTCATTCGCCCCACCCTCATCCCCCCGCCCCATCCCTTGGACCGGAATCAGCTCATCGTGGCGGGGCTCCAACACAATCTGCAACTCAAAGGCCGGATCGCCGAACTGGAAAAAGCGGTACAGCAAGTGAGCGCAGCCAAATTGGAAGCCGCACCCGATTTTTCTGTCGGCCCATTTTTCAGTCAGGACAAAGCCGGAGACCTGGAAGAAAACTTCGGCGGCATACTATCGATGACCCTTCCGCTATGGAATTGGAATCAGGGAAATATTGCCACGGCCAAGGCACATCGAGATCAAGCTGATTCACTGCTATTGGAGGCACGGCGCAAAGTGGAATCCGAAATTGCCCGCCGTTGCCGGGCGTACGAACTCAGCCGCAAGCAACTGGATCAGATACCTGACGACCTCATCGACAAACTGAGGAATGCCTCCGACTTGGCCGACCGCCAGTACCGAACCGGAGCCGTCAATGTTCAGCTTTTTCTAGAAGTACAACGCGAGTTTCTCAATGCCCAAAAAATCCGGAACGCAGCCATCGTGGACACCTGGGGCCATTGGCTCGACCTGGCTCTGTTGACCGGCTCCGCTCCCGTTGCACCGGTCATCTCTCAAGCAAAAGCGGAAATAACTCACCAGCCATGATCAACAATTCTCAATGGACAATGATGGGATTGCTATGCGTCCTGACTTTCAGCGTGGGTGGTTGTGGATCGAAACACAAGAGTGACGATGGTCATGAGCACGAAAGTCACGCCGCCGAAGTCAAAAAAAACTCCGATGACCATGAGGATCATGCCGACGAGACCGCCAGCGCCACTTATCAGGAAGGCAAGGGAATCCGTCTTCCAGAGGAGACGCAAAAATCGCTCGGCTTGGAATTGGTGGAGATCGGAGAACAGGAACTCGCACCCACCTTGTCTTCGACCGCGCAGATTTATCGCGCCTCCTCGGAACCCTCTCGCAAACACGGCAAGGAAAGATCCGGGAACGCTTACGCAACTGCCCTGATAGCCAGTGAACTTGCGGACAAATTGGCATTGGGTAAGAAAGCGACTTTCATAGGTAGAGGTAAAAGCGATTCCCTCCGGGAGGGCACGATATGGAAGATCGATTCGACCCAGATGGCAATGCTCGGCAAGACGGAAGTCCTTTTGGAGCTGCCTGATCCAGATCACGCTTGGGCCGTCGGTGATTTTGTCGAAGTCCGGTTTCCTCTCGGAAACAATCGCAAGACATTGACCATTCCACGTTCCGCCATGTTGGAAACTTCCACCGGAACCTATGCCTTTGTGCAAAACGGTGGATTCCTGCTGCGCACGGAAATCAAAACTGGAATACAAACCGATGACGCCATTGAAATCACCGAGGGCCTTTACGAAGGGGACACCGTGGTGGTGAAACCAGTCGAAGCGCTGTATCTCATCGAACTCCGCGCCACCAAAGGCGGCGGTCACTGCCATTAAACCCCGGCACGAAATTGATTATGATTGATAAGATTCTGGAATTCTCAATGCGCCAACGCTCCTTCGTAGTGCTCGCGGTTCTCGCCTTGCTCGGAACCGGCATCTGGTCCGCGTTTCATCTGCCAATCGACGTGACGCCGGATATCACCAACGTGCAAGTGCAAATCAACACGGAGGTTGAAGGGCTGGCTCCGGAGGAAATCGAGAAGCTTGTCACCTACCCGATTGAAATGGAGATGGCGGGAATCCACGGCATGAAGGAATTGCGATCGCTTTCCAAGGACGGATTATCCCAGGTCACGCTTGTTTTCGAGGACGGTACCGACATTTACCGGGCAAGACAACTGACCAGCGAAAGGCTGATCAATGCCACTGATGAGCTGCCGGAAGGGTTGACGCCCAAGCTGGCTCCCATTACGACGGGACTCGGCGAGATTTTCTACTACGTGGTCGATTATAAAAAGGATTTCAAAAACAAACCGAAAGACCGCAAAGAACAATTGATGGAGTTGAAGCTGATTCACGATTTCATCATCAAACCCAAACTGCGCACAGTGCCGGGCATTGCCGAGGTCAGCGCTTCCGGAGGCTACGAAAAGCAGATCGTCGTACTACCCCATCCCGGAAAGCTTCTCGCCACAGGTGTGACCTTCTCCGAGTTGGTTGATGTCATCAAGGAAAACGTGGACAATGCCGGCGGCGGTTCTGTCCAGATCGGCGGCGAACAAATCACCATTCGCACCGAAGGCCGCGTGCAAACTCCCGCCCAGATTGCCCAGCTACCAATCAAGTTCCGCGCTGGCACCACTCCGCTCAAAGTGAGCGACCTGGCCGAGATCGGCATCGGTTCCAATGTACGTACCGGTTCCGCCACCTATAATGGCGAGGAAGCGGTACTTGGATCGGCCTTGATGCTGTCCGGAGAGAACAGCCGGATCGTGGCTAAACGGGTGGCTGAGCAACTCTGGCAAATCGAAAGCCGGTTACCGGAGGGAGTCGAAATCCTCACCGCTTATGATCGGACCATCTTGGTGGATCAAACCATTGCCACCGTCGGAAAAAATCTTTTTGAAGGCGCTATTTTTGTCGTGGCGGTTCTTCTGTTCCTGCTGGGAAACTGGCGGGCCGCGCTGATTGTTTCCGCAGCGATTCCCCTCTCCTTCCTTTTCGCCATCACTGGCATGGTCCAGTCGCGCCTGTCAGGCAACCTGATGAGTCTGGGAGCAGTCGACTTTGGTCTGATCATCGATGGCGCAGTCGTCATGGTGGAAAACATCGTGCGCCGTCTGGGACTGGCACAACATCATCACGGGCGACCTCTCACCGTGGAAGAGCGCAGTCACGTCGTACTCCATGCGGCCAAGGAAGTGGGAACGCCGACCTTCTTTGGCGTTCTGATCATCACCATTGTATATCTGCCCATCCTGTCCCTGACTGGAGTCGAAGGCAAAATGTTCACGCCCATGGCATGGACCGTTATCTTCGCTCTCATTGGCGCCTTGATACTTTCGTTAACCCTGATGCCGGTGCTGTGCTCGTATTTTCTAACCAGCTCGATCAGCGAAAAAGATAATACGGCCATCCTGTGGCTGAAATCCCTCTACTCTCCCGTCCTCGATCGAGCCCTGCGCGCGCGCTGGCTGGCCGTAAGCGGAGCCGTGATCTTGTTCGCATTGTCATTGCTGCTCTTTTCGCGACTTGGCGCAGAGTTCGCTCCCCAGTTGGATGAGGGATCGTTCGCCACGCATATGATCCGAACGACGAGCGTGGGGCTCGACGCTTCGATCGCCATGCAGGAAAAGGCCGAGAAGATGCTACAGGAAAAATTTCCCGAAGTGACCTATACGTTCAGCCGCATCGGCACGGCTGAAATTGCCACCGACCCGATGGGCGTCAATGTCTCTGATACTTATATTTTCTATAAGCCAGAGAAAGAATGGACGAGTGCGAAAAGCAAAGATGAACTCGCCAACAAGATGAGCCGGGAATTGGGACTCCAGATTCCGGGACAAGCCTACCTGTTTTCACAACCTATCGAAATGCGCTTCAATGAAATCCTGGAAGGCACGCGCGCCGACATTGCTGTGAAAGTCTTCGGTGACGATTTCACCGAAATCGAACGTATTGCGGGCGAGGTTCGCGAGGTTCTGGAAAGAGTTCCTGGAGCCGCCGATGTGGAATTCGATGCTTTGGGCAAGGCGCCCACACTGGAAATCAAGCTCAACCGGGAAGCCATGACCCGCTATAATATTCATGCCGCGGAGATCAATGAAACTGTCAAGGCCGCTTTGGCCGGTAGCGAGGCAGGTCGCCTCATCGACGGTAATCGCCGCTACCCCATTGTCGTTCGCTTGCCAGAGGATCTCCGCAAGCGCATCGGCGAAATGAAGCAACTCCCTGTTCGCACCTCCGATGGCGGACTGCTCACTCTCGGGCAAGTAGCCGACTTCGAAGTGAGCGAAAAAGTAAACACCATCGCCCGCGAGTATGGGCAGCGTCGCGCCGCCATCATGGTGAACCTACGGGGTCGCGATGTGGAGAGCTACGTGCTGGAAGCGCAAAAAAAAGTCAACGAACAAGTCAAATTACCACAGGGCTACACAATCGAATTTGGCGGTCAGTTCAAAAACCTGCAAGAAGCTCGCGCGCGATTGACGGTGATCGTCCCTGTTGCGCTACTCGTGATTTTCATCCTGATCTTCATGGCTTTTGGCAGCCTCCGTCAGGCGGCACTCATCTATACAGGCATCCCACTGGCCGTTACCGGTGGTATCTATGCCCTATGGCTGCGCGGCATGCCGTTCAGTATCAGCGCGGGAATCGGATTCATTGCCCTTTCCGGTGTCGCAGTCCTGAACGGCGTGATGCTGGTCACCTACTTCAACCAACTGCGCGAATCCGGCAAGAACCTTCCGGAAGCCGTCCGGGAAGGGTCTCTCACCCGGCTGCGCCCCGTCATCATGACGGCACTCGTGGCAAGCCTGGGCTTTCTTCCCATGGCATTCGGTTCCGGTGCCGGAGCGGAGGTGCAACGCCCCTTGGCCACAGTAGTCATCGGCGGGATTCTCAGTTCCACTTTTTTAACCCTTGTGATCCTCCCCGTTCTGTATGAATGGATGGAGAGTCGCGTCATCCACAACCAAACAACGAAAGCGTAAAATCATGAGCCGTCTCCTCACCCTTCTTGCCGCCTCCGTATTTCTTGGCACTGTCGCCCTGGCCGCCGAAAGCGGTCACTCCCACCAGGCTCTTGCCGGACCCAAAGGGGGTAAAATCGTGGAGAGCCTTCCCCTGCATGCCGAATTTTTAGTGCAGGCAGACAAAAAGGTCAGCGTCACTTTTTACGATGACACCATGAAACCGATCACCCCCTCCACCCAGCAAGTCAAAGTGATCGCCGAGGCGAAGACAGGAAAGACCGTATTGGAATTCGAAAAAACAGGAGCCGCATTCCTTTCCAAAACCACTTTACCTGACGGGGATGGTTATCGCCTTGTTCTCCAGATCAAAAACGACCCCGCAGCGAAACCGCAGAATTTTCGCATCGATTACCACTCAGCGCTCTGCAAGGGGTGTCAACGAGCTGAATATGCTTGCACCTGCGAACACGCAGGCAATTCTCCGCGTTAATTTAACTCATATCGACTCAATAGTCGTCACAAGCCTAATTTCACGCATCCACAAGTTACATAAATGTAATTTTATGCTTTTTTAGTCATTTTTTGACAAAAATGTTGTTTTTACATGTGCCCTTATTTAATATCGATTAAATGAAAAGCGCGGCTCCGAAATTGCCTTCCAAGAGTAAAAAGACCGTAGGAACTCAAGATGTACTCGTGGATCTAAAACCCCAGGAAAAAAAAGCGCTCGCCCTCAAGGCACGTCTTCATGAGGTCACTCCTTCCGATTTTGTGCGGTTGGCGCTGAATCAATACTTCATGACCAGTGTGATTGATGCGAAACTCGATTCCAAGCGACGTCGAGTGAGTTCACTCGTGGAATAACTCGATTAGCCTCAACCCGTGACTGACACCCTATGAATACGCTGCCAGCCACTGCCTTTCCCCCTATTTCCCAGGTGGGTGCATTAAATCGGGACCCTGCTGTCCCCTCCGCCTTGAGATAAGGCGGAGTGACTTTGTATAGCCACCATGAAGCGTATTCTTGTTGTCGATAGCGATATTGGATCCCGGGAATCCATTCGCTCGACTTTCTGGGGAATTTACGAACTGCAAACGGCAGAGACCTCGCAGGAAGCCCTGCACTGGCTCGGGGCGCAACATTTTGACCTGCTCATTTTTGACGCCCTGATGCTGCGGCAGGTAGCCAAAAATTTCATTGAGGAAGCGCGCAAGATTGCACCTGAAATCCCCTTGATTGCCGTCAGCGCTTTTTACCACGAACAGAGACCGGATGAATCCGGACAGCTTCCGAGCATGGGCTTTATTTGCAAACCTTTCGATGTTTTCGAGTTAAGGAATCTTGTCGCCCGCACCTTGGAGACCGCCAATCTCAAGCGCCATCGCACGACCTTTAAAAGCGAGTTAACCCAGAAATTCCCGGTCAATGTCATCGGAGAATCGGGTGGCATTCAGCGCGCCGTGGAAATCGCCCAACAAGCCTCTCAAACCTCTCATCCCGTGGTGCTCTTGGGAGAAGCTGGAACCGGTCGAGAATTTCTCGCGCGGCAGATTCACTCATGGAGTCGACGGGGTAATGAGCCCTTTGTCAAAGTTGAAAATGCCAGCTCGGATGTCGAAAGCGTGGATTCAGCGATTTTTGGCGAGGTAATAAACCTGACCGGGGTGGAAATCAAATCCGGCGCCATCGATGTGGCCGGTAGTGGCGCTATTTTCCTGAATGAAGCCCCCCGTTTTCCGACCGACACTCGCACGCGCTTGAAGGCGGCACTGAAGAGCAAGGTCTTCCACCGCCTCGGGAGCCCCTCCAAAGGAATTCCCTACATCACCCGTTTTTTCATCTCTTGCGACTTCTCCAAGGAACCAGAACCGATTGCGCGCGAATTTCTGGCAGAAATGGAAAACACCGGTCCCATCCATATGATTTCCCTGCCTCCTCTGCGGGAACGCCGTCAGGACATTCCCATGTTGATCGCCCATTACCTGACCCAGAACAGCTCCGGCTCCTCGGCACGTATGAGCGGGGTGGAACCTGAAGCCTTGCAGCGGCTTCAATCCTATTCCTGGCCAGGAAATGTACAGGAACTACGCATTGTCCTAGAGCGCATTTTGGTGCTCCATGGAGAGGAGGAAGTCCTGCGGCTAGGCTATCTGCCGCGAGAAATTGGAGGCAATCCCCTACCCTACCTCGATCCGGAAGTCATTTCCTTCACCGAAGCGACCGAGCAATTGCACCGGCAGATGATCACTAGTGCGCTCAAGAAATCCAATGGCCGGATCAAGACCGCAGCCGACTTGCTCAATCTGACCCCGCGCATTCTGCAGCACCGCATCGATAAGTTGAATATCGAAGCGGACAATCTGTAGAAATTTCGCGCTATTTTTCCGACTCCTCGATGGGCGCTTCGCTCTGGTAGCTGCGGCGCAACTTGATCTCGCGGACGATGAGAGGCATCGTCGTTCTTTTGGCTTCGACAAGATCGCGAATTCCCAGGATGCATTGATCCAATGTCTGCTCCTCCGTGCGGCCCCACGCCTTAGCCAAAGATGTGAGCGCCTCAGCCGCTTCGCGCGTCACCAGCTTGGGCTGCGTAAATCCATTAGGATCAATCAACCACTGAATGAACTCCCGCAAAACACTGGAGATCGTGGCATTTTGTCCGCGACCCTTGGCATATTCCTCAAGAGCCTGACGCACATCCTGCGTCAAGCGCACTCTCAATTGCTCCCGTTTAGGTTGCCTCATACGTTTCTTTTCCTTGAGGAGATTAGCCGTCGGCGGGCATGGCTCATGATTCCATCAACATTTTTTCCCAGACTTTCTCCATGTCAAAGACTCGCTCCAAGAACATCTGCTCTTCACGGGCATTGGGCAGATTGGCCAGGGACGGCAGGAAGATATGGAAGCTGGCCTTGTCCGAACCATTCTGCGCCATCGTCATCGAACCAGAATGATGATAGACGATGAAGAAACAGGTCAACAGATTCAGCCCATATTGTGCCGGCTCGCTCTTTTTCACGAAGAACGGATCGAAGAGGCAGTTCAAGGTCTTCACGGACAACCCGGCTCCGTAGTCGTTCATTTCAATTTTCACCCCGGCTCGCCCCGTTTCATCCGTGGCGGGCGAGGTGGTGATTGAGAGTTTACCTCCCTGAGGCAGGTTGGCCGCTTCATCGGCCAGCAACAATTGCAGTCCGTTTTGAATCAACAGACGATTACCGGTGATGCTGACATTTTCTCCAAGGTTGAGCGAAAGCGCGATTTGCTTTTTGGCGAAGGCCTCCTTTTGGCAATCGCAGGAGATCTGCACCACTTCATTCAGCGAGAACTCATCCGTCAGCGGCACGCGGGAGGATTCGGGGATATTGTGGATGTCCTGCAAAAGCGACACAATCTTCCCCATTTGCGTCTGGGCCGTGGAATAAAAATTCTTCCAATAATCCGGATCGCGCAGGTTATTGATATCCAGATTCTCCCGCTGTAGTTGCAACGGGGCGAGATCAAGGAAGGTCTTCACGGCCGTCAGCGAATTGCGCAGGTGCTGATTCAAGCCCGCTGCAAAAATCCCCAAACTCAGCAGGCGGTCCGTCATCATCAACCGCTGCAAGGCCGCCAATTTCTCCCGCATCAACAAATCGCGTTCGCGCTGCACCAGATAGAACTCCATGCCGCGCTTCAGTGTCATTTCCAGAGTGGGCGGATCCCACGGCTTGTTTACGTATTTGTAAATCGCGCCGCTGTTCACTGCGGCGATGGCGGCATTGATATCCGAATAGGCAGTGGCGAGAATCCGCAACACCCGTGGCCGGGCCGCGCGCACGCGCTCCAATAATTCCACGCCGCTGCTGGCCGGCATCCGCTGATCGGTCATCACGATGGCAAAATGATCGGGATTCTTGGAGAAAATCTGCCAGGCCTCTTCGCCACTAGTGGCAATTTCGACATCAAAGATGTCGGAAAAATATTCCTTAAAATTGGATGCCGTCTGACTTTCGTCATCCACATACAGCACGGCAAAGTTTTTGTAATCGTACGTTTGGTTCATATTTAGTTCCTGTCTGGCTGAAGGGTGACGTTGAAACGACAGAATTCATTCTCCTGACTTTCCACGCGTATTTCCCCTTGATGATTTTTAACGATGCGATGGCAAATACTCAATCCCAGTCCAACTCCCTCGCCTACCCGCTTGGTGGTGTAGAAGGCGTCGAAAATCTTGGTCAAGTCCTGAGCCTTGATTCCCTTTCCGTTGTCCCAACATGTAAGACAGATGTGGCCATTTTGCAATACCGCACCCACTTCAATCCGTTTCTCGGGCGCGGATTTCTCCCGCAGGCTGTCGGACGCATTCTGTAAGAGATTGATCAGCAAATGCAGCAACTGATTACGATTTCCACGCGCCGAGAGTCCCGGCTCCACCTGAATATCCAAGGCGATTCCCATGGAATCGATCTGCACAAACCGCGCTGCCGTTTCAATGATATCCTTCACATCCACCCGGCTAAAGTCGCTGCTGTCCGGGTGGGTAAAGGAACGCAGGCTGCCCACAATATTGGCCACCCGTCCAATGCCATCCATCAGATCCTGCAAGGGCTTTTCGATGGCCTCCCGATTCTCGATCGCGGCATTGGCCAGCCGCTTACGGATGAGATGGGCGGCGGTATTGGCGAAATTGAGCGGGTTGTTGATCTCGTGCATCAATCCGGCACTCAATTGGCCCAGCGAAGCCATCTTGGCCTGATGCACCAGATGCGTCTCGGTTTGCTTGATCTGCTCCAGCGCCTCCTCCAGTTCCTTCGACTTGGCCGAAAGGCGATTTTGTAATTGATACCACAGGACCAGATTGCGACACCGCACGGCGAGTTCGCTGCTGGCAAAGGGCTTGGTTAGGAAGTCGGTCGCTCCTGCTTCCAGCGCCTGCATCTTGGAATCCTCATCCGTGCGTGCTGTCAAAATCACGATAGGCACGGATGAGGTGCCCGGCGTCTCACGTAAAAGCCGGGTCAGCGTGATGCCATCAATGCCCGGCATCATCAAATCTAGCAGGATTAGCGTGAAGTCCCGGGAGCGGGCCAGCTCCAGCGCTTCACTCCCGTTGCGAGCTTCGCAAACCGCGTATAATTCCTTCAGCTGCGCGGTGAGGAAACGGCGCATTTCCGGCTCATCGTCCGCCACCAATACCAGAGGCTTGTTGCGACCATCCTCCACGGGGGAAGTCGTGGTCGCGTTACCCGCCCAAACGTGGGAGGGGAAGAATTCCGCTCGACGATAAAGACCTTCCAGCCATTCCGAGTCAACTGCCACTTCATTCTTTACCACCAGCGGTTCAGTCGCCATCCCTTGCTCATCTTCCTTCGTATTCACTTCCACACGGATGACCGTGCCCTTGTCGACTTCGCTTTTCACGTCAACGGAACCGCCATGCGCCACAGCTAGTTCCTTGACCAAGGCCAGGCCAATGCCAACGCCTTGAAAGCGGCGCGTCGAGGTGGCTTCGCCCTGCCAGAAGCGGTCGAAGATCCGCGACAAATCGCCCGCGGCGATTCCCTTGCCGGTATCGGAAACCACGAGAACCAATCGATCCCCCTCCATCTGCGCCTCCAGTTGCACCGTGCCAGACTCGGGAGTGAACTTAAAAGAATTGAACAGGAGATTAAGGATGATCTTCTCGACCTTGTCGCGATCAATGTGGACCCGGCAATCCGTCGGAATATTCAATTTGCAACCGAACTGCAGCTTGCGCTGCTGTGACATGGGCGTAACCGATTTGGCAATGCCTTCGAGAAACGGAACCAGCTCAACCTGCTGGCGATGCACCCGGATTGTTCCGGAATCGAGTCGCACCAGATCGAGCAAATCGTTGATGAGGCGTAGGAGCCGCATCGCGTTGTTGTACATGATGTCGAGCATCTCCACGTGATCTGATGCCGATTCGCGTGTACCGGGGTGGCGCAGCCGTTCCAGCGGCCCGATCAGAAGGGTCAACGGCGTCCGCAGTTCGTGGCTGACATTGGCGAAAAATGCCGACTTCGCGCGGTCCAACTCCACCAGTTTCGCATTGGTTTCCTCCAGTTCACGACGACTCCGGTCCACCTCGGAACGCAGAGCGTATTCGCGAAACCGCAGGGTGTTCAGGAAGTAGCTACCCGTCACGACGATAATGCCGGTGAGTACGATGAAATAGTAATTATTGAAGTAATCAGAGGTGGTACCGCCTCCATGCGCCACGCAGGCGAGCGTGTACATGAGCAAAGTTAAACCGGTGGCAATCAAGCTCTCCAGAAAATCAACCTGCGCCACCCACGATACCGCGATCAAAACGAGATTCAGCCCCGCGTAATACGGGGATAAGGCCCCATCAGCATAATAGATCATCAGACTGATGAAGAGCGACGGCAATACGAACCAGCCCATGCCCAGAACACGAAAGTGTTTCGTCCCAAAAGGAGTCTCCAGCAACCGCCACAATAGCAGCGCCAGCAGGGAACAAATCAAACGCAGGACCAGAAAGAAACCGCTGAATTGGGGATAGACAAGGTAATCGAGCGAGACGCCAACAGGCATCAGCACAATAACCAACATGCACGCGATCTTGGAGCTCGAGATACGGACGGAGCGGTTATATTCAAAGAAAGCCGCCTTCAGCGCCGCTTGCGCCGCGTTCTCTCCCGGATCAGCTGGTGGCTGGTTTCGGTTTCTCGAAAATACTCTGGTGGGAATCATTGCGGCTTGTTGATCTCAAGGAAGATATTATAGCCCGTCGCATCGGCCAGCACCCGGCAATTTTCCGCCGGAGCGTCCGCCGGGGATAGTGCCTTGAGCTGATCAGCCGTGCGGTAGATCAAATGCCAGTCCATCAAGTATTCCATCATGCCGCGCGACGGATTGGAAGCTTCCACGTTGGTCGCCACCAGCAGTCCGCCCGGTGCCAGCATCTCATAGAAAATTTCCAGCAACCGGCGGCAGATGCGGTCGGAAAGATAATCAAACAACCCGGCGCAATAGACCACGTCGTAGCGCGCGCCACTGTCCACTTCGCCAATCCGGGCGCCTTCCTTGAGAATCTGATGCACGGACCGTTTGATCATGTGCAACCGCGTCGAGCGGCGATGTTTCATCTTGATGTCGGCAAGAATCTTCCCGGTCTGGTCGAGAGTCTCGTCATTGAAATCGAGCAGGGCCAGTTCCGCGCGTTCGCAAAGATCGTCGTAGGCAAAGAAATTCTGGACCTCCTTCGCCGGACCACACCCCAGATTGAACACGCGCGTGTTCAGTCCGTTCTTGGCGCGACGCCGGGTCTCCTTGCTTAACATCTCGGTGAGGTACTTCACGCGATTGCGATGCGCCTCGGCCGGTGCCACCGCCACGAAATGGTTGTTCAACATCTTCGCGAAAAGGGAAGAACCCTCGATCGGATCGCGCAGAATCATGTTCACCATCTCGTAATCGCCGGCATAGCCGAGTGGCTTCTGGAAGGTGCGGTGCAAAAAGGGCGAGCAGAGCACGAGTGGATGTAACTGCCGGCGGGCATACGCACGATGCACCGCGACCACCTCGTCCTTCACCGCTCCTGCAATCGCTTCGAAACGCTCGAATAGCTTTTGCGTCACCGGCAGAATCAGCGTGTTGAGCTTCTCGATGATGGTCAGCTCGATCTTCGTCCGCTCGGGCGGTGGACTGGAACGCACCGTCAACTCCACCTGTTCCAGCCAGCGGCGCATATCGGAAAGCAGTGTTTGCATGTCGGAGACCACCACCTTCAACTCCGGGGTGATTTGCTCCACCTTGCCCCATTCGTTGAGGAGGCGATCGAAATCACCGGCCAGCCGGTCCATCTGCATCACCGGCGAGAGAATATCGAGATCGAGCCAGCTCTCTTCGTCCAGCGTCGCTTCGCACACGAGCACGATGCCGGTATTGACCATGTGATTGACGATGCCGCGGCCGGAGTACAAAATTTTACCACTGACGATGATGCGGAAATTGGAGAGCACCTCGGACAATTGTAGGATGCTGTAAGGATTGTAGACTTCGAAGCTCGCAGTGTAACGGGTCATGCGCAACAAAGTGGCCCGTACGGGAACAGCCTGACTGTTATCACACACTACGATGCTGTCATTATCGGTCTCGGTCAGAACGGTCGTCATAGTATTCGATTCGCTTTTGAAGCCGCCAGGTCTTCGAGTGAATGCCATTACACCCATTTACGTCGTGGAATATTCTTCCCCGGCGACATATGCGGTATTCTTAACAGTTCCCGCCAATGTTGCAACCATGAGATAACAGTGGGCATCATTTCGAGCAACTATGTACCACACGGCATCTTGCGCATGCTATTGATCTTATACGGAAGACATGCCCAGCTTATCACTTCAACAAAGAAACACTGGAAGTAGAGGATTTTGAAAGTACAGCGTTACGGATTCCGGTGTGGTTTCCACAAATCCGGGTCATCCTGAGGCGTTGCGTAGTTCTTTTGCTGCATACCGGAGCCATCCAGACGAATGGCGCAGGCATTGCCGTTGTGATTATATTTCAACGTGATCACTCCGGGAGCAACCTCGCTGAGCCGAAAATTCGGCGCGTCTGCCAGCAGGATCGCATTGGTCTCAATATTTACCGACCGATAATCGCCGAGATAATTATTGAACCCGTAACTGATCACACCGTTATAAGGTGATTTGTCAGACGGACAAAGATAAGCCGCCCCCATCGCGCCCGGCCAGCTTGATGTCAATGCCCCGCCCAGATAGGGAAAAATCCGTCGATGCCATTGCTGGTCGAGTGGCAAACCGCTTGTCGTTTCATAAGGCAGCTTTCCCTCGTTTTCCATTTGGAACGAAAGAAAGGCCGAGTGCAATTGCCGCAGATTCGAAAGGCATTTCACCTGTTTCGTTCGCGCCACAGTCCGATGCAACGCGGGCCAGGACAAGGAAACCAGAATCAGGAGAATGGAAACCACCACCAGTAGCTCTATGAGCGTAAATCCCCGGCAGGTGGATGAATCGCTCTCCCAGTGAATCATAAGTCGAGGCATGGAACCTCCCAAGCCGTTGCTGCGGCAGAATTCGATTACAATGACTGGCAGCGCGGACGGAGCTTCAACAGCACAAAGCAGGCCAACCCAAAAACCGCCAGCAGCGCCGCTGAAGGCTCCGGAACCGCGTCCATCCGGATGGCGTCAATTTCGGTAGAAGTGAGCACCTCGCTGTAGATGCGAACATCATCATACAAAGCCGACATGGTGCGATCCGAAGCCGATGCCGTCGTATTACCGATCTGCAACGAGCCAGCACCGGTATCCACCGCGCCACTGGTAATCGAAGCCGTGCCTAGGGTGAGCAAACTCCCGCTCGCCGCACCTGAATAAAAAGTCGTATTGCCCCCACTGAGCGACCCATCATAAGACACCGACAGAAAGACCCAGGAGTGATCCGAAGTCACCGAGGTGCTCGGCGCTCCCACCGCAGATCCCGTGACTCCATCCACCATGAGGGTCGGTGCAAAGCTATAGCCCGACACATTTTGAAGATTGAAATCAAACCCTTTGTAAGGAATGACGCTCAAGGTGGAAAGCAGTCGATCTCCCGAAGCTGGTAGTGATTGCAAATTCACCCACAAGGTGATGGTAAATTTCGTCAGCCCATCCAGCTTGGTACCCGCGACAGACCCTGTGCTGACAAAATTGGCATCCGTGGTGTTATCCACAATACTTACGGCGGAACCAGTGCCGCTCGGCGTGGAGTTGGTCCAAGTGGCCGTCCCGCTCATCGTGGCATTCAGCGCCGCGCCGGAACCGCTATCGGCAACCAACGTGCCTGTACCTTCGTTCATCTTGTACCAAACCAAGGGAGTCTGCGCCGATGCCACACTCACGCAAGCCATACCCAGCAACCCGAGAACCCCTGTTCTTGCCCATGCACGCCATTTGATTGATTTTTTCATGTCGCTTTCTTCCTTGGATTTCTTTGGTCCTACGCAGCCGCTCCGTTGCAGCCATCGCCTGATTAGAACCTTAAGCCATTCCCTCGGGAATGACCACGGAGGAAGGTTATCAAAATTATTCAATAAGTTATGAATAGTGCTCGATACGTATCGATCCCGAATTCATTCCACGATGGCGCCCTGTCGGCGCAAAGCGGCACGCAAGCGATCCACACTCAGCTCCATCGGATTCAAGCCACTCTCGATGCAAAGCGCCGCAGCCGTTCCGGCAGCTTCACCCGTCGCCATGGCCGCGCTCAATACCCGCACCGCCGAAAGCGCTTCATGTGAGGCAGACACACAGCGGCCCGCCGCGAGCAGATTGTCCGCATCGCGCGCCACGAGGGCGCGGTAGGGAATCGTATAGTAGCCGCCCTTAGGCAAGGAACCTTCCTCACATTGCGACGTCCCGCCATCGGGGCTATGGATGTCAACCGGGTAACTGTTGCAGGCGATGGCATCTTCGAACTGCGTCAGGGCCAGCAGATCCTGACGCTGCAACTCGTAATACCCGGCAATGCGTCGTGTTTCGCGCACGCCGATGCGATGACCTATCTGCGAAAGATAGCACCGTTCAAATCCGGCAATGTGAGGGCGCAGAAATTCCTCGACGAATTCCTCCACTTGATAACGCCCTTCCTTCTCCGCATGGGAGAGCAGGCGGTTGTCGGTCCCCTTGTCGACGATGATGCGCGTGACATTGAATGCGTAATGTCCCGGCTTTCCGGGCAGCGCGAAGGGATAGGTGATGGCTGAGCGTGGATTGCGCCAAGCCCGTTGCAATCTCAACTCTTCCCACCGCTTCACAATCTCACCCCATGCGGGCATGCGGTCACCCTCCACGCCACCGAGCGTAAAAGTGAGCGTCATCGGCTGCGTTTTCTGGTCGCGATGCCGTCCCATTGGGGTCGGCAATCCCGCCAGCGCTGCTACCTGCGCGTCGCCGGAACAATCGATCATCACACGGGCGTGCACTCGCAGCGATGTTTCCTTGTTATGAAACACAGCAGACCGCAATTCCCGGCCTTCCCGCTCAACGGCAAGAAGCGGAGAATAAGTCAGCAACTCAGCTCCAGCTCCATCCAGCAGACGCGTCAATTCGAGTTGCAGCAACTCGCAATCAATTGGCAGCCAGTCTCTTTGAGCCGGATCAACCTCGCATCCACCACGTTGACGCAGTCCATTGACAATCTCCAGCGGAATGCCGCCCACGATCAACCTCTCGTCCTGCGCCGCGCGAAAAGAACTCAGCGGCAATCCAATCGTAGCATTGCCGCCGATGTAAGGAAGCGACTCCACAAGTAACGTCTTTGCCCCCAATCGCGCCGCCGCCACCGCCGCACACACCCCCGATAAACCCGCACCCACCACTAGGACATCATAGCCGCCGGCCTCTTCGACAGGCAGTTGAATCGAGTCGCCCGACGTTCGGGTTTTGTTCAGCACAGTGCAGGGAGATGGTTCCGGTAAAGTCATAATCGTGGCGCGCCGGGAAAGTGATCACGGCACGGTAATTATATAAGCCAACTTCCTTTCCACAGCCATGCGAGAGACTGTTCAGATTTCATCGTTTAGTTATTAATACTGCTCATATCTTGTTTTTTACCTCGCAAAGATCGGCCTTGTTACGCTTTAATTCCCTGCACTCCCCGTTGTTCCTGCAGCAGCCGAGAGTTACACGATCCGCTCATGGCCAAACGACTCCCCCCCACCGCCGAACCGCTTGGTAATTGGTACGATTTCCGCACGCAGCTGGCCTGGATTTACGATGGCCCCCTTGGCAAGAAATACCAACAGAACGAATATCTCTCCCACCCGCAAGCCGCGTGGCTCATCCGCAAAGGCAGTGTCACGCTGACCCTGGGTGGCACCCGGGAACGTTACCGCGAGGGTTACTGGGTTTTTCCGCGTGATAAAAAGGGCTATCAGGAGTTCAGCCCCGATGCCCACATCCTCTCCATCCGCTTCGTGGCCGAGTGGCCGACCGGCGAACCTCTCTTCGACCGCTCCAAGTCGTACGCCATTCCGGCCGCCAAGCTGCCGGAATTCACCCGCATCAGCGAAATGCTGGAGCAGCACGTGGGCCGGGAATATCCCGGTGTGACCGTTGAGCTTCAGCGCATGTCCGGCTCACCCCGCCGTTTTTTCGAGATGCAACGCATGCTCTACGACTGGATGCAGGCGTACACCGCCGCCATGGAGAGTCAGGGTTTGACTCCTCACACCATCGCCAAGCTGGACGATCGCGTTCGCGAGGCCGTCCACATCCTCGAGAAACGCACACTGAACCATCCCCTGCGCGAGCGGGAACTCGCCATTCTCGTCGGCCTGAGCTTGAGCCAGCTCAATAAATTGTTCGTTCGCAATCTCGGCAAAACACCCACCGAGTACTGGGAGGAAAAACGGCTCAGTGCCGCCCGGCTCACCCTGCTCTCCTCCGAACGTAGCATCAAGTCCATCGCTTACGATCTTGGGTTCAGCTCGCTTCCCCATTTTTCCGCATGGGTGAAAAAGAAACTCGGCCAATCGCCCCGCCATTTTCGCCTGCGACGGAGATAATCGCTATTGCCCGCTCCAAAACGGATCCGTACTCAACGTCGGGATCTCGGCATATTTCATATATTGAACATGCCCGTCGTAGAAGAGAACATTGAGCCCCTCGTCATGCGGGATTAACCCGAAGTACAGCGCGAAGCCGGATCGCGTTCCCAGCACGAAACTCGCTTCCACCACCATGGCCGTGGTGGCGGGGCTTGTGACCGTGCCAAGCGATACCGGCTTCGCCCACACATCCGCCCAGAGGGGACTGCCAATGCCGGAATTCAATCCATATGACATCCGGTTGGCATTGATCTGTACGCCAGGCGGGCATTTCGGAGTGCCCCAAATTTCCGGGCACCGAAAGATATTCTTCTGACGGCTGACATTACTCCCCTTGCGCACACAGGGGTCGTTGGCGTTAAATACGTAGCTGCTGGCGGAGTAGCCGCAATAGGTCCAGATGGCGTAATTCCATAGGCCGGTATCAGTGGCACTCGGGTAATTCCGATCCACCGCTGGCAACTGATTATTGTGATCGACCGCATACAAAAAAAGGCCGCTTCCAATCTGGCGCTCGTTGCTCATGCATGTCGAACGCCGGGCCGAAGCCATGGCTTTTTTGAAAACGGGTAACGCCAAGGCCGCCAGCACCGCGATAATCGCCACGACCGTCAACAGCTCAATGAGCGTGAAGGCCCGACGAACCCCGGAGGAAGCTTTCGCAATCATGATTTATTATCGGTTTACTCGAACCGCGCCACCACCAAAGATTGCGCTGGCAGGGTCATTTTTTCCAGCGGTTTCCCTTTAACTCCCCATGGCAAAGACTCGATCTTCAGTACGCCGGCATCTTTGGTATTGTGAGCATCCAACTCATTCCCCCAAATTCCTGAAGCTCCTTGGAAGGAATGCGGCCCGGCAAAAGCAAGATTCATCGTGCGAGCCGCCCCCTGGTTAACCAGTATTAACGTCAGACCTTTGCCATGACGTATGGCGCGGACGACCACCGGACGATCTCCCGGCTCCGAACTCTCCCCCGCTGAAGTCTCCACCGCCACAACCTCCCCTGGCTCGATTCCGCACAAAAGCTTCATCATGTCCAGCATGCCTGTCTTGTAGAGTTCGTTTGTCTGTCCACTACGGTAGACCAACCCCCACGGTCCTGAGGAAAAATTATGATAGTTCGTCCCCGCTACCTCGGGAACAGCCAGACAGCGGAGCAGAAAACTGGCCGTGGAGAGCACCCCATCGAGCGAATGGCTCAAATACCACGTCGCTTTCCACTCCTGATCTTTCAACGCCGGCGGCCACATCGCATGCTCGGTAATGAGGATCTCCACCTTGTGCTCATCGGTCGCCACCTCCCGCACCTGTTTCACCATCGCCTTCAACCAGGAATCAACAAACGCTCCCTCCAATCCTTGAAATGAACCCGGCTTCAGGCTCGGATCATCCTTCATGCGTACCGAACTTTTATAGTAGTAATGCGGCGAAATATAATCCACCTGCGCCCCGAGTGCCCGCAGCACCGTGCCATCCCAGTCGTCCCAGTAACATGAGCCCTCAATAGCCAGTTTCGCCTTCGGATTCACGGCTCGGATCGCCGCGATAAACGGCTTCACGGTCTCGATGTATTGCTCTGCGGTCCACACGTACTTTTTATGTGCATTCGGCTTGAGACTCAGCTCGTTGCCCAACTCCCAGCAAACCACCGGCACCGGGTTCGGCAAGCCAAGCTCCACCCGCTTTTGCGCCCAGTTCGTCTTTCCCGGTTCAACTTTCGCCTTGGCATCGCCGGTGAGAAATTGCACCAGATCCGCCGCATCCTGGGGAGTCTCCTTGAGAATATTAATCGTCCAGACAAACTCCGCGCGCGGATCGACCTTCTGCACCCACCGAATCCATTCCACCGGCCCAACCCGCACCAGCCGCGGACTCTCCCATGGGTTCAACTGTTGCTGGGGCCGATCTTCGACCGGACCAATGGCCTGCTTCCAGCGAAACTCCTGCGAAATTGTCCCCGCCATGCGATTCAACGGCAATGGCAATCCCTGACACAGCTCAGCCAGTCGGGAGTCCTCCTGCTGATTCGAGGGGTCCAACTGAACCCGGTCCTGCGAATACCCCCATTCGAAGTTCAGCCCAAAAAAACGAGGAGAAAACGAACGCAGCACGTTCTTCTCATCCACCCGGACATTCAGCGTGCCCAACGCTTTGGTCGCTTCCTCTGCGCGACCATTCAGCAGCGTTAGCACCACCATCACAATCAACCATCCGACTTGTCTACGACTATTCATGCTATGCGGCCTATCTCGCAAAGAAACTTAATGACAACCTATCAATAACCGGTCTTCAGCCGGACATGACGGGAACGGAACAACCCAACCACAGCGACACCAGACACCATCAACACCATCGCCGACGGCTCCGGCACTGTAGTCAGACTGAAGTTATCGATCGACTCCAAACCCGTGCCGCCTCCCGAGACAGATAAGCCCACATATTGAATATCCGGATTCGCGGTAAAGGTGTAGGTACTGCCCGCCGCAACTCCATTCAGATCCAACTGCGTCGCGCCCACATAAACATCGAGCGTCCAATTGGCCAGAGACGTGTTCAGCACCAGAGATACCGCCTGCGCCGTATCCGTCGCAAAGGTTCCCGCCCCGAGCGAGGCCAGGGAATTCGACGCCGCCGATCCACCAAACACCGCCGCACCACCATTATCGCGCATTAAAACCCAAGGCCAACCCGCATCCGAACCATTCATCGCACCGCCAAGTCCGCTCGCCAGCACGCCCGACTGGATAAAACCAAGACTGACCCATTTCGAGCTCGTCCCCGCCGCCAACGTGATCGTCGAAGACAACGTATACACCCCCGGATTCGACACGAAATAATTGACCCCAAGATCGATCAACGCCGTCTGCTGCAAATCCAATCCCGCCGTCAGCACCGTACCCGAAGTCGACCAAGTACTCGCCGTGGCATTATTGAAGGCCTGCCATTTGGCACCCCCAACGGTGATATCCGGCGTCGATCCATTTAAATATCCCGTCCGATTAAAACCATCAGAGATCAGCGTGGTGGCCTGCACACCCCTCGGCAACAGCAATAGGCCCAGGAGTAGCGTCAATGCGAAGGACTTGGATGAATTCATGGAGGTTATCGAGTGAAGGGTTGAGTATGGATTTTCAGCGATGATCCTATATAGATACATTGTTTTTAAATTAAAGACAAGCTCTTTTTGTCGCCTTCATGGAAAAAATCGCCTTCTTTCGAATTGCAATCATTTTTCTCGGAGCCGGATCATACGTGCCGCCCCTAATATTAAATACAATGTTGTTAATTTAAAAGTTTGTGCCATACTTGTCTCGATCAGAGATATTCTCCCCCGCTCCAAATGGAAGTTGCCACACCACCTCCTTGCGATACGATTTTCGGCAAGCCGATTTCTCCCCAGCACACGCCGCGCGAGGCCATTCCGCCCACCGCCGTTTACGAGGAGGATGCCGTCTTTGTCATGAACGATACCCAGAGCCTGATCATCCAACTTTTACGCAAGCATGGCAGCATGACCCGCGACCAGCTTTCCCGACGCTTGGGTCTTTCTCCCATGGGGACTTCGAAACCACTCTCCGCCCTGAGCCGCGCCGGAATGGTCACTCTCGGCCAAAAAGCCCAGGCCGGGCCCGGCCGTCCCTCAAAGTCCGTGGAGCTTTCCACCGACCGCTGCTTTGCGCTCGGCATCACGGTCAAGCATCTCGAAGTGGAGCTCGCCATTGTGAACCTGCAAAGCCAGGTCATCGATTTTCAGCGACTCCCCTTTTCTTTTGCGGGCGGCATCACCGACTTCTCGCCCATCTACTCGCTCGCGCAGCGGATGGTGAAGGCACTCCCTCGCCGGCATCTCTTTGCCGCGGGATTGAGCTTCAGCGGCGATTTCGAGTTCGACACCGAACATATTCTCACGACCAACGATTTTTCATCGCCCGGCCAGGCTGATCAATTCCGACGTCAACTCGCGAAGAAATTGGGCACCGCCGTTACACTCATTCACGATACCGAAGCGTGGCTCTTGGCCGAACGCTGGTGTAATCCGAACCTGCCGCCCAACCCCACCCTGCTGCATGTCGGCGACCGGCTGGGTTTCAGCCTCATGATAGACGGGCATCTCTGCCGCGGTACACCGCACTGGTCCCGCTGGCTGGGCCGCATACAAGTCCCCTTCTCCCAAGAAAAAGCCTCAGGTTTTCTTCCCGGCGCCCTCGCGGGCACTGCCGATGTCTTTTCGTGGATCGATCGCCTGCATCATTACCACTACGGGGAACGCCCCCACATTACGCCCGATGAGGAACGGCGCGAGGTCACCCAGCTTTATCAGCGCTGGAAAGAAGGTGACAGCACCGTACAAAAACTCGTTCAGGAAGGCGCCCGGGATCTCGCCGTGGTCATTCGCAATGTCTGCCTGCTCCTTCCGTTTCAACGCGTTATCTGCACCGGCTGGATTCCGGAAATCCGCGCACTGATGATCGAGGAAATTCGGCGCACCCTGCAAGAGATTCAAACCGCGCACCGTTTCCCGGTAGCGGATAGCATACCCATCGTCAGCGAATCGGCGCTCGGTGAACAAACCGAGGCGGCAGGCAGCGCCCTCTGGGCCATTGACCGCACGCTGGAACTCAAGATGTCCCGGCGCGGCTGGAAAAATTCCAGCCCCAAGTCGCGCGCTTCCGCCGAATAGCCTACGCTTCCGCCTCGCACGACTCGCGGAGATTTTCCAACTCCTCCCAACGCTTGTAGGCCTGCTGGGTGCGCTCCTGCAAGGAAGCCAGCTCCTGCTGCAAGGTCGCCACAAGATCCGGAGTCTTCTGATACAACTCCGGATCGCCCAATCGCGCCATCAAATCCGTTTGTTCGCTCTCCAGCTTCTCGATCAGAGCAGGCATTTCCGCCAGTTCCTTTTTCTCGCGATTCAAAAACTTGCGCGGACGCTCCAGCTTCACGCCCTTCGGCTTTGCCTCAATAGGAGCCGGTTTCGCCTCCGTCGGCGTAGTGAATACCGGAGTGAATGCCGCACGCTGACGCACCCAATCCTCATAGCCACCGGTGTACTCCAACACCCGTCCTTCACCTTCGAAAACGAGTGTGCTGGTCACCACTTCATCGAGAAACATACGATCGTGCGAAACGAGCAGGAGCGTGCCGGTATATTCCACGAGCAAATCCTCCAGCAACTCCATCGTTTCCGCATCGAGATCATTCGTCGGTTCATCCAGAACCAACACATTGGCCGGTTGCAAAAACAAGCGAGCCAGCAAGAGCCGGTTGCGCTCGCCTCCCGACAACATTTTCGCAGGCATGCGAATGCGGTCCGAGCGGAAAAGGAAGTCCTGCAGATAGCTGTGAATATGACGCGACCGGCCCTGGAACTGCACCGTCTCCGCGTCACCTGCTACGTTCTGCGCAACGGTCTTGGCATCGTTGATCTGCCCTCGCAATTGATCGAGGTAGACCACCTGCAAATTCGTACCGTGCTTCACCGTGCCGGATTCGGGCGCGAGCTGGCCAAGCAAGAGCTTGAGCAAAGTCGTCTTGCCGCTGCCGTTGGGGCCGATGATCCCGATCTTGTCGCCGCGCCAGATTGTTGTCGTCAGGCCTGAGACGACTGGAGCCGCTCCGTAGCTGAATGACACATCGCGCACGTCGATCACCTTTTGCCCGGAGGTCTTCCCCTCCTGCAATTCGATACGCGCCTTGCCCTCGCGCTCACGGCGGGCGCTGCGTTCGAGACGCAATTGCTGCAGCGCTCGCACACGGCCTTCATTACGGGTCCGGCGTGCTTTGACCCCCTGCCGCAACCAAGCCTCCTCCTGCGCGAGCTTCTTGTCGAAGAGAGCCCATTGCTTCTCCTCGGTCTCCAAGGCGATTGCTTTGCGCTCCAAAAACGTATCGTAATCGCACGCCCAACTCGTCAGCTTGCCACGGTCGAGCTCGACAATGCGCGTAGCCAGCTTGCGCAGAAAGGCGCGATCGTGCGTCACGAAAAAGAGCGTGACCTTGTGATCGAGCAGATACTTTTCCAGCCACAGGATCGAATCGAGATCCATGTGATTCGTCGGCTCATCAAGCAACAGCACATCGGGACGTCCACCCAAGGCTCGCGCCAGCAACACGCGGCGCTTCAACCCACCGGACAGCGCGGTAAAATCCTGCTCCGCCGGAAGCTTCATCTCCTCGACGAGTTCATCCAGCCGGACATCAATCTCCCACTCTTCCTCGTGCCGCTCGGGCGACAGTCCAGAGCGAATCACCTCCATCACCGTACCGGAAAGACCGTCAGGAATTTCCTGCGTCAACCGCGTCAACACCGTGCCGGGCGTACGCACGAGTTCTCCCGAATTCGGCGTCTCTTCACCGGTAATAATCCGCATCAGACTCGTCTTGCCCGTGCCGTTGCGGCCCACCAGACAGACACGTTCCCCCGGGTCGACCTGAAAGTCGACTTCGTCAAGGAGTGGCAACGCCCCGTAGCGGAGCGTGATCTGTTGCAGTTGAAAGAGTGGCATACGAAAGGGGTGACGATACCGGGTGCGAAAGAAAAAGCGAGCGGCGAGAAATAAAAAACCGGGCAGCCCGAAGACTGCCCGGTTTCTTGTCTGCTCTTGAGACTAGAGAGTCTGCAGGAAGCGCACCAACTGTTCGCGATTCGGGCTGACCGCATGGCGGACATAGAAGCCCGATGTGGCGACCGCGAGTTGCAAGGCATGGGGCATGCCCAAGCCGAGCAAACGACCGATCACGAAACCGGCATTGAAGTGGTCGCCCGCTCCCGTGCTGATCTTCGGCTTGGCCGTGTAGGTGCCCGCGACGGAGAATTCGCCTGTGGCGTCCGCGCCGCACGCATACTGCACCGGGTGAATGACCACGGTATGCAGCTCGAGCTTTTCGCGAATGGCCGCCGCGAGGGCCGCGATACCCTTCGGGTTGGAAGGGGTCTTCTTCAGGCGCAGAACCTTCGCCACGTGCTGGCTCTCGGATTCGTTCAGGCCGAGGATGATGTCATTGTGCTGTTGGAATTCGCCAATGATCTTCAACGCCGCATGCAGGTCGGCGTCCAGACGCTTGGCCGGATCAGCCAGATCAAAGAACATCAACTTGCGGGTCGTCGGCTTGGTCGGCATGTAGTCGCTCAAGAGGCGCTTCCAGATGGCCGACAGATGCGGCAACATCGTCCAGTTCACCATGCCCACGAAATGCGCTTGGTTCCACAGCTTGTGGAAGGTCGTATCGCCAAGACGCTTTTTGATCGTCTCCCACGACACTTCATGCACCGTCGAGTGCTGGCCGAACATCAGCTTGCCGTCGGAAAATTCGAACGCCTGCGTCAGGGCCGGTTCCGCGATGGAATAGACCTTGGTGCGCTTGGCAAATTCGGTGAAAATCGGGTGAAGTTCAGGATAGCCGAGCATACCCACGTAGTGGACCGGCGCGCCGAGCGTGCTCATCGCGAAGGCCATGATCGGTCCGTTGCCGCCGAGCTTGGTGGTCTGCTCGACGATTTCAAAATTGGCGCTCTTGCCCGCCGCTGCCGTGACCTTCGCCCCAAAGTTTTTCAGGCTCGAGTACGGAGTGTATTTCGTGGGCGACTGGCGCTGCTCAACGACCTGGTAGATCTCATCGACAAACCCGTCGAACCCCAGTAAACATTGAAACTTCAGAAGCTGTGCCCGTGAACCAATAAGCCGTTCGGCTGTCTGCCGCGCAAGTCGAGAATCTGTCATAGTCTGCCCACACTAGCAAAAAAAGGGAGACTTGACAAGGTACGATTACAAGCTGGAATAGAAGGTTTTAGCGCTTGATGGCCAATAATAGCATTAACCTACGTTAACTATTTAACCATCTCTAACTCAAAAACTTCCACGGGCTCATCGATCCCTCGTATCTCGCGTCGGCCCAAAGAGCGTGTGATGCAGGATGTGGAAATTTTTTGATTGAGCTCCGAAGTTAGTAATCTTTGTGTGCCAAAAACGCGATTCAGTGCCTCGAGCCGTGCGGCGAGATTTACCACTTGGCCGATCACCGTAAATTCGCAGCGACCACTCGACCCGATCTCTCCGGCGATCACTTCCCCCACGTGCATCGCCACACCGACGGAGAGTCCCTTGGCCTGCAAGGCCGCCCCGGTCTCGGTCGTCAACCGCCAGGCAGCCCGCGCCGCAGCTATGGCCGCATTGTCCTGCCTTACCGGCACACCGAAAATGGCGAGGAATCCGTCCCCCAGAAATTTATTCACCACACCGCCCTCCGACTCCACAATCCGGCAAGCCACCTCGAAATACTCGTTCAACGTCGCCGCCACCTCCGCCGGGGTGTGTTGTCCCGCATAGGCCGTGAAATTGCGGAGATCGCCGAAGAGAATCACGGCCTCCACCACCCGGGGCCGCATCCACTCGCTCCCCGCCGCCACCACTTCGCGCGCCACCTCCGGCGAGACATAGCGGCCAAAGGTCCGCTGCAACTCGGCATTGCGCAATTCCTCTTGTACCTTCCCGCGCACGGTGCGGCGCAGTTGCAGTGCGGAAATACCACAGGCTACGGACACACCGCCCAGCACCAGAAATTTCATGATGGTGATCGCCGGACCCAAGCTCGGAATCTGCCGCAAGTTCTCCTCTGACAAAGCTGGCAGCAACACGCCGTAATAAAGGATCGCAAATTGTCCCACCGACACCAGCCCCGCGAAAAAAGTTAGTCCCGCCTGCAATCGAAAGCCGGTTAATCCAATCACCAGTGCATAAAACAATGGCGGCATGGAAGACAATGCGTAGACCGGTCCCAGGTTCAACTGGTCGAACCAGATCACCAAGGAGACACAACTCACCTGCAGAAAAACATTGATCCATTTCGCCGCAGGAAAATACCCCCACCACTGGATTGCCGCCGCCAGCAGGCCGAAGCCCACCAACGCTGTCATCATCACCCCGCCAATGGCCGCATACAGCTCCGGCGACGAAAACGGTCGCGCCACGGTTAACACCAGAAAGCTGATCACCACCACACCCATGACCACCAGACAACTGACCGCCTCCGATCGCGCCTCGCGCCGCTGAATATCCTCCGATAATGCACGCTCCATGGGCGTCGGCCCTGGCGATTCCGGGTTGGAGGAGAAGCTCGTCACGCGCGGGAAAGATGGACTGAAAGCATCCGCTTTTCAAGTGCACGACAGCAAAAAACCATTACAGTGGTGTCATGTTGAGCCAAACGAACCAACTTCGCCTCGCGGCTTCCCTCGGATTGATTGGCGTGATTCTCGGTGCCTTGGGCGCACACGGTCCGGTGCATGATGTGGTCGTCGCCAATGATCATCTCGACGCCTGGCAGAAGGCGGTTTTCTACCAGTTCATCCACACGCTCATGCTGTTCCTGCTCGCACGCTCCGGCAATCGCGTCGGTCCGTACCTCTTTCTTCTCGCCGGTATCCTGCTCTTCAGCGGCAGCCTCTACGTCTGGTCGTATCTGAACATCCCTTGGCTCCCACACCTCACGCCCATTGGCGGAATCTGCCTGATGATCGGCTGGCTCTGGCTCGCGGTGCAACCCGTCGTCCCGCACAAGATATCGCTGCGCTCGTAGCCTTAGTCGCCGCTTAATTCTGGGTGCAGGGCTCAGCCCTGCTACTCGCTGCGTAGCGCTTCGATCGGATTCAACTGCGCGGCCTGCCGCGCAGGCCACAGTCCAAACCCAATCCCCACCAGTGCGGACGAACCGCACGCAAGCAGCACTGAGAGGACCGAAACGCCCAGTCCCCAGCCAGTGATCTTCGAAAGAATCAGCACCACGATGGTGCCAAAGCTGACCCCGATCAATCCGCCCAGCAGACAGAGCACCACCGACTCGATCAGAAATTGCATCATGATGTCCGCGTTGCGCGCGCCGATCGCCTTGCGCAAGCCGATCTCGCGCGTCCGCTCCGCCACCGACACCAGCATGATGTTCATGATCCCGATGCCGCCCACGATGAGCGAGATGGCCGCAATCGCCGCCAGCAACATGGACAACGTCTTTGTCACCGCCGTGAACGCCTGCTGGATCGACGCGAGGTTATCCACGCGGTAACTGCCCTCCGTCGTCCCCGGCAGCTTCGGCCAGCTCTTGCTCAGTTGCAGCACATCCTCCTGCACTTGGTTGACCGATTGCGCGTCCGCGGCGGTAATATTAATCAGATCATAGTAATTCTTCCCCAGCAGTCGATGCATCGCCGTCTGCAACGGCACCACCACCACATCATCCTCATCGCGCGGACCACTCGCCCCGCGCAGTGGCAAGATGCCGATCACCTGAAAAGGGACGCGATTGATTTTCACCGTTTCGCCCAATGGATTGATCTCACCAAACAAACTTTTCACCACCGTCGCCCCGAGCAGGACCAAACGCTGTCTCGTTTGATTCTCCTCCTCGGTGAAGAAACGGCCATAGGCTGGCTTCGCGCTATACACCTCCAGATACCCCGTCGTCGCACCCGCGGCCTCGGTATTCGCATTTCTGCCGCCCCACACGATCTGCACACGCGTTCTCACCTCGGGCGAGACCCCCTTGATGTTCGCCACGCGCTCTGTCAACTGCTCCGATTGCTTGGGCGTCAACCGGCTCACATTCCCCGTCTGCTGCCGCACCCCGCCGATATTCTGCGCATCCGGCCGGACCACGAGCCGGTTCGAACCCAGTCCCGCCATTTGCTTCGACACCGAGCTTTGCGCACCCGATCCAAGCGCCAACATCGCAATCACCGCCGCCACACCTATCACGATACCCAGCGCAGAAAGACTCGTCCGCAGCTTGTTGATAAAAAGCGCCCGGCTCGCCTGTTGCAGATGAATCCAGAATTTCCGGCTCCACTCCTGCCACGGAGGCAAGGCCACCTCGGGAGATGATGCCGTCGCGAGTTGGCTCACTGCCTTGGCGGATGCGATTCCCGGCACGCGCACTTCGTCGGACTTGATCTGTCCATCCTCAATGTGTATGACCCGCCGCGCATACTCCGCGATCTTCGGCTCATGCGTCACCACAATCACCGTGATTCCCGCCTGGTTCAACCGCTGGAACAACTCCATGATCTCCCGCCCACTGGCAGAGTCCAGATTCCCCGTCGGCTCATCCGCCATCAGCAGCACCGGTTGATTCACCAATGCCCGCGCGATCGCCACGCGTTGCTGTTGACCGCCCGACAACTCGTTCGGCCGGTGAGTAAGTCGCTCACCCAAACCCACCTGTTCAAGTAATCCCGCCGGGTTGGCGGCGTGGTGAGAATGTCGACGGTAAATCAGCGGCAATGAAACGTTGTCAATCGCCGACGTGCGGCTTAGCAAATGAAATTGCTGGAAGACAAAACCGATCGTCTCCGAGCGCAACCCGGCCAGATCGTCGTCACTGAATCCGGCGATATCCTTGCCGAGGAATTCAAAGGTGCCGCCCTCCGGCTTGTCGAGCAATCCCAACAAATGGAGAAGCGTTGATTTGCCCGAGCCCGACTGGCCCATGATCGCAATGAACTCGCCCGGATCAATCCGCAACGACACCCCACGCAACGCCCGGACGGTGATGTCGCCCATGCGGTACGTTTTCGTGACGTTAGTCAGTTTGATCATGATGTTTGGGTTTGCAGCATCTTCCGTCTCGCTTACGGCGGTGGTGGCGCGTTGCTCTTGCGCTTCGGCATCTTCGGCAGCAGGCTGAAGCCCGTGTTGGCTGAGGCCTCAATAGCCTTGTACGAACTTTTCACCACCAATTCCCCCTCTTTCAAACCCGATATTACCTCCGACACTTTCCCATCGCTCAGCCCGATCTTCACCTCCCTTGCCTCCGGTTTCCCAACCGGGGTCGACACATACACCACCCCACCTTGCACTGACGAGGCGGGCACGAGCAGCACATCCTTGTGCTCATTGATGATAAAAGTTACATTCGCCGTCATCCCGCTGCGCATATAGTCCGGGATCGTATCGAGCAGCACGGTGACCTTGTAGGTCGTCACGTTATTCACCGTCGTCGACGAATAGGCGATCTTGTAAACTTTCCCCTGCAACTTCTCTCCGGGAAATCCATCCAGCGTCGCATCCACCCGCTGATCCAACGCAATCTTGCCGAGATCGGTCTCATCCAGATCCGCCTCAATGATCAACCGATCCGACATGACGAAGACATTTGTTGTCGTTGTCACCGTCTGGCCCGGCACCACATTGCGGGAAATGATCATTCCATCCAGCGGCGCCACCACCGCCGTCGGCTTGTATACATCCTTCCAGAATTCCAGCTCCTTCTCCCCCTTCGCCCGCGCCGCATCCAGCATCGTCGCCCGCTCCGAGGAGCTCATCCACAACAGCACCTGCCCCTGTTTCACCTTCATCCCCATCTCCGCCTCCACGGTCTCCGCGCGACCCGCGGTGCTGGGGATGACATCAAGCTTGTTCTCGGGCTTGACCGTGGCGGTGGCCAGTACCGTCTGGCGCACTGTGCCACGCGTTACAGGCGTCGTCTCCACTTCGGGCGCCGCACTTGCGGACCGCATCCGCGAGAACATCACGACAAGCCCCACGATCATGACAACGATAGCAATGAGAAGCAGCAGCAGTTTTTTGGAATGACTCATGGTATGGCTCCGATCCCGCGCGATTGTTCCCAGTTGGCCTCCGCCAGCACGGCGTCGCGGCGGGCCGCCAAGGTCGTGCGTTGTTGGCTAATAAAAGAATTGGTGATCGTTTCGAAATCCTGAAAGGAAATCAGCCCGTTGCGATACTGCTCCTGCGCGATGCGCGACCGCAAGGCCGCCGCGGCCAGCGCCTCTTCCGTCACCTTGACCAACTCCACGCCATCCACCAGCGCCTTGTAATCCTCCGCCAGCGAGAGCGCCGTCTGATCGTCCGTGCTGCGCAGCGTGGCCAACGATTGCTGCAAGCTCGCCCGCGCCGCCTTGACATTGAAATAGGTCGATCCCCCATCGAAAATATCCCATGTCGCCGACACCCCCGCCGACCAACCGCTGTACTTCGGTACAAATTTAGAATCCTGTCGCGAGGCGGTCGCGCTCGCATTGATCTGCGGATACAGCGTGCTCTGCGCGATGGTGATCCCGGCCGCCGATGCATCTGCCGAGGCGCTGCTCTGGAAATGCGCCGGAGTCCGCAGTGCCAGCTTCTTGAAATCCGGATTCGTCTCGATCTCCGCCGTCACCAGTTCGCCCACTGCTATGACCGGTCGAATGATCAAGCGCCCCATTGTCGTCTGCAGTTGCCGTTGCGACACCTCGACATTGCGCTGGGCCTGACGCAACTCGTATTGGGCTTGGGAGAGATTCGCCTTGCTCAAAAGCAGCGAGCCCTTGTTTTCCTTGCCGCTCTGGTAAAACATCTCCACCAACCGGTAATTGAGGTCGCGCTGCGCCACAATATCCTTGGAAATGCGCACCAACTCCTGCGCGAAGAGCAACTGCGCAAACGCCGTCTTCAATTCATAACTGACCAGCGATTTTTCTCCCGCCAGACTCGCCAGCGCCACCCGCGCCTGCGCCTTCGCCTGATCGACCCCGCCCTTCGTCTTGAACCCGTCAAAGAGCATCTGGTTCACTGTCGCGTCGGCGGAATATTGCGAGGAATACTCCGTCATCCCGCTGCCCGACACACTGCTGCCGGAGGCATTGGATGGTTGATAGCTGCGCGTAAAACCAGTGCTGACCGTAACCTGCGGAAAGAATTGGGAATAACTTCCCTTGCGCACCGCCTCGGCATTCTGCCACCCATGCCACGACGCTTCGATATCCGGATTATTCTTCGAAGCCTCACGGACGCAATCGGTCCACGTCAGCTTTTCCGGCACCGCCTCTTCTGCACGCAAAAGCGCCAACCCCAGCCACGCATAGAGTGTGATCAGAAGAACGGAGAGGATAAGACCGTGCCGATTCACAACGCGCCATTATCCATTCACCAGCGAGTCCGTCGACTCCGTTTTACTCGCGCCGGACAGCCCCAAATGCAGATCCACCAGCGTTTCGATGTAGCGCATGCGATGGCATGGAGTCATCCCCATCTGCAATCCCATGACAAAGTGGATCATCGAACCAATCAACATGTGCGCCTGAATCATCGGCTCCGCCATGGTCAGACGGCCCAGGTTGATTTCTTCCATGAAATAATTCCCCAACGCTTCGCCCTGCACGATCGGCGGCGGACGATGCGGCATCTTTGCCGGATTCGGCATCGGCACGCCACTGGCGCGCAAACTCAGCATACGCGGAATGGCCACCTCCATCTGCTCCATGATTCGTGTCGCGGCGGCAATCAGATTCTCCCGGACCGTGTTCGTCCCCGGCGCTTCCGACAGATCATCGATCCATTTTTGCTCCTCCTCATAATCGCGCATGGAAGTGAGGAAGAGTTGCGCCTTGGTTTTGAAGCGCTTGAAAATCGTTCCTTCCGAAACCCCTGCCTGCTTGGCAATGAGCGCGGATTGCGCCTTGAACCCGTGCAGGAGAAACATCTCGCGCGCAGCTTTAAGGATGACTTTGTCGTCGATGGTAACAGGTCGGGGCATGGTAAGTGAGCAATCACTCATTAACATTTATCCAGTATTTGTCAAGGATCGTCTTGTTGACGCTACAGTGACTTGCTCAAGTCGTCGCCTTACCCTACTTACCGCTCTATAGCAGCACAGCAGGACAAAACTCTTTCTCTCGGGCAACTGGACTTACATCTTTAAGCGATTAGCAGTTAAGGGTTCATTTCAGCCACTTCCAACTCACCGCACGCGGCTGGGTCATGCGGTGTTCAAAATCAGTTTATTGCGGCGGTGGGAACATCAACCGCCCGAGCTTCAAGCTCGGGGGTGGCATGGTATCCACCAGATCGAGAAACTTCTGGCGGCGCTCCAGCAATAATGTCTTCAACGTCACCTGCTGCGCGGCCGTCAACTTCAATTCCTGACTCATATGGTCGAGCGCTGGTTTGATAATGGTGAAAATCGCCAGTCCTTCCAACGGTCCGGCAAAGGGCCCCGGCCCCCGTCCTTCCGGGCCATGACCGAATCCACGCTGACCGGGTTCAGGCAGAGCGGGGAGCAGCTTGCGCTGTTCCGGCGTCAACATCGCCTCAAGCTTGGCGCGAAAATCCGTTTCGATCGCCTTGAGTTTCACCTGAAACGCCTCCACCTCGGGCCGGATCTTCTCCATCTCTGCTTTCATGGCCGCAATCTTCTCCTCGGACATCTGGAACCGCTTGCCCTCCCGGCCACCCCAAGGTGGCCTATGCGGCGAGAATTCCTCCAACGCCCCAAACGGAGGAGGCGGCATCAAAAGATGTACCCGCTGCGTCCAGATTCCCGTCCCAAAACCAATCGCGAAGACTGCTAGCGTCAGCAAAAAAATACGGAGTGTGTCTTTCATAATCCTCGATCAATCGCCAGCGTGACCGTGGACAATGATTGCCACTGGGTCAAATTTTGTTCCGACTGCTGATACGACATCCACGTCACCGTCAGGCTCGTGCACAGGAAGCACAACCCCAGCGTCGCCGCCATCACCCTCATCTGACGCCGCGCCGTGCGCACCTCTCCCGCCCGGGTAATCACACGACGACTGAAGTCCGCCGGCAACTGTCCGGCCGCCTGCTGACTCAATTCCGACCACGTAGAGCGTTCAGGTTTCATAGGGCAACAA
The DNA here is from genome assembly GCA_017849585.1 of Verrucomicrobium sp. GTDB lineage: Bacteria > Verrucomicrobiota > Verrucomicrobiia > Methylacidiphilales > UBA1321 > UBA1321. Next base: position 138,142 of record JAFIGT010000043.1, read on the forward strand.
TCGTTTCAATTCCGTTCTGGCGCGAAAGAGCCGTGATTTCACCGCCCCCACCGTACTGTTCGTCATGGCCGCCAGCTCCTCGTAGGACCATTCCCGTTCCTGCAAAAGCACCAACAATTCCCGCTGGTTCGGCGGCAGCTCCTGCAACGCCACCGCCAAGCCTTCCAACCGCTCGGACCCCGGAGCCACCGGCGTCGACACCTGTTCGTGTTCCTCGAGAAACGGCACGAAAAAGCGGCGCAATCGCTCGCGCCGATAATGATCCAGATACACATTGCGCGCCAGTCGAAACAGCCACGCCTCGAACCGGTCGGCCTCCTTCAACTTCGGCAACGCCAGCACCATCTTGATAAAGACCGTCTGCGCCAGATCCTCCACCAATTCGGAGCGCCCGCTCATCGCGTACAAGAAGGCCGCGATTCGCTTCTGATATTGTCGAATCAACCCGTCCTGAGCATCCATGTCGCCTTGTTTCGCCCCTCGGATCAGAGAGGAAAGGTCTACCGCAGCGTCTGAGCTCATGTGCTTTCATGCATTCTACTAGGCAAGACGCCGCTCAGCACGAAAAGTTGCACTCACTTACAAAAAAATAACCAACCCTGTCGCACCCGCTATTTCGCTCGAAGGAAGCCTGTCAATCCGTTAGACTTACAAAAATGCCTCTCTACCTCGTCATGGGCGTATCCGGTTGCGGCAAAACCACGCTGGCGCAAAGGCTGGCCGAAACCGTCGGCGGTATCTGGCTCGACGCAGACGATTTCCACTCCCCCGGCAACCGCGCCAAAATGGCCGCCGGGATTCCCCTCACCGACGAGGACCGCTGGCCGTGGCTGGATGCGCTCAACGAGGAATTAGGCCGCGCCGAGGCAGCCGGAGAAACCCTGTTCCTGGCCTGCTCCGCCCTCAAGCAAGTGTATCGCGACCGGCTCGCCCGGGGACTCTCCAGCCTGAAAATCATCTACCTCAAAGGCTCGATGGAGTTGATCCACTCCCGCATCGCCCAACGCACCGGCCATTTCATGCCGGCCACGCTTCTCGCGAGCCAATTCGCCCTCCTCGAAGAACCCACCGATGCCCTCGTCCTGTCCGTCGATCAACCCGTCGAAGACATGGTGCGGGAGTTTGTGCGAGCTACGCACTCACAGATAGAAAGAATCTAACGCCCCCTTGCCCGATCCCTCGACTACGCTCGGGATGACGGAGTATGAATGCGAACGTCATTAAGCGATTTGCGAAGTAAATCAGCTATTGGGTCCAGCGTCACGCGGGTCATCCCGAGCGTAGTCGAGGGATCGGGCAAGGGGGCGGCTTTTATATGACAATAAATCCAGCACCAATCGCCATCATCAAACAGGCAGTAGATTCCAGCGCTTATTTCTTCTTCGCTGAGCTCTTCCGCACTTGTTTCTCCGTCTTCTTCTGGAGCATTTGTATGAGCCTCTCGTCCTTTACAGGCCAACGTCCTTCATACTCGTTGACGCAAACAGTGCAGTACGATGCCTCTCGATCTGTGTTATCAAAAAAAGTCCAAGACTTGCCAGTCTCCTTGGTCCACGGATAAGCACTCAGTAACACCTGATCGCTTAACACGATCCTTAATGAGCTATTCCTTTCGTCAACCCATGCCTGCGTGACCACAGTCCCGTTTATAAACAATCTCAGGCATTCAAAATCCTCTGGAACAGGATAACAGGTATCAAACAGCAATTCCTTTTTCTGGTTATGCAATCGCACCTGACATTGCAACCATACCGAATACTCACCCCGTTTCCGGTTAGGATCTGCCAATCTTTCCCGACCAAAATCAATCGTCATTCCAGCCGGACCGATCAGCACACCCCATGCTTTCAATCCCACCAGTCTTTCAGCAAATGCCTTCGCAGGATGATTCATGCCCTTCCTTTTTTCTGTCGCGCCCCTTTGCATGAACAGAGTGTGCGCCTGAAGTCAATTCAACCGCAAGCAGAAGACCGCACAAAAAAACACCCCCGCGGCCTTTCGACCACGGGGGTGATTTTTTTGCAATCACTTCGCTTAGGACGAAACCGGCGAGGACGCTTCGTTGGGGCTGGGGGTGAAGGTCAAGGCACCATCCTTGACTCCCACGACGACCAACTGCATGCCCTTGAAGGTGCCCTTGAGCAATTCTTCGGCGAGCGGATCTTCGAGGTAACGCTCCACCGCGCGGCGCAGCGGACGCGCGCCGTAGGCGGGATCGTATCCCTTTTCGATGAGGAACTCGCTGGCTTCGGGCGAGAGGCGCAATGCGATTTCGCGCGCGGCCAGACGACCCGCCACCTTGGCGACTTCGATGTCGACGATCTTCGTCAGATCGGCCTTCGTCAGCGAATGGAAGACGATCAGGTCGTCCAGACGATTCAGGAATTCCGGTTTGAAGACCTTCTTCGACTCCGCAAGCATCTTCTCCTTCATCTCCTCGTAATCGGCTTCATCCGGCTTCACGCCGAAGCCCATCGAGTTCGTCTTGCGCGCGAGTTCGGCGCCGACGTTCGAGGTCATGATGATGATCGTGTTGCGGAAATCGATCTTGCGGCTGAGGCTGTCCGTGACCATGCCGTCCTCCAAAATTTGGAGCAGGATGTTCCAGACGTCCGGGTGCGCTTTTTCGATTTCGTCGAAAAGCACCACGCTGTACGGGCGGCGGCGCACCTTCTCGGTGAGCTGGCCACCTTCCTCGTAACCAACGTAGCCGGGAGGCGCTCCGACCAGGCGCGAGACATTGAATTTCTCCATGTACTCGCTCATGTCGATCTGAATCAGCGCGTCGGCCGAACCAAACATGTATTCCGCCAAAGTCTTTGCGAGGTGGGTCTTGCCCACGCCGGTCGGACCGAGGAAAATGAACGAACCGATCGGACGCTTTGGATCTTTCAGATCCGCGCGGGAACGGCGCAGAGCCTTCGCCATGGCTTGAACGGCTTCGTCCTGGCCGATGACCTTGCCCTTGAGTTCGTCGCCGACGCGCAACAGCTTGTCCATGTCCTTTTGCTCCATGCGGGAGAGCGGGACACCGGTCCACTTGGCCACGATCTGCATGATGTCGTCTTCGCCGACGTACACTTCCTGCTCGTCGCGGCGCGTGCGCCAGTCGCTGAGAACCTTTTCCAGACGATCCTTGGCTTCCTTCTCCGTGTCGCGGAGTGCGGCGGCCTTTTCAAAATCCTGCGCCTTGATCGAGGCTTCCTTGCGGCCCTTGATCTCTTCGATCTCGGCCTCAATCACCTTCACATCCGGCGGACGCATCGTTGCGGCAATGCGCGCGCGCGATCCGGCTTCGTCCATCACGTCGATGGCCTTGTCGGGGAGGAACCGGCCCGTGAGGTAACGATCCGACAAGCGGGCCGCGGCGGCCAACGCTTCGTCGGAAATCTTCGCCTTGTGGTGCTCCTCATACTTCGGGCGCAGTCCCTTCAGAATCTCGATCGATTCTTCCACGCTCGGCGCTTCGACCATCACGGTCTGGAAGCGGCGTTCGAGGGCGGAATCCTTCTCGATGTACTTGCGATACTCGTTCAGCGTCGTCGCGCCGATGCACTGCAATTCACCGCGGGAGAGCGCGGGCTTGATAATGTTGGACGCATCCATCGCCCCTTCCGCCGAACCGGCACCCACGATGGTGTGCAATTCGTCGATGAAGAGGAGGACGTTCTTGGCCTTGCGAATTTCTTCCATCACGGCCTTGATGCGTTCTTCAAACTGACCACGATACTTCGTGCCCGCCACCATAAGGGCGAGATCCAGCGTGATCACCTTCTTGTCGCGCAGCAATTCGGGAACATTGCCCTGGATGATCTCTTGTGCGAGACCTTCCACAATGGCCGTCTTGCCCACACCGGCTTCACCGATGAGGACGGGATTGTTCTTCGTGCGGCGGCACAAAATTTGAATGACGCGCTCGATCTCGTTCTTGCGGCCGATGACCGGGTCCATCTCTCCCTTGCGGGCGAGGTCCGTCAAATCGCGGCCAAACGCCTTCAGCGCCGGAGTCTTCACGTCCTTCTTGCCACCGGGACCGGGTTCGCCCTCACCCGAAGCGCCGCCACCGCGCTGCTGGCTTTCGCCCGTCTCTTCCTCGCTGCCTTCGCCGGAAGCGAAGTTCGGATCGAGTTCCTTCAGCACTTCATTACGGGTGCGTTCGATGTCGACTTCCAGACTCTTCAACACGCGGGCGGCCACGCCGTCGCCTTCGCGCAGCAAGCCGAGCAGGATGTGCTCCGTGCCGACGTAGCTATGATTCAGCGCCTTCGCTTCCTTGCCCGCGAGGGCGAGGACTTTCTTCACGCGCGGCGTGTAAGGGATATTGCCCGACATCTTCGTGTCCGGGCCGGAACCGACCTGTTTTTCCACTTCGATGCGGACGGTCTCGAGATCGAGTCCCATCTTCTGCAGCACATTGACCGCCACACCCTGCCCCAGCTTGATCAAGCCGAGGAGCAGGTGCTCCGTGCCCACATAATTATGATTGAAGCGATCCGCTTCCTTGCGGGCCAGGGCCAGTACTTGCTGGGCTCGAGGTGTAAAGTTATTCATTGGTTTTCTTTCTTCCCTTCTTCTTTCGCGGGGGTTTCAACGTCCAAATCTTTGACGACCGGCACCGGCCAGCTTTTCAGTCTTTCGCGCAGCAAATCGGCCCGCAGGCCATCGCGCTCCTCCGTGGAGAGCTTGCGCTCGTAGTCCTTCTGCAAATGCGCCGGTTGCGTGCAGATAAAAAGTTCATCGATTTCGGCCCGGTACGGATCGGGCAACATCCCGAGATCCACACCCAGACGTAACATCGAGAGCAGGTTCAATGCCTCTTTCGACGACGTGGAATAACCGTGCAGCATGACGCCGTACGCGCGGCCCACTTCATTGGCCACCGTGCGCGCCTTGTCCTGCAACAGCTTTTGCCGGGCATTCTCCTCGTGCTCGATGATCTGCCCGATCACTTTGTTCAATTTGTCCACGATCTGTTGTTCCGATTCCCCGAGGGTCATCTGGTTCGAGACCTGAAAGAGATTGCCCAACGCCTCCGTGCCTTCGCCGTACAGGCCGCGCACCGCAAGACCGATGCGATTCACCGCCTTGATGATTTGCGTGATCTGCTCGCTGAGGACCAGCGCCGGCAGATGCATCATCACCGAGGCGCGCATCCCGGTCCCCACGTTTGTCGGGCAGGCGGTCAGATAACCGATCTGCGGCGAAAACGCGAAGTCGAGCGAGCTCTCCAGTTCCGTGTCGATTTTATCGACCATCTTCCAGAGCGCCTTGAGCTGCAATCCGGATTTAATCGCCTGAATGCGCAAATGATCTTCTTCGTTGATCATCACGCTGAGCGTGCGGGGCTTGTTCACCACCAAGCCGCTCCCGGCATTTTTTGCCGCATGTTCGCGACTGATCAAATGCTGCTCGACGAGCACCTGCTTTTCGAGCGGCGTAAAGTGGTCCATCGAATCATTGATGATCGCACTGCTCATCTCCGGCAACGTCGCCACCGCCGGTTGAATCACCCCAAGGATCTTCTCCCGCTCGGCTTTTTTTGCCCAGCCAGGGAAAGGATATTTGTCCAAATTACGGGCCACCCGCATCCGGCTTGTAATGACGATGCGATTACCGCCGCCCTCGCCGCGAACCCATTCGCTGGAAGACTTTAACAAATTGGTGATTTTCACTGCAGTTCAAAATAAGGGTGTTACGCAGAAAATGCAAGTCAGGCGACGCACTATTCAGAAGGTATCGACCCTTTTTCTCCGCGGCTTAAACCCTCTGCTCAGTCGACATTCTGATCTTGTGATACAACTGAGTCCATTATATCCATCATCTTTTTACGCAACTTGCTTTTTTGCAGTCACTTTTATTAATCGGAAGCGTCCTTCTATTGACTTCATTTCTCCGACTTAGTCTACAAGTTCACTATGGTTATTTTGTAGTTCCTCGCCTAATTCCCATTGCAGACAACTCTAATTCGAAGTATCTCTATCAACTTTATGACACACCTCGATAAACTTGAATCCCAATCGATCTATATTTTCCGCGAGGCGTACCATTCCTTCAAGAATCTCGCCATGCCGTGGTCGATGGGCAAAGACTCCAACGTCCTCATCTGGCTCGCTAAAAAAGCCTTCTGCGGCAAGATCCCCTTTCCGGTCCTCCATATCGACACCACCTATGAGTTCCCCGAGATGCTCGAATACCGCGATTGGGCGACCAAGCATTACGACCTGAACCTGATCGTCAAGATCAATGAAGAAGCCCGCGCCCGCGGCGTCGGCTACGAGACCCACGACCCGGTCACCGTCACGCACGAACTCAAGACCGTCGCCCTCCAGCAGGTCATGGCCCAGTATAAATGGGACGCGCTCGTCACCGGCATCCGCCGCGACGAGGATTCGACCCGCGCGAAGGAGCGTTACTTCTCCCCCCGCACGGCCGACTTCGAATGGGACTACAAGGATCAGCCGCCGGAATTCTGGAACCAGTTCACCACGGCAGTGAAACCCGGTGAGCATGTCCGCGTCCAGCCATTGCTCGACTGGACCGAGATCGACATCTGGTACTATATCCAGCGCGAACAAATCCCGATCCCGCAAATGTACTACGCCCGCCCCGGCCAGAACGGCAAGATGTACCGCTACCGCTCGCTCGGTTGCTGGCCCATCACCAAGACGGTCGAAAGCAATGCCACCACCATCGAGGCGATCATCGAGGAACTCAAAACCACCCGCACCTCCGAACGCGCAGGTCGTGCGCAGGATCACCACGAACGCAACGCCATGCAGAAACTCCGCGCAAAGGGGTTCATGTAAGACAAAAAGTTTTCGGTTTTCAGTTGTGTGCTTCTGGAAGTCAATCGTTGGCATGGAAGTCCCCCACTGAAAACTGAAAACTCTTCTTCCCCCACTGAAAACCAAAAACCTCGAACTGAAAACTTTCCCCCTCATGTCCACCACCGCACCTGAATCCCAACGCCTGAAAATCGTCATCGTCGGCCACGTCGACCACGGCAAATCGACCCTTATCGGCCGCCTCTTCTACGACACTAACTCGCTGCCCGACGGCAAGGTCGAAGCGATTCAAAAAGCGTGCGAAGCCGAGGGCATGGAATTCGAATACGCCTTCCTGCTCGACGCGCTGCTTGAGGAACAAGAGCAGAACATCACCATCGACACCACCCAGATCCAGTTCCGCACCGCCCAGCGCAACTACGTCATCATCGACGCGCCCGGCCACAAGGAATTCCTCAAGAACATGATCACCGGCGCGGCCAGCGCCGACGCGGCCATCCTGCTCATCGACGCCCATGAAGGCGTGCAGGAACAGTCGCGCCGCCACGGCTACCTCCTCTCCCTCCTCGGGGTGAAGCAGGTCATCGTTGCAGTCAACAAGATGGACCTCATCGAATTCAACGAGGAAAAATTCCACGCCTTGCAGAAGGAATACACCGCGTTCCTCAAGCCCCTCGGCGTCACCCCCTCGCACTTCATCCCCATCTCCGCCAAACACGGCCATAACATCACCAAGGCCAGCGCCCAGCTCGCCTGGTACAAGGGACCGTCCATTCTCGACGCGCTGGAAAGCTTCTCGCTGCCGCCGTCGCAAGACAATCTCCCGCTGCGCTTCCTCGTGCAGGACGTCTACCGCTTCGACGAACGCCGCATCATCGCGGGCCGCATCGAGGCTGGGAAATTGAAGGTCGGCGATGAACTCGTCTTCTGGCCCGACCGCAAGCGCAGCAAAGTCAAATCGATTGAAGCGTGGAGCGCCAAGGAACCCGTCACCAGCGTCACCGCCGGACAATCGGTGGCCATCACGCTCACCGAACAAATCTTTGCCGAACGCGGCCAGATCGCCTCGCACGCCGACAACGGTCCCGTGGAAGATCGCGAAGTCACCGCCCGCATCTTCTGGCTGCACGACGAACCGCTGCGCCACTACGGCAACTACACCCTCAAACTCGGCACCCAGTCGGTCGAGGCGCACCTCGTGACGATCAACAACGTCATCGACTCCTCCACCCTCACCACCTCCAAGGAACCGAGCGGTCTCGTCGCCAAGAATGAAGTCGCCGAAGTCGTCCTGCGGACCCGCAAGCCGATTGCCTTCGACAACCGCGATGTGGTCACCGAGACCGGCCGCTTCGTCCTCATGCAGGGCAGCCGCATCGGCGGCGGCGGCATCATCCACGGGGCCGAGTACAACGCCAAAACGCCGGACATCATCAAGAGCGAGAATATTTACTGGAGCGAAGGCGAAGTGACCCGCGAGGATCGCATCACCCACTTCAACCATCGCGGTGCCGTCATCTGGCTCACCGGCCTTTCCGGTTCCGGCAAATCGACCCTCGCGAAGGCGCTGGAAACCACGCTCTTTGTCCGCGGCATCGGTGCGTACGTCCTCGACGGCGACAACCTCCGTCACGGCATCGCCTCCGATCTCGGCTTTAGTGCCGCCGACCGCACGGAAAACATCCGCCGCGCCGCCCACGCCGCACGGTTGCTGGCCGACGCCGGACTCGTCGTCATCACCGCCCTCATCTCCCCCTTCGCCGAGGACCGCAACAAGGCCCGGGAAATCATCACCGAAGCGGACATCCCCTTCGCCGAGGTCTACGTCAACACCCCGCTCGAAGTCTGCGAACAACGCGATCCGAAGCAGCTCTACGCCAAGGCCCGCGCGGGCGAGATCAAAGGTTTCACCGGCATCGATGCCCCCTACGAACCGCCGGTCAAATCGGAGCTCGAACTGCCCACCGACAAATTGACCAAGGAAGAATGCCTCGCCCGGTTGCTGCACGTCGCGCAGGAAATCTCCAGCGCGGATTACCCGGACAAGGAAGAAGAGAAGAGTCCCGGAGCGAGTATTTAGAGCCTTATAATAAAACTATAGCCGCTGGTGCCTTTCAGTAGGGCAGCTCGATGAGCCGCCCTACTGAAAATCGATGCGTGACCGACGCAGAACAACGCTCCCGCCCCCCAAAAATCGTCGCCACCCTTCAAAAATGTCGCACACGTAGCTCACGCAGCAAACCTAACGCAAACGTCTTGAGCCGTTTTCTGCTAGAAAGAGAGGCATGCTCGGCCTCTCTCCCGTTCAAATCGGCCCTTTGAGATCTGAAATCTCTCCCACGAATCGGGACCAAGAACAGAATGGAGACGTTGGGAGCGCTTCGGAGCGCGAACTCGTTTTTTTCCAGCCCAACGGCAGCTCCTATGTACCAACCAATGCCGGCCAAATCGTTTCAATCGCCCGTTGGTTCGCCACGGTCGCATCGACAGGAATCATCACTGCGGGATGGTCAAACCGCGCGCAAAACTTCTGCGTCCACCGGGCATACTGCTCCACCGAATAAGCTCCACACAAATCCCCCGCGATGACATTCGCCTCGGTCCGCAACAGCCGGATCGCTTGCGCCACCTCTTCCGGAGTAAACAGCCCATTCTCCCAATTCGTAAACGCCTGCACGGGAGCGAGGCAATCGATGTCCACGCTCACATAGACGTTCTTCCCTTTCCAGAGGGCCACCTGCCGGGTGAATTCCTCCAGCCAGTTCGCACGGGTGATGCAGCGGTAACGCGCCTGATCCTTGGCTTTGAACCGTTCCGCCCACGGGCGCACGGTCAGCTTTCCCGCCCGTATCGCGGCCTGATTGGCAAACAACCGGTTCGGCCACGAGAGCTCGAAATTGCCGCAGCCCCACACTTGCCCCTCCTCCACCAGCGGACTCTCCAACGCGCGATTCACCCACCCCCCGCACGCCCAATGCGGCGGGCGCACGTCCCAGTCGGGATGATTATCAAAGGTCAGCAACACATACGGCTCCGTCACCTGCCGCTGCCAGAGCGCACTGAGATGATGGAAATCCCCCGATCCGAACAGCGTGAACGGCGTCAACTGCGGCTTCACCCACTCGTAAAACGCCTCCATCTCCCCCGCCGGGCTGCAGAACCGCAAGCGCGGTCCCCACGACCGGGCCGAGACCGTCGGCCACTCCAACGCGCGCGCCACATCCGCCAACGCACCGTCCAAATCAATATGCTGCCACATCCTCCGCTAGTCTTTGCCACGACGGAGCATCCGAGGCAAGGGGTGAATTTTCATTTATATCTCCAACCGGGACTTGCGCTTTCACATAAAATTGGCAACCCTACCCTTATGCCGGAAATCGCCAACTACGTCAGACAGGGAGCCATCAGGGTCACACCGCGGGTCGTGCAGAACATCCTCAAGCACATTGGTATGCTCAAGTTGGAGTTCACCCAGGCCAATGACCCCAAGTTCCCCCATCTCGTGGATCAACTGGAATTCCTGCTCGATTTCGTCGAGGATTTCAATGACGGCAAGCTGCCCGACGCTCCCTACGTGGGAGTTGCCGCCGCCGCCTTCGCCATCATTTACGCCCACCGCAAAATCGACATCATTCCCGATTTCGTTTCCGACTTCGGTCACGCCGATGATTCCGCCATCGTCCGTGCCGTACTCATCAATTACGAATTCATCTTCCAGAAGTACGCCAAGTCACGCGGCATAGACTGGGCCACCATCTCCGTCGATCGCTAACGCGGTCCGCGTCTTCGTCTCACATCCATGGAAACCGTCACCCACTTTATCGAGAGCCTCTATTCCTCCGATGGCCTCAAACACCTGATCGCCACTGGCGGGCTCTGGCTCCTCATTGCCATCGTCTTCTCGGAAACCGGGCTGCTGGTGGGCTTCTTCCTGCCAGGTGATTCGCTCCTCGTTACGGCGGGTGTGATCGCGGCCAGCATGACTCGCAACGGCGAACCAGTGCTCAACGTCTGGGAGGTCAACTTCGGCCTGATCGCCGCCGCCTTTGTCGGCGACCAGCTCAATTACTACATGGGCCGCCGCACCGGCATGGCGATTTTTGACCGTGGCGACTCCCGCTTCTTCAAAAAGAAGTACGCCCAGGAAGCGCACGATTTTTACCTGCAACACGGTGGCAAGGCCATCGTCATCGCCCGTTTCCTCCCGATCCTGCGCACCTTCGTTCCCTTCATCGCCGGGGTGGCCACCATGCCCTACCGCCGCTACCTTGCCTTCAGCATCTTCGGCTCCAGCCTCTGGGTTACCTCCCTCGTCTGGCTCGGCTACAAGATTGGCCAGACTCCCCTTGGCAAGCAGCTGCACTACGTCATCCTCCTCGTCGTCGGCATCTCCTTCATTCCGATCTTTCTCGGCATTCTGAACCGCTACCTCGCCTTCAAGCGCAAGCAGGCGGAAGCCGCCAAGACCGCTCCCGAGACCGCCTCCAAGGCTCCGTAACCCCACCGTTGCCTCCACCCCCCCGGCAACAATTCCTATTGAGTGTGCCGCAAAATCCGGCACACTCCATGGTTTCGCTTTTCCTTACTTCATACTTAGAACTTAGTACCCAGAACTCTTCCTATGGCCGATAAAACTGCAATCACCCCCACCCGCGATCAGAACTTCCCCGAATGGTATCAGGAAGTCATCACCGCCGCCGACATGGCGGAAAACTCCGAAGTCCGCGGCTGCATGGTCATCAAGCCCTGTGGCTACGCCATCTGGGAACAAATCCAGAGCCAGCTCGACGCCAAGTTCAAGGCCACCGGCCACAAGAACGCCTACTTCCCGCTCTTCATCCCCCTCAGCTACCTTGAGAAGGAAGCCGAACACGTGGCCGGTTTCGCCAAAGAATGCGCCGTCGTCACCCATCACCGTCTTGAAGCCGGACCCGATGGCAAACTCCGCCCGACCGGCGCGCTAACCGAGCCCCTCATCGTGCGCCCGACGTCCGAGACCATCATCGGCGCGGCCTACGCCCGCTGGGTCCAATCCTATCGCGACCTCCCGATTCTCCTCAACCAATGGGCCAACGTCGTCCGCTGGGAAATGCGTCCCCGCCTCTTCCTGCGCACGGCCGAATTCCTCTGGCAGGAAGGCCACACCGCGCACGAAACCTCCGACGAAGCGGTGAAGGAAACCGACCAGATGCTCCATGTCTACGAAGAGATGGCCCGCGAGCACCTCGCGCTGCCGGTCTACGTGGGCCGCAAGTCCGCAAGCGAACGATTCCCCGGCGCGGTCGACACACTCTGCATCGAAGCCATGGTGCAGGATCGCAAAGCCGTGCAGGCAGGCACATCGCATTTCCTCGGTCAGAATTTCGCCAAGGCCGCCGGCATCAAATACCTCTCCCGCGAAGGCAAGGAAGAGCACGCGTGGACAACCAGTTGGGGCGTCAGCACCCGCCTCATCGGCACGCTCATCATGGCCCACTCCGACGATGACGGTCTCATCCTCCCGCCGCGCGTCGCGCCGACCCACGTGGTCATCATCCCCGTCACCCCGAAACCGGACACCAAGGACGCCGTGCTCGAAGCGTGCAACAAGCTCGCTGCCGAACTCCGCGCCCAGAAATTCCATGGCGATCCCGTCCGGGTCGACGTCGACACCCGCGACATCAACGGCGGCAACAAGAATTGGGAATGGATCAAGAAGGGCGTTCCGGTCCGCGTCGAAATCGGCCCGCGCGATCTCGCCGGTGGCACCGTCTTCGTCGCCCGCCGCGACAAAGGCTCCAGCTCCAAGACCAAGGAATCGCATCCCGCCGCGACCTTCGCCGCGGGCATCTCGGACCTGCTGCAAAACATCCACGACAGCATCTACGAACGCGCCCTCGCCTTCCGCAACGAGAACACCAAGGTGATCAACTCCAAGGAAGACTTCTACGCCTTCTTCACCCCGAAGAACGCCGACAAGCCCGAGATCCACGGCGGCTTCGCGCTCGCCCACTGGAACGGCTCCGCTGACGTCGAAGCCAAGATCAAGGAAGACCTCAAGGTCACCATCCGCTGCATCCCCTTCGACAAAACTCCCGAGGCGGGCACCTGCATCTTCACGGGCGAGCCCAGCCAGCAGCGCGTCATCTTCGCGAAGAGCTACTAGCGTGAGTCGAGCCGACGGCGCACGACATGCGCCGTCATCGGCCACTGAACATGGAGACACTTCTACCGTTTCGCCACGATGGTAACTTCGGCGAGCATGCGCACGTTCTTGCGATAATATTCGACGATCACCTTGGTTCCCGGCGGCACATTGCGGACTAGCGCGGTAAACTCATCCACACTCGTTCCCGATGTGATCGTCACCCCGTTGAAATTGGTGATTACATCGTCCAGCTTCATCCCCGCCCGGCTGGCCGGAGAATTGAAACCGATTCCCGCCACGCGCAAGCCCCCGCGCCCCTCCGCACCCACGCCAGCGATCGGCTGCGGTCGGACGCCGAAAAAGGGAGCCCCTTTCGCCGTCGGCGGCTCCGGAACGGACGACATCTTCGGTTCGCTGGGCGCTGATGAAGCAGGAGGGCCGGATGGGCCGATAAGCGGCGACGGTTCGGTCGCATCTCGCGCCACCTTGGGCTCTGCCACTTTCTTCGCTCCCACCGTGTAAAAATAAAAGGGCTCGGAATAACCTAATTTGCGGCCGTCCGCATCAAAACCGTAGATGGCAAACTCATAGCGGCGATTCAAATGCACTTCGTTCGGGAAATTAAACTCCTGACCGGGCGTATCTTCCGCCCCCGTGTCGAGCCGCTCAAACTGGGGCAGGGATTGTTCCGCCCAAGAAAGATGGTACCGCACCGCACCGCGCAAGGGCGCCCAGCGCAAGATCATATCCGACCGGCGAGTGGTCGCCAGATGCTGCCGGTTCGGCGTCAGGATCTGGAGCTTCTTGACATGAACCAACGAATCTTCGGATGGCAGGTAGCGGATGACCCCCTCGCTGTTGATAAAAAAGCTGGGGCCGTTCGCACCCCAGTAGACATTTTCCTTCGCCGGCATGACCTCCGACCGAATTTGATAACCACCGGGCGGCAGATCGTTCGCAATGTGAAAGGTCGACCCATCCTGCACAATCATCTCAACCACGGGAGTCTGCTTGTCGGTGGTCAAGACCACCCGGACAGGAAAGGCGTCCTCCTGCGCAAACTTGATCTTACCTGAAAAACGGAAGGCGAATGTCCCCTCCTGCTGCCCGGCGGCCAGTTGCGCCGTCGCTCCAAATTCAGCTGCCCGAGCTGGCCTCTCGACCGCAACCCACGCGCTCAAGGTCATGCCAATCAATCCTGCCATCCAAAGTGTCCACCTGCCCATAATGGCCAAGCTAGAGAAAAAGATCCCACCCTTCCAGAGCAAAAGGAGATTACCGCAAGAGAATGAATCCCGCGACGCCACCGACCAGAATCAAAATCGCTGGATTCATCTTCTTGCCATAGTAAAGGACAATAAAAACCGCCGCGGCGATCATGACAGTGATCCAGTTAATGATCGCTGTATGCGCGATCGCCACAATGCCCGCACCCATAAGCCCCACCACCACCGGAGCCATGCCACGCTGCACCGCCAGTCGCCACG
>JAFIGT010000003.1 GCA_017849585.1 Verrucomicrobium sp.
CGCCCTCCGGCAGAGTCGATGGGGGTGATGTTGTCCGCAAGCGTTCCCGTATTCGCAATCGTGCCGGTGGTGGGATAATGTTTAGTCCAGCCGGGCCAGGAACTATCGGCGGAACTGGCGATGCGGATGGCAAACTGGTTGCTGGTATTGAGCTCAAAGAGCTCGATCCGGATGAAGGCTCCCGTGACGCTATTGGAGACACGTAACGCGCTGGAGTAAGCTCCGGCAGCCGTGCCGCCCGTGACTGCAGGCAAGGTAATGCTGGCCGTGGCTGACGCAAAGGAAGCGGAGGAGTGCGACAGGACGATCGAGGCGTCTGGGCCCCACCCGGCACGTGCGAGGGCCAGTTGATTACTGACGATATTGGCCGTGGGGGCCGTTCCGCCGCCGCCACTGGATACATTCCCCAAGGAGGTGACGGTCCAACCATTCCCCACGGGTCCGTCGGCTCGATTGAAGTCATCTGTAAAGACAACCTGAGCCTGCGCCAAGGATAGGATTGAGAGTCCAAGACCGAGGCAGGTGATCACGATTTTCCACCCGGAGCCGCGCGCTTTGTTGGCTTGTCTGGAAGGTATTGCGTTCATGATCCAAGGCTATTTAAGGTTGCCAGAAGTAGCGATTGATACTACATGTAACCGTTACATGAGAGTGGATCTTCGATCGATCGCCAGGGTCGCCGGGGTGAGCGTGGCGACGGTTTCCCGCGCTTTGCGCGGTTTTGGAAATGTGGAGCCCGCGACCCGCCAGCATGTGGAGCAGGTCGCGCGGGATCTGGGTTATGTGCGCGATCCTCTTCTCTGTCGGGCGCAAGCTTTTGTCCGACAGCCGCACAAGCCTGCTTACCGTGAGACCTTTGCGTTTCTGGCTACGACACCACTTGCGCAGAAGGATGCCCGATCCTGGCTGGTGGGGATTTACGAAGGGGTTCGTCAGCGTGCGGCGGAACTGGGTTATCAGGTGGAAAGCTTCCGGTTACCGATGAGTCAGGAGGGGCAGCGAACGTTGATCAAGCAGCTAAAATCTCGGGGCATTCGAGCCGTGCTCTTCAGTCCTCTGGTGATGAGGCAGGCGGCCCTGTTTGAATTGGAGTCTGGCTGGTCCGCCTTTGCGGCGGTGGAAATCGAAGACAAGATAAAGTCTCCGACGTTATCGCGGGTGACCCGGTTGCCGGCTCAGGATATGGCCATGTTATTGGAGCAATTGCGCTCCCGGGGCTATCGTCGAATCGGCTTGGCGCTCTCGAAGATTGACGAGGCAAGTCGTCATTGGCAGGTCTTTTCGGCCTGCCTCCTCTTGGAGCGGCAGCATCCCGAGATCAAGATCTTCAGTCTTTTTGAGGATGGGGATGATTACACTCCCACGGGGCTATATCATTGGGTGAAGCGGCATCGGTTGGATGTGATTATCGGCAATGGAAATTATCCTCTGGATTGGCTGAAGGAATATGAGATGGAGGCGCCGCGCGACATTGGTGTCTGCCGAATTGATTGCCTGCCAGAGAGACCCGAATCTGGGTTGCTGATTCATTATGAGGATCTGGGGCATCTGGCCGTGGACCTTCTTTCCAGTCAGCTTGAGCGCATTCAACTAGGCGGTCCCGACATCCATCGAATCGTCAGCATTCCCTGTCTCTGGAATGAAGGGGAGACTTTACGTGCCATGCGACCTGTGAGTGCGGGACGGAAGAGTCGCCGTCTTTCCGGATCGTCGTGATTTATCGGGTCACTTGTTGGATTTCGAAATAGGGCGTTGGACCGTGCGCCAGCTTGCCTGTATCAATGATCGCGGTGATGCCATCCTTGTCGACGCTCAGGGGAATTTCCTCTCGCCGTTCTCCACTGGCGGCGAGCGCCCAGAGCTTCAAGGACGCGGGCCGCTGATGCCGTAATTGAAACTGTACGCGAGCGACCTGCGAGAGCACAGGGGCGGTGCCGATGGCCGCGAGTTTGCGGCGGGACGCATCGGTGAAACTCATGCCACTATTCACCGCATCCGTGGCGATGAGGAGAACGAGCCGATCGCTTTCCGCGAGCGGTTGACGGGTCAACGAACCGATGAATAGCGTGGCGTGGTTGGTGCCGAGATTGCGAGCTGTGGCGGTGCCAATCTGAACGGTTTCTCCGGGCGGTAGCGTTCCGCCTGCGCTGAGTGGCGTGGTGACGAGAATGCGGCGCTGTTTCTCGTTGAGGAGAATCTGGTTCGTATCGCTCTCGTACAAACCCGCGTCCGGATTCGTGCGATTGTCGGCGCTGAGAATACCGAGTGATTTTAATTTTGTGATTACATCATTCAGATTTTGATTCGAAACGGATTCCGTGGTTGTGACCTCCTGCACGCCGTCGCGGGTGGTGACACTTTCCCCGCCTTCGGGGGCGAGACTCCAGTCTGCGCGATACAGCGCGCGTGGCGCGGCTCCCGGCCAGGGATTGACCCGGACGCCGAGACCGGTAATGAGCGCGAGCCGGGCAATTTGGGATGAGGGCGTGTCCTGCAGGAGCGTGTTCTTCGGGGTGGCGTGGGCTTCGAGTACGATTTCGACGCGATGCGGCGAAGGGCGTACATCACCCCGGCGATAGAGCAGGGCGGACATGACTTCGGCGGCTTTCAATGGCGGATCGTTGAAGATCCAGAAGGGTTTGATCGGCGCGTTGGAGTCGAAATGAATCGCGTCGGCATGCTGCGCCTGCATCTGCCAATTTTGCAAGGCGGCGTAGACCGGAATCGTCAGGCCACTTTCGTGCCGCCACCGATTCCAGAAGACCTGCCCCCATTCCGAGCAGACGAAGGGACGTCCCCATTGCCGCGCGCTCGCGATCCAGCGATAGAATCCCAGTGCGGTCGAAAAGGCGCTCTCGCCGGTGATGGCTGAACCGGGATTGATCCAGCCGTTGGGATGATCGTGGTAGGCGTGTGTATCGGCCATGGGGGCAACATCGCGAGCCAGCGAGGTCTGGATCGACGCGCCGATATTGAAATCGAGCAGCGGCACTTTCACTCCCAGCTCGCGGATGGTTTTCGCCATCCACAGAAACGTCTCCCGTTCGATGTCGACGAAGAACCACTGCAGATCCTGCGTGGCGCGGCCTTTGCCGTTCAGCGGCGGTAATTCGACTGTCTCGAGGGTTTGACCGGCAGGAAGGGCGCCCCATGCGGCAGCGAGTTTTTCTGTCGTGCCGTAGCGTTTTGCGAGCCACTGACGAAACGGGACGACGATTGCTGGATCACGTTCCTTCGAGAGATTCATCAGGAAGTTGAGTCCCGCTTCATTGCGGAGTTGCACGATGGCGACTTGAGGCTCGTCCTTGAGTGCGATGCCAGTGTAAGGATTCACATGGGTGAAGAGACGGCGAACGCCTTCCTTCCAGTGCGTGCGCGCGGACTCGTCGTAGTAGACGCGGCTTTTCAAGTGTTTGTCATGGGCTTCCTGGCTCCATGGATTTTCCACGGCGTAGAAGGACGCCCACGAGGTGGAGGCGTCGAGGTAGAGATAGACGCCGCGCTTCTTGAGCGCGGCACTCCAGCGATCCCAACGGTCGAGACGGTCCGGGTTGAATTCCAGATCTTTCGTGCTGCCCTGCATGAGGTACAGATCCAGAAAATGGGCGCGGGACATGTTGTAGCCGGAACGTTTCAGTTGCTCAGCCAATCGTTCGATTTCCTCAGGTGTCGCGGACGGAAAGATGGGAAGTCCACCCGAGCAGAGGAAGCGTAGCGGCTGGTCCGGTTTCTTCGTGAAGGCGAGTTCGCCTTTATCGTTGATCAAAACAAAGCCATCACGGCCCGCTTCAATCGTGGGGCCAAACAGGACACTCAGATCGAGTGCCGAACCCGCTTTGATTTCCAGATCGGCCTGATCGGCCGCCTTCCACTGGTCATTGGCGGCGAGGCTGTAAGGAGGTGTCTCACCACGCGCGAGCGGATTCAGTGCGAAAAGAACGCTGACAGCGGAAAGAAGCAGGGTGGAACGCATGAGGTAACCGGGCAACGGGGTGAACTTACCACGGGAAGTGAAGTGCGTGGTCCACCCTTTTAGCACCCGATGTCATGCGGGAGAACTTAAATCCTGTGGCGAAAGCGACTCCGGTGACGGCCAAGCAGGATCATGGTGCCAAACGCAGCCAGCGCGATCGTGGTCGGTTCGGGCACGTTGCTAATCGAAAGATTATCGATATCGAAGACGGACGCGCCACCACCGCCAGCGGCCAGGACGAAAGTGGAAGAGGGCGTGCCTTGAGTATTGTTGAGCCAGGGGATTTCCCCGCCACTGGCGCTGGCTAGGAGCGTCGTGGTTTTATCCACAGAACCCGAGGAGGCTCCGGTCAAAGTCAGATTGGTGTACTTGTGTGTGGTGGGATCGATGGTGATATCAAAATCGATATATTGGCCATACGCGGAATAGGTCGTATACGCGCCCAGATTGACGCCCGTAACGCTGGATCCGTTGGTGCTCGAAGCGACATAAAGATAGAGAACTCCGCCGGACGAGACATAGCCGCTTGTCCAGTAAGCCTTGGTTCCAGCGCTGGTGGAATTGTCACCCAGATAGAATTGGATCGGGGTACCGGCAGTCGCCGTGGGCGCAAGGCCCACGCTGGAAACATTCAGGCTGAAGTGAAGGGTGAACGCACTCGAATAATTCACTGCTCCCGTGAGATTGTAGGAAACGCCGTAGGCACTCGTATCGGCATCCACCACATGGAGGGCTTGAGTGCCACTTTTGACGTTGGCTGGCGTGTTGGTGACGGTAATGGCGCTGGTGGAGCCGAAGAGAGTACTCCACGAGGCGGTGCCGGGGAGCCCGGTGTCATGTACTCCCGAGACCGGTGAACCCGCCGTGTAGGAACCACTGGTGGTTTCGAATCCAGTCGAGAAGTCGGCATGTGCCACCACCGTAAGGCTCAGCATCAGAAACAGGGTGGTGGTCAGGTGGCGGACAGTGTGGGTGCGAGAACCAGTGAAGACGGCGGATTTCATGAGAGCATTCCTTTGTAGTTCCTATCACTAACGATGCTGCGAAGGAAACTGGCAGGCAATGGAGTATTGATTTAAGCTGTTAAACGTCCGATTTTCGGGTGCGGCATTTAGAACGAAGGTGTCGCGCGGCGGCGCATAAAAGCGGCCCAGGCGAATCCACTTACCAAAACCAGTGTCAGGGAAGCCGGTTCCGGCACATTGGCGATGGAGAAGTTATCGATCAGGATATTGCTGCCGGTGGAACTGCTGCCCGAGACAAAAAACAGATAGGTGGCATTTGTCAAATTGCCGCTGATGTAGGGGATTTCCCCGTTTGAAACAGCGAGGAGGGAATTGAGAATGCTGGTGCCGTTGAGCGTGGCGTCCGTATAGGTATGGGTCGTGGGGTCGATGGTCAGGCTCAACGTATAGGACTGATCATTTGCCAAGGCCGCGTAGGTACCGACGGGGCTGCCATCATAGCTGATTTTAGTTCCGGCATTCACCGATGTGCCGTTGGTTGTGGAGTCTTGAAATAGGTACAAGCTCGAGCTGGTTCCCGCTCCAATATAACCCCGCAACCAGTTGGGCTGGGTATTTCCGTAGCTATTGCTCCCCAATTGGAAGAATAAAGGCGCGGCTCCGATGGCATCCAATGCGGTAAAGCTGAAGCTGACCGTAAATTTTTGAGTATAGTCGACGGCTCCAGCGAGGTTAACCGTTGCGCCGACAGAAGATCCGACATTCGCAAGCGAGAGAGACTGAGCCCCGCTGATCGCTCCAACGTTGGTAATGGTGACGTTGGAGGAACTGCCGCCGCCAAAGAAAGACCATGCATTGGTGCCGGTCAATCCATTGTCATCAACCCCTGCGATGGGCGAACCTGCGGTGTAGGCTCCATTGGTCGTTTCGAACCCGGTCGAAAAATCGGCATGGGCTGTGAACGCCAGACTGCAGGCGAGTGCAGCCACGAGGGACGATAAGGAGGTAAGGCGGGGTGCTGGTAGTTTCATGTAGGGGCAATCCTTTCCTGTTTCTATTGCTGACTATGCAGCGAAAGAAACGTCCCCTCAATGGACTACCATTTGAATCTATTAAGCAGAATGACGAAAGAGGCAGGGTGATTGCCTTTACTGAGACTTAAACCTGTACTATTTTTGGCGATTTGCGCAGCAAATCAGCTACTGGGTCCAGCGTCACGCTGGCTAAATCGGCAGGCCGAACTTCCGCATTTTCGTGTAGAGCGTCGGTCGATGAATGCCGAGCAGCTGCGCGGCTTTTTTCTTGTTACCATTACACTGGGCAAGAGCGGCGATGAGGGCGGCCTTTTCGCGACCGGCGAGATTGAGCGGTTGACTGGTTTCCAGCGGACTGCCACCGGGAGAGGTTGCCGCGGGTGGATAGCCTCCGGCAGGCGAGGGGGAATAGCTGGCGATCGGTTGCGGGTCGGTCATCTCGGGAGGGAGATTGGAAGGGGTGATCCGTCCATCGCGAGCAAGCACCACGGCGCGCTCGATCATGTTCTGGAGCTCTCGCACATTACCGGGCCAGGGATAGTTCAGCAGGATCTCGTAAGTCTCCGGCAGAATGGTGAGGGGTGGTTTGCCCATGCGTTCCTCAAAGCGGCGCAGGAACAGTTCTGCCAGTGCGGGAATATCATCCATGCGTTCGCGCAGCGGAGGAATGGTGAAGGTGAAGGTATTGAGGCGGTAAAACAGATCCTCGCGCAGTTTGCCTTCGCGGATGGCGATGTCGGGGCGTCGGTTACTGGCCGCGATCAATCGAAAATCAGCCTTCAGCGTCTGTGTGCTCCCGAGAGGGCGGTATTCATGCTCCTGCAAAACGCGCAGCAGGCGGGTTTGCAGTTCGATCGGCATCTCGGAAATTTCATCCAAAAAGAGCGTGCCGCCGGAGGAGGAGCTGAAGATGCCGGGAAAATCCTGAAGCGCTCCGGTGAATGCGCCCTTCTTGTAACCGAAGAGTTCGCCTTCGATCATGTGCTCCGGGAAAGCGGCACAGTTGAGCTTGATCAGTGGGCCGCTCGCACGGGCGCTACGTTCGTGCAGGCTGTTGGCAAAGACTTCCTTGCCGACACCGCTTTCGCCGACGATGAGAACGTTCGCATCCGTGGGAGCAACCTGTTCGACGAGTTCGGAAAGCGCGACCATGCGCTGGTTCTTGAAAACAGGGGCCATGCTGGCCTCCACACGCTGGATCTTTTTCTTCAACCGCGTTGTCTCTTCGCGCAGTTGCTCGGTTTCCGCACGCAGGGATTGCTGCTCAATGGCCTGCTTGACGAGGCTGAGGAGTTCCTCGGGAACATACGGTTTGCTGATGAAATGGAATGCGCCCATCTTGATCGACTCGATGGCGTTGTTGAGGGAGTCGTGTGCGGTGACGACGATGATGGGCAGTTGCGGATTCTGCTGGCGGATCTGTTTGAGGAAATCGAGTCCTTCACCATCAGGCAGTCCGAGATCGAGCAGGACCACTTGCGGACGATGCTCCGCCACCATTTGCAACCCCTGCTGGCCGGTATAAGCGGCGAGGGCCTGATAGCCGCGACGCTCCAGAATGGAGGAAAGGGTGGTCTGAATGTTGCGTTCGTCGTCAATTACGCCGACGAGGTGCTTGCTGGGCGTCATGGGAGGGGAAGGTTCCGAATCCGAGATTAACTCTGGTCTTTTATCTGACAAATTGAAATTATCACCGCGGCGCAAATACTCCGTTCTACCGATGAATGTGTTGCTCATAACTGAATACCATGCCCGGAGGGCTTTTGCGAGAAGACATTGCAAATGCCGTGCCGCTTTCGATCGGCTTTCATGGAGCGCGGTATGATTTTAGGACTTGGGGCTGATGGCTGGCATGGTCGCATCCGGCGCTTTGGCGCTTCTGTGGTGCTTGTTTTCCTCGTGCTCTTTGCCTGGTTGCGGCTCACGTCCACTCAGGGGATTGATCGTTTTGGCAATGGGCTGGCACCGGATTTCAGTCAATTTTACGTGGCGGGCCAATTGGCGGCAGCAGGGGAGATTGGGCGTATTTATGATGAAACGCTTTTTTCCTCGCGAGTGAATGCGCTCTTTGGTTTGCCAAAGGAAGCCGACAGTTATCCCTTTCTCTATCCCCCGTTCGTCCCGTGGATTGCGATACCGCTCCCATGGATGCCCTACCCACTGGTTGCAAGTCTCTACTTGCTGGCGATGATGGCCTTGGGAGTTGGCCTGGCATGGTCGATCGCTCGCCATTGTCTGCTGGATCGTGACGAAGCGCTGGATGCTGTCTGGCTCTTTGTGGCGGCCATCCCCACGGTGCGCTGCCTCTTATACGGGCAGAATGGGATGATTGCCTTGGCGGCGATCTGGTTGGGATTTCTCGCCTGGAAGGCGCGCCGCGAGGGGCTATGCGGTCTGCTCCTTGCCGCTGGGGCATTCAAACCCCAGCTTTTTGCAGGAGTCTGGCTTTGGTTGATACTCTTTGGCTCCCATCGCGCACGTGCCGGTTTGGCGTTGGGACTGCTTTTTTGGGCGGTGCTTGGCTGCGCCGGAGGAGCTGACTTGTGGAAGCAATGGCTGGACGTGATCGCCCACGTGCGGGATTCCACCAAGCTGCAAGGTCAGATGCATTCCTGGCTGAATGCGTTTGACTGGTGGCGACCTTGGCCGCGCAGCGTCGAGGTCGTTCGTGTAGTCTCCTGGTTACTGCTCATTGCTTGTTGGCTAGCGACGCTGGGCCGATTATGGAGGCAAGGCGGAATCGCTGCCGCAGAAACTGCTTTTTATCTGGCTTTGGGGGGATGGGTGTGGCTGACTCCGCGCTTTTGCCAGTACGATGCCGTGATTCTCTACCCGGCGCTGGTGTGGTGGTGGAATCGATCCCACGGCACTCATCTGGAACGCGTATGGATCATTTGCCTATTAACAGGTTTTTATTTCGGAGATTTTTTTGTCATGATCAAACTCCCTCTCTTAACTATTATTGGTGTCGTGATTTTAATAAGCCAATGTTTTCGAATAAGACATAAAACGTGAGTCCTACGACGGTGAGTGTAAATGCTTAATGTATGTGATGCATTATGCATGAGAAGTTTACGTTACTTTCGACGAGGGCAGGATTAAGATTACGTTGTGGTTCCCATGGATTGGAATGTCATTTGCTTAAACGAAGCTGCTGATAACAGTCGGGGGTGTCAGTATTTGCAAGTTCTTGTGGCAACGTGAATCACGTGGAGAAAAGAGTTGACGCTCACGAGTCCTTTTTATACAAGAACGTGTGAAAATGAGCTGTACCCTGTAAAAATAAGCCTACTGCGACCTCTCAATGAAGAAAAAGCCATTTAATCCACTCCTCCTTGGTGCGGTAGTTCTCGGCTTGATTGCATTTTATATCGTTTACCGCGAATTCCAAAATATGGAGGCGCAACGACGGGCTGACATGGCGGCTCAAGAGGCTCGCTTGCGCAAGGAGTTTGAGAGTTCCAAGCCAGGGCAGGTATTGGTTGTCGATAAGGAAAAGAAGCGCGCAGTGGTCTACGCCAAGGTGCAAATCAAATCTGGCGACAAAATTGAGGCCCCGATGTTGGAAACAAAGGATACGCCAGAGACACTCCTGCTGGCGGCCTATACGCGGCCCGAGGAAGTTGTTGGGCAATATGCGGTGACCAATATTGAGATCGGTGAACCGATGATGCCGAACAACGTCTCCAAGCTGGTTCAGCGCATGTCGGTGAAGCTTACGCCGGGAATGCGCGCCGTCTCGCTGCCCATCGAAGGGGCACGCAATGTGACGGGTGGTTTCGTGACGGATGGTGACTTGGTGGATATTCTGTTGACCTATAAATTGACGGCCAAGCAGGAAGGCAAGGAGCAGCTCTCTCGCACTGTCATCGTTCTACAGAATGTGAAGGTTTTGTATGCGCCTGGCCCGGATGATTATCGCACTGACCAGACGCGTTCGCTCAAGGTTCGTCCAGGGGGCGAAATGGTGACTTTCGAAGTCACGCCAGATCAGGCGGAAATGCTCGTGCAGATGAGTGATATGGGCGTTTACCGGCTTATCCTGCGCAATCGCGACGATAAGGTGCAATGGCGTACGAAGGGCTTTAGTTCCATGGAATTTTTAGACGATGATGCTTCCGCTCAACGCCGGGCCAATCGCTCCATGCAAACAGCGGCGGAAATTGGCAATGAGATCAGGCAATCGTCCGAACAAGCCGGAGGGAGCAATTCCAATGCAAAATAAGTTCATGAGAATCCTGTCGGCCATGATGCTGGCCTTTTCTCTTGCCGTAGTATCGGTGTTTGCTGCGCCGGTTTCATCCGAGGGAACGACGCAGAAGCTCGATATTTACGTATCTGAAAGCAAGATTATCTACCTCAACAAGGCTGTAGAGGATGTGACCTCTTCCAATCCGGATGTGGTGAGCGTGGATCGGGTGAGGGGAATGGAAAATCAGATCTCGGTCTCCGGTGGTGCCGTCGGAGAGTCCTCCATTACCGTCCGTATGGGTAATGAGACGCGGATCTATCAGATCAAAGTCAGCCCGATGCCGCAGCGCATTTACATTAACATTCCTGAAAGCAAGTATCTCAGCTTTAAAAACCGCGTGGAGGATTTTAATCTTTCCGTCCCCGGCGTCGTGCGCGTCCTGCAGCCGACGGACAAGGAGTTATTGTTGGAGGCGCTGCCGATCTCATCGAATGGAACGCGGACAACATTGACGGTATTTAGCAAGGGCGAGATCTATCGTTATTACATCTCCACATTTGAAAATCGTGGCGCCGATTTGATGGAGATTCAAAATGCATTTACCACGCGTGGCTACAAGCTCCTGACGATTAAATTCTCACGGGATGAGGCGACGCTGGGAGGTACGGTTTCCACGCAAGAGGAGCTGGACGACGCGGTGCGTATCGTCAAGCAATTCACTCCCTATGTTGTCATCAAAGCGGAAGTGGGCAATTACGTTGTCCAATCCGAGGAGAGCGAGGACGAACGGATCATTGCCAACAACATTCTGCGCATCTCGCAAGTGAAGGGGCTCACGGTTCGCGTCAAATTTGCCCAACCGCAGGAACGAACCTCCAGCGTTTTTACCCGCGTGGTGGGCAAGCCTGCCTTGAGCACCTCGGTGACGGATAATCAGACCCGGCTCACGACCAATACCACGGATTTGCCAAAGGATGACGGGCCTGTTAGCAAGGCTCCGATTGAAGGTACCTTGGAAACGGTCAATACCAGCCAGGACAAGGCAGTTCCGGAGAAAATCTTCTTATTTGGTGAGCTCAAGGACGATTTGGAGGAGGCTAAGGCGATTCGCGTCGCCCGTACCTTTTGCCCTTTCGTCGTATCGATGATAACGGTCAAAGACCCCATTCAAGTGCGGCTGAAGACACGCGTCTTGACGGTTGACCTAAACAAGCTCAAGAACACAGGTATTAATTGGTTTTCCGGCACCAATACAGCCTCCTTTCCGGCGGTGGGCGGCGGGTTGACTTATCAGCTCTCCAATAAACCGTTCGCGATGCAGGACGTTCTGATGGCGTTGCAGACCGATGTGCAATTCGCCATTAATCTCGGTGAAAATAATGATTTTATCAAGCAGGTCCAATCGATTGACACGCTGCTTTCCAACGGACAGCCCGGCTCTCTTTTTCGCGGACAGCGGATTCCCTATCTGGCCGCGTTTAGCACGGACGATAATGGCAATGTAACGACGACGACTGGTTTTGTTGAAGTAGGTTTGAGGATTCTCGTCGTTCCCCTTAACTACGAGCGAGCCAGCCAGCAAGCGGGCGAGCGACTGAGTATTACCCGTTCGGATGGAAGATCTGAATTTCCCACCCTCTCCAAATATTTTCAACTCAACCGATCCATTGGTCAGCAGGGGCAGCCCGCCCTCATCGATGAATCGATGAAGTATGTGGATGAGAACGGGTTGATAGGGATGTGTGTATTTGTGAATGTTTCGGCACTTGTACAGATGAGAACGATCAGTTCATCGGTCACGGCGCCTGACACCACAGAAAAGGAAAGCATGGCTCGCGCCCAAATGCGAGATGGTCAAAGTCTCGTCATTGGCGGCATCATGGATGATCAGTTGCAGAAGACGATCAAATCGGTCCCCGGCTTCAATAAGATTCCGATTTTTGGGTTTCTCTTTGATTCCACAAACAAAACCAGCTCAGCCAGTGAAATGGTGCTGACCTTTACGCCGGAAATTGTCCGTCTGAATGGTTCACCAGCCAAACTCATGCCCAAGCCGAACCTGCCCGAGGTTCAGGACTTGATGGAGCAGCAAAAGCTGATCCCGACAACCAAGCCGGTACGCTACGACGCGCGGCGCGTGGATTTGCGTTCTGATACGCTTTCCCAGCCCAAAATTTCGACGGACGCACCCAAGCCTGCACCGCAGCCCCCGGTGGTCATCCCGACAGAGACCGAAGTGGCTAAACCGGTACCAGTTCCTCTTTTCCAAACACCCGATCTGGCCCCTCCTCCTCCCGCAGAAGTGGCCAAAATTCCCGTGAAAGACACGGCGGATGTTCCCCAGCCCACGCCCCCCCCGGCTCCTGCGCCGGTGACACCTCCACCGTCCGCCCAGGCAGTGGCTCCGGCTCCGGCCGAACCGAAGATTGACACGGCCCCACCCAGGGTAAACAATGGGGGAACGAACCCAACTGAGATTCCACCTACCCTGCCGTGACCAATGATAGACGTTTTCCTAGTGCATGATGATGTTGATCGTGCATCGGTTATCCGCGCGGCAATTGCCGCAAATCCTGAACTGAATCTTGTCAGCGAAACGCAGACAGGACGCGAAGGCGCGTTTGCGGTGGCCACTATCCTGCAGGGGCATCCCCGGCTTTTGATCGTCCGGCTGAACTTGGGCGACATCAACGGATTTGATTTCATCAATCAGATTAAAGCCAAGTCCCCAGACGTTTACATCGTACCCGCTTTGGAGGGAAACGAAGGCGGCCAGGTCTGGCAGAATTTACTCCAGCTCGAATTGCGTGATGTGATCATGGGGCAAGTGCCCCAGCAAGAGGTGGCGAAAGTCATCAAATCCGCAGCGGGCCGAGCCCAAGTTCTTTTTGACGCGAACAAAGCCGCGTCGAGCGCGATGGTGGGCGAAGCTTTTGTGGTCAGCGTGGTTTCGGCTCGCGGAGGTGTTGGTAAATCCGTCATCGCGACCAATCTCGCGGCCGGCATTGCCAAACACAGTGATAGCGTTTCCCTGCTCGATTTCAGTCTGAATCCAGGCGACTTTGCCGTGATGCTCGACGACGTGCCGCGGAACAATATCATGGATGCCGTCGCAGCGGGTGGTAATCTGGATGCCGAGTTGCTGCAAAATCTGCTAGCGCCCCATCCCCGGCTCGGATTCCGCTACCTGGCCTGCCCTAATCAGGATTTCGACCCCTCCGCTTTCGATTACAACGTGGCACTGGCAATGATGAATGCCATGCGTTCGCTCAGCCAGTACATTGTGGTGGATACCGGCCTTTCCGCGTCCGGACCAACGATTGCGGCAGTCGACAGCAGTGATATCATTTTCTTCCTGACCTCGCGCGATGTGGCACGACTCCTCGGCGCTCAACGCTTCATCAAGTACCTCAAGAACGATCGCGGTATTCCCAATCAAAAGATCAAGGTGCTCGTCAACGAAGCAGAAGTGGGGGCAGAGATTTCCGAAAGCGAAATTGAATCGCTGCTCGAACATCCTGTGACAGCTTATCTGCCCTGCAACGCCGCTCCCGTCACCTACTCAATCAACAGTGGCTCGCCCATTGTGGTCTCCGAATCCCATCATCCGGTTGCCGTGGTGCTGGCCAAGCTGGCAGAGCTTTCCTACAACCGCTGGCAGGAACGCGCTCCCGACCCGGATAGCGCCAAAGTCCAGCGTGCGACCAAGGGGCTGGGAGCCAAACTTTCGCAGAAGCTAAACATTGGGCATCGATAAGACGCATTTCCCGCGAGCGGGATGACGTTTCCAGATGGCCATCGGTAGTGATGATGGTGGTGTTTTTCCCTCAGGCGGCGCTTGAGTGATAGATGATTTTGCGGTACAAAAAATGCAGGTGAATTGAACGCATGTCCAACATTCCCAACTTCAACCGACCACCCGGCCCGCCCGGAATGATTCCCCGGCCCGGAGGCATTCCCCCACGGCCACTTGGCGCAGGCATTCCACCGCGTCCTCCCGGCGCGGGCATACCGCCAATGCGGCCACCATCGGGTGCGGGTACAGTCCCGACCGCGCCAGCTCCGGCACCTGCAAATCCGGCCGTCCCCACGGCACCAGCGCCCCACGTGGCAGCTGCCGGTACGCAAAAGGCGCAGCCCGATGCCGCGCAGGAATTCATCATGCAGTTCAAGAAGCAACTGCTGCCCTATCTAGTACAAGCCATCGACCCCAAGTTGCTGGAGCGCGGAAATGAGAATGCGCTCAAGGCACGCATCGAGCAATTGGTGGATGAGCGTTTGACCGCCGACAAGGTTCCGATCGGGCGCCAACTGCGCGTCAAATTGCTGGGCGACATCATTGATGAAATGGTTGGGTTCGGCCCGCTGGAAAATCTGCTCAAGGATGACACCGTGACTGAAATCATGGTGAACGGTCACCACACGATTTACATCGAACAAAAAGGACGCTTGATTCTTTCCCCGGTCAAGTTTGTGGACGTGGAAAGTTGCCGCCGCGTTATCGATAAGATTCTCTCCCCCTTGGGCCGCCGCGTGGATGAATCAAGTCCCCTGTGCGACGCCCGGCTTCCCGATGGCTCTCGCGTGAATGTCATTATTCCTCCCCTCGCACTCAACGGGCCGACCATTACCATCCGTAAGTTCAGCAAATCGCCGTTGACAATGGAGAAGCTCATTGAGTTCAAGGCACTCTCACAGAGCATGGCCATGTTCCTCAAGGCCTGCGTCCACTGTACGTTGAACATCGTCATTTCAGGTGGCACCGGTTCCGGCAAAACCACCATGCTCAACGCGCTCTCCTCCTTTATTCCCGACGGCGAACGTATCGTCACCATCGAGGACGCGGCGGAACTGAATCTGCAGCAGGACCACGTTGTACGTCTGGAGAGCAAGCCGAAGAACATCGAAGGCAAGGGTGAGGTCACCATTCGAGACTTGGTGAAAAACAGTCTGCGTATGCGGCCTGACCGTATCGTCATTGGTGAGTGTCGTGGAGGTGAAGCGCTCGACATGATCCAGGCGATGAACACCGGCCACGACGGTTCTCTTACCACGACGCATGCGAACTCCCCGCGCGATGCCATTTCCCGGCTGGAAACTCTCGTCATGATGTCCGGTATGGATCTGCCACAGCAGGCGATCCGCCAGCAAATTGCAGCCGCCGTACACCTCATTGCACAGATCAGTCGACTCTCCGATGGCAGCCGTAAATGCGTCTACATTACCGAAATTCAGGGCATGGAAGGCAATGTGGTGACATTGCAGGATATCTTCAAATACGAGCAAACAGGGGTGAACTCCGAAGGCAAGCTGATCGGCGTGACCAAAGGACTTGGTATTGTACCCAAGTGCCACAAGCGGTTTGAGTCAAACGATCTCAATATTCCGATCGAAATTTACCAGAGTGTTCTCCACCACAATAACCCCGACTACGCCTGATACTTATGTCCCTGTTAACAACCGTATTACTGGCTTTCTGTTTCGTTGGCGCCGGGGTGATGGCTGCGCTGGCGCATATCCAGAAGCAATCGGCGCCCGCCTTGGATCTCAAGGAAAAGCTGAAGAACCTGACCCAGGAAGCGCAGCAGGGGCTGATGGGAGAACTTGGAGAAATTGACAAGCCGCGGGCAAAACCTTCGTTCGACTACCGCAAGTTTTTCGGCACCATCACAGGGCAGGTTTACATTGAAAAGCTCGACCGCACACTGGCGCAATCCGATGTGCCGATGAAGGTGGGCGAGTTCCTCATGTTGCGAGTCCTCCTAGTGGTGGTCGCATTTGGCATCGTTCAGTTTTTGACGGCCAACTTTGCCATGGCCCTGGGCGTTGCCGCCGTGGTCTCGATTTTGCACATTCCTTTCCTCGCGCTCAAACGCAGCATGCGCATCAATAAGTTTGTCCTCCAACTCTCCGAATTTCTCGTCCTGATCACCAATTCCTTGCGAGCAGGCCAGACCTTCTTGCAGGGCGTCGACATCGCCTCGCGCGAGTCACCAAATCCGATTGGGATGGAATTTCGCCAGTTGCTGAAAGAAACCAATCTGGGGGTGCCCGTGGAGCAGGCCTTCGATAACATGCTCCAACGCATTCCGAGTGAGGATTTGAAAATCGTCATGAGTGCTTTTTCCATTCAGCGTCAAGTTGGCGGCAATCTTGCTGATATCATGGAACAGGTCGCCGCCATGATCCGGCAACGCATCCAAATTCAAGGACAGATCAAAGTCTTGACCACACAGGGAAAGCTTTCCGGAGCCATTGTGGGCTTGCTTCCAGTAGGTCTCGGCACAGTCATTACAATGATGAATTACAAGTACATGGCTCGCCTTTGGACGATTACTCCCGAAACCGGCATGGCGGGCCCCCTGATGCTTGGCATTGGCATCTTTATGGAATTGCTCGGATGCTTTGTCATCTACAAGATTTGTGATATCGAAGTGTAAGAAAATGAACATATTTGTCATGAACCACGACAAGGATTAAGCCATGCCATTGATGATTCTAGCAGGATGCCTGCTTTTTTTCGTG
Organism: Verrucomicrobium sp.; assembly: GCA_017849585.1. Classification (GTDB taxonomy): domain Bacteria; phylum Verrucomicrobiota; class Verrucomicrobiia; order Methylacidiphilales; family UBA1321; genus UBA1321. Next base: position 16,690 of record JAFIGT010000003.1, read on the forward strand.
GCTTTGATCATGCTTGCCAACGGGTTAAAACCTGTTGAAGCACCCTCCATCGGCAAGCGTCTCGAAGGTTTGCAGGCGGCCGGTAGTGACAAGCAATCCCTGCGCGACGCGGATGAGATGAATAAAAGCTTCATCGTCCGCGTGGTTCTGCCGTTGGCGGACAAACTTTCGAAGGTATTTTCCGGCATAACACCAGCCACCGCCTTGGAATCCTGCCGAAAGGACATTGCTTCGGCCGGCATGACCGGCAAGGTTTCCCCGGTTCAGATCACGACGCTGTCCTACATGCTGCTGATCACCCTGCCATCCTTCTTTTACTTTCTGACGGCCGTCAAAGTGGAACGGACTTCACAGGATTACATGATCATCCTCATCGCCGCGGTGCTGGGTTATCGCATGCCGATGGGCTTCATTCAGGGAAAAGCCAAGAAGCGCAAGCATGAGATTCAAAAAGCACTGCCCTTTACGCTGGATCTCATTTCGATCAGCGTCGAAGCAGGAATGGCGCTGGACGGTGCCATGGCCATTGTCGCCGAGAAAACACGCGGACCTCTGACAGACGAATTGAATTTGACGTTGCGGGAAATACGTTTGGGCAAAGGTCGCAATGAGGCTCTGCTCGATCTAGGACAGCGCGTTGATGTCGACGATCTGAAGTCATTCCTGACGGCGGTCACCTACATTTCCCGTTTGGGCGGCAGTCTCGTGGAAGTGATTCGGATTCAAGCCAATGCCATGCGTATCAAGCGGCGGCAGCGCGCGGAGGAGAAAGCGATGAAAACTCCTGTAAAAATCATGATTCCGCTCGTTATCTTTATATTCCCTTCCATGTTCATCGTGATTCTGGGACCGGCGGGCATGCAGTTGGTGGAAAATCTACAAAACGCTCCTGTGGGCGGCTGAGGTAATTTCTATGAGGCGTGTGTTCCTGAAAAGGTGGGGTGGGCAGCGGAGTGGACGCGCGCAAAGTACGGTGGAATTCGCCCTCATCGCCTGGCCCTTTTTTATGCTCCTGCTGGCCACGGTGGATTATGCCCAGTTCTATTTTTACGAACACTCACTGCGCTATGCCTTGAACACGGCCGGTCGTTTTGCGACGCCTGGAATGGTGCTCAGCACTCCCTCGGTCCCCACCACGCCGGGGCAAGAGTCGACTGATTGCCCGATAAACAGCACCTACGCGGTGGGCCAATGGATTTCCCGATACGAAAGCATACGCAATACCTTCAGTAATAACTGCTCCCTGCAGTTTACCCGGCAACAATTGAAGGATTACGTCAAGGTCTACAGCTGGCCCGGCACCAACTCCGCGACCGAAAGCAGTCCCAATGCTGGGCCCGGCATGGCCGGGGATTTCGTCAAGGTTGTTGTCACTAAAGAGATCACCTTGATTACCCCAGTGGCGAGTCTGCTCAAAACAAATGGAATCTACACCCTGGTGCTCTCTGGCATCTTCCTCAATGAGCCGTCCAACGCCTTCGTGACCTATACCAATTATTATGCTTCGGAGCTGCCATGAAATTAAATTTCTTTGACCACGTGCGTCGGGGGCGCGCCAAATCGCGCAGTCAGGCCTTTGTCGAGTTCGCATTTGTTCTGCCCATTTTCCTGACACTGATGTGTGGCGTGTTTGATTACGGGTTCATGATTGGCAATTCGATGGTTCTCGCGATGGCCGCACGTGAAGGCGCTAACTCCGGCGCACGTCAATTGATCCAGCCCCTGCAAAGAGGATTGCAGGCGGCAGTGAACGTCGCCAAACCAAGGATTAATCTCACCAATAATCTTTCAGGCGCCATTATCACCCAAGTGATGACTCATGTGACGGGAGGGAATACCAATTTCATCTTGGTCAACCCCTCAGATCTGGACAATAGCTGTCTATCGACCGGATTGATTTATGGAGGAGGGGATGCTCTGAAAAACAAAAGCCGCATTCTCGATGGCTCGGTTGCAACGAATATGCCCTGGCAATTGCCAGGACGGAATCTTCCGATTGATGTAACGACTCTGGATCCTGACAACCAAGTCATGACAGTCATGGAGGTTTTCTGTACGAATCGTTTTGTGACACCGATTGGCGCACTTGTCGGGGTGGTTACGCCCCCCATTCTCTACGATATCGCCCTCTTTTAACTGTGAGCTTCATGATTTCTGTAAAATTTTGGCAAGCGAAATGCACTGAAAGGGTTGCTATGCGTTTAAAACCGCCCCAATCAAAGGCACAAACCTTTGTATTCTTCCTGGTGAGTTTTTCCACGGTTTTTTTACTCTGTGGAATGGGCTTGGACATGGGACTGTGGTTTCTAGACCGTACGAGACTAAGCCGCGCCTGTGACGCTGCGGCCATTACCGGGGCGGCTAATTTCGGAAAGACGACGGGAACCAATGCCGAAGCGGGACGTCTTACGGTGGCCAAAAAAATGCGCAACGTCGCGGTAGCGAATTATTATGGATTGAGAGACATCTCCGAGACTCCGATTCTGGGGACCAGTACCAACAGCTCGGGGGGGCTCAGTTACCATTATTATTTCACCAAAACGGGCGCTACCAACGAGGCCGGGTATCACGTCACCATCGCCACCGGTCTTGCGGGCCAGGTCACGCGAGCACAATCGGAGGCGTGGTCGAAGACGCGGACAGTCTTCATGGGTTTTACGGGCGCTTCACAGCTCATGAACTTAAATACCAAAGGGACCGCTGAAGCCAAACGCCGCCCGCGACTGATCGTCCTTGTGCTGGATCGGTCGGGATCAATGGTTAATAACGGAGGATCGACGAATTTGCCTCCAGCCGTGACGAACTTTCTCGGCTTGATGAAGGACGATGCCGAAAATAACGAAGTGGGTATTGTTTCCTTCTCCTCCTTCGGACGGGTGGAGATGGAGTGTACGACCAATTTCTGGGCACTCGGAACGAACAAGATGTATCGGACGGACAGTTCTTCCGTCAATCTCACTGGAATGAAATTTGGAGGTAACACCGGCGCGGATGAAGGGGTTCGTCTGGCGATCGAGTTAATGCGCGTACGGAAAGGGTGGGACGATCCACAGACTTATAAATTCATCGTCTTTATGACTGATGGTGAATTCAATATTACCCGCACGCTGTTGACGGCGCCGACGTGGACCAACTCTGTGTATCTGTGGAGTAATGCGGCATCGGTGGGATTCAATGCAAAAACAAATTACTACCTGCCATTTGAAGGCAATGGCTTTACCACCGGGCTGACCAATGCCATGGGTAAGGGGAGTGCCAATCCGGGAACCAATCGACACTATGCCCAGTCGAATACCGCCAGCGGTTCACCGGCACGATTTGGCACCAACATCATCTTGAATATGAAGCCGGGTTGGGTTGCATATCATAATATCACTTCCAATAATGTCCGGTTGCGGACGATTTGGAGCCGGCACACGAATTCGACGGAACGCGTCGAGCTCGAGCCCGGGGAAGAAATCCAACTAGTGGCTCCGGGCTATGTGGTAGATGGAAATTTTGCTCCCAATACCACGGGTCTTTCCGGTATTACGACCCCGAATTATATCAGCCGGAGTGGTTATAATATTTTCAAGGCGAGTGATGGCGGGGAACCTGTTGGTGGCGTTTATCCCGACGGCATTTATTATAGCTCATTCAATTCAGGAAGTACCTATACCAATATTGCCATGACCGCGATCGGACCTGCGGGAGAGCTTTTTTATCGCGCCTCGGGCGGATCGACTCAAGAGATCAAAAATTTGTCCGACTGGCACCAAAACATGCCGATTTTTGTCACGAATTTCTACACGAACGCCATGACCAACTGGACGTCGACCAATGGCTCCGTGCGCTATTACGCCGCGTCTTATACTGGCTTTGCCAAACCGGCCAACTGGGTTGAGGATCCTGATAGTCTTAACGTGATGCCCAGTAATAACACTCCGGGCGGCATTCTCTATTCGAATAGCCCCAGTAGTATGCGGACAAACATTAATGTCATGACAATTAACGGGGCTCCGACGCATTACTACGATTTCCGTATCGGTGGCTGGTCGAATTTTACGACTTGGAGTACGGGGGCTGGTACGATGGCGACACCGATGTGCAATTGGAAAGTGCTCACCTATTGCACCATGGCGCGGCGCTCGGATGTGACGATTTATACGGTTGGTTTCGATGGGGCCGATGCCAACATTCTGCGGGCAATGGCGAATGATCGTTCGGCGACCAACTACACCTCGACGTTGCCGACCGGAAAGTTTTACGACTGCAATACCCCTCAGGACATCGTCACGAACTTTACGCAGATTGCGCAGCAGATCCTGGCCTTCCTTTCGAAGTAACCTGATTTACCATCGGTCTTGGGCTACGCATTCGCTGTCGGGTAAATGGGCGAGGCGCTGCAGCCGTTTGCCGGGCGCCCTACAGAGAATCATCAGGGCGCTGCACGCCTGCGGATTTCATGGCCCTACTTCAGCTTCAGTGAGAGCTGATTGCCATCGTCGGGTTTCAATTCCCATTCTTGGGCCGCGTAAGCGGCGGCGGCCAACCCAAAGGTGAGCAAGGTGAAGCTGATGATCGGCAGGTCGAGGTTCGCCGCGCGGAAAAGGGTGAAAGAGGCTTCCCACCAGACCCAGGTAATGAGACTTCCAAAGATAGCTCCGGAAATCCATCCGTAGCGCAGGTAAAAAGCGGCGCTCATGCCGCTGAAAAGCAGGAACGTGGCGACGAGAACCCAGGCGGGAGGACGATGAATGAAGTCGCCATTGAGAATGTTGCAGGTTCCGAGCATTTGCAATTCAATGGAGGAAAGGTGGGGCAGGGTTTGGCCAATGGCGGGGAGATCCTTGCGGTCCGTGCGCCCCACCCAGACTTGACGACCTCGCAGTTCGGCGAGATTCAATTCCGGCGTTTCGCCGCGCTCCCGCTGTTGATCGTACAGGGGGACATTGCCGAAGCTGGCAGTCCAGAAGGAGGTCGCGCCGGGGCGGAATCGTAGGCGTAGCCGTCCTTGATCATCAATGGGAATAGTGCGCAGGAGCTGCCCGCTTTCCGAGCGTAACCGGATGGAATCACCGAGAACCGCCTCGGATTTTTTCCAGTCGGCATTCAGGTTGTGGGCAACGGCTTGCAAGGTGAGGGAGGGAACGACGCGATTCTGGTAGAGGAAAAGAAGAGGGAGGCGACGAACCTGGCCGTTGGTCTCGGGCATGAGATTGGAGATGCCCACCGCCGCGCTGCCTGCGAATGTATCCAGCGGCCAGAGGGCGGAACCGAAGCGGGGCATGTTGCCGAGCGAACCGCTGGCTGGAATGACAGTGAGATTGGCGGGAAGCGGGGCTTTGCTGTCGGGCATTAAAGCCGCGGCGGCAAAGACGAGGTGGTCGAGGCGATTGACGAGGCCACCGAAGGTGGAATCGAACGCGCTATAGCGGGTATCTCGGTCGTGGAGAAGCGTTTCGAAGACGATGCTTTTAGGTGCGTAGGGCAGAAGGCTGCGCAGGAGGATGACGTAGTCCAGCCGGGGCCACGGCCAAGGGCGGTCTGCGGGGATGTAATCGATGGCGATGAGGGCCAATTGATTCTGGCTATCCTGATCGGGTCGCAGGGAGGGCAGGCTTTGGCGCCAATCGAGCAGCGGCTCTTCGAGTCCATCGAAGACGCCGCCGAACTGGGCGATCAGAATGAAGGCCGCCCAGAGCGATCCCAAGCCTGCGGCCAGCCAGTAGCGCTTGATGCTGCTCGTATCCATGCTTGTGTCTAGGAATGAGACACCTGATTAGTATGCCCTCTTGGCAGGCAATTACAACCCGGAGACGCCTTCCTTGCCGGTGCGGATTTCCACCCAGGTCTGGGTTTTGGAAATGTCGCGGCCGGGGATCAGGTTGGAGATCATCATTTCCTTAATGCAATAAGCCTTGCCGATTTGCTGGACGCTGTTGACCTCGACGCGCTTGACCACCTGATTCTGCTTGTTGTAGGCGTCGACACGCATGAAGGCAAAGTACTCCGAACTGATCCAGTAGCGGGCCTTGGTGTAACGGCTGGCTCCGTCCGGGGTGGCTTCAAAGGCCCACGTGGGTAGGGTCTTGATATTGTCCGTGCCCAGGGGCGTCACATGAGCCCAGCGGATGAAATCGAGACACAGATCTTCGTAGGTGATGTCGGAATCGAGGATGGTCTTCAGCTTGTCGGTTTCGCTCAGGGTCACCCAGGCGTCGGAGGCCTTGGCGCGCTTTTGGACCATGGAAGAATCGGGATCGATGACGACGCGGATCTGGAGGGGTTGATCCTGAAATTCGTAGATCATTTCATATCCGGCCGTGCGCAGGACGATGGGATACTTTTTCTTGGAGGTGCGCACAATACCCTCGAGACGGAAATCGGCCAGCTTCATGTTCTTCCACATGCGGGCCTGGACGAACTCCACGGGGGGAACCTTGCCTTCGCGGTTGATATCCGCAGAGGCCTGCTGCAGGGGCAACAGGCTGGCGGCGAGGGGAAGAGCCAGTCCCAGGACGAGGGTGCGGCCGGTGAGGGTGGAAAGCATGCTGCATTTCACTTGTTCTGTCATAACGTTACCCTTTAGCCTTGTTAAGAGGCCGCGCCAAGCCTTATCGCTCGAAAAAACCTTCAGCGGAAAACCTTGCTTTGTTTCAAAATGGAAACAATGCTGACTAAGTTCTAAGGACAATCTGGAATGAAGACCATAGGTTATCGCAAGCGTACAACGCTGATTCTCTTTTTTCTTCTGCTTTTCCGCTTCTGGGTGGGCCAGACCTTCGAATTGAGCGGACGCGAATCCTACCTGTGGTTGCTGGGCCATGGACCGAATCTCGATTGGGGTTATTTAAACACCGGCGTGCTCGTGCCGTGGCTCATTCGCTTGGGAACTGTCTTTTTTGGCAATACGGAACTCGGTGTCCGCTGGCTGGCTGCGGTGATTTATTCCTGCTCCGGGTTTGTCATCTTCTGGTGCGCGCGGCGTTGGTTCAATCCAGCCTCGGCATTCTGGACGATGATCATTTTTGTCTGCACGCCGCTTTTCACGTGGCAGTTGCTGCTCATGAATGAGGCTACGGCCAGCTTTGGTCTCATGGCGCTGGCATTACTGGCCTATCGGGAAGCGGTCAATAGCGACAAGTGGCTCTGGTACATCGCCGCAGGGGCGATCTCGGGTTTGGCGATTCACGTGCTTTGGTTCAACATGATCTGGCCGCTGGGCCTATTGCTCTACTACTTCATCGAGCCTCGCCGTCGCCAACTTTTGAAACATTGGCAGCACTGGGTCATGCCAGCGACCGTACTGATCGTCTCAATCCCGATTTTCCTCTGGTACCAACGTCCGGAAATGGAAGGCTTGAAGAAGCTGCACCCGCTGCCCATCAGCGGCATCTCCCACGGCTTTTCCCTGCTGGCGGGATTAGAGTTCACGCTCACGCAGATCTGGCTGTTGAGCCCGGCATTTTTCCTCGGCATGCTGCTGGCCTTCTACTACGCGGGCTCGATCACTTTCCGCCACCATCGCTACGCCCTCTTACTGTGCATTTGCCTGCCAGGACTGTTGATTCAATACGTCTGTTCCTTCTTTCATGCTGCCAATGCCGACGCGATGCCGGCTCTCTATTTACCGGCATTATTCCTGGCAGGTAATCTCTGGGCCAGCTTTGCGCAACGCGAGACCCGTTGGAAATGGATCGGAGTGGGGCTGCTCACCTTGGCGGGGCTGCAATCACTTGGTGGGTTGATCCCGGCCACAAATCCTTATGTGGGATTTGGCAGTGGACTTTATCCGTCCTATTCCTACCGCGATCTTGCCGATGAAATGACGCGCCGCATGCAGGAAAAAGGCGCCACAGTGGCGGTGGCGGAAGATGCGGAGACGGCGAGTGCGCTCACCTTCTATCTGCCACGCCATCAACTGGCCTATGTGGTCGCCCGGCATGGTGTACGCAGTCAGTTTGACTTCTGGCCCAACTACGACGACTTCAACGGATACAATTTTATTCTCGTCACGAGTGGAAATCGTCCCGCTCCGTCGATTTTCACCAAGGGATTTTTCAAGGTGGACCCGATTGGCGATGCGCAGATTCCCGGCTCGGAAAGCATGGGTTGGCAGCTCTTTTTTTGTGAGAATTTCCAAGGTGGCGTGGGCGGCACGCTCAAGGAAATTCCCGCCGAAGCCGTGCGTGATCTGGAGAGCTCCACGCCATTGCCGAAATGAGCCATTTCCGGACGAATATTCCATTCGGCATTTTGATTTTTGACCTTTGAAATTTGACTTTTTTCTCTATGCCTACGACACCTCATTCCATCGATGAATTTCTTCAGTTCCTGCGCTTCGCCAGCATTTCGGCCGACTCCAAATTCGCGCCGCAAATGACCGATTGCGCCGCATGGTTGCAGAGAAAGCTGAGCTCCATCGGCCTGCATGCCGAGGTGTCACCCACGCAGGGACAACCGGTGGTTCTCGCGCGCAATGAAACCAAGCCGGGACGCCCGACAGTATTGATCTACGGCCACTACGACGTGCAACCGGTCGACCCACTCAACCTCTGGCAGAATGATCCGTTCGATCCCACCATTCGCGACGGCGTCGTCAATGCGCGCGGTTCGTCCGACAACAAGGGGCAGATCTTCGCGCATATTCTTGGCGTGGAAGCGGCCCTGAAGCAGGGCGAATTGCCGGTGAATCTGATTTTTCTCATCGAGGGCGAAGAAGAAATCGGCAGCCCGAGTCTCGCCCCCTTTCTCGAAGCGCACAAACAGGAGCTCGCCTGTGATGTCGTGGTCATCTCGGATTCGCCGATGATCGCCCCCGGCACGCCCACGCTCTGCTACGGCTTACGCGGTATCCAGGCGATCGAAATCACCTTGCGCGGACCGGACAAGGATCTGCACTCCGGCATGTTTGGCGGAGCGGTGCTGAATCCGTTGACTGCGCTGGCCCGTCTGCTGACCACGTTGCATAATCCCGATTACACCGTGGCCATCGAAGGGTTTTACGATCAGGTGCGCCCGTTGCAGCCGTGGGAAAGCGATGCGTGGAAAAAACTGCCGTATCAGGAAAAGGAAATTCTCGCCATCACCGGCGTGCCGGAACTCGATGGCGAATGGGCGCATACGCCGCTGGAACGGCTCTGGGCGCGACCCACGGCAGAGATCAATGGCATGTGGGGTGGTTACCAAGGCGAGGGGAGTAAGACCGTGATTCCGAGTCTCGCCCACGCAAAGCTGACGTTCCGCCTCGTGCCGGACCAGCAGCCGGAGGAAATTTTGGCTCTGGTCGAGAAACATCTGCGCGCCCATTTACCGGACTCGGTGAAGATGGAGATTGAAGTCGGGCACGGTGGAGCCGCCTATCTGGCTGACCCGCACGATAAATGGGGCCTCGCCGCGCAGGCGGCCTTGAAGGTGGCATTCGCGGGGCGCGAACCAGCCCTTATTCGCGAAGGCGGAAGTATCCCCATCGTTGCCGATTTCAAACGCATCCTCGGTGTCGACACGCTGCTGCTCGGCCTATGCCTGTCCAACTGCAATGCCCACAGCCCGAACGAAACCTTTCCACTTTCCCATCTCGATGTCGGAAGCGCTCTGAATCAGGAACTTCTACGCGAACTGGCGAAGGCTTAGGCTCTGTCCACGATCTTTGGGGGGAGCGTCGACCGGTATTTTGCCATCACAACCCCAAAAATATCGCACATGCAGCTCACATAGCTCACCTAACGCAAACGTCCCGCGCGATTCCATGCTATAACTTGTGGCATGCCGAATCTTCCCTTATCTGAAATCTCAAATTTCCCGGCTACATCCCCCGCGACACCCAACAGAGTGGGTTGATCCTTGTAGCGCATTGTCGACACTGTTTTTTTCGCACGCTCTCACATTTCGTAAATTCCGTTAATTTCGTCAAAAAAGTTCCCGTTTCTGCTATAGTAAAGATTATGAGTGCGAACTCCCAGCCCAACACCCCCACTCCGGAAGAACTGCACGCCCGTATGCAGGAGATTCTCAAACACGGGTTCCAGTCTGGCGGCGGTTTTGTGCCGCAAGCAGAAGCCAGCGCGACCGATGACGGACCAGAGCCGCGTCCGCCGGGAGAAAAATTTGAGTTCAAGCTGACACCACGCGAAATCAAAACCTATCTCGATCGCTTCGTCATCAAGCAGGACGAAGCCAAGAAGGTGCTCGCCACCGCCGTGTGCGATCACTACCACCACGCCCGGCAGGAGACGCAGGAAAAGAGTCTCTCCACGCTCACCTATCACAAGCAGAACGTGATTCTACTCGGTCCGACCGGCGTGGGAAAAACCTATCTCGTGCGCTGTCTGGCGCAACTCATCGGCGTGCCGATGGTGCAGGGTGACGCCACGAAGTTCACGGAGACCGGCTACGTCGGAGGAGATGTGGAAGATCTCGTGCGCGATCTCGTGCACAAGGCTGATGGCGACGCCGAGCTCGCGCAGTATGGCATCATTTACATCGACGAAATTGACAAGCTTGCCTCCGCTTCCAACCTCTCCGGTCGCGATGTCAGTGGTCGCGGTGTGCAGACCAATTTACTCAAGTTGCTGGAAGAAACCGAAGTGCCGCTGCGCAGCCAGACCGATCTACAATCGCAACTGCAGGCCGCGATGGATTTCCAGAAGCGCGGCAAGTACAAGAAAGAGACCATCAGCACGCGCCATATTTTGTTCATCGTCAGCGGAGCCTTCGACAAGCTGCCGGACATCGTGAACCGCCGGCTGGCCCGCGCGGAAATTGGTTTTCAGGGAAGGCCACACGCCCCACGCGACACGGAAGAAGTTTTGCACGAGGCCACGACGCGCGACTTCATCGACTACGGCATGGAACCGGAATTCATCGGACGTCTTCCCGTGCGCGTGGCCTGTGCACCGCTCGATGTGGACGATCTCTTCCGCATCCTGCGTCAATCGGAAGGCTCGCTGATCCGTCAATACGAGACAGCGTTCAAGGCGTACGGCATCGAGGCGATGTTCACCGAGGACGGTCTGCGTGCCATCGCTGCAGCGGCGGTGAATGAAGAGACTGGCGCTCGTGGCTTGGTCACGGTGTGCGAACGGGCCTTGCGTTCCTATAAATTTGAGATGCCTGGCTCGGGCGTGCGCCAACTCGTCGTGAATCGCGCCGTCATCGAAAACCCCGCGCGCGAGTTACAGCGGATTCTCGAAGACGGTCAGTATGAGGAACGGCTCGCCATGGCGGAACTCGTGCGCGAGTTTGCACGACGGTTCGAATCGCAGCATCAACTGCGACTCGTATTGACGGAGGAAGCTATTGCCCAGTTGGCCAACGATGCCATTGCGGAGAAGCGGCCCATACTCGAACATTGTGCCGTGGTCTTTAAGGACTTCGAATTCGGTTTAAAATTGGTGAATCGCAATTCCGGTCAGACCGAATTTTCAGTTGATGCTGAGACTGTGAAAAATCCCCAGCCTGTACTGAGCGATTGGGTCGTGAAGTCCTACGGCAAAGAGGGGGAAACTACCAAGCCGTGATGCAATCTCCTCTTCTCGAGTAGCTTGCGGGTATCTTTTTTCTGATTTTTCTCCTCAAGAAGTTCGTGCTCAGCGACGATTATGAATCTTATTGATGTCAAACACTGGTAATGATAAGATAATCTTATGAATAAGAAGCGCAGACATTGTATTCTGGGCGAAGTCTTAACGGAAGAAGAGCACGAGAGGCTGCGGAGTTTGTTTGAACAGCAGGGCATCCGTCTCAATGACAAGGGGCTCGTCGCCAAGGTCAACGTTCCGAGTGACTATTCTTACTGTCCCTATCGTTTTCGCATTGGTGCGGAAACCGATTACTGCACCAGCAAGTGTCAGATCACCCGGGCTGCAGAACGCGAAGAAACGCTCGGCGTCGCCTGATTTAGATTTTGGTCTTCTACTGAGACAGCGAAGGCATCGTGCCGCGCGGCGGGACGAGTCGTTGTCTGCGTGCAAAATCGGCCGCTGCGCGCACTCCTGCCACATGCGCCGCCACACGACTTTCCAACGGCGCAGCCTTGGACGGCGTCTCGAAGGTGTAACCGAGTTGCGTGTGATAATGACTCAGATAGAACGCCTCCGGCCATTGCGGTCGTGGCAGGCGGAGTAATTCCGCGTTGCGGGCAATGATCCCATTCTTCGCTTCGAAATCATCGATGATGGCCCGCGTTTCGATCGGCAAATGTTCGGCCATGGCGCGTTGAATCTCCAGTCCGCAAGCCGGTTCACCACTCACATTCAACTCGTAGAAATAGAACCCGGTCATCTCCCAATCTTCATGCAGGCAGAGAGTCATTGTATACTGACCCAGCGTTTGCAGCGTGGCGAGGTGACTGCGGATTTCCTCTGACTTCGGATCGCGGTAGTCGCGGTTCAGATCGATTCCGGCGGCATTCTCGCGCGTATTGGCCGCGAGCCCGGCGGGATTCAGCATTGGGAAGAGTGTGACGTCGAGACCGTGGAAGATCTCCGGATGCCGGAGCAATTCCAGAGCGGCGTAGGAACCCGCCGGTTCGTCGCCGTGAATCCCGGCGGAAATGTAGAGCGCGGGCGCATCGGTTTTTTCCGTGCGACGCTGGAACCAGGGGCGTTCCCATTCGCCGATCTTGCAGAGTCGGTAACTTTCCCAACCTTGTTGGGAGCCCGCACTGAGCGCGGATTGAGCGAATTGGGCGGGATCGAAAGACATAGGTAGTGGGATACCTTACATCAACTTGTCGGGCATTTCATGTGGAAACGCCCGCATGATTACCGTTGCGCGAAACGTTCCTGCGGACATTGGGGAAATTCGTGCGGCTGCGGATTCAATTCCGAGACGACCTCCGCGTAGAGCTTGCGAATCGCCGCGACAAGCCGGTCGCGCGCGGCTTCGCGAGTTTCATCTTCTGCCGGCGCGGCAAGGATCGGCCCGTAGCGAACCACGAGGAGGGGACGGCGGAATAAATTGCGCCATTGATAAAATTGATCCGAGCCGAGAATGACAGCCGGGACGAGCGGCACCTTGGCCATTTGCCACAGCGCGGCGGAACCGACGGCGAGTTCCGCGCCGCCGAGAATCGATTTCTCGCCATAGCGCAACCCGCGTTCGGGAAAGATCCCCACGACACGCCCGGCATTCAGCCGTTCGAGAGCGATGCGGATCGAGGCCCGGTCGATGAGCTTGGTGCGATCAATGGGAAAAGCATTCCACGATTTCAGGATCGGACCGACGACTGGAATTTTCAGTAGCGGCAGATCGGCCATGTAATCGATGCAACGACCGCGCAACGGCGTGCTCATGCCGAGTACGTTCGGGTCGAAGTGGCTGATATGATTAGCCATGATCAGGCAGCCGCCCTCGCGGGGGATGTGCTCAAGGCCGCTGACATGTTTGCGCGCGAAAACCGTGGTGAAGACGCGGGTGCAGAACGCGCCGAAACGATAGGACAGATCAGACATGATGGGACTAAGTCAAATTTCAAAAATCAAAGGTCAAAAGTTTTGACCTTTGCACTTTGACTTCTTTACACGGCTGCTTCTTCTTCCTCGAAGACGCCAAACGCGCGGAACTTGTCGTAACGCTGGTCGAGCAATTTTTCGATGTCGGTCTTCTGGAGTTTTTCCAGATGGCGAACGATGGCCGATTTGAGGGACTCGGCGGCTTGTTCCCAATCGTGATGAGCGCCTCCCGGCGGTTCGGGAATGACGTCGTCCACGAGGCCGAGTTCCTTCAAGTCGGGCGAAGTCATCTTCAACGCCGCCGCGGCTTGCGGGGCCATCTTGGCATCCTTCCACAGGATCGCGGCGCAACCTTCGGGCGAGATCACGGAATAGTACGCATTCTCCAGAATCAGTACCTTGTCGGCGATGCCGATGCCGAGCGCGCCACCACTGCCGCCTTCGCCGAGGACCACGGCGATGATGGGAACCTGAAGCTGGAACATCTCGCGGATGTTCACCGCGATGGCTTCGGCGACGTGACGTTGCTCGGACGCGACGCCGGGATAGGCACCGGGAGTATCGATCAGGCAAATGATGGGGAGTTTGAATTTGTCGGCGAGCCGCATCAGGCGCAGAGCCTTGCGGTAGCCTTCCGGGTGGGCACAGCCGAAATTACGCATGAGATTTTCCTTCGTGTCGCGGCCCTTTTGCTGGCCGAGGACGAGACATTTGATGTCGTTGATCGTGGCAAAACCGCCGATGAGCGCGCGGTCATTGCCAAAGAGACGGTCCCCGCTCAGCTCGGTGAAATCGGTGGCGATGAGCTTGAGGTAGTCGAGTGCAAAGGGGCGGCGCGGATGGCGCACGATCTGCACGCGCTGCCAAGGGGTCAGGTTGGAATAGATTTCCTGCTTGGTTTCCCGAATGCGCTGATGCAACTGGGCCACTTCATCAGTGATGTCGACGGCATGCTCCTTGGAGTGAGCTTCCAACTCATCGAGCATCTTTTCCAGTTCGACGATGGGCTTTTCGAATTCCAACGGTTGTACTTTGATCTTTTCCATTTTTGATGACTTTCCGCTGTGGCCCGCTATGTCAGAACACTGTGGGTCACGACGTTCAACTTCCATCCGATTCAAGCGGGCATCCTACTCGATCCCGCTTTTATTATCCAGCACCACTTTTGTATCTGGCGTTGGTGCTGGTCCTGGCCGGGTTGCTGGCTCCGGTCTTCTACTGGGTGGCTGACCACTGGATGCAGGCGCCTTTTTCGCGATACGTCAATCGGGCGTTGATGGTGTCCGCACTGTTGGCGCTGCTGCCCTATTTTATCAAGAACTGGCGACTGCTCGGCATGGGGTGGCACCGGACCAGTCGCCGCGATTTACTACTCGGCGTGGGAATCAGTCTGGCCTCCGTAGGGATTGTCTTGCTGATGCATCAACTCAGCGGCTCCCGGCAATGGACGGGGCAGTTGACCCTGAAGACCGCGCTCGGCGCGGCGGTCACGGCGCTGTTGGTGTCGCCTCTGGAAGAACTTCTTTTTCGCGGCGCGATTCAACGCTCACTTATCGTTCGATTGGGTGCGTTCGCGGGTTGGTTGGTCACGGGACTCTTTTTTGCGAGCGTTCATTTCATCAAGGTGCCCCGCAGTTTTCAGCCGGACCCGGTCACATGGCTCTCCGGGTTTCATTCCCTCGGGTTGGCTCTCGCGCCGTTGGGGCGTCTCGAGACCTACGGCAGCGCCTTCTTTTGCCTGCTCGTGGTGGGGTTGATTTTGGGCTGGATGGCCGTGCGCACGCGGCATCTCTGGTTGTCGATCGGTTTGCATGCCGGCTGGATTGTCGGATTAAAATGCGGCTCCAGCTTGAGCGAGCCGACCAAGCGCGCGTCCGATTTGATTGGCGGCAGCGACCTCCTCAGCGGCGGCTTGACGCTCATCATGCTCGCCCTGCTAGGATTGGCTCTGTGGCGCTTCTATCCCTCCCAACCCTCCGCGATTGGGGACTGACCTTTCTCGATCTCGTTTTTCCCGAGCCGCCGTTTGAAGGAAAGATTCCCGACCCCATCGAAGCGCCGTTTTGCGAGCAGTGCGGGCAACCGTTTCAGGGCGAGATCACGACCACTTTTTCGTGCACCAACTGCGCGGATCGCACGTGGCATTTTCAATCCGCCCGTGCCTATTATCCCTTCAAGGGAGGTGTGCGCGAAGCGATCCTCGGCTTCAAATACCACGAGCAATTTTATCAGCGGAAACATCTCGTTCGCTGGTTGATCGCCGGGTACGACCGCCGTTACGCCGAGGGAGAAATCCAATGGGACGGCCTCGTACCGGTGCCGCTGCATCGCCTGCGCCGTCGCGAACGTGGCTTCAATCAGGCTCTCGAACTGGCCAACGGATTGTCCCGACAGCGTCACATACCTGTCACAGACTGTCTGATGCGAACGCGTGAAACGGGAAAACAGACCCAGTTGAATCGTGCGGAGAGGTGGCGTAACTTGCGAAATGCCTTTGACTTGCGTAGCGGATTTGACGTGAAGGGGCGAAATTTGCTAGTAATAGATGATGTGTTCACCACAGGTGCTACCGGCGAAGGCTGTGCTCAAGTCTTGCAAAAAGCTGGAGCTGGCGCGGTAGGGGTGCTAACCGTTGCGCGAGGTTAAGCAATCCTTCCGCGAACGAAAAACTTTCTAATCTCATTTATCAACCACACTTTCCTATGGCCGTCTTCACCAAACCCGATTTCAAGAGTTCCACCGTCAAAAGCAAAAAGAAGGAAATTCCGGAAGGACTCTGGACCAAGTGCGAATCGTGCGGTGAAGTGCTTTTCAACAAAGAGCTTCAGGACAACCAGATGGTCTGCAAAGTGTGCGGCCACCATTTCAATATCGGCGGTCACGACCGCCTCCGCTTCCTGCTCGACCCGGAGAGCTTCGAGGAACACGACACCAATCTCATTCCCGTCGACGTGCTGAAATTCACCGGCGCGACCAGCTATGTCGACCGCCTCAAGACCTACCAGAAAAAGACCGGCCTCAATGACGCCGTCGTCAGCGGTCTCGGGAAGATCGAAGGTCAGGCCGTTTCCGTTGCGGTCATGGATTTCAATTTCCTCGCGGCCACGATGGGCTCGGTTGTCGGGGAGAAAATCGCCCGTGCCATTGAGCGCGGCACCAAGAAAAAAATCCCCGTCATCGTCATCTGCGCCTCCGGCGGTGCCCGCATGCACGAAGGTATGTTCAGCCTCATGCAAATGGCCAAGACCAGCGGAGCGCTCGCACGCCACGCGAAAAAAGGATTGCCCTACATTGCCGTGCTCACCAATCCCACCATGGCAGGCGTCATGGCCAGCTTCGCCACCCTCGGCGACCTCATTATTGCTGAACCCAAGGCCATGATCGGCTTTGCCGGCGCGCGCGTCATCAAGGGCACCACCCAAGCCGACCTGCCGAAGGGTTTCCAGACCGCCGAATTTCTCCTCGATCACGGTCTCATTGACATGATTGTTCCCCGCCAGCAGATGCGCTCCACGCTCGCCAAGACGCTGGGGTACCTCGGCGGTCGCCATACCCATAAGTCGTAACAACTTGGGCCTGCTGCGACAATTTCGTGACAACGCGCTTTGGACTGGCAAGCCGCCATTTGCGCGTCTAAGTTAGGGATGGAAAGGGATTTTTCGCATGCTGCTCAATATCGACCTACATAGTCACTCGCGTTTTTCTGCCGACGGCGTGGCGGAGCCCGAAGACATGGTCGCCGAGGCGAAACGCAAGGGCCTCCACGGCTTTGCGATCACCGATCACAATACCTGCGCCTGCGTCGACTACTTTGAACAACACGGGTATCTCAATGCCGCTGGAACGCCGGTCGATGGCATTCTGATCATTCCCGGACAGGAAATCACCACTTCGGAAGGCCACCTCCTTGCGCTTGGCGTGCGCATTCCCGATCTGAAGGGCATTGCGCCGCAGGACGCCATCACGATCATTCACGACCTCGGTGGTCTGGCCATCCCGCCGCATCCGTACGACTTTTTCCGCGCCGGCATCCGTGAACCAGTTCTCGAGAAGCTCGATATTGATGCTCTCGAAGTTTTCAATGCTGCCACGACCTTCAAGCGCTACAACAAGCATGCGTTCGAATATGCGCAACGTCGCGGTTTGCCGATGACCGCCGCCAGCGATGCGCACGATCATCCCGCTCTGGGCACGGCCTATACGATTGTCGACACGACCGATTTCACGGTCAAAGGTGTTCTCAACGCGATTAAGAAAGGGCCGCAGCTCAAGCAGAGTTACCTGACCCCGAAGGATGCGTTCAAGAAGACGTGGAATAATGTTTTTCGTCTTCGTCGCAAATCCAAATCGCGCTTCAAGTCCGATCACAGTCTCGTGCGCTGACTGCAACGTTTACTGCACGCTTGATCCCGTCCAATTAATCCGGATACTGCCTCGCAAGGAGTTTCGGTCTCACCACCCCCGCAGCGGCTGCAGGAGCGTGGAGCGACCTCCCACTCGACATGAGATGGATGAAGTTTTTTCTCGGCCTCGTGCTGATCCCTCTGGTGGTGGCCCAGGGGCTCGCGTTGGTCGATCTGATTTCCGCGTGGCTACCTGCTGCTCCATGGCGGGCGTCGTGGTTCTGGGCCACCGTGGGCGGTGCGACGCTCTGGCTGGCGGTTTTCTTCGCCTTGCCACGACCGGTCTGGCTCTACGTGCTCGGGCATGAAATGACCCATGCGCTCGCCGTCTGGCTGGCGGGCGGCAAGGTCTACTCCATGCATGTCGCCAACGAAGGCGGCCACGTTTCCACCGACAAGGTCAACTGGTGGATTTCCCTCTCGCCCTATTTTGTCCCGCTCTACACTTTTGTCTGGCTCGGACTGTGGATCAGCGTCGATTTCTATTATCCGCTCAAGGGCTGGCAACCGCTGCTCTTCTTCGGTATCGGGCTCACCTACGCCTTTCACGTCACGTTTACCCTCACCATGCTCCATCCCGACCAGACCGATCTCAGCGGGGAGGGGTATCTTTTTTCCGGCGTGGTCATCGCCGGACTCAACCTCCTCGTCATCTTCCTCATGCTCCTCGTCGTGGCGGATCATGTGACGTGGCAGTTCGCCCTGCTCGCTGTCCTCGAACGCATCGTCTCTTGCTACACCGCGGTTTGGGAAGCTGTCGTGAAGCTTGTGGCGATTGCGCGCGGACTCGGTCGTTGAGAGGGAGCCTTCTTCGCCTTCTCACAAAACAGGCTTCCCACTTCCAGTCGCATCCACTAGCATCGACCCTTTCCCATGAAAACACCCCGTCAGGAAGTTGAAGCCATCGTTGCCGCCACGGCGCAAACCTTGTACGGAGCCGACGTCAGTGCCGGTCCCTACGTGCGTCCCTGTCCCGACACGCGTCATGGCGATTTCCAGACCAACCTCGCCATGGTGCAGGCCAAGAAGGCCGGGAAAAATCCACGCGAACTTGCGCAGCAAATTGTCGACGCCCTCGCGGAACATTCCGTATTTGAAAAGCCCGAGATCGCCGGACCCGGCTTCGTCAATTTCCGCCTCAAGGCTGGCTATTGCGCCGCGCAGACCCACGCCCGCTCGCAGGATCAACGCCTCGGCATCGAGCCCGCCGCGCAACCGCTCAAGGTCGTCATCGACTACAGCGGTCCGAATATCGCGAAGGAACTGCATGTTGGTCATCTCCGCAGCACGATTCTCGGCGACTCCCTCGCGCGCCTGTTCCGCTTCCTCGGGCACAACGTCATTTCCGATAATCATCTCGGTGACTGGGGCACGCAATTTGGCATCGTCATCCTCGGCTACAAGCGCGACACGAACAAGGAGCGCTTCGAGCAAGACCCGATCGGCTACCTCGAGGAAGTCTACGTCCGCACCCAGAACGCCTCCAAGACCGACGACACCATTCGCGAGGCGGCCCGCGCGGAACTCGTCAAGCTGCAGGCGGGCGATCCCGAGAACGTCGCGCTCTGGAAGAGCTTCATTGATCATTCCCTGCAAAGCCTCGACCGCACCTACTCGCGGCTCGATGTGAAATTCGATTACACCCTCGGCGAAAGCTTTTACAACGACCGTCTTCCCGGTGTGGTGAAAACCCTGCTCGATGCCGGTATCGCGCGTGAGACCGAGGGGGCCATCGCCGTTTTCTCCGACGGCACCTTGCCGCAAAAAGATGATCCGTTTATCGTCACGGAAAAAGGCGGCGCGTTCCGCGATAATCCGTTCCTCATTCGCAAATCAGACGGCGGTTTCAACTACGCCACGACCGATCTTGCAACGCTCCAGTATCGCAAGGAACATTTCCATGCGGACCGTGTGATCTACGTCACCGACAGCCGCCAGCAGATGCATTTCGCGCAGCTTTTTGCCACGGAAAAACGGTGGAATCTTGGACTGAACCTGCAACACGTCTGGTTCGGCGCGATTCTCGGCGCGGATAAAAAACCGCTCAAAACCCGCGATGGCGGCACGGTCAAACTCCGCGCCCTCCTCGACGAAGCGCAGGAACGCGCGGAAAAGATCATCACGGAAAAAGAAGCCGAACGGGCGGCGCGCGAAGGCGAGAATTTTGTCCCGAAGGGTGACGATCAGCGTCGCGATCTCGCGCAGGTCGTCGGCATTGGCGCGCTCAAATACGCCGATCTCGCGCAGAATCGCAATCTCGATTACGTCTTCAACTGGGATAAATTGCTGGCGTTCGACGGCAACACCGCGCCCTACTTGATCAACGCCTACGTCCGCATCCGCGCCATTTTCCGCAAGCTCGGTTCCGAAGCGCCGCCGGTGGAGCGTCTCGTGCTCGCGGAGGAAGCGGAAATCGCGCTCGCCAAAAAGCTGCTCGATTTCGGTGACTCTCTGGCGCTTGCGGCGGATGAATATCGTCCGCACTATCTTTGCGTCTACCTGTTCGAACTCGCGGGACTCTTCCACAAGTTCTACGAACATTGTCCGGTGCTGATTTCCGAAGGCGAAACGAAAACGAGCCGTCTCGTGCTCTGCTCACTCACTGCGCAGACCTTGAAGACGGGGCTCGCCTTGCTCGGCATCAAGACCGTCGAGCAAATGTAGCAGGGCTGAGCCCTGCACCCAATAGCTGGTGGCACAGTGCGCCGCCGCTTGCGGTGAGGTAGTGTTTACTTCACCTCGTACGGCAGATGTTCGCCGTTGAGCACCGTATACGGCGGCATGGGGGGCTGGGCGTTCGGATCGGCGGAGAAACCCCAGGTGATCGTCACCCCTGGCGCGAGAACAACTCGGCTTCCGCGCGCGTAATAAGCGATCCATCCGGTGCGAAAGGGATCGGCATCGGTCACATAGTAAGTCTTCTCCGGATGTTGTCGCACCTCGTCATAAATGGCGCGCATCGTGGACGTATTCTGGGGAAGGGAATCGTTGCTCGAGATCATGTTTTTCCATGCCAACGCGCTCGACAGGAGCGAAATCAGTACCAGACCAATCAATGCCATGCGCAGCGGCAACTGCCACCTCGCATGCAGGGAATGATCCAGTTGGGTCCACGCGTAAGCCAGCAACACGAAGAACAGCGGCAGAAAGGTCGTGACGATTTTAAAGAAGATATAGTGCTTGAACGTGGGCAGGGCGAGCAGCAGCAGCGGCCAGAACGCAATCAGAATGGCCATGACGGTGAGGTAGCGGCTCTTCATGCGGCGGTGAGTCCACAAGGCCCAAGGGATAAGCACCAAAAATGAGAGGGCGAGGGTCAGGGTCAATGCGTTGATACAAGGGAAGTTGCGGCTGTCGATGGTGGCGAAAAAAAGCTGTCGCCAGCCGCGCCAGGTGCCACTCTGGTTCGACATGATTTCCTGCCATGAGGGCATGACTTTAAAGGTGTAGCGGTAGACTTCGCTCACGGCAAAAAACATGCGGGGAAGGAAAAGGCTGACCATCAGGAGGGAGGCCAGCGCATTGACTCCGAGCATTCGCCAAAGTCGGATATCGCGCCCATTGGCCAGTGTCAGCCATAGGACCAAAAAAACCATCGCGATCCACGGGAAAAGTTCCGTGTAGGTCATGAACACGTAACTCAACAGTAAAGCGGGCGCCAGTCGCAGTTTGGATAAATCATGTCGATGATTCCACAATAGAAGAGTGAGGGTCGGGAGAACAAAAAGAACGGCGGAGTTGGCCAGAAATGAGGTGGTGGAAGAGTAAGTGATGCCGTTGGACACTCCCAGCCAGATGGCGAATATCCACGCCATCGGACGGGAGAGATTCAACAGCCTGAGGCAGGCGAAGACCGAGAGGGAGAGAAGGGCAATAAAAAAGACAGATACCACGCCAAAGACGCGAGCCGTGTCCACGTGCAGAAGTGTGGCGAGGTAGCCGATGGGCATTTCCGGTCCGAGCCGTTCGCGGAGGAAGGCATACGGCGCTTGCAGCCATGGGGCATTGCGCCCGGCGGAGGGGGAAAGTCCAATGGGGTTTTCCACAAGGAATTGACTGATGTTGATGTACAAAAAATGGTCGATATGACCCGAGGCAAAGTAATGGCCCGGACCTGCGAAAAAAAGAGGCATTCCCTGTAGCGAAAAAATGAGGGCGAAAACAGACAACCCCAGACTTTCTTCAGTAGTCCATCTCCGATATCGGCTCTTCAGGATCAGTCCCAGCCCCGTGATCGCCACGGTGAGAGCGGCCCACGCGGAATACTTCAATGGAATATGCAGATAGAGAAGGATGAGTAGAAAGATCGTAAATCCACACAAGCCAAGAAGGGTGCGGACGAGATGGTGAAATCGACGGCCTTTCTCCGGAAGAGCCTGCAGAGCTGCCAGCACTTCACCCCAGCCCCGAAAGGTCAGCAGCAGGAGCAGTGCTTGAAATCCGACTTCTACAATCGAGAGTGCGAAGGTCATTTTTTATAAAGGCGGAATGGGGCGCGGCGGTTGTTCTCCATCGAGGATCGTGTAGGGCGGCGGCGGTGGCGGCTGCAGATTTTCCTCGGAGGTGAGCCAGTTGGGGAAGATCACTTCCTGCCGCGTGTAGACTTTCGAATGGCGCGCATGATACGCGATCCAGCAGGCGAGGTAGCGGTC
Organism: Verrucomicrobium sp.; assembly: GCA_017849585.1. Lineage (GTDB taxonomy): Bacteria > Verrucomicrobiota > Verrucomicrobiia > Methylacidiphilales > UBA1321 > UBA1321. The sequence continues at coordinate 39,181 of JAFIGT010000003.1, forward strand.
AGGAGTAGTGAGATAGTAAGTTTCCTCCGGATGCTCGCGGACGTAATTGTAGGTGGCCAGGGCGGCAGGCGCATTGCACGGCAGTTGACCCGCCATACCAATCACGGTGCGCCAGACGATGAGGCTGGAGAGCAGGGAGCTGCCAATCATCAGGGCGAGGTAAGCGACGACTCCCATGCGCAGCACAGGACTGCGCCGTGCTGAAAAGCGCCCGAGTTGCTGGAATCCCACCACAATTAGTATCAGAAAAACCGGCAGGAACGTGAGGCAGAGCTTGAAGAAGATGTAAGCGCGAAACGGTACCGTCACGAGCAACAGGAGCGGCCAGCAACTCGTTCCTACGGCGAGAAGAATCAGATAGCGGTTCCGGAATTTAGTGGAAGAGAAGAGACCGAACAGAGTCACCGGAATGAGCCCAATCGCGAGCCACATCATCAGTTCATTGATCCATGGGAAACGCGCACTTTGGATGTCCGCAACGAAAAGCTCGCTCCATCCCTGCCAGTGGCCCCATTTCGGATTCATGGAGGCCGGAATTTTGAATGCATTGCCGAGTTGTCGATGGAGGAAATCCAGCAGGCGTGGAAGATAGGGCAGGCTCAGTACGGTCGTAATTACCAGTGTGATGGCCGTTAGTTTCCCGAACCGCAGTTTACGTCCTTTCGCCAGCAGGAGAAATTGCAGCAGAACCACCAGCGCGATGAAGGGGAATAATTCCGAATACGAGCAAAGTGTGTACGCCAGCAACAAGGCGGGCAGCAGGCGCAAGGCCTCCGGGTTTTGCCGGTTGTGCCAGAGGAGACCCACCAGCAGAGGAGCTACGAACAGGACTGATTGACTTGAAAGATAGGCGGTGGGGGAATTTAAAGTGATCGCATGGGTGAGTCCCAGCCAGAACGCTCCGGCCCACGCCAACAGCGTGGAAACGCTGAAACGGCGCAGCGTAATAAAAGCGCTCGCGGATAACAGGGCGAGAAAGAAAGTCGCCACCGTGCCAAAGAGCCGGTGTGTATCGCAGTGCAGCAAGACGGCGGGATAACCAAGCGACATGAACACGCCCAATCGTTCCTGTCGCGTCGGTACCGTGAGTTGCTGCCATGGTTCGGTTTGGGACGGGACGGCAGGGTGATCGATCGAGTTTTCAATCAGGAACTGGCACAGTACCGTATAATTGAGTTGATCGATCTTGCCGATGCCGTAGTAGGTTCCCGGTCCGAGCTTGAGAATAGGCACGCTCTGCAACAGGAATACGATCAGAAAAAGAGCCGCCGCCAGGGAGTCATCCCGGAACCAGCGTGGCGCGCGGCAACGGCTCGGCATTTTCCAGCGAAGCCCCCAACCCATCAGGCCCACCAGCAGCGCCAGCCACGCGGAATACCGCAGTGGCACCTGGGCGTAGAGCAGTGCGAGTAGAAAGAGGGTAAAAGCGCTCAGCCCGGCGGTGAGGTGAACTATCCAGACGAATCGACCCCGCGGCGCGGGGATCAGTCGTCCGGCGGCCAATGCATAGCCCCAGCCTTGAAAAGTCAGCAGGAGAAGAAAAATCTGCAACGCCACTTCCCCGAGGGCGATTGCGATGGCCATGGGCGGGCGTGAAGTTTAGGAAACTACGGGCGCGTCACCCCAAAGTTCTTCGAGGGCGTACAGCTTGCGCTTGGTTTCATGGAAGATGTGGACGAGTACATCGCCGTAATCGACCACGATCCACTGGCTGGCGGGAAAACCGTCCGTTGCCATCGGACGCACGCCATAGTCATCCTTCAACGTCTTTTCGAGCGCATTGGCGATGGCCTTGAGCTGCGGTTCGGATTGGGCGGAGAGAATGACGAAGTAATCGGTCATGCTCGCGATGTCACGCAAGTCGATGATGACAGGGTTAAGGGCCTTTTTCTCGAGGGAGATTTCGCGGCAGAGTTTGGCGAGGGCGAGTCCGGAAGGTTTTTTCACAAGTTCAATAGTAGAGATTCTGTCGTTGAATATAAGCGGCAACCGGGGCGGGTACGAGAGGAATCAGTGGTAATTTTCGTTTCGCCCGGGCGCGCACTTCGGATGCGGATATATCGACCCGGCGCGGTTCCGGCAAGCGGATAACGCCGGACGGGAGGCGTTTCTCCCCGTCGCCGCGCTCCAGCACGGCAAAGGTCACGAGCTGCCGCAACTCCCGGTAACGCTCCCAGGTGGTCAGTTTTGGCAACTGATCCGCGCCGATCAGCCAGAACAATTCCGCGCGGGGGAAAGCCTCCCGAATCTCGGTGGCCGTATCGATGGCGTAGGACGGGGCGGGACGGTCGATTTCGCAGCGGGACACCCAAAAGTGAGGCAACCCCCGCACCGCCGCGCGCAGCATGGCCAGCCGGTCCCGGGAACTCGCCGTCTGGCGTCCGACTTTGTGCGGGGATTGGGCACACGGGACAAACAGCACCGCATCCAGTTGCAATTGCTCCCGGGCGTCACTGGCGAGGATCAGGTGGCCGAGATGCACCGGATCAAAGGTGCCGCCATAGATGCCCAGTCGTAAGGAGCGTGAATCAGCGTGTGGCAACTGTTTAGTCATCTTATGATTTAAAAATCACCTTTGCGTTTTCGCCCAGTTTTTGCAAGCCTCAAGGTGACACATTTATATGCCGTCCGTTTATAACGATTACGTTCTGTCGACTTCGCTGGCCCAAGGGTGGATCAGTGCGGAACAACAATCGGCTGCTGCACATGCCTTGTCCCAGTTGCCCGGTGTCTCCGCGCTTGATTTTCTCCATGAGCAACAACTCCTTACTTCCGCCCAATACGATTTGCTGCGTGAAGCCATTGCCGACGCCCAGGCTTCCCACGCGGGCGAGACGGCCTCTTCCGCCACGTCGCAGGTGACGGTGGGACATACCGCCGTGGAGCCATTTGCCGAGGGATTTTCCCACGTTGATGACTTCCTGCGTTACGCACAGCAGCTCGGGGCTTCCGATGTGCACCTCGGCGTCAGTGCGCCACCGCTTGCGCGTCTGCACGGACGACTCCAGCCGATGTGGAATGGCGCGCCGAACATGGATGCGCGTCACACGGAATCGCTGGTCCGCGGTTTCCTCACCGAGCCGCAATGGAAGCTGCTGCACGAACAGCGCTACCTCGAATTTTCCTATTCCGTCGAAGGCATGGGCCGTTTCCGTACCAGCGTCGTTCACCAGCGCAAAGGACTCGATGCGGTTTTCCGTATCGTCAACAGCACCGTCAAGAGCATGGATGAACTCGGTCTGCCGAACGTGCTCAAGACGTTGACCAAGTATCACAACGGACTGGTCCTCATCACCGGCCCGGTGGGCAGTGGTAAATCGACCACCATGGCTGCGATGATCGACGAAGTGAATCGCGAACGCCGCGATCACATCATCACGCTGGAAGACCCCATCGAATACCTCTTTGATTCCAAAGGCTGTCAGGTCACGCAGCGCGAAGTGCACACGCACACCGAGTCATTTGCCGCCGCCTTGCGCGGTGCCTTGCGCGAAGATCCGGATGTGATCATGGTCGGGGAAATGCGCGATTTGGAAACCATCCAGCTTGCCATCACCGCCTCCGAAACCGGTCACTTGGTGCTCGGCACGCTGCACACCAGCAGCGCCGCCCGCACGCTCGACCGCGTGCTCGACGCCTTCCCGATCGAGCAGCAATCGCAGATCCGCGTCATGGTGGCCGAATCGCTTCGTGGCATCGTCAGCCAGCAGCTCGTCCCGAAAGCCGACGGCAGCGGACGCGCTCTGGCCATGGAGATTTTGATCAACGTCCCGGCCGTGGCTTCGCTCATCCGCGACGCTAAGACCTTCATGCTGCCCGGCGTCATGCAGACCGGCAAACGCCACGGCATGCGACTGATGGACGATGCCCTGCTCGACTTGCTCCACCAAGGCATCATCTCGCCCGATGAAGCCTTCGATCGCGGCGACCAGAAGCGCCTGTTCGAACCCTACCTCAAATAAATTCCAGACACTGCCATGGCCGAAATCGATAAATTTTTTCACGTGCTGGTGGAGCACAAGGCCTCCGATTTGCACCTTGCTGAAGGACAGCCGCCCAAGATCCGCCTGCATGGCGACATCCAGCCCATTCGCGAGGAAGTGCTCACCCATTCGGAAATGGAGCGACTCCTCAGCGAAATCGCCGGTCACGACCGCTGGCAAATGTATCGCAAAAAAGGGGATCTCGACTTTGCCTACGAAATGAGCCACGAGGCGCGTTTCCGTTGCAATTACCTCAAGCAGGTCCACGGTTACGGCGCGGTCTTTCGTTTGATCCCGACCAAGATCGCCACGATTGAAGACCTCGGCATTCCGCCGGTCATCAAACGTTTCGGCCATCTCACCGGCGGTCTGGTCCTCGTCACCGGCCCGACCGGTTCCGGTAAGTCGACCACGCTCGCCGCGCTCATCGACTACATCAACGTCAACTTCCACAAACACATCGTCACCATCGAGGAGCCGATCGAATTTGTGCACGAGAACAAGCTCAGCGTCATCACCCAGCGCGAAGTGCCCGAGAATGCCACCTCGTTCGCCTCGGGATTGCGTGCCGCCCTGCGCGAAGATGCCGACGTCGTGCTCGTCGGTGAAATGCGCGACTTGGAAACCATCTCCCTCGCGCTCACCGCGGCGGAAACGGGCCTTCTCGTCTTCGGCACCCTGCACACGAACAATTCCCGCAAAACCGTCGATCGTATGATCGACGTGTTTCCCGCCAGCCAGCAGCCGCAGGTCCGCACCATGCTCTCCGCCTCCCTGCGCGGCATCGTCGCCCAGTTGCTGCTCAAACGGTGCGACGGCGGTGGCCGTGTCGCGGTGAATGAAATTCTGATCGCGAACAACGCCGTCTCCGCCATTATCCGCGAAGGTGCGCCGGAAAAACTCACCGACGTCCTCATCAGCGGTCGCGGCATGGGCATGCAATTCATGGACGACGCCATCATGGACGTCCTCAAGCAAGGCATCGTCAGCCCGACGGAAGCCTACATGAAGGCCATCGACAAACAACGCTTCGAGCCCTACCTCGAAGGCGCTCCTCACTAGAGGTTATGAAAGCATTGGCCGAGGGCGTGGTGTTATGCCGGGGAGCGATCGAATTGCCTCCGGCGTTGATCGCTTCTCTGGTCGCCGAATTACTCGATCCGCAGGTCTCCCACGACAGCAAGGCGGAATTTCTCCGCGCCTTCACCGACAAGGGCGAGACCGCGCCGGAACTCGCCGCCTTTGCGCAGGAACTGCTCCCGCTGGCCCGGCCCCTGGATTTCTCTGGTGACTGGAATGGTGTCGCGCTGCTCGATTGCTGTGGCACCGGCGGCGGTGGACTCCCTCTCTTCAACGTCTCCACCGGCATGGTTTTCATCCTCGCCGCGCTCGGCGTTCCCGTGGTCAAACACGGCAACCGCGGCGTCACGAAAAAATCCGGCAGCGCCGACGTCCTCGAAGCACTCGGCATTCGCGTCGACGTCACCCCCGATCAAGCCCGCCGCTGTCTCGAAGAAGTCGGTGCCGTCTTCTTTTACGCCCCGCTCTATCATCCCGCCTTCGCTACCATCGCTCCCGTGCGCAAGCAGCTCGGCGCGGAAGGCCGCCGCACGGTCTTCAATCTCCTCGGTCCCGTCCTCAATCCCGCACGGCCCGCCGCGCAAATCTCCGGCGTCTTTCGCCCCGAACAACTCGAGCTCTATGACGAGACCTTGCGCTTTCTCGGCCGCAAACGGCACGCTGTCGTCCTCGGTCGCGACGCCGCCACCGGTCGCTCCATTGGCGAAGTCAGCGTCACCGGCACGAACGAATTCCGCGGCAATGTCGACATGGCTAGCTGGACGCTGCCCGTCCTACGCGGCGATCTCACGCAACTCGAAGTCGCCAGTGCCGAAGAAAGCGCTGCCCGCATCGTGGACATTCTGGAAGGGCGCGACACCGGTCTCGGTCGCGAACTCCTCGGTGCCAACGCCGGCATCGCGCTTTGCGTCCAAGGCCATGCGCAAACGCTGGACGAAGCCATGTCGAAGGTCCGCTACGCGTTGAACTCCGGTCGCGCTGCGGAGAAGGTCAAACTGTGGCGGGAATTTTCCGCCAAGCTTTGAGCGCTCCTCACACCGTCGTTTTCAACGAAGGCAGGGGATAGCGCGTGGTCTGCTTCTGCGGAATCAGGGGACCTACGCTCGGTTCGGACGCGAAATCGACGAAGCCCAACAAGCGCAGTTTGCCCATGTGGGAAGCCACCACGCGCGTTTCCGTTCCCAGCAGGTCGGCGATTTCGGCCAGCGTCGACTGGTTTTGAATCATCTCTTTCGCGTAGTGATAAAATTGGCGCAAGTCGTGTTCAAGCCAGATCTGCGGTTCCTGCAACAGCACGAAGCGGGATTTGGGGTTCATCAACCGTTGCGATTCATCGTTCATCTTGTCCACGTTGAAGGCCAACTCCATCGCCAGCGATTGCAGCGGAATGGTCAACCCCACTCGGATGTGGACCTCGTCCATGAGGATGAATTCGAACATCCCGCGACCGGCTTGGAGTACAATACTGAGTTTCTCGATCACCTCGTCCACGCTTTTCAGCTCCTGGCCACCGGAATGCAGGGCGTAGAGTAATCCCGCATGCATATCGAGCTCCAGCAGATCCGCGCCCGGAATATCCAGCAGCTTCATCCGGCCCGTCCGCGACCCGATGAAATGCAAGACCTCGGGAAGCGGGAATTCAGCGAGGTTTCCTAAAACAGGCATGGGTTTTGAGTTGGTTTAGAGGTCTGAAGCAAGCGCGGTGCCAAATACTCCAGAAATACGGTACGAATTGTCCTCGATTTGTTACAAAGCGGGGCTTAACAATAGATTCTAGCCATTGGCGGTAAACTTGCTACGCTACCCGATGGAGTTTTACGTCTTATGGATTTACTGACAATCGGGTGGCAGTTGGGGGTGATTATCTTGTTGGTTTTGGCCAACGGATTCTTCGTCGCTTCGGAGTTCGCCATCGTCAAGGTGCGCACCACCCAGCTCAAGCCGCTGCTGAAGACGAAGGATTGGCGCGTGCCCCTTTCGTTAAACGTTGTCAATCATCTGGATGCCTATCTCTCCGCCACCCAGTTGGGCATCACGCTTTCCAGTCTCGGTCTTGGCTGGTTGGGCGAACCCTACCTTGCACATTGGGTCGAACCGCTTCTGCACCAATGGGGATTGGGCGAGGTTCTCGGAGCCAAAACCGCCACCACGGTGGCTTTTGCCTTTAGCTTTGGCGTGATCACGTTTCTCCATATCGTTCTCGGAGAACTCGCTCCCAAATCGCTCGCCATCCAGCGTCCACGCCCCGTCACACTTTGGTGCGCGCCCTTTCTGCTCATTTTCTACTACCTTTTCTTTCCCGGCATCTGGCTGCTCAACGGCGCGGCCAACCTGATGCTCCGCTCCCTCGGCATTCCTCCCGCCGGGGAAGGGGAGCACGCCTTCAGCAACGAAGAGTTGCAGCAAGTGCTCATCGGCGCGCACTACACCCACGCTCACGACGAATTGATCAACAAGATCATGCTCAAGGCATTACGCTTGCGCGAAACCACTGCCGAACAGGTCATGTTGCCCAAGGATAAAGTGGCCGTACTCTGGCGCGATCAGCCTTTGGAAGCCAATCTCATCATCGCCCAGCGCACCGGCTACAGCCGTCTGCCCTATTGCGGTGCCACCATCGACGAAGTCCTCGGTATGATCCACGTCAAGGAACTCCTCTGGCAATACCACGTCCTTGGTGCCCAAACCACGCTCCAGCCGCTTGTCCGGCCCGTGCTCACCTTCCTGCCCAAGACGAAGCTCCCCGCCATGCTCGATCTCTTCCGCAACTCGCGCAATCACCTCGCCGTTGTGCTCGATCTGGAGGACAAGATGCTCGGTATCGTCAGCTTCGAGGATGTCCTCGAGGAACTCGTCGGCGACATCCGCGATGAATTTGACATCGAGAAGGGACCCTATTTCGAGCGCAAGCCGGATTCCATCCTCGTCGACGGCAACTCCCCCCTGCGCGATCTCGCGGTCGAAACGGGTTGGGCACTGCCGACCACCTCGAACCAAACCGTCGAAGCCTGGGCACTCTCGCACTGGGGGCGAGTCCCGCTCAAGGGCGAGCAATTGACGATCCCCGACAACCTCCGGCTCACGGCTGAGCAGGTCACGCCCCGCCGTCTTCACCGGGTACGCGTGGAAAAGCTGGAAGCTCTCGGCGGAGTTCTGGAAAATTCGTAACATTTAAGGTATTGCCGCCACCCCATCGGATTTGCTTGGATGGAAGGCGACGGTTCTTCCTATGACCAAAGTTCGCTCCTCAGCCGCACAAAGCTCCCTCACGAGTGTTGTCCGTCAGCAGCTTCTGGTTGTTGACGGCTTGCTCGACGAGGTTTCCCGCAATTATGTGCTGCGCCTGCACCGCGAGATCGGTCAACTCGTTCGCATCCTGCAAAAGACCGAGCGCGCCGGCAAACTCACCCGCGACGCCAAGCGCGACCTTAAGAAGCTCATCGACAAGGTGGGCCGTCTCCAGATTTCCCCCGAAAAAGGCCGCCGCAAAGACCTTAAGCGAATCGACGAACTCATCGGCGAAGTCCAAAGCGTCCTCGAACGCTGGTAGGCCAGCGTGACGCTGGACCCAGTAACGCCTCGCCACGGGTGGACTTCTCTTTGAAGGCCGGTGTAGCCGAAGCCGGTGGCTTCGGCAGGCGCAAGCTCACGGATGGGGACTTTCGGCAACGAGTAGCGCCAGTAACCGAAATTCCCTCTATCAAAGCCTAGCCTTCACTGACTTTTGCCTGGTCGCTTTGATTTTTGACTTTTGAGCTTTGACTTCAGTCATCCTGCCCTAGATTGAAGGACAAAATAAGACACCATGCGTTACGCGGTTTTTGACATCGGTAGCAACTCCCTCAAGTTCATCGTCTCCGAACGGCGTGGCAAGCACCTGCACACGATTACCGAGACCAGCCGCTTCACCCGTCTGGCCGAGGATCTCATCCACACTGGCTCCCTCAAGCCCGAAGCCATGCAGCGCACCCTTACCGCCATGGCCGAACTTCGCGCCGAAGCCGATCTCCTCGGCGTTCAGCACTTCCGTGCAGTCGCCACCAGCGCCGTCCGCGACAGCAAGAACCGCAAGCAATTTCTCAAGGACGCTCGCGAAGTGCTCGGATTCCCCGTCCGCCTGATCACTGGCGAAGTCGAAGCTGCCACCATTTTCGAAGGCGTCTCCTCCGATCCCCACTGGCGCAAGAGCTCCCTCTTCATTATCGACATCGGCGGCGGCAGCGCCGAATGGATTCAAGGCAGCAACCACAAGATCACCGAGCGCATGAGCCTCCCACTCGGTTGCGTTCGCCTGCGCGAGCGATTCATCCACCAGCACCCGGTCGGCGCGGCTGGGGTCGACCGCCTCCGCCGGATTCTCCATGAGCAACTCCAGCCCGCCCTCGCCAACTACCAGCTCGATGGCCGCACTCTCGTCGGCACCGGTGGCACGTCGAGCTGTCTTGCCGCGATGGATCTCAAGCTCAAGGAATTCGATCCCCACAAGATCGACCACTACGTCGTCACCCGCCGCAAGATCCGCGACCGCCTCGAACACCTGCAAACGCTCAACCTTGAGCAACTCGCCAAGGTTGTCGGCCTCCCCCGCAAGCGCATCGATTTGATCATTCCCGGTGCGGCCTTGCTCTACGTCTGCATGGAAATTCTCGGTGCCGAAAAAATCACCATGAGCATGCGTGGCCTTCGCTACGGCGTGCTCCACCAGTTGGCCAATGAAACCGCCGCGATGGCCGAAGCCGCCCAAACCGCAGTCACACCGAAGAAAAAAGCGACCGCGAAAAAGACTCCCGCCCTCACAGTCGTACGCCGCCAAAAAGTAGCCTGATCGATGTTTTTTGCCTCGTAGGGCGGTTCTGGAACCGCCGTCAGTAGCCCGTAATATTCACATCATTCTGAAGGGACGAGCCCCATGACCAAAGGCCTCACCGACGCCGAAGCCCTCCTCAAGCGCTACGAACAGGAGCCCATCCACGTTCGTCACGTCGCGAAACTCGCCGGACAGCTTTTCGCCAGCCTCCACTCCTGGCATCAGCGCGACGACACTGCGGCGAATCACCTGCATCTGGCCGCGCTGCTCCACGACATCGGCTGGTCCCAATCGCCCGACGGCTCCGGCCACCACAAACAATCCGCGCGGATCATCCTTGCCCACACCTGGCAGGAACTGCCTCCCGCCGACGTTTCCCTCATCGCCCAGATCGCCCGCTACCACCGCAAATCGCTCCCGTGCGAAAAGCACAAGGCCTATCACGCCCTTGACGCCGGGCCGCAACAGCTTGTCTGCGAACTCGGCGGCATTCTCCGCGTCGCCGATGCCCTCGACCGCACGCACACCCAGCGCGTCCAAACCGTCACCGCCACGGTGAAACCCAACGTCATCGAACTCTCCATCCGCAGCCTCGGCCCCTGGATCGAAGAACGCCGCATGGTCCTGAAGAAGTGCGACCTCCTCGAAATCGCCAGCCAGCGCAAAGTCCGGTTTGTGGATTAAGTGCTAATGCGCCTTGAGGTTGGGCGAGATTACCGAACTCAGCCCGGCCCGGCTCAGCTTGGGCCAGACGAAGGAATAGAACGCCACATACGCGAAGCAGAAGAAAGGGACGATAAACCCGCGCGACATGTTGTAGTGATCGCCCACCCAGCCCATCAGCTTCGGCATCACGGCACCGCCCATGATGGCCATCACGATGAATGAGGACGCCTTTTTCGATTGCTCGCCCAGTCCGAAAATCCCGAGCGCGAAAATCGTCGGGAACATGATCGACATGAAATAAAAGCTCAGGAATAAAGCTGCCACCGAGAGCCATCCGATCTTGGCAAAAATCACCAGCATCAAGCCGGTGTTGATCAATCCATACAGTCCTAGCAGCGTATGAGCCGGCACTTTCCGCAGCAGGAGCGACCCACTGAAGCGTCCCAATAAAAAGAGCGTGAACCCGATATAGCCCAGCAACACGGTGGCACCTTTCTCATCCACAAAATACGCGCCATCGCGCAGGACTGTGCCTCCCTTCAAGAGCCAGCCCGACGCCAGCGCTTCCGAGATCGGCGGAATTTCCGCCACGATATAGTTGATGAAAAAGCTGAAGATGCCCGCCTGTGCCGCCACGTAGCAAAACTGCGCGATGACTGCGCCGACAAAGTGAGGGTGAGCCCAGATCGATTGGGGTTTGCCTTCCACCGGGGTTGCGGCGGCGTAGGCATCCTCCGCCTGAATTTCCGGGATCGTGGCGAAAAAGAAAACGACGGCCATCACCAGCACAATGAGCGCCACCGCCAGATAGGGAATATAGAGCGTCTTGCTCGCCGCCTCCGCGCCTTCCGAGGAGTAGAAGAACATTCCCCCCACCACCGGGCCGAGAATCCAGCCGATGCCGTTGCACGATTGCGCCAGGTTGATGCGCGCGGCGGCGTAATGCGGATCGCCCAACACGGTCGTGTACGGATTGGCGATGGTTTCCAGAAAGGTCAACCCCATCGCCAGAATAAAGACGCCCAGCAGAAACGCCCAGAGCGAGGCAATTTGCGTCGCGGGGATGAACCAGAACCCGCCCAGCGCCACGATGAGCAGGCCGGAAATCAATCCGCCCTTGTAGCCCAGCCGTCGCGCCAGCCAGCCCGCAGGCAGCGACATGAAACAATACCCCATGTAATGGGCCACCTGCACCCACGCCGATTGCGACTTCGTCAGGTGCAATTGATCCTGGAAATGCTTGTCCATCACATCGATCATTCCATTGCAAAACCCCCACAGCAAAAACAGGGAGCTGATCAGAATGAAGGTGACCGTGTAGTTCTTGCCATCCTCGGCGGTGAAAATGCTGCGCTTGATCATGGGGATTTCTGTCTCATCCTGAGGCAAAAAAGGCGAGCCATTTCTTGCGTGGTGAATATATCGAGTTGATTCCCATTAAATGGAATCAACTCTAAATTTCCACATTCATTTTCTGGCTTTCTGATCGACAGCCCATACTTAGAACGTGGAATTTCGTACTTAGAACTGTTTTTTCTCGCACACCTAACCAACGTAGCCAACCTAAGCCTAACGTCTTTCCTGAAAACCGCGGTAGACTCCTCGCGTGAATGAGGAATGCCCTTCGTTCGGTAACAGGGTCTGCGTGGCTGGCGGAGCCTCGGGAGCGAAGAGAGGTTGTAGACGTTGGGAGCGGTTCGGAGTCGCGTTTCAAAAAATCGCGCGCGACCCGAGCGAAGTCACCTTATTCCGTCTTTTTCTTGGCCGACGACTTCTTCTTCGGCGCGGCTTTGGCCTTGGCTTTCGGCTTGGCGGCACCATTGGTCTCTGTCTTGGCCATCGTCTTCGCCACACCAGCGGCGGTGAGGTCGGGCTTGCCGAAGCGACGGAATCCGCCGCGCGCCTTGCCGTTGGCCGCGCCTTCCTTGCCTTCACCGCGATCGGGGAATTCGAACGTGGTCTTGCCTTCCTCGCCGAGGACGAGGTAGGCGGAGAATTTGCGACGGGTGCGCTGCGAGACAAAACCGGTCAGCAGATCACTCTTCTTGTTCGCCACGATCTTGGCGACTTGCTCGCGCGGAATATCCTGGCTGAGGATTTTCTTCCCCACCTTGAACTTGCAGGTGGGCGTCTCGGTGAACGAATTTTCGCACGCGTACGCGCCGAGCGTCTCGAACACGCGGCCGCCGCACACGGGGCAGGTGGCGATCACTTCCTGCGTGGAGAGATCGAGTTTGTCCCCGTTCGCGTCGACGGGGCTGTTGTCGAAAACGAAATCGACCTTGCCGGTGTCGTCGGCCAGCTTGAGCGCGGCGGAATAGGCGAAGCCCATCTTGCTGCGGAAACCGTTCAGCGGTCCGATGAAGCGTTTCTGGATGAGCTGCTTCAACTCTTCCTTCTCGATGAGGCGGCCACCGATCACCTTGCGCAGTTGAAATTGTTTATCGACCGATTCGTAATTGCGCAGCGTCTCGACCATGTCCGAGCCCGTGGGCGACTTGAAATCAAGCGGCTTGGCGTTCGCGCCGGATTCTTCGAAAGTCTTGGCATGCTCGACGATCTTGCGCGTGAGATCGACAATCTCGTGCATGAACGCGTCTCGGGTGATGTTCCCGTGCTCCATCTGCTTGAGCTTGTATTCCCATTCGCCGGTCATTTCCGGGGAGGCCAGGCCGGGGATGTTCACGGCCTTGAGGAGGTCAAACAGGGCGAACGCCTTCGGGGCGGCGCTCAGCTCGCGGCCATCGCGGCGCATGTACTCTTCCAAAATGAGACCTTCGATAATCGCCGCGCGCGTGGCGGGAGTGCCGAGGCCTTTCTCCGCCATCGCTTCGCGCAATTCCTCGTCCTCGACGAGTTTGCCCGCGCCTTCCATCGCGGAGAGCAGGGTGGCTTCCGTGAACCGGGCGGGTGGGCGTGTTTGCAGGCCGCGCGCTTCAATCGCATCGGTGCTGACTTTCTCCTCGGGCTGAACCGCGACGAGGGTGTTTTCGTCTCCCTGGTTTTGCTCCTCGCGGCCGTAGATTTCCATCCAGCCGGGTTCGCGCAGGATCTTGCCCTCGGTCTTGAACGGTTCGTTCTCGACGCGGGTGATGCGGGTGGTCACTTCGAATTGCGCGGCGGGATAGAAGACAGCGAGGAAGCGCTTGGCGATCAACTCGTACACCTTCAGCTCCATGTCATCGAGCTTCTCGGGCGATTCGAGCGTGGGGATGATGGCAAAGTGATCCGAGATCTTCGCGTTGTTGAAAATGCGTTTATTGGGACGCACCCAGCCATTACTGGCCACCTTCTTGGCAAAGGGTGCGAGCTTGGTATCGCCGAGCGTGCGCAGGACGCTCTTCACCGTGTCGATGTAGTCTTCCGGCAGGCAGCGGGAATCGGTACGCGGGTAGGTGATGACCTTGTGCTTTTCGTACAAGGCCTGGGCAATTTGCAGCGTGCGCTTGGCGGAGAGGCCGAAGCGACCGTTGCCTTCGCGTTGCAACGAGGTGAGATCGTAAAGGAGGGGGGAGAGCTGCGAGGTCGGTTTCTTGTCCTCGGTGACGATGCCCGGCTTGCCCGCGCATTTTGCGGCAATCGCCTCGGCTTTTTCCTTGGTCCAGAGGCGCTCGGCTTTCAGGTCGGAAAGTTCTTCCTTTTCCTTGTCCTCCTTGGTGACTTTTTTGAAGGTTTCATCAAACCAGCGGCCTTCATACGTGCCCGCCTTCGCGCCGAAGGTGGCATGCACTTCCCAGTAGTCCTTGGACTTGAAATTCTTGATCGCCAGATCGCGCTCCACCACGATGGCCAGCGTCGGGGTCTGCACCCGGCCCACCGGGGTGAGCTGGAAGCCGCCGTTCTTGGAATTAAAGGCGGTCAATGCGCGCGTGCCGTTGATGCCGACCAGCCAGTCGCTTTCGGACCGGCACACGGCCGCTTCGGCAAGCGATTCCAATTCCGTGCCGGGACGCAGGTGGGCAAAGCCGTCGCGGATGGAGGCCGGGGTCATCGATTGCAGCCAGAGCCGCTTGATCGGCTTTTTCACGCCGCACAACTTCACGATGTAACGGAAAATCAGTTCGCCTTCGCGCCCGGCGTCACACGCATTAATCAGGGTGGTGACATCCTCGCGCTTCATGAGCTTCTTGAGCAGCTTCAGGCGCGACTCGGTCTTTTCTATCGGTTTAAGTGCAAATTCTTGCGGAATGACCGGCAAATTCTCGAACTTCCATTTGCCCTTCTGTTTGTCCAATTCGCTTGGCAAACACAGCTCCACCAAGTGACCGATGGCCGAAGAAAGCACGTATTGATCGCTCTCATAGAAGTCGTCGCCTTTGGTGAAACCGCCCAAAACTTTGGCGATGTCACTGGCGACACTGGGCTTCTCGGCGATGATAAGTGCTTTGGACATAGTTCCTTGCGTCGATTCCTGAATCCGGTCAGGCCGTCCGGACAAACATCTTGCCCGGCAATTGCTTCACCAGCTTCTTCATTTCTAGGCGCAGCAACGTAGAAGAGACTGCGCCCGATGGCAACCCGGTTTTTTGGGTTATCAGGTCTATCGGCGTTTCATCGAGCTCAATCGCATCAAAAACTTTGGCCTCTTCCGGGGTCAAATTGGCCGGGGTAGGGCGGGGCACTGTGACGTCTCTGATGGGGAGAAGAAACTCTAATGCCGACAAAATGTCTTCTACGCCTTCGACCAGGCTGGCGCCCTCTTTGATGAGCTGGTGACACCCCTTGGACTGCGGATTATCGATCCGGCCGGGGACGGCGAAAACCTGCCGGCCCTGTTCCAAAGCTTGCCGGGCGGTGATGAGCGCGCCGCTTTCCTTACCGGCTTCGACCACCAATACGCCAAAGGAGAGACCGCTGACGATTCGGTTCCGCATCGGGAAGGTTCGCTTGTCCGGCGGGGTGCCGAGTGCGTATTCGCTGATGACGCAGCCCTTTTGTTCCGCGATCAGGTCCGCGAGCGGTTGGTTCTCCGGCGGATACATCTTGTCGAGGCCGCAACCGATCACCGCCCAGGTTGTTCCCTTGGCGGCCAGCGCGCCCTGATGCGCGGCGGTATCGATACCGCGGGCGAGGCCGGAGATGACGGGGACTCCCGCGTAGGCGATCTGGTAGCTGAGCTTCTTGGTCATCTCGAGACCGTAGTTGCTCGTGATGCGGGAACCGACCACCGCGACGCCCTTCGGCCACGGATTCGGGAGCGTGCCCTTGGTATAAAGAACCAGCGGCGGATCATAGATCTCCCGCAGCGAGGCAGGGTACTCGTCGTCCGCAAAAGTGAGGATCTTCATCCCGAGCGACTCGGCCAGATCGCGTTCGCGGTTCGGTTCCGCCTTGCGGATGCCGTCATGAATCTTGTCCGCGAGATCGCGACCTATGCCTTCGGCTTCCATCAGCTTGCTCGTGGGCGCGGTCAAAATCGCCGCCGCCGAGCCGAGCCGTTCGATCAAGCGCCGCACCCGCACCGGGCCAATCCCGGAGACGAGGTTGATCGTGAAGTAGGCTTCGGACTCGGTCATTGGGTGGGAGCTGTCCGAATGATTTCCAGCACCTTCGTCACAGCTTCCGCCGGAACGTCCTTGGTCACCTTGGCTTCGCCGATCTTGGGGAGGAGCACCCAATTGATGCTGCCCGCTTTGACCTTCTTATCGCGGCTCATGACCTCGATGAGTTGCTCGTGCGAACCGCCGTCGAAATGAAGTGGGAGTTGGCTGGCCGCGATGGCAGCTTCGATGCGGCGCACGTCGCTCAGCGGCAGGCCAAGTACGAGATGCGAAAGATGCGCGGCTGCGCGCATGCCCACCGCGACGGCTTCACCGTGAAGGAGTTTGCCATAACCGGCGACCGCTTCGATGGCATGACCGATGGTGTGGCCGAAGTTGAGAATGGCGCGTAGTCCGGTCGTCTCGCGTTCGTCGGCATTCACGACGGACGCCTTGATCTCGACGTTGCGTTTCACGACCGATTCCCATTCCGTTGTCGGCGTTCCCTTCTCGATGAGGGCGAGTAACGACTCGTCGCGAATCAAACCGTGTTTGATCACTTCCGCCATGCCTGCGGCGAGTTCGCGCGGGGGCAGGGTGGACAGCGAACCAATATCGGCCAGTACGAGACGCGGTTGATAGAACGCTCCCACGAGATTCTTGCCCTCGGGAAGATTCACGCCCGTCTTGCCGCCAACGGAACTATCGACCATCGCCAGAAGCGAGGTGGGGACCTGGATGAAATTCACGCCGCGCAGGTAGGACGCCGCGACAAAACCGGTGAGGTCGCCGACTACGCCGCCACCGAGCGCGAGGACGGTCGACTGCCGATCCAGCCGTTGCTGCGCGAGATAGGAAAGCACATCACCGAAGATCGCGATGTCCTTGCTGCCTTCCCCGGCGGGCACTTCACACAGCGACGTTGTAAAGCCCGCCTCGCGCAACGATTCCAGCAGCACGGGACTGTAGAGCGGGGTCACATTTTCGTCTGAGATGATCGTGATCTTATTCCCGAGCTTGAGCGGCGCGAGCATCGCCCCGGCGTTCTTGATCAGGTTGTTCCCGATGCGGACTTCGTAGTCACCTCCGGGGGTGTTGACGGGGACAATGGTGGACATGGATGTTATTTGTGACAGGCTTTAACCGCGTCGCGAAATGTTGGGTTTTGTTCGAGTGCAAGAGTGAGCTCATTGACCGTCTTTGCAAGAGTTGCTTCCAGTTCTTGCAAGGATTCTACATTCTTATCGCACAGGGTAACGTATGCTTCTGAATGACTGATATTCAATGAACTTTCGACTGTCCATCCCTTTTCGTGAGGTTGTAGCTCTAACCACCATCCGGCCCAGAAACCTTTGGTTCGATCGAGTTCCGCTTCGACCCATTTTTCCAAACACCACCCGGAATGATAGCCTCGAATGTCCGATCCAGTTCGGATTTCTGAAAATCTTGCAGATGCTCTCAATGATCGGGCGTAATCATTCAATTGTTCACAAGCCGAAGCAAAAAGACCAACAGCTGTGGTATTTTCAGGTTCGGCTTTCATTGTTGCAACGGTGCTGATCGGAAGCAGCCCAATGCTACCTATTTTTTCGGTTCCTCGAAGCGCGGGAAGAGCGGTTCGGGTTTGTTCACCGTGTGACCGGTCAGGCTCGTGCCGAATGCGGCCTCGCTGAGTTGTACTTGCGGCGTGGTCAATCCGAGTTGCGCCTGAATCTTCTCCGCCGTCACGGGCATGATCGCGCCGATCAGCACGCTCAAGCGGCGTACGCTCTCCGCGAGGTGGGCAAGGACCAAATCCAAGCGTCCGCTCTGCGCGGGATCTTTCGCCAGCTTCCACGGCGCGGTTTCTTCGACGTACTGGTTCGCGCGCGTCACGAGCTTCCAAATGGCCTGCAACGCGAGATGCGTCTGCACGCCATCCATCGCAGTGCGGTATTCGGTGATCACCGCGTCGCTGCGGAGATCGGCTTCCTGCTCGGTCGCCTTGGCGGCGTCATACGCGGGCACCACGCCATTGCGGTAGCGACCGATCATGGCGAGCGAACGATTCACGAGATTGCCCAGATCGTTGCCCAGATCGCTCTGGTAACGCTGTTGCACCTTTTCGTCCCAGAAATCGGCGTCCTGTCCGACGACCATTTCGCGCAGGAGAAAATAGCGCAAGGCATCGCAGCCGAACTTCTCAATGTAGGGAACGGGGTCGACGATGTTGCCTACCGACTTGCTCATCTTCGCGCCGCGATTCATCCAGAATCCATGCACGATGAGTTGCTTCGGCAGTTCTTCGCCGATGGCATGCAGCATGATCGGCCAGTAGACCGCGTGCGGCGGGACCATGATGTCCTTGCCGATCACGTGCGCCGTGGCGGGCCAGTACGATTTGCCGCTGGCGTCCTTTGCGAAGGAATAGTAATTCACGAGGGCGTCATACCAGACGTAGGTTACGTACTCTTCATTGAAGGGCAGGGGAATGCCCCACGCGAGGCGGCTCTTCGGACGCGAGATGCAAAGATCGTTCAGCGGCTTTTCGAGTGCCTGCAGCACTTCCTTGCGGCGGAACGTGGGGAGGATGAAATCTTCGTGCGCGGTCACGTAGTCGCGGAGCCAATCCTGATATTTGGACAGCTTGAAGAAGTAATTCTCCTCCTTGAGCGGAACCACCTCACCATAGATCTCGGGCCATTCGCCGTTGACCATGTCCTTCTCGGTCACGAATTGCTCGGCGCGCGTGCTGTAAAAACCCTCGTAGGTTTTGAAATAGATATCGCCCTGATCGAACGTGCGCTGCAGGAAATCCCGCACCACATTCTTGTGCGCCGATTCTGTCGTGCGGCCAAATTGGTCATAGCTGATGTGCAAGCTGTCCGCGAGCGCGCGGAAATGGCTGCTCATCGTGTCGCAGAATTCCTGCGGCGGGATGTTTTGCTTTTGCGCGGACTGCTGGACCTTCTGCCCATGCTCGTCGACACCGGTGAGAAAGCGGACATCGTCTCCAATGCTGCGGTGGTAACGGCACACGGCATCGGACAAAATCTTTTCATAGGCATGCCCGAGGTGCGGGTTGCCATTGACGTAATCAATTGCGGTGGTCAGGAAAAAACGATCGGCCATTTGAAATTAATAGCAGGTCACCCCGGAGATAATCCACCTCTATTTGAACACAGGTTGTTCCCAAGTTATTCACAGGCTCTGAAAACATGTAATTTTGACCGGCAGAGATCATTGCGTGTAACACGCGGCGGATCATGTAGGTCGGTTCGCTACTTTTTTTGACCGAGGAGTTGCGCCCTCTTATTTTCGCCCTAAATGATTAGAGCAATGATTGCCCCCGCCGCTGCCCGCAAACGTCGCCCTGCCAATGCCACGCCCGCCGATCCCGAAGCGTTGCAAGCTCCCATGTACAGCGCGGAGGCGGAGAAAGCCGTGCTCGGCTCTATGCTCGCGCGACCCGACGTCGTCGTTGATGAGGTGACTGAAGTGCTCAAGCGCGACGACTTCTTCGTGCCCGCGCATCAGGAAGTGTTCGAGGCGATTCAGGCGCTGCACAACAACGGCAAGGCGATTGACATCACCACGCTGCACCAGTACCTCGCCGATCGCAAGCTGGCCGAGGTCGTCGGTAGCCCCGGCATTCTTGCGGAACTCGCCGCCGGTCTTGCCACTCACCTAAACGTCGGTAGCTATATTGCCATCGTCAAGGACAAGAGCCTCCTCCGTCATCTGCAGCACGCGTGCGCGAACATCAGTCAACTCGTGGTGGATAATCAGGATTCCGTCACCAGCGTGCTGGACAACGCCGAGCGCGAAATTTTCCAAGTTACGAACCGCGGTCTCACCAATTCCACGGTCACGGCCAAAACGGAAATCGAGAAGGCGATTCAGCTCATCGAAAACTATCAGCGCAACAAGGGCCATCTCTTCGGTATCCCGACCGGTTTCCATCGTCTGAACGAACTCACCACCGGCTGGCATGGCGGTGAAATGATCGTACTCGCCGCTCGTCCCGGTATCGGCAAAACCGCGCTGGCGCTCACCTTTGCGCGTCACGCCATGGACGCCCGCTACGACGAGAAGCTCGATAACTGGGTGAAGCCCGGTCACGCTGTCGGCCTCTTCAGCTTGGAAATGACCAACCAGCAGCTCATGCTGCGTATGCTTGCCTCCTACGCCAGCGAGAGCCTGCAGCGCATCCGTCAGGGTGATCTTGATGATCAGGCGATGCAGAAATTGCGCATGATCGGTGAGGACATGAAGCAGTTCCCGCTCGTGCTCGACGACACCAGCTTTCTGAGCATCAACCAGCTTCGCGGTAAGGCCCGCCGCATGAAGCAGCAGCACAAGATCGATATGTTGATTATCGATTACCTCCAGCTCCTCCGCTCCGAATCCGAGCAGGCCAAGGATAACCGTCAAAATGAAGTCGCCGAAATCTCCCGTGGCATCAAAGGTCTCGCGAAGGAACTCGATATCCCGATCATTGTCCTGGCCCAGCTCAATCGTAAAAGCGAGGAAGGCAAAACCGAACCGGCGCTCCACAACTTGCGCGAATCCGGTGCCATCGAGCAGGACGCCGACATGGTGCTCCTCCTCCATCGCGAAGACGGCGCCGATTCTGAAGAGGGCGGCGGCGGTGAGACGCTTCCGATGGGGGTGAAGAAGTACAAGATCATCATCGCCAAACAGCGTAACGGTCCGACGGACAGCCTGGAAGTCCACTTCCACTCGCAGTACACCCGCTTTGAAGATCCTGTCCGACACGAAGCGTAAAGAGCGGAGTGCGGCCCTCTTCGGCATGTTTGATCTCATGTGGAAAATGAGCGCAGGGCATTTCTTTTGCTTGGAGTGGGTACGGTTCTAGCTCTAAAGTCGTAAGATGATGAAAGAGTTGGAGTTGGTATTGGTTTGTGAGAACGCTGCTTCCGAGGCGGGAATTCTGGGCGAAGTCGGGCTCTCGTGGCTGATCCGCTTTCAAAATAAATCACTGTTGTTCGATACCGGCCAAGGGATGACCTTGGAACATAACTGCGAGAAGCTCGGCATCGATCTCTCCACCGTGGATGCTGTTGTGCTGAGCCATGGTCATTACGATCACGTGGGAGGGTTGGATGATTTCATGAAGCAGAATCGGCGTTGCCCGATTTGCGCACATCCGGCCTCCCTCTCTCCCAAGTACGGACTACTCCCTTCCGGCAATGGAAAGCTCCTGAGTGTACCGCTGTTGTGCCAAAAGAAGGAGCGCACGAATTGGGAAAAGCGTCTGAAACTGGTCGAAGAGCCCACGGAAGTGATCCCCGGCATTTTTGTGACAGGTACCATTCCGCGTGTCACCCCCTTTGAAGATTGGGACAATACTCTGTTTACCGACAAGAAATTGCTGAAGCCGGACCCGTTCCACGATGACATGGCGCTCTACTTTGAAATCGATAAAGGGATCTGTGTCATCCTCGGTTGTGCCCACGCTGGTGTGATCAATACGCTGCATTATATTGAGACGTTGACCTCCAAACCAATCGTACGTGTTTATGGTGGTATGCATCTGGTGAATGCCCGCCCCGAACGTGTCACCAAGACCATTCGTGAGTTGCGTCGCATGGGATCTCCGGTGCTCTACCCGAACCATTGTACGGGGATGGCCTCCACCCATCATTTATACCAAGCCTTCCCGGGCAATGTGCACGCCGCCTCGGCGGGCATGCGCTGGACCTTCCGCCGCAAGATCTAGGCGACACATCTCCAGTTTTCCTACTTCGAAGACCACTTCTCTGGTCTTCCGGGCATTTTGCCTTTTATTAGGGGGAATTTTCTTTTTTACCGGGATAAATCGCGATGATAATTGATTAGGGGGTTAAAGAATTTGGCTATTATTCTTATCTATAAGAAAAACCTATTAAAAAAGTTGACCCAAATTATGTACTGCTGTTATCTATTGATAGCTCTTTCATCTTGTGAAAATATCCGCACCTGCTTCCAAAACAACAGCTCGGCAAAATCTTGTTACCGTTCTCGCACAGGAAATTCTTTCCGGCACGTACGATCCTAAGTTTCCCATTCCAAGCGAACATCAACTTTGTCGCCGCTTTGGAGTCAGCCGTGTTACGGTTCGTTTGGCTTTAAGTGATCTTCAAAATCGCGGTCTGATCTATCGCCATCACGGCAAGGGAACGTTCATTCACGGTACGACTAAATTGGGTGGAAAGCCCCTTGCTATCTTGATGCGTACTCCCGAGCAGGGAGCCTGCCCATCCCTCTCGCTTTTCCTGCGTGGGCTTCAGACATATCTCGGCGAAGCGGAAACTTATTCGGTCAGTATCGGCCTTTCTCCTGCTCTCTGGTCGCCGAGCATGGCGAGTTCCTTGGGCGGGGTTCTGGTGATTCCCGATGGCGTGACGGCCACAGATCTGGACAATCTTCGCAAGCGGAATTTGCCGTATCTCATTTATGGTGGCGCGGATCTCCCGGGACCGAGCCTTCGCATAGGTGCGGAGGCGGCGGTTTACGAAGCCGTTTTGACTTTGGCTAGCCGCGGACGTCAGCGGTTTGGTTTTATTCGGAGCAAAGCCTCTCACCACGAGAGCCTCAAGGAGCAAGGTATTGTCAAGGCTCTGACCCAGGCTGGATTGGGCACGACTGCCTTTTCGGAAATCGTTTGCGCGCCGACCTGCCTGGAAATCAGCCGTGCGGCGGAACGGATGCTGGATCAAACGCCGCCGCCAGATGTGGTTTTGACTTCAGAACCAGTCCATACGTTGGCGATCCTCAATGCGGCCCGGGAACGGAAATTAGTGATCGGCAAGGATATTCACGTGATTCACTTTGGCGATCAGGCCCCAGACCAAACGATGCATCCCGAAGTGACGATTATTCAGTTGAGCCTCATTGAGGGCGGAAAAAAGGCCGCGGAAGCCTTGTGCCGCACCAGTTTGCTGGCGCAGCCTTTGGAGTCCATCAGCCTGCCTTACCAGATTCATTGGGCGACTGGAGCCTAAGCAGGCTCTAAGCGCCCGGTTGGGCTTCGGCAGAGCCAGCGGCAGGCTGGCTAGAACTGCAGGTAAGTCGACGCCTTGAGGCCCTGTTCGTACGATTCCAGCAGACGCATGCCTTCGTTGGGCTTGAGCACGTCGGCCTTGATGGCGGCATCAATTTGGCTCTTCAGCGCACGCTCGATGGTAGCGGTGTCATACTGCACATCGGCGAGCACCTGTCCGATCGTATTGCCCGGAATTGTTTCCTCGATGTAAAAGCCGCTTTCTTCATCCGGGTCGAGGAAGATATGGGCTTCGTTCACGCGGCCGAAGAGATTGTGCAGGTCACCCATGATGTCCTGGTACGCCCCCATCAGGAAAATGCCAAGGTAGTACGGCTTGCCGTTGAGGGTATGGAGCGGAAGCGTTTCCGACATGACGCCTTCATTGTCGATGAACTTCGAAATCTTGCCGTCGGAGTCGCACGTGATGTCCACCAGAGTCGCGTGATGTTGCGGTCGTTCGTTGAGGCGATGGATGGGGGCGATGGGGAAAAGTTGGCCGAGCGCCCAGTGATCGAGCATGGACTGGAAGACACTGAAGTTGCAAAGGAACTGATCGCCGAGGGAAGGCAGCAGGTTGCGGACTTCCACAGGCATCGACTTGGGGTTCGGGTAGGAGTGGATGACTTCCTCGACAATTTCCCAGAAGAGCACTTCGACCTGGGCCTTGGTGGTCAAGTCGAGCAAGCCGAGATCGAACCGAGACTGGGTGTCTTCCTTGATCTGGACGGCGTCGTGGAATTGCTCGCGGCGATTCTTCTTGTTCAGGTTCTGTTTGATCTCGAGGAGGTCGGCGACGAGCTTGTGTGTGGGGGTGATATCGCTGCTCTCCTTGGCCACTTTCGTTTTCTCGATCACGCCGAGCACGTCGACGATGAGCACGGAATGATGCGCCACGATGGCGCGACCGCTTTCGCTGACGATATTCGGATGCGGCACTTTTTCGTCATTGAGAATTTCCAGAATGTTGTAGACCACATCGCGGGTGTATTCCGTGAGGGTGTAATTCATGCTGCTGTCAAGCGAGGTACGGCTGCCGTCGTAGTCGACGCCCAAACCGCCGCCGACGTCGATATAGCCGAGCGGAAAACCGAGCTGCCAGATTTTGGCATAGAAACGGGCGGCTTCGCGCACGGCGCGCTTCACGGTTTGAATGTCGGGAATTTGCGAGCCGATGTGGAAATGGAGCAGCTTGAAACGATCCGTGAGATTATGCTGCTTGAGTAGTTCCGTCGCTTGAAGCAGATCACTGGTGGAGAGACCGAATTTGGCGTTCTCGCCGCCGGAGGTGGCCCACTTGCCCGCGCCCTTGCTTTGCAGGCGGACGCGAATGCCGATGTACGGCTTGATGCCGACGGATTCAGAGACTTCGATAATAGCGCGGAGTTCCTCGAGTTTTTCCACCACCATCACGACCGTCTTGCCGATTTTGCAACCGAGCAATGCCATCTGGATGAAGAGGGGATCTTTGTATCCGTTGCAGATGACGAGGCTCTCGTTGTCCTGATGCATGGCCAGCGCGGCGAAGAGCTCGGGCTTGCTGCCGACTTCGATGCCGTAATGATACGGAGCACCCGCATCGACGATTTCCTCGACCACTTCGCGCAGTTGGTTCACCTTGATCGGGAACACGCCGCGGTATTGCCCCTGATAGCCGGATTCCTTGATCGCGGCGCGAAACTCTTCATTGAGGGTTTGCACGCGGTGGCGCAGCAAATCCTGAAAGCGGAGCAATAGCGGGAAACTGAGACCGCGCTCGCGGGCTTCCTGCACAACTTTGGTGATGTCGAGTTCGGCTCCTTGCTCTTGCAACGGACGTACGGAGACATTGCCTTCGGCGTTCACGCCAAAATAGCCGACTCCCCAACGCTCGATATTGTAGGTTTCCGCCGCTTGCGCGATATCCCAGGGAGTCTCTTTGTCTGCCATTGGGGACTTATAAACTCTGCCGCCCAATTTGCAATGGGGTTTATGAAAAATTACGAAGACTTTTTTCGATGGCACGGGAAACCCAACTCCTCCTTGTTTTCTCCGGGGCGGATGATAGGTTAAAAGTGTGAATTCTGAAGTCGTACGCATCGATGTGCTCGACGTTTTCCCAACCGAGCAGCAGACCCTTGCGATTTTTGTTGGTAATGACGAGAAGTGCTTTGTCATCCATGTGGAGCCGTCCGTTGGGCGGGCCATTGCCATGTCGCTACGCGAGCAAAAAAGTGAGCGACCGCTGACCCACGAGTTGATGGGCTATATCTTTCAGGCGTTCAGCATCAAGGTGGAGCGGGTCATCATCAATGCCTTGCGCAGTAATACTTACTTTGCCCGCATCATCCTTCGCGCCGAAAATGAGGTGCATAAGAAGGTGATCGAAATCGATGCGCGTCCCAGCGACTGCCTGGCCATTGCGTTGCAAGCCAAGGCCGCGATCTACGTCAGTTCCGATTTGTGGGACGAGGTGGAAGACCGCACCGAGGAGCTGGAGAAAATCCGGCAGGCGATGCGGGAAAAGCAATCCGGTTCGGACGATCCCGATTTCAACGAGGAAGTCTAGCCTGCGCGGCGCGTGAAGAACGGCTCAGCGAGAGGTCTCCCCGCCTCATTACAGGTTCTTGGGAGAGGTTTGTAACGGGGAGGTGAGCCCCCCGCCGAGCCGCCAAATTCAATTTTAACGGGACGACTTTTTCAGCAGGGCCGAACCGCTTTCCTCGTTGCTGGAGGAAGATTTCGCGGTGGTGCTGGCGGTGCCGCCCAATTTTTCAATCCGCTCGGAGAGGTCCGGGTGGGTCGAGAAGATCGACTTGTTGTCGAGCTTGAGTGTTTGCAATTTCTGCAGGAAGGTGACGAGTCCGTTGCGGGCGAAACCGGTGTTGGTCGCCAGTTCGCGGCCCATCCGGTCGGCATCGAATTCGCTGCCGCTGTCGTAACCGGTTTTCAACATTGTGTTGGTCACCTTGTCCACGCCCATGTCGTACGCGGCAAAGTCGCCACTGGAACCGGCCGCTACATCGGTCACGCCCGAGATGAATTCGCTGCGGGAGATAATCCGCAGCGCGTGTCGCCGGGTGACGTGGCAAATCTCGTGCGCGAGGATGGCGGCGAGTTGGTCGTCGTTTTCCGCGGCGAGGTACGCGCCCTTGGTGATGAAGACGTAACCGCCGGGGGCAGAGAATCCATTGACGATGTCGGTGTTGAGGATCGCGAAACGGAACTGGAGCGTGGGCCGGTCGGAGTAGCGGGCAAGCGATTTGCCGATCAGGTTGACGCGACGTGTGGCCGCTTCGTCCTTCCAGACGCCTCCTTCCATGGCCACGATTTCCACTGCGACGGAACCGCCGATGCTCATCTCTTCCTTCAAGCCGACGCCGGAGGAACCCTTGGCGATTTTGGTCGCGCCGCTGGCGAGCTTGAACGGGTCCACATCGAGACCGAACTGCGCATGGGCGCTGCCGATGAACAAGGTGAGTAAGAGTGCGTGTAGTGCGACTGCGGTTTTCATTTGCCGTAATCTCCCAATCCTTTTTCCTGCATGTAGGTATTCACCTGGGCGCGGGTCACCGCATCGGCCTGTTTCTCGGCCCATTCCACATCGGCGGCGGCCTCGCCGAGACTTTTGCGGCTCGCGTATTTCTTGGACGATTCGCTGAGCGGTCGCGCGGCGACAGCGGCGGTGGTGTCGGCGGCCGTGGTGGGCAGGAAATCGTTCTTGTTCTCGGCGGGCGGTTTCACGCTGCTGACGTTGCCAGCGTAGACCCACCCTTTGGTGTCGCCGTCGGTCACGTGCAGCCAGCGGCCTTGCTCGGCGAGCACCTTGAGCGGCTTGCCCCATTCCACCGTGCCGACCTTGGCGGCTTCGCGATCAGCGGTGGCGAGCAGAGGTGTGGTGGCTTGTTTGGAGAAGCAGGTTTGGCCCACTTCATAGGCCAGGACAGCGCTGGCCATGAGCATAAGGGAGAGGGTGAAGTACGGTACGGTTTTCATTTGTCTTTCATGACGAATACGCCGTCCCAATCCGGGCCGGGCGGTTCTTTCTGGAACTGACGGCAGCGGTCGATGTAAATCTGGCTGAGCTTATCCTCGACATGATGTCCGCGGACTTTTTCGAACAGGACCACGGCGGCATTGAAGTCCCGCTGCTGGTACAAATGGTACGCATTCTCAAATAACGAGCTGATTTCCAGAACTTGCGCGGAAGCTTCCGATTTTAGCGCGAGTAGTTCATAGGTCTGAATTGGTTGCTGCTTGCCCTTCACGCGGAGGAGTTCCACCGGGCGGGTGACGATGCTGGATCGCGCCAGTTCCTGCGTGCGCATGCCGAGGAGAATGGTGGTGCCGAATTGCTTGTTCGCGCCCTCGAGGCGGGAGGCGAGATTGACCGGATCGCCGACAACGGTGTAGTTGCGTTTGCGGCCGGAGCCGACGTTGCCAACGGTCATGTCGCCCGTATTGATCCCGATGCGGGCATGCAGCGTGCGGCCTTCCTCGACGAGCAGCCGCTGGTTCAGTGCGAGCAGATGATCCCGGCTGCGGAGCGCGGCGCGGCAGGCGGCGAGGGCGTGATTGGGCAGTTCCTCGGGTGAACCGAAGACGCCCATGATCGCGTCGCCGATATATTTATCCAGATAGCCATGTTCCTCGAGAATGAACTCGGACATTTCGCTGAGGTAGAGATTCACCAACCGCATGAGCGGCTCCGGGGCCATGGTCTCGCTCATGTCGGTGAATCCGGCGAGATCGGAAAAGTAAACGGTCAGTTCCTTCTTCTCGCCGCCGAGCTTGAGCGAGTCGGGATCTTCCATCAGGCGCTTCACCACCGTGGGCGAGACGTAGCTGCCGAAGATGTCCTGCACCTCGCGCTTACGCCGGGTTTCCTCCACCCAATGGCGAATGGTCAGCACGATGAGCGCGAGGACGAGCGCCGTCACGGGGGCGAACGGCGGGAAATACAGCAGCGGCAGAATGAAGTAGGAGAGGCAGAACAGAGCGAGCGTTCCCAATGCGGTCGCGATCGTGAGCACGCGCACATTGGGCCGAGACCAACCCCAATGCGTGATGGTCCACGCCAACACTAAGGCCAGCGCGGCGCTCAACGAAAAATGTCCGATGCGGTCGAACTCCGGGATGAACGCATTCTGCTTTGCATTGGCCCACGCGGTGAAATGGACCAGCACGCCCGGCTCAACGCGACTGACGGGCACGGCTTTCACGTCGAACGTTCCCGCGGCGTTGGTGCCGATGAAGACGGTTTTTCCTCTCAACGAACCGCGGGCGATGGCGGGCAAGCGTTGAAACGCGGTGCGCAGGGCATTGGGATCATACTCGTCGACTTTCAGGGCGCGCATTTGACTGAGCAGTCCGCTGGAGCCATAACCGGCCTCGAGGAAAGGCTGGGCCGAGAGCACCTGGAGCAGGGGCAGATCTTTCTGTCCGCCGTACCAGCGGAGGAGAACGTTTTGTTTGCCCGCGTGCGAACGCTCGGCCCGCTCGGCCAACGATCCGGCCCACGGATAATGCCGCACCACGCCATCGGGATCGGCGTGATATTCCGCGTGGCCAATCCGCTCGTGCAAATTGAGGCCGGAGTGGGTTTCCAGAAAGTCCCTGGGCCAGAAAATGGGCGTCGTGTGGCGGGGCGGCAGCACGGCGAGAATGACGCCTCGACACGCGGCGGCGTAGGAGCCGAGCAGGTCGTCGAGCTCTGTGCGGTCGGAGTTCTCGAGGAACATCAGGTCGACCACGGTTTGCTTCGCCCCGGCCTGATTGATCGCGAGCAACAGCGCGGCGAAGACATCGCGCGACCACGGCCAGCGCTGGTTGTACGTGCGCTGCATGTAGTCGAGACTCGGCTCGTCGATGAGGAGGAGCACGCCGTCCTCGGGCGGGCGCAGGGCGGGGGCCTGCAGGCGCAGGGAGAAATCGAGGAACGCGCGGTTGACGACATCCAACGCGCCCGTCACAGCCAACACCAGAACGGTCAGCGCCACGCCCACCGAGGCCAGCGTCCGGGAATGCACCTGCGGCAGCTTCATGTGAGGTCAGTCTCTACCAAATGGACTGGAGTGGTCAATCACGCAGGCAAAGGACCGTGGGAAGCGGGTGGCGGAAGTTTTTGGGATCGCGCTCCGAAGCGCTCCGAACGTCACCAGTCTCTCCTTTCCCCCGGTGGCACCCGGAATGGTAAAGGACGCGAACGACAGCGCGGAAATGGCGGGGCTTTCATGGACTCGATGGCTGGGCTTGAGTCCTATTAAAACAGATTCCGGGCCGAAACGTTAGGCTTAGGTGAGCTACGTTGGCTACGTGTGCGAGATTTTTAGTGGGGCGGCTGTTTTTGTGCGGAAAAGATGCCTGTCCCTATTTTCTTTTGTGCGGAAAAGATGCCTGTCCCTATTTTCTTTTCCTGTCCCTATTTTCTTTTCACCCAAATCAATCTAGCATCTTCACCTGTTGCCAAGAGGCCGTGATTCCATTTTTTTGCATGTACTGAGTGAAGTCGACATAAGCGGCTTCGTCCCGGATTTCATCTTGCGTATCCCACAGCGAATCACACTCCTCGCAAAGGTAAACGACTCTATTATCTAGAGCAGTAAGGGACACACGGTGAAGACCGCTCTGCCCGCAACGTGGACATGTTTTCATAACTTAATAAGGGTATGCTGTAATAATATTAGAAGTTCCCGGCTGTAGGGAAATAGGGGACAGGAGTAATTTCGAGTGCTGAATGCAATCGCGCAAGCAAGGCCAAAGTCAATTGCCAGCAATACGAGTTAACCATTCCGAAAAAAGGGCTAACTCCGCAGAGGAATCAGCGCGCGGAGTCGTGGTTCGCGGAGGTAGAGGCCGGCCCAGAGCATGACTCCCAGAATCACGGTGGCGATGTAGGCGTCGCCGACGCGGAGGGTGCTGACGATGGCGCCACCGAGATAACCGGTGAGCAGGATGGCGCCGAGGATGGCGGTGCGGGGAATGATGTAGAGGAGGGTACAGGCGAGTTCGAGGAGTCCGATTCCGAGCGCGAGATGTTCCGGGAGGCCAAGATGGGCGAAACCTTCCAGCACGGGCGCGGGTTTGGCGAGTTTCATGACGCCGCTGAGGATGAGGAGCAGCACGGGCAGGGTGCTGAGGACGTAACCGGTCCAGAGCGCTTTTTTCGAGTTGAGGAGGTCTTGGATGGAGGTGGACATAATGGGGAATAGGGTTGGATGGGAATAACGAAATGAGAGGGTATGCTCACTCGGTCATGGCCCACGGGCAGGACTGATCCCAAGGCTGGCCGACGCCTGTTTCCAGATAGGCGCGCAGGCTGACGTTCAGGAAGAAGTTCCATCCGTGGCGGCAGTCGTCGTAGCATTCCAATTGCGGAAGTTGGGTGTGTGTGAAATCGAGTTGCGAGCGGTCCTTGCCCAGATCTCGAATCTCGAAGCGAATGCGGGTGCCTTCCCAGTCATGCAGGTTGCTATTGCCGGAGTCTTCACTGTGCTTGGAATCGATGCATTCCCATTCCAGCAAGCGGGGCGATTCGCGTTGGAGGATTTTCATGACGGCATGAAACCCCGCGTTGGTGAAGTAAAAGGACGACAAGCCGCCGATGGCTTCGCTGCCGCGACTGGACAAGGTCCACCATTTCTTGGTGCCGTCCTCGGTGGCGATGGCGTCGAAGAGTCGTTCCGCCGAAACCTTAAAGCTGAGATGGAGTTCGAAATTCGCGGGACGGGTTATTAAATCGGCTGTCATGATCGTTGGCTTTCTAATAGGTGCTCGAAATAAGACGAACGATCAAGCCGAATCGGGACAAGGATTTTCCCGTGTGGGTTCACGGGAACAAGTAAAAGGGGAGGTGAGGGCTGGAATCGAACCAGCGTGTGCAGCCTTTGCAGGGCTGTGCCTTAGCCGTCAGTATTCCAAACCTCACGCCCGGTCATGAGTTTTTCCGAGACCAAGACTTTGTTGCGCGTCGGTCACTTATTGATGTTCAATAAGCTTCCTCCTTGCGCCTCGTCTTGATCTCGGAAAATTCTCAATCCCAAGCATGAGGTTTGGAATACTGACGGCTAACCACTTGGCTACCCCACCGGAAAATTACTTCGCTTTGCTTTCGGCCACGCGCTGGGGAGCGGGGGCGGAGAGGTAATTGTAGTCCATGCCAAAGGCGTTATCGCGGATGACGTGGCGGAAGATGTCGAGGGTGAGGCGTTGGTGGATGGCCTCAAAGCGGGAGCGGATGGTTTTCTTGCGGATTTTCATGACAGCAGGAGGGTGGGGAGAGGATTAGCCTTCGATGACGCTGAGTTCGATCGGTTCGACGACGACGCCTACGGATTCGAGCCAGTCGACGGCTTCGCCAATGGTGTTGGATTTGCCTTCGACTTCGAGACCGATGATGCCGAGGTCCGGTTGCATGCAGGAATTGCGGATGTTGAAGATCAGGTCGAATTTGCGGCTGAATTCGTAGACCAGCGGGAGAGGCTGGAACTGAATCGCCGGATTGAAGCTAAGCCAGAAGCGACGTTTGATAATGTTCATTTGCAATTCCTATTATGTCTATAGACATAGATAATTAATTGCGAATGGCAAGAAGAATCTTTGAAGATCATTCACTTTTTCTGGACAGAAACTCGGGACTCGTACTAGGCTTTTCCCGTTGCCATACAGTAAAACTCTGGTCCTGGTAATTGAAGACGACAGCCACATCTCGCGGCTGGTGCGCAATCATTTTGAAAAGGCCTTCCCGAGCGTCCGGGTTGAAATCGCCGGTTCCCCCGCCAAAGCGCAGATGATCTGCGAGCGGTTCAAGCCTCATGTAATTATCTGGGACGGTGAACCCAACGAGCGAGGCACGCGTGAAGAATACGCCGCCTGCATTCCCGATCATTTTTGGAAGCGGGTCATTCCGATTTCCTCCGTGCCGGAAAGCCAGACGCACGCCCAGACCAAGGGCGCGTTACCTGCCTTGCCGAAGCCGCAGGAGTCGTTGAACGCATGGGCGGCTCAAGTCACTGCGGCAGCGAAGTCCATCCTAGCCCCGCCGAAGCCGGGCAAGCGGTAGGACTCTCTGCTAACAGGCTCTAAACCTGTCGTCGCGGCGACGCTTCAGCCTCTACCCGGATTCCGCTTCGACATCGGCACCATCGTGCGCGCCTTTTGGGTCTTGTCCCAATAGCCCAGCTTCAGGAAGAACTCGTGCAAATCCGTGAACGGCATCGCGTACATCGGCACGCCCTGAAAATGCGTTTCCACCGCCTTGACCAACGCGCGACCAATGCCATGCCGTTGCGCCTCGGGCCGCACCAGCACCATGTCCACGAATGTCGTGAACACCCCGTCGCTCAACGCGCTCACGTAACCGAGCAACTTCCCCTTCTCATCCCGCGCATGCGCGAGGAACGTCGTCCCCTGAATCGCATACGTCAGATCGCCATCGCCGTTGTACCAACCTACTGCTGAAAATAAATCGGCCAGCTCCGCCGCCGTGACGTTCTTGTCCGAGTGAATCGTATAGTTCAGGGTATCGATGCTCATGTGGTCTCCTCCAGTTGTGGTTGTTTGCGGTATTCAGATCAAATTTAGCGAAAGTCATCTTCCGTCAGTCCATGACTCTTCAAGAGGGTCAGTAAATACTGGCGACTGTCCTCCGTAAGAGTCGCATCGCCCAGCCACCACATGGCGCGAACACGATGCCCGTGATGTAAGGCCACTGAAGTAATCAACTTTGATCCCTTGTAAAAATCGAAGGTCGGATTTCCCTGACTTCCACAGCTTATAATCATATTACCGGGATCAATAATTCGAAGGTTATCTATCAACTCCCTAACAGCATGAGGTTCGTCAACCTCAAACCATATTTTCGGGGTCACTCCAGTTCTCGGAACCATGCCACCCTGGCGTACTTCCACGCGCGTTGCATCCGATACCACCCAACGGAAGAAACGCTCGGATGGTCTTGTGGCATAAAACAGGGCAACCCCGGCAATGACGAGAAGTGCCAACAGCGAGCCACAACCAATCGCCAATCGGTTCAGCCACTTTTTCATGACTCGCTTTTCTTTCCAGCTGAAGCTACGGCTTCGCCTTAGCCGGAGTGGTGGTTGCAGGAGCCGCCGCAGGCGCGCCATTTCCGTTCACGACGGGCGTCTTCGGTTTGGGCTTCAAGGCGCTCACCGCGTCGCGGTATTTCAGAATCGGAAAGAGATCATACGCGGTCTGAAAGCTTTTCAGTGCGCCTTCCTTGTCGCCGAGCATCAAGAGGATTTCGCCCTTCTTGTAGTGGCCATCGAAATCGCCCGGATTCTTGGCGAGTAATTGATCCGCCATTTCGAGCGCTTTCGTCAAGTCCCCCTTGGCACGAGACGTGCACACACTATTCCAATCCACCGCCGTCCGCTTGGCCTTCCCCGTCACCGCCAATCCATACGCCAGCGCACACCAGGCCGAGGCGATGACGATGAGCATGAGCACCGCCCCCATCGTCCAATACGTCAATTTCCGGGTGTCGATCTGTTGCGCTTCCGCCCGCTCGGCAATGACTTTGAGATAATGCAGCGGATCGTTCGATGATGAGTCCATAAAAGTTCTTTCGTCCCTTTCAAATTGGTTTACCTGAAATTCTCCAGATTCATTTCCCACCGGAAAACGAATCCCTCCCTGTCCTTGACTGAACTCCGTGATTTTTCTCCCAATCTGGCCGTTGGCAATCCTGATTACAAAAAAACTTCGCCACCGGAAAATCCGATGACGAAGTCCTTTTGATTCCACTTCGTCCCAGGGGTCAGTCTGGGGCGAAGCGTCGCCGTACTCCGCGGGGGGAGTTACGAGCTGATCTCGATCCGGCGGGGCTTGACCGCCTCGGCCTTGGGCAGCATGACCGTGAGGATGCCGTTCGTGAGGTGAGCCTTCAGCGCATCGCGGTTCACGCGATGGTCGAGGCGCAACACGAGGCGGTAATCCACCGCTGGAATTTCCTCATGGAGGAGTTTCCAGTTGTCAGGCTGCTTCCAGGTCCGTTTGCCGGTGATGACGAGGTCATCGCCATCAATCACCGTTTCGACCGCGCTGCGGTCCACGCCGGGTATTCGCGCGGTAATCACGAATTCCTCGGGTGTCTCGGCGATGTCATAGACCGGCTGTTGGGTCGGGACTGGCGTTTCGACGACTTCAGTGGAGGGAGTCTTTTCCGTATTCATGGTTGTGTTCTCCTTTCGTGGAATGGTCCGGTTATTTCACGTCGATGGCGATTTGCCGCGGCTTGGTTTCCGGCCGCTTCGGCAAGGTCACCGTGAGGACGCCGTTCGTGTACTCGGCCTTGATGGCCGTGGCATCGACTTCATCCGGCAGCGGTACCGTGCGGGTGAACCGGGCCTCGGAGCTTTCCTCCAATTTCTTGCTCTTGTCTTCGCGATGGCTGTGGCCGCTCAGGATGAGCGATCCATCGACGACTTCGAGTGTGAGGTCTTTCTTGTCGAATCCCGGTATCTCGGCGCGGAGAACATAGCGGTCCTCTTCGCGGTAGAGATTGATCGGGCAGGGCGTGCTCCAGATCGGGGAAGTCGCGCCACGAAATACGGGGAAAGTATGGCCGAAGAAGCGGTCCATCTCCTCGCGGAAATCGGCGAGACTATCGATCGGGTCCATCAGCAGACTGGGATTATAACGTATCAGTTTCATAGGTAGTCTCCTTTGTTTGGGTTTCTGTCTACCTTTACTACTGCATAGCGAATGCCAAGGAGCCGAATTTCGGGATGATATCTGATTATCAATTAGTTACGAAAATAGTCTCATAAAATAAGAGAGACATAATGACTCTATCTGAAAGCGCGGGGCTTGACTGGAGAGTAATTTTGACGCATTGCTTGATGTGTGCTAGGCCGCGCCATTCCACTGTCGTTTGCGGTATTCCTTGGGCGAAAGTTGGGTGATTTTTTTGAACTGCGCGCAGAACGCGGCCGCTGTGGGAAAACCGCATCGACTGGAAACACTTTTGACCGGGTCATTCGTGCTCGCGAGCAACTCGCGCGCGGCCTGAATCCGGCGCCGAATCAGCGCTTGATGCGGAGAAAGTCCGAGCTCCTCCTTGAAACGATCATGCAGATGCGGCACCGACCATTCCGCCGCTTTCGCGAGTTCTTTCAAGCGCAGCGGCTCGGCATAATGCTGCTCGAGGTATTGCATCGCCCGTTGCAATTCACTGGGCAGGCCGCGTTGTGATTGGCCGCGGCGATAAAGCTCCGCTTGAAATTGCAACCGGCTCACGATGTAGCGTAGCAACATCAGTGAATCGAATTGATCGTCCGCATGAAGCCGCACCACCTGCCGGGTGAAGCGCCGCACCTCGTCGATTTCATCCCAATGCGTAATTCGGGTCACCGTCCGCTTGCTGAATTCATCGCCCTGAAAACGCACCGCAAGGCAATGATACGGATTTGTAAACTCGCTGCGACCGATGGTGTAATCGCCCGGCATATGCCAAAGTAGATCGCCCGGATTCACCTCCACCCATTGTCCATCGCACTCGACCCAACCACGGCCACCTGTCATCAATTCAAAGCATTGCGTTCCCTCGGGGACCGGGTTTGGAACTGGATTGCAGCCCTCGCGCTGATGATAATGAGAGACTGCGAGTAACTTGGATTTAATGGGGGTCGGTTCGTTTTTCGCCATGGAAAAATCGGAATTACAGCAATCCGAAGTTTCGGTAACAAATCCTAGCTTTTTACTACTTTTGCGCATTGAAGATTTTTCCCTGTAGGTGTTTAGTCCATTTAACCCTATTTTTTATAAAAATGAAAACATTATCCACGGTTCGCTTTGGAATTATTGGTGCCGGTCAAATCTCTGGTTACGCCGCCGATTCGATCCTTCGCCACCCCCACGCCAAGCTGATCGCCGCGCAAGATCTGAACCCGGAACGCCTGCAAGCGTTGAAGGACAAATACAAACTTCCGGTCACCTACGCGACCGCGAAGGAGCTCTTCGCCGATGCGAATATCGACGCCGTGTATATCGCCACGCCGAATAAATTCCACGTCCCGCTCGCCAAGCTGGCGCTCGAAGCCGGCAAGCATGTGATTCTGGAAAAGCCGTTCGCGATGAATGCGCAGGAAGCCGAGGAAGCGATCGCCCTTGCGAAAAAGGTTGGCTGCGTGCTCACGCTCGGCATGAACCAACGCTTCGATGTGAACTCGCAGCAAATCAAGAGCCTCGTGGAGCAGGGCGTCTTCGGCGAGATCTACCACGCCAAGGCTTACTGGATGCGCCGCGCGGGCATTCCGAAACTCGGCACATGGTTCGGCAACATGGAACTGGCGGGTGGCGGATCGCTCTACGACATCGGCGTGCACATGCTCGATCTTTGCCTCTACACCATCAACAATTACGAACCCGTTTCCGTGGTCGGCGCGACCTACACCAAGTTCGGCCATCGCGGTCTCGGCGAAGGCGGCTGGGGCATGTCCGAACGCTCGGACATCAAGTTCGATGTGGACGATTTCGCCTCGGCCTTCATCCGTTTCGCCAATGGCGCGACGGTGACGCTCGACACCACGTGGGCCTGTCACACCGCTTTGGGCAACAAGGACAACGTGGAAATCTTCGGCACGGAAGGCGGCGCAACGCTCCGTCCCGCCCGTATCTTCCGCTCGGGAAAAACGCCGGAAGCCTCCTACGAGATCGTCGACCAGGTCAAGGCTCCCCTCGCTTTCCCGCATCAGGATCGATTCCACAACTTCATCAACTACCTGCGTGGCGAGGAAAAACTCTGCACCGAGATTTCCCAGGGGCTCGTTGTTCAGAAGATCCTCGACGGCATCGCGGAATCGGCCCGCACCGGCAAGGAAGTACGCCTCGCCTAACCCTTTCAACCATCCAATCCCCAACCTTAATTCATCTATGAGCAAAGCCCTCGACTTCGGTGTGCAAAGCTGGTGTTTCCGCGAAACCAAAACCAATGCGGAACTGGTCAAAAAAGTCCGTGAAATCGGTCTCGATAAAGTGGAACTGTGCGGCGTCCACGCCAAATTTCATGAACCTTCCACCTGGAAGGAAGTCGCGAAGACCTATAGCGACGCTGGCGTGAAAATCATTTCCATCGGTGTGGAAACGCTGGTGGGCGATCCCAAGGAGCGCGACCTGTTCGAATTTGTCTCGCTCGTCGGCGCGAAGCACATCTCGGTGCATTTCAAGGTCGACTCCTTCCCCAAGGCGGTCGAGCAGGCCCGCAAGCTGTCCGATGAGTACGGCGTGCGCGTCGGCATTCATTGCCATGGCGGTTACATGTTCGGTGGCCAGCCCGATGTGCTGGATCACTTGATCAAGATCGGCGCGCCACAAATCGGCATCAATATCGACACCGCTTGGTGCATGCAGATCGGGCCGAACCTCGGTAAGCCGGTGGAATGGGTCAAACGTTTCGCGGGCCACATCTACGGGCTGCACTACAAGGATTTCACCTTCGATCGCAACGGCCAATGGCACGACACCATCGTGGGCGAAGGCAATCTCGACCTGCCCGCCTTCGTGAAGGCACTCGATGAGGCCAACTTCGACGGCATGGCTGTCATCGAGTACGAGGCCGATCCGCAGAACCCGACTCCCGCGCTCAAGCGCTGCGTCGAAGCCATGCGCAAACAATAAGCCGGTCGCCGGCTCGTCGAGTAAGAGTTACTGACGGGCAGGTGAACGAAAGAGCGATCTCATTTCCCGGTTTCCTTTTGCGGGGACTGTCCGGGAAAGTGGGATCGCTCCGAGCGGTACCGTGTCCGGATAGCGATTGATTTTCCGACGGCAGTGCTTGGCAAAAGGGGACAGGAACTTCCGAGGAGTGCGAGCGGCTAATACGAGAACAGGTAAGTCCATGCCTGCTATTTAGGAGCAGTTTTTCGTGGAAGCGTTAGGCTTGGGCATGCTGTGTGTGCTTTTTTTGCCTTTCTCGTTGTGAAGGGAGCCGGATTCCATTATAAGATTTTCAGCTTGGGCGGAGGCGGATTGACGCTTGAGGTCATTTTTAATGAGCTTAAGTTAAGAGGGAAATATGGGACGGAAACTTACTTTGCCAACACTGTTGGTTGGCGTATTGATTATCAGCTTTCTCGGCAGTTTGGCGCTTCATGCGCAGCAGCTTACCTCTCTGGGGACCTTTGGTGGGACCAAGAGCAGCGCGAGTGACATCAATGACTTGGGGCAGATTGTAGGGACTTACACGACGAGTGGAGGTCAGGCTCACGCCTTTTATTATGAAAACGGCAGCATGACCGATCTGAATACCTCTGTTGGAGGGGTGTCGAGTTCCGCCAATGCCATCAATAAATGGGGGCAGATCGTAGGTGCCTCTACGACTGGTGGCGTGAATAGGGCCTTTATCTATTCCGGTGGATCCGTGAGTTACATCAATACCTTTGGCGGCACTCATAGCACCGCGTACGGTATCAATGATGCGGGGCAGGTGGTGGGCGCTGCCAGTACGAGTTCGGGAAACCCCAATGCGTTTCTCTATTCCGGTGGAACCCTGACTAACCTAGGGACCTTGGGCGGCAACATAAGCTCGGCCTTCCATATCAACAGCGGGGGTCAAATCGCGGGATATGCTACGGTGAATATTGGAGTTGTGCATGCGGCGCTCTTTTCGGGCGGACAAGTGACCAATCTGAGTGCGTATTCCAGTTCGGCTTTGAGCATTAATGACGCCGGACAAATCGTGGGTAGCACGGTGTTGGCGAGTGGGAAAATGCATGCCTTTTTGTACGCGAATGAGACGTTGACTGATCTGGGTATTTCGAGTGGGTATGACTCTAGCCGCGCCAACGATATTAATGATGCGGGTTTGATCGTCGGCGAATCGCGAATGGATACCGGCTTGGCGCGGGCTTTTCTTTATGCCAATGGCACATTCTCCGAATTGAATAGTCTCTACTCTTCGTTGCTCGTGAGCGGGACCGATAGCGAGGAAGGATTTATTTCACTGGATTTTGCCACGGCTATCAATAATGCGGGTGATATCGTGGGGCAGGGTACCTATTGGGATGGTACCCAGACGTTCTCGCAAGCGTTCATGCTCCAAGGTGTTCCCGAGCCTTCGACTTTTGCGATGATGGGGGTTGGTCTGCTTCTGGCCGGGGCGGTTTTGCGTCGGCGGAACTGAGCGGAGGGGCGCGATGGCATCGCGTCACGGCGCTTCACCGAAGCGCCCTACAGAAGAGGAGTCAACTGGGAGTTCGCGTTGCCGAGAGACCCCGTCAGTGAGCTTGTGCCCGCCGAAGCCACCGGATTCGGCTACAACGGAGACACATCAATAGACAAAAGAAAGCTCTCCGGCGACGCGCAACGCGCGTCAGCTAATGGGTGCAGCGTCACGCTGCGGGAGCGGCACACGCCGGTTGCGTGGCGGGGAGGGGTTTGACGAGGAGGAGTTCGTTGCCGGGGTCGCAGTCGTGGAATTCGACGGTGGTGAAGACCATGTTGAGGAGGTGGAGGCCGAGGCCGCCGGGTTTGACGTCGTGGAGTTCGCGGCCTTTGAGTTTGTCTTTGTCGATGGGGGGGCCGAAGTCGCGGATTTTGAGGCGGAAGTCGTCGGGGGTGATGGTGACGGTGAGGGCGACTTTGTGGTGGGCTTCGTTTTGGTAGGTGTGGCGAAGGACGTTGGTGAAGGCTTCGTCGACGGCGAGGACGATCTGGCCGCGTTCGAGGTCGCTGTAGCCGGCGAGGAGGGTCCAGCTTTCGATGTATTGGCGGACGATCTTGCAGTTGCCGGGGGCGCAGATGGTTTCCAGCGTGGCGGGGGGATGGGTGGCGAGGAGGAGGAGGCAGGCGTCGTCGTGGAGGTCGTCGGGGTTGACGAACTGGCTCCAGGCTTTCCAGGCGGAGTCGATGACGCGGCGTGGGCTGCTGCTGACGAGGCTTTCTTTGAGGCGGTCGAAGCCGAAGTCTTCTTCTTTTTGGTTGCGGCCTTCGTTGATGCCGTCGCTGAAGAGAATCCATTTGTCGCCGCTTTGACAGGAGAAGGTGGTGGCTTCGTAGGGGTATTGGGCGAAGACGCCGAGGGGGAGGGCGCGGGGGACTTGCATGATGTCCCATTTTTCGCCGGTCCAGTGCCAGGGTTCGAATTGTCCGGCGCAGATGACTTCCATGGTGGCGGCGTGGGGGTCGTGGAGGAGGAAGGTGGTGGCGACGAAACGGCCGGCGGCGAGTCGGCCGCAGAGTCCGCGGTTGATGCGGTGGACGAGGTCTTTGAGTCCGGTGTGGGCGAGGCCGGAGAGGGCGTTGAGTTCGCCGGTGACTTGGGCGGTGGTGAGGGCGGCGGGGATGCCTTTGCCGCTGACGTCGCCGATGGCGGCGAGGAGGCGGTCGCCGGGGAGTTGGACGACGGCGTAGAAGTCGCCGCCGATGGTGCGGGCGGGTTGGTAGTGGACGAGCATCTCGGCGCGGGCGGTGAGGAGCTCGGGCGGGGGGAGGAAGGCGCGTTGGATTTCGTGGGCGAGGGTGAGTTCTTGCTGGAACTTGGCTTCTTCCTTGGCGCGGGCTTCGCGGTCGAGGCGGACGAGGGCGCTGGTGACGACTCCGGCGAGGCCTTCGAAGATCTCCTGGTCGATGTCGCTGAAGGCGGGGGTGCGGACGGGGTTGAGGGCTTGGAGGACGCCGATGCATTGGCCGCGGTCGAGCAGCGGGATGGTGAGCATGGCGCGGGTGACGAAGGTGGATTTGGAGCTGACGCCGCGGAAGATGCGGGGGTCGTTTTCAGCGTCGTCGATGCGGACGACTTCGCTGGTCTGGTAGACGAGTCCGGCGATGCCTTTGTCCCACGGGATGCGGGCGGTGTGGAAGTGTTCGTCCTCGCTGCCGCGGGCGGAGTAAATGATGAGTTCTTTGGTCTTGGGGTCGGGGAGATACATGGAGCAGGCTTCGGCCTGCATCATGTCGAGGGAGTGGCGGAGGATGTTCTCAACGACTTCGTCCAGGGTGGTGAGGGTGAAGAGGCTGCGGGCGGCCTGGAGGAGGGCGCGGTAGCGTTCGTTGAGGAGGTTGTCCATCGGGGAAAGTTCGAGGTTTTCAGTTCGAAGTAGTTGGGCTGCGTGTTCTGGATATTAATAAGGTCTCAATACCATGAAGATGCAAGTGCCTTTCACTGAAAACTGAAAACCGAGAACTTTGAACTCATTCGCCCTAGTTCGTGGCGGGCTTGACCTCGATCACGTTTTTAATCGGGATGGGTTCGTTGGATTTGAGGACTTGGGATTCGGGGGGAATGGGATTGGTGGGGCCGCCCCAGATGAGGCGCCAGGGTTTCTGGGCGAGGGTGGAGGTGAGGGCTTTGGCGTTGGTGGTGACAACTTTGAGGTTGTCGGTGATGACGCCGAGGTTGGCAAGGAGTTTGTTGATGCGGGCCTTGTTCTCGGGGGTTGTGGTGATTTTAAGCAGGGAGTTGGCCTCGACCATGATCTCGTTGATGTTCTCGGTGAGCGTGGGGAGGGATTCGTTGAGGAGCTGGCTGATGCCGTTGAGGTTCTTGGCGACGGGGATCAGTTCGGTGATGAGTTCTTGTCCGGAGTTGGCGAGGTCATTGAAGTCGGCGCTGTAGTGGGCCTTGAGGGTGGCACCTTCGGCGAGGAGGGGGGAGTCCTTGCTGACGGGGACGAGGGCGATGTAGTTGGAGCCGAGCATGCCGTCTTGTTTGACGGAGACTTTGACGTCGTCGCCGATTTCGACTTTGGGGTTGAGGGCGAGGCCGAGTTCGATGCAGTAGAGGCCGTGGCGGCTGGGTTCCTGTTTGCTGCGGGGGAGGACGGTGATGGTT
This sequence comes from Verrucomicrobium sp., assembly GCA_017849585.1. Classification (GTDB taxonomy): domain Bacteria; phylum Verrucomicrobiota; class Verrucomicrobiia; order Methylacidiphilales; family UBA1321; genus UBA1321. The sequence continues at coordinate 80,993 of JAFIGT010000003.1, forward strand.
TCGACGCGGCCGATGGGGGCTCCGGCGAATTTGACGGGGGTGTTGGGGATGACGCCGGCAGCGGATTCGACCCAGACGTTGATGTGTTTCTGGCCACCCGCGTAGCGGAGCTTGCCAATGCTATAGGCGAGGATCGCGGTAAAGATGAGCGCGCCGAGGATGACGGCGGAGGCGATCAGGTATTCGGGTTTTTTCATGGGATGTCCTTATTTAGTCTACGCTGAGGAGTCGCTTGATGTAATCGTCGCGGGAGAGTTTGAGGGGGATGGGGCCGTCGGCTTCGCCCTTGATGAATTGCTGGAGGCGGGGGTCGGGATTGTTGCGGATTTCGTCGGGGCTGCCCTGAGCGATGATCTGGCCTTCGAAGAGCATGATCATTTTGTTGGCGATGCGAAAGGCGCTGGTCATGTCGTGGGTGACGACGACGGCGGTGATGCCGAGCTTGTGGACCATGTCGAGGGTGAGCTGGTCGATGACGGCGGTCATGACGGGGTCGAGGCCGGAGGTGGGCTCGTCGCAGAAGAGGAGTTCGGGATCGAGCGCGAGGGCGCGGGCCATGCCGACGCGTTTGCGCATGCCGCCGGAAATCTCGGAGGGCTTGAGGTGCTCGAAGCCGGTGAGGCCGACGAGTTCGAGTTTCAATTTCACGACGAGGTCGGCAATGCTTTCGCTGACGTTGCCGCTTTCCAGCAGGGGCAGGGCGACGTTCTGGCCGACGGTGAGGGAGTTCAGCAGGGCGCCGAACTGGTGCATCATGGCGAAGCGGCGGCGGACCTTGGCGAGGCCATCGTCGTCGAGCTTGGTGATGTCGGTGCCGAGGACGTGGATTTCGCCTTCGTTGGGCTTGAGGACGCCGATGAGGTGGCGCAGGAGGGTGCTCTTGCCGCAACCGCTGCCGCCCATGATGACGAGGATTTCGCCGCGCTTCAGGTTGAAGCTGATGTCATTGAGCACGGTACGATTGCCGAACTTTTTGACGAGTCCGCGCACTTCGAGGGCGTGTGTGGATTTTGTCTCGCTCATGTGGCAAAGAAGAAGATGGCGGTGAGGATGGCATCCATGCCGAGCATGGCGAGGAGACAGCTCACGACCGAGCGGGTGGTGTTGCGGCCGACGCCTTCGGCGCCGTCGCGTACTTCCATGCCGTAGGTGCAGGCGATGGAACCAATGAGGAATCCAAAGACGAGGGACTTGAAGAGGCCGGTGTAGAGGTCCTTGAGGTCGACGGCCTGCAGCGAGCGGGTGATGTAGAGGAGGGGATCGAGGCTGAGGGAGTTGACGCCGAGGAGCCAGCCGCCGAAGAGGCCGAGCGCTTCGCCGATGATGGTGAGGCAGGGCATCATGATGACCATGGCGAGGAGGCGGGGGACGACAAGGTATCGGACGGGATCGATGGCCATGACTTCGAGGGCTTCGATTTCCTCGGAGACTTTCATGGTGCCGAGCTCGGCGGTGATGGAGGAGCCGGAGCGGCCAATGACGACGACAGCGGTGATGAGGGGGCCGATTTCGCGCAGCATGGCGAAGGAGACGAGATCGGCGACGCGTTCGGTGGCGCCGAGCTGGGCGAGCTGTCCGGCCGATTGCATGGCGAGGACGAGGCCCATGAAGAGACAGGCGAGGCCGACGGTGGGCAGGGAGTTGACGCCCACGTTGACCATCTGGACGAAGGTGGCGTGGACGCGAAGGGTGCTGCGGCCACTTAGCGAGCGACCAATGCTGGCGAAGGCGCGGAGCGTGAGACTCGTGTAGGCGAGGAGCACAGCTTGAAATTAAGTCTGGCGCGTTTAGCTATTCAACGCGGCCAGAGCGGAGTTGGTGTCGGGGTGAAGGGAGAAGATCTGCTCGAGGCGGACGATCTCAAAAACATTGCGCACCCGGGGGCTGAGCGAGGAGAGGGCCAGTTTGCCCTTGAAGGGTTGCGTGGCCTGAAAGTATTCGATGAGCGTGGCCAACCCGGAGGAATCGATATAGCTGACACCGGCGAAGTCCAGCAGGAGCTTCGCGCATTTGGAAGAACTCTTGGTCTTGAGGAACTCCCGAAGTTTGGGCGATGATTCGAGATCGATATCGCCTTTGATGGTCACAACGGGGATTTCGCCTTCAAGCCGCTCACTAATTTCCATGTGGTAAGAGGTAACAAGATTTCCGAGAGTGGAAAGCTTTTTTTGTTGTTGAATTGGAACTGGTTGCTGCATGGAGCGATTGCTATGAATGAAACTTCACGGTCAGGTGTCGATTGTGTGTCGATGGAGATTGTCTGGAAAGGGGGATTCGCCTTCCCTTTTTTAACGAAGTGTGTGGGGCAACTTGCGGGATTTTTCGAGCCGCGCGTGATCGGTCTCGCACCTTTTGCTTATCGACGAGCTGGGTTTCATTCTGAGGGAAATCTGCTAGAACTGCGGGATGAAGACGGTCTGGGGAGTGGTGATCATGATGGCGCTGGTTGTGGGTTCGGTCGTGGCGCAGGAGAAAGTGGCGGGGAAAGTCTGGCTGGATTTTAAGGATTATCCGCCAGCGAAGGAAAAGGGGTGGGGGTATTCCAGATGCATTACTGCATTGGAGGAAAGGCCATTGAGAGTCCTTGCTCGCGAAAGTGCTGCTGTTTACCGGTTGATTTATTGTCCGACATGGAATTCAGTCTTGATTGTTACAATCAGAAAATCAGCAGACCGCGCGACCATCCACACGAAGCAATCGAGCGGACAAGGCGGGTATCGAATAGGTAGCGTTGGATGGGAATCGCAACGTGAGTTGACTCAAGCCGAATGGAATATTTTTCAGGATCTGTTTGTAAAATCTGATTTTTACGGGACCAAGCCATTTAATGATTCCAGTTTCCTAGACGGGGCGGAATGGATTATGGAAGCGCAAGTTGATGGAAGGTATTACTATGTAGTTTGGGGTGATCCTGACTGTCGGTCGGGTGGAAAGCATTTTGCGGCTGTTGGTCAATGGATGATGCGTCAAGTTCCCCTGAGAGGATGTGTGGAAGTTCTCTCGGATGATAATTTTGGAGGACTGAGTGTGAGCAAAGGGACTGGAGTGGTTTTAGGTTGTGGCAGTCCGTCGCGATCTTCCTCGAAGCATTTATCGGGTAAGCGATAAGCTCTGAATCACACGCCTATAGTGTCACGCGGGGAGTTCTTCGCAGAGTCCGCGATAGAGCGCTTCGACCATTTTATCGAGCTGCTCCTTCGTGGTGGAGTAGGGCGGCATGAGGATGAGGACGTTGCCCGCGCCGCGCGCGAGGAGTCCATACCGCTTGGCGCGTTCGCTGACGTGGTAGGCGATGCGGCGCTCGAAGGGGAAGGGTTTCCGCGTGGTGAAATCCTCGACGAGTTCAATGCCGAGGATGAGGCCATCCTGCCGGATGTCGCCGACGTGGGGATGTTGCCAGAAAATCTGGCTGAGGGATTTGAGCTGGGCGGCGCGGTCGCGGATTTTGTCGAGGGTGTGCTCGGTGTCGAAGAGTTCGAGATTGGCGAGGGCGGCGGCGCAGCCGAGTTGATTGCCGCAATAACTGTGACCGTGGTAGAAGGTGCGTTCGATGGGACCTCGATAGCTCTGGAAAATTTCTTCGCGAATGAGTGTGGCGCCGAGCGGGAGGTAGCCGCCGGTTAATCCCTTTGCGAGCGCGATGAGATCGGCTTTCACACCTTCGTGATCGGCGGCGAACATTTCGCCGGTGCGGCCAAAGCCGGTCATGACTTCATCGAGGATGAGCATCGCGCCAGCGTCCTTGGCGATCTTGGCGGCTTTTGCGAGGTACCCTTCCGGATGCATCACCATGCCCGCAGCGCCTTGCACGCGGGGTTCGAGGACGAGAGCGGCGATTTCGTTGCCGCGTTCCTGAAAGACTTTTTCGAGTGAGGCGAGACATTGCCATTCGCACTGGCGATAGGCGCGGGCGTCGGCGCGTTCGGGCGTGGCGCGATTGCAGAGGCAACGGTAGCAGCCGGGTTGCATCACTTCGATGGAGGGAAACATGAGGCTGTTGAAGTGGCCGGTGTGAAAGGAGCTGTGGCCGACGCTCATCGCGCCAACAGTGTCGCCATGGTAGCCGTTCCCGAGCGAGACGAAGAGGCGGCGTTGCGGCTGGTTGATCTGGTCGAAGTGTTGGAGCGTGATCTTGAGCGCGGCTTCAATCGCGGTGGCGCCGTCGTCGGAATAGAAGACGCGGTATTTGTCGGGGCCGACGAGCGCGGTGAGCTTCTCTCCGAGCCGCGAGCCGGGACCATGGCCGAGGCCGAGGTAGGAGGTGTGCGCGACGCGGTCGAGTTGGTCCTTGATGGCCTGGTTGATGACGGGGTGATTGTGCCCGTGCATGTTGGTCCAGATGGAGGAGTTGCCATCGAGGTAGGCATTGCCCTCTTCGTCGAGGAGCACGGAGCCGCGCGCGCTGGCGATCATGACGGGCTTGAAGTGCGGATCGAACCACGCGTCGGTCGGAGTGAACGGATGCCAGACGTGGGCGCGGTCGAGATCAACGGAGTTCATGCGAGCTCCGAGAATAAACCGAAGCGGCCGAATTGACGAAAGGAATTTCTGGCAGGGAAGAGTCCGCCGATTTCGCGGATCGCAGACAGGCTCCTAGAACCGCTTCGGAATGCCGCCTTTTTCCGTGAGGCCGGGATTGATCTTGTCTTCGAGAACGGGAGTTTTGTCGAGGAGTTCGGCTTGCCGCTTCTTCTGCTCGTCGTTGAGCTGCGCGCGCTTGAGCATGGCGCGGATCTTTTCCTTTTGCTCTTCGGTCAGTTGTACTTCGCCGTTGGAGACCTTGAGATTCTCGGTCGTGACAGTGCCGGAAACGCTGTTGTCGGGCGGCGGCAGGGTGAGCACGGCGTTATTTGTGCTGGAGGAGTTTGTCGTGGTGACGGGTGCATTCGTGGCGGTCTGGGCGGGGGCCAGAATGGGGAAAGCGATCAGGCTGAGGAGAATCAGGAGGCTCCGGGAGGTCCACTTCATGGGAAGTAGCCTAGCGCGGGGGGCTTCGGATGGCAAAACGTTCCTCTGTCCCTTATGTCCGTACAGTTCACATTCCCTAATAAAAATTTGAATTTCCACCGGGCTGTCGGCGTCTAAGGTATGCGGGAATGTCCGAGGACCATAGCCTACAAGAACTCAAAGCCGGCAACGAAGCGGCTTGGGCGCGGTTGCATCAGGAGCACTTCCCGCGCTTGTGGAGCACGGTGAACCGGATTATCAACAACCCAGCGCTGAGCGACGACGTTCTGCAGCAGACCTTTATCAAGGCCTACCGCGAGATCGAGCGCTTCAGTGGGCAGGCGCAAATCGGCACCTGGCTGTACCGCATTGCGGTCAATCAGGCGCTCGATGCCGTGCGCAAGCAGGGCCGGCTTTCACGCTGGCTGTCGTTCTTTTCGCCTGTGGCGGAGGGCGAGGGCGTGGTGGCGTTGCCGGAAATGCCGGTGGCTCCGGGCAGCAGCACGGGATTGGAGCGGTCCGACCTGGCGCGGGAGATTACGGCAGCCATGGCGGAACTGAGTCCGGAACACCGGGCCGTAGTGCAATTGCGGTTGGTGGACGATTTATCCCTGGAGGAGACGGCGAAGCTTTTGCATTGCAAGACAGGCACGGTGAATTCGCGGCTGCATTACGCGTGTGAAAAGCTTCGGGGAAAATTGAAGAATAAATTGAGCGAGGTGTGATCATGGAAACGCAAGACATTCAAAAACGATTGGGCTCCGTGCAGGACGAGTCGCTCGCGATCGCGGCGGGCCGCCAAATGCGCGCCTGGCATCGTTTGCAACCGGCGTTGTGGGGCGAGGTGAGTGAGGAAACGAGCGCCCCGGCGGACTTCTGGGCGTCGCGCTTATTGACGCTGGGAGCGGTCGCGGCCATCGCGCTCGCGGTGGGGTTGGTGGCCTTTTTGCCGCTGACTCCGGGCGGGGAATCGCATTACGCCACGGCGCAACAGCCGGACATTTACGCGACGACTTTTTATTCCTCCCAAGCCCACGCCGATGTGGTATGGATCTCGGGTCTGCAAGCAGTGGAAGCAACCGGAAATACACCGTGAAATTGCGTTACCTCTTGCTGCTATGGAGCGTGCTGACCGTGGGGCTGCTGGCGGCCCCGGCGCAGGAACCGATCTGGGTGGGCTTGGTCAAAGCGGACAATACCCTCCCGACGGAAGAGGAACGGTTGGTGAAACTGCAACACCGGTTGAAATGCGTGTTTGGTTTCGAGGCGTACCATTTGATGCATGAAGCGACGGTTGCCAGCGGCGAGAAGTACGCCCAATGGGTGCTGCCGCGCAAGGATTTCTACCTGAAGCTGGAACCGCAGGCGGGCTCGGGCATTCATTACGAATTGTACCGCGACAAGACGCTGCTGGTGGAGGGCCGGGTGGACCCAAAGCCGGGACGTCCGCTCTTCATCTCCGGGCCGAACTATCTCGATGGCCGCCTGATTTTCATCCTGCAACGAGTCCCCGCTGAGAAACAACCCTGACTTTTTCCCCAGCATGAATCAGCCCACCTTGCGCAGGCTTCTGCTGGTTGGTTATTTTCTGGCTTCCTGTCTGGTGCTGCAGGCGGAGACACCGCTCGTGTCGAAGACGTTTCCCTATGGCAGTGCGACGGTGGAGGAGTTGAAGGAAGCGCTGCCCCAAGTGCTGTCACCACGCGGAAAGATGATCTTTGTCGAGGCCACGCGCAAGGTGGTGGTGCAGGACGAGGCGGAAAACGTGGAAGCGGCGGGCGCGATCATTGCGGAGCTTTCCAAAGTACCGGCCAATGCGCGCAACGTGCGCATCGAAGTCACCCTGCAGGAAATCGGTGGCACGCGCGAACGCAGCTTGAGCACGCGGGGGACGATTCATGTCGACCCGATTGAAAAGAATGGTCTCCAGATCAGCGGAACAGATCAGAGTCGAGGCGGCGACCGGGTGGTCAGTCAATTTCTCCTCGTCCAGAGCGGGCGTAGCGCGACGCTGCAAGTAGGCGAGGAAATTCCGATGGTGGACTATTTCTACAACTTTGCGATCGAGGGCGGCTATATCCAGCCGAGCACGGTGCGCTGGCAGAATATCGGTTCGCGATTGTCAGTATTGCCGCGGATTGTCGGCAACCAGATCGAGATCACAGTAACGCCGGAAATCACCACGCTCGTCGATGCCCGGGAGCAGGTCGTCAGTTTCACCAAGCTCGCCACCACCATCACCGTGGCCGATGGCGGCACGATGCAACTCGGAGGCTTCGATGGCGCCAGCGCGGAGTTCAACAAGGGTTTCTTCTCCCGGGGGAGTCGCTCCACCACGCGGGTGGGGAGTTTCACCCTGAAGGCGTTCATCGAGACGACGGGGAAGGAAAACGAGAGTCTGCGCTAAGATTTTTCCGGTTTCTTCTAATAAAATTCCCGCCCGCCCGTTTGACTCTATAAACACAGACAAATGGGTACGCAAGACACAGGGCAGGGGATGAGTGCGCCGGTTCCTCGAGCAGGGGCAACGTCCGCCCGCCGACGCGGTGCGCATCGAGGAGATGGTAAATTACTTCCCGTACAACTACGCGCAGCCCGAGGGGAGCGATCCCTTCGCGGCGAACGTGGAAATAGCGGACTGCCCGTGGGATCGCGAGCATCGGCTGGTGCGGGTGGGATTGAAGGGCCGCGAGATTACGCAGAATAATCGTCCTGCCAGCAATCTGGTGTTCCTCATCGACGTGTCAGGTTCGATGAATGAACCGGCCAAGTTGCCGCTGGTGAAGGCGTCGCTGCAACTGCTCGTGAATATACTCACGGCGCGGGATCGCATCGCCATCGTGGTATATGCGGGCAGTTCGGGACTCGTGTTGCGCTCGACCTCGATCACTTCTGCCAACAAGGCGGCTGTGCTTGAAACACTGGACCGTCTCGAAGCGGGCGGATCGACCAATGGCGGCGAGGGGATTCAACTCGCCTATGCGGTGGCGCGGGAGAACTTCATCAAGGGGGGCACGAATCGCGTTATCCTCTGCACGGACGGCGACTTCAATGTCGGTGTGACGAGTCAGGGTGCCCTCGTGGATCTGATCAAACAGGAAGCCAAAAGTGGCGTATTCCTGAGCGTGTTCGGCTTCGGTTCGGGCAACCTGAAGGATTCCACGATGATAAACCTCGCGGACAAGGGCAACGGCAACTACGCGTACATCGACAGCTTGAAGGAAGGCCGCAAGGTCTTCGTCGAGCAGATGTCCGGCACGCTGGTGACCATTGCGAAAGACGTGAAGATTCAGATTGAGTTCAATCCCGCCAAGGTCGGCGCGTATCGCCTGATCGGTTACGAAAAGCGGATGCTGGCGAAGGAGGACTTCAACAACGACAAGAAGGATGCGGGCGAGATCGGGGCGGGTCATACGGTGACGGCACTCTATGAAGTCATCCCGGCGGGTCAACCGGTGAAGCCTGCGGTCGATGCGCTGAAGTATCAGGCGAATCCTCCGGTGCGTGCCGGTGTCGATGAGCTCCGCTCAGTCAGCAGCGACCTGCTCACGCTGAAGATTCGCTACAAGCAGCCGGATGGTGCGACCAGTAAGAAACTGGAATTCCCGATTCGCGATCAGGGTGCGAAATGGGAGTCGGCGTCGGGTGACTTCAAGTTCGCGGCGTCCGTGGCCGCGTTCGGGATGATCCTGCGGGAGTCGCCATTGCGCGGCGATGTGGACTACGGTCTCGTGCTGAAGCTGGCCCGGGAAGGCAAGGGCGAAGACGAGGAAGGGTACCGCTCGGAGTTCATCCGGCTCGTGAAAACGACCGCTGAGATGGGCCGATAGGCGGATCCTTCTCTGTGGAATCAGAAGTCCCTTCGGTGCTGGCACCGGAGGGGCTTGCCGTTATCAGGGCTTGGTTGTTTTATAGATTAAGCTGCTGCATTCTGGATCGCGTTTCTTTCGGACTCATAATACGGTGCAGATATGTTGCCTCAAATCAGGATGTTACCGGGAAAGAATTTGGCTGTCATGATGTGGAATTTCTATATGGCGCAATGGGTTCGCTTGAGTTGTATTGGCGGCTTACTTCTCGGAGGGTGTGGGAGCTTCGAGAGTTCCCATGCCGAGGTCAGTTTACCCTCTCTTTTTTCCACGCATGCGGTGCTGCAAAAATCCGATCGTGTGCCGATCTGGGGCAAGGGCGCTCCGGGGGAAGCAGTCAATGTGACGCTGGACGCTGCCACCGCTACAGCGCAAACGGGCGCGGATGGACGTTGGAAAACGGTGTTGGATCTTTCCCGTTCCGGTTCCGGTCCTTTCGAACTGGTGGTCAAGGGCAACAACACTCTCACCGTTTCCGATGTGATGGTTGGCGAAGTCTGGCTGGCCTCGGGTCAGTCGAATATGGAGTGGGTTATCTATAATTCGACGGGTGCCAAAGAGGTGATCGCCCAGTCGGCGAATAACGCCATCCGGCAGTTTCGCGTGAAACAGGTTGCCACCGCTACACAAGCGGCGGACGTGATCGGGGAGTGGAAAGTGGCTGATCCCGCCACGACTGGAAGTTTCACGGCAGTGGGTTATTTTTTCGCGAAGGATTTGCAGCGGACACTCAATTGTCCCGTCGGTTTGATCAACTCAAGTTGGGGCGGCACCCCAATCGAAGCGTGGACGAGTCTCGAGGCATTGAGCCGCGATGCAGACTTGAAAGCGACCACGCTTCGCCAGCACACCGACAAAAACTCTTTTCCCGAAAAGCTCAAGGAGTACGCCTCGAAGTTTCAGGCATGGTCACAACAGTACCAACGCGCGGATGCCGCAACGGCGGACGTCAAAGCCATCACGGCACCGGAACTGCCCGCCACTCTGACGTGGAAACCGGTCGAGCTGCCGGCGGATTCCTCGGCGAATTTGCCTCCGGCGGGAGCGGTCTGGTTGCGCCGGACGTTTACCATTCCGGCAGAAGCGGCGAATATTCAGCAAACGCTGTCCATTGGTCGTATCGACGGCTTTTACACGGTCTATTTCAACGGAGAAAAATCGGCAGAGATTAATGCGACGACCGGTGCAAGCAAGCCGGGGCCGATCTATCTGAATCCCAAACTCGTCAAAGCGGGCGAGGCGGTCGTCGCCATTCGCATTTATAATCCTGCGGGAACTCCCTCCATTCGCTCCGGCCAGCCGTTGCGGTTCATGAATCAGGAGCTCACTGGCACCTGGCAGTCGTATACGGAACTCTCCCTGCCTGCCCCCGAGCCCGCGGCGCTGGCGGCGATGCCTTCCCCGCCCGAACAACCGCCTCAGGATCGGCTGATCAATACCTATCTCTACAACGGCATGATTGCGCCGCTCATGCCCTATGCCATCCGGGGGGCAATCTGGTATCAGGGCGAAAGCAATGGCGGCCGGGGGTGGCAATACCGGACCGCGTTCGCGCTGCTCATTGAGGATTGGCGCGGTCGCTGGGAACAGGGTGCCTTTCCCTTCTATTTTTGTCAGTTGGCCAATTTTGGTCAGAAGAACGCCAAACCAGAGGAACATGCATGGGCCGAATTACGCGAGTCGCAGGCGTTGGCGCTGAAACTTCGCGCGACCGGTCAGGCGATTCTGATCGATGTCGGCGAAGCGGACGATGTGCATTGGCGCAATAAAATCGTGGGTGGTGAACGTCTCTCCCGCATTGCGTTGGCGAACACGTATGGCAAGCCGATGGAATTTTCGGGGCCGGTGTATGAATCGAAAAAGGTGGAGCAAGATAAGATCCGGCTGACGTTCACGCATGTCGAAGGCGGACTGAAGGCGGCGCCGTTGCCCTCCACCTATCAGCCGCGCTCGACCATTGACCGCACGGTTCCGCTGGTGCGCAATAGTCCCAACAGCGAGCTCGAAGGCTTCGCCATTTGTGGTTCCGACAAAAAATGGGTCTGGGCGCAGGCCCGGATCGATGGGAATACTGTGATCGTCTGGTCACCGGAAATCAAGGAGCCCACGGAAGTGCGCTATGCCTGGGCGATGAATCCAACGTGCAATTTAACGAACGGTTCCGGGTTGCCGGCTTCGCCATTCCGCACGGATGATTTTCCGCTGACCACACGCAATGCAAAGTGACTGCTCTTGATCTTTGAGGGCATCTTTTCGCCGGCCGCTCGGCTTCGGACCAAGATCTGTCGCGTGCGCAAAGCCTCTGGGAAGGTAGGATTTCTCTACAACCGCATCGTCTTCAGGACGGCGCGGACCTTGGCGATTTCGTGAGTGCGCAGGAGGTCGGTTTGGCCGAGGAGCGCGAGCACGGCGAAAAAAGGTTCGGCGCAGCGGACTTCCTCCTCGAAGCATTCGAATGCGTGCGGAAGCGCGTGGCAGACGGGCCAGCCGAGTTGGCGCAGGCGGAAGGTGTTGAGAAAGACGTTCATCTGGTGCCGGATTCGCGCCGAGCTGTCCTGCAAGTTGCGGTAATAAAATCCGAGGCCGGGATCGATCCAGATTTTTTTCACGCCGCAGCGAGTGGCTTCATCGATCATGAGCGCGAAGTAGGAATAGAGCGCCTCGATGGGATCATTGCCAAGGGAGAGGTCGGTGACGTCGCGGACGTTGTTGCCTTGCACGAAGCAGAGGATCACTCCGGCGTCATGATCGGCCACTTCGCGGAAGAGTTCGCTCGTGTTCACCGTGCCGGTGAGGTTCAAGACTTTCGCGCCCGCCTTGAGGCAGGCGGTGGTGACGGAGGGATGGTACGTTTCAACCGAGACGAGAAGCCCGGCTTTGGCGAGTTCCGTGACAACGGGGACGAGTACGCTTTGTTGCGCCGCTTCGCCGACGCGCGCGGCGTGGGCGAGGGTCGATTCCGCGCCGATGTCAATCAGGTGCGCGCCTTGGGCGTGGAGGACGTGCCCACGGCGGATGGCGGCGTCGGCGGTCAAGCAGACGCTTTCGCGATACCACGAGTCGGCGGAAAGATTGATCACGCCCATCAGGTATTTTTCTGAGTTGAAATGGAAGGAGTGCGAGCCGAGCGAGAATTCTGCGACCTGCGCCGCCGCCGCTTCGGGGTGGGTTGCGTGGAGCTTGGCGAGCGAGGCGAGGTCAATCATTGACATAAGGTTTCCGGTGGGGTTTGGACGGTGCGGCAGGGGCGGGTTCACTGAGGGAACGGAGAAAATCGCGGGCGACGTCAGCGGGCTCCTGATGCTCCACTTCCACGGCGTAGTTGAGCCGTCGCATGGTGACTTCATTGATCCGTCCGGCGAGGGCGCTATTTAATTGGGTGAGCAAATCGGGGTCCTGGGTGATGAGCTTGGTGCGGAGGACCGGCGCCGCATCGTAGCGGGGGAAGACTTGGCGGTCGTCGGTGAGCACCACATAGTCTTGGGAAACGAGTCGTCCATCGGTCGCAAAGGCGACGACCGCGTCGACGGCACCGGTGTCCAGCGACGGATAGATCAATCCGACATCGAGTGTCCTAACCTCTCCGAAATTCAGGCCGTACTTCTTTTGCAATGCAGGATAACCATCCGGCCGATCGATGAACTCGGCATTTAATCCAAGCTTGAGTGACGGCGCGAGGGCGACAAGTTGCGAGAGCGTGGTGAGCGATCCGGCCTTGCCGTCGCGGCGGACAATGACGGCGTAGGAGTTGCTGAAGCCGAGCGAATGGAGCCACTCGAGGCCGAAGCTGCCATGATAAAGCAGCCGCAATCCGGCATGGCTGGGATCATTGGTGGAGGCTTGGCGGAGCTTGAGGATGTTGAGTTCGGCCGTGCCGGAGTATTCCACGTAGAGATCGATTTCACCCGCCATGATGGCGTTGTGGATGATGGCGGTGCTGCCGAGGCCGAACTTGCGCTCGACGCGGTAGCGGCCCATTTCCTCCAGTGTCTGCGCAACGATTTCACCCAGAATCATCTGCTCGACGAAATTCTTCGCGCCGACACGAATCACCGGTCGGCCATCGTTCTCCACAGGTGTCGGGGATTGGTGCAGAAAGATGGCGAGATTCGCGGCCAGTGCGAGCAGGATGCCGATTATGCAGGCCGCTTTACGAGGAGAGATTTGGTAGGACTGGCCGCTTTTCCATAACTGTGCCGCGATCTCGATCTGGCCGAGGAGTGAGTCGATTCCGAGCGCGAGCAATGCGGCGGGGATCGCCCCGTAGAGCAAGAGCGCGGTGTCGTTGCGGGCGAGGCCGATGGTGATGAATTGACCAAGACCACCCGCGCCAATGAACGCGCTGAGCGTGGCCGTGCCGACGCTGAGCACAAACGCCACGCGCAGGCCGGAAATCAGTTGGGGCAAGCCCTGCGGCAATCGCACATGCCAGAGCAGTTGCAGGGAATTCATACCCATCACGCGGCCTGCATCGAGCAGGTCATCCGGCGAATCACTCAGGGCCGTGATCGTCGAGCGCATGATCGGGAGCACCGCATAGAGCGTGAGCGCCACCACTGCGGGCAGGAAGCCGAGACCGAGCAGGGGGAGCAACAGGGCGAGCAATGCGAGGCTCGGGATCGTCTGGAAAAGATTGCAGAAGCCCACGACAAGCGAGCGCCAGCGGGGGCGATTCCAGACCAGCGCGGCCAGCGGATAACCGATGAGGGCGGCGATGCCGACGGCGACAAAGGTGAGCTCCAGATGTTCGAGCAGGCGCCGCCACAAATCATGGAGCGAATGGGGGCTCAGAAGGGGGAGCAGGCGTTCAAGGAAAGTGTGTTGCAGAGAATGAGGTGTCATTCTTCATTGACCGGCTGTCGCCGAGCTTTTTTCACTGTCGCGCGCTGCGCCTTGAACTTCACCAGTTCGCGCTTGAGCCAGTTCGGGCGCTTGCGTTTCTGGCGGCGTTGCTGTTCGCGTTCGGAGCGGGCGGCGGCGGCTTTGGACTTTTTAAGCGCAATCACTTTATCGCGCAAGAGATTCCATGCTGTTGCGCGGTTGCCCGCCTGCGTGCGGCCATCCTGCATCTTGATTGTGAGATGCAACGGCGCGTAGTGCAGCACCACGCAGGTGGAGACCTTGTTCACATTCTGGCCACCCGCGCCCTGCGAGCGGACAAAGCTTTCCTCCACCCGGTTGACGTCCACTCCGAGCGCGGTCAGATGATTGCGGAGTTTGTCGTCGGGGATGCTCACGAATGCCCTTTGGGAACGGTCGGCGCTTTGGGCGCGCTGGATAAATACGCGGCGGTTTTCACGTCGTGGATCGGATGGGGATACGGCTCCACGTGGATGAGCACATCGGCGATGGTTGGGATTTCCGCGCGCAAGCGGTCCTTCGCGAGGTGGGCGATCTTGTGGCCTTCGCTCACGGTTTGGTTGGGATCGACTTCGAGATGGAGGTCGACCATCAGTTGCAACCCCATCTTGCGCACGAGCACCTTGTCCACTCCGAGCACGCCGGGGGAATTCAGGCAGGTGAGCCGGATCTGCGCGATGATTTCCGGGTCGGTCGATGTCTCCATGATTTCATCCACGGCGGGGCGTAGCAGCAACAGGCCGTTCCAGCCCATCCATAAACTCGCCAGAATGGCCGCGATGCTATCCGCTTGGTTCCAGCCGGTGAACACGGCGATGGCGATGCCGACGCCTGCCGCGAGTGAGGTGTACATGTCGCTGCGGTGATGCCACGCCTCGACCTTCACCGCCTGGCTGCCGGTTTTTTTGCTGACATTCAGGAGGTAGCGGAAGGCGAGTTCCTTCAGCACCACGATGATCAGGAGCACGACGAGCGTCCATGCATTCGGGCTTTCGCGTTTGGTGAAAAGGCTGTTCGCGGCACTGACGCCGATCAGGACCGCACCCCCCATCAGGATCAGTGCCCCGGCGGCGGCGGCGATCGTTTCGGCGCGGCCATGGCCGTAGGGATGATTCTGGTCGGCGGGCTCCTTGGAAAGTCGCAACCCGTTATAGATGAGGGCCGAACTGAAGATGTCGACGGTCGACTCCATGCCGTCCGCGATCAAGGCATAGGAATGGCCCACGAGGCCGCCGATGATTTTCGCGAGGGCCATGCAGGCATTGAAAAACATGCTGCCACGGGTGGCTCGCATGCTGATTTCGGTGGGAGTACTCACTGGATTGTCAGGATGGGGGAATTCTTGGAACGGTGCAAGGGCAACATGACAGGGGACTCCTTGCTTTCTCCGCCGGGAGTTGACGGATGTCCACTATTAGTAGAAACTATCATCTTATGTCGATGACTGTTAATGCTGCCGGTAAAGTTAATTTGCGCACCCCTGAAGTCATGAGCCTCGTACAGGCTCAGGTCGAGAGCCACTATCGCAGCCCGATTGTGGAATATCTCCGCCACACGCGCATGCCGCTTTCCTCGGCGGGTCTGACCGTGAAACTGGCCAAGGCGTTCGGCTTTTGCTACGGCGTCGAGCGCGCCATCGACCTCGCCTACGCGGCGGCGAAGGTGTTCAAGGACAAAAATATCTATCTCCTTGGCGAAATCATTCACAACCCCGAAGTCAACGACCAGCTTCGCGGCATGAACATCAAGCAGCTCAAGGAAGTCAACGGTACCTACCAGCTCGACGATTTGAAGAAGGACGACGTCGTCATCGTTCCCGCATTTGGCGCGGAAGTGAAGGTGATGAACCGCCTGAAAGAGATCGGCTGTCAACTGGTCGACACGACCTGCGGCGACGTGATGACCGTGTGGAAGCGCGTCCGCCAGTACACCCGCGAAGGCGTCACCTCGATCATCCACGGCAAGGCGTGGCATGAGGAAACCAAGGCAACCTCTTCCCGCGCGATCAGTGAAAACGGCTCCAGTCATTATCTTGTCGTCTTCACGCTGGCCGAGACCGATTACGTCTGCGACTACATCCGCAACGGCGGCAACAAGGAGGAATTTCTCAAGAAATTCGCCGGAGCCTACTCGCATAATTTCGATCCCGACAAGCATCTCGCGGCGGTCGGCGTGGCGAATCAAACGACCATGATGCGCAACGAAACCGAAGAAGTGCAACGCCGCATCCGGCAAGCCATTGTGGACCGTTACGGCGAAGCCGAAGTGGGCAATCACTTCCGTTATTTCGATACCATTTGCGGTGCGACGCAGGAACGCCAGGACGCGCTCAACCAACTGCTCGATTTCGAGAAGATGGATCTCCTCATCGTCGTGGGTGGTTACAATAGCAGTAACACGTCCCACCTCGCGGAGATGGGCGAAGCCAAGCTCCCGACCTATTTCATCAAGAACTCGGAGAAACTCATCTCGCCGCAGAAAATCTCGCACTGGAACCAGCACGAGAATCACGAGGTCTTCACCGAGAACTGGTTGCCAGAAGGCAACGTCGTCGTGGGCATCACGGCGGGCGCTTCGTGTCCGAACAATCTGATCGAGGAAACGATCCATCGCCTGTTTGAATTCCGCGGCATCGAAGTGGAGAATCTTCTCCCGGCCGATTACAAGGAAGCGGCCGGTCTGAACGCGCCGAAGGACAAGCCGCCTGGCCACTAAATTCCGTTGAGGAACGGAATGGAAGGGCGGGGGATGTTGCATTATCCCCGCCCCATTTTCCCCATTTCGTAAAGGCGGCCCCTTTTTTTCTTAATTGAACATCGAAAGGTTATTGTGAAAGAAGTTCGAATTTCAGTCAGTGCCAACGCCAAAGCTGCGGATCGCGTCATTTTTGTCAGCAAGGACGGCGGTCATCTCCCGAAGGGAATCAAGAAGGAAGAATTTCAGGGCGAGAAAGGCTCCACGCTGCTCCTCCACTCCGAAAAGGGCCGCACGCTCTACGTAGGTGTTGGTGAAAAAGAAAAGATCGAGATCGACCTCTTGCGCCGCGCGGCCGGTGTTGCGATCAAACAATTTCTCAAGATCGGTGCCGAAGTACTCGCCGTTGAACTGGGCGAGTGGAATGAATGCGCGCAGGCGATTGTGGAAGGCGCATTGCTCGCCTCGTACCGCTTCGAGGATTTCAAACTCCCCGCCAGCCGCCGCAAGAACGCGCTGAAGGAACTGCAACTCGTCACTACCGCCAGTCATTTCGTCGCGGTGAAAAAAGCGGCGCTCGTGGGCCAGATTCTCGCCGAATCGACCAACTACACCCGCTCCATTGGCAACCAGCCGCCGAACGAGCTCACTCCCGCCGCGCTCGCGGACGAGGCGAAAGCGTTGGCGAAGGATGTCGGGCTCAAGGTCACCATCTTCGACGAGAAGAAACTCAAGGCTGATAAATTCGGCGGCATACTCGCCGTCGGGCAGGGGTCTGCCGCCGCGCCGCGACTGATCGTCCTCGAATATTGGGGCGGCAGCGCCAAGACCAAGCCGGTCGCGCTCATCGGCAAGGCCATCACTTTCGACACGGGCGGCATTTCCATCAAGCCCGGCGCGTCGATGGATGAAATGAAATTCGACAAGATGGGCGGCTGCGCCGTCCTCGGCGCCATGCAGGCCATCGCACGCCTGAAGCTCCCGATCAATGTTGTCGCGGCCGTCGCTTCGGCGGAGAACATGCCCAGCGACCGCGCGTATCGTCCCGGCGATATCATCACAATGTACGGCGGCAAGACGGTTGAAATTTTGAACACCGACGCGGAAGGCCGTCTCGTTCTGGCCGACGCCATCACGTATGTCCGCGAAAAATTCCAGCCGCGCTCGCTCGTCGATTTTGCCACGCTCACCGGCGCTTGCGTCGTGGCGCTCGGCGCGAACCGTGCGGGATTCTTCACCGACAGCGTCACTTTGCGCGACAGTCTGAACAAGGCCGGCAAGGAAACGGGCGATCTCGTTTGGGAACTCCCGCTCGGCGAAGAGTACGATGCCGAGATGAAGAGCGATGTGGCTGTGGTGAAAAATGCGGGTTCCCGTTGGGGTGGCGCGTGCACCGCGGCGGCGTTTTTGAAGGTGTTTGTCGAAGAAACTCCTTGGGCGCATCTCGATATCGCCGGTACGGCCTGGATCACCTCCGACAAGCCGCACCTTGAAAAAGGCGCGACCGGGTTCGGCGTACGCCTGATCGTCGAAGCACTGCGTGCACAGCACTAGAATTGACGGTTTCCGATTGTCAATGGCGGGTAGACATTTGCACGGCAACACGATAAAGTGGGCAAACTCTACCTATGTCCCTCGCGAAAAGTTCTTACGACGACGATATTGATTTAGCCAAGGCGTGCCTGGCGGGGGAGAACGAGGCCGCGACGAAGCTTCAGTTGCTTTATAACCAGCGTCTTCTGGGACTTTTGATCAGCCGAGGCGCAACGAATACCGAGGCGTCCGACCTGCTGGGTGATCTCTGGGGGGAATTGAGCGTGGGCCGCATTGACCGCGAAGGCTTGCTCCATAAATACCACGGCAAGTGCAGTCTCTACACATGGCTCGCTACCGTGGCGACGCATCGCCTGGTGGATCTGAAACGCCGCCAACGGTTTCAGGGCAATCTGCCGAACGTGCAGGATCACGCTGATCAGGGCAGCGATTTTGATATGCTCCCGGCGCGGACGGCGGACTATTCTGAGTCGGCGTTGACCCAGCTGATGCGCGATGCCTTGCGCAAATCCTTGCAGGAGTGCCCCCCGGACGCCTATCTGTTGTTGCAACTGGTTTATATTCATGGAGTCATGCAGCGGGAAGCTGCCCGGATGTTCGGCTGGCACGAATCGAAGGTCAGCCGCACGCTGGACCAAGCCATGGCCGATATCGCCTCGCGCACGCTGCGGAATTTGCGGGCGACCGACCCGTGGCTCGAAGTCAACTGGGAGGATTTTCTCCAGCTCTGCCAATCGGGTGAGGACCTCTTCACCCTGAGCCCCCGGAGTTGAGTTAAGTTAATGGCCCTCCGATCCGATGATGATAAAAGCTTAAAATTCCCTGCAATTTAAATAAACCTGCGAGTCTAATTTCCAGAACGACGCCTATGCCAAACCCCTTTGAACAGATCATTCAGTTTCTGGGTCACTTTGAAGAAGAAGTGCAGGGACGCGAGGCGGTCCGGCCCGAGGGCGAGCTGCGCAACCGTCTCGATCGTTTTGCGCGCGGCGATTGCTCCGAATCCGAGCGCTCCGAATTGTGCCAGCTCGTCATGCAGCGGCCCGAATTGGTCGGGTATCTGGCGCAGAGCGTCAAACAACTGCGCGGCACGGCGGGTTCGGTTTCATAACCATGGCGTTTGGGTGAACTGGACGCTTCATCCCGAAGTAACATGGGCGCACGACTTAACATTCTTCCCGATGAGCGGATCAGTTCGCTGACTCCGTCGTTGGAGAATCGTCTCATCTCCGTCGGCGAGCAGGTTCGTCCGGAAAATTTCCCCAGCCTGTGCGACGGCATGATCCGTCACGTTCTCGAGCAGGGGTTCGAACTCGCCGGGGCCGATAGCGGGCTCGTCTGGCTCCTCGATGCGACCCGCGAGAATCTCGTGCCGTGCTATGGCGTGGGCGAGTCTGCGGAAAAGCTGGTCCTGAATTACCGTCAGCCCCTGCGCGAAGGCATTGTCAGCATGGTCATGATGAGCGAACAGCCCTTCGTGGAAAACGAAGTCTTTAAGAACGCGCACCACAGCAAGATCGTCGACATGAAATTGCAGCAGCAGACATACGCCATGATCGTCGTGCCGTTTTACTTTTTGCGGCAGTGCCGTGGGGTCATTTCCTGCGTGCAGCTCAAGGAGCCCGGCTCCGATGATATCGATCCGCCCGGATTCCGGGCCGAACATCTTCAGGCGATCCAGCGCGCGGCCTCGGTGCTCACCGAGTTGATCGATTACCGCCTCCTGCGGCAAACCGTGCAATGGTAATCGTGGACTTGTCGTCCCACGATTCATTTCCTATAATCTGGTCTCGCTCATGAACAAGCTTTTGAGTCTGGACGTCGCGCGGCAATCCCTCCGGGAGGGAACCGGTCGTGGAGTCAAGATCGCCATCATCGATTCCGGCATTGACGTGTCGCATCCTGCGCTGGCCGGGCTCACGCTCGCGGACGACATCGCGGTGGTGGATAAGGGGCACTATATCGACGTCATTCCCGGCGGCGGCGTGGACCTGTACGGTCACGGCACCGCCATCGCGTACATCATTCACTCCATCGCGCCGGAAGCGGAGATTGGCAGTATTCGCGTGCTGGGGGATCGACTGAATTCCCGCACGGCCATTATTCAAGAAGGAGCCCGGCAGGCGCTCGACCTCGGCTATCACATTCTCAATTGTAGTTTTGGTTGCGGTATCGAGGAGCATATTCTCAAGTATAAGGCGTGGATTGACGAGGCCTACCTCAAGGGCGTGCACATCGTCGCCGCCTGCAATAATATCGATTTTCACAAGCCTGAGTGGCCCGGCTATTTCCCGTCTGTCTTTACCGTGAACTTCTGCCAGACCGAACGGCCCGACCAGTTCTTCTATTCTCCCGGCTACATGGTTGAATTCGCCGCGCGCGGCGAAGATGTGGAAGTGCCGTGGAGTGGCGGCGGCTACAAGAAGGTCACTGGCACCAGCTACGCCACGCCGCACATTGTCGGCATGCTCGCGCGGCTCATCAGCCGCATCCCCGGCATTCGTCCACTCGAAGCCAAGGCGCTCATGCAACGGCTCGCCGATGCCCCACCGCCTCAGGGCGAGGCTCGCCAGGAACTGGTATCGTAAACGGAAATTCCGGCAAAAAGCGCACTCTCCCTCGTTCTACACAGGAGTTGCAATGGGTGGGAGATAGTGCCAAATTGGCAAAACCTCGAATTGGAAAATATGTTGCTGGTCATCGATAACTACGACTCTTTCACCTACAATCTCGTGCAATACTTTGGCGAGATGGGGGCCACGGTGCTGGTGAAGCGCAATGACGAAATCACGCTCGATGAAATCGCCGCGCTCAAACCTGCCAAGATCATCATTTCCCCCGGACCCTGCACGCCGAAGGAAGCCGGTCTTTCCAATGCGGTGATTCAAAAGTTCGGCCCCACCACGCCGCTGCTCGGCGTCTGTCTCGGGCACCAGTGCATCGGCGAAGTCTACGGCGGCCACGTCATCCGCGCGCCCCGCCTCATGCATGGCAAGACCTCGCCCATCCATCACAACGGGCAGGGGGTTTTCGCCAAGCTGCCGGACCCGTTTGAAGCCACGCGCTATCATTCGCTGATCGTCGAGCGCGAAACTTTCCCCGATACGGTTCTTGAAATCACGGCCGAGACTGCGGAAAAGGAAATCATGGGCCTGCGCCACCGCCAGTACCCGATCTACGGCGTGCAGTTCCATCCCGAATCCATTTTGACGCAGCACGGTAAAAACCTTCTCCGGAATTTTCTCGAACTCTCCGCATGAAAGTTCTGTTGCAGAATCCGACTTTTCGGATGGCCTGCCAGCAGTTCGATGGGGCCGCCGATTTTTTGGGACTCGATGCCTCGATTCGCGAACGGGTGAAATGGCCCAAGCGGCTCATCAGCGTGGCCGTGCCGGTGAAGCTCGACAACGGCGACGTCAAAGTCTTTGAAGGTCACCGCGTCCAACATCACCTCACTCTCGGCCCGACCAAGGGCGGTTTGCGTTTCAGTCCCAGCGTGGATATCGGCGAAGTCGCCGCGCTCGCGATGTGGATGAGCTGGAAGTGCGCGCTCGCGGGATTGCCCTATGGTGGCGCGAAGGGCGGCATCGCCTGCGATCCGCTCCGGATGAGCCCGCGCGAACTCGAAGCGCTCACACGCCGTTACACCGTGGAAATGATTCCCTTCATCGGGCCGCACATCGATGTGATGGCGCCCGACATGGGCACGAACGAACAAACCATGGCGTGGATGTACGACACCTATTCCACCCATGCCGGTCACGCGGTGCCGAGCATCGTCACCGGCAAGCCGGTCAGCATTGGTGGTTCCATGGGCCGCCGGGAAGCGACCGGTCGCGGCGTGGCGTTTGTCACCAGTCGTGCTTTGGAAATTTTGAAGATGCCCGCCGATAGCCGCATCATCGTGCAAGGCTTCGGCAATGTCGGCAGCTATGCGGCTTACGGACTCGCCAAGTACGGCGCGAAGATCGTCGGCGTCGGCGACCGGACGGGGGCGTTGTACGATCCCAACGGCCTCGACGTGGAGAAGTTGTTTGTTCATTTTCAAACGCACGCCACGCTGGAAAATTTCCCCCAGGGCGAGCGCATGACGAACGAGGAATTGCTCGTGCAATCATGCGACGTCTTGATTCCCGCCGCGACGGAGCGTGTGATCACTGCCGAGATTGCTGCCAAATTGCAATGTCGCGTGTTGGCGGAGGCGGCAAATGGCCCGACCACGTTCGAAGCCGATGCGGTGTTGAAACAGCGCGGCGACATCTTTGTGATTCCTGACGTACTCTGCAACGCGGGCGGAGTCATTGTCAGTTACTTTGAGTGGGTGCAGGATTTGCAGAATTTCTTTTGGACTGAAGTCGAAGTGTTCGACAAACTCTACCGGATTTTGTCGCAGACCTTCGACCAGGTGCTGAAAGAAGCGCGCCAGAAAAACATCGACCACCGCACCGCCGCACTCACGCTTGGAATTCAAAAAGTGGTCGACGCGAAGAAAATCAGAGGATTGTTTCCGTGATCGATTGTACCCGTTGGGCTCGTTTCCTTTTTGTTTGGGCCATCATCTGTTTGTCAGGCCCTGTCATGCCGCTGGTCGCCGCAGAAGGCACGGAGACTCCCGCCAAGCTTACAGGCAAGATGATCACGCTTGGCGATTTCGGCGCGGAGGATCTCGGCTATCTGGTCTTGCCACTCGTTGCCCCGGCGGGTGGCGTGGTCATCATTCACGACCGTTTCGGTCTCGATGAACACACCAAGCGGCTCACTGAGGAATTTGCCGGCAAAGGTTACCTCGCCATCGCGGTCGACCTCTACAATGGCCGCAGCTCCAACGATCCGGCCCAGGCCAATGTTCTGCTCTCGAACATGCGCGTCGAATCTGCCATGAAAACCATTCAGGCCGGCGAACGCCTGCTCAAGGAAAGCCCCCGGCTCAAAGTCCCCCGCGTCGCGCTGGTAGGCTGCAATTCCGGTGGAACCATCGCCATTCTCGCAGCGCAGCAGATCAAGGACATTGACGCCGTGGCCGCCGTGAATCCCATGATCGCGCCGCGCGAAAAGAAGATCTCCAAGTATCGCGTTCCCATCATCCTGATCAATGCCGGAACCCCGCCCGCCGGTCTGGAAGAATTCCAGAAGCTCATGGATGACATGCGCAATCCGCTCGCAGTTTACACACTCGAAGGTGTGCCCGAAGGTTTCGCCGATCCCCGCAGCGCCAATCACAATGCCTCGCACGCCGCGAAGGCGTGGCAGATGGTCGACGACTTCCTGAAACGCGAATTCGCCAAGCCCGAAAAAGCCCCCTCGATCATCGATAAGGTTGAGGATTTCTTTAAATAAAAGAGGGGAAGTACTCGGTTCTAGGTACTAAGTACGAGGTATAGTAACGTGGCGATCATTCGTGATTTTAAAGATCTAAAGGCTTGGCAGGAAGCTCGCGCCCTGACTCGTGCGATCTACGAATACTGCCGGACCACCTCGATCCAAAAAGACTGGGGTTTGAAGGATCAGATTCAGCGCGCATCAGTATCTGTCATGTCCAATATCGCTGAAGGTTTCGAGCGAGGCGGGCAAGCGGAGCGGTTGCAGTTTTTGAATATTGCTCGAGCCAGTTGCGCGGAGGTGCGGAGTCTGCTCTGCGTCTGCGAAGATGCCGGGTACTTGACTTCTGCTCAATGTCTGGCACTTGAGAAATCATGTGTTTAAATTAATTTGCTGGTAACTGGGTTGATGAAAGTGGTCAAAGAGCATCGCTTCGCAAAACCTAGTACCTAGTACTTAGAACCTAGAACTGCCCCGGCTCATGCATTGGAGATTGATTTTAGATCCCGCCTCCTCCGCCGCCTACAATATGGCGGCGGACGAAGCGTTGTTGCGCGAAGTGACGGTTCCGATTCTGCGGATTTACAATTGGGCGGACGATGCGCAGACGATTGGGTATTTCCAAAAAGCCGAAGTCGCAATTCCCGGCGTGCCGATGGTGCGCCGTTACACGGGCGGGGGATTGGTCGATCATCGGCACGATCAGACGTACACCGTGATCCTGCCCCGCTCGCATCCGTGGATGGAATTGCCGACACCGGAGAGCTACTCGAAAATTCACGAAGGCGTGCTTGCGGCGATTCAGCGGCTCGGCATTCCTGCGCAACTCGCACCCTGCTGCGATGAGA
This sequence comes from Verrucomicrobium sp., assembly GCA_017849585.1. Lineage (GTDB taxonomy): Bacteria > Verrucomicrobiota > Verrucomicrobiia > Methylacidiphilales > UBA1321 > UBA1321. Next base: position 105,084 of record JAFIGT010000003.1, read on the forward strand.
ACGAATCCGCCGCCTGTTTTCAAAAAGCGGTGAAGTACGACATCACCGCGCCCGATGGCGTCAAGATTTCCGGAGCCGCGCAACGTCGCACCCGCGAAGGCTTGTTGCATCAGGGTAGTATCTTGTTGCCGGACCCGACCCAAAACAAGGCGCTCTACGAACTCCTCGGGCAGGTGATGGGCGAGACTTTGGGGTTCGATTGGACACTCGGCGAATTGACCGAATCGGAGCAAAAACGCGCTCACGTTTTGGCGGTCGAGCGTTATGCGACCGACGCCTGGAACCTTCGCGTGTAGCGATTAGTTTGGTCGCGCTGCAAGCTATTGACGGATAATGGTTTGGGTTTTTACTTTTTTAGCGGGAAAAGGATGAAGATTTCTTAAAAAAGCATTGTTCTCTCTTCGCTTTTTCCGCAAGCTTCTCGCTTATGGTTGATGCGAATCAGACTACTGAAGAAGATAAAAATTACACCCCTGACACGACCACTGGAAAGCGGTCGGAAGACGGCGGAAAAGTCTCCGAAAGCACGAAGTACGATTCTTCCAAAATCGACAAGCTGGAGGGATTGGAAGCGGTTCGTAAACGGCCCGGCATGTACATCGGTCACACCGATGAGCGCGGCCTCCACCATTGCGTTTTCGAGGTGCTCGACAACTCGATCGACGAACATCTTGCGGGCTACTGCAAACGCATCGAAGTAACGATTCACGTCGACGGTTCCTGCTCCATCCGCGACGATGGCCGCGGTATCCCGGTCGACATTCATCCCAAGTTTAAGATCCCGGCGGTCGAACTCGTGCTCACCAATTTGCACGCGGGCGGCAAGTTCGGGCAGGGCGCCTATAAATATTCCGGCGGTCTGCACGGCGTCGGCGCCAAGTGCGTCAACGCGCTCTCCGAATGGTTCACCGTCGAAGTCTATCGCGACGGCAAGGTCTACACGATGGAGTTCGAGCAGGGCAAGACGACCCGCAAGCTGGAAGTCATCGGCAAGAGCAAAAGCAACGGAACGCTCATCACCTTCAAGCCCGATCCGATCATCTTTACCATCACCACCGAGTTCAAATTCGAGCTTCTCGCCAATCGTTTGCGCGAACTCGCGTTCCTCAATCCCGGTGTTGAAATCATCCTCAAGGACGAGCGCACCGCCGAAGGTGCTGAGGTCAAGGAGATCAAGACCGAGCGGTTCTATTACAAGGACGGCATCGAGGAATTCGTCAAGCAGCTTGGCAAAAACAAGCAGGTCATCCACCCGAAGCCGATCAACATCGCGCGCGAGAAGGACGACATCCTCGTCGACGTCGTGCTCCAGTACAACGACTCCTACACCGACCAGATTCTCTGCTTCACCAACGCCATTCCCAATCCGGATGGCGGCACGCACCTCGTCGGTTTTCGCACGGCGCTGACCCGTTCGATTAACCAGTACGCGAAGTCGAACAACCTGTTGAAGGAAAAAGATCCGGCCATCTCCGGCGACGACGTGCGCGAAGGTCTCGTCTGCGTCGTCTCGGTCAAGCACCCGCATCCCAGCTTCGAATCGCAGACCAAGGTCAAGCTCGTCTCGCCCGAAGTCGAAGGCGTGGTTTCCTCCTCCGCCTACGACGGCTTGATGCAGTTCTTCGACGCCAACCCCAGCGTCGCCAAGAAGGTCATCGAGAAAGGTCTCACCGCGGCCCGTGCCCGCGAAGCCGCGCGCAAGGCGCGTGAAGCCGTTCGTAAGACTGCGCTTACCGGTGGTGGACTTCCAGGCAAGCTGGCCGACTGCTCCAGCCGCAACCCGGAAGATTCCGAACTCTTCATCGTTGAGGGTGACTCCGCAGGTGGCTCCGCCAAGCAGGGCCGCAACCGTCACAACCAGGCGATTCTTCCGTTGCGCGGTAAGCTGATCAACGTGGAAAAAGCGCGCCTCGACAAGGTGCTGCAGAATACCGAAATTCGCACCATGATCACCGCGGTCGGCACCGGCATCGGTGACGGCGAAGGCGAGGGCGCGTTTAACCTCGAGCGTCTGCGTTACCACAAGATCATCATCATGACCGATGCGGACGTCGACGGCTCGCACATTCGCACGCTGCTGTTGACCTTCTTCTTCCGTCAGATGTCGGAGCTCGTGAAGCGCGGGTATATCTACATCGCGCAACCGCCGCTCTACCAGATCAAGCGCAAGAAGCGCGAGGAATACGTCGAAGACGACACCAAGCTGAACAAGATTCTCATTCAGCTCGGCTCCGAGGACGTCAAACTCCGCAATCTCTCCGACAAGAAGGTCGTCGAAGAAAAGGCGCTCACCGAAATTCTGGAACTGCTCGTCTCGCTGGATAAATACGCTTCGTCGCTGAAGCGCCACAGCGGCGACTTCGCCAACTACCTGGCTGCGCGCGATCCGAAGACGCACGAATTGCCCCGGCATCTGCTCAAGATTCGCGAAGGCAACAACGAGTCGGTTCACTACTTCACCAACGACACCCAGCTGGCCAAGTTTGCGGAGGAAAATTCCGATCTCGGCATCTTTGCTGAAGAGGCTAACGAGGAAAACGCGGAGAAACCCGCGCCCAGCAACGGCAAGGGCGATGCCCAACGTCGCCGCGTTACCCACGTCGAGTTGCACGAAAGCAAGGCCGTGGCCGACCTTTTGGGCAAACTCGAAAAGAAGGGGCTCAACATCGAACAATACTCCGCTGCCGACAAACCGCTCTTCGAGCTGATTGAAGGCGAGGGGGACCGTCAGGTGGTCAAACCGCTACACGCGATTCCGGAAATTCTGGCATCGATCAAGGAAATCGGCCGTCGCGGCGTGCAGATCAAACGATTCAAGGGTCTTGGTGAAATGAATGCCAAGGAATTGTTCGAAACCACGATGAACCCCGAGAAGCGCAAGCTCCTACGAGTGGAAGTCTCCGACGCCATCGAGGCCGAGGAAATGTTCACCCGGCTCATGGGCGACGAAGTCGAACCCCGCCGTCAGTTCATCGAAGACAATGCGCTGAACGTCCGCAATCTCGACATCTAATCTACTACACCTGACATAATACTATGCCTCCTGAACCTCAAGATCCGGCATCTTCCTTATTCGCCCAGAACGAACGTCTGGGCAAAATCAACGTCGCCGACGAAATCAAGAATTCGTTCCTTGATTACTCCATGTCGGTCATCATCTCGCGCGCCCTGCCGGACGTGCGTGATGGGTTGAAGCCCTCGCAGCGCCGCATTTTGTTGGCGATGCACGATCTCAATCTCTATCCCGGACGCCAACATCGTAAGTGCGCCAAGATTTGCGGTGACACCTCTGGTAATTATCACCCCCACGGTGAAGCCGTCATCTACCCCACGCTCGTCCACATGGCGCAGTCATGGGCCATGCGCGAGATGCTCGTCGACGGTCAGGGTAACTTCGGCTCGGTGGAAGGTGACCCGCCCGCCGCCATGCGTTATACGGAAGCCCGTTTGACGCACATGGGAGCCGCCCTCATGGCGGACATGGACCAGGACACCGTCGATTTCGTCCCGAACTACGACGAAACCCGCACCGAGCCGGTCGTTTTCCCCGCTGCGATCCCGAACCTGCTGGTCAACGGCGGCACGGGTATTGCCGTCGGTATGGCGACCAACCTGCCGCCGCATAATCTCACGGAAGTCATCGACGGCATCTGCGCCCAGATCGACAACCCGGAAATCACCATTCCCCAGTTGATGAAGATCATCAAGGGACCTGATTTCCCCACCGGTTGCAGCATCCTCGGCACGGAAGGCATCAAGAACTACTTCAACACCGGCCGCGGCAGCGTGAAGGTGCGCGGTCGCATCCACACCGAAGAGCACAAGGGTGGTCGCGAATTCATCGTCATCACGGAAATCCCGTATAACGTGAATCGCGCCGATCTCGTCTCGCGCATTGCGGAGCTGGTCAATGAAAAAACATTGCCCGACATCACCGCCATCCGCGATGAATCGGACGAGAACACCCGCGTGGTCATCGAGCTCAAGCGCGATGCCGTCACGAAGATCGTCATCAACAACCTCTACAAGCTGACCGCGCTCGAATCCTCCTTCTCGGCCAACATGCTCGCTATCGACGGTGGTCGCCCGAAGATCCTGAATCTCAAGGAGCTGATCAACTGCTACATCGAGCACCGCCGCGAAGTCATCCTGCGCCGGACCCGCTACCTGCTGCGCAAGGCTCAGGTTCGCGCCGAAGTGTTGGAAGGTTACCTCATCGCGTTGTCGAACCTCGATGAGTTCATCCGCATCATCCGCGAATCCGCCAACCGCGACGAAGCCCGCATCCAACTCCTCGCCTACGAATTCACCAAGGCGAAGGTGGAGCACTTCGGCATCGTCGTGCATCAGCCCTCGCGCCTCACCAATGGCCGTTACCTCATCAGCGAGGAACAGGTCAACGCCATCCTCGAATTGCGCCTCTATCAGCTCACCGGGCTGGAACGCGACAAGATCGCGGAAGAATACAAGGCCTTGCTCGAAACCATCGCCGACCTCATGGACATCCTCGCGAAGGAAATCCGTGTGCTCACGATCATCAAGCAGGAACTGCGCGCCATCAAGGAGAAGCACGGCGAAAAGCGCCGCACCGACATCATTCCCGACGAAGGCGAAATGGCGATTGAAGACTTGATCGCCAACGAAGGCGTGATCATCACCATCACCCACAACAGCCTCATCAAACGCACCAATATCAGCAGCTACCGCGCGCAAAAACGCGGCGGCAAGGGCGTTATTGGCATGACCACCCGCGAGGGAGACAAGCCGGAGGACTCGGACTTCGTCGAGCATCTCTTCACCGCTTCCACGCACGACTACCTCATGTTCTTCACGAACACGGGCCGCGTCTATGTCGAGCGAGTGCACGAGATTCCCGACATGGGCCGCGCGGCCAAAGGCCGTAGCATAGCGAACCTGCTCGAATTCAAGACCGGCGAGAAAGTCGCCGCCTTGATCCGCATCACCTCCCGCAAAGATGCCAAGGGCGAGGACGCCACCTGGAAATCGGGTGAATTCCTCCTCTTCGCCACCGCGCAAGGCACGGTCAAGAAAACCTCACTGGAAGACTTCGCCAACGTCCGCAAGGGCGGCATCATTGCCATCGGCATTGAGGCGGGCGACTCGCTCATCGAGGTCAAGCTCACCAGCGGCCACGACGAAGCCGTCCTCATCACTCGCGAGGGCATGAGCATCCGCTTCGAGGAATCCGACGTCCGCTGCATGGGCCGTCCCGCCACCGGCGTGCGCGGCATTACCCTTGAAAAAGGCGACAATGTGGTGGCGCTTGCCATCGTGAACCCGCAGGCCACCTTGCTGGTTGCAGGCGAAAACGGCATTGGCAAACGCACCGCGTTCGACGAATACCGCAAGCAATCCCGCGGCGGCAAGGGCATCATCACGATGAAGACCACCGACAAGACCGGCAAGGTCGTTGGTGCCCTCAGCGTGACCGATTCCGACGAGATCATGCTCCTCACCCAGGGCGGCCAGATGGTTCGCACTCCGGTGAATAACATCCGCGAGGCCGGCCGCAACACACAGGGCGTGAAGCTGGTCGATCTCGAGGACAAGGACAAGCTCCTCGCCATCGCTCCCGTCATTACCGACGAGCAGGAAGAAAAGGAAAGCGAGACGGAAGCGTAAACGAGAGCCAAGCCACATCGTCAAAGTCAAAGGTCAAAGCGACAGCGGAAAAGGTGAAACTTTTTCGCTGTCAACGTCGATGAGGGCGTTGAGTTGATTAAATGCAGCTTTTGACTTTTTGATTTAACTCTATTTTATGATTATCAAACCTGACGACGTTGTACTTTTCACCGGTGATAGCATCACCGACTGCGGTCGTGACCGCGCAGACTCCAATCATCTGGGGAATGGCTATGCCATGCTCGCTGCCGGGCAACTCTACTCGCAAATCGCTTCACCTGCGCTGAAAGTTTACAACCGCGGCATCAGCGGCAATCGCGTGTACGATCTCGAAGCGCGGATCGAACCCGATCTCCTCGCACTCAAACCCACCATCCTCTCCATCCTGATTGGGATCAACGACACGTGGCGTCGTTTCGATAGCAATATGATTTCCGCCACGGCGGACTACAAGGCATCGTACCAGCGCATCCTCAGCCGCGTGCAAAAGGAATTGCCCGAGACCCAGATCATCCTGCTCGAACCGTTCCTCCTGCCGGTGCCGGAAGATCGCAAGAACTGGCGCGAAGACCTCGATCCGAAGATCACCGCTGTGCGCGAACTCGCCATTGAATTCGGTACGGAATACATCCCGTTCGATGGGATCTTTGCCGAAGCGGCGACTCGTGCTCCGGCGGGTTATTGGCTTCCCGATGGCGTGCATCCGTCGCTAGCGGGGCATACGCTCATCGCCGACGCCTGGCTCGACCACGCCCAGATCGGGTAACGGTTGGGGAGGTTGCCTTACCCCTTTGACAGAAAAAGCCGTTTGGCGCAGAGCCAAACGGCTTTTTCGTTGCGATGAGAATTCTCAGTGAATCGCGTGACGATGCCCTGCTATTGAGCGGCGGGGACTTTGATGACCTGACCGGGCATCAACTTATCATTCGTCATGCCGTTCAAGGCTTTGATCTTGGCCACCGACGTGCGGTGATCGCGCGCGATCTTCCAGAGCGAGTCGCCGGTAACCACTGTATAATCGATCGCCATCACCGTCGTGGTGGTGGTCGTCTGCGTCACCGCGCTATTGGCGGCGGGAGCACTGGCCGTCGGCAGGGTTTCCACCGGCTGCGTCGCGGCCGGAGCGTTGGCCGGCACCGGCAGATCATTGCCGGAAGCCGTGGTCTTCTTGTCCGCGTCAGAGGACGAACAACCGATGAGAAGCGTGGTCAAACCGATAAGAGCCAAGGTGCTAAACGATTTCATGGGTCCAACGATAGACACATCCCCGCTCGGAACGAAAGCGATAAATGCACGAGTGTGATACGAGGGGGAGGAAAGTATATTCCCTCTCGCGTGGCCCATCATGGTGGCGATACCACCTCAGGGCGACTTTCCCGAGTTCAGCTTCGCACTTCCTCAGGGTTGTTTTTATCCGGCACTTCCAAAATATTTCGCACACGCAGCTCACGTAGCAAACCTAACGCAAACGTCTTTCTGCCAAACCATGCTTAAATAGGAGCATGCACGACAACTCTCATCGATCTGGACAGAGAGGGGCGGCGTTACGGATGGGTGACAATTCTGCTTCTTGCTGGTTACTTCGGGCCGCGATAACGCCAGATCAGGAACTTGGAAAAAATGGTGACGTTGGGAGCGCTTGGGAGTGCGAGTCGCAACATATTCTCAATCTGCGCGCCTTCACTCCTCGCATTCAAACGGGAAAATTAGACTTATCTGCGATTGCGGATCTCGATTTCGATTAACTATAAGCTTATAGTTTCAAATTATTTAGCTAAATATGGCTGTTTTTCGTCAAAATAAAGCCTGAAATGGTCATTTATTATCTTATTTAATACTTTTCTCAACATGCTGCCAATGATAAGTTTTTCATACTTTTTAGGGTATTTCCCGACAAAAGACTTGCCAATTTTGAGGCGTCGCGAGATGGTTTTTTCTTCGTTGATCGCCTCGGTGGTTAAAATCGTATTAGGACGCAACGGCGCATGCGGGTGCCCGGCGTCGAACCGGGTGGAAAACGGATCGAAAAGGACTTCTAAATGCATAAAAAACGGGCGTTGATTTTTTCCGGACAAGGGGCTCAGTGCGTAGGCATGGGGGCGGATTTGCTGGAGCACAGTTCAGCGGTGCGACATCTCTATAATGAAGCGGACGATACGCTTCAGTTTCCCCTCAGCCAGTATTGCTTCGAGGGACCGCAGGAGAAATTGACCGAAACTGCCGTGTGCCAACCAGCACTCTATGTGCACGGTCTCGCCCTTCTGGCCATGGTGAAGGAGCACCACCCCCACTTCAAGTTTGCCGCAACGGCGGGCCTTTCCCTCGGGGAATACACCGCCCACGCTGCCGCCGGAACGTTCGACTTTTCCACGGGATTAAAACTCGTTTTCCATCGCGGACGCCTCATGCAGGAAGCCTGCGACGCTACGCGCGGTGGGATGCTTGCCCTCGTCGGAGCGACGGCGGAACAGGGACGCGAAATTGCCCGCGCGGTCGATCTCGACGCGGCGAACTTCAATGCCCCCGGTCAAGTGGTACTCTCCGGCGACGAGCGCAAGATCCCGGCCGCCGTTGAAGCGGCCAAGCAAATGGGTATTCGCAAGGCCATTCCCCTCAAGGTGGCAGGCGCCTACCATTCCCGCCTCATGAAGAAGGCGCAGGACGGCTTGCGTCCCTACCTCGACGAAGCGAAGATTTCCAATCCCCCCATGCCCGTCATGGCGAATATCTCGGGGCAGGAAATTTCCGAACCGGCCGCGATCCGCGACGCGCTTTCCGCTCAGGTCTGTGGCAGCGTACTCTGGGAGGATTGCATTCGCTCGCTGATTGCGCGGGGAATTACCGAATTCATCGAGTTCGGTCCCGGCGGCGTTCTGGCTGGAATGGTGAAACGGATTGACCCCGCGGTGCATTGTCTCTCTATTGGCACCTACGCAAATTACAAGGAACACATTCATGTCTTCGCTCAATAATAAAAAAGCCCTCGTGACCGGTGCCAGCCGCGGTCTGGGTCGCGCCATCGCGGTGCGCCTAGCCAAAGCCGGAGCCGATGTGGCCTGCATCAGCCGCTCTGTCGAATCGGTCGCGCAGACCGTGGAAGAAATCAACGCCCTCGGACGCAAAGCCAAGGGCTACGCCGTGGACGTCGCGGACGGTGCTGCCGTCGAAGCCGCCGTGGGCGAGATCGCCACGGAATTCGGCGCGATTGATATCCTCGTAAACAACGCCGGCGTCACCCGCGACGGCCTGCTCATGCGCATGAGCGCGGAGGACTGGGATGCCGTCATCAACACCAATCTCAAGGGCGCGTTCCACTGGACCAAGCCGGTAAGCCGCCTCATGGCCAAGCAGCGCGCGGGCAAGATCGTTAATATCGCCAGCGTCATCGGATTGATCGGCAACGCCGGTCAGGCCAATTACGCCGCCTCCAAAGCGGGCCTGATTGGCTTCAGCAAATCGGTGGCCAAGGAGTTCGCGTCACGCGGTATCACTTGCAATGTGGTGTGTCCCGGCTTTATTGACACCGACATGACCAAGGTCCTTTCAGAAGAGATTAAGAAAAAACTCTTGGAGCGCATTCCGCTACAGCGATTTGGACAGCCGGAAGACGTCGCCGGAGTTGTGGAATTTTTGTGCGGACAAGCCGCCGATTACGTTACCGGACAAGTGGTTACGGTTGACGGCGGCATGGTCATCTAACCCAAGAATAAAAAAAAAGAAAATTTTTGTTGCCAAAGATAGGCGGGAGCCTTACTAACGCACCATCACTTTTACAGGAGATAAGATTTTATGGCAGAAAAAACGATCGAAGAGAAGGTAAAGGACATCATCGTCGAGCAACTCGGCGTCAACCCCGAACAGGTCACCACCACCGCCAAGTTTATTGAAGACTTGGGCGCGGATTCCCTCGACACCGTCGAGCTGGTCATGGCCTTTGAAGAAGAGTTCAACGTCGAAGTTCCGGATGAAGAAGCCGAAAAGCTTCAGACCGTCGGCGACGTCATCAAGTACATCGAAGAAAAAGGCAGCAAGTAATTAGCTGTAAGAATCGTGCGAAAAGGCACCCTTCCATGGGTGCCTTTTTGCTTCAACCACTTTAGCACATGAGTTATCGTCGGGTAGTCATCACCGGCATGGGCGCGGTTACGCCCTTGGGAAACGACGTGCCCACCACTTGGTCGCAGTTAATCGCCGGCCAGAGCGGAATTGGGAACATCACCGCCTTCGACGCGAGCGCCTATGATTGCCGCTTCGCGGGTGAAGTGAAAAATTTCGAGCCGGCCAAATATTTTAACACCCCCAAGGACGCCCGCCGCACGGATCGTTACGTCCAACTGGCCATGGCTGCTTCGAAGGAAGCGGTTGCACAGGCCAAGCTCAAGGATGTGGATCTCGACTTCGACCGGGTCGGCGTGATGATCGGTTCCGGTATTGGTGGCCTCGGATCGCTGTCCGAACAGCACCAGATTCTCCTCGCGAAGGGACCGGGCCGTGTCTCTCCCTTCATGATCCCGATGATGATCAGCAACATGGCCTCGGGCATCATCTCCATGGAATTTGGCTACCGCGGACCGAACTTCGCGGTCGTCACCGCCTGCGCGACCGCCAATCAATGTATTGGCGAAGCCTGGCGCATTATCCGCACCGGCGATGCCGATGCGATCGTGGCCGGAGGCAGTGAAGCTGCCGTGGTTCCGCTCGGCATTGGTGGCTTTGCCGCCATGAAAGCCCTCAGCACCCGCAACGACGAACCCACCCGCGCTTCCCGTCCGTTCGACAAGGATCGCGATGGTTTTGTCATGGGTGAAGGCGCTGGCGTTGTCGTTTTGGAAGAACTCGAGCACGCCGTTCGCCGCGGTGCTCACATCTTTGCCGAATTGACCGGTTACGGCATCACGGCGGATGCGTACCACATGACCTCCCCGTCGCCCGAAGGCGCAGGCGGAGCCCGTGCGGTCATCTCCGCACTCAAGCATGCCCAGCTCAACCCCGAGCAGATTGATTACATCAACGCCCACGGCACCTCCACGGGCCAGGGCGACATCTGCGAAACGCAGGGCATCAAGAGCGTCTTTGGCCAATACGCCAAGAAAGTCATGGTCAGCTCAACAAAGTCGATGACCGGCCACTTGCTCGGCGCGGCGGGTTCCGTCGAACTCATTGCCTGTATCAAGGCGATCGAGACCGGCGTCGTTCCCCCGACCATCAATCTCGATAATCCTGATCCCGAATGCGACCTCGACTACGTGCCCAACAAGGCTCGCGAAGTCAAGGTGACCCGCGCGCTGAACAACTCGTTTGGCTTCGGCGGACACAACGCCTCGGTGATTGTTGAGAAATTCGTTTGATACTCACCACGATTCACGTATACTCCTTAGCTCCCTTATGAAAGCCGATACACATCCTGATTACATCGAGACGACCATTACCTGTGCCTGTGGCACGGTGTACAACACCCGCTCGACCAAGCAAAACCTCCGTATCGGTATCTGCGCCGCTTGCCACCCGTTCTTTACTGGTCAGCAAAAGTTCGTTGATACCGCCGGACGCGTCGAGAAGTTCACCCGTCGCTTCGGCGCCACCCGCATGGCGGGCAAGGCTGCTGCCACGAAGAAGAAATAGCTTCCGCGCAAGAAGGGCGACTGGCCTCCCAATGGGAGGTGAGTCGCCCTCTTTGTTTTTATTGCACGACAGCCAGACTGTTTTTTTTCCATGGATCTCAAGCCGCACATCGAGCGATTTCGCAGACGGTTCACCGAATTGGAAGCCGAGTTGGCCAAGCCCGACCTCTACTCCAATGCGAGCCGTGCGCAGGAGTTGACCCGCGAGCACTCGCGCCTCAAACAGACTCTGGCTGATGCGGCCCGCTGGGCCAAGCTGGAGGAGGAAATCGTTGCGGCCGAGGACATGCTTAAAAGCGGTGATTCGCAACTCGCCGAAATGGCCGAGGAGGAATTGCGTTCTCTTCGCCCCGCATCCGAAAAGGTGCAGCAAGCGATCCGTTACGCCATCATCCCGCCGGACGAAGCCGATTCGCGCAACACCATCGTGGAAATTCGCGCCGGCACCGGGGGCAATGAAGCGGCCCTGTTTGCCGCCGACCTCTATCGCATGTACAGCCGCTATGCCGAGCGCCACGGCTGGAAGTGCGAGATGATGGAGTACAGCCCTGCCGATCTCGGCGGCGTGAAGGAAGTCATTTTTCAAGTGAATGGCGAGGACGTTTTCAAGAAACTCCGCTACGAAAGCGGTGTGCATCGCGTGCAACGCGTACCCGCCACCGAAGCGCAGGGGCGTATTCACACATCAACCGCCACGGTGGCCGTCTTGCCGGAAGCAAAGGAAGTCGATCTCGTCATCAAGCCGGAAGAGCTTCGCATCGAAGTCTGCCGCTCGGGCGGTCCCGGTGGGCAGGGTGTGAACACGACAGACTCCGCCGTCCAGATTTTGCATATTCCCACCGGCACCATCGTCCGCTGTCAGGATGGCCGTTCGCAGATCAAGAATCGCGAAAAAGCGATGGGCGTTTTGCGCGCCCGACTGCTTGAGGTCAAGCGCAGCGAGGAAGAAGCCAAGTACGCGGAACACCGCCGCAGCCAGATCGGTCGCGGCGATCGCAATGAAAAGATTCGCACCTACAATTTTCCGCAGAACCGCATCACCGATCACCGGATCAATTACACGGCGCACAACTTGCCCGAAACTCTCGACGGCGATCTCGATGATCTCATCGAGAAGTTAATTTCTACGGTGCTCGAAGAGAAGCTCGCTGAAATCGAAAAAGGCTAAGCCGGGATCATCTCGGCCAGCAGTTCAGGCAAGGGTACGGTCATGAATGAGCTGGCCGTGTCAGACATGGCATAGGGCAGAATCAGAATATCGTTGTGCACGAGGGCGCCGCAGCTATAGACCACGTTCGGCACATAACCTTCCCGTTCGGTCTCATTGGGGGTTAACAGGGGTTGTTTAAGCCGCCCAATCACTCGTTCAGGATTCTCCCGGTCCAACAGGATCGCGCCGATGCAATATTTGCGCATTGGCCCCACGCCATGAGTTAGCACCAGCCAGCCCGTGTCCGTTTCTATGGGCGAGCCACAGTTTCCGAGTTGAAGAAATTCCCAGGAATAGGTGGGTTTGAGCAGAGGAATCTTCGTATGCCAGAAGTGAAGCTCCTCGGAAAACATGATATAGAGATTTTCCCCATCCTGTCGCGAGAGTGTGACGTAACGCCCATTGATTTTTCGTGGAAAAAGAGCCATACCCTTGTTCTGCACTTCCGGCCCATTCAGGGTGGAGATGCGGAAGTGCGAGAAGTCGCGAGTTTCCAATAACTGCGGAATCGTGACGCGTCCATCGTACGCCGTGTAGGTGGCGAGATAGGTGATGGAACCGTCCTCTTCCATGAAGCGTACGAACCGGGCATCCTCAATGCCATTCGATTCATTCGGAGAGTGGGGGAAAATAATGCGTTCGGTAATCGGCTGGTCAGGGGTATAGACGACCTCGTAGTTGGAGAGTGCCAGGTTGAGTAAACGGCTCGCACTTCGGTCGAACTCCGTATTACGATGCCGGGCATGGCGGCGCAGGAACGTGATTTCCTGCGTCAGCTCGTCCACGGTGAAGCTTGGGCTCATGTTGTTAAGAATGATTTCCGAGACAGAGTCCGCCACGCCGAGTTCCTGCAGCTTTCTCCAAAAGAGAGTCTTGTCATAGGAGGCATGCGGGATGTGCTCTGGGGTGGTGACGAATCGGGTGGGGGTATCGACCGTGATGTGCCCGGTATCACTCACGGTCCCGGTACGGAAGGTAATGGAGGAAAGGTGACCTTCCCCCGTGGCGCGTAGGCTGAGGATAAACCGGAGGACCCCGTGCGGCAGGCGGGTTTGATCCGGGTGAGGGATGATGGAGGGGTTGAAGAGTGCGGCCGCTTCAAGGGAATATTCCTGCGTAAAGTAGGAAGCGATCAGAAGTTGACGTTGCTCCGAGAGGGGTTGATTGGTAGGCAGAAGATGCTGCACCGCTTGAAAGCGAGCGAGGAAGTAATCGCGCAGTCGTTGGTGGCGAGTGTGAAATTCAGCCAGCACCTGCGTGAGCGTTCCTCCGACCTCCTCTTCCGACAAGGCCAGGACACGTGCGAGCACGCGCAGGCAGCGTTGGTCATCGAGAAACTGAAGCGGACGAAAGAGCACGCGGGAGGGATCGGGCTTCAGTACAATGCCGGTACGTTGAATGTTCATGACGGAAGGGGTATTTAGACGGCTACTTCGGCTTCGGGCTGTTTCTGAAATGACTTTAGATCGTGCTCCAGCAATTCCATTTCGCTGAGACTGATGAGGTAGGCGAGGGTCGATTCAGCTCCTTGATTCTGGTTCACGCGGTCGATGTGCAAACCATCGCAGCAGCCGCCGGTTTTCGGATCATAAAGTGGAAGACCGAGATCGTTGCGTCCCAAAAACCATTCGAAGGCGGTACGAGCTTCGTCTTGCCAGAACGTGTCCTTGGTGGTGCGGTAGGCTTCGAGACATGCCGAAATGGTGGCATGGGCTTCGATGGGTTGCTGGTCGAACTTCGCCGCCTTGCCATTTCGTGGATAGAAGCCGTTGGAACCGATGGGGCGAAAATGACCCTGAGGTGTTTTTTGTACGGAAACAAGCCATCGCAATGAACGCAGGCCAATGTCATAGGCCCGGGAATTGTCCGCCCACCGTCCCGCGAGAATGAGTACTTCGGGCAAACGGGCGTTCGCGTAAGTGAGGATATCTTCAAACCATAGCCAATCGTCAGTGGCGGCTTTTTCGAATAACCCAATAAGGCGCTCTGTGAGTATATCGCGGATTTGCGCTGCCGACCGATTGCCACTCAAGCGACGGAAATATTCATAGATGCCGAGCAGTGTGAATGCCCAGGCGCGTGGTGAAGTGGTGTCGAGAATGGACGGGAGGGCGCGGTCAAAAAGCTGCGCCGACCATGCTTGCAGGTCGCGGTGATTGGACCGGCCCGTGCAGGTTCCGAGCGCCCACAATGCGCGGCCCTGACTGTCTTCGGAACCTTCCTCTTCGAGCCAACGCCGGTCATAACCCATGAAGTTGCGGAATCTCTTTTTCTCCGGATTATAGGCGTACTGCATGAAGCTGGCGTAGGTCTCGGCCAGACGATGCAGGTCGCGACCTTCGACTTCGAGCTCTTCAAGTAGGACTGTCGCGATCAACGCGCGGGCGTTGTCATCGACGCAATAGCCATGATGATAATCGGGCAGGGAATAGATCGCATGTTGAAAGATCCCGGTCGAATCGGACAGGCGGTTGAGGTGATCCAGGCGCAGATCAGGCAGCTCGAGCCGGTCTTCGGCCAGAGTCTTCACTTTGAGACGACGTAGCGACACGCTGGTCGGACTCCGGCGCGCCTTTTCGAAGGACTTCATGTAAAGCTGGGCGGTTTTACTCCAGACCATTTCCCGGCCCATAAGGTACGCGCGCTTGCGCATGGCGTGGCGCCGGCTGTCGTCCTGCAGGAGGGAGAGGATTGCATCGGCCATGGCCTTGGAATCGCCAAAGGGCACGAGTAATCCGTGATCGTCTTTTAGCAATTCGGCGGCATGCCAGTAAGGCGTCGAGATGACGGCCTTGCCGCAGCCGAAGGCATACGCAAGAGTGCCGGAAGTGGTCTGGGCGGCGTTCTGGTACGGTGTGATGTAGAGGTCCGCTACGCCGAGGAATTCCTTGAGCTCCTCTAGTTCCACGAAGCGGTTGTAGAAACTGATGTTGCGCTTGATGCCGAGATCCTTCGCAAGCCGCTCCAGGCTTAAGCGATATGCCTCGCCATGTTCCCGGACGAGATTGGGATGTGTGGCGCCGAGAACGATATAGACGAGATTCGGGAACACCTTGACCACCTCGGGCAGCGCGCGCAGGACATTCTCGATGCCTTTATTGGGCGAGAGCAAACCGAAGGTGAGAAGGACATGCTTGCCCTCCACATCGAACTGGTCCTTGTAAAAGTTCGGGTCGACGAAAGGCATGTCCGGAATGCCGTGGGGAATCAGATCAATTTTTTCCGGAGGCACGCCATAGATCTTTTGCAGCATCGAGCGGCCATGCTCGGTCATCACCACGAGTCGCGCGGAGAGAACGGAGAGTTCTTGCAACACGCGGCGCTGGTCAACGCCCGGCTCCTGCAGGATCGTGTGCAATGTCGTCACCACAGGAATGCGCAGATCGCGCAACAGGGCGAGGATGAAGCTGCCTGCCGGACCGCCATAGATGCCGTATTCATGCTGGAGGCAGACAACGTCGGCATTGCTGAAGTTCAGGTAATCGGCGGTGCGACGATAGGAATCGAGGTCATTCTCGTTGAATTCGAAGCGTGCCTCATCTGGATATTCGTAACCGGAGGTGATGTCATTGACGGGTGCGACAAAGCTTTCGATCTGGGGATAACCCTCGGTGAGGGCGCTTCGCAGGTCGGCGGTGAATGTCGCAATACCGCATTTGCGGGGAAGATAATCACCAATCAAGGCGATTTTCTTGATCTCTGAGGCGAGGTGCATCGGGTCCTTTCGTTGACATGGCCAATTTCCAGTCACGCAGATGTTGTGCCGCGAGGGGCACGTATCTTATTGCCTACAGGCTGATTGAGAGCCTGATCAGAAAGCGGACGCTCGCTGAACCTGACGAAGATTCTGCTCTTCCAAATGGATTCTGTCTATAAGTTCCCGAAGAACCCTCGCGATTTGCAAGGGCTCGAAATGGTCGATTTGCAAAATGCGATGTCGACGTGGTGGCTAGTTGAGCAGCGTGTACCAGTTATTGCGCTGGTGCGGGGTATAGCCCATCTCGCGAATGAGCCGTTGAATTTCCTGAACGGTGAGGTGGAAGGTGGTACCCGCTGAGGAGACCACGTTTTCCTCCATCATTACGCTGCCGAAATCGTTCGCGCCGAATTGAAGAGCAAGCTGGCCGATTTTCGGTCCCTGTGTCACCCAACTGGCTTGCACATTCGGGAAGTTATCCAGAAAGATGCGTGCTAGCGCTTGCATGCGGAGATATTCGTGCGAACCGACGGGCGTGGCTTTGAGGACCGTATTCTCGGGTTGGAAGGTCCAGCAAATGAACGCGGTGAAACCCTTGGTCTCGTCTTGCAAGTCGCGCAGGCGCGTGAGGTGCTCGATACGATCTTCCATCGTTTCCACGTGACCGAACATCATGGTCGCGGAGGAGTTTAATCCCTGGCGATGCGCCTGACGCATGACTTCGAGCCATGCATCGGATTTGCACTTGAGCGGAGCGATGCGATCGCGCACGCGGTCGACGAGAATCTCACCCCCACCTCCGGGAATGGAACCAAGACCGGCTTCTTTGAATTTGGCAATGACTTCGGCGATCGACAGGCCAAAGACTTCGGAAAAGTGGTTGAATTCGGGCGGAGAAAAACCGTGAACATTGATTGTGGGATGATTGCGCCGGATATGGGCGAGCATTTCGAGGTAGTAATCGATTTTGAGCTTCGGATGATGACCGCCCTGCAGCAGAACCTGCGTGCCGCCGAGTGACTCAAGTTCGCGGATCTTGACGCTGAGTTGCTCGTGATTGAGTACGTAATGGTCGTCGTCCTTTTCTGTGCGATAGAACGCGCAGAATTTGCAATAGACGTTGCAGACGTTGGTGTAATTGATGTTGCGGTCAATCAGGTACGTGACGATCTCGTTGCCCTGACCGTCATAGGCGGGGGCCTTGATCGCGCGACGACGGGCGTCGGCGAGGGCGCCAAGTTCATGCAATGGCGCGTAGGCGAGGTCAAGCGCTTCGGCAGGAGTGATGCGTTCTCCGGCGAGGACTTTGCTTTTGGTTTCAGCGTTGAGCAGGGGCTGGATCATGGCGGTGATGGGGTGAAGGAATTAAATCCAGTGCAATTTGGGGAGAGCAGGAATAAGGCCGCATTCGAGTAGATGCTGGGCAAAGCAAACGATGCCACGTTTCTCTTCGGGGCCAATTTCAAAGCGAACGTTCTTGGTGAGGTAATGATATTCCTCGGGCGTGGCGGCGATCTCTGCCCGCGCTGCCATGCCGCGCACAGCGGCTTCGCGCAAGGCTTGGGCGATGGAACGATTGCCCACTTTCGGGTGCATCGCCCAGACGGCAAAGACGAAGGGTAGTTTGGTCAGTTGATACCAAGCTGCGCCAAGGTCGAGCACTTGCTCATCGGGATGCTGCTTGCGGTACGCCATGGCCTGATCGCCGATCCAGAGATGGGCATCGGCGGGAGCCTCGGTGGGAAGGAATTCAACCGGATGTTTCAGCATCTTGCGCATGAGGACGCGAATCAAAGCGGCGGAGGTTTTGGAGGCGCTATCGAGGGCGATGGTTTTGATTTGTGCGAAAGTGCAGCGATGAACGAGGATGACGCTGTAGACGGGGCCGCGGCTGGTGACTCCGTAGCCATCGACGATTTGGTAGCTGGGATGTTCCAGACATTCCATGATCGGGACATTGGCCACATCGAGTTTGTGATCGCGCAATTGCTGGGCGATTTCCGTTGGATGTCCGTACACCACGTCATCGCCGAGGGTGTGGCAGAGGGGCTTGGCGTTGAGGTAGCGAACGCAGCCGACGCGCGGCAGGGTGAAATTGGCCGAGGTGAAAATGTCCGGCTGCGGAATGGTCGGTGGACGCGAACTCTTCTTCGGCGCGGGCCGGCGCGACGCTTCGGGGGCGGCGAGAGTCTTCATTTTCTTGGGAGGCTTGTCCACGGATGTGTTTTCGAAATTGAGACGATCAGACCACCGCCCCTTCCGGCAGGTCAAGCCGGGCCGGAGGGAGTTCTTCGCCGATGACTTCATAAAAAGTATTGCGCTGGCGCGGGACGCGACCGGCCTCACGAATGGCTTTTTCGAGCGCGGCGGTGCTCTGCTCCTGCGGGGTTTTCGATCCGGCCATATGGAAGATCTTTTCCTGCTGGATCGTGCCATGAAGATCGTCGACTCCATAGCTCAGGGCGATTTGTGCCGTGGCCAATCCCATGCTCACCCAATAGGCGGTGATGTGGTCAAAGTTGTCGAGGTAGATGCGGCAGATCGCCAGTGTGCGCAGATCTTCGAAAGCGGACGCGCGGTGAAGATTGAGGTGCGAGAGCGCGTTGTTATCCGGTTCGTAAGCGAAAGGAACGATGGCGGTGAAGCCATGCGTCTCGTCTTGTAATTCGCGTAGGCGGCGCAAGTGATCAATGCGTTGTACCGGGGTTTCAATATGTCCGTAGAGCATCGTGCAGGTGCTGCGCATGCCGAGTTGATGCCAGAGACGATGCACTTCCAGCCATTCCTCGGCCGTTTCCTTGCCGCGGCAAATTTGATCGCGGACGGCGGGATCGAAAATTTCCGCACCACCACCGGTGAGGGAGTCGAGACCTGCGGCACGGAGAATCTCAAGCGTCTCGCGGAGGGGCTTTTTTGCCACCCGCTCGGCGAGGTGACGGATTTCGATGGCGGTAAAGGCTTTTACGGTGAGCTTGGGGCAGGCGGCCTTGAGCTCTCGGATCATGCTCGTGTAGTAATCGAACGGGAGCTTCGGGTGCAGTCCGCCGACAATGTGCACTTCCGTGATGCCGCGATCATACGCCTCGCGCGTTTGCTTCACCATTTCCTCAACGTCGTACAGGAACGCGCCATCCTGTTTCGGTTTGCGGGCGAAGGCGCAGAACTGACAGGAGAGGATGCAGATGTTGGAATAATTGAGGTAGAGATTGAAAACGTAGGTGGCGATGTTGCCATGCTTGCGCTCGCGCACGTGATTGGCCAGCAGGCCGAGAACGTGGAGATCGCGACAGGCGTAAAGACGCGCGGCGTCCTCATCCGAAATGCGTTGCCCGGCGAAAACCTTTTCACCGATATCTTCAATACCTGCTCGTTTTAATAGCGCATCCATACATCCAAGGCTGTTCCAATGAAGAGTGCGACTCCGACGAGCGCATTCATCTGGAAAAAGGCGACATTGATTTGATCCAGTTTCCCCGTGCGGCTGAGGCGATGCTCGTAGACGAGCGCCCCGGCCACGATGGCCAGGCTGATCCAGTAGGGGGCGCTCATCGCGGCCAGCCATCCGAAAACAGCTAAGGCTATCCAAGCTAATATATGAAGCAACGTGGCCATGGCAAGGGTGGCGTTCACCCCGTACCGGGCCGGGAAGGAATGGAGCCCACTGCGGCGGTCGTGTTCGACATCCTGCGTGGCGTAAATCAGATCAAATCCGAAGACCCAAAACCAGACCGCCGCCGCGAGACTCCACGGCACGGGCGTGAGCAGATCGCCCGTGACGGCCGCCCAGGCGCCCATCGGCGCGGCCGCCAAAGCCAATCCGAGGAAGGCGTGGGTGTAGGCCGTGAACCGCTTCGTCAGCGAGTAACCGAGGATGAGCAGCACGGCGAGGGGGCTGAGCCAGCCGCAGAGCGGGTTGATGAGAATCGACGAGACGACAAACACGGCCGTGGAGAGTGAGTAGAGGGCGCATGCGGTGGCGCGGGTGACGAGGGTGGAGCGACGGGCTGTGCGGGGATTCGTCTTGTCGAACTCCCAGTCGGCCCAGCGATTGAACGCCATGGCGGCTGTGCGGGCTGCGACCATGCAGAGGAGAATGAGGAGAACCGTTCGCAGTGTGGGCAACCCGTGCGCGGCGACGATCATGGAGATCAGTGCGAAGGGCAGGGCGAAAATCGTGTGGCTGAATTTGATGAACTCCAGTGCATTGAACAACCCTTGGAGGTTGAAGCAGCAGGGGCAAGCCGATGGATTGGGAGACGTCTGCGGAGTGTTCATTCGGGGCTCTCCGTCGGTTGTTTCCAGCGCTTGATCAAATCATGAGGCACGCCGAGATGGTCGAGCACCCGCGCGACGACGGTGTCGGCGATCTCGCTCACAGTTTGCGGGCGATGATAGAAAGAAGGCATCGCGGGAATCAGGGTGGCTCCCGCCTCCAGCAGGGCGACCACGTTGCGGGCCTGAATCAAATTCCACGGTGTCTCGCGCGGCACGATGATCAGCTTGCGCTTTTCCTTGAGAAACACATCGGCGGCGCGGGTGATCGTGCTATCGGAATAGCCGTGCGCGATGCGGCCCAGCGTGCCCATCGAGCAGGGAATGATTACCATGGCGTCGAACTTGGCTGAGCCGCTGACGAAGGGGACATCCATCGTCTTGTCTCCCACAGTGGTGAAGGCCGGGGGGATTTGCAGGCCACCATCGAGTTCAGTCTCGGCTACTTGCCGGGCGTAGGGACTCAGGCAGACATGCACATCGTGGGTTTCCGGGCGCAAGGCATCCAACAATCGCTGCGCGTAGATCGCGCCGCTCGCACCGGTAATGGCCACAACTAGTTTCATGGAGGGAAATGTCCGGTGATCGAATAGACAATCGCCGGAAGAAACAGGTTGCCAGAGCTTGGCGCATCAATCAAGGACGCTCAAGCGTCCTTGCGTTCTCCTGCTATTCCAAAAAATGTGAACGCACTGTCGGGGGAACATCGTGAAGATCAAGCAAGGTGAGGAAATCTATGGTTTTGAAGGCGCGATCGATGGCCGGACGACCGCAAATTTTGGCCCCAATTCCGAGGTAAGCGCGCATCAACCGGGGCAGCGGTGGGTAATCGCCCGGAATTTCCACAACTGGTCGCAGTCCATGCCCCGGAAGCGGCGCGGTCTGCAACTCATCCCGTACAAGGTAGGTGGCGGCCAGTTCGGCATACATCGCCTCGCCATAAGCTTCGTTTTGCGTGGTGAGCGAGCTGCAACCGATAAGATAACGGCAGTTTCGCGCTTGGGCATAACGGGCAATGCCGCGCCAGAGCAGATGAAGTACGGAGAGATTACGGTGGGCGGCGTGAACGCAGGCGCGTCCCACTTCGATGAGTTCATGACGAATCGGTTCGTACGGGGCAAAGAAGAATTCCTGAGCGCAGTAGTATCCCTCCTGGGCCAGTGCCAGCATTCCGGTTTGCAGTCGGTAGGTTCCCACGATGTGACCGCTAGCGCGGTGTTCGACGAGGAGATGATCGCAGTAGGGATCAAACTTGTCGGCGTCACGGCCTGAGCTTTCCGAACCGCTCAGTCCTTCGTGAAGCTCCACATTGAAAACCTGATAACGCAGCCGTTGAGAGGCGTAGAGGTCCTCCAGAGAGTTGGCCAACCGGAGGTTATAAACGGAAGTGGAGAGTATTGGAGCGGAGTGAGCTGGATGAGGCGAGGTTTTCGTCATGGGTAGATTCCTGACAGTCAGGAAGATGGTCGCACGCCATGGAGATTTGGAGGCTGGAGTGTTTCAATTCCGTGACAAAGCCACCCCAATGACAGGTTTGCATCCCTAGTATCTTGAGTTGCAATAGGTGTGAATTGAGTTTAATTTAACTGCATGAAGATGATACACAGTCAAATCATCTGCGTATTCACTCTTGTCATGGCTGGCTTGGGCCTAACTGCAATTTCAATGTCAGGGGCGCTCTACACGGAGAATTTCACCAATTCCGGTAGTGGTAATCAGGCTATTTCGACGGTGGGGTGGACGGGATATTATTCCACCTCGGCCACGAATGTTTCTTCGATCGTCACGGGGACTGGGGCTGACACATGGGGGATTTCGAGTACCTATGGCAACCCGATTGCCAACGGTCTCGGATACCTCTTCACTCTCAATGGCAGCTATTCACAACAGATCTTTGCCGCATACGATAGCACCTTTACGGCCATGGATATGACGGGTACGTCCATCACGTGGAATATGGGAAATTTGTCCAATGTTCCCAAGATTTATGTGCTGATACAGGTGGCGGGAAGTTGGTACGCATCGACGACGAGTTTTTCAACGCCCAATGGTTATTCGGCGGGGAGTTTTAATAGCGCTACTTCAGGAGTGAGCTATAACCTGAATTTCACCACAGATAAAAGCGCTTGGCGCAATTTCACGCTGGTGGAAAACTCATCCTTGGCGCTAGGAACCGCCCTGACTTCCGATCTGCCTTCGAGTACTATTACAAGTATTGGGTATTTCATCGATTACACAGGCGTGACGGGTACTGGCAGCGCAGTGCGAATCGATACGTTGCAGATTATTCCTGAGCCGGCAGTGACGGCGCTTGTGCTGCTTGGGATTGGTTTGATGACTGGTAGACGATTGCGGTCACGATGGCGTGATCCAGTACCCGGTTAATTCATCATCTGAAAAGGCGGCGATCAGCCGCCTTTTTTGTGCCCGAAATCGATCCGGCAATATGCAAGAAGCGATGCTGGAGAGGGGGTGGTGGCTGGGGCCGGGATCGAACCGGCGACACGCGGATTTTCAGTCCGCTGCTCTACCGACTGAGCTACCCAGCCATGGGTGCAAAAAGCTTTCGGAGAGAGCTTTTGAGCATGCCTTAAACGTCGTGCGGCGCAAGATTTTTTACGCGAAATCGTGCGGAAATTTTTTGATTGCCGACTTTTCAGTTCGTGACGATGACGGGAGGCGGCGGTTCTGGATTACTCTTGGAGGAAGTCAAATCCACCGAGGAGGGGAGTTGGACGAGTAAGGGAAGGGGAATGGAGGTATCGACTGGCGCGGCTTTTCGCTTGGCGTATTTGCGGTGATGTCGCGAGGCGAGTCCGGCTATAAGTCCGCCGATAATGCCGATCCACGCACCGACAAATACATCACTTGTATGATGGCGTTCCAGATAAAGTCGGGACCAAACGACGCCAGCAGCGCCAACTGCAATCGGGATTCCCACGGGTGGAGCCGTAATCACCAAGGCCGTGGCGGTGGCCCAAGAGGTGGCGGAGTGGCCAGAAGGGAAGGCTTGGTAATTATAGGAAACACTCATGCCGTAGAGACCATCAGTGATGTTTGCGCAGGGGCGGGGACGCCCGAGGGAGCAGCGAGTGATTACCGTAAAGGTTCCGGTGATGGTGGCAGCCAACAGGCAGGCAATGGCGGCGCGGCGCCAATTGATCTTGCGGGCAAAAAAACCAATGGACCAAAGAATGCCGGCGATGGGAAGTGTGCCGGTCGGGTAATCCCCCCAATAGCTGAACCAGCGTGCAATGCCTTCGAGGTAACGATTCCGGTGGGTGTTAATCCACGTCAGCAGTGCGCTATCATTGAGAATCAATAACCACGTGATCGCAGCGAGCAAGGCGAGGGCGATAAAGGTGACCGGGCGGCAGAAGAGACGAAGGGTATCAGGAACGCCACGCACGCTGTGGAGAAAATCAAACCGGAGGTGTTGCAAGGCACGCGGTAGACGTCGCATCGGCGCTTAAGATGGCTGATAGAATGTGCCGGGTCAACATTTCATTCGGCACACTCGTTGCAGGATGGGACGTGTCATGTCCGCCAAAGAGGCATTCGCGTAGGCAATCCAGACAACCGGGGTGATGGTGTCCAACGGTGCGTGAAGTGGTTCCCCGCGCTCTGTCTCCACAACGCCGCCAAGCTCGGTGACGAGCAGCGCGGTACAGCAATCGTAGGGATGGCACACGAGGGAGCCGCCATAGCCGAGCTTGCGCAGAACGAGAGGACGGATGTCCGCAATCATGCGGTCGTGACCGGCCATGATTTCGTAAAACTGGCCCCCGGTGGAGATATATTGGTCGTCGAAAATAAAGGGAGAGGCAACCTTGCCCAAGCCGTAAATTTGGCTCCAGAGTTCTTCTTCAATGCTGGCAATGAGGGTTTTGCCTTCGGGGAAAAATTTGCAGAGAGAGGCGAATCCGTGTTTGAAATCGGTAGCGCGTGAAGGTTCCAAGCGCAGCGGTTGTCTCGTGCCATCAAGGACGTTGACTTTTTCGGCCACGATACCAGAGGGCCCACACCCCTTGATTCCGCTGATTTGGTCGGCGCGCCATTGTTTGGTGGTGGGAAGTTCCGTCATCGCGGCCACGACGATGTCACTCACGTTGGTATCAGCACCGCGTTGTGGGGCGAGACCGGCGAGGGACCATGCGGCGCGCTTGTCGTACATGATTCCGCGTGTGCCATCGATGGGATCGATGATGCATTTCCACTTGGTTGCGGTGGGATTGGTTCCTTTCGGAAACGTGACGGCGCCAAGCTCTTCAATGCCCTCCATGACGAGTTCCACGGGCTCGTCAGATGGCCAATGTTGTTCGAACCAGGCAAGAATGGTGACTTCGCTGACCTTGTCGATTTGGTAGATCGTGTCCGAAATCGTTTCGGCTGCGACGGAGGCTAGCGTGGTCGTGGAGTTCGTGCGATGCGCGGCACAGACGGCATCGCGAATGGTATCTTGCAAAAAGCAAAGATGTTGCCGCAGGGAATTGAGATCGGACGGCATAACAACGAAGGCTGCTATAAGGCCGGCGCTGGAATGGATTCGAGGGAAATATCGAGAGCCCGGTAAGTATCGTCGAGAGTGGGGAATTTCGCACGCTTGAGGCCTTCGCGAATGATCAGGCGTTCCAGTTGGGCGACATTTTGCACATTGCGATAGCGTTGACCCTTCAAATTGATGCGGATGACTTGGGGAGGGAGTTTGACGCCTCCCACGGAGCCATAGCAATCGTAGAAGGCGACCTTTTCAATGGCGAGCTCGAGTTCGCCGATGAGAGGGTAGGGGTGGAGACGACCGGGGTTGTTCTTGGCGGCTTCCTCCATCACGAGGACGTTCAGTTTGCCGGTGGAATTGCGCACGATGGCGAGTTCCGTAATGTCGAGCTTCACCCGGGAAAGGCGGGGACGGTCGATGTTCTGCCAAAAATCATCCGGTCCGATGATCTCGACCCGGGAGACATTCAGGGCGGTGACTTCCTCGAAGTCGTCGGGGTTTTCCACGAGCAAATTATACCCGAAAATAACCGGGGGCATGAAACGTGAGAAATCGATCGTCTCGACTTTGACGCCAAATCCGGTCGTTTGCTTGAGCCCGAACTTCAGGCCATAGGTCAGGATTTGGTTACGCAGCAGAAACGCCACCACCACAAGGAGGATGGCAAGAATGAGGAGCCGACGCAGGAGTGAGAACATAAGCGGGTGTTCCCAATGGAGGCGTTACGGCTGCAGGGTAAAGACACACTTATAGAGTCCCGATACCCGTTCCGTCTGCCGGAGCACCTTGACGCCGAGCGCTCGCTCGAACAATTGCTCTTCCATTTGAGGGACAATCTTGTAGCGATCCGCCAGTAGGAGCACAGGAGAATTATACTCGATGATATAATACTGACCGTTGTCCGGGTGGTGGTAGAACTCGCTCATATAGCCTTCGCTCTCGCGATACGCGGCGAGGGAGCGGGCTTTTTCCTCCAACGTCACGCCGGTGATGCGGCTCGAGACGGATTGGATGAGGTTCTGGTAAATCTGGTAGAGAATCTTTTCCGGGGCGGCTTCGCCATAGACCTGACGGATTGATTCGAGAATCTCCAACGTGAGGTTGGTATATTCCGTCGGGAAAAATTCCTGCGCCTGATTGGTCAGTCGATAGGCTTTCTCGGGACGGCCCATGCCCTTCGGCCGACGCCACGTATCGAGATAACCGTCCTTCTCGAGAGAAACACAGTGCTGCTTCACCCCCATATACGACAGGTTGATGCGTTCACAGAGTTCGGAAACAGAAAGCCCCTGGCTGCGTTTGATTTCAGAGAGGATTTGGTACTTCTGACTCTTAGCAAATTTTTTGAGCAGCCTGCTCTTCATAAAGTCCTGTGGTAAATCACCTTTCACCGGTTTTTATAAGGCAGACACTATGTATTCCATTGGCGCACGGCAAGACTTTTTACAGAGTTTTTTTTAAGAGGACGAAAATTGGCTTTGTTACCCTAGATAGGAGTGAATTTCCGTCGAAAATCTGTCCCCATCGTTGACACTGGAGATGCATCCTCCTAATTTTACGCTTCTCATGAATCTTTCATTTCGCGTACTTGTCCTCGACGGCGTTTCGCCCAAAGGGGTTGAAATCTTGGAGCGTAACCCTCATTTCACCGTAGAGGTCAAGGGGAGTCTGAAGGAGCCTGAGCTGATCGAAGTCATCAAGGATTTTGATGCAGTTGTGGTTCGCAGCCAGACGAAAATCACGGCTAAGGCCATTGCCGCCGCGAACAAGCTCGCGGTCATCGGTCGTGCGGGCGTTGGCGTGGATAACGTCGATGTGGAAGCCGCTACGGAACGCGGTATCATTGTGATGAATACACCTGGCGGCAATACGATTTCGACCGCTGAGCATGCGTTTTCACTTCTCCTCTCGCTCGCCCGCAACATCCCGCAAGCCACCGCCTCGATGCGTGAAGGTAAGTGGGAACGGAAGAATTTCGAAGGCGTGGAACTGTGCAACAAGGTGCTCGGTATCATCGGCATGGGTCGTATCGGTGGTGAAGTGGCCCGTCGTGCCATTGCATTTGGCATGCGAGTAATCGCCTATGACCCGTATCTCGCCGCTGGTCGCGCCCGCAGCATGCAAGTGGAATTGGCCGATGAGCTTTCCACTTTGCTTACCCAAGCCGATTTCATCACGGTACACATGCCGATGACGCCGGAGACGAAAGGCATTCTGAACGCCAAGACGATTGCACAATGCAAGAAAGGTGTTCGCCTGATCAATTGCGCGCGTGGTGGCCTGATTGTGGAAGCCGATCTGCTTGCAGCGCTCAAGAGCAAGCATGTAGCCGGCGCCGCGTTGGACGTGTTCGAAAAAGAACCGCCCGCCGCTGACATGGAATTGCTCAAGCTCTCGAATGTTGTTCTCACGCCGCACCTGGGTGCCTCGACGGCAGAAGCGCAGGAAAGCGTCGGCATTGAAATCGCCGAAGCGATCCATGACTTCCTCGCTCAGGGCATCATCCGCAATGCGGTCAATGCCCCGAACGTTGATACCCGCACGCTGTCGGTGATTCGTCCTTACCTCCAGCTCGGAGAAAAGCTCGGTTTGTTCCTCGCGCAATACGCGCCGAAGGGACTCGATACACTGGTGGTCACGTACAGCGGCAAGGTCAGCGACGTCGACACCACGCCGGTCACCCGCGCCATTCTCAAAGGGTTGCTCGCGCAGGCCGGTGGCAGCGAGGTCAATGAAATCAACGCCCCCAAGCTGGCCAAGAATTGCGGTCTCAACTACAGTGAGACCAAGGCGAGCGAGACGGGTGACTTCACTGACTTCATTCGCGTGGAAGTGGCCAAGGGCGCGGAAAAATTTGCGATCTCGGGTACGTTCTTCGGGCCGCACCCGCGCATCGTCCGCATCAATGATTTCTCCCTCGAAGCGACGCCGGAAGGTTATCTCTTCATTATGGAGAACAAGGATCGCCCCGGCATCGTAGGCTGGATCGGTTCGCTCCTCGGCAAGCACAAGGTGAATATCGCCAGCATGTCGCTGAGCCGTACGGAACCCGGCAGCCGCGCGTTGAGCGTACTGAATTTGGACAGCCACCCGGACGAAGCGGTGCTCAAGGAAATCACCGCCGACCCGGATATCTTCTCGGTCAAAGTTGTGAAGCTCTAGTGGGGCGCTGCCCCACA
Organism: Verrucomicrobium sp.; assembly: GCA_017849585.1. Classification (GTDB taxonomy): domain Bacteria; phylum Verrucomicrobiota; class Verrucomicrobiia; order Methylacidiphilales; family UBA1321; genus UBA1321. Next base: position 133,204 of record JAFIGT010000003.1, read on the forward strand.
CCCCGCCAAAGGAAATGATTTCCTTTGGAAACCTCATTGGCCGCGATGCCTTTTACGCAGACGTAAAAGAGCGTCGCGGCCCAAATGTTTTTCAAGAGGTTACTTTTCCTTATACTTCCGAGCCGTAATAAGCTGGCTGATCCCATAGGCAATAAAGCCAATTCCAAGAGCTAAGAAGAAAATACTTCCATTTTTCAAGGCCATCGGAAGTCCAAAAACAAAAAAGGCGATTCCCATGAAAAGCAGGAAGATACCTGACTTGCTATAAACGGAGCTTGCCTTTGTGTAAGCTTTGCTGCCGCGAACTACGAGGTCATTGAGTACTGACACGTCCTCTTCGCAACGGTTCTTGCAAGCGCAACCCTTGTCGACTTCGGTTACACATTCGGGGCAGAGTGCGCGTCCACACGATTTGCACACAGCCACCGCATCCACTTGTCTGTGAGTATAGCATTTCATGGATCGAGTTGTGGCAGGATGGGGCGAAAAAGCAAGTTAGCGGTGCAGCGCCAGCGCGACGACGCCCAGGACGGCGATGAGCGCTCCTACGAACGAGCGCCACGTCGGTTTATCGCCTTCCATGGCGAAGGTGAAGGGCATGATGGCGAGCGGTGTGGTGGCGACGATGGAAAGCACAATACCCGTGGGCAATTCACCGAGCGCCCATTGGTAGCAGCTGACGCCGAGTACGGGACCACAGAGGCTATTCAGTACTATCCACGGCAATGCTTTTTTCCAGCGATTTTTCTCCTTGGGATTCGCAGCATCGTCGGTGGGTGAGGCAAGATCAAAGCGACCGCCGAGCACGACGTAGGCAATCGCGGCGATGAGCAAGCCACCGAGGATGCGTTGATAGGCGGCATTCACGCCGTTGATGGAAATTCCAGCGAGTTGATCTACCTCGAAGGCCTTGCGGCTGATCACTGCTCCCCAGCCTTGGCCGAGCGCGGAGAAGAATCCGTAGAAGAGGCCCCAGCGCAGAACGGAAGTGGGCCGATGCTGGTGTTCCTTCGGGGCGATCGCGAGCGCGACACCGCACAGAATCGTCAAGCCGCTGGCGATTTGCAGGCCGGTGAGGGTGGTGCCGAGCCAGAGCCATTCAATCAGTGCGGCGAGGGGAGCCGCGAGGCATTGTGTCATCAGGATCGTCAGGCGCGAGCCGAGTCGCGGGATGGCTTGAAACAGTGCGAGGTCGCCGAGACCAAACCCGATGAGTCCGCTGAAGAGGAAGTAATAAACGCCGCTACCGCCGAGTCCAATGCCGAAGCTGTGGCTATAAAGTGCTAGCAGGAGGGCGGCGAGGGTGAGTCGGCTCAGATTGGCCCGCGCACTGCCGAGGTGCGTGATGGAACGATTGGCGAAGACGACGGAAAGGGAGAAGAAGAGTGTGGTGAGCAGTGAAGCGAGCATGAGGGGAGATGAAAGTGTTCAGTTCGAAGTTTTCGGTTTTCAGTTCAGGGGCGAAAGGTGCAGTCTGTGCTAGCCATGCCGTCAGATGGTACGCGAACTGAATACTTTCATGTCACCAGACTTAACTGAAAACCTCGAACTGAAAACTGAAAACTTCGTCGTGGTTGTTGGCGGAGGGCCGGCAGGATTGCGCGCGGCGGAGGTGCTTTCGGCGCAGGGTGTGACGGTGGCGTTGTACGATGCGATGCCGTCGGTGGGGCGGAAGTTCCTGGTGGCAGGGCATGGTGGATTGAACCTCACGCATTCCGAGCCGGTGGAGAATTTTCCGCTGCGCTATCACGACGAGCCGGCGCGCTGGCAGGCGATGCTGGCGGAATTCGGCCCGGAACAAACTCGCGCGTGGGCGCTGGGTTTGGGAATCGAAACTTTTATTGGCACGAGTGGTCGTGTGTTTCCAGTGGAGAAGAAAGCCGCGCCATTATTGCGTCGTTGGGTGGGGCGTCTAAAGGCGCAGGGCGTGGTTTTTCATTTGCGCCGCAAATGGACCGCTTTGAGCCGCGAACCGGAGGGTTCGTGGACGTTGCGTTTTCGCTCGACGGACGGCGCGGAGGAATCGGTGCGGACGAAAACGGTGATTCTCGCGCTCGGGGGTGGCTCGTGGCCGCAGACCGGATCGGACGGCTCATGGCGCACGATATTGGCGGATCACGGGATTGAGATTACGCCTTTTGTCCCGGCGAATTGTGGTTATGAGGTCGACTGGAAACCGGAGTTTCTCGCGTTGGCGGACGGTCTGCCGCTCAAGAATATCACGGTTAGCGCGGGTGATCGCGCCGTGGCGGGCGAATGTCTCATCACTCGCTATGGAATTGAAGGCGGAGCGATTTATCAACTCGGTCGGGTGTTGCGCGCGCAGGCAGAACCGACGCTTACTTTCGATCTCAAGCCCACATTCAGCGCGGAAGAGCTCTCGCAAAAGCTTGGGCCGGGCAGCGAATCCGCGCGACGGGAACGGGCGGCGCGGCATTGGAAGTTGGGTCCGGCGGCAGCGGCCTTGCTGACCCATTACGTGGGCGAATGCAGTACGGTGGAGTTGTGTGCGCGAATTAAAAAACTTTCCCTGCGTTTGCGCGGGCCACGACCGTTGGTCGAGGCGATTTCGACGGCGGGCGGCGTGGCGTGGAAAGAATTGGATGAGCAGTTGCAGCTCAAAAAAAGTCCCGGCCTCTATTGCGCCGGGGAGATGATCGACTGGGAGGGACCGACAGGTGGTTATTTATTACAAGGGTGCCTGAGCACCGGTCACCGCGCGGCCCTGGGTTCCCTTTCGAGCCGGGTTTAGCAACGTCAAGGCATCGCAGAAACCCGGCTCAAAGAGGAGCGGACTAGGCTACCAATTCGCTCTTGCGAGCTTTGGCCTTGGCTTTGCGCGACGCGTCGCGACGGCCCTTGGTCAGCTTGCTTTTGCGATGGCGCAGTTGTTCCGCCAACCGTTCCACCACGAGGTCGATGGCCTGGTAAAGATCATGGCCGCGATCTTCGCCGTGGAGGTCGGGACCGGGAAGGGCCAAATGCACCTTGATGACAAACGCGTGCTTTCCGGCGCGGGTGGTATCATGGTGAATGGCGACATGGGCACCGATGATATCATCGGCGTAATGTTCCAGATGGCTGACCTTGGAGGCCACGTACGTGTGGATGGCTGCCGTGAGCTTGACATCTCTCGGACTGATGTGGATTTGCATAGTAAAAGGGTAGAACGCGAAGGCGGAATTGTCGATGCGTAAGGTGCTACGGTTTGGTTTTTTTGTGATGCGCTTGCCATAGAGGGTATCGGCGTTTTAGATTATTAATTGAGGTGATGATGCAATCGAAATTCGTAGCCTGGGTGAGTTTGATTCTGGCCGTGGTGGGATTGGTTCTCTTTGCGCGCCGGGTCATTTTGTGGCGGATGCGTCAAGCGGCGACCCCAAAAGCGGCTCCGCTGGAGACGCCACCTCTTGCGGAATTGACGCCGGATCATCGCATTTTGGTGATTAGCAATGGCGAGCAGTTTGGGCCCTTCACTCGCGCAGAAGTTTTGTCGATGTTGCAGGCTGGTCGGATTGCGCCGGATGCAATGTGTTGGGAGCCGGGCGCGGTCGATTGGATTCCGGTCAAAACTCTTGCGGCAGCTTAATCCCCCCCGGCATGGGTCGGGATGTTCGGAGTTGCGTTTTGGCAGAAGCGGGTAAACTAACGGCTATGTTGAAGACACTCGTGATTCCGGTTCTTTTTCTGGTGGCAGCTTTTTCCCTGCGGGCGGAGACTTCCGTGGCGGGAGTGACTTTCAAGGCTCCTGGTTCATGGCAGACGGTGACGCCCAATTCGCCGATGCGCGTGGCGCAATGGACAATTCCGGCGCGCAAGAGCGGGACTGATGCCGGCGAAGTGGTGCTCTTTTACTTTGGGGCGGGCCAGGGTGGCGATGCGCAATCGAACGTGCAGCGTTGGCTCAAGACAATGGCCGCACCAACCGGTGGCCGGGCCGAAGGGGAGATGAAGGAGCGGACGGTGGACGGTATGAAGGTCACGGAGGTCGTCGCTTATGGCACCTATGCGAGCGGGATGCCGATGGCGGGAGTGCCGCCCGTGCCGAAACCGGATTACGGTTTGGCCGGAGTGATCATTGAGGGGCCGCAAGGCAATCTCTTTGTTCGCTTGATCGGACCGGAGCCGCTGGTGAAGGCGCAACTGGCGAACTTCCGCCAGTTTGTCGATTCCGCGAAGACGGCGAAATAACCGCTGATTAATCCCCGTGTTCGGGAGCGGCGGCAGCGGGCGTAGCCGGGGTGGCTCGGTTGGTATTGTTCCCGTGACGAACCGGTGTGGCTGTGGTCGTGGCGGGAACTTCCGCTTCGACCGGCAAGGCTTTCACGGCGGCGCGGACGTCAAACGAGCGTTTCACTTGATTGAAAACACCGAGTACGGGACTGCCCGCTGCGTCGAGTAATTCGACGAGCAACTCGTAGCGGCCCGGCTTCATCCCATCCCAGAACACCGGTTTCTTTTCGGTGATGGTGCCGTCCACGTTATTGATCTTGTAGTGGACGCGATAGCCGTTTGGCGCGAGCGGCGCGTTGTGTGTGCGGAAGTCGAACCAGACGCGGCCGTTTTCTTCCACATCAACGATGCCGGAGACGGGGAGATTGACGGTGAGGTAGGGGGCGTTCGCGGCGGCGTAGTTCTGGAAGTTCTTTTTGCGAATGAAAAAGTGAGCCATGGCGTAGGCCTCGGCATTGGGCAGGGAATGACCGTCGGGTTGCACGAGGAGGACGCGCACGGTGTGGCCGCCTTCGGGAAGTTCCTTCAGGGTGAGCGGCTGGCGCAGGTCGTGCACGGGAATAGGCTCGTTATTATTGACGATGACGTGCAGGCGGTTGCCACCTTCGGCGAGGGTGTAATTATCTACTGTGAAGAAAATATCGGCCGTGCTGGAAGCGAGAATTTCCTCCGGTTTGGGGCTGATGATGCGGACGACGGCGGGCTTGGCGGGATCGTTCGGTGCGCCGCTATAGCCGGGGTTGATCGGTTCCGGCGCGGGCGCGACGATGGCGTGCGCGTTCGGGTCTGGTGTGGCGGGGAGGGTTGTGGGAACTGCCGTGGTGCTGGAAACTGTGGCCGATGGTGTGGCGACGGGGGGGAGTGGGATGGAATTGGTGGGGGCAACGGGAGCCTGTGCGAACGCGAGGGTGACGCCTGCACACGAGGCGATGGCCAGAATCGTAAAGAAAGTGTTTGGGAGCCGACAAGGCGGCTTGCTTCGGTGTAACATTACGGCAAAATTGTTTAAGGGAGCGATCCCCACGCGTCAATGGTTTCTGAATACACGCAACTTACGCAGAAGATCACGGACTACGATCTTGCCGCCACTTTGAGCAGTGGCCAAGCTTTTTGCTGGGACCTGACGGGTCCCAACGAATGGCGCGGCTGGATCGCGGGAAATCCCGTCAGCGTGGTGCGTGGGAGCGATTGTTTCCGCCTGACAGGTCGCAAGCTGACGCGCGAGGCGGCGGCCCGTTATTTTCAATGGGATACGGATCTCGCGGCGCTGATCAAAACTTTTCCCCAAGACGAGCCGATGCGGCAGGCACTGGCGTATTGCCCGGGGCTGCGGTTGCTGCGGCAGGATCCGTGGGAAACGACGGCGAATTTCATCTGCTCGGCAATGAAGCAGATTGTACAGATCAAGCAAATCAACCGGGCGCTGCGTCAGCGCTTCGGCAAGGAAGTGGAACCGGGTCAATGGAGTTTCCCCGACTGGCGTACGCTGGCCGCGGCGTCCGAGGCGGACTTGCGCGAGTGCAAGCTCGGTTTTCGGGCGAAGCATTTGTTTCATGCGGCGTGGCAATTGACGGCGGGCGAAGTGTCGCTCGACGCGGTGGGTGCGCTGCCGACGTCCGAAGCGCGCAAGGAACTGATGAAGCTTCGCGGTGTGGGAGAGAAGGTGGCGAGTTGCATCCTGCTCTTCGCTTACGGTCGGCAGGAGGTTTTCCCCGTCGATGTCTGGGTGCGACGGGCGATTCATCAACTCTATTTTCCGAAGCGTCGCACGTTCACCGAAAAACAGGCGCGCGTTTTCGTGGCAAAACATTTCGGCCCCTACGGCGGTTACGCCCAGCAATATCTTTTTCATTGGATGCGTACGGTGAAGTGATGGGGCAGCGCCACCATTAAGCGGCTTTGCGGCTTTTGAGGGCGCGGACGCTGAGGTGATAGCGGCCGCGCTGTTTGCTGAGGGAGATTGTGGTGCCGAAGACTTTGGAAAGCGCCGCGGACGTGAGCACTTTCGCTTTCGGTCCGGCGGCTTCCACGCGGCCTTTTTTCAGCAAGAGCACGTGCGACATGGCGGGGATGATTTCTTCCACATGATGCGTGACCAGCACGAGACGCGGGCCCTTCGGACGCAGCGCGAGCCGTTGCAGAAATTTCAGAAAGTGTTCGCGCGCGAGCGGATCGAGACCGGTGCACGGTTCATCGAGGATGAGAAGTCGTACCGGAGCCATCAGCGCACGACCGATCAGAACGCGTTGCCGTTCGCCCTGCGAGAGGAATAGCCACGGGCGATCCGCGAGATGCGCGGCTTCCACATCGCGCAGGACCGCGAGCGCGCGGCGTTTGTCGGCGGTGGTCACGCGGCCCCAGTAATCGATCATCGCGTATTTGCCGCTGACCACGCTTTGCAGGGCCGGCTCGCTGTCGTTCATCATCTGGCGGATCGAGGAGCTCACGATGCCCACGTGCTTGCGCAATTCGCGCCAGTCCGACTCGCCGAACGTTTCGCCGAGGACGGAGACGGTGCCGTCGGTCGGCGTGAGGTAACCCGTGAGTGCGGAGAGCAGGGACGTCTTGCCGCAGCCGTTCGGGCCGAGCAGGGTCCAGTGCTGGTTCGCTTGCACCCGCCATGAGACGCCCGACAGGATGGTGGTGTCGCCCCGGCTGATTTCGAGATCGCGGATGTCGAGGATGGGGGCGGTGCTACGGCTTTTGCCGTGGATTACGCTACGGTTCGTCATGGAGTTTCCAAAGGATGAGCCTACTGGTGGCGTCACAAAATTGCAAAGTCCGCTTGCCATAAAAAGAGGATTTAGGCATAGTGTTTTCTCGCTCGAGACGGGTCGTTAGCTCAATGGTAGAGCAGGCGCCTTTTAAGCACTTGGTTGTAGGTTCGAGTCCTACACGACCCACCAGCGCGAGGCTGGACCCGGTATGGGGGCCAAAAGAGCGAATCCATTTCCCGGCTATCTTCTTGCGGGTGATTTGTGTCTGGATGCCGGACGTAAAAAGGGCGTGATGGCCGGTGCCGGAAGAAAAAATCACGTCGGCTCCGAACCGCTCCCAACAGCTCCATTTTCTGGATTTCCCCGGGACGATCGGAAAACGCCGACGCCGCGTGGCGCACGATTCGTTCGCAGTGCGGCCCTGATCCAGTGCGAGAGAAGGGAAGTCCATGCCTGCTATTGAAGCAGGATTTTCGCGGAAACGTTAGGCTTAGGTGAGCTACGTTGGCTAGGTGCGCGATATTTTTTGCGGGAATCGGCACCCGAATCACGGTCCGGTGACTTTGAGGCGCATGAAACGCTTGGGGGAGGCGGAGACGGGCTGGGTGTCTTTGACGGTGATGACCTGGAGTGTGGCGGAGAGGGAGTGGGTGGTGACGCTGACCTGATTGGTGGTCGCGAGCGGATCGAGCGCGGTCCAAGTGGTGGTGGGGTCGCTGGTGACTTCGATTCGATAGGTGAGGTCGGTGGCGGCGGTGTTGCGGGTGAAGGTATAGGTGAGGGTGGGTTGCAGGTCGATGGTCTGGCGCTGGCTTTGTGGGAGGCGGGTGCGGTCGTAAGCGATGAGCGGGTTCAGCCCGAGGGCGTACTTCATGAGGTTGGGGATGCCGTCGCCAGCGGGGTTGGCGAGGGGAGCGGCGTTGCCGGTGGCGCTTTCGGATCCGAAGTAGGTGTAGCGCCAGCCGTTGGCGGTGGGGGCGATGTACGGGGTGACGAAGACTTCGGCGCTGTAGGCCGTGGCGGCGAAGGCGGGGTTGGTGGCTTTGACGCGGTAGTAATAGGCCTGGCCTGCGGTCAGGTTGGAATCGGTGTAGGACGTGGCGGCGGTGGTGGCGATTTGGGTAAAGCCGCTGCCGGAGGTGGTGGAGCGTTCGAGGGTGTAACTGGTCGCCCCGCTGGAGGCGGTCCAGTTCAATATGATCTGGCCGGATTGTGCGGCTCCGCTCGAGGTGGCGGTGAGTCCGGTCACGACGGCGGGGACGGTGTAGAGCGTGACGTTGTCGAAGCGGGCGTAGCCGAGCGAGCCGATGTTGCCGGTGACATTATCGGTGGCTGCGCCGAGGCCGACGTAGAGCGTCGCGGGCATGGTGGCGAGTGTGGCCAGGGCCGGTTCCGTGCTGGTGGAAACCCATGTGACGCCATCGGTGGATCTTTCGTCTGTGAAGTTCGAACCCGAGCGTGTCATGCGCAACCAGACGGGAGCGCCTGCGATGCCGGTGCTGGTGTAGTTGACCGTCGCCCCGGCATTCGCCGCGCGCGAGAAGCGTCGACTCGCGCCGGAGGTGGACATCCAGATGGAATCCATGATGGGTGATCCGGCGAGCGCGCTGCGGGCCATGAGTCCGGCCCGGACGGTATTGCCCGTGGCGGAGAAGTTGGAAAGCCGGGCGGTGAATTGGAAGTCGCCAGTGACGATCTGGTAGGTGAAGCGCAGGCAATCGGCCGAAGTGCCAGCTGTGTCGACGCAATACGCGCCGTTGCGAGTGGCGATGCCAAAGAGGCCATTGGCGTAGTCGCTGTAGCCGGTGTCGGTGCTGATGATCGCGCCAATGGTCGTGGTAGCCCACGGATTGGGGAGGGTGAGGGCGGCCGGATCGTTGACGAAAACGTAGGTGGTGGCCGGGGTGCTGAGGGCGAGTCCGTTGGTGGGCGAGCTGTACGAGACTTTGAATATCTTGGTTGGTTGCGTGCCGGAAAGATTGGCGATGGCGATGCTGGGCGATTTGTTGGCGGTGTCGTTATGTGCCCACGTGAGGGTGCCGGAGGCGGCGGTGTAGTCCGTGCCTGCTGTGGCGATGACATTGGCGGTGGCGTAGTTGACGCTCACGCTGCCCGCGGTGCCGTTGAAGCGTGTCACGGGCGGGCTGATGATTCCGGCGGATTTGGTCACGGTGTAGGAATAGTTGACGTTGTAGACGAGGCCGGGGCGGTTGTAATCCGCCGCGATGTTGGAGTAATCGGAATTGGTGCTGCCTGCGGCCCGAACGCGATAGTGAACGACCGCGCCAACCGTGGCTCCTGTGTCCGTGGTGGTGACAGTGTCCGCAGGCAGCGAAGCGATTTGACTCCATGCTCCGGTGGCGGGATTGCGGCGCTCGACGAGATATCCGGTTTCGGTCGTCGCATTATCGTCCCACGTGAGCATGCAGGTGCCGCCCGCCGTGCGGGAAACGGCAAGGCGAGTGGGAGCAAGCGGAGCGGGGGCAGCGGCGAGATGGGTGAGGGTGACGGCTTCGCCAACACTTTGATTCGCGTAGGTTCCGGAGGCGGAAACTTCCATGCGCACGGCCTTGACGAGGTAGGTGTACGCGGTACCCGAGAGGAGCGCGGAATCGGTGTCGGTGTAGGTCAGGGTGCTGGGGCTCAAGCACGAGCCGGTGGGATTCGTGTCGCTGGTGGTGGTGCCGGTGATCCGGGTGAATGGTCCGGTCGGCGCAGTGGCGCGGTAGACATGGTATCCGCTCAGTGTACTGTCGGGCGAGGCGAACCAGTTCAGGGTGATGCCTCCAGCGGCGGAAGTGGCGGTGACCTTTTGAGGTGGCGTGAGGCTGTGGAGTCTCAGCGTGGGATCGCCCATGAGATTGCAGGTGATGCTGCGGTTATAGTTGTTCGAATACCATCCTCCCGAAGAGGGGCTTTCGGCGTTATTTTGGGAATAGCGAATGCTGTAGCCGATGACTTCGCCGAGGGCCATGTGATAGAGATGCACATAGCCGCGTCCCGACCAGGCGGAGGTGAGCCCGAGTGAATTGGCCGTGCCTGCCAGCGGACAACGCAGAAAGTCATCGGTTCCATCGAAGTCGCCAAACCAACTGCCGAACAGCAGGGTGAACACGGCTTTGGAATTTTTCTTGTTGAAGTCGATCGTGGAATAACCCACTCCGGAGCACGACGTGAAGGAGCCGCCGCCGCAACCATACGCGAACAGCATCGGGGTGGTGTGGAGCGTGCCGAACCAGTCGAGGGAATCCATCTGACCCGCGTTGACGCCAAAGAATCCGAACCCGGCGCGCCAACCGGAAGAGGAGAAAGCTTCGCTGCCAAAATAACCGAAGTTGTCATCGACTAATCCGCGCCGTGGCACGGTGGAGTAAGGCGCCAGGTTGCGCCGGAAATTGTGATTGCGCACCAGGTATTGCCGGAGCAATTCCACTTCCGTCAGGCCGGTCGGTTCATTGCCCATGTTGACGAGATCGATGCGGCCGCACTGAAGTTCCACATCGGACGGCAGGTAGCTCTGGTCGAACTTGCCGTCGCCCGCGGTGTTGGCATTGCGTTTATCGCTGAGGCCGGAGTAGTTCGTGACACTCGCACTGGTATCGGTCCACGCTCCATTGATGTCGGCGTAATAGGTATCTGTGCCCCACGCGCCGATATGCTCGGGATGTCCATCCGGCGCGGTGTAACCGGAGTAGGGGACCGGCACATGTCCGAGGATGAGAAGTGCCCACCTGTTGCTGGCACCGCCGTTGTTATTATAGTCGGATTGAATGAGACTGCGCACGGCCTGGACCTCCGCAAGCCGGGGCGCGTAGTCGGTCGAATTGGTGGAAGTCGCGGGGATGGACTGCCGGGCCACGTCGTGGCGGAAGATCTTCCAACCGTCCGCAATCAGGTTGTCTTGTAACTGGGAGATCTCCGGTGACAGCGAGGTGGTCATCGTGCTGTCGATCAGCAAAATCACGTTCCCCCGTTTTTCCACGAGCGGGATATTATAGCCCGCGACGATGGCCCCGTAGGCCGTGCCGACCAGACTCGACGAGCATTTGAGGGAGTACTCATAGACCACGCCGGGCGAGGCCGTCGCATCGGCGTAGGAGGTCGCCGTATTCGCCACCGAGTTGGCGGTTCCCCAACTGGTGGAGCCCTTTACCCGGCGATAGATGCTGATCGTGCTTGTCGCGTTGGTGAGCTTGGGCCAGTTCAGGGTGATGTAAGGCTCCGTGGGGCTAGTCGTGGCGGTGACACGAATCACGGCGTCCAAGGACGACTGGGCCTGACCTTCCGATGAAAGAATGATTAATATAAAGATAGCAAATAAAGTGTTAACGATTTGCGAGTGAGAGTGGGCGATGAGAGAGAAGAAGGGGTAGCGCATGGGCAGAGCGTGGACGCGGGCTCAGCTTAGCCTTAACACGAATCCAGATGCAATAAAAATAAGTAATATAAATAAATGAGTAATTATTAAGATTCGGTCATGACAAGCCCTGTTAGGTGGAATAGGATGTCGCTGAATGCGAAAGTAGATGGTCTGGCAGGAGAAACTTTACATTACGGCACGCAACTGGCTATGGTTTCAATCGATGCATCTGCTTCGTGCCACCTTCGACCGGGATCGGGCGTATGAAAAGATCAACGAATTGCTAGCTTTGGAGGATCATCCCGAGCGTCTTGCGGAAAAGTTAAGCCTTCCCCGCGATGTGGAGAAAATCAAGGCCGGGATTGCGATCACCTCCTATGCACGATTATTAAAGGAAGTGGAGAAGTTGCGGGAGTTTGTCGCGCTCGAAAAAGAGATCGAAGATGTGCAGTCCGGTAAGTGGACGTTTTCCTTCATGGGGAAAGGTTTTGCCGAAAAGAAAATTGCCACGCTGATGGACAAGCGCCGCAAGTTCGGTTCACTCATTGAGACGCCACGTTGGTTTTTCCGTCAGGAACGTGTCTGGCTATTGAGCGTGCTGCGCGATTACGCGCTCGATTCGTCCAATCAGGGGGATGCCGAGTGGGTGGAAAACCCGCTGGATTCCCTGACCCTGCCGGTGTCGCACATGCTGGAAACGGGCGATCTCGATGCGGCGAAAGTGATGGCGGCGGAACTCGGCAAGCCGTTCAAGGATGTGGACCCTGCGTTTGTCATGACGCGACTGGAAGGTCATCGCACGCTCTACTTCGATGTGGATAAACGCCACGCCTATTATTATGTCGCGTTGAAGGGGTATTGAGCAGAAGACGCGTCGCGAATTCTACTCACAAAAAAGCCACGAGAGGTCTCGTGGCTTTTTTATTGGCGTCACCGACGACGCGCGGCGTCTACTCGCCGACGTTGCGCAGGCGGGTGGCGAGGGTGGTCGCGAGGGCGAAGAGCAATTGATTGCCCGCGCCGGGATTGTCATTGATGAAACTGAGCAATTCGTCGCGGTTGATGCGCCAGAGCTGGCTGAAGATAGTGGGCGTTACCGTGGCCGAGGCGGTGCCGGGATCGAAGAGGCAGACTTCGCCGAGGGCTTCGCCTTCGGTAACGGTGGCAATGGCTTGTCCGTCGCGGGAGACTTCGAGGCTGCCGGAGACGACGACGTAGAGATTGTCCTGGGTATCGCCTTGGCTGATGAGCGGAGTGCCGGGATGGGCGGGGATGAATTCCCCGTAGGAGCTGAGCAGGTCGCGGTCGTCAGGCTTGAGATTGGTCACCCAGCTCACGGCCGGGAGTTGAGGCATGGCGTCAGACATAGTTTCCTTTTAGGTTGAATGCTTAGGTGGCGTCAATGGCAATTCGGCACTTTTTACCGGTTTCTTGAGGGAAATGTATTATCGAGGCTTTTTTTGCGGTGGCTTCAAATCGATTCGGAGCGTTTGTCGCGCATGAGGGTGACTTTACCCCGGTACTTTTCCTCGCGGGCGATTTTCTTGAGCTGGAGTTCCTTGTTTTCGAGGTGGTCGGGGTAATGGGTGATCCAGAGACCTTTGACGTCGTGGGCGGCGAGTTCCTTGAAGAGTTCGCGCTCGGGAAAGTGGGTGAGCTCGCAGAGCAGGGCGCGGACGGGTGTCTTGAGGGCGGGCCGGAGGTCGCGGGGATGTTCGATGTCGGCGGAGTAGACGTAGCGTTGCTTCAGGTAGGTGATGGCGACGCCGTAGCAGTCGAAGCAGGTCTGGGGGTAGTCGCGTTGGAAGAAGGAGGCGAGGTTGGCGAGGTGCTTGGTGGAGAAGGCGCGGAGTTCAAACGCGCCGAGGGTGAACTTGCTGCCGCTTTTGATCGGGTGCCACTCGATGCGGAAGCCGAGGAGTTCGGGGAAGAGGATGCACTGGATGAGCCACTCTTGCAGGGTGGGAATGACGGCGGCCGGGGCGTAAACGTGGAGGGGCGCGCGGCGGGCGCGCAGCCAGAGGGATTGGATGAGCATGCTGAATTGACCGATGTGGTCGCTGTGCATGTGGCTGATCCAGATCGCTTCGGGAACTTCGGGATTGATCTTCTTCGCGAGGAGGAATCGGGGAACGGTGGCGCCGCAGTCGAGGAGGAGGGAGGTAACGGGCGTTTGGATGAGAATGCCGGAATGTTCGCGCGTTGCGCTGGTATTGCCGTCGGCTGTCCCAAGGAAAGTCACTCGCATTGCCGAAATGGTGGAGAACTTTCCGGCGAGAAGCAACCGGAAAGCGGCATGCGGCAACAGAAGAAAGTTTCCGTTGCGATAATGATTAATCGATGCGAGAAAGAATGTCGCGGGTGACTTTCTACGTTCGCTTTTGAATTTAATGATCCATTTTAGAAATGAAAAATGAAAAAGTCGCTACTTCAATCGCAGCTTTATTGGTATGTTTGTGGAGTTCGACATTATATAGGAAGTTGATGGGATATATAACTGCCGATTTTTCGATAAAAATTCTTTTATTTGTGACGGTATTAAGCATCCCCTATTTTCTTATTTCATACATCAATTATAAATTCGGAAATAAGAAGTAAAGGATCACGACGGCAGCCAGCTGCCTTGTAGCATGGCGGGCGCAAGTTCCCGTACTCCACATTATCCTCGGTGGGGTTCGCTCTTGACGTTGCCGCTACCGGACTTTTTCAGCCAGCCTGAGCTGGATTAGATATGGCTGAGGATATCGCGCACGACGTGGTGCGGGGGCTGGCTGGATTCGATGTGGACGATCAATTCCGGGCCATAGAAATCGAGCACGGGCTTGGTTTCGTTTTCGTAGGTAACCTGACGTTGGCGAATGGTCTCGTCGTTGGCGTCGTCGATGCGGTTTTCCTTGAGCGCGCGGCGTTTGATGCGGTCGTAGAGCTGCTGCTTGTCGGAGCAGGTGAGGTGGATCACCTTGAGGATGTCGAGCCGGTCGGAGAGCATGCGCGCCTGATTGCGGTTGCGGGGGATGCCGTCGAGGACGAGGAGATCTTTTTCGGGTTTGAAGCGGCCGGTGGTGACCATCTTTTCGATCTGCTGCGACCAGAGGTCAATGGTGATGTCGTCCGGGACGAGCGCGCCTTTGCTGGAGTATTCGAGGAAAGCCATGCCGATGGGGCTGGTGAGGTCGAGCGAGCGGAAGACGTCGCCACAGGCGAAGTGTTGAAAGCCGGGGATGCTGCCGAGGATTTTGCCCTGGGTACCCTTGCCGGAACCGGGAGCGCCGAAGAGAAGGATGGCTTTGTATTTCATGATCGCGGGGTTCGGTAACTATGCGGGAGCCAACGGGATTTGCAAGCCGGATTGGCCTGAGCCGTATCTATTCAAAACCTCACGTCCGATCTTGAGTTTGTGAAAGGCAAAAGCATCGTTGCGCGTCGGTCACTTATTGGTGTCTCAATAAACTCCCTCCTTGCGCCTCGCCTTTGCCTCTCAGAATTCTCAATCTCGTACATGATGTTTTGAATAGATACGGCTGTGACACTGCCTTGCACTCCGGGCAATGATCCGATAGCGTTGCTGCATCTCATTCCAAACCAATCTATGAAACGTTCTTTCCTTGGGTCCACGCTGGTGTTTTCACTGATGACTTCCGCCGTTATGGCGCAGACGGCTCCCGCGAGCGCGGCCCCGGCGTCGGCGCATGGTCCGTTGACGTTGTGGGAGCTGATCATGTCGGCGGGTTGGGTGATGATCCCGCTGCTGTTCATTTCCGTGCTGGTGCTGTCGCTGGTGTTCTTTTATGTGCTGACTTTGAAGGACAGCGCGATTGTGGACGAAGAGATTGTGCATCGTATCGAGCCGTTTTTCGAAAACGATGATCTCGAAGGCATGGCGCGTTTTCTGGCGGATCGACCGCAGGCGACGGCGCGGGTGCTGGAGCACACGCTAAAGTTCATCCGCCGCAATCCTGACGCGGATGCGGAATCGATCAAGGCCGTGGCAGAATCCGAAGGCACGCGCATCGCGACGCAGCTTAATCAACGCGTGCTCTATGTCATGGATTGCGGCGTGCTCGCGCCGATGCTCGGTTTGTTCGGCACGGTGGTAGGCATCCTGCGCTCGTTCGGTTCGATCGCGCAGGAGGCGAGTCCGATGCGCACGATGTTGCTGGCCGGTGGCGTTTCGCAGGCACTCGTGGCGACGGCGGTGGGCCTCGTGGTCGGTATCACGGCGATGGGTTGCTACGCGTATTTCCGCGGTCGGGTGCAACATCTCATTTCGCTGCTCGAAGGATCGACCACGCCGCTGGTGCAGCAGTTGATTTTGCTGCGCAAACGCCGCGATAAATAATTAACCAACCACACCGGCCCATGAACTTTCGCCGCCGCCTCGCCCAAGAGCCCATCTCGTTTCAGCTCGCGCCGTTCATCGACGTGGTCATGTTCCTGCTCTGCTTCTTTTTGCTGACATGGAATCTGTCGCGTTATGAAACCGATCTGCAGGTGAAAATTCCCGCCGCCAGCCACGGCAAGGAACCGCAGCGCCTGCCTGGTGAGGCGATTGTGAATGTCCGCCAGGACGGCACGATTGCGCTGCAGGGCCGGACGGTGACCTATGCGGAGTTGGAGGAAGTCTTGCGCGGCATCGTGAAGGCGTATCCGGATCAGGTGTTGGTGTTGCGCGCGGATGAAAAGGCGAACTACAAGAACATCGTGAAGGTGCTCGACGCGGCGCGCGCCGCTGATTTGTGGAACATCGCATTCGCCACGTCGCCTCCCGATAAGGGCGGACAGTAATCACTCCAGCCATTCACTACCGGCCTACTATGGGAAGCCTTTCGAGCATTGGAACTCGTGCCGCCGCTTTTTTATGCGGCCTCGCTTCTCTCTCCGCGCAGACGAACACACCGAAACCAGCTACGACGTCGTCGTCAACCATCACGGCCTCCACGCCGCAGATTCAAGTCATCTCGCCCGCCATCGCGCAGTTCGAACGGGCGTCGATGTTGCTTTCGCAAAATGATTACGCCGGAGCGCTCAAAGAATTTTCGGATCTGGTAAAAAATTATCCGAACGACAGCCGCCGCGATGAGTCGCTCTATCGCGTGGCGGAATGTTATCGCGCGCTGGGAAAACCGGCAGATGCGCGCGCGGCCTACGCGTATCTGATCAAGACGTACCCGGAGAGTATTTTTCTGACGGCGGCGCAATTGCGACTGGGCGATCTCGCGTTTCAGGCGGGTGACTTTGCGGCGGCGATCGCGCCATTGCAGGGCGCGTTGGCCAAGGGGAATGCGGCGACGAAAATCGCGGCGACCTATTTGTTGGGCGCAGCGCAGTTGCAGACGGGAGATTTGAAATCGGGCCGTCCGCTGCTCGAGCAGCTGCTCGCGAGCAAGGATAAGGATGCGGCTTCGTATGCGGCACCGTCCGCGCAAGCGCTGGCGCTGAGTTACGAGAAGGAAGGAAAGTTCGATCAGGCGCTGAAGTATTGGCAGCGGGTGCTGAACATTGCGGAGAGCAAACCG
Organism: Verrucomicrobium sp.; assembly: GCA_017849585.1. GTDB lineage: Bacteria > Verrucomicrobiota > Verrucomicrobiia > Methylacidiphilales > UBA1321 > UBA1321. The sequence continues at coordinate 150,030 of JAFIGT010000003.1, forward strand.
ACGCAATCGATGGCCGCAGCGCGAGGCGGCTGGGCGGCGTTGCAGGCGGGGAATGTGAAGGAAGCGGAAGCGCTTTTCGAAACGTGCCGACGTCTGGATACGGGCAGCGATTGGCGGCGCGTGGCGAACACGGGACTTGTGCGGCTTTATTATCAGCAGAAGCGGTTTCAGGATTTGCTCGATCTGCGGAGCGCGGAACCGGCGGGATTTCTGGAGAGCGCGAAGGCGGAGATTTTCCTCGCGGTGGCGCGGTCGTGGTTTGAGCTGAAGAAGTATCCGGAAGCCTCGGACGCTTTCGATATTTATCTGAAAGATTACGGCGACCGGTCCGAAGCGCCCGAGGCGGCGTTCCAGCGTTTGCTCGCGCGCGCGCAGGGCGACGGTTCGACGCTGGAAGGGGACACATCGGCTTTCCTCGCGAAGTATCCGAACGCGCCGCAGGCGATTCGCGTACAGCTTTTGCGCGCACAGGATTTTTCGCGTCGGCAGAAGTTCGCGCAGGCGATTCCGATGTGGCAGACGCTGTTGCAGAGCGGGAATAAGGAGTTGCCGCACGACCAGATTTTATTCGAACTGGCCCGGGCTTATTATCAGGAAAAGAAATGGGTGCAGGCGGCGGAGATGTACGACCGTTTCGCCAACGAATTTCCGCAGAACGCTTCGGCGCTTCCGGCTCGTATTCGGCAGGCGATCAGTTTGCAGAACGCGGCGCAGCCCGATCTCGCGATAGGTGCGTGGGAAAAAGTGCGTCGCGCCGCGGCGGATAATTCGCCCGAGCGGCAGATGGCGCTGGAGCAACTCGGCTTGCTTTATACGCAGGCGGGCCGGACCCCGGACGCCGTGGCGACATTTAGCGAATTGTTGAAGTCGTTCCCCCAGACGAAAGTACGGGCTCTCGCGCTTTACACGATTGGCTCCGACGCTTTTCAAAAGAAGAATTACAAGGACGCAGAACCGGCCTTGCTCGAAGCGCGCAAGCTGGACGATGCGACGTATGGACTTTCCGCCAGCGAGCGACTCGCGTTGTTGGCTTTTGCCCAGCAGGATTTCAAAAAAGCGCCCGCGTACGTGTCCGATTACGAGAAGGAATCCGCCTCGGTTCCGAATGCGTCCAAGCTCCCCGCCGCGCTCTATTTCTGGTTGGGACAACAAGCGCAGGCGGCGAGTCAATATGACCGCGCGATCATCTGGTTTACGATGGTGACGGGACATCCGCAGGGCGGGGATTTCGTCACGCCCGCGTGGTGGTTGCTGGCGGAAAATCAACGCTCCGGCGGGCAATTCAAAAATGCCGTGGCGAGTTACCTGACCTATCGCCAACGTAATCCCGCCGCGGCGAACAGCACGGAGGTTCTCCTCGCCCTCGCGCAGGCACAACTCGGAGCCGGAAGTTATGACGCGGCGCAGGCGCTCGTCGAGCAGGCGATGTTGCAGGAGCCGGAGGGCAAGGGGAACGCGGCGGCGCGCAAGATTCTCGGCGATATCTATTTTGTGCGGGGAAATTATCCGGAAGCGGCGAAGGCCTACGCGGCGCTTGCGTTGCTCTATAATGATCCGTACCTCACACCGCTGGCCATGAAGCGGGCGGCGGAGTCGTACGAAAAAGCCGGACAGCTTGACCAAGCGCAGGAATGGCGTGCAAAGTTAAAGAAGACGGGTGCGACCCCATGAAACACTTTACGAATCCCTACGTCGAAGAAGAGCCGCCGGTGTTGCGCTGGGCTATTATTGCCCTCCTGCTATCGCTCGCGTTGCATGTGGCCGTGGCGTGGTGGTTCGGATGGATACGGCTCGCTGATTACGCGATTCCCTACCAGGAACAGAAGTACAAGAAGCCGTTTCAACTCAAGCGCGTGGATATGAACCCCGCCACGCTGAGCGGTGCTCAGGATAAGGGCGTCTCCGTCATTCCCGTGGCCCGCGATCCGAATCCCGCACCCACACAATCGAGTGACGGCCGCGCCATTGCCCGCGCGTTGCTGACGAATCCGCCGCAAATGGCGGTTCCGACCACGCCCGATCCAGTCAGCTCCGCCATCACCGCAAACCCGGCGACGAGCCCCTATTCGCCTTCGGACAAGTCGAAGATCGAATCCGAGATTGCCCGTATTAATGTGGGCGCACTCAATTTGAATGGTCCCGATCAACCGGCGGGCGGCGTTCCCATTCCCACGACCAGCGGAGGCAGTGGCGATACTTCTGGGACGGGGGGGATTGCGGCTCTGTCCGGTCCCGCCACGGCGGGGGGCGATGCGTTGCCGAGCTTCGAGCAGATCAGCGCCGGATTCCGGTCGCCATCGGCGGGAATCAATCCGAAGATGCCGGAGCCGGTCCTCTTGCGCCTGCCGAGCGATGTTGTCTACGACTTTGATTCGGCGAAAGTGAAGCCTGCGGCGGAGCCCTTGTTGCTGCAAGCGGTGGAGTGGATCAAGAAATATCCCGTGGCGCGCATTCAGGTGGAAGGGCACACGGATACATTCGGAACGGATGCCTACAATCAAAAGCTGTCCGAAGATCGCGCGCGCGAGGCGGTCAACTGGCTTAAGCAACATTTGAATGGAGCCAACTACACCTTTGAATCCCGCGGATATGGCAAAACACGCCCATTGGTGAACCCTCAAGGCTCAATCGAGGAACAGCAACGTAATCGGCGTGTCGAAATTGTCATTCAGGCTATTAATCCGTGACAAATTTGTGATTCGTTCAGTCTAATATTCAGCACACGCGGCTTTTTATCTTTTCTACCGATTCCAATCAGTGGGCTAGATAAATACTTCCTTAATACGGCGTTTCCTTTAAAGGGAATGCGACGGTAAAGGTCTCTTTGGACAAATGGTCCAGCCCTTGAGACAGTCTCATCTTTTAGAATATTATTGCTTGAAACATTTATTTAGTTTAAGCTTCTGGGCATGGAATCATTTGAAAGCAATGTCCACATCGCCGAAGAACTGGCCGAAATCGCGACACAACTCCAGCGGTCGTTTTTGGTTGAGTTATCCACCGAAGTGAACCGGGGAAACATCTCTATTCCCCAGTATACACTGTTGGGATTTCTCAATCAGAGCACAGGATTGAACATGTCGCAGTTGGCCGAACTGATGCGCCATACGACACCAGCGACCACAGGATTGGTTGACCGTTTGGTGGAAGCCGGATTGGTTGAACGATTCAGTCATCCTAAAGATCGCCGTCAGGTATTGGTTCGTATTACCGATAAAGGCCGCGAATTGGTCGAAGGCATGAAGCGGGGCATTGTCCGGAACATCTTGGAGATGTTCAAGGAGCTCAGCCACGAAGATCAGGAAGCTTGGGTCCGCATTTATCGCACGATCATTCGTCGTTGCTCGGCCCATCATAACGGCACGGCTGCCAACGCACGCTAAGGCTTGGCCTTAACGTTAATGAGTCCGTAGCGTCCGTGAGGTTTTTCTCCGGGCGCGAAGTCAGTCTAAAGTTTTTGATAAGCCGACAGGTGACTTTTGTTCCCTGTCGGTTATCTTTTTGCCCGATGGCTGCACCGATTTTTGATGGATCCGTCTGGGAGACTTTTCCCGCACTTGCATTGCCGGGGCTCAAGCATGGCTTTTCCTGGCGTTCCGCGATTCCCCGCGAGGAACTGGAGTCGCGCGTTCCGGAGTTTCTCGATCGCGGCGGTTTCCCAAGCGAGCGGACGATCTACGGCGAGCAGCCGCACGGCAAAGAGGTGGCCGTTGTAAAGACGATGCCCCCGACGCGTTATGCGGGAGTGGATGCGCTGGTGACCGCGCTGCGGCAAACTCCCCTCGTGGTGCGGGTAGCCGATTGCGGACCGGTTTACTTTTATGATCCGGTAAAGCAGGTGATCGGGCTGGCTCATTCCGGTCGCAAGGGAACGGAGCTGAACATCACGGGTGAAGTGATTCGCACTCTGCGCGAGAACTTTGGCACGAATCCGGGAGATCTGATTGTACAACTCGGACCGTGCATTCGTCTGCCGCATTATGAGGTGCCGTTCGCGGCGATGATCCTGCAACAGGCTCGCGATGCGGGCGTGACGCAGGTGCATGATTGCGGCCGCTGCACGGCGGCGACCTTGCCGCATTACTATTCGTACCGCGCGGAAAAGGGGCAGACAGGCCGCATGTGGGCGGTGCTGATGCTCGTGTGATGTGCAGGGTTGAGCCTTGCCCGATGTAACCCAATCGTAACGCCACAAATGGCGGGTCTTTTGCTAGGGTGACGGCATTAACCGCAGCAAAGGACTTGTGATCGCATGAGCATTAAACTCTACGTTGGGAATCTTCCATATCAAACGACCGAGCAGGAATTGACCGAGCACTTCGGCCGGGTCGGCCAGGTGAACCAGGTGCAATTCATCCTGGACAAGATGACCAAGCGTCCGCGCGGTTTTGGTTTTGTTGTGATGGAAAACAAGGAAGAGGGCGAGGAGGCGATTCGTCAATTCCACGGCTCCGATTTCGGTGGTCGCAAGCTGACGGTGAATGAAGCCAAGCCGATGGAGCATCGCCCCCGACCGCAGGGCGCTTCCGCTGCGCGTTAAGCGTGAGCGACACAAAAAAGGCACACCGTGCGGTGTGCCTTTTTTGTAGGAAGTGAAATGGTTTATTTGACGTAGCGCCAGCTGCAGACTTCGACTTCGAGCTTGCCGATGCTCAGGAAGGCCTGATCGATGCGGCCGCGCACGACGATGTTCTTGCCGACGGGGAGTTCCTTTTCGCTATCAAGCTGGATGGTGCCAGTGCCATCGGTGAAGAAGTAGGTTTCATCCTTGTACTTCTTGGTGATTTTGCCGACGAGGACGACGTAACAGTCATCGGCGTCGAGATCATGCTGAACCGACTCGATCCAGCGGATGCTGGTGACCCGATCTTTATTGCTGCACGGCGATTCTGACTTGCTGCAGGAGGAGGGGGCACAGGCGGCGCTATCTCCGGCATTCAAGGCAGAGACTCCGACGAGGGTGAGGCATGCTGTGAGAACGAGGAGGATTTTTTTCATTGGTGCAAAAGCTATCGAAAGGTAAATCACTTGAGAAGCGAGAATTAGTGCGTTTTGCAATGTATTCTCATAACTAATAAATAAGCTTGCGCGCCCACGCTGCTTCTCATGGATAAAGTAATTACGCGCTGGCGACGGCGTGCGGGATAGGGGCGGGTCGGGATTGGTGGACTTGATTGAGCATCGTGGCGATGCTGGAGGGCCAGTATTGGAGCAGTCCGAGGACGCGGACGGCGCGGGCGGGGCGGCGGGCGCACCAGTTGGTGAAGGTGTTGACGCGGGCGCGTTTTTTGTAGAGGGCGCGGTGGGAGTCGCTGTAGAGGGTTTGTGCGAGCGCCTCGTCATTGGCATCCAGACCTTTGAGGATAGCGTGGGCGGCGGCTTCTCCGGAGGAGAGGGCGAAGTAGATGCCTTCACCGGTGAACGGTTCCACCACGCGCGCGGCGTCCCCGGCGAGAAGGATGCGTCCGCGACCAAGATCGGCGGCGCGTCGGGAGATGGGATAGATGCTGCGCCAGACTTGGGAGGGCAGGCTGGGGAAATAGCGGTTCGCGATTTTCTGCGGGGTGGCATTGGCCTTGGAGCCGAGGACGAGGCAGAGATTGGCGGTCTTCTCGGAGGTGCGGGTCATGCCGTAGTAGCCCTCGTTGAAGATGTGCATGTGGACGTAGTGGTCGAGGTTGTCGGGCTCGATGTTGGCCTGCCAGGCGACGCGGGTACAGGTCTGGCGGTAGGTCGCCAGTCCGCTGAGGCGGGAGATGATCGAATTACGTCCGTCCGCTCCGATAATGAAGCGGCCTTTGAACAGGCCTTGGGTGGTCTTGACTTCTCCCTTGGTGTCGACGCCGTCGACGCGCACACCGTGGAAAAGGTGAGCTCCAGCTTCCTGAGCTTCGTGGCAGAGCCAGTTGTCGAGGACTTCCCGCTCCACCGCGCGTTCGCCGCGTTCGGAGAGAACGAAATTATGTTTGAAGATCACTTTGTGGTTCAGCTCAAGGCTGATACCGCGGAGAGATTCGTGCGGGAGTTCGGCAAAACGTTCGGCGAGGCCGTGGCGTTCCCAGATGGGCCAGCAACTCGGGTTGACGCAGTCGCCGCAAACTTTGGGGCGGGGAAACCGTGCCTTGTCGATCAAGGCCACACGTTTCCCGGCGCGGGCGAGTACCAACGCTGCCAAGGAGCCGGCGGGACCGGATCCAACGATGATCGCGTCAAATTCCTTCATCACGGATCTCTAATCAAAATACCAGGGTGTGAGTAGACAGCCCTGGTATTACGGACCTGAGAGTTAAATCAAAGCGTCGGGGCTTTGCCCAGGACGATGGAGGCGTTGATGCCGCCAAAGCCGAAGGAGTTGCTCAGCGCGTACTGAAGCTCCTGCTTGCGACCGTGGAGTGCCACGAGATCGAAACCTTCCGGTACTTCGGGATCGGGGCAGTTGAGGGTCGGAGGAATGTAGTTGTGGGTGAGGGCGAGGGCGCAGAGACCGGCTTCGATCGCGCCGGAGGCACCGAGCGGGTGACCGTAGTAAGCCTTGGTGCCGCTGACAGCGGGGGTCTTTTTGCCGAAGAGCTTGGTGATGGCGACAGTCTCGTGGTTGTCGTTCATCGGGGTGCTGCTGGCATGCGCGTTGATGTAGTCGACCTGCTCGGGCTTGATGCCGGCCTCATCCAGGGCGGCCTGCATGGCGGCGATGGCGGCCGTGCCGTCGGGAAGGGAGGAGGTCATGTGGTAGGCGTCATTATTCAGGGAGTAGCCGATGACTTCCGCGTAAATGCGGGCGCCGCGATTGCGGGCGTGTTCGAGCGTTTCCATGAGGACCGCGCCACCGCCTTCGGACATGACGAAGCCGGTGCGGTTTTTGTCGAAGGGGCGGCAGGAGTTGCGGGGGTCGGTGGTTTCCTTGGCCATGGCCTTGATGGTGTCGAAGGCACCATAGGTCAGCGGGGCGAGGGGGGCTTCGGCAGCGCCGGCGAGGATGACGTCGGCAATGCCGTCGCGCAGGGCGCGGAAGGCTTCACCCACGGCGACGGTGCCGGAGGCGCAGCTATTGGAATTGGTGGTGCCGTAACCGCGGAAGCCGTAGGCAATCGCGATATTGGCGTGGGCGGAGCCGCCGAAAACCTGGAGGGCGAGGGCGGGTGGGATGGCGCGGGAACCTTCGCGGATGAAGCGTTCGTGCTGGATTTCTGCAGCGGTGATGCCGCCGAGGGCGGTGCCAAAGCAGATGCCATGGCGGATGTTCGGCGTGGCGGGATCGACCTTCAGTTTGGCGTCGGCGAGGGCTTGTTCGGTGAGGACGAGGGCAAATTGGCCGTAGCGGTCGAGGCGCTTGAGGCGGTGTGGCGGAAAGTAATCCGAGGGGTGGAACTCATTGATTTCGCCCGCGCATTTCGCGTTGTAATGATCCGGGTTGAAACGGGTGATAAAGCCGAGACCAGATTGTTCTTTTTTGATGCCTTCCCAAAGTCCGTCGACACCAAAGCCGACGGGGGTGAGTGCTCCGATACCAGTAATGACTACTCGATTTTTCACGCTGATTGACTTTCCATTTTACGCTTTAGGCCTGCGAGAGTGAGCGAGGCAATATGATGAATAAAGAAACCGTTCACGAACCATTTGTTTACGAACGAGCCGATGATGGGCCAGTTGAGTTCATGATCGTGAATGATTTCGACTTTGACTCCACCCTCGGGGAGTTCCTGGAATGTCCACACCACTTTCATTCCGCGGGTGGCATTCAAGAAGGATTTTTGATGATCAAAGAGAAGTTGCTGGTTTTCGGCATCGATGCGGTAGACGGAGACCCAGCTGGTCTTGATGCCGCTGCGCACGGCGCACATCTTGACGACGCCGCCCCAAGGCATTTGCGAGAGAAAGGTATTGTAGCGGTAGTGGCTGAGATATTCGGGCCAACGGGGCAGATCCGACGCCACAGTGAAGATGTCAGCCAGCGGGGCGTGGATAATAATGGTGTTACTTTTAATCATACGGTCTGTTCGCAGACAATGACCTGCCGAAACCAAGGGAGGTTATCGTGCCAAAAACTGCGCCAATCTGCCAGTAATGCCAGATTTTTCAGTTCTTTACCAGTAAAAGAACGTCGGACGGAAAGGCGGGCGTCGTGACGGGTCATCGGAGAGCGGAGAATAAACTGGGTCAGCAGCCAGACGGCGGCATAAGCGATGCGTCCGCGCATCAAATCGATGCAGGCTACGCTGCGGCTGGCGAGGCGGCGGCCTTCGCGCAGGATTTGCGCGGCGTCCTCGTCGCTGAAGTGGTGCAGCGCGAGCGAACAAAAGACGAGGTCGACGCTTTGATTTTTAAATGGCGAATGGCGCACATCTGCCTGAACGTAAAAGATGCGTTGATCGGCGGGTGTGGCGGCCTTGGCGATATCGAGGGTCTGGCGCTGGAAATCGACGGCGATGATGGTGCAGGCTTTGCCGTTTTTCTGTGCCCATTTGGCCATGTTGCGGGGGTGATCCCCATAGCCGGTGCAAAAGTCGACCAAACGAAAAGAGTTTAGGTCCTTGGCTACGCGATCCAGAAGGCGGAGGACCATTTTGGTGCCGCCGAAATGGCGATTCAGAAGTTCAAGATTTTCAAGATCTTCCCTAAGCTCCGACTGGTCGAGAGAGGGGAGGTCCATGATCTCCGGTACATCTTCCGAAAACTCGCGTTGCATGGCCGTTGAGAATGCCGAAGTTTTAGGGAACGTCACGGTAAAAAACCGGATTTTTGTTGCCGAACCGCTATTCGATCGGAAATCGAGGGTAAAGGCGATGGGTTATTGAGTGGAATTGGGCGTCAACTCGTGGTCGCTTTCCGGGGCTGTAGCCGGGCTTTTTACGCATCAATGTGGAATTAGATTGGCTACTTTGAAAAAAAAACATTTTAAGAGTAACAAATGTATTGGCAGGCGACTTGCTGACCGTTACCACTGTATTATGAGTCATTATCGTGTCGGCATTCTAACGAGCGGGGGCGACTGTCCCGGATTGAACGCGGTGCTTTGGGCTGCGGCGACGTCCGCGACGACCCTCGGTTGGGAGATGCTCGGTTTTTGTGATGGTTATGAAGGGCTGCTCTGCCCGGTTCGTTACCGGTTGCTCGATCAGCAGAACACGAACGGAATCATGGCGCTCGGGGGAACGATCATTGGCACCACCAACAAGGGGCGGTTTGTGGCGAAGGTGGGGGCGGGTGATGTGGCGCGCATTCCGGACGATATTATCAGTGAAACCAAGGAGACCCTGGAAGGGTTGGGCGTCAGCGCGTTGATTTGTATCGGCGGCGACGGGTCACTTTCCACGGCGCAACAATTGTTCGAGGCCGGAATTCCGGTCGTCGGTGTGCCCAAGACGATTGATAACGATCTTTCCGCCACGGCGGTCACTTTCGGATTCAACTCGGCGGTGGCGTGCGTTTCGGACGCGCTGGACCGGTTGCACACGACGGCGGTGAGCCATCGTCGCGTGATGGTGGTTGAGGTCATGGGACGGCACGCGGGTTGGATCGCTCTTCACGGCGGTCTGGCGGGCGGTGCGAACATGATTCTTCTGCCGGAAGTTCCGTTCAGCTACGACAAGGTCGTTGATTTCATCAACAAGCATTTCGACAACGGCGCTCGTGCGGCGATCGTCGTGGTGGCCGAAGGCGCTTTCCCCAAGGATGGTGGCATCGTCTCCAAGGCCTCGGGGCATCCGGGCGAAGTGAAGATGGGTGGCATTGGCAACCAGGTGGCCGACTACATTGGCAAGCATACGCAGCATGAAACCCGTTGTGTGGTGTTGGGCCATTTGCAGCGCGGTGGGCCTCCCACGACGCTCGATCGTATCCTCGGGATGCGTTTCGGTGTGGGCGCGATCAAGCTCATCCAGGAAAAGAAATTCGGTCACATGGTCAGCTACCAGAATTACGAAATCGGTTCCGTACCGATTCCGGATGCGGTGGGGCAGCTCAAGCGTGTGGAGCCGACCAGCCAGATGCTGGAAGCGGCACGGACGATCGGTATTTCGTTCGGCGATTGATTCCTGACGACATTGTCTTACCACAAAAAGGCCCGGCGCTTGCCGGGCCTTTTTATTTTCAGGACGCCTGAATCCATCTCGTGACTTCAGCTGGCCAGCGATTGTCCCTACGTCAGCTTCGACCAGATCGTCGGATAGAGTTTCTTTGCGCAATCCGGGCAAATGCCGTGGGTGAAATCGATATCAAGGTGCGTCTCGAAATAGTCCTCCACGTTCTGCCAATACTCCTTGTCATCCCGAATCTTTTTGCAGTTTGCGCACATCGGCAGCAATTCCCGCAGGCGACTGAGTTCTTGGATATCCTCGAGGATGACGACTACGAGCTGGCGTCCGAGATAATTCAGGGGCGAGGTGGTGACCAGAAAAAGAGCCTCGGCCACGTTATCGCCGACCTTGAGCTCCATCTTCAATTTTTGTCGTGTTTGCTTCTGCCCGGATAGCGATTCGTTCACTGACTTGCGGATTACGCAGCCGGAGCAGGCCGGGCCGCGTCCACAGCCTTCCTCGACATCCTTCGCATGCAGGCAATGCAACACTTCGCCCGCGCGATGGCTGATGACCATGGCGCGGTCGCGGGAAAGCATTTTCGCAGCGGCGGCATTGTAATCCACAATCCGCACATCCTCTTCCACGACAAAAACAGGAGAGGGGATAGCATCCAGGATGCCACGATAAAAGCCGTCCATCCGTTTCGCTTCGTCGCTCTCATCCCGGCTCATCGAGTCCCTTTCGCCCTCATCGCTTTTATTTTTCCAGTGGAGGTTTGTCGCTGACGCAACGAAAGCCGATCCAGGGTGAGCGCGATTCCGGTAACTGATTCTTGATGCGTCGGCTCAGCTCGAGATCTTCGGGTTTGCTGATCAGGTAATTACCACCACGCACAATGGCCGCGTCTTCCACTCCGTAAAGCGCCTTCGGCTCGATGGTGTCAGTCCATTCACTGACGTTGCCCGCCATGTCGCGAACTCCATACGGACTCAGGTCGCCGGTAAGGGCATCCACGGGCGATACCCCATAGTAGCCGTCATTTTTTCCGCTATCCGCGGGACGCTTCGGCACCATGTCGGAGCCTGTGTTGGCTTTCTTTGGATCGAAACCGTTTCCCCAGGGGTAGATGTTGCCCTTGGAACCGCGTCCCGCCTTTTCCCATTCCTGTTCGGTGGGCAACCGCTTGCCCGCCCATTTCGCATAAGCCTGGGCATCGTACCAGTCGACGTTGAAGACAGGGGAATCGAGCGTGATCTTCTGCCCGTTATAGGCCACGCCTTGACGAATGCTTTCGATGATTGTCTCCCAATCCTTGGGCGTATGATCCTTGTTCTTGCTCTTTTGCGAGCGATGGTCAAATGCTTCGGAGCTTCCGGCTTTTTCAATGGCGCGGAGGAAGCGGAGGTATTGGCCGATGGTCACCTCATACTCGTCGATATAGTAGCTGCCGGTCTTGCCTTCTCCCTCTTGGTAGACAAAGGAGCCTGCCGGAATGTGGAGCATCTTCTTGAAATCTTTCGACGGCGCTTCGTACAGGAAGGAAAATGCCATCCACGCAAAGAACGCCAGCACCAGCAGGATGAAGCCGCCTATACTGAGGAACATTGCCGTGCGCTTGCGTTTTTTTTCTACCTCGATGGCCTGCTTGGCGATCTTGGTCTCCTTGCTGACGACTACTTCACGTTTCGGTGCGAGTTCCGTATCCAGAATTTGCGCCTGTCGTCCGACGTCGGAAAGGACCACATCAGGCTGCTTCATCAACGCCAAAAGATCGATAAGCCGTTGCGGCAAGCCACCAGATGGAGGCAGGATTCGCTCCAGGCTTTCCGCCAAATGATTGAGTGTGGCCGTCGGGCTGGGCAGTTCCGATAGCCGGGGATCGACGCAATTGAGGAGTTTGATCACGCCGTTGTCTGCGATGGTGATGTCCTCCGCGGTCACCTCGCTGTGGTGGTACTGGTGGGACTCCCAGAATGCCAGCACCGTTGTGACTGTATGGATGAGCCGCGCTGCCAGTCGGGGGTCCACATGCTGGCCCACGTCGAGATAACTTTGCAAGGTGCGCGCCTGCCAGAATTCGCGGGCAAAGAAATAGCGGCCCTTGTGCTCGCCCGCCACGAACACGGCGGTGACATTCGGGTGGCCCGCGCGGGCCATGGAGGCCGCCAGTTCCTGAAACGCCGTAATTTCCTCCGCGCTTGCGCCCGCACGCAAGACGCTGACGAAGACCTTGCGTTTGACGCCCTGATCGAAGGCTTCGTAGCAATCGCCCCAACGGTCGCGGCCGACGTACTTGCCTACCTTGTAGGGTGGCCAGACCTGACCCTCAACCGCGCCGAGCGCATCGACTACCATGGCCGAAAGCGTCTGCATGTCGAGGGGCGGTGTGAACTGCGCCACGCCCTCCAGGTAGGGCTGATACTCCCTGAGATCGTAACTGGTCACCACAATGACCGGGCAGTGTGGGAGGCGTTGGCGGAAATTATAGAGCATTGTCAGGCCGTCCACTCCCTCGAGGTAAACCTCGGTGATCAGCAGATCGACCGAGTCGGTGTTTGCATGAGCCATCTCGGCATCGGGACCGCTCGACACCGCGATCACCTGCATATCCGCGGCGACGTCGGCCAAGATTCCACTCAGCGTTGCAAACAGCTCCGGATTGGGCTGCACCAATAAAACAGTCTTAGCCATGCTCTGGTTATCGTAAAAAGTTAGTTTGCCGCAGGAAAGAACTTCAACAGGTTGTCTGGCTCGGCCCGTTCATCCTGCAATTTTCCATCATAGTAAATCCGCAACATATAGCCGTAGTACTTCTGATTGTAGATCCGTGCCTGGTCCGGCGAAAGCAGATACGTTGCCATGAGTGTCTCACGCTGGCCGTTGGCCCAGGTCTGGCGCGAACCGAGGAAATTGACCTTCAACTGTGCGCGGCTTGGCACGATGGCTCCGCTTGCCTGCAGGTCGTAGAAGTACAGTTTGATGTCCACCTTGCCCGGCTGAATTCCACCGGGGATGATTCCCGCTCCCAACACCACGCGCATGGTGAACTCGTTGTTCGAGCCATTGCTCGCCGTATTGGTCTTTTCGATGCGGTCCACAAAAAGCGCCCGGGTGGCCGTCACGGGTGCCGCCGGGGTCGTCGGAGCCGATACCGTCGCAGCCGGTGGCGCATTATTGGCGCTGGTGTTGGTCGAACGGGAATCGATCAGCACCAGTTGTTCGCGAGCCAGATTGTAGTTGCTGCCCGCCGCGGAACCCAGATCGACCACGCGCTGCCAATAGGTACGCGCCTTGTCCGGTTCTTTTTCCAAAGTCATCAATCTGGCCAGATTCACCAGCGTCGTCGAATCGCGCGAGTCGAGCGCCTCGGCCTTGAACAAGGCCAAAGCCGCCAGGCGCAAATCACCCTGCGTCTGGAACCGCTCGGCCTCCTCGTTCAAGGCTTTCACCCTCTGGGCCGGATCTTCCGACGCCGCCACGGCCAGACGTCCCGGCGTCGGTACGGGGGTAATGCGAGCGGGGGCCGTCGGAACGGGTGCTGGCGGAGTCACGGTCTGTACGGGTGCGGAAGCGGATGGTGTGGGAGCGACCACCGGCGCAGGTGCCGGACGGGTGGGAGTCTGCGCGACTTGGGCTTGGTTGGGCAATGGCGGCGCGCTGGTATCGATCGTGACGACCCGTCGAAAGTAAAAAACCAGAAAAATAGCAGCCACCTGCACCAGCAGTACAAGGCCTGCCAGATACAGCGCGATCGAATAAGTCTTTGGCCGTAAACGCTTGGCCAAGAGGGTTGCCTCCATCCCTTCAGTGTTACTGCCAATGGGCGGGAGTGTCAATGAAGGGGTGTTCAAGAGTTGCCCCAGTGCGCTGGGAGCCGAGCGATCGGGATCCTGCTCCGCTCGGTCCGCCATCACGCTGGCTAACCGACGGTGGCGAGGGAATTGAACTTGGCGAATTGCTTGAGCTGCGTGGCGAGGCGGGGGAATTTTTCCAGCGCCTTCGGCTGCTTCAGGAACAGATCCGCATCGCCGCGCGCGCGTTGGAGCAGATCGAAGTCTTCCACCAGATTGCCGAGTCGCAGCGGCGGCAGACCGCTCTGTTCGATGCCGAGGAGATTGCCCGGGCCGCGAATGCGGAGATCTTCTTCCGCGATTTTGAAACCGTCGCTGGTCGCTTCCATGATCTGCAAGCGCTGCCAGCTTTCCTTGCTCTTCGGTTCGCCGACCAGCACGCAGTACGATTTCTCGCTGCCGCGACCGATGCGGCCCCGGAGCTGGTGCAACTGGGCGAGGCCGAAGCGTTCGGCATTTTCGATGACCATGATCGTGGCGTTCGGGACGTCGACGCCCACCTCGATGACGGAGGTGCTGACGAGAATGCTCACCTTGCCCGTGCGGAAGTCCGTCATCACGGCATCCTTCGCCTCGGGTTTCATCCGGCCATGGAGCAGGCCGACGCTAATGTGCGGAAAGAGTGTCTTGATAGCCTCGTACTCGGTCTGCACCGCCTTGGCTTCGACTTTTTCCGATTCCTCCACAAGTGAATAGACCACGTAGGCCTGACGTCCGAGCGCGACTTGTTCACCGATGAATTTCCACACCTTGTCCAACTCCTTCGTTGAGCGGCAGGCGGTGATGATCTTCTGTCGGCCGGGCGGGAGTTCGTCCAGCACCGAGACATCGAGATCGCCGTAAACGGTCATCCCGAGCGTGCGCGGAATCGGGGTGGCGGTCATCACAAGGATGTCCGGATGCGACCCCTTCCGGGCGAGCGCGAGCCGCTGGAGCACGCCGAACTTATGCTGCTCGTCGATCACGACCAGACCGAGTTGATCCGCTGCGTAGGAGTCGTAAATGAGCGCGTGCGTACCGACGACGATGGAGCCAATCGGCGGCGCACCCGCTTCCATCGGCAAACTGCCGAGAGCAAGTTCTGCCGTGCCGTCCCCGTCGTCAAAGCCGGATTGTTTGCTGCCGGTCAGCAGCGCCACGCGAATGCCGAGCGGCGCGAGCCAGCGGCGCAAGTTGAGGCAATGTTGCTCCGCGAGAATTTCCGTCGGGGCCATGAGCGCGGCTTGCTTGCCCTGACCGACAGCCAACAGTATCGCATAGACCGCCACAATGGTTTTTCCCGCGCCCACGTCGCCCTGCAACAGGCGATTCATCGGAACGGGAATCTCGAGGTCGCGGCGAATCTCGTCCATCACGCGTCGTTGCGCACCTGTGGGCGAGAAAGAGAGTTGCTTCAGAAAAGCAAGGGCGAGGCGGTCGTGCTCGGTCTCGCGTTTTTTCACCGCCTGCTTCTGGCTCTGGCGACGTTGCGCGAGGACGCATTGCAGCAGGAAGAATTCGTCGTAGGCGAGTCGCTCGCGAGCTTTGTGTTGCGCTTCCCATGAGATGGGGAAGTGCGCTGCGGGAAACGCTTCGCTCAGCGTGACGAGATCTTTTGGCGCGGGGTAGTACTCCGGAAATTCAAATTGGCCGGAGCCGATGAACTCGTACATGATCCGCCGCAGTACGCGCTGGGAGAGTCCCTCGGTGAGGGGATAGATCGGCGTGATCCGGTTCAGGTGAATGAGCGTTTCGTCGTCCTCTTCCAATACTTCGAACTCGGGATGAACCATGGTCCAGCCCTTTTTGCCCGCGACGAGTTTGCCATAGACGACGAGTTCCTTGCCGACGGTGAGCATCTTCGGCAGGTAATAGACGTTGAACCAGCGGCAGCAGAGAATGTCCTTCGCGGACGTGACGGTGGGTGGTGTGAGCGTGATCTCGAATACGAGCCGGCCGCCGCGCCAACGGGTGGCCTTCGCATTTTGAATCTTGCCGCGCCAGCAAATCGTTTCGCCCGCTTCGGCTTGGGAGAGTTCGCGGAACTGGCGGCGGTCCTCGTAGCGGCGGGGGAGATGGTAGAGTAGATCGAGGACCGTGCGGAGTTCTAATTTAGCGAGCAGAGCACCGCGTTGCACGCCCACGCCGGGCACGCTTGCAATTTCAGACTCGGGATCGATCAACGCCATCTTCCTGACTAGCAAAACACAGGCGGAACGGCTGCGCCACTAAAAGTTGGCAGCGTGACGCTGCAACCAGTAACGCTGACGCCCGATCTGGAGATATAGAGCACAATTAGATGCTCAAAGACCACACACCCCGGCGCGGAGCGCCGGGGTGTGTCATTCTTCATAAGAGTCCACGCAATTGCGGGCTCCACATTGCTCCCGATTCCCTTGGGCCTCACGGCACCGGATTCGTTACGCGGCCGATGAAGAGCAGGGTGCCGGTGCGTTTATCCTGAATCAGGAAGAGGAAGGGGCGATCGGCCTTGAAGACGACAGGCGCTTCCATGGCGGCGGCTCGAACCATCGTGACGGCTGTCGCGGCGGCGGCCTCGGTGCCTTCTTCGGTCACTTCGACGAATGCCTTGTGCAGCACGGCACCGACGGCCATTCCGCGACTGTTGCCGCTCATGCCGGAGAAGTTGGCTTTCGAGAGTTCAAAGGCGTCGATCATTCCCATCGTTTTTAGCGTGTCGTTGAGTTTGATTGTGCCCCAGGTCATGGAGAATTTCGGCAGCAGGACATTCACTTGCTTGCGGGCGAGGGCAGCTTTCCACTCCGCCAATTTCTCTACCGAAATTTGTGCTTCCACCGCGCTGATCGGAACGGAAGGTTTGGGGAGCAGCACCAGCATCGAAAGCGCATCGCCCTGATAGGGGAGTTCGAGAGCTTGCAGGGTGTCCGTCTCCGCATAGGCGAATTCGCTCTTCAATTCCATCATCGGGGCGATGACCGTCACGTTGGGAGAGACGTGAAAATCTTCGGGATGCGTTTTCGCGGGGTCGAAGGCTTGGACCCAGTTTCCCTTGAAGTAGATTGCATTCACCAAAACCAATCGCGTGTAGAGCGAGAGATCGTTGGGCCGGATCAGGTTCTTGATTTTATTCTGGGTCTTGGATTCCACCCAGCGATTGATGAGGGTACGGGTCTCCTCGGTTTTTTTGTAATCCACCGGTGTGACCGTGGCGCCGTAGCCGGTTTTCAACAAGGCGGAATAGGTGTCGAGCATTTTGAAGTCGTTGCTCGGCCAGATGGAATTCGCGAGACCGAGAGTGACCTTGCCATCCTTCTGCAATTCGGCCAGCGAGGCGTCGATCTCGGCGAAGGCGGGCGTGCTGATCTGCGAGAGGAGGGAGAGGTGAAGCGTGCGTGCCATCTGCGCCTCGGTCTCGCCGCGTGCGCCGCCGTAGGTCATCGCGAGAGCGACGGAGAGACTGTAGGGTGAGAAGAAGAGGTTGCCCTCCTGCGGACTCAATTTTTGATAAAGATCGACGGCGAAGGCGGTGTTTTCTTTGACCAGATTTTTTCCGTCATTCGAAAGTTCGGCGGAAGTGAGGTGAAGTCCGGTGGCAAATACCAATAAAAACCCAAGGCTCAATTTCATCGTGATCTCGCAGTACGTATTAAAAAGTGAACGTAATTATTGCGCGTTCAAGCGGAAAAGGCCAGAGAGGAGATCCAAACTCTCCGTGATAAAAAACAGGCCTTAACGAACTTCGATGCGGAGCTTGTCGCCAAGGCGGGTCGCCGTCTGGGTAATGACGCCGGAGGGAAGTTCGAGCACGCTGTGGCCGCGGAAAACCATTTTGGAGATACGCCACGGGGCCATGTCTTCGATGAGATGGAGTACTTCACCGTCGCGGCTGAGGAAGACCGCATCGAAGCGGAACTTCATGAAGAAGCTGTGAATCGAATTGCATGGCTGGATGAGGAGGCCGTCTCCGGCATCCAGATGGCTGTGACGCAGTAAACCAACGATGCGGCGGATCGGATTGTCCGCAAGATGTCCAGCCGTGACGAGGACGGAACCGCGGGTTTCGTTCGTCACGTGGAGAGTGGACATTTTCGGTGGCCTTACTTTGAGGCGGCTTTGGAGAAGATTCGGTTGGCTTCGTCGAGCGTTTCCTTGCTGCCGATGTCGAACCAGGTGCCGGGAACGTCCCATGTGTAGACCGGAACGCGGGGATAAAGCCATTGCACGAAGCGACCGGGCTGATCAGGGTTGTTGCCTTCCTTGATGTAGGTCTCGACGAGTTTCACGATCTCGGCGGGATAATAATAGAGAGCGATGCCGGTGCGGGTGCTGGTGGGGTTCTTCGGTTTTTCTTCGAAGAAGGTGATGCGGCCCTCGGCGTCGGTGGTGACGCTGTTGTACTTCTTGATCGATTCGAGATCGCCCACATCGTAGAGCGCGAGGACAGAGGCTTTCTTTTGCAGACCGTAGGCGGCAAAGCCTTCGAGTGAGCGATTGAAGAGGTTGTCTCCGGCGATGACGAGGAGATCGTCATTCAGTTTTTCCCGCTGGATGACGAAATGGATGTCGCCGATCGCGCCGAGTTTGTCGGTGTCGCTGGTGGAGCCGTCATTGATCACCTTGATGCGATAGGAGGAATGGTGGGTGCCGTATTCCTTGGCCCAGGTCTCGAAGTGTCCGGCGAACTTGTTGTTCGTGACGATGAAGATGTCGTGCAAATCGGGAATAGTCGACAGATTGTCGAGAACATGTTCGAGCATCGGCTTTCCCGCCACGGGAAGCAGTGGCTTGGGCTGGTTGAGCGTGAGGGGATAGAGGCGGGTGGCGTAGCCTGCTGCGAGGATGAGGACTTGCATAAGGTTTAAGAAGTATAGCAGGAACCTGAGAAATCCGGAAAGGAGTAAACGGCGGGTTCCGTTATTTCACCGTGGCCTGATTTAGTTTTGCGACTATAAAATATCCGGGAAGCAACGCTTGGCGACGTCTTCGAGCAGGCGGAGATTTTCCTCTGCGGTAGGACGGCCCTGCATCTCGCGCACGAGGTTTTGCATTTCAGCATAGTTGAGCGTCTGGATGGCCCGCTTGATGCGTGGGATGAAGACCGAGCCAAGGCTCAATTCATCCACGCCGAGGCCGACGAGGGCGGGGGTCAGTAGAATGTCGCTGGCCATTTCACCGCAAACGCCGACCCAGATATTATTCCGATGCGCTGCATCGCAGACGGAGCCGATCAGTCGTAGGACGGCGGGATGGGTGGGCTGATAAAGATCCGAGACGCGCTCATTGCCGCGATCGACCGCGAGTGTGTATTGGATCAAATCGTTCGTGCCGATGCTGAAGAAATCGACTTCCTTTGCGAGCTGATCGGCGATCAGGGCGGCACCGGGAACTTCGATCATGATGCCCACGTCGATTTTTTCCGCTTGTGGAATGCCTTCCTCGCGTAATTCGTCGCGCACCTGATTCAGGATCTGCCGGGCCCGGCGCAATTCGCCAATCTCGGTGATCATTGGGAACATGATGCGGACGTTGCCGCAGCTGCTCGCGCGGCAGATGGCGCGCAGTTGGGTGCGGAAAACTTCCGGCCGGCCGAGGCAATAGCGAATGCCGCGCCAGCCGAGGAACGGATTGAGCTCCGCTTCGATGGCGGCGTGATCGGCCTTCTTGTCGCCGCCGATGTCGAGCGTGCGGACGATGATGCTGTGGGGAAGGGCGGCTTCGGCGACTTTGAGATAGAGCCGGATCTGTTCATCTTCCGAGGGGAACGCGTCGCCATTGAGGAAAAGGAATTCCGTGCGGAACAAGCCCACGCCTTCCGCGCCGTTTTCGCGCAGGGGGGAGAGATCTTCTGGCAATTCGACATTGGCCGAGACGGTGATGCGCCGCTGGTCGGTCGTGATGGAGATGGTCTCGCGCAACTCGTCGAGTTTTTCCTCGACGGCGTGACGGCGCGATTCGATCTGGCCGTATTCAAACTTGGTCTGGTCCGAGGGGTTGAGGATCAGCAGACCCTCATGGCCATCGAGCAAGACTTCGGAGCCGAAATCGGCGAAATCGCCAAAGCCACGCAAGCCGACGACGGCGGGCAGGTTGAGCGAACGCGCCATGATGGCGGTGTGGGAGGTCTTGCTGCCCACTTCCGTCACGAAGCCGCGCACGAGGGTGCGGTCGAGCGTGGCGGTGTCTGAGGGGGAGAGATCGTGGGCGAAAATAATGCTCGGCTCGTCGAGGAACTTCCAGTCTTCGCCTTTGACGCCCTTCAAATTTTGCACGACGCGGCGGGATACATCGATGATGTCGGAGGCGCGTTCCTGCAGGTAGGGATCATCGAGCTCCTTCATTTTCTGGGCGAAGGATTTCGCGAGCTGATGATAGATGTAATCGACGTTGAGCAGGCGCGTGGCCAACTGGGCCTTCACGCTTTCCAGGAGGGCGACGTCTTCCACCACGAGGAGGTGGGCGTCGAAAATGCTGGCGTCTTTTTCGCCCAGGGAATCGGAAAGTTGCGCGCGGATCTGCTGCAACTGTTGCCGCGTATGAATCAGCGCTTGTTCGAGACGCGCGATTTCGTTGGGGACATCTTCCGCCTTGATTTTACGACGCGAGACAGTGACTTCGTCGCGGCGATAAATGACTACCGGGGCGATGGCGACACCGGGGGAAGCGGGGGTGCCTTTGTATCTAACTTCGCCCGAAGCGGTTGACTGCGGTGTGGACGGCTCTGACATCAACGCAAAAATGACTATTCTTCGTCAAATTTGCGAGCAATTAATTCTTCGAGTTCTTTTAAAGCTTGAAGACCATCACTGCCCGTTGCGGTCACCTTCAGGCGGGAGCCGCAGCCCGCCGCCAGGAGCATCAAGCCCATGATGCTCTTGCCGTTGATTTCTTCGCCATCTTTTTCCACGAGAATGTCGGAGGTAAAGCGGTTGGCCACGCGGACAAACATCGCCGCCGGTCGGGCATGCAGGCCCAACTTGTTGCTGACCACCAGTTCGCGCACGTGCTTAGGCCCATGCGCTTCGTTCTTTTTTGCGACGATTCCCATGCTTTATTTCTCTTGATTTCGGATGGCTTGAAGCAATCTCTCATTAAATTCCGCTGCGGAGTTCTGTCCCATACTCTTTAATTTCTGGTCCAGAGCAGCTACTTCAATCAGATTTGCGATGTTTCTGCCTTGTCTTACAGGAACCGTAACATGCGGAATTTTGATTTGCAAGATTTCGTAATAGTCTTGATCAAGGCCAATTCGGTCGATTTCTGCGACCTCGTGCCAATCCTTCAAGGTGACCACCAAATCGAGCCGTTTTTCAAACCGGATGCTTCGGACGCCATAAATACTTGCGATGTTAATGATTCCTAAACCGCGCACCTCCATATGAAACCGGGACAACTCCGAGGCCGTCCCGATCAATTCCCGTCCTTCGAGGGAGCGGATGCGCGTAATATCATCCGAGACGAGGCTTGCCCCGCGTTCCACCATCGACAGGACTGCTTCGCTCTTACCAATGCCGCTGGCCCCGCGCACCAACACTCCTATTCCTTGGATATCGACCATGCTGCCGTGTTCCTGAACAAAAGGCGCAAAATCGAGCTCCAAACAAATTGTGGCGGTGTTGAGCAGGCGCATCGTTGTCAGCGGGGACTTGAAAACGGCAATTTCCTCGCGTTCGGCTTCCTCGAGGACGACCTTGGGGGGATTGATATTGCGGGCGAAGATCAGGCAGGGGATGCGGTGGGTGAACAGTTCCCGGAGCCGCTGGCGGCCGATTTCCTCGGGGAGGGACTTCAGATAGGACGTTTCGCCGCTGCCGATGATCTGGATGCGCTGAAAGGCAAAAGATTTGTAGAAGCCGGCGAGGGCCAGGCCGGGGCGATTGGTCGCTCCTTCCACGATGCGACGTTTGAGACCGCCCGCACCGGCGAGGAGTTTCAGGTGAAGTACATTGGCATGGTGCGCATAGAACTGCCCGACTGTTACCTCAGGAACGGAAGTCTTCGACATTCCGACAGCCTAAAAAGAATAGCGCCCCAAGGGCAACACTAATCGCCCAAAGGCAACTTTGCAGCGTGTCCTTGATCAAGTCCGCCGGAGCTTCTATGCTGACCAATCTCATATGTCCCCTGAAAGCCAGTCATCAACAATCGCGCGCGCGGTGGATCTGCTGCGTCGTGGCGAGGTGGTGGCGTTGCCGACGGAGACCGTTTACGGTCTCGCGGGGGACGGATTCAATCCGCAGGCACTGGCGCGGATTTTTGCCGTGAAGCAACGGCCACTCTTTGACCCGTTGATTCTGCACGTACTCAGTCTGACCGATGCCGAGCGTCTCCTCGCGACTTCGATTCCGCCCCAGGCACGCGCCCTGGCGGAACGTTTCTGGCCCGGGCCGTTGACGCTCATTCTGCCGAAGCGGCCCGAAGTGCCCGATCTCGCCACGAGTGGCTTGCCTTCGGTGGCGGTGCGTGTGCCCGCTCACCCTTTGTCACGGACATTGCTCGAAGCCTTTGGCGGTCCCTTGGCGGCCCCGAGCGCGAACCGCTTTGGTCGGATTAGTCCCACTACGGCGGAAGCGGTGCGGCAGGAGTTGGGCGATGCGGTGCCGTTGATTCTGGATGGCGGTCCGTGCCGCGTAGGTCTGGAATCGACTATCGTCGATTGCAATGGCGCGAAGCCGCTGATTCTGCGCGCGGGTGGCTTATCGATCGAGGAAATTGAGTCCGTTGTCGGACCGGTCGACCAAGCTACGCCTGTCTCCGAAAAGCCATTGGCTCCGGGGCATCTGGAGCATCACTACGCCCCGCGCAAACCACTCCGACTGGTCGACTCGTTGGATGCCTTGCCTCCGGATGATTATCGGACCACGGGACTCCTCGCTTTTGATTGTGTCCCGCAATACGACTTTGCCGCAGTCGAGGTATTGTCACCGGACGGCGATTTGATTGAAGCGGCGGCTCACTTTTTTGCCATGTTGCGCGCGCTGGATGACAGCGCTGCGCAACAACTCATTGCCGTTCGACCTCCGCACTGCGGTCTTGGCGTTGCGATTAACGAACGCCTCAGTCGCGCTCAGGCTCGTTAAGCTCGAGCCGTTTCCTCCGAACATTTCTGCTAACGGAGAGTAGTAGCCCAAATAGGCGCAATCTGGGATTTTTCCGTAAGAACCCGAGAAATGGAGTTTATATCATTAGATGAATTAATGATATATTTGTGAATAGGTCCATTTTATGCTATCTTGTATTAAAGCGTAAGGCGTGAATTGAAAGCATATTGTGTTGTTTTGTTATTTTATATAGTCATATGAAGCAAAGAAAGAATGCAACTTGCTGTGAAAATGAACGTTATATACTTAAGAGAAATCAAGATTTAGCGTCGGGAAAGCATGTAAGAATGGAATGAGATATTGGTATTTGTTCAGTCTGGTGATTTTGTGGAGCCAGATTGAGCCTACTATTGCCGCGACCATCAGTTGGTTCGGCGCAAGTAATTCAAATTTCACAGCAGCAGGCAACTGGGTAGGCGGTATTGCTCCGGGCGATACCGATTCGGCCAGCTTTGGCAGCGTCTCCAACCAGACGGTCAATATCAATGGCCAGCGGACATTGAGTTCGGCTCTCTTTAATGCTCCGGATACCTACACGATTACTGGTAACCAGCTGAATTTAACGGGAGGTTTGACCCAGAATGGCTCGGGGACGGTGACATTTACCAATAATGTCCGTTATACCGCCGACCAAACGTGGGCCATCAATAGCGGCACGGTTGAGATGCAGGGGGTGATTTCCAATCCCTATTACATGACCCTGACCAAATCCGGAACGGGGTTGTTGATTTTGTCCGGCAACAATACGATGCAAGGTCCGTTGGTGATCACGGGCGGTACGGTTCGTGTGACCAACTCCAACGGATTGGGGGCGAGTAACCATGGGAATGTGGTGGCCAGTGGTGCGAGCTTGGAACTGGCCGGTGGCATCAACGTGAACGAGGGCGGCATCACGATCAGCGGCAACGGGGCGAGCGGCACCGGCGCTTTACGCAATCTGAGCGGCAATAATACGCTGAGCGCCCAGGTTTCGCTTGGTGCGAATACCCTCATTCAATCGGATGGCGGAACCCTCACGTTGACGAATCAGTTTGCGGCCAACTCCTATAACCTGACCTTGGCGGGCAACGGCAATATTGTGATTACTCCCAATATCTGGGACGGCGGGGATTTAACGATTCTCGGCGCGGGGAATCATACCTTCGGTGCTTCGGTTGGCTTGGGTGGGAACGACTTGGTCATCAATGCAACGGGAAATCAGACCTTTTCGGGACAAATTTCCTCGGGGACATTCACCATGAGCAGCTCGGGCACCACCACGCTGGTGGGTGGGGGTACGATCAATGTGACCAATGGGTTGAACGTCAGTGGTGGCACGCTCATTTTGAACAAGAGCACCACGGACGCGGTTCAGTCCAATATCACTATCGAGAATGCCACGGTGCGCTTAGAAGCCGATCAACAGATCCAGCAGTCCAATAACGTGGCGGTCTGGGTCAAGGAAGGCGGCTTGTTCGACCTGAACAATCACAACGAGAGCATCGACATGATCAAGATGACCGGTGGCACGGTCACGACCGGCACGGGGACGTTGAACATTTCGAACACGGGCGGCACGAATGTAGTCACTTACGCTTCGAGCAATTCTTCCACCATCACCGGGCATCTCTCTTTTTCCGGACCAAACCCGATTGTGCAGGTGGCCAATGGCAGCGCGGCGATCGACTTGAACGTCAACGCCACGATCGACGCCACCAATGGCTTCACCAAAACAGGAGAAGGTGTGATGAAGGTCAACCAGACGGTTACGAGCGGTGGACCGGTCGAGATTAATCAGGGGACACTCCTGTTGGGGGCCTCCAACATCATCGCCAACACGGTGCAGATCAAACTGAGCGGCGGTACGTTGGCCACGGGCGGTTACAGCGACACGGTGGGCAAGTTGACGTTGTCCGCCAGCTCCACCATCGACATGGGATCTGGCAATAGCATTCTCACTTTTGATAGTGCGACGTACAGCGGGGGGACTTTGACCGTCACCAACTGGAATGGCAGCGCCAGTGGTGGTGGAACGGATCAGATTCTTTTTAACACGGCGCCCAGCGCCACATTCCTGGCGAATGTTTACTGGGCCGGGTTGGGAACCACAGGAGCAATGATGATTGGCAATGAAATGGTGCCGATTGTTCCCGAACCCGGTACCGTAGCGGGGGGATTGCTTCTCGTTGGTTTCGCGCTGTGGCGGCTGCGCCGTCGGTTGAGGGGGCGCTGAGTCGGTCTTTACCCCGACTTGGTTTTTTTATTTAACAACTCCTTCACGGCATTCATCAGCTTGTGAATGTCGAACGGTTTAGGCAATACCTCGTTTGCTCCGAGACATTCCATCATGCCCAGGCAAAGTTCCTTGGACATGATATGCTCCCCAGCGCTAACGGCCAGAATAGGCATGTCGGGGAAGCGTCGCTTGAGTTCGTAGGCAAATTCAATGCCATCCATTTCCGGCATGACGACATCCAGGATCGCCAGGTCGGCCCGGTTTTCATTGAGCCAGTGTAATGCGGCAATGCCATTCTCGGCTTCCGACACCTGATAGCGGTCCTGCTCCAGATGTTGGCGCATGAGGCTGCGGATATTCGCGTCGTCATCAACGATCAGGATATGGTGACTCATAGAGTGTTGGAATTGGCGCGAGACTGGTTTTAAGTTTATAGATCCTTGAAATGGGCGTTCATGGCTTGGTGTATGCCATCGGCGGAAGATCTCCGGACTTCATGCTTTTTTTGGGTAGCCGTTCGTGAAGGCAAGGGATGGGGATGCCGGGTATTGTGTATCAGTGGCTTGCGCGGCAGGGGGCGAGTCGATGTGGACGACGGAGGTAATGACGGCTGGTGAGAGGGCGGGCTTGTGTATTGAGGTTGACCGACGAGGGCTTGCAATTGATGCACCGCGAGCTTTGCTTCCTCGGCCTGGGCGCTTACTTGTTCCGCTGCGCTGGCGCTTTCTTCAGCGGAAGCGGCAGTGGACTGGGTGATTTTATCCATCTGCGTCAGGGCGATATTAATCTGGCCGATTCCCTGATTTTGTTCCTGGCAGGCGGTGGAGATTTCAGCAACGACGTTATCGACTTGGCGGACTTGTTCCACGATAGTTTGCAGGCTTGCATTGACCTGACTGGCCTTTTGATTCATTCGTTCCAGATCGCCTGCGACTTTTTCTGTCACACTCATGCCGCGCTCACTACTGTCGCTGGACGCTTCAATCAACTTGGCGGTCTCCTTGGCTGCATCGGCGCTCCGGTGGGCGAGCGCTCGAACCTCGTCGGCCACGACGGCGAATCCACTGCCGGATTCCCCGGCTCGGGCGGCTTCCACCGCTGCATTGATGGACAGGATATTTGTCTGAAAGGCGATTTCGTCAATGGTCTTCAAGATCTGGGTAATCGCGGAGCTGGAGGCTTTGATTTGGTTCATCGCCCGGCTGAGTTCTTCGGAAGAAGCGGCGACGGCGCGCATGCCGTCAGACATGCTGGCGATGTCATGGGCTGCTTTCTCGGCAGATTCGCGGGCATGCTGGGCGAGGTTTTTGGCATTCAGCGCATTCTCGGCATTGCGTTTGGTCATGCTTGTCATCTCTTCCAACGAGGAACTGGTTTGTTCGAGCGATGCGGCTTGCTCGCTGGCTCCCTGCGCGAGGGTTTGAGAGTCGGTGGAGAGTTGCTCGGCGGCGGCTGCAGTTTCCGCGGCTCCATTTGAGAGCCGGTCGATGATCCGTTTCAACAGGCCGGAAATACTGCGCGTCATGGTGAGCGCAAGCAGGCTGGCGACGACAAACGCGATGGCAATTCCGGTGATGACAAAGATCTGCCCGAAGTTCAGCTGTTCTGCGGTGTGATTCGTGGAGTCGATGGTCAGATCGAGGATGTTCTCGTACAGTTTACCCGAGGCGGCTTTCAATTCCTTGGCCAAGATATTACGGTTTTTCGTGGTTTCATCCACGGTGCTGAAGGAGGAGCTGATGAGGGTGAATCCTTTCTGGTAGTCCGCCAGGCAGTTGCGCACATCGGCCAGAGCTTGAATATCCTCCGGTTGTTTGAGCTGGGTTTCGAGTTCCACCAGGGTAGCTTCCAGTTTCTTGAAGCTCGAGTCAGCGGCCTGGAACATCTTGATGTCGCGATACGCCTGGCCGCGCGCGTTGGACAAACGAATGCCGAGCGAATCGACACGCACTTCCGCCGTCAGGGCGAGGAGATGGAGGGCCTGCTGGCTCTGCTCCGGGGTGGGCTTATTTTTGAGGATCTCCTGCGAGCGCTGATACTGGCGAGCATAAAGATTTTCGGTGGCGGCATGCCATTTTGGACCGAGCAGGGCGGCTTTCTCCCGGGTGTCCTTGTACACTTCCATTGCCTGGATGGTGGATTGTACGTTCTGTTCGTATTGTCTTACTTTGGCCAGAGCTGGGGTTAGGAGCTGATCGGGGCCGG
The DNA here is from genome assembly GCA_017849585.1 of Verrucomicrobium sp. Taxonomy (GTDB): domain Bacteria; phylum Verrucomicrobiota; class Verrucomicrobiia; order Methylacidiphilales; family UBA1321; genus UBA1321. The sequence continues at coordinate 177,379 of JAFIGT010000003.1, forward strand.
ACAGATTTGGGGAGCTTTTTAAATGGTTAGAAAGCTTTCGACCGCTGTCATCTAGCTGGGTGATCGCCTCGCGCAACGCTTGCAACCGTTCCGGGGATCCGTCCATGACGTATGGCGTCACGTTGATACGCATGTCATTGACATGCTGGTTGAAGTCGGCCACGAGATCGAGGGCGCGCGCGTAATCGCGACTTAGGATGGTGGCGGAGCGGCTTCCCTGATTCATCAGAATCGCCGAGAGCGTTCCGAGGATCAAGACGATGAGAATCACGGCGCCGAAGCCCACGGCCATACGCTTCCCGAAGGTCCACTGTTTCATTGTTTTATCCTGGTCATGGCGAGGGACGGGCCCCTGCATCGCGGGTTCCCCTCTGTCATCGGACTGTTGAGACAAGATATTGACTCCAAAAAGGGAGTCGGATTGGGAACGATATCGCTGTAAAATTTTTTTACAGCCAAGACTGAACTATTGGAGAATCGCCAGCGACGCATCGCCTTCAGGGCGAGACTTGACGGCTTTGGAGAAGGCGCGGCTGATGGTGCGGATATCGACGGGCTGATTGATCCAGCCATCGACGAGGTCCGGAAGGGTTGCGGCGTTGACGGGATTTTCCGCCAAGCCGAAACAGTAAAATGGACGGATGCCCAATTCATCCACACGTTTGCGAGCGGCTTGGAACAGGCCTGATTTGATGGCCGCCTCATCGAGCAGCAGTGCGGTGCAGCCGGTGATTTTTTCGGAAGTCAGACTTTCGCCATCATCTTCGATGACCTCAACCTTGCAGCCGATTTCCGTCAGCAATTCGGTTGCAACGAGTCGGGAAACAGGATCGTGATCAGCGAGGAGAACTTTCCACTGGAAGCGCTCCAGCGGTGCGCGGGAACGGTTGGTGTCGGCCGAGGATTTGCGGAATTCCTGGGACGCGACCGCGCCGTTCAACTGGGTCTGCTCCAATCGTACCGAGAAGGTGAAAGTTGAACCCTTTCCCGGCTGGCTCACGACCCAGATGTGACCATCCATCATTTCGCAAAGTTTTTTGCAGATTGCCAAACCGAGCCCCGTGCCGCCGTATTTGCGGGTGGTGGAGCTGTCGACCTGGCTGAACGGCTGGAAGAGCACGGATTGTTGATCGACGGACATGCCGATCCCGCTGTCTTGGACGCTGATCTCGACTTCGCAGAACTTATTCTCGATCGGGCGGGAGTGGACCCGTAGTGAAATTTTCCCATGATCGGTGAACTTGATCGCATTGGCCAGCAAGTTGACCACGATTTGGTGGAGGCGGATGGGATCGCCCTTGAGGGGGAGGGAGCGGGGACCTTCCACCTGCAAATCAAAATCGATATGCTTCTCTTCAAATTGCGGGCGCAACATTTCGGCGGTTTCTTCGACAGAACGAAGGAGGTCGAAAGGAATCGATTCCAGACGGAGGCGGCCTGCCTCGATTTTGGAATAATCGAGGATGTCGTTGATGATGAACAGAAGTTTTCCCGCCGAGCTTTCGATCTTGTTGACGTAATCGGCCTGTTCGGCATTGAGTTGGGTGTGTTTGAGAGAATCGGCGAAACCGCATACGGAATTCATCGGTGTGCGCAACTCGTGGCTCATGATCGCGAGAAAAGTACTCTTGGTTTTGCTGTTGAGTTCGGCGGCTTCCTTGGCCGTTTTCAGGCTCTTCTCGAGTTCCTTGCGGTCGGAGATATCGGTATGGGTACCGATCATGCGTTCGGGCCGTCCCAAGGGATCACGCTGGACGACCGCTCCACGGGAGAGAATCCATTTCCAGCCGCCGTCCTTGGTGCGCATGCGAAATTCCATTTCGTAATGGCCGCTTTTGTTTTCGATGTGGCCCGACAACCGTTTTAAGGTGGGCTTGAGATCATCGGGGTGGATCAGCGTTTTCCAAGTGTTGAAATGGTGGGGGAGTTCGTGGCTTTCATAGCCCAACATTTGCAGCCAGCGGGCGCTAAAATAAATGGAGCCCGCCGTCACATTCCAATCCCAGAGTCCATCATTGGCCGCTTGCAAGGCGAGGTCCAGCCGCTCTTCGCTCGTGCGCCGTTTGATTTCGGCAATTTTGAGTGAAGTAATGTCGGTAAAAATGCCGCTCAAGACTATGAATTGCATTTCTGCGCGCGTGACCGAGGCGGAACTGCGAATCCATTTCAGACACGAGTTGCCGTCGTAAATGCGAAAATCGCATGACCAAGGAGCTCCGGTTCCCAGGGAGGTGCGCAGGGAGTGGTCATATTCGGAGCGGTCCGAGGGAATGATGGTGGATAGAAAGTAATCATAGGTGATGGGCGTGGAGTTGCCTTCCAATCCGAGAACCTCCCGAGTGCCGCGGCTGAGAAAGAGAAATTGTCCATGACCTGCGGCGTCAAAATTCAACTTATAAACCGCTCCCGGAATGCTGTCGGTCACACGCTGCAGAGTGTCTCGTGCCTCACGGGATTTGCGATCGGAGTCCTGCTTCAGTACGATGGCTTTGGCAAGAAGCCAGCTGCCGATCGCTCCAGGGGCGAGAATGAGGAAGAGAATAAGCGAATTCGTGGTGCCCGTAAGCAGGCTGATCTCCTGAAGCTTCTCGGTGCTGATTTCAGAGAGAATAATCCAGTCGTCACTTTGCGGGGTCTTGGCCTGAGTGAGGCGGCTCTTGAGTTTGGAATGATTTTTGAGGGTGGTCTCCAGGGGGTCGAAGCGTCTGAAGCTATATAATCCGGAATCGGTCAGTCGCTGTCCGGATTGTTCCTGGGTGACGATCGATGCCATCTCGCCCAAGCGGTTTAGAAGGGGAGACTGGTGCGTGGGATCGTGTGCAAATTCCCGCCCGGGCTCCTTGATCCAGCATCCGTCAGCGGACATCATCCAAAGGCTGAGCCAATCGGTATTGGTATTTTCCAATTCATTGAGGAGATTTTTCCCGAGATAGTTAATGATGATCAGGCAGATCAATTCTTTTTTCTGATTAAAAGCACCTGCTACCAATCGGAAGGTGGGTTTGTGCGGGATTTCCAGCTTGCCGTCGAGTTTGTTGAGTTCGAAGGGGGAAATGTAGACTTCGCCGGGTTTGAGTAGGAGACCCGTCTTGACGTAGCTGCTGGAACTCTTGTCCCGAAGTTCCTTATCCGGTACCGGACGGGGGGTGCCGTTGTGGTATTCGACCCGCAATAATTCTTTTCCCTTTGGGCTGATCAATCGGATCTTGTCGTAATCCTCGCGCAGCCTGAGCAGACTCATGACATCAAGTCCAAGGAGATGGATATTCTCCATGTTGCCAGTCTGGGCGTATTCTTCTAATTCCGGCAATTCCTGAAGAAAAAGAATGTCCTGCAGTCCATTGATCAGACGGTCGGTGAGGAGTCGTTGGGCCGTATTGAGGGAATCAATTTGCTGGCGCTCGAGGTCCTTGATTTCCTGGTGCTGTCGCTGCTTCAGCACGAAGTGATTGCCAATGAAAACGATCACGGAAAACAGTCCGAAAATCAGTGCGAAATATCTCAGAGTGACAGAGAGGTGTTCGCGTTGGGGAAAAAGGGAGTGGCGCCGGAGATTCCAGCGAGCCAGCTTGATCAGCGTTGCGAGCCGCTGGGCGAGGACGTTCACAGTGGCGTGCGGTTTCATCGCGGATCGGTATGCGGGGAGGAGGAGATTATTTCTGTTCCGATTCGCTACGGAGGGGAATGTGGAGATGAAAGACCGTGCCCGTCTTGTGTCCGGGGCGCGGGGACTCCAGATCAATACGGCCTCCGAGGGAATCCATCGCCATCTTGCAGAAAGCCAGCCCCAGGCCAACGCCGCGCAGTCCGGCCTTTTGCTTGAGTTCGATCTGGCTGAATTTCTCAAAGACTTTGTGGTGATATTCGGCCGCGATTGGCTTGCCATCATTGCTGACGGAGATGCGCCAGCCGGGAGAGGCCGCTTCGAGGCGGACTTCAATCAGGCTTTTGGCTGGTGCGAATTTCAAGGCATTGAGAAGGAGATTGTCGAGGACGCGGGAGAGAATAATTTCATCGGTGAAGACCTCAGCGGGCTCTTCCTTGGTAGGAAGGAAGACGTCCAGTTGCTTGCCCTGGCCGATGACGGATGCGTAGGTGACGCGTTGCTGTACGAGCTCTGTCAGGGAAACCTGGCTGGAGGCGACCTGCAGACCGACGGATTCCTTCTTTTCGATATCCAGGATGGCGTTGACGAGGATCTGCATTTCCATGGCCGATTGTTTGGCGACATGGACAAATTCGCTGGCCTCCTCGGAGAGCGCCCGTGTGCCGAGGACGAGTTGGAGATAGCCGTGATTGACCTGGATCAGGTTGCGTAAATCGTGAACGAGCATGCCAACGGCGGAGCGGGTGCTTTCAAGCATTTTCGTCGCCTGATCGCCCGTTTGTTTGACGTGGAGGGCTTGGCTGACGTAGGCGATGAGTTGCTCGCGGGCTACCGGCTTGGTGACAAAGCTGTAGCCGCCCGCCTCAATGGCTTCAACGTGGGTATTGAGGTCACCCCAGGCCGTGACGAAGATAATCGGGGTGATTTCGAACTTGGGCTCTTTCTTGAGGGCACGGCAGACTTCAATGCCGTTGATTTCGGGCATGTTGATATCGAGCAGAATCAGATCCGGATTGATGACGGGTGCGAGCTTCAGGGCCTGACGTCCATCGTAGGCCTTGTAGATTTTGCACGGAATGTCCTTGAGGAAATTCTCGATCACCCAGATGTTTTCTTCCTCGTCGTCTACCAGCAGGATATTGGGGATAAAGGGAGTGCTCATGAGTTTTCTTCAGGGGGTGGAGCGAGCGTGGTTTTCGTATCCTGATCGATGCCGTATTCGCGCATCTTGCTCAAAAGGGTGGGGCGCGTCAGCCCAAGCATGCGGGCTGTGCGGGTGCGGTTGCCGTGATTGCGGGCCAGCGTTTTCGCCAGCAGGGCGCGATCGAGCTCACTGATGAGGCGATTGCGGATGCCCTCGGAGTTGACGTCCTGGGCATGGTCCAATGCCTGGTCAATCCAGTCCTGCATGGAAAAGGAGCGGGGCATCGGAGCCTCGTCCTCACTGGGCTTGGGAAGATCGGCGCAGACATCGCGGACACAACGCAGGGTGATTGGCAATCCGCGCGCGGAAAGGAGAAGGCGGCGCATGACGTTTTCCAATTCCCGAACATTTCCCGGCCAGGCCAGCGTGGCAAGGACATCGAGGGCCTCGGCTTCGATACCGGGATTGCGTACCGAGAAGGCTTCGGAATACTTTTTGAGGAAATGCATGGCGAGGAGGGGGATGTCGCTTGCCCGTTCACGCAAGGCGGGCATTTCAATGAGCGCCATGGCAATTCGATGGTACAGATCCTCCCGGAATGTTTTATCGGCAGTCATCTTTTCCAGGTCACGGTGCGTAGCGGCGATGATGCGGACATCCACGTTGATATCTTTGCTGCCACCCACCCGTTGAATGACTTTCTCCTGCAAGACGCGCAGTACCCGGGCCTGCGTGGCCAGGCTCATGTCTCCAATCTCGTCTAGAAACAGCGTGCCGCCCTGGGCCTGTTCGAACCAACCGATGCGGGTATTGTGTGCGCCGGTGAAGGCGCCCCGTTCATGGCCGAAGAGCTCGCTTTCCAGCAGATTCTCTGGCAGCGCGGCACAATTGACGGCGATAAATTGTTTTTGGTTGCGCGGGGAGTGACTGTGAACGGCGCGGGCGATTAATTCTTTGCCAGTACCGGTTTCTCCCCGAATGAGCACCGTTACGGGTTGCACGGCCGCGCGTCCAATATCTTTATAGATGCTCTGCATGGCGCGACTGTGGCCGATCAGCGTGATGTCGCGGGCGATGGCGATACCATTCTCGTCCACGTCGGAAGGAATGGGCAGGATCTGGGCTCCGGCTCGGTCGAGTGCCTGGCGGATGAGGTGCAGCAGCTCGGTCATATCGACCGGCTTTTCGAGGTAATCGTAGGCTCCGCGCTTGGTCGCTTCTATGGCCTCCTCCACGCCTCCGTGGCCGGTGATCATGATGATCGGTACATCGGGGAAGTCAGCGCGGAGTTTGGAAATCAATTCGAATCCACTCCCGTCCGGGAGCATGAGATCGGTGAGGACGAGGCGGAATTTTTCCTCCTTGGCGGCCGCGAGCGCCTTCTGGAGCGAGTCGCACCAGAGGGTGGGAAATTGAGCCTGTTCGAGTGCACTTTGATAGAGCGCCCCGGTGTGCTCGCTGTCCTCGAGGATAAGTATGCGGCCTTTCATCAACCCTTCCACTTGCCTGTGTCTAATATCGCTCGATCACTCTTTCGCATTAGACCGGAATTCATGTCTTGAGAGTGTTTCTCGGCATATCTGTGCATAAGAAGTCATCGACGCGAACGAAGACTCCCTTGAGTAGGCAGGTTGTGCCTACTCCCGTTTGTGCTTGGAAAAGTCTTTTACAGTCTCCGGTTTTTTTATCGGAAAACTGTTAAACGATCCGTCGTTGCTGATGGCTTGGATGAGCTCATCTATTTTCGTTAATTATTGATAATTAACTAGTAATGAAAATTAAAAAAACTTGGCATGGTACGTGAAGTAGAGGATGGCGTAGACGCAGTCAAATGAAGTCATTGGGGAAGAAAAGGAATCGATCAAAGTGAAAAAGAATAAGGACACGGCGGCGAAGAAGATAAAGAAAATCACCAAAAGCGTGGTGGTTGTGGAAGATGATCAGGAGTTGCGCGAGCACATGGTTCGTATCTTCGAGTTGGGTGGATATGACGTCCGCAGCGCGACGGACGGAATGATGGCGTTGCAATGCCTGCGGGAGAAGCCCGCGGACTTGGTGATTACCGATGTTCTGATGCCCCAGATGGACGGCTTTGCTCTGGCCTCGCACCTGGAAGAACTCTACCCCAATTTGCCGGTGGTGGTCATGAGCGGCACCCGTTCCCATTCCGCCCAGTTTAGCGGACCGAGCCATCCGAATGTGCGCAAGTTTCTGCTCAAGCCAATTGCATTGGATGTCTTGATCCAGACGGTCTTGGAAATTATCTGAAAAAACGAAAATCGAGGTTCTATGAAAATTCTCCTGGTTGATGATGATGTGTTTATCTGCGCTTATCTAGTTCACGTTTTAACCATCCGCGGTCACCAGGTAGTGGAACGCTCGACTGGGCTGGAAGGTCTGGCCGCCATCCGGAATGAATCCTTTGATCTGGCCATCGTCGATGTGGTGATGCCTGACATGGATGGGATTGAACTGGTCGGCTGTCTTCGTGATCGCTTTCCCCAACTACCCATTCTGGGAATCAGTGGGGGCGATCCGACCATGCGTTCTGGAGGAAAGTTGTATCTGGATCTGATGTTGCATGCCGGGGCGGATCAAGTTCTGGAGAAGCCCTTTGAAGAAAAAGATTTTCTCGCTGCCATTGAAGGGGCCATTGGCCACCACCACGTTGCTTAATACCAAAATACAAACACACATTATGAATCCGCAATTACAGTTGGAATCCGCTTCCGGTTACTTATTCCTGGGCATGGCTGATGAATGCCTGGAGGAACTTAAGGAGGTGGATTTCCTGACCTGCCGCAGTGAACGTTACATGGTGCTGCGACTGGCGGCTCTCGTTACCAAACGCGAGTGGCTGGAGGCGTTGATTGCCTCGCGGATGCTCAAGGCACGCTATCCGGAGTGTGAGCTTGCTTACGTCTCGGGAGCGACTTGCTTGATCGAGTTGGGTCGTTGCTGCGAGGCGGTGGAATTGTTGCTGGAGGGGCCTGCCTCGATGCGGCACAAGGCGATGACGCACTTGCAAATCGCCTACTGCGAATTTCAAATGGGCAATGATTTTGCCGGACGCTATTCCCTCGAGGAGGCTCGTCAATTGGATCCCGAGTTGGTGGCCGAGGCGGAGGGATACATCCGCTCCGAGGTTCCGCCGATCCAGAATTCGGAATGCATTGAAAATTAATTGCCGTGGATAACGCGCTCTTGCTCTCGGGTCGGATAACTTCTAAAGTCCGACATGGCCCAAACCCGACAATTCCTGCCTAAAGTGACTGTGGGGGAAATTCTCCGCATGTTGCCGCAATCGACGCGGTGTGAATATTCGGCAGGCACTGTCATCCTCAAGGAAGGGACCCGCGCGGACTCGTGCTTCCTGCTGTTGTCTGGCCGCGTGCAGATTAGCAAGCGGATGAAAATCCGCACGGTGACCAATCTGGCGGTGATGAAAAAGGGCGATTTCTTTGGAGAGATGGCGATGCTATCGGGTCAACCACGCAGTGCCACGGCGACGGCGGTCAGCGACGTGAAGGCGCTGGAAATCAAGCGCGCCGATTTTTTTCGATTGCTGGATCGGCAAGATCCGCTGGCGGCGCGTCTCGCCCTGCATTTTTCCTCGGCCCTGGCTTCGCGCTGTTCACGGGTCTTGCAGTTGCTGGCAAAGAATCCCGGTGAACGGGCGGCGGACTCCAAACAGGCGGTGGATGCGCGCAAGGTATTGCACCGCGTCTACTCCCTCTGGGCGGTTTGAACTCAAGCAGTGACATTGACCAAACGCGTGCGCTGGTGTTGATTCCGGCGCGCAACGAGTCCGCCCACATCGGGGCCATTGTCTCAGGTTGTCGCGCCCAGGGTTTTACGGTTTGGGTGTTGGATGATGGCAGTCATGATCCCACGGCAATGGAAGCGGTCATGCACGGCGCAAAGGTTTTACGTCGCGAGCAGCCCCTCGGCAAGACGGCCATTCTGCGGTGGGCATTGACTCAGGTTCCGGACGAAATCGAATGGTTGATCTTCATGGACGGCGATGGTCAGCATCGACCGGTCGATCTGGAGAAATTCTGGTCGCGTCGGACCGAGGCGGATCTGGTGCTTGGCAATCGCTGGGCGGAAGTGGAGCAGATGCCGCTTGTGAGGCGGATGACAAATCGGGTGATGTCGTGGCTTCTCAACCGTCTCAGCGGCGGACAAGCGCCCGATACGCAATGCGGTTTTCGACTGGCACGGCGGCGCTTGCTTAAGGATTGGCAGCCTCGCGGGCAATATTTTGAATTTGAAACGGAACTCTATCTACATGCATTACGGTGCAGGGTATTGATTGTCTCCGTGCCATTGCAGGCGGTTTACGGAACTGAAAAGAGCAAGATTTTCTGGCCACGCGATGCGTGGCGCTTTATCCGCTGTCTCGCCGCGAGGGATTAGGCGCTGTCAAGAGAGCTCTCATTACAAATCGGAAAGGGAGAAGTCCTTTGTTGCACGGCTCCCGCTACACCGTATGATCGGCCGTTATGTCGGACCAGATTCTGAAGATCAACGAGATTTTCTACAGCATCCAGGGGGAGAGCACCTTTGCCGGGAAACCGTGCGTCTTTGTGCGTCTCACCGCCTGCGATTTGCGCTGCACGTATTGCGATACGGAATATGCTTTCTATGAGGGCAAAAAGCACACGTTTGAGGATATTTTTCGTGAGGTGGCCAAGTTCGATTGCAAACTCGTTGAAGTGACTGGTGGTGAACCTCTCCTGCAAAAGAGCGTACTGCCCTTTATGACGGAGCTGTGCAATGAGGGGTACACGGTGCTGTTGGAAACCAGTGGTGCGCACGATATCCGGCCGATTGATCCGCGCGTGCACCGCATCATGGACCTGAAATGCCCCAGCAGTGGCGAGGTCAAACGCAATCTTCCCGGCAATCTGGAATGGCTGAAGGAGCGGGACGAAATCAAATTTGTGATCGGCTCGGAAGAGGATTATCTCTGGGCCAAACAGCAAATTGAGCAGGGCGAGTGGAAGGACAAGGTCAAGGCGATCCTGTTCTCACCGGTTTTCGGCAAGATCGAGCTGGTGCATCTGGCAGAGTGGATCATGCGCGATCATCTTCCCGTCCGGCTCCAGCTCCAGATGCATAAATTTATCTGGTCCCCCACGCAACGCGGGGTTTAACCGGAGCGGAGGGCGCTGCTTACATCAGCTCAGAGATGGAGCCGTAATCGGGATCGAAGAGCCGCTTGTAGGTGCGCACGGCATACGCATCTGTCATCCCCGAGAGATAATCGCAGATCAGGCGCGCGCGAACCGTGGCATCCGGGGTGGCGACCACCCGTTCATGCAGCCCCTGCGGCACGAGTTTCGTCTTCTTGTTAATCGCCGTGATATAATTTTCTTTAAACGCTTCCGTTAGCGAACGCAGCAAGCGGCCACCTTTGTATTCAATTTGCTGCAGCGCGGGTGAACCAAAGACGAAGGTGCTGCTCAGCTTTTTGTAGAGCTTGATTTCGTTAAGCTGATCCGGAGCCATCACGAGTTTGAAACGGTAGCGATTGCTGCGCGAGGTCATGAAGTTGGAGGTCTCTTCCAGAGAGCAGGCGGCGACAAGCTCTCCGATGACTTTGCTCATGGAAGCATCGAGATGTCCGCGCTTGATGCGATCGATGAGCTTTTCCAATTTTTGTTTTTGGAATTCGTTCAGTTTCGCGCCTTCGCCTTCCTGCCATTGAAATATTTTTTCCAGCGTGATGAATCGCGCTTTTACGCCGTCGACGATATCGCAGCACGAATAGGCGATGTCGTCGGCGGTGTCCATGATCTGGCATTCGAGCGATTTGAAATCGATGTGGAATTCCGCATTGGGCCGATTCGCCCCAAAGCAAAAGTCAAAGAACGATTCCTGATCGTCGTAAACGAAATGGTTGTGGTCGCCATGGCGATCACGATAGAGCCGTTTATATTTCAATATACCGTCCAGTAGGGATCGGGAGGGACCCATTCCGCGCGTGGAGCTGTATATGGTGCGGGTGAGGATGCGCAGGCTTTGCGCGTTGCCTTCGAAGCCGCCATACGGCGTCATCAACTCGTTCAAAATGCGTTCACCGGCATGGCCAAAGGGAGGATGGCCGATATCGTGGGCGAGGCAGATGGCTTCGACGAGATCCGGATCGATGTGGAAGCTGGCGCTCAGGAGCGGAGAATGCGCCAGAAGCTGGGCGCAGATCGATTTGGCGATGGTGGAAACCTCCAGGGAATGGGTCAGCCGGGTGCGGTAGAAGTCATATTCCCCAGCCTGAAAGACCTGTGTTTTGGCCTGCAGTCGACGAAACGAATTCGTAAAAAGAATGCGATCACGGTCTTGGGAGAAAATGGTTCGATGATCGCGGGTCCGTGGCGCGTTTTGCGCGTCACAGTAGCATTCCTGATCGAAGTCATTGTAAAACTGATTTTCTATCATGGAAGGAAGTGAAGTGTGGAAGCGTTGGTACGGGCACCCTACTGATAAATAGTGGGGATCAGAAGCAAAATTCTATTTGCGAACGGCATGAATTAGAGTTACTTAATCCAACCCCCGTATTTTATCACGTATGATTGCCGTTACGCCTTGCGAACGCCGAGCTCTTAAAAAGTTTCGTCATTATATTAAAGAACATGCCAAACCGCTGAAAGGTTTGCCACTGGCGGTGCGTCTCTGTGGGGCGTCAAAGCAAAAGAAAAGCACGCTCGGAAAAGAGGTTTCCATTCCGGAGAGTGACGTGCATCACTTGCTATCCGCGCCCCTCATTCTGGCGTTGAGTCATACGATTGAGGATATCGCGATGGAAACGGGAGAAGGGGAGTTGATTGCATCGTTCCAGCATCTGGACAATTTCGAGATTCACAAAAAGCGGTACTGCACGATTTCCAAATCCATCGATACCGTCCGGGTTTGGGGGGAAGGGGAGAAACCGAAGGGTTGCAAGGAAATCGATTTCGTCTCGGCCTGCCATCCAAAGATCGCCCGCTACTGGATGGTTCTTTTCGACAGCCCCCATTGCCGCGCGGTGTTGATGTGCAAACAGATTAATCGGGCGGTTCAATTCGAGGACAAACGGTTCGTTGGTTTCTACAGTTTCAATCCGTATCTGGTTCAATCCATTCGCTGGCGTTTCAATCTCCTGACCAGCGGTCTTTGCAAGATGGTCAATCATTGGGAAAAGAGTTTCCCGCTTCCTGATCTCAACGTTCGCGAGGTCGATGCTTTCCTCAAGAAGTCGCCGGCTCATCCGGCCTTCTTCTCCCACTAAATCCTGAGCGACTATTCACTCTTCCTGCGCCACCACGAAACAGTAGCGACGCATGCCAACCTCTATTGCCTTATGACCACCTCTAAACTCCATTTTCATTTCCTTGGAATCTGCGGAACCGCCATGGGCTCTGTGGCGGCGATGCTGAAGGAACTCGGCCACGAGGTGAGTGGCTCCGACGAGAACGTTTATCCGCCGATGTCCACTTTTCTCGCCGAACGCGGCATAGCGATCAAGGAGGGATACCGCCCCGAAAACCTCCCGGCCAATTGCATTCTCGTGGTTGGCAATACGGTGAAGCGCGGCAACCCGGAACTCGAAGCTGCGATGGACGCGAAACGCGCCTATCTTTCGCTGCCGGAAACGTTGAAGACCTATTTCCTGCAGCCGACACACAATTTGGTGGTCACGGGCACTCACGGCAAGACAACCACGACGTCGTTGCTGGCGTGGATCTTTGAACACTCCGGATTGAAGCCGTCTTACATGATCGGAGGGATTCCGCACAATCTCGGTCAGGGTTGTAAGAAGCAAAGCGGAAATCATTGGATCATTGAGGGAGACGAGTACGACACCGCGTTCTTCGACAAGCGCAGTAAATTCATTCATTATCTGCCGGAGTTGGTCATCATCAATAACATCGAGTTTGATCATGCGGATATCTATGCGAATCTCGATGAGATCAAGAAATCGTTTCGGCAGCTTGTTCGCATCGTGCCGCGCAACGGTATGATTCTCGTCAATGCTGATGACGCGAATGCGCGCGATGTGGTGTCGAACAGTCCCGCGCCGATTCTCGAAGTGGGGTTGTCGGCCGATGCGGGGGTGAGGATTACGGACATCCACGCGACGCCGACGCATCAGACGTTTCGGGTGTTTAATACGGAGTTCGAGATTCCGCTTCATGGCGTTTTTAATGTGCGTAATGCTGCGATGGCCATTGCGGCCGCGCATTTCTACCAAATCCCGTTCCCGAAGATCGCGGCAGCACTCAAGGCATTCAAGGGTATCAAACGTCGCCAGGAAGTGCGGGGCGAGGTCAACGGCGTGACGGTGATCGATGATTTCGGGCATCATCCCACGGCTCTGCGCGAGACGTTGCAAGGCATCCGTCAGACCTATCCCAAGCGCCGGATCTGGGCACTATTCGAACCGCGCAGCAATACGACCCGCCGCGCGGTTTTTCAACATGAATTGCCCGCAGCTCTCGCAGTGGCCGACGGGGTTTTTGTGGCCCAAGTGGCCAAGTTAGAGCAGATTCCTGCCGCGGACCGACTCAACCCGGAGCAGGTGGTGGCCGACATCGCGAAGACGGGCATTCCGGCTTTTTACGAGAAAGATGCGGACGCGATTGTGGCGAAGCTCAAGCCGCTCTTGAAATCGGGAGACGTAGTTGCGGTTTTCAGTAACGGCGGTTTCGGCGGCATCCATCAAAAGCTTCTCGCCAAATAAAATCTCAGCCTTGCGTGGCAAGGCCTGCGACCAAGCGGGTAAGCAAGCCGGTGAAGCGGCGTTTGATTTGCTGATTTTGAATGGCGGTCGCGAACGCTTTTTTCTGGCCGACGATGACCACCATTTTTTTACCGCGCGTGATGGCGGTGTAGAGCAGGTTGCGTTGGAGCAGGAGGAATTGCTGCATCGCGATCGGCACGATCACGGCGGGGAATTCCGAGCCTTGCGATTTGTGGATTGTCATCGCGTAGGCGGGGGAGAGTTCATCGAGTTCGCCGAATTCGTAATCCACTTTCTTGCTGTCGAAGGTGACGGTGAGCATCTGATCCTCCGCGTGGATGTGGGTCACCTGACCGATGTCTCCGTTGAAGACTTCCTTGTCGTAATTGTTGCGGGTCTGCATGACCTTATCGCGCAGTTGGAATCGCCAGCCGAATTTTTCCAGCCGGAGTTCACCGGGGCGCGAGGGATTGATCGCTTGCTGGAGGAGAAGGTTGAGTTCGCGCGTGCCGAGCGAATTACGATTCATTGGGCAGAGGACGGCGATGTCGGCCACCGCGTTGCAGCCGAGGCGGGCGGGGATGCGATTCTTCACCATCTCAATGATTGTGCTGATAATCTTTTCAGGTTCTTCACGTTCAATGAAGAAGAAGTCGCTCTCTGAGGTGATCGTTTCCAGATCGGGCAATTCGCCGCGATTGATGGCGTGGGCGCTGGTAATAATCTGGCTATTGGCGGCTTGGCGAAAGATCTCAGTGAGCCGGACCACGGGAACTTTGCTCGAGGCAATGAGATCGCTGAGGACGAGGCCAGGGCCGACCGATGGCAGCTGATCGACATCTCCGACGAGTACGAGAGACGCGTTGGCGGGGAGGGCGCTGAGCAGATGCGACATCAGCGGCAGATCGACCATGGACATTTCGTCGACGATGAAGAGATCGCCTTCGAGCGGATTGCCGGGGTGAAACTTGCACCCCCCATTCGGAGCGTACTCAAGCAAGCGGTGAATCGTGCTTGCGGTCAGACCGGTGGTTTCGGTTAACCGCTTGGCGGCGCGGCCGGTGGGGGCGCACAGGACGCAGCGCACGCTCTTGGCGCGCAGGATGAGGAGCAGGGAATTGACGAGCGTGGTTTTGCCCACGCCGGGACCGCCCGTAATGACCATCACACGGCTGGCGATGGCTTGGGCGAGTGCTTCGCGTTGTTGCGGGGCAAGAGTCTTGCCGGTGCGGGTCTGACACCATTCGATGGCCTTCGCGAGATCGATGGGCGGGTAGGTGGCCGGGGTGGAAGCGAGGCGGAGGATGCGGTCGGTGACGTTGATCTCGGCCTTGTGCAAGTGCGGCAGAAAGATGAGATCTTCGCCGTTGAGTGGATCGGGCTGAAGTTCCTGCCGCTCGATCATGCGCGTGAGGGCTTGTTCTACCAACGACTGATCAATGCGTAGCAATTGCGTGGCTGTATCGACCAGCATTTCCCGGGGGAGGGCGCAGTGGCCCATACCGGTCGCTTGCGAGAGTGTGTGGGCGAGACCTGCGCCCGCACGCAAGAGGGAGTCGGTCGGAATGCCGACGCGCTGGGCGATTTCGTCCGCGGTTTGGAAGCCCACATTCGGAATGTCCATCGCGAGGCGGTAGGGATTCGAGCGGACGAGGTCGATCGCTTTTTCGCCGTACAGTTTGTAGATGCGCAGCGCGAGCCCGGTTGTGACGCCTTGCGTGTGGAGAAAGACCATGATCTCGCGCACGATTTTTTGCTCGGCCCACGCGGCCTTGATCAGTTTGCGGCGGTTCGCGCCGATGCCTTCGACTTCCTGCAGGCGGATGGAACTGTTCTCGATGATCTCGAAAATAGTATCGCCGAATTTCGCGATCAATTTCTTGGCATACTTCGGGCCGATACCCTTGATTGAGCCGCTGCCGAGATATTTTTCGATTCCCTCAAGGGAAGTCGGCGGTGTGCACTTCAGCAGATCGGCTTTGAGTTGAAGTCCATGATCGCGGTCGCGTACCCAATTGCCCTCGGCCACGAGCCATTCGCCGGGGTTCACTGCGGGAAGGGAGCCCACGACCGTGACGAGATCGCGATGACCTTTGGCCTGGATCTTGATCACCGCGAAGCCGGTTTCCTCGTTATGAAACGTCACGCGCTCGACGACGCCGGAGACGCTTTCCCGTGCGTCGGGGCTCGCGGGAGGATGATTCAGATGAGTCGGTTTGGGCATCGCGCTGGTTATTGTAAAAAAAGTGGGGGACATTGTGAGGCTTTCATTGCCAGAGCGCAACTTTCGTGATAAAAACCAATCAATGCGATGGTTGTGGTGCCTGCTGCTCTGGGGTTCGCTGATGTGTGCGACGCAAAGGTTGTGGGCTCAGACATCATCGGAAGGGGATCTGGCCATGGCCGTTTACAAACAGGTCAATGAAGTTCGCCAGTCGCGGCAATTGCCGCCCCTCGTGTATAACGAGGAACTGGCCGTTCTGGCCAAAACGCATACCCAGTCGATGGTCGCTTCCGGCAAACTCAGTCATGACGGTTTCTCCGACCGCTTTGCCGCTGTGCGAGAAAAAATTCCGGGCCTGAGAGCGCTCGGTGAAAATGTCGCCATGAATTTTCCGAAGGAAGACGTGGTGGCCGATACGGTGAAGAACTGGATGAACAGTCCGGTCCACCGGGCCAACATTCTGCGCGAGAATACGCTGACGGGTGTCGCTGTGATTCGCGCTGCGGACGGAAAGTATTACTTCACGCAGATATTCGGGAAGTAAGTAATCAGCTTGGCGCAAAAAAAAGACCGGGAGTGGGAAAATGTGGGTGCTCGGAGTCGATCATAAAAAAAATCAGGACATCTCTGCAGATGTTCCTAATTCGTTTCCCGCTTGCGCCGATGATGTGGTTTGTAGACATAAACTAAACTCGGGGAGGCATTGGTTATGAAACATCTGGAAGAGTTATTCTCGGAGCTGCCGGAAGCAGAGCAGAAGAGGATCGAACAGCATGCGGAGAAGCATGGACGCAGCCGTCTGGATTATCTGGGCGAATTGCTGGAGCAGGATTTGGAACGTCATAGTGCTTCGATCCGTCACAAGGCGAGGGATTTTCGCTTTGCGAAAGATGAAGATTTTCACATGAAAACCTTCGTGCAGTGGTTGAAGACGCGCCACTAATCCGGGTTAAATGGAACCGCTCCGACCGCAATCGCGGCCGGGGCGATGAGGCTCGCGCCACGGGAAATCGCCTGTGGCGTTTTTTTGTGCCCGGAGGCGTTGTCAATCTCAGGGGACGTACTCGTAAAGTTTGCAGTCCCGTTCCACGGCGCGGAGGCGGTAGCGGGTGGGGGTGGCGCGGGTGCTGTCGAGCCATTCGGCCAGAGTGGCGGCGCGGGGGAGGACGATCGCTTCCGGGGCGGCGGGATTCGGTGCGGCGATGGGCGCTTTGTAGTCAAGGATCTGGCGGGAGTTCAGGAGCAACCGTTCGGGCATGTAGACTACGATCCAGCGCACGTGCCGTTTTTCCACGATTTCATCCCCGTGCGGCCAGGCGGTGGCGGTGAAGAACCGGGCGGAATCGACGATGCCGCTGATGCTCATGTGACTGCTCCCGGCCACGATGGGCTGACCGGAGTAGTAGAGCAGGGGGGGGGAGAGCCACCATGGGGCGAGGATGCCGCCGGGGCCGTTGATGGATTGGGCCAGACGACGCAGTTGCGCGGTGGGGGGTGTTTCGCGGTTATCGATGCCGTCGATGTCGCGGTCGAGGCTCCACATGACGCTGAAGATGATCACGCCCAAGACGATTCGGCGCAGCCACTTGATGGTTTCGCGACCGTACCAGCCCGCGATCAAGAGCAGCAGCAGGAATGAGGTGAAGTAGAGCCAGCGGGTTTGCAGAAAGGCGACCACGAGGAGTGCCACCGACAGGATGACCAGCAACCAGTCGACCGGCTTGCGTTCGCCGCATTGCAGGTAGCGGACGATGAAGAGTGGCAGCAGCCAGACGGCGGGGGTGAAGTAGAGGGTGGCCGCGTAGGGGGTCATCGCTTTGACCTCGTTCACGGTCGAAAGCCAGCGTGCGAGATAGGCGTCGAGTTCCGGGGGCGTCCGGTGCAGGTGAATCCCCTCTACGAGGAACGCGAGGGCGAGTGCCGCGCCTGTGGCGAGCAGGAACGGGAGCTGTTCCCGGCGACGGCTGATGAGGTTGAACGCGACCACGGCGACAAATAGGAGGAGCGGTTCGTAGAGCGAGCTCCACATCGCGAGACCCCAACACAGGCCGGCGGCGATCGAAGCGGGGCGGCTCGGTTTCCAGCGATTCCATTCGAGGCAAAGCGCGGCGGCGATCAGGACGAGGTTGAGGCTTTGGTGATCGGGCCGGGCAAAGGGAGTGGCCCAGATTTGACTCGGGACGGTGGCGAGTCCAAAGAAGAGCAGTGCGCGGGCGCGAAGGGGCCAATCGCGCGACCACCAGAAGAGGAATCCCACGAGTAGGAGATAAAGGAGCGGCGAGACCAGGGCGCCGGCCCAATCGAGGGCATTGGGGGTGAGCAGCTTGGCCGGGAAGTAGACGGCGAGAATGAGGAGATCGAAGGGCAGGGTCGTGGTGGGGGCCATGCCCTCGGGATAATTTTCCTGCGGGTGAAAGCGTTGGATGAGGCTGTGGCCATCGAGGATGCGTTGTACGCGGGCGAGGCGGGCGTAGGCGTCGGCTTCGACTTGGTAGATGACGGCGTGGGGTTGACCTTGAGCATCGGTTTCCTGATCGAGCCAGTTGCCGGGATAATAGTCGCGGAGGAAGAGTCCGAGTGCGAGGCTCAGGAGGAGAAAAAAGCAAGGTAGAATGCGGCGCATGATGGAAGTTGTGACCCTAGGACGTTTCCCGGAATTTGCCAAGGGGGCAGTCGCAAGCGGGCTCGCGGGGGGATGCGAAAAAAAATACGGTCGACAAACGGCTACAAGAATCGACCGCCTCTGTTGGGTGTCGCAGGGAGTGTCGACTCATTTCAAATCGGAGATTTGAGAGTGCAAAGGGAAAGAGGTCCGGCATGGGACCCTTTATAGCAGAAGGGGCGTGGGAGCGTTTGCGTTAGGTTGGCTACGTTGGCTAGGTGTGCGAGATTTTGCCGCAGGGTGTGGCAAAAGTACTAAGTATGGCGGTTCGATGAACCGCCGCGACGGGACACAGTCCCGTCCTACAACAAGGCACAGGCATTCCGCTCGCACAATCGCAGCACGAGACAGGCTCTACCAAGCTTAACCGTAAGTCTTGGTGAACTTCTTTTTGTTCTCGGGCTCGGCAGGAGCGGGAGTGGATGCTGGGGCGGGAGCCGTTGGGGCTGGTGCCGGAGCGGTCGGTTGAGCGGCGGCGCGGGGCGGTTCCGGCTGCGGGACGGGTTCGTCCTCGGGCAGATCCTGGGGATAGGCGGGTTGGGAGCGGCGGGGCATCATGCCGACGGGGGTGCCGCCGCTGGCTTGTACAAAGGCGAGGCGGACGCGGGAGAGGGCTTCTTCCATGATCTTGGCTTCCTGAGAGTTCAGGTTGCCCTTGGTCTTTTCCTGGATCATTTCGAGCTGATCGATGAGCATGCGGCCCCCTTCGAGATTGGGCGGCATGGAGTCGCCTTCGGGGGTGGGGTTGCCCAGCACGAACAGGATTTGCTGGGCCTGCATGATGATGAATTGGACGAACCGCTGGGTCATTTCGCCAGCCGTGGCGGGATCTTGTTTTTGTATTTCGGCCATAAGGATACCTCTTTTTCTCTCTGAATTTTGACGAAATTAATGGAATTTGAAAACGAAATTTACAGGGGACTGGTTTGCGGGGAGCGACCCTCCTGTCGCCCACTCTGCCGCGTGCGGACTATTGTGGGCTGACGGTGGCGATGATGCAACCCTGAGTGGTGAAATACTTTTTCGCGATGGCGTTGACCTCGTCGAGGGAGAGGTCGGTGAGGCGCTGGCGGCGCTTGGTGTTGAAGTCGTAACCGAGGCCGTAGAGTTCGTCGAGCGAGGAGCCGTAGAGGACATGCGAGGCGTTCTGCGCGTCGATCTTTTCCTGGCTGAGCATCTTTGATTTGGCGCGGTTGAGCTCGGTGGTGGTGAGGCCGAATTCGGCGAGGATGGCGATTTCGCGGCGGAGCGCTTCCTCGATCTGGGTGCGCTTTTTGGGATCGGTGCCGACGTAGAAGAAGAAGTAGCCGCCGGAGATGGCGAGGAATTGCGAGGCGCCAACGAAGTAGGCGAGGCCGAGTTCTTCGCGAATCTTGATGAAGAGGCGTGAGCCGAGATCGGACAGGGCTTCCTCGATGAGGCTGAGTGGGAGTAGATCGGGGCTGCGCAGCGGGGCTGAAGGGTAGGCGATGTGGAGGACGGCTTGCTCCTTCGGGACGAACTTTTCCACGCGGACCGGCTCGGTCAGGGTGTGGAAGGCGGGGGCCGCGTCGGCGGCAGCTGCTTTGCCGGGAGGGAGACGGTCGAGCGAGGTGGCGGTGACTTTCTGAAGTTCGGCGGGATCGACCGGACCAGCTACGCCAAAGATGAGGTTTTGCGTGAGGAAGTTGTCGCGGACGTAGCGCTCGATGTCGGCGGTGGTGATTGCTTCGACGGTCTCGGGCGTGCCGAGTGCTGCGGTGGCGTAGGGGTGATTCGGGTAGAGCGCGGCGCGGACGAGATTGCGGGCCAGCGCCATGGGGTGGTCGTTTTCCGTCTTGATGGCGGCGAGTTGCTTGCGCTTTTCGGTGAGCAATTCGGCTTCGGAGAAAGCGGGTTCGGTCAGGATTTCGAGGAGGATCTCCGCGCCGCATTTCCAGTCTTGCGCGAGGAGTTCGATGCCGACGAGGGCGCTGTTGTTGCCAGAGTCCGAGGCGAGCGCGCCACCGAGGGCTTCCACATCGCGGGCGAGTTGCTCCGAGGTGCGGTGCTTGGTGCCCTTGGTGAGCAACTGGGCGGCGAGACGGTTGATGCCGGCGAGTTCCTTCGGTTCGCTGAGGAGTCCGCCGTAGCCAAAGGTGGCGCGGAAGGAAACCAGTGGCAGTTCCGTGGTGCGGAGGTGCAGGCCGCGGATGTGGTTGGTGAGGGAAAGCGGGGCGACTTGCGGGACTAGGGCGGCTGCGGCGGCGCTGGAAGTGGCGACGGCTTTTTCCGTGGGGGGGACCACTTCGACGAGGGTTTCCGTGTGGTCGAGGAGGTAGCGGCGGGCGACGCGGGAGACATCGTCGGGGGTGACGCTTTGCAGGCGGTCGAGATAGTGACGGCTGAAATCGATGTCGCGGTTGATGAGCCAGCCGCGGCCGAGGCTGGCGGCTTTGCCGGACATGGTCTTCATCGAGTGCAGCTGTTGCAGGAGACTCATGCGGCGGGCGCGGTCGATTTCCTCGAGCGCGGGCGGCTGTTGCTTCACTTGGGCGAGCTGATGGCGGATCTCCGCGAGCAGCGCGTCGCGCTTGTCGGGAGCGTAGCGGGCTTCGATGCCCCAGAGACCGCTCTGGGCCGGGGCGAAGGCGAACGCTTCGATCTCTTCGGCAAGACCGGATTTTTCCACGCAAACCTGGTTTAAACGGGCGCTGCGTCCGCTGCCTAGGAATATGGCGAGCACGTCGAGCGCGGGAATGTCGTCGTGGTGCAGGCCGGGAATCGGGTAGGTGAGGGCGAGGCGGGATTGTTCCGTGGGGAAAGTGAGCGTGGCCGAGCGGGCGGCTTGTTGCACCGGTTCCTCAGGGATGTAGACATCTTCCATGCGGTGGCGGGTGGCCGCACCGCAGAGTTTTTCCGCTTCGGCAAAGACTTGATCTGCATCGACGGCTCCGACGACGATGAGGGTGAGATTCTGGATCGAGTAGCGTTGGCGGTAGTACGAAACGAGATCCTCGCGGCTGATCTGGTTGTAGAGATCGAGCAGGCCGATGACGGGAAAACGATAGGGATGCGTCGTGTACGCCGTGCGGAAGAGGAGTCGGCCGAGTTCGCGGTCGGGGTTGTCCTGACCCATGGCGAATTCGCGGCGAATGACTTCCTGTTCCTTGTCGAACTCCTCGGCGGGCAGGGTGGAGTGGAGCATCGCATCGCTGAGGATTTCCAGCGCGCTGCGCCAGCCCTCGGCGGGAAGGTCGACGTGGTAGACCGTGCGGTCGAAGGAGGTGTAGGCGTTGAGGTGGCCGCCGAGATCGTGGATCTGCTGCGCCATGGCGGAGTTGCCACGGGTGGGCGTGCCCTTGAACATCATGTGTTCGAGAAAATGGGAGATGCCGCTGCCGAGAAACTGGTTTTCGTGAATGCTGCCGGTGGCGACCCAGTACTGGATCGAAACGACGGGAGCGGTGAAATCGCTCTGGACGAGGATGTGCAGGCCGTTGGGGAGCTCATGCGTGCGCACCTTCGAGGCGGGCAGGCAGAGGGCGTTGGGGCCGGTGGAGTGAGTCAGACCTTCGAGCGGAATACCCACAAGATTTAGAGGGTCGAACCGGTGGAGGTGGTTTTGCCGCTGGGACGCTTTTTGGCCGGGGTGCGGCGGCGGCCCTTGGTCGCGGGAGCGTTCTCCCGGCGTGGCTCGAAAGGTTTGACGAAGGCTTCGTCGAAATTGAAGCCGTTCTTGAAGTCGCTGGGGGAATCGGCATCGGTCTTGCCGAGGACGCCGCTGTTGACGAGATTGAAAACGATCTTGCCGAAATCTTCGCAGGTGTTCACGCCCCACATGTTGAGCACCATCTTGCTCATCGGGCCGTATTCCTTCAACGCGTAGTCGCGCAGGCCGTGGAGAAGTTCCTGACCGCTGACGTGGCGGTTGCCCTGCTGGCCGTGGCGCTTGAGGGATTTGAGGGTGAAGTCGAGTCCTTCGCGGACAAATGAGTACACTTCGGAGTCGTAGCTAGAGTCTTTCTGGCAGATTTCCGTGACTACATCCGCAAAGTTCAACTTCGACATACTTATTGAATCGTAATTTCCGGTGGTTTTTTAAAGCACTTTGTGCGCGTCATACGCACCGAATGAACGATGCCACCAAGCACGAGAAGCGCAAGCAGAAATACGAGAACGAGTTGCTCTTTGCGTGTCAGGAATCGGAACATGTCAAGTATAAGAGGAAGTACTAAGTACTATGTACGAGGTTCTAAGTAGGGGAGGTGATTTGCGTAGGTCGCGCGTTTGCGTGGGGAGTGCCTCTACTTAGCTCGCCAGCTGATTTCTCGACAAGCTCGAAATGACGGTGGGTGGAGCGAGGGAATGGGGAGGGCGAGGAAGATTCATCGGCATTCATTCGAGCTGAAAAAATCTATTTGGCCCGCACTCGGAGTAAACGTTGCGTTGTACAAAAGACTCGGAGGCCCCAGGAGACCTCCGAGTCTTTTACCTCGAACCTAGAACTTCAGTTTTGTCGTCTTACTTCACGACAAAATTGACGAGCTTCTTCGGGACGACGATGGTTTTCACAATCGTTTTGTCCTTGAGCCATTCCTGCACGGTGTCGATGCCTTTGGCAGCGGTTTCGATGTCGGCATTGGTGGCTTTCACGTCGATGACGAGACGTCCGCGGACCTTGCCATTGACCTGGACGACCATTTCGACGGTGTCCTGCTGGAGATATTTGTCGTCGAACTTCGGCCACGGTTCGGCCGAGAGCGAAGTCGTGTGACCGAGCTGCGACCAGAGTTCTTCCGCCAT
Organism: Verrucomicrobium sp.; assembly: GCA_017849585.1. Taxonomy (GTDB): domain Bacteria; phylum Verrucomicrobiota; class Verrucomicrobiia; order Methylacidiphilales; family UBA1321; genus UBA1321. The sequence goes on from JAFIGT010000003.1 coordinate 200,502, forward strand.
ATGTGGCGCGAACGGAGCGAGCAACAGCACGAGCGTGTCGAGCACGGTGCGCGAGCGGGTTTCTTCTTTGGTCAGATCGTTGACGAGGATCATGAGCTGCGAGATCGCGGTGTTGAACTGCAGACCTTCGATGTCGCTGCCGACTTTCTTGATCGTGGCGTGGAGCGAGCGGAGAATCGCTTCGCTCGGCGCGGCGTCGGTGACGCGCGAGCTGAAGACCCAGTCGCCGGCTTGGTTCTCTTCCATCATCAAACGCCAGACGCGGCCGAGGAAACGGTAGACGCCTTCGACGCCCTTCGTCGACCACGGCTTGACCTGTTCCAGCGGGCCCATGAACATTTCGAACAGGCGCAATGAGTCAGCGCCGTACTCGGCGATCACATCGTCGGGATTGATCACGTTGCCGATCGACTTGGACATTTTCTGGTTGTCTTCGCCGAGGATGAGGCCCTGATTGACGAGCTTGTGGAACGGTTCGGAGGTGGAGACCACGCCGATGTCGAACAAGACCTTGTGCCAGAAGCGCGCGTAGAGCAGGTGCAAGACCGCGTGCTCCGCGCCGCCGACGTAGAGGTCGACGCCGTGGTCGCCCATCCAATATTTTTCCACGTCCTTGCCAATCGGCGCGGTCGTGTTTTTCGGATCGCAATAGCGGAGGTAGTACCAGCACGAACCGGCCCATTGCGGCATCGTGTTCGTCTCGCGCAGGGAGCCGTCCGGCATCTCGAGCCACGACTTGGCTTTCGTCAGCGGCGCGGCACCGTCGGCGCTCGGCTTGAAGTCGTCCATCTCGGGCAGGAGGACAGGCAGATCGTTTTCGCTGACCGGCTGATGGTTGCCGTCCTTCCACGTGATCGGGAAGGGTTCGCCCCAATAACGCTGACGCGAGAAGAGCCAGTCGCGGAGTTTGTACTGGATTTTCGCGGAGCCGCGCTGGTTTTCGACCAACCACTGCGTCATCTTTTTCTTCGCCTCGGCGGTGGGGAGTCCATCGAGGAAACCAGAATTCACGGCGGTGCCTTCATCGTGGAAACAGCCGTCGAACTTCGCGTTCGCGGGCGCTTTCACCACTTCGATGATGGGGAGATCGAAGGTCTTGGCGAATTCGTGATCGCGGTCGTCGTGTGCGGGCACGGCCATGATCGCGCCGGTGCCGTAGCTCATGAGCACGTAGTCCGCCGCCCAGATCGGAATCTGTGCGCCGTTGACCGGGTTGATTGCGAAGCCACCAGTGAAAACGCCGGTCTTGTTCTTCGCGAGGTCGGTGCGTTCGAGATCGCTCTTGGCTTGGACGCTGCGGCGATACTCGGCGACTTTTTCTTTTTGCGCGGGCGTGACAATCGTGTCGATCAGCGGATGCTCGGGCGCGAGCACCATGTAGGTCGCGCCGAAAAGGGTGTCCGGTCGCGTGGTGAAGACGGTCAGCTTTTCCGGGGAACCGGCGATGTCGAACGTGACTTCCGCGCCTTCACTCTTGCCGATCCAGTTGCGCTGCATTTCCTTCAGCGAGTCGGTCCATTCCAGACCGTCGAGATCGGACAGGAGACGTTCCGCGTAGGCGGTGATCTTCAGCATCCACTGGCGCAGCGGACGGCGTTCCACGGGATGATTGCCCCGGTCCGAGCGCGGACCTTCGGGAGTCTGCAGGACTTCTTCATTGGCCAGCACGGTGCCGAGATTCGGGCAGAACCAGACGGGAGCTTCCGCGACGTAGGCGAGGCCCTTCTTGTAGAGCTGGAGGAAAATCCACTGCGTCCAACGGTAGTACTCGGGATCGGTTGTGTTGACTTCGCGGGACCAGTCGTAGGAAAAGCCGAGGGCTTTGATCTGGCGGGTAAAGTTGGCGATGTTCTTCGCGGTCGTGAGGCTCGGGTGCGTGCCGGTCTGGATCGCGTATTGTTCGGCGGGCAGGCCGAAGGCGTCCCAACCCATCGGGTGGAGGACGTTGAAACCCTTCATGCGCTTGTAGCGCGAAACGATGTCGGTGGCGGTGTAGCCTTCCGGGTGGCCGACGTGAAGACCCGCGCCGGACGGGTAGGGGAACATGTCGAGGGCGTAGAACTTCGGCTTCTCCGCGCCGGGTTCGCCGGGATTCGCCGCGCGGAAGGTCGCGTGGGCGTCCCAGTATTGCTGCCACTTCGGTTCAAACTGCGAGAAAGGAAACTGTTTACGTACTTGCACCGGGTAGGGATAACAAGAAATTGTCTCATTGCCAATTTCCAATTGCCAAGAGGAGAAGGTGGCGTTGGCGTCTTTCTCTTGATTTTACCCTCGGGGAGTGGGGATAATCCCTTCCTATGCCTCGCCGTACGCTTACTCTTGCCACGCGCAACCGCCATAAAGTGACCGAACTCGCCCAGCAGCTCAGCGCGGGGTGGGAGGTGAAATCGATTGCCGATTACGCGGCCCTGCCGCATGTGGAGGAGGATGGGGATACGTTCCAGGCCAATGCCGCGTTGAAGGCGGTGGAGATTTCGCGGCATGTGCCGGGCTTCGTGCTGGCCGATGATTCGGGGCTGGAAGTGGATATCCTCGGCGGCGCACCGGGGGTCTATTCCGCGCGTTACGCCGGATTGCCGAGCAACGATGCGAATAATAACAAGAAGCTGCTGGTGGAACTGGAGAAGGCGAACGCGCTGACGGTGGACAAGCGCCGCGCCCGGTTCCGTTGCGTGCTGGTGCTGGCGGCGGATGGTCAGTCCGTGGAGAGTTTCGAGGGATCGTGCGAAGGTCATATCGATCTGACGTTGCGCGGCACAAACGGGTTCGGATACGACCCGCTTTTCATTCCCGACGGATACAGCCAGAGTTTCGGTGAACTGGCGAACGAGACCAAGGCGGAGATCAGTCACCGCGCTCGGGCGTTGGCCAAGTTTTTGCACTGGGCTTCACTGGCAATCAAATAGGATCGCTTGGGTGGGCAAAAATTGCCCGTTCATTATTTAGTGGTAAGGAGTTCCTCATTGCCGCCGATACATGGGTACGGCCTTTTGTGCCGAGTCATGTCAGAAGCGGCTCACCACGCAGTCGGGGCGTCTTTGCATGGGTGGAATCGTGAGTTAAGATGGCTTATCGCGATCTGCCTGCTGGTTATTGTTCTCGTGGTAATGTTGATAGCCAAGGGCTTCTCTCGCACGAAAACCGCGGGAGTCACTGATAACGAAGTCCGGATCGGAGTTACCATGGGGTTGGAAGGTCCGATTGCGCCGGTTGGGCTGGATTACGTGGAAGGTTTGCGCACGGCGGTCGAGGTGGCGAATCTCAAGGGCGGGGTGCATGGTCGACAGATCAAGCTTGTTGGATTGAACGACAGTTATGAGCCGCTCAAGTGTGTGCTCAATACCCGCGACCTGATTGGCAGGGAATCGGTCTTTGCCTTGACCAGTTATCTGGGCACGCCGACGAGTGTCAAAGCCCAGCCGATTTGGACGGGAGCGAAAGTGCCGGTGGTTGGGTTTTTCACCGGGGCGCATTCGCTGCGCGAGCCCTTCAATCGATACAACTTTCACGTTCGGGCGTCCTACCGAAATGAGATTCAAGCCTTGCTTAATTTGTACATCAAGCGACTGCGTGTGAAGCGGGTGGCGATCCTGTATCAGTACGATGCCTTTGGCCAGAGTGTGCGCCGGGATACCAAATCCATACTGGCGCAGCACAATCTGACGGTGGTGTCGGAAGGCAGTTATCCACGCAATACGATGGAAGTAGAAAGCGCCGTGAAGGTCATTGCGGCGGGCGATCCCGAAGCGGTGATCATGATCGGGACGGCGTCTCCGCTGGCCAAGTTTGTTAAGCAGTTGCGCGCATGTGTCCGGCATCCAGTCTATTTTGGAGCCATTTCCTTTGCGGGAGGAGAGGCGTTCATGAACGCCATTGGCCGGGATGGGGAGGGTTGTTACGTGGTGCAGGTCATGCCGATATTCGACGGCGCGCAAGCCCGGGTACTTTTGGATTACCGGCGGGATCTCCAGATTCTGAATCCGGGATTTCCGGTGACGAGCGTCGGGTTGGAAGGTTACATCAATGGACGTGTTTTGGTAGAGGGTTTGGATCGGGCGGGAAGGCAATTGACGCGTGAGCGCTTTATCGGGGCATTGGAAACGATTCGTGGCCAGCCATTTGGTCCGGGCTTTGATTTATCGTTTGATGGAAGGAACCATGAAGGCAGCTCGCGAGTCTTTATGACGCAGATTCGTGGAGAAAAATATGAACTCCTGGATGTCAAACATTAGACATTACTTCCGGGAACTTCCCATGGTGCTGCCGCGGAAAGTGCGGCTGTTCATCGAGGGGGAGATTGGATCGTCCATGCGTGCCTCCGAGGCATTTTTGCAGAGACGGCTCTATTTGCTGGTGATCATCGGCTTCATCATCATCGGCTGTTTCATGGGCTTCCTCGTGTCGCAATATCACGAGTTTCAAGCCTTGCACGATCGTCAGGATCTTCTCCAGCGTTCCATTGACCGTGTGGGCGAGGCGCATTTGTTCCTGCGCAGTTCGGCGCGGGTGGGGGCCGCCACGCCCGACCCGAAATGGGAGTTGCTGCACCAGGAGAAGGAATTCGAGATGGATGCCCTCGTGCAGAAGCTGATCACGTTGTACGCGGAGGAGGAGCAGACCAATTTGGGATTCGATTTGCAGGTGCTCAATGTCCAGCTTTTGGAAATCGAGAAGAAGGCGTTCTATCTTGTGCGCGATGGACGCAATGACTTGGCGCAGGCGGCCCGGTTGCTGGACAGTCCTTTGTACGACGAGAAAAAGAAGGCGCTGGAGACGACGATCTGGAAGACTGAGAAGCGAATGCAGGAGGTCTTGAAGGATCGCCTTCGCCGCTTGCGCAACCGGACGGCGGCGGTATCGCTTGCGTTGTTGTTACTGAGTCTTGCTCCGGTCTTTCCGATTGTTCGCGTGTTGCGTTTGACGCGGCGCATCTCGCTGGAGCGGGAGGTGGCGGAACGGCAATTGGCGCGGTTGAATAGTTGCCTGCTGTCCTTTGGCAGCAACTCCATGATTAATATTCAATCGTTGGTGGATCTTTGCGGGGAATTGCTCGAGGCGGATGGGGTGGCTTATCAGCGGATCGAGGGAGACTCGGTCTGTGTGGTGGCTTCTTATGGCAGCAGCCAGTTCTGCCGGCCAGCCGAGTCGTTGAAGGGGAGCCTCGTTGAGGCCGTCATCAACACCATCTACTCGGTGCCGTTGTACACGAATTCCCGGGAGAATCCCGAGTTGCATGATCGTATGCCCACGCTGGCCAGTTCCAACTGCAAGACCTTCGTGGCGCAATTGGTTCGCTCGGGACAGGACGTTTTGGGAGTGCTGTGCGTCTTCTATAAAAAGGAGATCAAGTCGTCGCCGGAAAATCTACGTTTTGTCACGATTGTCACCTCGGCCATCACGCCGGAGGAAAGACGTCACACGGCGGTGGAGACGTTGCGGACGAGCGAGGCAAACTATCGGTTGATGGCGGATAATGCGACGGATTTGATCATGCGCGCGACGATGAACGGCACGATGGTTTATATTTCGCCTGCCTGCCAGAAGCTGCTGGGTTATACGTCGAAGGAGCTGCATGGCGGCAGCTTGGAACGGCTGTGGCATCCGGACGATATCAAGATTTGTTGGGAGAAATCGACACAGGGGTATTTGACGCTGATGGAAGGCACCACCGTGCATCGGATGAAGAACAAGCACGATGAGTATCAGTGGTTCGAAACCGTGAGCCGCCAGGTGGTGAACAACGAGGAGCGGTGGGGCAAGGAAATGATCCTGGTGTCGCGCGAGATTACGGAACGCAAGCGGGCGGAGGATGCGTTGGAGCGCGAGCGTGAGCAATTGTCGGTGACCTTGCGCAGTATTACGGATGGCGTCATTTCCACCGATCTCGATAACCGCGTCGTCTTGATGAACCGGGTGGCGGAAGCGCTGACGGGGTGGACGTTGGCGGAGGCGCAGGGGAAATTGCTTCCCGAGATTTTTTGTGTCCCGGCGGGTTGTCAGACGGATTGTTCCAGAAAGGAGACGGAGGGGGGCGGTACTACGCACTTGCAGGGGATCGTGCTGGAATCCCGCAATGGAGATAAGCTCTCGATCGAGGGGAGTTGTGCGCCGATCCTGCATTTCGATGACTCGGTCATGGGGCATCTGGTGGTCTTTCGCGACCAGACGGAGAAGCAGCGGTTGCAGGCGCAGATTGCGCTTTCCTCCAAGCTGCAATCGATCGGACAACTGGCGGCGGGCATCGCGCACGAGATTAACACGCCGATGCAGTTTATCAGCGACAATACCCAGTTTGTGCAGAAGGTGTTCAATGATTTTATCCCGCTGCACGCCTTGCGGGATCAACTGCTGGCGCAGTGCCGGGAGGCGGGGTACTTCCCGGATACCGTTAAGGCGATTGAGGCGAAGTGGGTGGAGGTGGATGGCGATTACATCATGACCGAGCTGCCGGTGGCCATCAAGGAGACGATCTCGGGTATTGATCGGGTGGTAAAGCTGGTCAAGGCGATGAAGACGTTCTCGCATCCCACGCAGGGGAAGATGCAGCTTTGCGATCTGAACCAAAGCATCGAGGCGACGTCGAACGTCAGCCGTAACGAATGGAAGTATGTGGCTGATCTTAAGCTAGATCTGGATCCCAAGCTGCCGCCGGTGCCCTGTCTAATTGATGAGCTCAATCAGGTTGTGCTCAACATGATCACGAATTCGGTCGATGCCATTAAAGACGTGATTGCCTCAAACGGGGAACAGCGGGGGGTGATCGAGATCTCTACCCGGGTTGCAGGCGATACGGCACAAATCATTATCAAAGACAGCGGAAAAGGAATGCCAGAGGAAGTCATGCGCAAGATTTTCGATCCTTTCTTTACCACCAAGGAGCCGGGCAAGGGAACGGGCCAGGGGCTGGCGATCTCTCACGACATTATCGAGAACAAGCACCAGGGTCGCATTGAGGTGGAGTCCAAGGCAGGGCAGGGCACGCAATTTATCATCACGCTTCCATTACGAACTCCCAATTCAGAAGGAGAACCATGAGCTCCACCCCCACCAACGATCACAAGCCGAGTATCCTTTTTGTCGACGACGAGCGTAATATCCTCGAGGGGATCAAACGCAATTACCGTTCCTTGCGCAATGAGTATGAAATGAATTTTGCGGAGAGCGGGCAGGAGGCTCTGGCGTTGCTCGCGCAGACGTCAGTCGATGTGGTGGTGTCGGACATGCGCATGCCGGTGATGGATGGGGCCACGTTGTTGCAGGAGGTGGCTCGGACTCATCCCGAAACGATTCGGATTATTTTGACGGGGCATTCCGATGAAGAATTGATTTTGAAGGCCGTGCCGGTGACGCACCGGTTCCTTTCCAAGCCGTGTACTTCCGATGATCTGAAGCAGAGTATCGACCGTATCCTGTTGTTCCGTGATTCGCTGCATAACCGGAGTATATCCAAATTCCTGTGCGGTATCGAGCGGCTGCCCGCATTGCCGATGTCGATGCAGAAGTTGCAACAGGAGATCACATCGACCGCGCCTTCCATCGATCGCGTGGCGGAGCTGGTCTCGCAGGATCCGGCCCTCGCGGCGCGGATTTTGCAATTGGCCAATTCCGCATTCTTCGGTCCGCGGCAGGTGTTGAGTTGCCCGCGCGAGGCCACTTTGTATCTTGGCCTCGAGACGGTGAGTGCGCTGGCCTTGCATGTGCATGTCTTTGAGTCGTTGGTGAAGGAAAACTCTGTGACGGTGGAAATCCTGCGGGAGTTGCAAGCCCGTAGTGCCCATGTGGCGGACATCGCCTATCACATTGCGTTGCAGATGACCTCATCCGAGGAGGTCGCCAAGGAGGCTTTCGCGGGCGGGTTGCTTTCCGAAATAGGCAAGCTCATTCTGGCGCTCGCCCCGGAGGTGTCGACGGATATTTCCCGTTATTCGAAGGAGGAACGACTTTCTTCCTGCGAGGCAGAGTATCTCATGGCCGGTTCCTCCCATGCGGAAATCGGCGCGTACCTGCTCGTTCTTTGGGGCATCCCGGCCAATGTGGTCAATATCGTGGCGTATCACCATCGGCCATCGGAGTTGGACGGTTTTCGCACGGAGTCGGTTGTGGCGGTGCATATCGCACAATCGTTGCTGGATATTATTTATGAGCAGGCCAGCCCGCCTTCGATGGATTGGTCTTTTATCAGTTCACGTGGTTTTTCAGCACGGATGCCCGAGTGGCTCAATTATGCCTTGGATTGTTGCAGTGTTCCGCCGGACAAGCTTAAGGGGCTGCTCGTGATGCCGCTGGATGAGAAAGAATGGAATCCGCAATGAGTGACTCGATGACACCCGAAACCGAGAAGATTCTTCTCGTCGATGATGATCCGAATGTGTTGTCGGGTTACGTGAGGCAATTGCGTTACCGGTTCAAGGTGGATACGGCCAACGGCGGGGCGGAGGGGATTCTCAAGATTCGCGATTCGGGGCCGTATGCCGTGGTGGTATCGGATTACCGCATGCCGCTGGTGGATGGTCTTTCTTTTCTCTGCGCGGCGCGGGAGAGTTCGCCGGACACGGTGCGCATCATGCTGACGGGACAGGCCGAGATGCAGACGGCCATTGACGCGATCAACAAGGGTGGTTTTTTTCGTTTTCTGATCAAACCTTGTCCGGCCGACGTGCTGATCGCGAATGTGGATGACGCGTTGAAGCAGTACCGTCTGGTGACGGCGGAGAAAACACTTTTGGGCAAGACGTTGCGCGGCAGCATTGAGGTGCTGACGGAAATTCTGAGCATGTCGAGTCCTGTGGCATTCAGCCGGGCCAGTCGCATTGAAAAGCTCGCCACCGGAGCGGGATCGCAGATGGAGGGGGCGGATTTGTGGGAAGTGAGTTGCAGTGCCATGCTTTCGCAGATCGGGTATGTGACTTTGACGCCGACGTTGCAGCAGAAGGTGGCTTTGAGGGAGGAGTTAACGCCGGGCGAGCAGTCGGAGTTGAAGCGGCATGCGGCGGCCATTGCGCAACTTTTGAGCCGGATTCCGCGTCTGGAGACCGTGGCGGATGCGATTCGATGGCAGGATGCCCGCTTCGATGGGGCGGGTGCGGAAGAAGATGTGCCGGTGGGCAAGAAGCTGCCTTTGAGCGCGCGTATTCTCAAGGCCGTGATTGATTATGAGGAGCTGGCGGCGCAGAACTGGCAGCCGGCGGCGATCATTGATCTGCTGAAGTCCCGGCAGGGCGTTTACGATCCGATTGTTCTGCTTGCGCTGGAGCAGCAGCTCCTGGCTCATGGCGAGAAGCTCAAGAGCTGGCATTTGCGCGAGCTTAAGATTGAGGAGCTGGAGGCAGGCATGATCCTGGCTGAGGATGTGCATGCGTCTTCGGGGTTGTTGATTTTGCCGAAGGGGCACGAATTGTCCGAACTTTCGAGGTTGCGGCTGATTAATTTCCACCATGTGGGGGATCTGGCGGGAATCATCAAGGCGGTGGTTCCGGTGGTTGAGAACCCAGCGGAATAGGTCCAAAGGCAGGCAGGGGAAAGGGTTATTCGGATTCCGGAGTTGTTTACTCTTGTTTCATTTCGGAAAATGGAGTATCATACGTCGTCGTCAGATGGGGTCTGAACGACGGTTGGCCGAGCTCAATCTCCACCTATATTCCGTCATACCATGAGAACCGCACGAACAGGAGCGTTGGAGTGGGTTACGAGATGGCCTCACGTGGCCTCCATGGCGATCAGCCTGGAGGTTATTTTTTTAGGATTGGGAATTCTGACGGGGTGGATGTTCAACGTGTCCTGGCTGCAAGGTTGGCTGCCGGGCGCGCTCAAGATGGCGCCATTGACGGCACTTTCCTTTGTGTTGCTGGGCGTCGCCATGGTCATCTACCTGGTCTGTGATCGCGCGAGTGAGTGGTCCAAGGTGGTGGATATTTGTATTGGGTTGGTTGTGGTGTTGGTGGTGGTGCGGTTGGCTTTTTATCTGCTGGGGTGGCCGCCAGTTTATTGGGAGCGCTTGTGGTTTTTTCAAAGCGCCCCTCCGGTCGCGGCGCCTCTCATGTCGGCGGCGACAGCATCGAATTTTCTGCTTTTGAGTGTGGCCTTGCTTTTGATGAAGCATCGCTGTGCGTTTGTGCTTTTTCAGTCCGCAACGCTGTTGGCGCTGCTGACGGCGTGGCTGGGTTTCAGCGGACATTTTTATGGGGGGGAGCATCCCGCGTTCTATGGACGGATGGCGCAGGTGACGGCCGTGGAGTTCCTGCTGCTGAGTGTTGGAATCTTGTGTCTGTGGCCGGATCGTGGGCTGATGGCCTTGTTGACGAGCGACGGTGCCGGTGGCGTTTCGGCGCGGCGATTATTGGTGCCCGCGTTGGTGGTGCCTCTGGTGATGGGATGGGTGACGCAGGAGGGGCAGATTCAGGGGTGGTATGATGATGAGGCGGCCCATTCGCTTTTTGCGGTTTCCAGCGTGATCTTTTTTGGCGCCGCGGTGTGGATGAATGCGGTTATGATCAACAAGGGGGATGAACGCCGCCGGGAGGTGGAGGGGCATTTGCGGGCATCGCTCAAGGATGTGCGGGATTTACAGCGGGCGCTCGATGAGCATGCCATCGTGGCGGTGACTGATGCGCGGGGACGGATCAAGTACGTGAATGACCGGTTTTGCCTGATTTCGCAGTACTCGCGTGAGGAGTTGATTGGACAGGATCATCGGCTCGTCAATTCGGGATATCATCCCAAGGCATTCATTGCGAACTTGTGGAGCACGATCAAGCAGGGAGAAGTCTGGCGAGGCGAGATTCGGAACCGGGCGAAGGATGGCAGCTATTACTGGCTCTATACGACGATTGTTCCATTCCTGAATGCTGAGGGGAAACCGTATCAATATGTGGCGATCCGCGCGGACATCACCGAGCGCAAGCTGGAAGAGCAGAGGGTGCGTTCCCAACTGGAACGGTTGAATTTGCTGCACCAGATTACGCGTGCGATTGGCGAGCGGCAGGATTTGCGGAGCATCTTCCAGGTGGCAATCGGGAGCGTGGAGGAGCAGTTGCCGGTGGATTTCAGTTGTGTGGGGCTTTATGACCGGGAGAAGAATGAGTTGATCATCACTTCCGTGGGTGGTCACAGCGGCAAGCTGGCAATGGATCTGGCGATGGCAGAGGAGGCGCATGTGCCGATCGACCAGAATGGCCTTTCCCGATGCGTGCGGGGGCAGCTTGTCTATGAGCCGGACATCAGTCAGTCCGAGTTTCCCTTTCCGAAGCGGCTTGCTCGTGGCGGACTGGGTTCTCTGGTGGTGACGCCGTTGCAGGTGGAGAGTAATATCTTCGGGGTGGTGATCGCGGCGCGGCGTAGCGCGAACGCGTTCACGAGTGGGGAATGCGAATTTCTGCGTCAGTTGAGCGAGCATGTGGCGCTGGCCTCTCATCAGGCACAGTTGCATGCCGCCTTGAAGCAGGCGTATGACGATCTGCGGCGGAGCCAGCAGACGGTGATGCAGCAGGAGCGGTTGAGTGCGCTCGGGCAGATGGCCAGCGGCATCGCACACGATATCAATAACGCGCTTTCGCCGGCCACGCTGTATCTCTCCTCGTTGTTGGACGATTCATCATCGGAATTCAGTCCCGAGACGCGTGAATACTTGGAGACGGTACAATGTGCGGTGGAGGATGTGGCGCAGACGGTCTCGCGGATGCGGGAGTTTTATCGCCCGCACGAGGAGCGCATGCCCCTGGCTCCGGTGGATCTAAACCGCATGGTGAAGCAAGTGGTGGATCTGACGCGGGTGCGTTGGAAGGATATGATGCAGCAGCGCGGCATGGAGATTAATTTGCGGACGGATCTGATGACCGACCTGCCCAAGGTGACGGCTGTGGAGAGCGAAATGCGCGAGGCGTTGACGAATCTGGTGTTCAATGCGGTGGATGCGATGCCCGAAGGTGGCACGTTGGTCATTGCAACCCGGGTGCTGGAGAGTGCACCGAATTCGGACAAGGGCTGGGTGGGACGGTTTGTGGCGGTGGAGGTGTCTGACACGGGGGCGGGCATGAGCGAGGAGACGCGACAACGCTGTCTGGAGCCTTTCTATACGACCAAGGGAGAGCGTGGCACGGGGCTGGGATTGGCGATGGTCTATGGCGTTGTGCAGCGCCATTGTGGTGAGGTTGAGATCGATAGTACACCGGGAAAGGGAACGACGGTTCGCCTGAGTTTCCCGCTGCCGCTGGATGGTTTCGAAGAAGCGCCCCGACCTCTCTCGGCCCGGGTAGTGCAAAGCCGGTTGCGGGTATTGGTGGTGGATGATGATCCGCTCTTGCTGAAGTCGCTTGGAGATATCCTGGAGTCAGACGGGCACTTCGTCATCACAGCGCAAGGAGGACAGGCGGGAATCGATCTCTTTCTGCAACGACAAAAAACAAACGAGCCTTTTGCCATGGTCTTTACTGATTTGGGAATGCCGAAGGTGGATGGGCGCAGGGTGGCGGTGGCAATCAAGGAGGCATCGCCGTTGACTCCGGTGGTGATGTTGACCGGTTGGGGCGAGCGGCTGGAGGCGGAGGGGGACAAGCCGGAGTATGTGGACCGAGTCCTGAGCAAGCCGCCGAAGCTGCGGGAAATCCGCGAGGTGCTGGGACTTTTTTCGCAGCAGGTGTGAAATTCACCGCAAGAAGCGGGTGGCGGGAATGGGGCGCGCTGATAAGATAATGGCATGGACGATTATACGCGCGTGGCCCGGGTGATTGAGTATCTGGAGGCGAGACATACCGAACAGCCGGATCTGGCCACGCTGGCGCAGCTGGTGGAGTTGAGCCCGTCGCATTTTCATCGGTTGTTTGTGCAGTGGGCCGGGGTCACGCCGAAGGATTTTCTGCAATGCCTCACATTGGAGCATGCCCGGAGTTTATTGCGCCGGGGCGAGAGTGTGCTCAACACGGCGCTGCAAGCGGGCCTGTCCGGACCGGGGCGGCTGCATGATCTGTGCGTGAGCCTGGAGGCGGCTTCTCCCGGAGAAATGAAAAGTGGTGGCCGCGGCTGGACGATGGTCTATGGCGTAGCGCCGACTCCCTTCGGACGTTGCGTGCTGGCGGAAAGTCCGCGCGGTTTGTGTGTGCTGGCGTTCATCGATCCCGAACCAGAGGGGCAGGTCATTGAGGAGATGAAACGCGAATGGCCGCAAGCCCGCTGGCTGCGGGAGGACCGGATGGCAGAATCGTGGGTGGCGCGGATTTTTGTGAACTCTGCGCAGGAGGGAAACCCGTTGAAGGTTTTTGTGCGCGGAACGCCGTTTCAGGTGCGCGTCTGGCAGGCCTTGCTACGGATTCCGGCGGGTACGTTGACGACTTACGGTGAACTCGCCGCGAAGGTGGGGAATCCCACGGCCTCACGCGCTGTAGGGTCGGCCGTCGGCGCGAATCCGCTTTCGTACCTGATCCCTTGTCATCGCGTGATCCGTGGCACGGGCGTAATCGGGGAATACCGTTGGGGTCATTTGCGCAAACGGGCACTCATCGCGCAGGAGAGTGCCCGTCGGTGATTTTGCTGTCGGCTAGATAAACTTCTGTTCGCGCAGCCAGAAGAGACATTGCGAGGCCCAAGGATGATTTTGGCCCAAGCCGAGGCCATGTCCGCCATTCTCGTAGATATGCAGATCGAAGCGCACGCCATTTCGGCGCAGCGCGTTGGCGAAGAGCAGGGCGTTTTCCACTGGTACGGCGCCGTCTTCCCAGGTGTGCCAGATAAAACAGGGCGGGGTCTGGGGGGTGACTTGCCGTTCGTTGGAGAGGTGTTCGACTAATTCCTCGGGCGGATTCTCGCCGAGCAAATTCAGTTTGGAACCTTGATGCGTGAATTCCTGGAGCGTGATGACGGGATAGCAGAGAATGCCGAGGTCGGGACGACAGCTCACGCGGTCCACCGGATCGGCGGCCTGCGCGTTGCCTGCGTCAAAGTGTGTGAGCAGGGTGGCGGTCAGATGGCCGCCAGCGGAGGAGCCGATGATGCCGATTTTGTTGACATCGAGATTCCAGTCGTTCGCGTGAAAGCGCACGTAGCGCAGGGCGCGGGCCGCGTCGTGAAGCATTGCAGGGTGTTTGTAGCCTTGCGTGCCGAGGCGGTAGTGCAGCACGAAACAGGTGATGCCGTGTGCGTTCAGCCAGAGGGCGAAAGCAGAGCCTTCATGATCGGCATGCCCGCCGTAGCCGCCGCCGGGCAGGACGACGATGGTGGAGCGCTCGGCATTCGGTTTGTCGGGCCAGTAGGGGGTGAGGGTGGCGGGAGTTTTGACGTCCCACAAGGGGATGGTTTTGCCCTGTTCGGGCTTGGCAATGGTAGTCATAGGGAAAACGAAATTAACGGTCGCGCAGGAGCCGCCACCAGGTGCTCATGGTTTCGGAGAAAATCTCCCAGACCGTGGCGACGCCGATGCCGCCGAATTTGATTTTGAAATCGACGACAACCGGCGCTTCCACCATGTAGGCTTGAAGGCGCACGAGATGGACGAGGAGTTCCAGATCGAAGGCGAAACCTTTGACCTGCGTTTGGGCCAGTGCCTGCCGCAATAAATCGCTGCGCACGAGTTTGAGGCCGGTCTGCGTGTCGCGCACAGGCAGGCCGAAGAGCGCTTTCACGAGGAGATAATAGCCGAGGCTGTAGACGCGCCGGATCAGAGGATAGTCCACGGTGCTGTCCGCATGCATTTTGCTGCCGATGACGGCATCTGCATTTTTCGCCCTCTGGAGCGCGATGAAAAAGAGGATCTGTTCGGGCGGCAAGTCAAGATCTGCGTCAAAGAAGATGACGAATTTTCCCCGTACCTCCGCTGCGCCGCGTCGCAGGGCTTCGCCCTTGCCGGAGTGTTCGATATGAAAGACACGCAATTCGGGGAAAAGACCGATGGCGCGTTCCAGTTCCGCGCGGGAGTCGTCGACGCTGCCGTCGTCCACGACGATCAGTTCAAACTCGCCCAGCAGGCGCAGGGCATCCGCCGTGCGCTGTAAATTGCCCACGATGTGCGCGCCCTCGTTGTAGAGGGGCATGATGACGGAATAGAGCGTGCCGGGGTTACTCACGGCTGGCTGCGCCCCCAGCGAATCACCGCGACCAGCAGCAGGACCAGCAGGCTGATCATCGCGGCGCCGAGCATCAGGCTTAACATCATCTCCATCGAGCGGCCAAAGAGCGTGAGGACGGCACAGTAGCCCAATCCGAGGAATCCGAACAGGTAGGATTCCGGCAGCCGCTCCGCGGCGAGATAATAGAAGCCGAGCCCTTGCAGGATGCCCACGGGAATTACCACGCGGATGAAAAGCTTGAGAATTTCCAGCATGGCGGGCAGCTCATGCATTTTATTTGGGCCGAGAAGGATCTGGCACAGGGGTACCCGCAGCAGCCAGAGCAGGATGACGCCGATCACCACGACCGCCACATAGATCAGCCACAGGCTGATCGAGCCTCGGGTGGAATGTTCCCGGCCGGAACGTTGGGTGAAGTAGACGACGAGCAGTGGTTGCGACCCCCAGAAGACAGCCCGCGCCAGCAAGCCGGCAGCCACGTACAAACCGAGTCCTTCCCCATGCAGGTAGCGCTGTGCGATGAGTTGATCGATGAAGCAGTAGCTGAAATTGGCCAAACCGACCAGCAGGGCTGCGCCGAGGTAGATAATGAACTCCCGGTTCCACGGGCTTTCCGTCGGTTCGACGGACTCCGCGGCGATCTCTTCCTTTGAGGGACGATGAAAGATCACCACGCTGGCGAGCACCCAGCCTGCCACGAAGGTTGCGGCCACGGCGGCTTCCGCGGTGGGGAAGAAGTAGACAAAAGCCACGCCTGCCGCGAAACGGACTATCATCGTGCCGAAATTGAGGCCGGCGAGCAGCTTGAAGCGGCTGAGCCCCGCGCACCAGACCGAACCGAGCAGGCTCCACATGGTGATCGGCACGCAGGCGAGGGCGACCACCATCAGGCTGGTCCGGGGAAAATGAAAGAAGACGGTGAGCGGCTGAATCAGCGCGAGGGCGATCAGGGAGAGCACCCAGGTGAAGTGGCGCAGCATTTTCTGACAGGCGAATTGCAGCCGGCGCAGCTCGCGCTGGTTGTCGTTGGCGTGATGCCACGCGAGATCGTGCGTGATGGCCTGACTCGCGGCGGCGAGGGGAACGGCGAGGAGGTTGACAAGGCTCAGGGTGGTGTTGAACGAACCGAATTCGCTCAGGCTGAGCACGCGGCCCATGTAGAGTTGGTAGGCAAAGTGTCCCACCGACGCCACGAAATTCACCGCCGTGAGCCAGAATCCCGCCTGTAGCAATGCCATCATCCGCTCTCGTGTGGCGTTGCCCATCCCCGTTGCTGCCTCGGCTCCATTCATATGACGGCTCACTGAAATGATCTACTGGGTTGCCTGAATGAATTTCAGGAATCCTTCGCTGCCGCGTTCCAGATCGGCAACGCGAATAAATTCGTCCTTGGTGTGGGCCTGTGCAATCGAGCCCGGTCCTACGGCAATGGCGGGACGCCCCGGTTTGGCCAAAAAGGCGGCATCGCAAAACCACGGGGCGACGGTGAGGCCATTCAGGGTGTTGGCTGCGAGCTTGACCCAGCGGTTGCTGCGATCTGCTTCCAGTGCGGGTGCGCTTTTGGCGGGAGTGATCTTCACGCCGGGCACGGCCTTGCCCACTTCGCGCCGCAACAGGCGAACCACTTCTTCGCCTTCGAAGCCGGGAACGGTGCGGATGTCGCACTCGATCTCGCAGGCGTCCGGAACGATGTTGATTTTGCTGCCGCCGCGGATGGTGCCAATATTGAACGTGACATGCCCGAGCGTGCGATGCTTCTGGCGGCGCAAGTAGGGAGTCACTTTCTTTTCCAATACTTCCAGGACGCGGCGCATCGCGAGGATGGCGTTGTCGCCCTCATCGGGAATCGAAGCGTGACAGGCGCGACCCTTCGTCGAGATGGTGAGCCAAGTCGCCCCTTTGTGGGCATGGACTACTTTCATGGAGGTCGGCTCCAAAACGAGAACGAGATCCGCCTTGAAATTCGTCGCGCCCCACGCCTTCGAGCCTTCCTGCCCGGCTTCCTCGCCCATCAATCCGGCAAAGGTCCACTCGGTTTCGCTGTCGATGCGGTCGCGGCTGCGGGCCCACTTGGAGAGTGCCCACAAGGCGGCGGCCATCGGGCCTTTCGTGTCCGTGGTGCCGCGGCCATAGAGGCGGCCATTTTTAATGACTGGATCGAAAGGGGGGATCGTCATCCCGAGGACGCTGACGGTATCCGTATGGGGAGCAAAGGCGAAGCGTCGCTTGGGAACCTTCCTGGTGCGGAAAATACCGCTCACATTCGGGCGGCCCGGCCGGATTTCCTTGAGCTCGACTTCCGCACCGAGTTCACCAAGGAATTCGGCCAGATAGAGGGCCATCTGTTCTTCGCCAACCAGCTTGGTGCCGGGATCGCCATGCGGGTTGACGCTGGGAATCGAGACCAGCTCGGCCAGCAAATCAGTCACGTTGCGCAAACGACGGCTCATGATGAACCACGATGCTAACGTGCTCAATCGATTTTGGACAGGTCGAAATTACATTCCAGCAGGGTGGCTGAAATTTCCTTCAGCAGGGTCTCCACGGTGATGGGCTTGGTCAGGAAACGGCTCAAGTTATGCCGCTCTCGCAGTTCAAAGCGTTCCCAAGCGTCGCACTCGCCGCTGATGACCATCACTGGGACGCTGGGATACTGATGCTCGAGTTGCTGGACCAGTTCGCCTCCATCCATGCCCGGCATGCATAGGTCTGTTACGACCAGGGACAGCCGCTGTTCCTGTAGGATTTTCAACGCTTCCACGCCATCCCCGGCTGTGACCACGGCATAACCTTCAAAGCGTAAGACCCGGGCCAGAAGGCGACGAAGGCATCGGTCATCCTCCACGAGAAGAATGTGCGGAGAGTTGATCCCAAGCGCAAGGGCGGCCAGACCCCCCAGTCCGCCGCCGCTTGTCGCCATACCAAGATTTTTCATTTATCGGTCCTTGCAGGAAGTTCGTTGGCCTCGCAGGGTCGCCGCACGAACTTGCAACCGGGCGAGCTGATGTTCAAAACGTTTGATTTCCCGACGAACGGCTGTCTGTTCATAGGAATCCGGGCAATCCTTCAACTGGAGGCGCGCGATGGAAAGGAGCGTTTGGTAGAAGTTGGCCAGAGAACGCACGCTCATGAAAATGGATTATTAAGAAATTGATTTTCTGTCAACTTTAAGTTTATTAATACTCTCTTGATTTAAAATCCAGAATTGCTTAAACATCCAGTTATGACCCATCTGGGTAAATTGCTCGTCGAACAATACCGCCTTCAGGACCTGACGGCGGATGCCATGGCCAAGCGGATGGACATTGATCCGGTCATCCTTTCGCGGGTGAAGCGGGGCGACCAGTTTGTCCTCGATTTCAAGACGCTTTCCAAAATGATCACGGGTATTTCCGATGACCGTATTGTCCGGGAACGGTTGGTGGCGGCCTATCTCTCCGACTTGCGCGATCATTGTCCGTCGGTTCGGCCGGAGAACATCGTCATTGAGGTCAAGGCCGGTGCTTCCCGCGTCAGCGAAGAGCCGAAACCCCGAACTCTGCACGATTCGCAATCTGAATTGGTCGAGGCAGTCACGGAAAGCGGTCTGCGCACGACCGAAATCGACGATCTGGTGATGCTCGCCCGTTCCATCCGGCGTGATTCGAGCGTTCGCCAAGCTATCAAGGGTCTGGCGGAGATGATCCGGCGCAATGCGGGACGCTACCGGGGGTAGGTCGCTGTTTGGGGGCACACGGAAGCTTGGACCACTCCAAGGTCTTCAAAAAAGGCCACTTAAGCGGATTTTTACGCCGTCAAACGCAACAATATATAGCGGCATGCGGCTAAAATACACTACTAATGGTGGTATTTTCTTGTCAGGACTTCAAACCCACTCTATCTAGTAGCCCATGTATCTGAAGTCGCTGCAAGTCGTGGGATTCAAATCCTTCGCGGACCGAACCACCGTGAACTTTGCCCCGGGCGTCACCGCCATTGTCGGCCCGAACGGCTGCGGCAAAAGCAACGTCCTCGACTCCATCCGCTGGGTGCTCGGAGAGCAATCGGCCAAGGCCCTGCGTGGCGGGGAGATGAAGGATGTCATCTTTAGCGGTTCCGACAAGCGCAAACAGCTTGGGTTGGCCGAAGTGTCCCTCACTTTCGCCGATTGCGAAAGCCAACTCGGCGTGGAATACAACGAAGTGACCATCACCCGTCGTATTTTCCGTGACGGTCAGGGTGAGTACGAGATGAACAAGACGCCGTGCCGTCTGCGCGACATTCATCAGCTTTTCATGGACACCGGTATCGGTCGCAGCGCCTACTCCATCATGGAACAGGGCAAGATCGACATGATCCTTTCCTCGCGTCCGGAAGATCGCCGCGCCATTTTCGAAGAAGCCGCCGGTATCACGAAGTACAAATCGCAGAAGAAGGAAGCGCTACGCAAACTCGAGAATACCGAGGCGAACTTGCTCCGTATCGCGGACATCATTCGCGAAGTGAAGCGCCAGATTGGTTCCTTGCAGCGTCAAGCCGGCAAGGCCCGCCGTTTCCGCGAAGGCCAAGAAGCGTTGCGCGATCTCGAGAGCAAACTGGCGCGTCATCAATTTGATTTGCTCCATGCCGACATCGAACAATTGCTGACCGAGGTCAACGGTTCGAAGGATCGTCAGGATGCGATGGCCGCGCAGCTTGAGTCGGAGGAAAACGAATTGCGCGCCGCTCGCGCCTTCCTTGAGGCGGTCGAAACCCGTCTTTCCCAGCTCCGCGACGAACAGAATCAGGCTCGCAACGCCGTCGAACGCGCCGAGCAGCGCAAGCAGACCAACAGCGCGCGCGTGGGTGAATTCACCGATCTGCGCGAACGTTGTCTGCTGGAAGTCATCGGCACGGACGAGAAGATCAAGGCGCAGGAAGAGCAACTCGAGTATCTCAACACCCAACTCGAGCAAAGCGCCGACAAGCGCCGCGCCGCCGAGGAAGCCTACGAGAATCAGCGCGAAGAAGTGCAGATGCTCAACGCCCGCATCAGCGCCGCCGAAGCCGAACGCGCCGAGCAGGAAGAAGTCGTCCTCAAGCTCGAGAGCACGCTCAACAACGGCCGCAACCAACTCGCCGCCCTTGAACTGCAGCAGAAGAATTTCCTTTTCCGCGTGGAAAGTCTCCGCGCCGAAATCTCCGCGCTGGAAGTCCGCCGCGCCGAGGCTGAACAACAACTTTCCAATCACGCGGCCGAGGTGATTGCCGCCGACGAACAACTCGTTGCCCGCCGCACGTCGTTGCAGGAAACCCGCGCCAACGAAGAAGCGCAAGCCATCGCCCGCAAGCAGGCAGACGACGCGCACCGCGCCGCCGTGAGCAAGCTGCAGTCGTTGACCGCCCGCAAGGACGCGCTCCTCCAACTCGAATCGAGTCATGCCGGTTCGCCGCCCGCCGCGCAGGACATTCTCAAAGCCGTCTCGAAGGGCGAACTCACCGCCACGTTGCAAGGCACGCTGTCCGATCACATCAAAGTTGAAGCCGGTTACGAAGCGCCCATTGCTCTCTTATTGGGCGAAGCGATCAACGCACTGGTCATCGCCGACCGCGCGAGCGTCGAGACGATCATCACGCATCTCAAGTCCGGCAAGTCGACCCAGTGCCAACTCGGCGCTCTGGACATGGGCCGCGCGGTGCCGCCGGATAGCTCTGCGAAGACGAACGCGCGCAATTATCTGAAGATCACGCCTGCTATCGAACCGCTCGTCGCGTCGATGCTGGCCGATTGCCATATCATCGACACGCTGCCCGACGCGTACGATTTCAAGAAGCTGCATCCCGAGGCCGTTGTCGCCACGAAGTCGGGCGAGATTGTCACCCGCTCGGGCTTGATCTGTCTCGGCAAGCAGGAGGGCAACACGGTTGCCGTCCTGAACCGCCAGAACGAAATCACCGCGCTCGATCAGCAGATCGCGCCGGTTGAGGCGGAAGTCGCTTCGCTCCTCGAAGCCCGTGAACAGGCCAACGCCCGCGTGCTGGAATGCCGGGGCAGCTTTGAAGAAAGCCGCACGAAGATTCAGGAAGCGGAAATCGCTGTCGCGACGCTCAAGCACACGCAGAAGTCGCTCGAGAAGGCGCTGGAAGAACTCAACCGTCAGCTTGAGGCCGCGAACCGCGAGATCAATCATCTCACCTCGCAGGATCAAGCCGATCACGAGAAGCATGCCGCGTTGACTGCCGCCGTGGGTGAGCAGGAAAAGAATCTCGAAGCGGCCAAGCAGCTCATCGACGAAGCCAGCTCGCGCATCGCCAGTCTCGCGATGCAGGAGTCGGAATTGAATAATGCGTTGACCGAGCAGAAGATCGTCCTCGCCACGCAAAATCAGCAGGTCGAGAGCTGGCAGCAACAACGCGAGCCGGTCGCGGCCCGCTTGATCGAATTGCGCGAAACGGTGGAAAAACGCACGCAGGAAGCGAGCGATTACGAACGCCGCACGATTCAAGCCCGCGAGGAGATCGCCCTGGCCGAAGAGGAAGGACAAGCTGCCAACGTCCGCCTGTCCGAACTCGACTCGTCGCTTTTGCAGGAGCAGGAAACCCGCATGATCGCGCTCGGCCGCATCAACGAGATGGACACCGCCCTCCACGCCAAGCGCAAGGAATTCGGCGAGATGCAGCACATCCGCGCGCAGCACGAGATCAAGCTTTCCAAGCATCAGATGACCCTCGACAGCTTGCGCGAACGCATGCGCCGCAATTACCAGATCGAACTGGAGGCGTTGCCGGAAATCACGCTTGCTGAAGGCGAAGCCGAACCCGATTGGGCGTCGATCGAGATCGAAGTAAACGACAAGCGTTCCGCGCTCGACGCGATGGGGCCGGTGAATCTGGATGCCATCACCGAGTACGACGAACTCGAACAACGTCACACCTTCCTCGAGACACAGCAGACCGATCTCGTCAACGCGAAGGAGCAATTGCTCCAGGCGATCACGCACATCAATCAGACCACGAAGAAACTTTTCTCCGAGACGTTCGAGCAGGTGAAGATCAACTTCCAGGAGATGTTCACGGAACTCTTCGGCGGTGGTAAAGCGACGCTCAATTTGCAGGATGAAACCGATCCCCTCGAGTGCGGTATCGAAATCGTGGCCCGTCCTCCCGGCAAGCAGCCGCAGAGCGTGACGTTGCTGTCCGGTGGTGAGCGCACCATGACCGCGGTGGCCTTGCTGTTCGCCATCTACATGGTCAAGCCCAGCCCGTTCTGCGTGTTGGACGAAATGGACGCGCCGCTCGATGAATCGAACATCAGCCGATTCATCAAGATCGTCAAACGCTTCATCGGCCAATCGCAGTTCGTCATTATCACCCACAACAAGCGCACCATCAGCGTGGCCGATGTGCTCTACGGCGTGACGATGGAAGAACACGGCGTGTCGAAGATCGTCTCGGTGAAGCTGAATCGTGACGCCCCAAAGGTGAATATGGAGACCGTCGCAGTCGATCCCGCCGTGCCCAGCATTGCGGAGTCGTTCGGTAAGGCGACGGAAGTACAACTCTAACCCGAGTGACGTTGGATCCAATCAGCTGGTTCGCCTGGGATTGGCTGATTGATCGGTTGGTATCGGTGCCGGAGACGGCGTATTAATTGGATCGTTTGATTGGTGAGCGAAAATGTCAAGCGATTGAGCCGAAGCGTTATTCCGGTAGGAAGGCGGTGGAATTAGAGTAGGGGCATGTCAGCTCCCAAAGTTACCACCTATGCTGTCGTAGGTCTCGGCGGTCGTTGCCGGATGTATCTCGACGCGCTTTCCAAAACGTACAAATCAACCAGCCGCATCGTCGGCCTCTGCGACCGCAATGCAGGACGGCTTTCCCTCGCCGCGCAAATTCCCGAAGTGGCCGCGTTTGCGCCGAAGCTTTATGCGGAAGAGGATTTCGAACGGATGATCAGCGAGACCAAGCCGAATACGGTCATCGTGACTTGCCAGGATTCCTTCCACGACCATTACATTTGCCGAGCGATGGAGCTGGGTTGCGATGTGATCACGGAAAAGCCGATGACGATTGATGCCGTGCGCGGGCAGCGGATTCTCGAAACGCAGAAGAAGACGGGCCGCAGTGTTCGCGTGACCTTCAATTATCGCTATGCGCCGCCGCGCTCACAGGTGAAGGAGTTGCTGATGTCGGGTGTGATTGGCGATGTCCTGTCCGTGGATTTCCAATGGATGCTCGATACTTATCACGGCGCGGACTATTTCCGCCGCTGGCACCGCAACAAGCGGAATTCGGGCGGTCTGCTGGTGCACAAATCGACCCATCACTTTGACTTGGTGAACTGGTGGTTGTCGGCGGTTCCGGAAGAAGTGGTGGCAACGGGCCGTCGCCGTTTTGCCACGCCCGAGACGGCGCAACGGCTGGGCTTGAAGCATCCGGGCAAGCGCTGCAGCGATTGTCCCGAGGCGGGCAAGTGTCCGTTCAAGCTGGATCTGTCGTCGAACGAGGAATTGAATTCTTTGTATCGCCAGCAGGAAGTTTACGACGGGTATCATCGCGACCAGTGTATTTTCAGCGCGGATATTGATATCGAGGACTCGATGCAGGTGTTGGTGAATTACAATACTGGCGCGACATTGAAGTATAGCCTGAACGCGTTCTGTGCGTGGGAAGGGTTCACGATCCAGTTCAACGGAACGAAGGGCCGTCTCGAGCACAAGTGCGAGGAAACGGTCTACATCAACGGCGATGGCACCGTGCCGGGAGCGTTGAAGAAAGAGGGCACCTTCACGCGTATTTATCCTACTCGCGAGGCTGCGTATGAAGTGCCGCTGTGGGCGGGACAAGGTGGCCATGGTGGCGGCGACGATGTGATGTTACGTGATCTCTTCGGCAATCCGGAACCGGATAAGTTTTTGCGCGCGGCGGATCAGCGCAGCGGGGCGTACTCGATTTTGTGCGGTATCGCGGCGAACGAGTCGATCGCTACGGGAAAGTGGATCAAGATCCAGGATCTGATTCACGGCGTGGAGTCGCCGGATTATCCGGTGATGCCGGATAGTCAGTCGGGCTTTGCAATCCCGGTTAAGCCGTTTACGACGTAACGGCGATTATTTGAAGGTTGGTGTGGAGACGTGGCCTTGCGAGGAACAAGGCCATGCGCTCGGCGTCTGTGCGATGCGGTTAGATATCCAGACCGAGGAAGTCGTGCACGAAGGTGTTGGTTGGGTGCTGGACGATTTCCTTCGGGCAGCCGATCTGCTGGATGTTACCTTCGCTGAGGATGGCCACGCGGTCGGCGAGTTCAAAGGCTTCCTCCTGGTCGTGCGTGACGAAGAGGGTGGTGAGGTGGGTTTCTTCGTGAAATTGACGCAGCCAGCGGCGCAGTTCCTTGCGGACCTTGGCATCGAGCGCGCCGAAGGGTTCATCGAGCAGCAGCACGCGTGGTTCAATGGCCAGGGCGCGGGCCAGGGCGATGCGCTGGCGTTGGCCGCCGGAAAGCTGGGAGGGGAAGCGTTTGGCGAGTTGTTCGAGTTGCACTCGCTTGAGGAGCGTGAAGACGCGGTCGCGGATTTCATCCTCGGTGGGACGAAGCTTGCGTGGACGCACACGCAGGCCAAATGCGACGTTCTCGAAAATGTTCATGTGCTGGAACAGCGCGTAGTGCTGGAAGACGAAACCGGCGCGGCGTTTGTACGCGCTGTGGTAGGTGACGTCTTCTCCGTGAAAAAGAATCTGGCCATGGCCGGGATCGGCGAATTCAAGTCCCGCCACGATACGCAGCAGCGTCGTCTTGCCGGAACCGCTGGGGCCCAGCAGGGCGAGGAGCTCGCCGGGCTGGACGTCCAGAGTGACGTTTTTGAGCGCGACGAACTTGTTAAAGGTTTTGGTGATGTTGCGGATTTGGACGCCCATAGGTTAGTGAGATAAGGTGGTTAATTCTTGTGCTTCGCGCAACTGCTGGGCGGTGCGGGATTCACTATACGTCTTGAGAAAGAGGGTGATCAAGGCCAGTAGCGAGAGCAGGGAGGCAACGGCAAAGGCGGCGGCAAACTGGTATTCGTTGTAAAGGATTTCAATGTGCAGCGGCATGGTGTTGGTCTTGCCGCGAATGTGGCCGGAGACAACGGAGACGGCGCCAAATTCACCCATGGCGCGGGCATTGCAGAGAATGATGCCGTAGAGAAGACCCCATTTGACCTTGGGCAGGGTGATGCGGAAGAAGACCTGCCAGCCATTCGCGCCGAGTGTAAGGGCGGCTTCTTCCTCGGCGTGGCCCTGAGCTTCCATGAGGGGAATGAGGCTGCGTGCGACGAAGGGGAAGGTGACGAAGGTTGTGGCAAGGACGATGCCGGGCAGGGCGAAGACGATCTGGATGTCGTGATCTATCAGCCATGGACCCAGAGTGCCCTGACGGCCAAAGAGCAGGATGTAAATCAAACCGCCGATGACGGGCGAAACCCAGAGCGGTAAATCGATGAGGGCGATGAGCAGTTGGCGGCCTTTGAATTTGAAGCGGGTCAGCGCCCAGGCGGCGGCAAGTCCGAAGACGGTGTTGAGTGGCACCGCAATTGCAGCGGTAAGCAGAGTGAGCTCGATCGACTTGATTGTGATGGGGTCCTTGAAGGTTTCGATGTAGAAACCGAATCCTTTCGAGAAACCTTCGTGGAAAACGGTGAGAAGCGGCCAGAGAATGAAGACTCCGAGAAACGCGAAGGTAATGACGATGAGCGTGGTGCGAATCCAGGCAGGTTCCGTGCGGGCGCTGGTGGGAAGCGGACCGGTTATGTGCCGGGCGGAGGCGAGGGCACGGGAATTGGTGAAGGCGCCCATGTTAGTTTTCCTCCCTATCGTGGGCGGTGCGCTTGTCGTTCCACCACTGGATGAGATTGACGAGCAGGAGAATGACAAACGAGGCGAGCAACATGGCGAGACCGATGGCCGCGGCTCCACTGTAATCAAACTGTTCGAGCTTGGTGATGATCAGGAGCGGGGTGATCTCAGTCTTGAGCGGCAGATTGCCCGCGATGAAAACCACGGAGCCGTATTCTCCCACGGCCCGGCCAAAGGCAAGCATGATACCGGTGCCCAGCGCCGGCAGCAGGGCGGGGAGAATGATGCGGGTGAACGTCTGCCAGCGGGTGGCGCCGAGGCAGGCCGCGGCTTCCTCGACGTCGGCATGGAGATCGAGGATGACCGGTTGCAGCGTGCGCACGACGAAGGGAAGGCCGATAAAAGTGAGGGCGACGAAAATGCCGAGCGGTGTGTAGGCGACGCGCAGGTTGAAATGTTCGAACAGGAACGAACCGATGGGGCCGTTGGTCGAATAGAGGGCGGTTAACGCAATGCCCGCCACGGCGGTGGGCAAGGCAAAGGGAAGGTCGACGAGGGCATCGACAAAGCGGCGGCCGGGAAATTCGTAGCGGGCGAGGACCCACGCGGTGATGAGCCCGAAGAATCCGTTCACCAACGCGGCGAGGAATGAGACGCCGAAGCTCAGTTTGTAGGACGCGAGGACGCGCGGTTCGCTGATTGATTCCCAGATGTGCGCCCAAGAAGCGCTAAAGGTCTTGGTGAAGAGTGCGCTAAATGGAATCAGCACGATCAGGCTGAGGTAAAAAATCGTATACCCCAAGCTGAGCCCAAAGCCCGGCATGATGCGTGGTGTGAAGCGGTTAAACATGAGCAAGCCGAGTGAGTCTATTGATTCTTGAGAGTATGTCGAGAGACTATTAGCGGCCTGTCATGTATATTAGATAGCCTTAAATATTTTGCGCCTCCGAAATCAAGGTCTGGTAGTGAGACAAGACCGCTTTGAGAGCGAGTAAATGCGCTTCGACTTGTTTATCATGGTCGGCGAGTTGGGGTGTTTCGAAGACGATCTCAAACGGACGCGGTCGGGCTTCGGGAGGTGCGCCGAGGATGCCTTGATAGCAGGAGCGATGGATGATGCCATTCTGGGCATTGAAATTGTCGATGATGCGTTGGGCATTGATGGGCAGTACGGCGGCGGCGGCTTGTAATGCGGGTTGCAGGACGTAGCGGGTGAGGGCGCTGCCCCGCGCGAAGCCATAGAGTCCGTCGCTGGTGTCGTCGGCGTGAAGGGAGATGATGCCTTGGAAATGCAGGCCGCGCAGCTCTTTCTCGAGTTGGCGCACTTCGGGCAACCGGGAGTCATGCCAGAATTCGCGGTTCAGATCCTTGCCGCTGCGGGTCCACCGGGTGTTGTCTTCGTAGCCGGTCGGATTGCAAACCGGGTAGACGAAGATTTCGTAGCCGCGGGCGATATCGGGAGTGCGGTGCAGTTCCTGGAGAAAGCGGAGGGAAGCATCAACCCCGGCAGTTTCATCGCCGTGCACACCGGCAAAGATACCGATGCGGAGGTAATCGCCGCCGCCGGGCGGTCCGACAAAAAGGAAGCGGGGTAGAGAATAGGTTTCGCCATTCAATGTGAAATCGTCGAGCGGTTGGGCGAAAAGCTTCTTTGAGTTTTTGGCGAGCTGACGCGTGGGCTCGATCAGTTTGGAGATGGACCGCCGCT
Source organism: Verrucomicrobium sp. (assembly GCA_017849585.1). GTDB lineage: Bacteria > Verrucomicrobiota > Verrucomicrobiia > Methylacidiphilales > UBA1321 > UBA1321. The sequence goes on from JAFIGT010000003.1 coordinate 228,054, forward strand.
GTCGCGGTGTGACGGGAGAAGCCATGGTGGATTGGCTTGTGATTTCGAGGATTTCGAGAGGCATAGGGCTCGGGCCGTGAGGTGGTGCGCAGATCAACCCGGCTCCTCAACCGCCCGGCATGATGGTGGTACTGCCGGACGGTGCAGCGGGCGTTGCTGCGGAGGAGAGGTTGACTGGAATTTTTTAGTTGTTCGACGGGACGTAAAGTTGGTCGAAGAGTCCTTTGTCGGCAAAGTGTTTCTTCTGGGCCTTTTGCCAGCCACCGAAGAGCGGATCGTTGATCGTCACGAGATCGAGCTTCTTGAAGTTGGTATATTTGGCCGCCACCTTCTGGTCACGGGGACGATAGAAATTCTTTCCAGCGATATCCTGACCTTCGGCGCTATAGAGATACTTCAGGTACTCGTGGGCAACATCGGTGACGCCCTTTTTGCTCGCGTTCTTTTCGACCACCGCGACGGGCGGTTCCGCGAGAATGCTGAGGGACGGAGTCACGATTTCGAACTTGCCGGGGAATTCCTTCTGCGCGAGGAACGCTTCATTCTCCCAAGAGATAAAGACGTCGCCGAGGCCATGCTGTACGAAGGTGGTCGTCGCGCCCCGAGCGCCGGTGTCGAGCACGGGAACATTCTTGAAGAGCGCCTTGATGAATTCTTTGTTCTTCTCTTCATTACCGCCGAACTTCTTGTTCGCAAAAGCCCACGCGGCGAGGTAATTCCAGCGGGCACCGCCGGAGGTTTTGGGATTGGGGGTGATGACAGCGACACCGGGCTTCACCAGATCATCCCAGTCCTTGATGCCTTTCGGGTTGCCCTTGCGGACGAGGAGAACGATGGTGGAAGTGTAAGGCGTGCTTTGGTCGGGTAATTTTTGCTGCCAATCTTTCGGCAGCAATTCGTGCACAGCAATAGCGTCAATATCGTAGGCGAGTGCGAGCGTGACGACATCGGCGGGAAGTCCATCAATGACAGCGCGCGCCTGCTTTCCGGAACCACCGTGCGATTGCTCGACGTTTACGGTATCGCCTGTCTTGGCTTTCCAGTATTTGGCGAACGCCTTGTTATATTCGCCATACAACTCGCGGGTCGGATCGTACGAGACGTTGAGAAGCGTGATTTCCTTGGCGGAAACCGTGGAGATTGAGAGAACGGCCAAAAGGCTTGCTAAAGCAAGGCGACTGAATTTCTGCAGCAGGGGATACATGATAGCTCCTTGGTTATTGTCGATTGATGCGATAGAGATAATCTATTATCGAAAATTGTCAATCTTCTTTGAGCGCAAAGTACGTGGCTTGCGATGAATTTTGAGAATTAGATATTATGCTATATATTTGTAGTAAATGGTTTGTGATTATTTTTCGGGAATGCCTACAAAATCAAATTTTATGTATATAATCTTGATAGACTTTAAGTAGTTGTCGCAAGAAATGAGAACTGGAGGCCGGCCATTTCAGTGATGGTCGAAAGGTCAGCCAAAGCGTGCCGAATGTGGATTTCAGCCGCGTGTTCCCCATGTCTTACAGGGTAGTCCGTAGCGGGCTGAGCTCAAGGAAATTACACGAGTAAATTGTCGAATAATAGATTGTATTTGGTCAGCAGAATCCGTGGGAATGCTTCCGGCTGGAATCTTGACATTTTCATGCGGCGGTCTCTATCGTTAACAGTTGGTGGGAGCGGCGGATTACTCAGGATCGTTTGTTCCTGTATTTTATTAGTTCTAAAACAAGGTACATAGGGATTTTATGGGGATAGGGTTTGTTGGGTTTGGGGTAAAGCGTGGCGATCTCGCCAAATTTCGTTTGAATGAGGGATCATTCCCGGTACGACTGTTTTATTGCGTACTTCTTTTTCTAGCGTACGGAGCGTTGACTTCGAGTGTTCTTGCGCAGGCTCCGGCCATTTTGAATCGCGTGTCTACGGTATATTCATTCAAGGACGCGGATGGATACAGTCCTTACGGTAGAGTCATACTTGGAAGCGATAGCTTCCTTTATGGGACTACGATGTACGGCGGGAGCAATGGTCGTGGCACCGTCTACAAAATTAGCCCGAGTGGGGCATTAACGACGCTAGGCTCGCTGAGCGGGGATGCTTGGGGAGGATTGGTTCAAGGTCAGAATGGGGACTTTTATGGAACGACTGCCTACGGTGGGGGTTTTGGCAGTGTTTATAAAATTACTCCCGGAGGAGTTACTTCGATTCTTTTCAATTTCAACAACAGCAATGGAGCCTATCCGTATGGAGTTTTATGGCAGGGGATTGACGGTGATTTTTATGGGACTACGTCGAAGGGGGGCGCTAGTGATAAAGGGACGATATTTAAAATCACTCCGACTGGGACTCTGTCTACTCTTTACGTTTTCTCTCAAGCTGGGAGCGGAAGTCCATCCCGCGATTTGATACAAACCGCAGACGGGAATTTTTATGGCACTACAATTGATGGGGGAAGTGGTGGCAACGGTACGGTCTTCAAGCTGACGACGGGTGGTGCGCTAACCACGCTTTGTTCTTTCACGACGGGACATGGGGCGAGGCCGCAGGCCGGGGTGGTTCTGGGTGCCGATGGAAACTTTTACGGTACTACCTATGCGGGTGGAAGCAACGATTGTGGAACGGTATTCAAGGTAACGCCTGCCGGGGTGCTGACGACGCTTTGTTCTTTCACGGGCAGTAATGGGAAATGGCCTTATGCGGGCCTATTACGAGGCGACGATGGCAATTTTTACGGAGTGACCTGGGCGGGTGGAAGTAGCGATAAGGGTACGGTATTCCGCGTCACTCCCAATGGGGTGCTGACGACGATTCATTCTTTCACTGGCAGCAATGGTGCCAATCCCTATGCGACTTTGACGTTGGGCGGGGATGGCAACATTTACGGAACAACGGCCTATAGCGGAAGCACATTTAACGGCAATGGAACCGTGTTTAAGGTCGTTCCATTATTTACGAAGGCGTATGCGCAGACGGCTTTTAGTTATCAAATTGTGGCGACGAATTTTGCTGCCAGCTATGCGGCTACAGGGTTGCCGGCAGGTTTGAGTATCAACGCGCAAACGGGGTTGATTAGCGGGACGCCCACGGCGTTGGGAACGTATAACGCGACCATCAGTGCCACCAATGTGGACGGTACAGGAACCGCTTCCTTTGTCATTGTCGTAGCGTCTGCGCCGCCGATGCCGGTGATCACCAGTCAACTCAATGCGACCGCAGCCTATGGTTCTCCCTTTAATTATCAAATCGTCGCGACAAGCTATCCGACGAGTTATGCGGTCGATGGATTGCCGAGCGGTTTGGTTGTTGATTCGCAAACAGGATTGATTAGCGGAACACCTACGGTATCAGGGCCTTTTACTGTTACGTTGCGTGCCTTGAATGCACGGGGTGAGGGATCAGCCAGCTTGGTGATCACGATTGCAATACCACCTGACGCGCCGGCAATTACCAGTGGATCAATCACGACGGCAACATTCGGAGCGCCATTTCAATATCAGATTGAAGCCAATAACCGCCCCGTCGGTTATGGAGCCAGCGGGCTGCCAGGCGGTCTGAGCGTGAATACGCAAACGGGTGTAATTGGTGGGACTCCAACTGCGACCGGCACATTTCTGGTTTCTCTTAGCGCTAGTAATACAGGTGGCACGGGAACGGCAGATTTGGAAATCACGGTAGTGCCTCCATCTCCTCCTGAATTTGCCAATGGATTGAGCGTGACGGCCACCCAGAGCGCGCCGTTTAGTTATCAACTTGAGGCCTCCAATTATCCAACCCGGTACATGGCCAGCGGGTTGCCGTCTGGTCTGAGCCTCAACACGTACACGGGATTAATCAGTGGAGAGCCCACGGTTGCTGGCTCGTTTAATGTCAGCATCAGTGCGAGCAATGTCAGCGGCACGGGAACGTCGAGCATTGCGATTTCTGTCGTGCTGCCTTCTGCCCCGACGATAACAAGTTCAGTGAGTGCGACGGCTATCAGTGGCGTGACGTTCAGTTACCAGATCGCGGCGACCCATTATCCGACGAGTTATGCGGCGAGCGGATTGCCGGCCGGGCTGGGCATCGATACGACCACAGGGTTAATCAGCGGTACGCCCACTGCGGCTGGTACGTTTAACATCAGCCTGAGTGCCGTCAATCCCGGAGGAACGGGAACGGGAGCTTTGTCGCTAGTTGTGTCGTTGCCTTCGGCACCGACCATTATCTATCCATTTTCGACGTTACATTCCTTCACGGGTATTTTTGGAATACCGTATTCGTCGTTGATTCAGGGGCGTGATGGCAATTTCTACGGGACCACCTCCTACGGTGGAAGCTATGGAAAGGGAGGCGTTTTCAAATTATCGCTCACGGGTGAACTGACGGCGCTATGTTCGTTCAACGGCACCAACGGAAACAATCCGCAAACGAATCTCGTAGAGCATGCCAACGGGAATTTCTATGGCACGACTTCGTCTGGTGGGGCTAATAATTACGGTACGGTATTCCAAGTTACGCCGAATGGAACATTAACGACGCTGGTTTCATTCAATCAGGCCAATGGGGCATCTCCCGATGGATCGCTGGTTCTTGGGCGCGATGGAAGTTTCTATGGAACGACCAGCGGTGGTGGCGCATATAATAAAGGGACGGTATATCGGATTACACAGGCCGGAGTGCTGACGGTTCTCCGGTCCTTTAGCGGTGGAGATGGCATTGCGCCGGTCTCGGGATTGACTCAGGGGAGCGATGGGAACTTCTACGGGGTCACGTTTTATGGGGGGAGTTACAATTCCGGATCGATCTTTAAGATAGCGCCGGGCGGAACTTTTACGGGACTCTTCTCATTCACGGGAAATCCGGGATACCATCCTCACGGCAAATTGGTGCAGGGTCGTGACGGAAACTTTTACGGGACGACGGCCGATGGCGGTATCTCTGGGAGGGGCACGACCTATAAAATGACACCCTCCGGCACGGTGACGACGTTGCATTCATTCGTCGACCCGGAAGGCTCTGGGCCCTACGGCGGTATGATCCAAGCGCGAGATGGTAACTTCTATGGCATAACCATAGGCGGTACTAATAACTCTGGCACGCTGTACAAAATGACTCCATCCGGGGCGGTGACCACCCTTCATGCCTTTAAAGGAAGTGATGGATCGAGTCCGGTTGGTGAAATGTTAGAGGCCAGTGATGGCAACCTTTATGGAACCACGTCGACGGGTGGAAGCGCGGGAAAAGGCGCGGTATACAAGTTAACCGCCTCGACGCTTACTGCGACTCAAGGAAGTGCTTTCAGCTATCAGATCACCGCCACGGGTAATCCCACGAGCTATAGTGCCAGTGGGTTACCCACGGGGCTTACCGTCGATACAACTACTGGGTTAATCAGTGGTACCCCGTTGATATCGGGTACGTTTAGCGTTGTGATCCGTGCGACCAATAGTGGAGGATCGGGAGTTGGAGTGATTACGATGGAGGTGGCTCCTGGTGCCCCGGTAATTATGGGGAGTATAGAACTGACGGCGGTCAAGGGTTCACCGTTTATTTCGCAGATTCTAGCCACGGGGAGTCCCAGTCGTTATGCTGCAAGTAGCCTGCCGCCTGGTCTCAATGTGAATACGGCTAGCGGGGTCATTAGTGGTACGCCGACCGTGACGGGTAATTTTAGCATGGTGGTCAGCGCGACGAATACCGGCGGCACGGCCTTGGCCAAGGTCGGGTTGACGGTCCAGAATACCCTGTTCGCGTTCCGAACGAACGCCGGACTTCCGGGGGATGGTTCGGAGGACATTCATGCCCCAGCGGGCGATGGGGTGCCGAACTTGTTCAAGTATGCGTTCAATATGATTGGCTCGGGCAAGGGGCAGGCGACCAGTCTGGATATTGCTAATAATCAGGCCGTTGGTAACTCCGGTTCTGCCGGGCTTCCCTCGATGGACGTGGATACGAGTGGTAAGCTGTCAGTCGTTTTCGTTCGGCGCAAGGCGGCAACCTCGCCGGGCGTAAATTACGTGGTTGAGTTCTGCGACGATCTGTCGACCAATTCGTGGGTGATCAATGCTCTCGCAACCGAGAGTGTGACGGATATCGATTCGACCGTGGAGCGCGTCACTGTTACGGATAGTCTGAATACTGCGCCCAAGCGTTTCGTACGGGTTCGCGTGGTTGCCCCTTGAGCTTGCAGAGAGAAGGAGGGCGGCTGAAAAGCCGTCTTCTTTTGGGGAAGCGAGGGAAGAAAGAGGGAACCGAATGGAGCCTAGGGGATTCGAACCCCTGACCTCCTCAATGCCATTGAGGCGCTCTACCAACTGAGCTAAGACCCCTCTTTCGGATGGTCAGGAAGGAAGGACGAAACCGTCACTTCCAACCGGAGCTGAGGACAATAATAGGCTTTGCGTTTTGAAGCAATAAGAAGTTACAAATTTTTGCAGCCCGGCGTTTTGCTCCGGGCTGCAGCCATGTAAATCAGGCCATCCAGGTGGGCAGTGCCTTTTCGCCGAGGTTGATGCCTTGGGCGGCGACCAGCTTGGCGGGCTTACCGTTGATCAGGACTTTTTTGATGTCTCGGGTGGTGCTGAAGGTGAATTTGCCGGAGCCAAATCCGTCGCTGATCGTTTCCGTGGCGATGGAGAGGGTGTGGCGTTGGCGTTGCGCGGTGATGACCACCTCGGAGCGCTTGCCCTTCTTGTAGGCAAACGAACTGCCGTCATCGAAGGTGTAGGTCGTGGCGGTCTGATCATTCCCGGAGAGGAAGATGTGGAAGTCGACCTCGGCACCCTTGAAGGCGTGGTCCTGTGGCTTGAGCCGGGCCAGCGGCAAGATCGCGCCGTCGCGGATGTAGAGCGGCGTGGTGTCCCGTTGCGCGGCGACAGTGATGGTTTGGTTGCCTTGAATCCAGCGGTCGTTGGTCACATCGTACCAAGCCTGTTTACCGGGGAGGACGACAGATCGCTTGGCGAGTTTCTCCTGCACGAAGGGAGCCTGCATGATGTGCGGGCCGACCATGAACTGATCGTCGATCTTGCCGAGCGGGAGCGCGGCGGTGTCGGCGAAGTCGTAGAAGAGCGGGCGCAGAATCGCTTCGCCGCTTTTTTCCTGCTCGCTGAAGAGCTGGTAGAGGTACGGACGCAGGCGGTAGCGGAGCTGGATGAAGCGGCGCAGTACGGTGAGGGTCTTCGTATCGAAGGCCCACGGTTCCTGCTGGCGCGTGTTGATCATCGAGTGGTTGCGGAAGACGGGGAAGAGGAAGCCCGCCTTGTACCAATCGCAAATCAATTCCGGGTAGGTATCGCCGCCGAAGCCGCCGGCGTCGGGGCCGTTGAACGGAATGCCGGAGAGCGCGAGGTTGAGCGTGGTGGCGATGCTGCTCTTGAGGTGGTGATAGTTGCTGTAGTTGTCGCCGGTCCAGATCGCGGTGTAGCGGCTGGTGCCGATGAAGCCGGAGCGGCAGAGCATGAACGGACGCGAGTCCGGGTGCGCGGCGAGGAAGCCTTCGCGTGAGGCCATGGCCATGCCGAGCGCGTACTGATTGTGAAACGAGCCGTGCTTTTTCGTGCCGTGCTCGAAGAGCATGTCGTGATTTTCCACGGGGCCTGTCGAGGGATCGTTCATGTCGAGCCACGCGCCGTAGATGCCGGTCTTGGCGAAGTCTTTGACTTCTTTGGCCCACCACTTGCGGGCGGATTCAATCGAGTAGTCGGGGAACACGGTTTCGCCGGGCCACACGAGGCCGACGTATTCGTGGCCCTGCAAATTCTCGCAGAAGGCCTTGGCGCGATGACCGCGGTCGTAGACGCCGTACCCTTTTTCGAACTTCACGCCGGGGTCGATGATGGGGATGACCTTGCGGCCTTTCTCTGCGAACTTGGCCATGGCCTTGGCGGGAGCGGGGAAATGTTTCTTGTCGAACGTGAACACGCGGTAGCCGTTCATGTAGTCGATGTCGAGCCAGAGGCCGTCGACAGGGATGCCGTGCTTGCGGAAATTTTTATCGAGACTGAGCAGATCGGCCTCCGACTGGTAGCCCCAGCGACATTGGTGATAACCGAGCGACCAGGCGGGCGGCAGCGGCGTGACGCCGACGAGTTTTTGCAGCTTGCGGGTGAGTGCGGCGAGGCTGGGGCCGTAGATGAGGTAGAGATTCGGCTGGCCGACTTCCGCACCGAGGTGAATCGTGCCCGCGCTGCTCTTGAGCTTCATCTGGTTCGCGATGGAGAGATTGAAGCCGGTGGAGATGAACGTGGCGTGCGGGTTGTCGAGCAACAGGCCGAGATAGGTGTTGCCACGCTTGAGGATGAGGTAGGGGACGGAGACGTAAACGGGATCGGGAGCGGGTTTGCCATCGATGTAGCCGACGGAATTGAAATCGCCCCACACATCGGTGTTCCAGAACTTCGTCGTCTTGCCGGAATGTTCGAGGCCGCTCCACTTTTCGCCCATGCCGTAGAATTGGTCGTCCTTCTCGCGGATGAATTCAAAAACCGAGGCGTGGCCGCTCTGGCCGAAGAATCGGCTCGGGTAGGTGGCAAGCAGCGTTTTGCCGTCGCGGGTGGAAAGGTTCAGGCTGCCGTCGGCGTGGAACGAAAGTACGGTTTGGTTGGTCTTCGTGACGTTGCGGCCCGTGGGGAAAACGATCCCGGCTTGCGAGTCATTTTCCTCCCAGCCTTTGCCCGTGACTTGAAGATGATAAATGTCGTCCAGCCCAGTCTTCACGTTGACGCGGTAGGTGCCTTGACGCGTTTTGAAACGAAGTTGTGAGTTGAGCTTGGATGGAAATTCGAAGTTGGCCGGGTACGGATACTTGTGAAAATGCATAGGAGATGGAAATGATAAGAAGTGAGAATACGACCGGCAATAAGGAATAGGGTGCGAATAACCCAGAAAAATAGGATTTTCCCGAGGTCTCCCTGATGTGGGCGGGTGTTGTGAAAAAAAAGGAAGCGTGGCTCCGAACGTCTCCAGACGTCACCATTTTCTGGAAGGGGCTGATGCTCCAACGAATTCGCCGGCTGCCATCAAGGAGCGGGAACGCCGACCTCGGGAAGCGTTGAGGAATCACCTTCATCGGGGGTATTTAAGCACATTTTCGTCAAAGCTGTTTGCGTTAGGTGGGCTATATGAGCTACGTGTGCGATATTTTTGCAGAGTGACATTGTTTTGGGGGGCTTCGATCGTGTTTCGACTGTGGTATGGGATTGACGGCCCGTTGTGGCGTGGTAAAAATGAATGCGTCGCCCGCGGCGATATCCGATCGCTTCCGGGCTGGGTTATTGGTCTACGAACGTCCGAGTCGAATCAATAGAGGTCCATTCTATGGAAACGTACTTTGCTCCGGCGGAGAGAAGTAACGATGAGCAGTTAAAGGTCGAGATCCATTCAGTGAGCGATAATCCTGTCATTGATGGGCTTCTCGGTACGGTGGGTGGTCTTCTCGCTGTGCTCAATGACAAACGCCAGATTCTGGCGCTGAATGAAAAGTTGCTGGCAACTCTGGGTATTTCCAATGCTGAGGAGGTGCTCGGATTGAGGCCGGGCGAGGCGATTCATTGCATTCACGCGCACGATGAGCCGGGTGGGTGCGGCACGTCTTCATTTTGTTCCACCTGCGGCGCGGCCATCGCGATTGTATCGAGTCTGGGGGAGGATAAGCCGGTGGAGCGGATGTGCGCGTTGCAGGTGGAGAAGGTATCGGGACCGGCGGATTTGTATCTGCGCGTGCGCTCCTGCCCGATCAGTTTTAATGGGGCCCGCTTGTTACTGCTATTCATGCAGGACATCACGCGCCAGCAGCAGTGGGCGGCACTGGAGCGGGTCTTCTTTCACGACGCAAACAATCTCCTTTCCGGATTGATGTGCAGCAGCGATATGCTGTCTGATGCGAAAGGGAAGGAGAGGAAGGAACTGACGGATGCGGTGCAGAAATCGGTGGCGCGACTGGCGCAGGAGATCAAGCTGCAGCAGTACTTTGTCAACAGCGACCTCAAGAGCTATCAACTGCTCTCGCAGCGGACGTCAATCCATGAGATCTGCAACGAGCTCGAGCAGTTTTTCATCGGTCATCCGGTCGCGCAGGGGAAGTATCTTCGGCTTGACCGGCCGAGGGAGGATTTTACGTGGGAGACGGACAGTTGCCTGTTGAGCCGGATTCTTGGGAATATGCTGATCAATGCCTTTGAGGCGACGGAGCCGGGTGGGGACGTGCGATTCTGGAGCGAGCAGCAGGAGGGGTGTCTTCTCTTTTGCGTCTGGAACAAGGCGGCGATACCGGGGGCAATTTCGAAGCGAATCTTCCAGCGGAATTTTAGCACGAAGCAGGATATGGGCCGGGGTTTGGGGACCTACTCGATGAAGCTTTTCGGCGAAGTGTTTCTTCACGGTAAAATTGATTTCACGACCTCCGAGCGAGAAGGGACGATTTTCCGTTTCAAGCTACCGTTGGGGGCGTGAGGAAGTCGGTGCTGGTTTCTTCGGCAACCTGCTACATAGGTTAAACGCCAATGATGGCAATAATCGCTTGCGGCTCGGCGATTTTTTTGTGATGTAGGAGGATCGTGATTTGTTTCTAATAACCAACCTCCTCCGCTATGAAACCCTCTTATTGCCTGAGTCTCCTGAGCTTCCTGTCGTGTTTGCTGTTGCCTTTGCGCGCGGACGTCACACTGCCTGCGATCATCTCCGAACATGCTGTATTGCAAAAGGCGGCCAAGGTGCCGATCTGGGGCAAGGCGGATCCGGGAGAAAAAGTGACGGTGACTTTGGATGGTGCGAAGGCGGAGACGACTGCCGGTGCGGATGGCAAGTGGAAGGTGACGCTGGATCTGAGTGCGAAGGGACCGGGACCGTTCGCGATGACGGTGGAGGGCAAGAACAAGATCGCCTTTACCGATATTGCCGTGGGCGAAGTGTGGGTGTGCTCGGGACAGTCGAATATGGAGTGGGCGCTGGCGAATACGATCGGCGCAAAGGAAGAGATTGCGGCGTCGGCAAATCCGCTGTTACGGCAATTCATCGTGAAGAAGAATTCGATCACGACACCGACGGATGTTTGTGAGGGCAGCTGGGTGGCCGCGGCACCAAATACCGCGGGATCTTTCACGGCGGTGGGTTATTTTTTTGGCAAGCGTCTGAATCAGGAGCTCAAAGTTCCAGTCGGTTTGATTAGCACGTATTGGGGAGGTAGCGCGCTGGAGGCGTGGTTGAGTGGTCCGACGACGGATAAAAATCCGGACCTCAAAGCTACGAAAGATCGCATGCTCGGGGAAATCGCTTCCCTACCGCAGCGGATGCAGGAGTACGAAACGCAGTATCGCGCGTGGGAGAGCAAGTATTCACGTCAGGATAAAGCGGTGGGCAAGGCGGAGGATTACGCGGGACTGACGGTTGACACGTCGATGTGGAAGAAGGTGACAATGCCCGTGACGTTCGCGAAGGCGGGATTGCCCAATGCGGGCGCGGTCTGGCTGCGGCGCACGGTGACATTGCCGCCCGACATGGCGGGGCAGTGGACGAATTTGGAGCTTGGCACGATCGGTCAGTTCGATGAGGTGTATTGGAACGGTGAGAAGCTGAGCGAAACGACGGTGAAGATACCGGGCAGCAATGGGTATCGTCGCTACGGCATGGCGGGAAAGTTTACCAAGGCTGGGGAGAATGTGGTGGCCATCCGCGTGCTGGCTCCTCTCGGCAATGGCGGATTCCTTGACGAGAAAGCGCCCTTCAAAGTGGGCAACGTGCCGCTTGCGGGCGAGTGGCTGGCGAAGGTGGAGTATGAACTGCCGCCGCTCACGGAGGCGGCCAAGGCGGAGTACCCGAAGCAACCGGCAAAGCTGCTCGACAAGCAGCATTGGCCGACCTGTTTGTATAATGGGATGATTCATCCGATTTTGCCCTACGGCATTGCCGGGGCGATCTGGTATCAAGGCGAGACGAATGCGGGACGGGCCTACCAGTACCGCACGTCGTTTCCGCTGATGATCACGGATTGGCGCGAATTGTGGGGGCAGGGGAATTTCCCGTTCTACTTCTGCCAGTTGGCGAATTTCACGCCGAAGCTTCCGCAACCGGGCGAAAGCGGTTGGGCGGAATTGCGCGAGGCGCAGTCGATGACGCTCTCGCTGCCGAACACGGGACAAGCGGTGTTGATCGATATTGGTGAAGAGGCGGACATTCATCCGCGTAACAAGCTCGATGTGGGCAATCGCCTCGCGGTGATCGCGCTGGCGCAGACTTACGGCAAGAAGGGCACGGTGTTCTCCGGTCCGGTGTATGACTCGGTGAAGATCGAGGGCGACAAGGCCGTGATCAAGTTCAAGTACGCGGAGGGCGGTCTGGTGGCGAAGGCGATCCCAGCGACGTACCAGCCGAAATCGCTTTTACCCGCGACGATGCCACTCGTGCGCAATGTGCCGAACAGCGAGCTGGAGGGATTCGCGATTTGTGGCGAGGACAAGGTCTGGAAATGGGCCAACGCGAAAATCGAGAAGGATACGGTCGTGGTCTCATCTCCCGACGTGCCGAAGCCGGTCGCGGTGCGCTATGGCTGGGCGAACAATCCGATCTGTAATCTCTATAATCAGGCCGGATTGCCCGCGTGTCCGTTCCGCACGGATGATTTCCCCGGCGCGACGATCAATAATAAGTACTAGGCAGCGTGACGCTGCGCCCAGTAAACGGCGGCACGGTTTGCTGCCGTTGATGGCAATCAGGGAGAAGACTGGATGCTGTCTGGCGTAAAACCAGAAAGGGAGTCAGTACCTTCCCACCTGATTTCTCGACAAGCTCGAAATGACGGATTGGGGTAGGTGAGCTTCTTCCAGCCGTTGTGAACTGCCGGGATATGAAAAAGGCGACATCATGTGTCGCCTTGATCGATTTGGAAAAGTGCTTCACCAGTGGAGAAGCGTCACTGGGGGCAGGGCTCAGTGCCTGCTAATCCATGAAGCCTTCGGACTTCAGATAGCGGAGCATCTGGAGGCGTTGCTTCCAGGAGAGGTCGCCGTCGACGCGGAGAAACCGTTTGCCGTCAGATTCCATGACCGAGACGGTTTGCTGGCCGTCCTTGACTTTAAATTGGGCGACGAGCTCGGGCTTCTTTGTCATCACGTTGCTGGCGAACGCGGCGGCGCTTTCCATCGGCGTGGGGCGGGCCGGGGGAATGGGCTTGTTGTACATCAAGCGTTCGATTTGCTTGAGCTGTTTTTGCATGCGGCGCAACCAGGCGACCCAGAGCGCGGCAAAGATGACGGAGGAGGCAAGGGCACCCAGAACGGCTGCCATGAGAAGGGAACCAAGATCGCTGCTCATTACGAAAATAGTCTAATCTATTTCCGGAAAACTCCAAGCAAAGATTAAAGAATTATTCATCTGCAGGATCAGCCTCGGCTAGCATTTTACGTGCTATCTCGAGTTCTTTCAGTGTGGCGCTGCGGCGTTGGTAGCGGCGCTCGATGTTATCCACCAGGTCGGCAAGATCTGCCTGGCTGGGTTTGCGGTCGTAGTCCCACGAGTCGGCACCTTTTTCGCGAAACTGCATCTTGAATTTGCCGGAGAACCAGTGGACGCGGACTTCGTAGGAGGTGCCGTCGTCGCGCTTGGTTTTCCAGTTGATGTCGCGGTTCATGATGCTTAGCAAGTACTAGGTTCTAAGTACGAAGTAAAAGCGGAAAACCCGTTGAAGACGGAATTGCTTCCGCTTGCTCGATTATCAGGAACGCCAACTGAGTATCTAGTACTTGGTACTTTGATCAGAGTTCGCCGCGCTGGATGGATTCGAGGCGGAGGCGTTCAGCCTCGGCTTGGCGTTCGCTGGCTTTTTTGGCGACCCAGTCGCGCCAGGATTTGCCGTTAGCGGGGTCGGCTCCGGAGAAGGCGACGGAGTGGATGTCGGCGCAAGGAACGATCTTGGGTTCGTTGCTGCCTTTGATGAAAAGCTGAACGCGGGGCGGGCGGCCGGTGAAGTCGCGGTTGAAGAGGTAGCCTTCGACTTTTTCACCATTGGTGAGTTCGAGGGTGATGTCGCCGCGGTATTCGAACGCCTGGTTGATGGCGCTCTGGAGGTCTTGTTCGTTGCGGCATTCGAAGACGGATCCTTCGAGGGAGCCGGGGGCGGCGGGGGCCGTTTTGGTATCGCTAGGCATGGAAGTGTGAGGCAAAAGATTCGGTTGAGGTGAGTGGATCAGGAGTTGGCCAGGGTGGCCTTGACCGTGCGGATGAATCCGGGGAAGGAGCTGAAGGTGTCATCCACGGCGGAGGCTTCGTAGCCGCAATGCACCATGCAGTCGGCGCACTTGGGGTTGCCACTGGCGCGGCCGTAGTTGTCCCATTCGGTTTCTTCCATCATCTGCTTGAAGGTGGGGGTGTAGCCTTCTTGAAGGAGGTAGCACGGTTTCTGCCAGCCGAAGACGTTGTACGTCGGGTTGCCCCACGGCGTGCATTCGAAATCGATCTTGCCCTGGAGGAACTGGAGGAAGAGGGGGGAGAGGTTGAACTTCCAGCTTTTCTTGGGGTTCTCGAGGATCTTGCGGAAAAGCTCGGTGGTGCGTTTGCGACCGAGGAAGCTTTCCTGATTGGGGGCCTTGTCGTAGCTGTAGCCGGGGGAGAGCATCATGCCTTCCACGTTGAGGGCCATCATCTCGTCGAAGAACTCGCGGACGTGCTCGGGGTTGGCGCCTTCGAAGAGGGTGGTGTTGGTGGTGACGCGGAAGCCACGCTTGACGGCTTCCTTGATGCCTTCGAGGGCGGTGTCAAAGGTGCCATCGCGGCAGACGGCGGTGTCGTGCTCGTCTTTGAGGCCGTCCATATGGACGCTGAAGGTGAGGTACTTGGAGGGTTTGAAGAGGTCGATCTTGCGCTTGAGCAAGAGGGCGTTGGTGCACAGGTAGACGTACTTTTTGCGTTCGACGAGACCTTCAACGATCTTGTCGATCTCGTTGTGGATGAGGGGCTCACCACCGGGAATGCTGACCATCGGAGCGCCGCATTCTTCCGCCGCCGCCCAGCATTGCTCGGGGGTAAGGCGTTTGTTGAGGATGTGGTCGGGGTACTGGATCTTTCCGCAGCCGGCGCAAGCGAGATTGCAGCGGAAAAGGGGTTCGAGCATGAGGACGAGGGGGTAACGTTTGCGGCCTTTGAGTTTCTGACCGATGACGTAAGAAGCGACCGTCCAGGCTTGGGAGATAGGAACCATAATGAGTTTTTCTGTAAGCGGTTTACAGTAGCAACAATGATGACCTTGTCAACCTTGCTTACGGCAGCGGTTGACGACGTGCCATGATGTTTCTCGCAGAGTTCGCCACGGCTCAGAGAAGGGAGGAGAGGAG
Organism: Verrucomicrobium sp.; assembly: GCA_017849585.1. GTDB lineage: Bacteria > Verrucomicrobiota > Verrucomicrobiia > Methylacidiphilales > UBA1321 > UBA1321. The sequence goes on from JAFIGT010000003.1 coordinate 243,350, forward strand.
CGCGTGAGCGGTTCTACTTCCCCAACTGATGATCGTGGGTAAGCGGGAGGAATTCCAAGAGGAACTTGTTGAACTCGTCGGGATTTTCGAGCGGACTCATGTGCGCGGAGTGGGGGATGTAGCGGAGCATGGAACCGGCAATGCCGTCGTGAATTGTCTCGGCGAGGGAGGGGGGCGTGAAGGTGTCGAGTTCCCCGGCGAGGACGAGGGTGGGAACCTTGATGCGGAAGAGGCGGGGGACGAGGTTGGGCCGCGCGGCTTGGGCAAGGAGTGCGCCGCACATGGCGAGGGGGGCCATTTGTTCCATCGTCTCGCGGATGAGCTGGATCTCTTCCTTGCGGGTGACGAAGCTGGGGCGGGCGAAGACGGTGCGGAGGAAGGTTTCGACGAAGCGACCGATGCCGAGTTGCTTGATGCGGACGATGACGCGTTCGCGCCAGACGATGTCCTCGTAGTCGTCGCCATCGGCGCGAGTGTTGCTGAGGATGAGACCGCCGACGCGTTCGGGGTGGTCGAGCGCGGTGCGCATGGCGACGGCGGCGCCGAGGGAGAGTCCGCAGAGGGTGACGCGATGAATCCGCAGGGTGTCGAGGAGGCCGATGAGGTCCTCGACGAAAATTTTCTGGGTGTATTGACCGTCCCCAACCTGGCTCTGGCCGTGGCCACGGAGATCGACGAGGAGGACGCGGTACTGTTCCGATATGGCGGCAATCTGGTGCCGCCACATGCGGTGGCTGAAGCTCATGCCATGAAGAAAGACCAAAGGCGGCGCCTGGGGCGATCCGATATCTTCATAGAAGAGTTGATGTCCGTGTATCTCGGCAAACATGGATTTCAAGAATAAGGAGCTATCGGCACCAGATCACGAACATAAAAATAAAAGTGGCGGGCGTGAAATCGCTCGGTTACTTTGAGAAAGAGGTGGTACACGGTGTTCATGGAGGTTAAGCGCATGCCTCATCTCGCCGGCAGTCTCGTCAAGATTGCCGCGTGCGGGATTCTCTTGCTCGCGGGTACGCAGCGGTTCAGCTCCACTTATACCGATTTTTCCCGCTGGTTCGATCTGACCACGGTCGATGCGCCGAAGCCTTCCATCGTGCGGGTGGCGCGGACTGAGCACGGTTATCAATTGATGCGCAATGGCGAGCCGTATTTTATTCGGGGCGCGGGTGCGGTGGGAGCGGTGCATCTGGATCTGCTGACACGGCTCGGGGGCAATTCGATTCGCACGTGGGCGGCGGATGGTCTGGGGCCGGTGCTGGATGAGGCGCATCAAAAAGGAATCACGGTGATGATCGGCCTCTGGGTGGCGCACGGGCGGCACGGGTTCGATTATTCTAATCCCAAGATGGTGGCGGCGCAATTGGAGGAGTTTCGTGCGAAGGTGCGCAAGTATAAGGATCATCCGGCGCTGCTGATCTGGGGAGTGGGCAACGAGGCGGAGGGTACGGGCGAGGATAAGGATTTCTGGCGGGCGCTGAATGACATCGCGGCGATGATCCAGCAGGAGGACCCGAATCATCCCACCTGCACGGTGGTGGCGGAGATTGGCGGACCGAAGATTTCCATGATCAAACGGCTGTGCCCGGCGATCGATATTCTCGGAGTGAATTCGTACAAGGGATTGCAGACGTTGCCGGAACGTTTGCTGAAGGCGGGTTGGAACAAACCGTATATCATGACCGAGTATGGACCGCCAGGGCCGTGGTCGTGGGAGGTGCCGACGACGAAGTGGGGGGCGCCAATCGAGATGACGAGCACGCAAAAGGCGCAGTATTACGAGAAGGGTTATAACGCGGCGGTGGCCACGCAATCCGCGCGATGCCTCGGTTCGTATGCCTTTATTTGGGGCGACAAGCAGGAGGGAACGGCAACGTGGTTCGGCCTGTTGATGCCGGATGGCCGGATGCTGGCGTCGACCTTAAGCGTGGGGAAAATGTGGACGGGCAAGGAGCCCGCCGAGCAAGCGCCGGAAATCATCAGCCTGCAATCGAAATCATTCGCGCGCGAGGTGAATCCGGGGCAGGTGATCCGGGTGGCATTGAAGGCGCGGCATGTGGAGAATGAGACGTTGACGGTGAAGTGGGATTTGCGCGATGAGACAGCGCCACGTCGTCCGGGCGATGACAGCGAGCAGCCCCCTGCGGCGCATGTGATCGATGTGATTCGTTCGAACCATGAGTCGCTGGTATTCCGAGCTCCGGAGAAAAAGGGGGCATACCGGTTGTTTGTCTATGTCGTCGACGCGGCGGGTTTTGTCGCGACGGCAAATATGCCGTTCCATGTGGGCAAGGTGCCGCCGCCTGCATCAATGAAGAAATAGGAAGAGGAAATCTGCGGGCACTCTGTTTCTCATAGCTGCATGAACTCGATCATGGCGTCGCGCTTGTCGTGCTGCTGACCGTGGCGATGGTGCCGTAGGTTTTGGTGTTGCCTTCGGGAGTGGTGACCGAGCCGGTCGCGTTGCGGGTGACGCTGCCGTCGTCGTTCTTCGTGTAGTTCACGCTCTTATCGGTGGTAGCCGTGTTGCCATTCGGTCCCGTGACGGTTCCGGTCGTGGTGTGGCCACCGTTGCCAGTAGCGGTGACGTTCTTGTCTTTGCTGACGGTCTGGCCATTGGCTCCGGTGACGGTGCTGCTGGAGCTGTAGCCGCCATCGCCGGTGGGTGTGACGGTTTTGTTGACGGTGGCGGTGTTGTCTTGGGGGCCGGTCGCGGTGCCGTTGTAATTATAACCGGTGTCGGTCTTGGTGACGGTGCCGGAGCTGGAGGTGGTTTTGCCGTTGGCTGTCGTGGTGCTGGATTGGTGAGTGCCGGTGCCGTTTTCTTTATCCCACGTGTTATTGGCAGTGCGGGAGCCTTGGCCGCCCTGATTATTTTGCCAATTGGAGTTGCGGGTGCCCTGACCGGATTCGCGCGTGACGTTTTGGTTGAAGGTGCCGCCGCCGCCGCGCTGGGTGGAGACGGAGCCGCTGCGGGTTCGTTCGCGGGCTTGGGTGGGTGTGCTGACGAGGAGAGCGAGGAGCAGGGTGAGGGCGGTGATGATGGGAGAAAAGGGGGCGTTCATAGTGGATCAGACGCCGGGGTGGAGATACTGGTTACAGTATTTTGGCGTGATCCGGGCACAAAAAAACCGCTCTCCCGAAGGAGAGCGGTTTTTTTGGTTAAGCGCGAGGCTTAGTAACGGTTGCGACCGCCGCCGCCGTTGCCGCCACGACCGCCGGAGCGACCGCCACCGGAGAATTCGCGGCGAGGACCGCGCGCTTCCATCGGACGGGCTTCGTTGACAGTCAGGTTGCGGCCACCAACGGACTGGCCGTTGAGGGCTTCGATGGCGCGCTGGCCTTCTTCAGCCGAACCCATGGTGACGAACGCAAAGCCGCGGGGGCGTTGGGTGTCGCGATCCATGATGAGATTGGCTTCAGTGACCGTGCCGTGTTGGGCAAAGAGGTCGTTCAATTCTTGTTCAGTGGTCTGGAAGGACAGATTTCCTACGTACAGTTTCATTTGTTTACTTTTCCTTATTTGGAGGTTCGGACCTCACGCCAACTTTGAAGAGTGTGGGACTTTTCACACATGGTTTACCGTTGGGAGCGAACAGGAAATTGCCTGAGACACCTACTTGGCTTCAGAGGGAAGCGATTGATCTTTCGTTGAAAGCGGACATTGCGGGTTCGTGGCTGCGAAGTAAAGAGAAATCATGAGAAATTATTAAATATTTTTTGCTACACGCGGCTAAACTAATTTGTCCGTGGTAAGTATTGCGGTTCGAGCACTAAGACAGGTTCAACTCGGTGGCTCGTAGGTGCCGAGTACGTCGCCGAGCCACCAGCTGAGGCCGCGCATGGCGAGTTCGAGTAGCGCGATGGGGTGGCGCTTGAGGACGGTCATGATCTGCGAGGTGAAATCGTGCTTCGGCTTTTTCAGTGTGCCGGAGAGGCTGACGGTGGCCCAGTGGAGGCCGTCGCGTTTTTCGGTGAAGACGGTGGTTTGGGCATCGGGCAGCCAGGTGAGTGAGGTGGCGGGGAGTCCGATCTTCACGATGCCGGAGAGTTTTTCGTTGGCGGCGAGGGTGACGTTGCCGCGCACGCCGATTTTTCCGGGTGAGAGAACGTCGATGGTGCGGAGGGTGAATTTCGATTCGTACTGAGCCCAGTCGATGCGGGCGCGGGTGAGGGGAAGTTCGCGATAGGAGTCGGTCTTGAGGAAGCGGCAGAGGGATTGTTGGAGTTTGAAGTCGGTGAGGCGACTGTTGCTGAGTTGGAGATAGCCGCTGCCATTGCCGCGGGCCATCTTGCCATTCTCGCACGACCAATCGATGCGTCCGGAGAGATCGCCGGTGAGGTGGCACTCCAGTTTTTTGGGAAGCCAGGCGTTGATTTGTTTGAAGTCGTAGGTGAGGTTGAGCTGAAGATAATTTTGGTGTGTCCAGGTGGCGGAGCCGTCGAAGTCGACGAGGTCGGCGGCGTGAAGCTGCAGGTTGTGGACGAAGAGGAGCTGATTTTCGTAGGTAAAGTCGACGCGGGCTTTTTCGAAGCGGATGTAGTCCGGCACGCGGAGGGAGTAGGCACCGAGAATTTTCCGCAGGTTCACGGGGTTGCGGATTTCGGTATCGTCGAGGATGAGGTTGCCTTCGGCTTCGGAGTCTTCGAGTTGTTTGACGGAGCCTTTCCATTTCACATGGCCCCGTAGGTCGGATTCGACGCGCGGTTTGAATTCCTCCGGGAGCCAAGCGGCAATGGGAATGTCGTCGATGTCGACATCGAGTTCGCCACGCTTGGTTTTCCAATCGTAGGCGGCGCTGCCCCGGGCGCGGAGTTTGCCTTGGGCGTTGAGGCTGAGGTTGGTGACTTCGAATCGATCGTTTTCGTAGTGGAAATTGCAGGTGGCGTCGGAGAAGTCGTAGACGAGGAGGTCGGGATTGTTGTGCAGGCGGGAGAGTTCCGCGAGCCAGGGCCAGGCTTTCAGGCGGGTTTCGGTGAGCTGAAGTTTTCCCTCGGAGATGCTGTTTTTACCGGAGATGTCGGTGTTCCAGACGATCTGGCCACTGAGGCGGCCGGAGAGGAGTTCGTTCATTTCCGGCGGGAGTGAGAATTGCAGCGGAAGCTGCCAGACTTTGACGCCGGCGCGGATGCTTTTGTCCGAGCGCATGCCGAGGCGAGCATTCAATTCCACTCGGGCCGGATCGCCGTTGAGGCCGCGCAGGTAGGCTTGCTCGATGTCGGCTTTCTCGCGGGTGATGTACATGACAAGCCAGTCGACGCCCATCTCGGGCATGTAGGGAAGCACGACGGTGCCGCCATCGACGAAGTACTTGAAGTCGCGCGCGATCATGGTGGCGCCGAGATGGACATTGCGCAGGCCACCCTTCTTTCCCGCGAACTCGAATTCGACATCGGCCGAGGGTGTTTCAATCCACTCGCAGTAGAAACGCGAGGGCATGATGAAGGCATACCACGGCGGCGCTTTTTTAGCGGGGTGCCGTTTCTCCGCGTCGTTGGGTTGGCGCAGAACGAAGCGGCCTTTGCCGATGTCGATGCGCTTGACCTGCCACACGCCTTTGAGCACGGCCCAAGGATCAAAGATGCCGGTGACGTCCTGTGCTTCGAGCGAGCCGATAGCTTCGCCGGGCCAGCCGGTACCGAGATAGTGGGGCGTGGTGAGGGTCCACTTGTTGAGCTTCATGGGCGGGTCGAACTCGCCGTCGAGCTTCATCGACTTGGAGACTTCATGCGAGAGCATGCGGCGAAAGCCTTCGCCCTCGGCCCAACTGTGCAGGAGGCTATAGCCGTAACGATAGCCTGAGTAGATCCCGACAGACAGGATCACGATGGCAATCAACGGGTAGAGAATCCAGCGCTTCACGTGACGGCAACATAAGCGCTAATTGGAAATAAGAAAGCTTGCAGTCGTCTTATAGCTGTTTGGCGTGGAAAAACAAAAAAAGCCGAAGTGAGGGCACTTCGGCTTTTTTTGTGGGAAGACTTTGAGCTGCCTGCGACAGCGCACACCATGCGCTGCATAGCTGGGTGCAGGGCTCAGCCCAGCTTAGAAAGGGATGTCGTCTTCGGCGGGCGGTTGGTCGTGCGGGGGCTCGCTGGGAGGCCGCTGGGGAGCACCGCCACCGGAGTGGGAGCTTTCGCTGCGGTGTTCGTAGCCGCCTTGTTGTCCACCGCCGGATTGACGGGCGGGACGGCTGTAGCCGCCTTGCTGTCCACCGCCACCACCGCCTTGTCCACCGGCGGGACCGCCGAGGAACTGGATGCGTTCGGCGACGACGCGGAGCTTGCTCTTTTTCTCGCCGTTGGATTCCCATTGGTCGAGTTGGAGCCGGCCTTCGACGAAGATGGGGCGTCCTTTTTGGAGGTATTCCTTGCAGGTCTCGGCCTGCCGTCCCCAGACGACGATGTCGACGTAGCAGACTTCCTCGCGGTTTTGCCCGTCATCGGTGCGGTAGACGCGGTTGATGGCGATGCTGAGGTCGCCAACGGCCGAGCCTTTGGGGGTGTAACGCACTTCGGGGTCGCGGGTGAGGTTACCCATGAGCATTACTTTATTGAGGTCGGGCATAAAGCGGGGAGGTTGGGGGGACGGTTAAGGCGTGGAGTGAAGGGCGGTTTATTTGGCTGCCGCTACGACCGCTTCCTGGCGGAGGTAGAACTGGCGATAAACGGCGCTGTTGAGGGTGAGCTTTTGGCGCAGAGCCTCGACCTTTTCCTCGACGAGGGAAAACTGGATGTTGACGTAGAATCCGGAGTCGATCTTGCCGGCGGTACGTTCAAACTTGCGTTTGTCCATCTTCTGGGTGCCGGTGATTTTACCGCCCAGGGTGGTGATTTCTTTTTCGATTGTGTCAATGGCCTCTTTAAGGCCTTCATCTTTACCCTGGATGTTCAGGATGTAGAGTCCGTCGTAGTTCATAGTTTCACTTTCCTTATTTTGATTCGGGCCGCATGCGGCCATTGAATCGGTTCATCGCTACCTCAATTCCCTCTTGCTGGCAACAACGAAGCGCTTCAAGTGCGGTTTTCACCAGTTCCTGTCGCGCTTCCTGTTCGCCCGGGCCGAATCGGCCGAGGACAAAATCTTCCAGTGCCCACATCGGTGGCTGGGGGCCGATGCCGCAGCGTAGTCTGGCGTAGGCATTGGTTCCGAGCTGCGATTCGATCGACTTGAGTCCGTTGTGGCCTCCGGCCGATCCGCCATTTCTCAGGCGTATGTCTCCGAGTAGCAGGGCTACGTCGTCGACGATAACTAACACGTCCTTGACGCTGAGCTTGAGCCAGTCCATCCAGGCTTTGACCGCAAGCCCGCTTTCGTTCATGTAGGTCAAAGGCTTGATGAGAGTGGTTTCCCCCAGACGGGCCATTTCGACCGGGCCACGCTTGTCTTCGCGGAAGGGGATGCCTTCGTCACGGGTCCAAGCATCGAGTACGTCGAATCCCACATTGTGGCGGGTGTTGGTATAAGCCGGTCCGGGATTGCCGAGACCGACGACCAGTCGTTGCGCCATGATGCGGGAATTGCGGTCGTTTTCCGGCGAGGGATCACGACCGCAGGGCAATTATTTCTTGGCGTCCTTCTTGTCGCCACCCTTGGCGTCGGCCGGGGCGGCCGCTTCGTCGGTCTTCTTTTCCTTGATGACTTCGGGTTGGACGGCTTCCGCGGTGGCGGCACCGGGCTTGGGCTCTTCTTCTTCCTTCGGCTTGGCGACGGCGAAGACGGAGAGTTCCTTGTGGTTGAGGACGGTGACTCCGGCCGGGAGGGCGATGGAGCCGACGTGAATGGATTGGCCGATGTCGAGGGCGCTGACGTCGACGGCGATGCTTTCGGGGAGATCCTTGGGCAAGCACTCGACATGGAGGGTGCGCAGGAGGGTCTCAAAGATACCGCCGCTCTTGGCGCCGATGGGTTCGCCGACGGCCGTGACGGCCACTTCGGTGCGGAGCTTCTCGTCCTGGGCGATTTCGTGCAGGTCGATGTGGATGATATAATCTTCCAGCGGGTGGTGCTGGACGTCTTGGACGAGGGCGAGGCGTTTTTGTGCCTTGTCGGCTTCGTCGTGGAGTTCGAGATCCAGAAGAACGTTTTCGCTGCTGGACTTGTGCAAGACAGTGGTCAGCTCTTTTTCGTTGATTTCGATGGGCTGCGAGTTCTGCTTCCCGTAGAGGACGCCGGGGACTTTACCGGCTTTGCGGACTGCCTTGAGTTCGGTGCGTCCAATCTGTTTGCGTGTGTGAGCTTTGAGGAACAATGTCTTGGCCATAAATGTGTCTTCTTTCTTTAGCTAAATGCGAGTCGGGTATTAAGGAGAAGGGGGGGAGGAAAGTCAACCTGCAATTTTAAGAGATGCTGAAAAAATGCAAAAAGGAGTGGTGGGCGGGGGGATGGGGTGGTTGGAAGCGGTATCCATTGTGTCCCGTTGTGCGCACAAAAGGGTTGTGATGGGGATGTGTTTTGCCTATGACTGGTGGTGAAGGGGGCTGAAGTATCTGGGGCGGATTGGGGTGTGCTCGGCTCAAGATCAGCAAACGCGTGTCGAAAAGATGAAATAGCCCATGGATGAGCCGGTTAAAATCTTGGTGGTGGATGATGACGCGGGCTTTTTGAAGTTGGTGGTGACAGCGTTGTCGGAGAGTGGTTATACCGCGATTCCGGCGCAGTCCGAGATAGAGGCGAAGTCCCTGTGCGAGTCGCACGCTCCGGAATTGATTATTACGGATTATCGGTTGCGGGGGTGTTCAGGCATTGATCTGGTGCGGTATTTTCACGGACTGGACCCGGCGCGACCGGTGATTTTGACCACGGGCTACGGGAGCGACGAAGTGGCGATTCAGGCGATTCGTGAGGGAGCTTACGATTATTTGTTGAAGCCGTTTTTATTGCCGGAATTGCTGGAGATGGTGGCGTCAGCCTTGGAGACGCGGCGGGCGAGGGTGTCGAGTCCGCAGCCAGGCAAGCCATCGCTGTCGCAATCGATCGTGGGACATAGCCGCGCGTTGCAAACTGTGTTCAAGGAAATCGGACGGGTGGCGAACAAGAAGGTCACCGTGTTCATCCGGGGGGAAAGCGGCACGGGCAAGGAATTGGTGGCGGCGGCGATTCACCAGTACAGCGACCGGTCGGACAAACCGTTGGTGACGGTGAATTGTGTGGCGATCCCGGAGACGTTGCTGGAGAGCGAGCTGTTCGGTCACGAGAAGGGCTCCTTCACCGGAGCGCATGCGCGGAGCATCGGACGGTTTGAGCAGGCGAACGGCGGCACGATTTTTCTGGATGAGATCGGGGATATGAGTCTGTCCACGCAGGCGAAGTTGCTGCGGGTATTGCAGGAGGGATGCATTCAGCGGATTGGGGGCAAAGAAGATGTGCGAATTGATGTGCGCATTATTGCGGCGACGAACCGTGACCTGGAGGCAGCCATCGCGAAGAAGCTGTTCCGGGAGGATCTCTTTTATCGCTTGAGCGTGGTGGATATCTATCTACCGGCATTGCGCGAACGCTCGGAGGATGTGCCGGATTTGGTGAATCATTTTTTGATCAAGCACAGTCAGGAGTTGGGCTATCGTCCGGGCGTGATTACGGCGGATGCGATGCAGTTGTTGCAGCAGCATTCGTGGCCGGGGAATGTGCGGGAGTTGGAAAATATTGTGCGCAAGGCCATCCTGTATGCGCGCGAGCAGCCGATTACGCCGGGAATTATTTCCAATTTGTTTGCCAAGCCGAGTCGGGTGGATGGGAGCGAATCGCAGACGATCTCGGCCATCATCAGTCAATTATTGGCGCGGGCTTCCGCTGGCGAGATCTCCGGAGTGCGGGATAGGTTGGATGATCTGGTGGAGCGGGAGCTTTACTCTCAGGCGATCGCGCTGGCACGGGGGAATCAACGCAAGGCGGCGGATTGGCTGGGGGTATCGCGTCCGACGATGAAGGAAAAGTTGGTGAAGTACGGTTTGTATGACCGGTCGGACCCAGCTTGAAAACGGGGAGGAGTCCTGTTCTCTATGAGCTCCTAGTCACCAAGTACGAACGTACTACGGGGCGATGATGACCTCGTACCAAAGCGTCAGCTGTGTCCGGCTGAGGCTGAAGGTGGCTTTCCCATTTGTGTCGGTTACTGGCACGGCCGTGCGGTGTTGGCCACGGGTATCGAGACTCCAGACGGTGACGCGGTTTGCGGCAGCGGGCAGGGTGATGGTGGCGTCGATACCTTCAGCGAGAGTGGGTGCTTGCCCCCAGTTGGCGCCGATGCTGGAGGTGGCGTCGAGCGGCCCCATGCCGGTTTTCCAGAGCATGCGATGGTTGTCGGTGTAACCGGTGGCGGTGATGAGAATCTTGCCGGCCGACTGGAAGTTGGTGCCATCCTTGGCCATCAGGCTGAGGGCGCACCAATTGCCGGGTTGCATGGTTGGGCCGGGAGTAATGATGACGCCATCACCAAAATCGTAGGACTGGTTATTGGAGCGACCGGCGAAGATTTTGGTTTTCGGGGTGTTGACGATGGTCAGCTTGTCGGATGTGTCCCATGTCAATTGTCCACTGGCACTGATCCATTCCGTCGTGCTGGCGGGCATGTAGGGAATGGCTACCTGGCTGTAACTGGCGGTCTGCAGGGCTGTGGGCCAGACCATGGCGGAGAGCGCGGGAATGCCATACACGGAGGCATTCAATCCTTTGCGTCCGGCCATCGTAATGGCGTCGGCTAGACTCAGCGAGGCGATGAGCGGCGAGCTCCCGCTGGCAACGGTTCCTTGTCGCAAGATGGAGGCGCTGATGGGCAAGGTGAGTTGCTTGGTGGGTTCCTGTGCAATCTGGAAGTAGGTGGTGAAGTATTGCTGCGTGAGCGGGGCGCCATGTTCGTAGCCGAAAACGAAGACTCCGTCCCAATCCTGCATGGCGGCATAGGCCGAGGCGATGAGGAGGGTTTCACCGCCATAGGTGATCGGCGAGGGAGTGTTGTACTCGGTGCAGATGAAGGGCTTTCCTGCCACGCGGTGCAGGGCGGCTTCACTGAAAGCGCCACCTGTGTTTTCGCCAGCCATGGAGAGATTTTTGACGAACCAATTGTCGATATCCCATGCCACGCCGGGGAACTGTGGGTGTTGCCAGTAGCAGTGGTAGTCGACCACATCCATCTCAGCCTGGATCAAGGCCGGGGTGAAATTGGCTTGCGAGCCGATGACCAGCGCGGGTGAGCCGAGCGTGGTCTTGATGTGATTTCTCATTCCTGTCCAATAATTCTTCTCGGTCTCCCAGAGGAACGTGAGCCAGTCGCGTTGGGCGGCACGGCTGCGCAGGGAGAGTGTGCTCGGTTGGAATGAGGCGATGCTGCCGAGGACTTCTCCCGTGAGCAGTCCCTTGCCCACGGCGCCGGGCTTCATTGAGACATTGGCGAACCAGACGCTGCCGGTGTCACTGGCGAGGTTGGTGAAAGCAAATAATCCATTGGATTCGTCACCGGTGGAGGGGATGACGACTGTATAGGTCTGCCACTCCGTGGTGAGTGGTGCGGAGGCCCAGGCCAGACCGAGCCAGGGCGTATGGTTTTGTTGAAGGCCGATGCCGAGGGTGCGATTGGAGCTGGCTTTGGCCTGAAAGGTGAGCGTGTAGGCCTGATTGAGTGCGTAGGTTTGGCCGGTTTGGAGGAGCTGAACCTTGTAGGTGTCCGGGGCGGTGGTGGTGATATCAATGCGCAGCGCGTTGCTGCCGTCGGGCGCGCCGCCGGGCAGGATGGTGGCGGAGCCGGACGCTGGACTGGTGGATTGGAGGAACCATGGTGTCAAGGTTCCGGAGAAGGTGCCATTGGCGAGTTTTTCGTCGCCGAATTGACCCTCGGCCCACGCCGAACGGATGCCGAGCAGGGTGTTGCCGGAGACGAGGCTGACGTCAGCCAGCCAGAGTTCACCGGTCTGCTTTCCGAGATTGCCGAAGATGAAGAGGGCGTTGTTATCGGCGGCAGTAACCGGGATCACGACGGTGTATTGCCGCCAGTCGGAGGTGATATTCACATTCGTACCTCCCAGGGAATTGTAGTTTGCGTGATTCTGTTGGAAACCGACGGAGATCGTGCGTGGGCTATCGGATTTGGCCCAGAATCTGGCCGTGTAGTGAATGGGGCTGACGCTCGTGCCGTCGACGGGGGTGTAGAGTAGCTGGACGCGCCACGGGGCGGCGATATTGGCTTGAGTGACGCTGATTTTCACGGCGCGCTGGGTGCCATCGGGGGATCCGTTTTCGACCAGGGATACGGTTGCCGCCACGGGTTGCGAGGTGGTGCTTTGCACTTGCAGGTACCAATGCGGATAGACAAAGCCGCTGGCGAAGTTGCCATTGCTGATAAGCGAGGTGCCATAGGATTGCCCGGCCGAGGGAGCCCATGCGGTTGCCAGCGCCGCGGTGGTGCCATACTTGGTTTGGAGCCAGTTGTTCCACTGGGTTTGCAGTTCGGTGAGATAGGCGCTGTTGACGGTGGTGCCGGAGTCGAACAAGCCGGCTCTCCAATAGTGGATCAGTCCGTTTTCATTGTTAATTTCGATCAGGGCAATCGCGGGTTCATTGGCATAGGTGGTGTTCGTATAGGGATTCGTGCGGCTGAGCAGGGCTGTCGCGTATTCCTTCTGAAGCTGGATCATGCCGGGATGATAGAGATCCACGCCATGAAACGCCGTCATGTCAGTGAGGCCGGTGGAATCATATCCGGGATAACGACGGCAGCCATGCAGCACGATGTCGACATAAATACCCCGCTGCTTGAGTTGGTAGATAAAGTAGTCGAGTTTGTCCATCTGCACGCTGTCCAGTGAGACGAGATTCGATTGCAAACAGCCGTAGGGCGTTGCCAGGTCAATCCCAATGAGCCGGACGCAATTGACTCCGAGCTTGGCGAGTCGCGCCGCAAGCTTGGCGGCCACATCGCCGAGGAGGGGATCGTTTTTGGCGGGGAAGCAGGACTGGGAGGTGAAGTTGACTCCGAGGAGCTTGAGGCGTTGGCCACCGGCAAAGAAATGACCGTTGCTGAGGGTGATCCGCTGGCTGGCCGACTGTGTGGACCAATCGCTGAGATCGGCCACAGTGCCAGTGGAGGCGTCGTCCCACGGTGTGACAAAGGCGAAGCGTCGGTAGGCGAATGGAACAAGTGGACTCGCGGTCACCACCTGCCAGTTCGAGTCGCAAGCGACCACCTGGTATTCATAGGACTTGAATGGATCGAGCGGACCATAATCGGTATACGATTGCCCGGGGACCGTGGCCACCATCGTGCCATCCCGGTAAATCCGGTAGTAAGTGGTGCCCGTATAGGCGCTCCAGCGAATCGTGGCGGCAGTGCTCGAGGTGACCGCTTCCTGCACGGTGATCGGCAGCGGAGTCCGCACGGCGATATTATCGAAAGCGGTCGATCCGGTCGCATTCTTGTTCGAGCGAAAACCGATTTCGCCCGTGATCCCGCCGAGTCCGGACAGATATTGGGTATGCATGAAATTCGACAGCACGCCGCTCGGATCGGATAGAACCAGCGTGGCGAAAGCGCCGCAGTTGGCCACAGGAGTCACCACCAGCGTGGCCGCATAGGGCTTGCCGGTGGTGAAGCCACCCCCTGCGAGTGTTTTGATGCCAAGCGTGGCGCCGACCGAACTGTTGCTCAGAGACGCGCCGCTGATAAAGCGGATCTGATCGTCGGAACCTGACTTGTTCACATTGAAGATCGCAAGATAAGCTCCCGCGGCACGATTGTTACCGGTATAAAAATAGAAGCCGAAGGAGTCATTGTCCGTTTGCGGCGTGAATCGTGCTGTGACGCAGAAATCGCTAAACATGTTTGTCGGCATGCTGTCGGGAGTGGTGTCATAGACCCATCCGCACGTGCCGGAACCGGTTTGCACGAGCTGGCCGCCATTGACTGCGAGCGTACTGCCGCTGGCATAAAGTGTGACGAAGTTGGAGTTGTATTGGCTGCTGGAGGAGAAATCAAAGGGGCCGGCAAGATCCTGAGCCAGCGCATGCGACAGGCCGATGTTGGAGATGAGTATGAAAGAGGTGAACCAGCAAAGGGCGAAGGAAGGCAGGGTGGTCATGATTGAGGGCATGAGGTTGAGGTTGGAGGAAGATCTATTAACACCCTAAGTATTAATATTATATTTGCAATAAAAAATATTTAAGATACACGCCGTGGCGTATGAATAGCATCCGAAAGGATTAATTAGTCAATTTTCAGAGTGAAATTGACTTTAAAAAATGGACGGAGAGAAATGGAGTAAAACCGATGCGGAAGGATTGATTTTATTTAAATAAATAGTATTTAAATAAAATCGCGATGCGTCGTGCTTGCAGAGTGCGGCAAAAAGAGCGCGATTATTGGGGCGGTGGTTCGTTGACGATACCCCAGAACAGTCCGAGCTCCTGCACGGAATCCATGAACTGCTTGGCATCCACCGGTTTGACGACGTAGGCATTGACGCCGAGTCGGTAGCTTTTGACGAGATCCACTTCCTGATTGGAGGAGGTGAGCATTACCACTGGAATGGTTTGAAGTGAGGGATCTGCTTTCATGCGTTGGAGAACATCAAGGCCGTCCATCTTGGGCATTTTGAGATCGAGAAAAACGACGATGGGGACGGATGATTCCCGGTTGGCGTATTCGCCGCGACGCAAGAGAAAGTCGAGGGCTTCGCTGCCATCGCGCGTAACGATGATGTCGTTGGCCAGCTTGCTGCGCTTGAGGGCGGTGAGGGTCAAGACCAAGTCGTTTTGATTGTCTTCAACTAGGAGGATGGGGCGAAGGGCGGACATAGCGGTTGTCAGGATGCGATCGCATTACAGGGTTTTGGGAAGCGTGAAGTAAAAGGTGGCTCCAGCGTCGACTGCGGCTTCGGCCCAGGTGCGACCACCATGGCGGGCGACGATGCGGCGTACGTTGGCGAGTCCGATGCCATTGCCTTCAAATTCATCCTGTCGGTGCAGGCGTTGGAAAATGCCGAAGAGTTTCGACGCGTATTTCATGTCGAACCCGGCGCCGTTATCCTTGACGGAGAATTCGTATTCATGACCACGGTCGACGCAGTCGACGGCGATCTCGGCGCGCGACCGGTTGCGCGTGTATTTGACAGCGTTGGAAAGCAGGTTGAGCCAGATTTGCCGGAACAGGGTTTCATCGATGCGCATCTCGGGCAGCGGGGCGATTTTCCAATCAATCGTGCGTCCTTCGGCATCGCGCATGACTTCGATTTGCGATTCTTTGAGAAGTTGATCCATTTTGACGGGGCGTGGTTGCATTTCGGCCCGGCTCATGCGGGAGAAGATCAGGAGATCATCAATCAGGGTACCCATCTGTCGCGCTGAGTTGGAGATGACGGAAAGGTATTGCTGACCGGCGGTGGACAAGTCGGGAGAAGTCTCGGTTTTCAGCAGATCGATAAAGCCATCAATGTGTCGCAGCGGCGCGCGCAAATCGTGTGAGACTGAATAGCTGAAGGCTTCGAGTTCCTTGTTGGCGGCTTCGAGCTGGGCCGTGCGGATTTGCAGGTCGTTGTTCAGTTTTTGAGAGCGTTCTTCGGCGAGTTTTCGCTCGGCGATTTCCTTTTGCAGAACCTTGTTGGCCTGCCTGAGCGCTTCAGGGCTGGGGACAGCCAGAGCCTTTGGCACCAGGCCGACGAGCAGGATGGCGGTGACGACGGATACTGTCGCGGTTACTCCCTTAATTGCGCCCGAGAGCCAATAATTGGAATGCCAGATGTTGATGATTTCCATCAAGTGAGTCGTGCCGCACGCGACGATGAAAATGGCGAAGCAAATGTAGATCCAGTCGAAGGCCAGATCCTTCCGTTTGCGGACGAAATAGATCAGCGTGAGTGGAATGGAATAATAGGCGAGGGTGATCAAACCATCCGAAATCACATGCAGCCCGATCAGGGCATTATTCCACATGTAACAGCAGCCATGCGGCATGAAGGAATTGGAGCTGAAAAGCTGTTGAATGTAATCCATGTCTCCCCTTGTCAGCATCCGTTAATCGATCTCCAGCGACTGTCCGACCCCTTCCTTTTGTGAGTGCTTGTTCAAGACACTGCGGACCATCTTCAGCACGGAATCTTTGTGGTAAGGCTTGGAGAGAAATCCATCAATGCCGCATTCGGCCATTTTCGATTTGAAGTCATCGGCGGAAAAACCACTGCAAAGAATCACCTTGAGCGAGGGATTCAGATCCTTCAGTTGCGTGCACAAAATGAATCCATCGACGGTGGGGAGTCCCACATCTGACAAGACAAGTCCAATTTCGTCGGCATGGCTGGCATATTGATTGAGCGCGGTCTCCGCATCGCCAGCCAGCAGGACATGGTATCCGTGGTACTGAAAAAGAATTTTCAGGAAATAGCGAACTTCGGGCTCGTCTTCCACGATCAGGAGCGTCTCGTTTCCCTCCGGTGATTCCGTGGCGGACCATGCTTGTTTGTCTGGAACGGTTTGACGTCCAGTGGAGGGAGGGAAATAGAGGGAGACTTCTGTTCCTTTGCCCGGCTCGGACCGGATGTTCACGCCGCCGTTATGCGATTGCATGAGGCCATAGACGACCGACATGCCGAGTCCCGTGCCTTTGCCGCGAGGTTTGGTGGTGAAAAAAGGTTCGAAGATGCGCAGTCTCGTGGTCTCGTCCATACCCATGCCCGTGTCGGTTACGCTGAGTCGCAGGTAGGTGCTGGAGGTGGGGGCGGGTACGCATTCGGCAATTTGGGCGGCATTGATCAGAGTGGTGGCGAGAGTAATGGTGCCGCCTTCCGGCATGGCATCGCGGGCGTTGGCCATGAGGTTAATAATGACACGCTCCAACTGGCCGGGGTCGGCCCAGATCTCGGGCAGGGACTCTCCCAGATTGCAGCGAATGGTGATTCCTTTCGGGAGTGATTCCCGCATCAAGGAGATGGCGTCCTGTACTTGAGCGTTAAGGTCGAGCGCGCTGAAGCGGCTCTCGCCCTTGCAGGCAAAGGCGGACAATTGCTGAACCAATTCCGCTCCGCGCTCGGACGCCCGTTTGATCGTCGCGGCGATGTCGAGGATGTTTTCCGGTTCGCGAGCCGCGAAAGAGAGGAGCGCCGCATGGCCCATGATGATGGTGAGGATGTTGTTGAAATCGTGGGCGATCCCACCCGCCAGCGTGCTGATGGCCTCGAGTTGTTTCGCGTGCCGGAGCCGTTGCTCCATCTCGTGATTCTTGGCGCGTTCCTCGGATTCCATCACGGCACGGCGCACGGCGGGGACGAGGCGGGACAGTCGATTTTTCAGAACGTAGTCGGTCGCCCCGCCGCGCAGGGATTCGATGGCGGTCTCTTCAAAGAGCGTGCCAGAGACGAAGATAAAGGGAATCTGCGGGGCGCGTTCCCGGGCGATTTCCAAGGCGTGAATGCCACTGAATCCGGGAAGCGTACAGTCGGCCAAAATCAAATCAAAATCCGGCTGTCCCAGTGAAGCATGCAATTCGGACTCTGATTCGATCCGCTGAATGTCGCAAGCAATACCCTCGCTTAAAAGTAGCTGCCGCACGAGCTCACAATCTACTTCAGAATCCTCGAGATATAAAATTCGCAAGGGTAGCTCCATGTTTTTGCAGGTGCGGGCTGGCGCCGGTTCAGGTTTATTGACTCACGAGGCGTTCATTGGGCATGAGAGGATTGGTTAAAACACGGCTTGGAAGCGGTGGATGGGTAATCCTGCGATGATTAGGAATCGATCGTCAGGGATCCCGGATGGATTAGTATTATAAATTATAGGCATAAGTCGTCATTATTTCAATGTTAAAAGAAATTTTTGAATTTTAGGGTGTTTGATAATTCAGTCGCCCCATGAATGACGAAGCGAGTGGTCCCCTTGCGTCGGGTGAAAATGGGCTTAGCTTCTAGGTGCGCTTATTTCATGTTTCACTTTGTTCACGACCCCAGTCGAATCAGGTGAATATAAAATTAAAGCGCGACGAGTGCCTCGCCCCTCGGTGAAGGGTGGTCAGGGTGCCGACGGGAAGGAGCTTTTGGAGCCAGAGCTATGAGTACTTCCACGGACAACATTGCGCGACTTGTTCAGGGCGAATACAAGTACGGATTCGTCACAGACATTGAGATGGATTCGGCGCCGCCGGGGTTGAATGAATCCACCATCCGCTTGATCTCTGCCAAAAAAAAGGAGCCGGAGTGGCTGTTGAACTGGCGTCTGGATGCGTACCGGCATTGGCTCAACATGTGTTTGCCGCAATGGGCGAAGGTGCACTACCCACCCATCTCGTTTCAGGAGATCATTTACTACTCAGCTCCTCAAAAACGGAACGATGGACCGAAGAGTCTGACGGAAATTGATCCCAAGTTGCTGGAGACTTACGAGAAGCTGGGCATCCCCTTGCGGGAACGGGAGCGATTGGCGGGTGTTGCGGTGGATGCGGTCTTCGACAGCGTTTCGGTCGGGACCACTTTCCGGGAGGAGTTGGCGAAGAAGGGAATTCTCTTTTGTTCCTTCAGCGATGCGGTCCGCGATTATCCTGATCTGGTACGACGGTATCTGGGCACGGTGGTGCCGCCGTCGGATAATTTTTATGCCGCGTTGAATGCGGCGGTTTTCAGCGACGGCTCGTTTTGTTACATCCCGAAGGGTGTGCGTTGCCCGATGGAGCTGTCGACGTATTTCCGCATCAATACGGGGAAGTCGGGACAGTTCGAGCGGACGCTTCTGATTGCGGATGATGGTGCTTCGGTCAGTTATCTGGAAGGCTGTACTGCTCCGATGCGCGATGAGAATCAGCTCCATGCCGCCGTGGTGGAGTTAATCGCGTTGAACGACGCGCAGATCAAGTATTCCACGGTGCAGAACTGGTATCCGGGCGATGAAGAAGGGAAGGGTGGGATCTACAATTTCGTCACCAAGCGGGGCCATTGCCGGGGGCGCAACTCGAAGATTTCGTGGACGCAGGTCGAGACTGGATCAGCGATCACATGGAAATATCCGGGGTGCGTCCTGCAGGGCGATAATTCCGTGGGGGAATTCTATTCGGTGGCGGTGACCAATCATTTCCAGCAGGCGGACACGGGCACCAAGATGATCCATTTGGGAAAGAACACGCACAGCACGATTGTCTCCAAGGGCATTGCGGCGGGCCATGGTCAGAATACTTACCGCGGTCTGGTGAAGGTGATGCCAGGAGCCAGTCACGCCCGTAATTTTTCCCAGTGCGATTCCCTGCTGATCGGGGATCAATGTGGGGCGCATACTTTTCCGTATATTGAGGTGAAAAATACGACCGCTCAAGTCGAGCATGAAGCGTCGACGTCCAAGATCGGCGAGGACCAGATTTTCTACTGCAACCAGCGCGGGATTTCGACCCAGGATGCGGTGAGCATGATCGTGAATGGATTTTGCAAGGAGGTCTTTCGCGAGTTGCCCATGGAATTCGCAGTGGAAGCGCAAAAGCTGCTCGGGATCAGTCTGGAGGGAAGTGTCGGCTAATCGGAAGAGAGGAAACCCATGACAGAACCCATCTTGAAAATCAGAGGTTTGAAGGCCGGTGTGGTGGATCGTTCCATTTTGAATGGAATCGATCTCACCATTTTCCCCGGAGAAACCCACGCACTCATGGGGCCCAACGGCAGCGGCAAAAGCACGCTGGCGGCCGTTCTGGCGGGACGGGAGGGGTATGAGGTCACGGACGGCGAAGTGTGGTATGCGGGAAAGAATCTGCTGGAGCTTGATCCGGAGGATCGGGCCAAGGAGGGATTGTTTCTAGCCTTCCAGTACCCGGTGGAAATTCCGGGCGTCAACAGTACCTATTTTCTGAAGGCAGCCTATAACGAGCTGCGGAAGTATCGCGGTGAACCGGAATTGGACGCCGCGGATTTTCTCAACTTCGTCAAAGCGCGGGTGAAGTTACTTGAACTCGATGAGAGCTTGCTTCGGCGTCCGGTGAATGAGGGGTTTTCCGGAGGGGAAAAGAAGCGCAATGAGATTTTTCAAATGGCGGTGCTGGAACCCAAGCTGGCGATTTTGGACGAAACCGATTCGGGTCTGGACATTGACGCGTTGAAAATCGTCGCCAACGGGGTGTGTAAATTGAGGAACGCCCACAACGCGCAGTTGGTGATCACGCACTACCAGCGGCTGCTTAACTACATTGTGCCGGACCGGGTGCATGTTCTTTCCGAGGGGCGCATCGTCCAGTCTGGTGACAAAGAGCTGGCCATGGAGTTGGAAGAGCGGGGATATGACTGGTTGACCAAGGAGGCGGCGACCGCGTGATGCGTGGGCCTAGTCATTATGAAAACCCGGGAAAATCGAATTGCAACGCCCATGGCTCATTCAGATGAAATGGATCAGGTGGTGTCTTCGCTGCTGGATCGCGCCGTGGTGGATGGCGTGGAATCCAAACGACTGCAGGCCATGCGCGAGACGGCGCGGGCGCATTTTGTGGAAAGGGGAATTCCCCCCATCGAGGAAGAAGACTGGCGCTTTACCAATCTCGGCGCCCTGCGGGAGCTGTCGTTGCATCCTGCCGGACATCCTCAGGCGGGCTCGATTTCCCCAAATGTGTTGCAGAGATTGCCTCTGAGCACCATTCCAGGGAATCGTTTGGTGTTTCTCAACGGATACTTTATCCGGAGGCTCTCCTCAATTGTTGAAGAGGACGGCGTGCAAGCGCTGAGTCTGGCGGAAGCTCTGTCCAAGCATTCCGCCTTGTGCGAACGCTACCTTGGCCATGCGGTGCAAAGTCATGAAACACCATTTGCTGCGCTCAACACGGCACTCTTTAAGGATGGGGCTTTTCTTCATATCTCAGCGGGAAAGACTGTCCGCGAACCGTTGCATTTGGTGTTTCTCTCAACGGAAGAAGATACGGAGCAGACGCATTATCCGCGGAATTTAATCGTGGTGGAAGGCGGGGCTCACGTTACGCTGACGGAAAGTTATCACGGTGCCGGAGCTTCTTCGGGCCTCACATGTAGCGCGACCGAACTCATCGTTGGCGAGGGGGCGCGAGTGGAGCATGTCAAAGTGCAGGATGAAAATGAATCGCGATTTCATCTGGGGGCCGTGGCGGTGCAAATGGCGCGCGAGAGCCAGGTGCGGGTGCATTCCCTCGCGCTGGGAGCGAAGCTGTCGCGGACGACAATTTATGCGGGGCTGGTTGGGCAGGGCGTGGAGTGTCTGTTAAATGGGTTGTACATTCCGAGGAACTCGCAACTGGCGGATCATTTTACGATAGTCGATAACGCGGCACCGCACGGAATCAGCCACGAGTATTTTAACGGTATTCTGGCCGGTCAATCGCGGGGTGTTTTTCATGGGCGTATCATTGTCAGGCCCGGCGCACAAAAAACGGATGCGAAGCAGACCAATAAGAATCTCCTGCTTTCCGATACGGCGACGATTGACACCAAGCCGCAATTGGAGATTTACGCGGACGATGTGAAGTGCACACACGGGACAACGGTGGGGCAACTCAATCCGGAATCTCTTTTCTACATGCGCGCGCGCGGCCTTCCTCTGGAGATGGCCCGGCACCTGCTCATCGTCGCGTTTGCGGAGGAGATTCTAAACCGTATTCGCAATGAAGATATTCGCGGAGCCCTAAGCGAGGTAATTTCCAAGCGCTTGGGTTCGGATGCGGAGGTTCGTTATGACTGAAGATCTGGCGGATCTCTATCAAGAGCTGATTCTCGACCACAGTAAAAGTCCGAGAAACTTCCGCGCGATTCCGCAATGCCAGCGCGTGGCGCAAGGGGATAATCCAATCTGCGGGGACAACTATACGGTCTATGTCGTATTGGATGGCGGTGTGATTCGCGACATGGCGTTTCAAGGATCAGGCTGCGCCATTTCGAAGGCATCGGCTTCGTTGATGACAGAGGCCTTGAAAGGCAAAAGTATCGCCAGCGCGGAAGCGCTCTTTGGTCGTGTGCGGGAGATGATCACTCAGGGACATGGAGACGGATCTTTAGAAAAGCTATCGGCCCTCGCCGGCGTGCATCAATTTCCCGCACGGGTAAAATGCGCCATTCTGCCATGGCATGCGGCAATGGCGGCCATGCATGGCAAAGAGGAGTGCGTTACAACCGAATCGGAGGAATAATATGACAAGTCTCGATTACATGCCGTTGACGCGCGACGTCAAAGCCGCATTGATTCCAGCCGGTGATCACGTGATCTTGAAAAAAGGAGAACCCGCGCACATTGCCCAATCCCTTGGCGGAAACTACACCGTGGTGGTGAAAGGCAATCTGTATCGTATCGACGGAAAAGATGCGGACGCCTTGGGGATGACGGTAGCTCCTGAGTTGACTCAATCGCAACAGGTGCCTCGTACCCGCGAGGAGATAGAGCAGGAAGTGTGGAAACTTCTCCGGACCTGCTACGACCCGGAGATACCGGTCAATATCGTGGATCTCGGTCTGGTTTATGACTGCCGTGTCAGCCCCCTCGCGGGGAATCTCCTGTACCGGGTGGCGATCAAGATGACTCTCACTGCGCCGGGTTGCGGCATGGGGCCAATCCTCGTACAGGATGTCAAAAACCGGGTGCTCTCCATCGAGGAGGTTGAAGAGGCCGACGTGGATCTGGTGTGGGAACCTCAATGGAATCACGAGATGATGACCGACGAAGCCAAACTCAAGCTCGGATTGTTGTGATGATTTATGGTGGAAAACTGGAATGAAATTCGGCATGACTTTCCGGCCTTGCATCAACTGGTGCATGGGCATCCGCTCGTCTATCTGGATAATGCGGCGACAACCCAAAAACCGAACATCGTTCTCGAAACGTTGCTGCATTATTACCGGCACGATAACGCCAACGTGCATCGCGGTATTCACGAGTTGAGCAACAGAGCGACGACTGCGTATGAGGCGGCCCGTGTCCGGGCGGTGCGCTTCATTCACGCGCGCGAAAGCAGCGAAATCATTTTCACTCGGGGAACCACCGAGGGCATCAATCTGGTGGCTGCTTCCTGGGGAATGAGCCACGTGAAAAAAGGCGACGAAATCCTGCTGACGGAAATGGAGCATCACAGCAACCTGGTGCCGTGGCAATTGCTGGCCGAACGCACCGGGGCCAAGCTGGTTTTTCTTCCCGTTACGGGTGGCGATGAAGGATTGCTGGATGTCGACCGGCTGGATTCCCTGCTATTTCGACGAGTCAAATTATTTGCAATGGTGCATATCTCCAATTCGCTTGGCACGGTGAATCCGGTGTCGTGGTTGTGTGAACGCGCTCGCAAGGCTGGAGTGGTGACATTGGTGGATGCGGCACAAAGCGCCGGACATCTACCGCTCGATGTGCAGCAAATCGGTTGCGATTTTCTCGTTTTTTCAGGGCATAAATTGTGCGGCCCCACTGGTATTGGAGTGCTCTACGGGCGACAGGAACTTCTCAATGAGATGCCTCCGTACCAAGGGGGTGGGGATATGATTCTTTCTGTTGATTATGCCGCGAGCCGCTACAAATCTGCGCCACATCGATTCGAAGCCGGTACGCCGGATATCTCGGGGGCGATCGGATTGCATGCGGCGTTCGATTACCTTGACGAAGTGGGACGGGATCGAATTTGGGAGCATGACCAGTTGCTGGCCGCTTGCGCGCATCATGGGTTGAAGGATAAAAAAGGGATTCGCGTGTTCGGTCCGCACGCGGGTCGCGCCGGAGTTGTCAGTTTTATGGTCGAAGGAGTCCACTCGCATGATGTCGTGACCGTTGCGGACCAAAAGGGAGTGGCACTCCGGGGAGGGCACCACTGCACCCAGCCGCTTTTCCACAAGCTGGGCGTGGAATCAACGGCGCGCGCCAGTTTCTATTTCTATAATACCGAGGAAGATGTCGACCGTCTGATCGAAGTCATTGATGAGGTCCAGCGCTTCTTCAGTTGAGTGAAGCGAAAACTGTCTTTTTATGAGCCGCATCGTCTGAAGAACGAGTGTGAACAGGCTCTCAGAAATTGCGGCGGATCTGATCCACTACGCGTTGTCCGAGCTCCTGGTAGGCGGAGGAGGTGTAGTGAACGCCGTCGTCGCAGATCAGGAGTTCAGGCCCGCGCTGCGTGACGTAAGCATTGAGATCGTTCACCTGGATCTGGTGCTTTTGGAGAATGGGCGCTGCTGCGGCATTATAGAGATCCACATCAGAGGCAATACGGCAGGGATCAAAGGGTTGATTGAATCGCGCGTTGTACCGGTCCTGTACAACGGGAGTGATGGTGGCCCAAATCAGAGTTGCACGGGTGCTGGCTTTGACCTTTTCCAGAATGAAATCCAGGTTGCGTGTAAATACTTCCACCGGCACCGCGTTCTCCGACCGGTTACGCCCCAAGCGTCGACAGTCCCAGAGGCCGAAATTAAAATGAATGATGTCTGCGGGACGCTCCACATACCAGGCGAGATTGAAGAGGTGGTGGATCGAATGCATGCAATTATCATCTGGCGACCAGATTTCAGCATGCTCTTTCAGGCAGTGTTTGACGGTGTCTTGATACCCGAGGCGAATGGAATCGCCCAGTAAGGTGATGTGTTTCATGTTGGTGATCGAAAAGGCGTGGATGGCTGATGGTGAGCCCGTTGCCACTAGGTCTGCACAATAAACTGTGGCGATTGGTTGAGAATCATTTTGAGCCTCCGGAGTGCTGATTTAGCGGATCATTGATCCTTTTTATTTGATGCCTGAGCAATATTAGCCGTTGAGACACGTTTGTGGGAGCGGTAATATGTCGCCTAGAGAATGAAAATAGGAATGCAGTACTCCTGACGATCTTCCACTCCCAACCTCAACCCCCTCTGTAAACCACCCCTATGAATATTGGAATCTTCAACCCGCGACGTTGTACGCCGTTCCTCATAATGGTCTGTCTGTCACTTCTGACTGCGAGTAAAAGCTTTTGCGCGACAGTTATTTATAATGAGCAGTTTGACAACTCAACGGGCACGAGTTTTGCCGTCAGCACGATCGGCTGGAGCAGCTATTTGGGGAGTACAGCCTCGAATATCAGCACGCAAGTCAATGCTACGGTGATTTCGGCAGCCACGGGTAATCCGAGCGCGGATGGGACCGGTTACTTTGGATTTATTGGTTCCGGCACTTATCCGGCTCATACCGGAACGCTGTCCTTTCTCACGACATTCTCGGCGGTGGATATTGCGGGGTCGACCATCACCTGGACAATGGCGAATGGCTCTACAGCTCCCATGGTACAGCTCTTGATTCAGGTGAATGGCAACTGGTATGTGTCGAATCAATCCTTTTCGAACACCGAGACCTATACCTCCATATCGACTCCCTCCACGGCAAGCATCTTGCAGACCCTGACTTTTTCCACGCAAGCCTCCGCTTGGTCTGCTTTCACTCTGACCCCTTGGTCAAGCATGTCGGTGGGAAGCGTGCTTTCGAGCGATCTTTCGTCGAGTTCGATTACCGGAATTGGCTTTTATCTTTCCAATGCGGCAGACGCTACCGTTCGGATCGATAGCTTGACGGTCACGGTGCCAGAGCCGGGCACGATCGGATTGCTGGGTGTTTGCCTACTGGTTTGGGGCGCCCGTGGGATTAAGCGGTCAAGGGCTTGAGCTTTTTGGTCTGAGGGAGCACCAGCCGGAGTTGATCCGAAATTTCCTTGGCGGCCTCGACGCAGAGACGAATGAGGAGCGTTCGATCTTCCGGAGGGCAACTGGTCAGGATGCAACCACCGATCGCCGCCACGACTTCATTCCCTTGAGAGAATACCGGAGCTGCGACACGAAAATGAGGGCCATCACAATCGGGAACATCGGGTTGGCAATAACCCAGCTCGCGTGTCTTTTTCAAAAAAGCTTCCAGACAATCCTGCGTGCCCCAGAGAGGCTTGCCTTTGAGGTCAAAGGGATGGGCCGTGTACAGTTTATGCGCCTGCTCGGGATTGGAATAGGCGAGAAAGAGCAGGGAGCTGGCTTTCTCATACAGTGGGACAATGTATTCGCGGCGCTGGATCAACACGCCGGGGCGGTTGCCGTCAACATAGAGGCGTTGGTAGGTGGTCGTGTCGTTGAGCTCGAGCAGCATGAACCCGGCTTCCAGAAATTGGGCATGCGTTCGCATCAGGACTTTCGACGAAACCGACAGCAATTTCCGCTCGTCATCAAGCAATTTGAGTTCTGGCACCGTCGGCCCCAGCACGAAGCGAAGCGGCGACGTTTTGCGACTCAGCAAGTGCTCGCGCTCCAAGGTGCGGGTAAATTTGTAAACCGTGTTGGGCTTCATTCCGGTCTTGTTCGCGATTTGTGCGACAGAGCAACCGTCCTCCACGCCTGCGACGGCATAAAGGATCTTGATGGCGCGTTGAATAGACTGGATCGAAGAGTCGCTGGGCATGGCGGATCTATGATCCTAAATTTAGGAGAATACGTCAAATCAATTACTTGTTTTACAGGCTTTCCGGGTAGAAAATCCCTTGAGATCCATTGAGGCTGACTCTCCGCTTTTGACTTCTTTTATGACTCATCGCCCTACCGCTTCCGCACTTTCTGTCGTGCATGTCGTACCCTTTTCCCATCTGGACTTATTCTGGGCTGGAACCCGGGAGGAGTGTCTTTCGCGCGGCAATTATATTATCTCTCACGCGCTGGATTTATTGGACCAGTACGAGGATTTCACATACCTCATCGAAACCGTCAATTTTCTCCAGCACTATGTGGAATGCTATCCGCACGAAGTGGCGCGGATCAAACGGCTGGCTGCCACGGGACGTCTGGAGCTGGCTCCCTTGTGGAGTGCCATCTATCAGAATTTGCCGGGCGGCGAAACGCTTGCCCGTAACGCGCTGTACGCCAAACGCTATGTACGCCGTCACTTTGACAATGATCCTGGCACCGCCCATTTTGCGGATTTGCCCGGCTATACCCCACAGTATCCGCAAATTGCCCAGCTGGCGGGGATTCATCGCGTGGTCATGTCGCGCGGCGGTCCCGTGGAAACGCCCTTGTTTGTTTGGGAAGGATTGGATGGAACCAAGATTCGCTCCTATTATACCCCGTTGGGATATGCGGTCATGGCCTTGGAAGGGGACTGGCATAAGGACTATGCCGCGATGGTGGCGGGGGGGACGGAAAAGGCATTAAGCCGATCCTTCCAGAATGATTCGTACCCGCATTTGACGCATTGGGGGTGTGATCTTCATGCGCCAGATGAGAGGCTCATTCTGAATGTCCGCCAATGGAATCAGGACAAGGAGGCGAAATTGCTCTTTTCCACCCCGGCGCATTATTTTGCAAGCGTCTCAGGCATTGAGGGGTTGACGGTTTTGAAAGGAGAAATTCCCTCCGCGTGGCCGAATATCGAGAGTTCATGGCCCGACTTGTGGCCGGAGGATTTGCCGTGCGAGAGTGCGTTGCAAATGGCCGAGTTTCTTTCCGCCTACTGCCTGCTCAGAGGATGGAAAGACTATCCCAAGCAGGAATTGGAAGAGGCGTGGCAAGCGTTGCTCGATGGCATGGATCACAACCAGAACGCCCAGGGTGGCGAGAGGGCGGATCACGATAAGCTTCAACTCAAGCGCTATAGCCGATATGCGGCGGAACGGATCATCAACCGGATGGCCTGGCGGTTGGCGGCGCAAGTGCCGATATCGAAACCGGATCAGTTCCCGGTGGTGGTGTTCAATTCGATGTCATGGCGACGGTCTGGTATCGCCATGGGACGCGCGGTGGTTTACGGGACACCGCGTTCCAACGATATCGATGCGTTCAAAACAGGAGTAAAATTGGTCAATGATTTGGGAGAGACGATTCCCTTCGTGCCACGGGTTCGTTATGAAGGTGTTTCCATGGCCCTGGAAATCGCTTTTCCGGCAGATGAGATTCCAGCCGCCGGTTACAGAACCTGGTATCTGATGCCGGGGTATAATCCAATTCACGAGGCGCAGACCTGCCAGGTTCATCTGGATGGCATGGTCACGGCGAAATCGCTTGAGGCCGGGCATTGCCCGTTCGGCGAATCGGTTCGACTCGATCCGCGTCGAAACATGGGGCACGATACGTATGAAAATCGTTTTTTTCGACTGACAGTGGATCGCGTGACGGGGGATGTCTCCCTTGAGGATTTACAGAGCGGACATCTCCTGCTCGAAAAAATGCGCGTGATGGGCGTGGAAGAACGTGGGGGAAACTATATTGCGAACATGACTCCCTCCGGGCGCGAATTTCCCGCCTTGATCGACGCCATCGAGACGCTGGAGAACAATCAGGTCTGGTGCCGTATGCGACTCTCCGGATCAATCTGCGGTATGCCATGGACTCAAACGATCACCCTTTATCGGGACTATCCGGAAATTCGATTGGAAAATGAAATCGAATGGAAGGGGCCCCGTTGGGTAAGGCTCCAGCAATTGTTCCCATACGTCGGGCAGGGGGAGACGGTGCGCTATGGGGTTCCCTACGGCCAAGTGACCTTTCCAGGCAACATTCCCGCAGCACAAGGAAAGCTGGAAGATGAAATTCCCCTGGCCGAGCGCGACAAGCTGCGTCTCTGCCGTCACTGGATTGATGTGGGAAACGAATCGACCGGTTTGACGATTGCCTGCGATCATCGGATGTGGGAACTGGATGGCACCCTGTTGCGTTCCTACATGGTGCGTGGCATTAGCCATTCCTTCGTCGTAAAGCGCCAGGAGGACGACACCATGGAAACGATTGCCCGCCCTCCGGAAGGCAGGTATCATTTCACCTACGTGATCCGGCCCCGGAACGATTCTCTCGCCCAGAGTGCATCCTATCGTTGCGGATGGGAATTGAATCGCCCCTTATTGGTCACGGCGGTGGGCGGATCGAATCATAACGGATCGCTTCCGACGCGCGCGGGACTGTTTGATCTGACGGAGACCTCTCTGGTGACGACGGCATTTAAAAAAGCGGAAGAGGGGGAGGGTGTTGTGCTCCGGGCCTTTGAGACGACTGGAAAAAAGAGCCTGTTGCCGGTGCCAAAATTCGAAGGATTTATTGCTTCGGAAACCGATATTCTGGAGGAGTCCCGTCACCAACCCAAATCCTGTCGCCCTTATGAAGTGAAGACTCTGATCTTCGATCCCGTGAAAAAATGAGAATGAAGTTTCCGATTTTTTCCATCCTTCCCTTCGCCAGCAGCATGAGCATGCGGCTGCGGAAGCACCGTCTTGGTTTTTCCCTGATAGAGATGGTGGTAACGATTGGGATTGTGATGGTGCTGGCGGGGCTGCTGTTGCCGATGGCGGGTAGAGCTTACGATGTGGCGCTCGGGGCGAAGTGTCAGTCGAACTTGCGGCAAATCGGCATTGCGATGACGGCATACCAAGCGGAACATATCGGGGCGTTACCGAAGGCCTACGACGCGACGACGACCCTGTGGTGGTATCACTCGTTAATGTCCCTGACCCCCAACTCCGACGGCGGCCCCTATCTGACATCTTCGAAGGCATTGGCTTGTCCCCAGAAAAAGACCGGAGCCTACGCCCTGGTGATCAAACCGCCCACGATCGTGGGGTACGGCATGCTCGATGCGATGCTGTGGTATCCGACCGCCCACCGTCAGCAGGATGAACCGCGGATGATGCTGAAGATTCGCAATCCATCGGATTGGCCTCTCGTGATGGATGCGGACTATCCGGTTGTATATGGATTGGATAATCCGTTGGCGTCCGCCAATCGAGATTCGCGCTTTGCCGCCCGGCATAGAAGTTGGGCCAATGTGTTGATGGCCGACGGGCATGTTGAACAAGCAGCCTATGGGGACACCCGGTGGCATCAAAAGGTGTTGAACGACGACGCTCATTTTTCAAAATGAAAATGCAGAATCAAATGGCATGGCCAACCGGTGGAAAATGGGCGGCTCTTGCTTTTATGACTCTCGGCCTGATCGCCGGAACGGCTTGGGCTGTGGAGCCAAAACCAGAATGGGAAATCACTCTCGTGCCGAATGTTCCTTCCGGCGTGGCTTGGGTTGGCGAGATCGTGGAATACCGGATTACGGTGACTCATCGCACCGAGTCGAAGCGAGCGGTGGAGCTTGCGGTAGACATTCAGGCACCTGGTGAGCCGGCGCGTCGCGAGCGGTGGAATCTTTCCTATGAGGGGGTGGGGAAGATGGAGAAACTCCTGAATCTATCGACGACGGCTCGTGGTTATTGGAGCTTGCTGGCAACAGTAAGTGGCGGGGGACGCGAGTTGGTGAAAAGGCAAAGCGCGTTGGCCGTGGTGGAGAAGCCGCGCAATTACGGGCAAGTGGATGCGGCGAGTTTCTTTGGTAGCATGTTTAATCGCGACCCGGAGGCGGGGCAGCGGATCGGTATCAAGTATGAGCGTCAGATGACGGTCTGGAACTGGCTGTCGACTGGGGAGAATTCGTATTCATGGGAAAAGCTCGATGCGCGGGTTGATCTGCTGAGCCGTCATGGTGTGAGCTTGGTGCTGGTGATCCTGATGGAAAAGCCTCCGAAGTGGGCCAAATGGACTTCTCTGGAAGATTTGGCCAAGCCAGAGTTCCTTCCGTACTTTCAAAAGTTTACGAAAGATGTGGTGGAGCGTTATCGGGGGCGCATTGCCGCAATTGAAGTGCTGAACGAGCCAGATCTCGAATGTGCGCGTGGGTTGCGCGGGAATGTGGCACCCTCGCGGATTTACGCCACGCTTTTAAAGGCGGCCTTTCAGACTGTCAAAAGCATTGCGCCAGAGCTTCCCGTCATTGGGCTGGATGTGAGTGGCGAGGATTTTCCGAATTTGCGTTTCGCGGGCGAGGTGATGGCGGTGGATTCCAGCTCAATCGATTTGATCGGGGGACATCCTTATGCGTCGACTCGATATCTCGGTGGTGGGGCACAGGCGGAGTCCCCGGACAAGATCAATACGGTAGGGCGTCTGGTTGGCATGGCCGACCTGATGAAAAAGCATGGGCTTAAGCCCCGCGTCTGGCCGACAGAATTCGGGTGGGGTTTGTACAAGGATGAACTGATGTCTTCCCCCGCAACCGAATTGTGGGCGGCCTATGCGGCCCAGGCGATTGGCATGGCGAGATCGGTACCGGAAGTGGAAAAACTGTTTTGGTTTTCGATGTCTTTTCCGGGATACGAGGGGGGATTTACCTACGGCATGTTTCAGGGCGATCCAGACAATTACTATCCCACACCCGCAGCGATAGCCTATGCCACTTGCGCGCGCTTTCTGGACGATGTCCGCTTCATTCGCCGTTTTACTGTGGGCGATTTTGGAAAGGGGTTGCGATTCGCGGATAATCGCACGGGCGATGGTGTTTTCATGCTGTGGCTGAGTGAGCCGAAGGCTGTTGGCGGGGAAATTCGAATGCCTTCGCCGTCGAAATCCTTTGAGGGGATGGAGATGAATGATGGCTATGGCCGTGTGCTGACCGGCGATCCGGCGATTCGTTCCATGCCGTTTTTTTTCCGCGTGCGCGGTAGCGATGCGGATCGACTCGATCAGTATATTCAAACCGCACCGCTTCGCGCCAAGGAAACACTTCTCGTGGAGCGCGCATATCTTACTGATGCCTCCCATTTGCACATTGACGTGGCCAACAACAGTGGCGCCGCCACATCTATCAAGCTTTATCCAAAGGACCATCCGGAATGGGCCCAGTCGCGTCGTCTGGCTCCGGGTTCTTCCGTGGTAAGTTTGTCACTGAGCATACCATTGTCGGGTAAAGGCGAAATGCCCTTGGAATTACTCGAAGAATCGAGTGGGAAAAGAAAATCGATGCCATTCTCGTATGATCTGATCCCTATTCTGAAATTGCCCCATGTGAAAATAGACGGACGCCTGGACGAGGTGTCTGGTCTCAAACCGCAGGTGCGTGATCATCGCGATGCGGTGTATCCTCGCGATCCGGGTGTGGATTGGAATGGAAGCAAGGATCTTTCCATGGAGGTCTGGAGCGGCTGGACGAGCGATGGCCTGTATCTGGCAGTCAAGGTGACGGATGACGTGGCTACGGAGAGCGCTGAGGGCGACTCGAATTTCTGGCAAAAGGATTCCCTGCAAATCGCGTGGGACATGGGCAATCGCGCTGAATCGGGTTACGACAGACAATGCCTTGAACTGGGAGTTTTTCGTACACCGAGCGGTACAGGTATTTATCGGGTTTATCCCGATTCCAATGCGCTGGCGCCAGGCGAGGTGATGGCTGGGAGCCGTCGCGAAGAGGGCGTCACGAATTATGAGGTGCTGATTCCCTGGTGTCTTCTCGACGCGGCCGGTGTAAAGCATGGTCGGGTGTTTCGCATGAATCTGATAGCCAATGATAATGACGGGCGGCGGCGCAAATGCTGGATAGGCCTTACGCCCGGCATTGGAGAAGGCAAGCACCCGTCTTTCTTTCAGCAGTGGGTAATCGAGGATCACGGGGTGTCTCCGGAGACCTCTTCAAAGAAAGGCGAGGAGGCTCTGCGATGAGTAAGGAATGGAAAATATATGAACTTGGATTGCCTATGAAAAATGAAACGAAATTACTGCATCAACTCACGATTTTTTTCCTCGCTGTTTTGATTTTACTGGGCACGACGAAGCGGGAACTGCGGGCGTCGGAATTTAGGGAGGATTTTTCCGCAGCGGCTGAGCAGACGGAACTCAAAGTGGTGGACGGTTGGAGCGTTCACTACGGCAAGGAGGGCGCCGCCAAAGTGGAACTGGCGGCAGGCTACACGGGGGCAGGCGCGCGCATCGAGCTTGCGGAACAGTATCGGCGGCTGATTCCAGCGGATCAGGCATTGTCGGTGGAAGAAGGAGCATCGGGAGAATTCCGCATCAAGTTGCGCATCATGGCTCCTAATGATAGTTACGCCATCATTCAGGTATTGATTGGATTCAATGATGGCACGCATGGTTTGGCTGTGCGTTTCGACGGCGGAGCGCGGGACGGTGGTGGCGACAATTTTATCCGGATTTCGCGTGGTGGGGAAAGCTGGGGCCGGATTTCCTTTGAGGACATCAAGACGGCTTCGTGGAAGAAGGAAACATGGTATGAAATTGTGCTATCCGATTTGGGTAAAAAGCCCGGAGCGTTGGACATTTCTGGAAAAGTCACGGTTCGGCAGGTGGATGATCCTGCGGACGTCCTAGTAAAGGAAGCGAGCATTACTTCATTTGGGGGCAAGGGTAAATTTCCATCGATCAATGTGATTGTGGTTGGAGTCGGTGGTCCGGCAAAGGCCTTTGACTTTGACGATCTCTCATTGAAGTCGATGGAAAAATGAGGGCTCCCATATGACCCGAGCATTCACCTCCTTTGATTATCTCGGTGTCAAAGCACTCCGCTGGACTGTTGGGGAATCACTTTTCGAAGTGGTGCCGGAGGTTGGTGCACGGCTGATGCGATGGCAGCGCGCGGGCAGGGATGTGTTGCATTGGCCGGATAATCTATCGGATCTGGGGCAGATTGCGGAAACTTATGGGGGCAATCCCATCTTGTTTCCGTTCCCGGCTCGATGCTTTGTTGGGGGCAAGGCTTGTCAATGGATTGATCCAGATGGAATGCGTCGACAAATGCCGATGCATGGACTTGCCAAGCAGGGGCGCTTTGCTCTGATGCATGCGGACGATGCCGGATTCGTCGCTACCTTTTGTCCGGACGAATTGGCGCGGGAGTGCTATCCGTTTGTCTATGTATTTTCCGTGGCCTATCGCTTTGGTCAGGATCAACTCTCGTGTGAATTTTCACTGGAAAATCAAGGCAATCGACCCATTCCCTGGAGCGCGGGTCATCACTTTTATTTTCGAATGCCTCTCCTCGACAATGTAGGGATTGCTGCGCACCGTGTGCAAATTGTGTCGACCAAGTCCTGTCTGGTCAATCCGGCGACGCAGGGGAAAATGGTGGCGCTGCCCCCGATTCGCAACGAAGAATCCATCGATAATCCGCTCCTGGCTAATGCGGTCATTCACTATGGACTGCGTTCCAATGTGGCTCGTCTTCTGGCAAGATCCGAAACGGCTGGTATGGAAATTATTCTGGAACATGGGGCTAGCTCCACTCCTCCGCCCGAATATGCCTTTGTCACCTGGAGCCCTGCACTCGATGCGGCGTTCTATTGCGTGGAGCCATGGATGGGGCCATCCAATAGCCCGGAGCATCGCACGGGACTCCATTGGGTGGCGCCGGGACAACGCAGTTCACATGTCGTTACGGTTAGGATTTGCGAGCTAAATGCGTCAACCTGTCCGGATTATTGAGATGCCTCCAGGCAGCGATAGGTAAGCTAAATTTTTACCTGCCGAAAACAGAGCCAGCTCAGACCTTTGTTTCGACCGTCAATTGCCTTTTCACGGATAGGTCTATCGAGTATATGAATTTTCATGCAAGAGTTGCTGCGGAGTCTTTCCCTGGCGTTTCTGTTTGCGTGTGGTTGCGGGGAACATCTTCTGGCGTACTCATTGAATTTTCTGGACCAGCCCGCTCCGGGGGAAATGGTGGCTGTATTTGATTTTAACAGCTTGGAAACCTCTGTTAATGCCAATGGGAGCCTCACTCCAAAACTGGCTGTGCTTGGGCCTTCACCAGCAAAACCGGCGGAGAGAGCCCTGATCGTCACATCCAATAGGGAGCAGGAATGGGCAGTATTTTTCAAAACTCGCGCGGGATTGCTCAGGGCGCAGTCGCGTTATCGCATTACCGTTCAATTTCAGGCGATCACCCCTTGGGCAGAGGGATGCTACGCCTATCTGCTGGTGCGATCGGAATCGCCGCAGCCACGCTGGCGACCGATGCAGGTTTTGGAGGGTGGGACAGAAGAAGCGGGTCGCTTATCCTACGAATTTCTCACTGGCGCAGAAGCTGATTGCACGATCAGTTTTGGCATTCATCGCGAAGGTTCCATTCTGTTGAAGAGCGTCGAGATTGAACAGTTGCCGTTACTGGAGGCCGTCGATACTCCGCTCGTAGCTGGTACCGGTTCGTGGAACGATTTGTTGGGTATCTGTTCGCATCTCGATTGGAGGCATTTCTACAAAACAGACGAGCAAATCACTCGCGTGCTTGATCTCATGCGGCCCCTGCAGATTGGATGGGTTCGGTTGTGTTTTCCGTGGGACCAGCTTTTCCCTAAATCTGCAAAAGCGCCGGATCCCGCCATGCTGCGACGTTTGGAGTTCATCGTCAATGAAACGAAAAAGCGGCATCTTCGGCTGGTTGTGATTTTGATCGCTCCACCAGCATGGGCATCTGCTGGGCCTAATGCGGAGACGGCCTGGCGTTATCCTGCTCGTAAACTAGAGGACTACGAAAAATATGTGCGTTTTATGGCCAGGGAATTTAAGGGGAGAATTCGATATTGGGAGATTGGGAATGAAACCAACTGGAATCAATTCTGGATGGGATCTTATGAAGATTACCTCAAGGAATTACGCGTTGCGTCCAAAATACTGCGTGAAGTAGATCCGGATAATTTCATTCTCTGCGCGGGATTGACGGATGCGGGATTGCACGCAATGAAGGGAAGTTATGTTGGTGCGTTGCGTGATCTTTGCGATCCGATCAACGCGGCTTGTTATGATGCGCTTTCCCTCCACTACTATCCCAGGTCAGCCGAAGAGGCGATCTATGCGGTCAATAATGTAGCCGCTTATATGAAGCAACGAGGAGTGTCCAAACCCATATGGATCACCGAAACGGGATTCTCCGTTGCCAATGGCCGAACCGTAGAGCAACAAGCGGCCATGCTGGAGAAATTGATTCCTCTGCTGGCGGCCCACCCAGATGTAGAACGCGTATTTATGTATAATGACCGGGTCAAAGACTTTGAGAGTGATGCTTATGAACGCGGTTTCGGTCTGCTTGAGGCTGATTTTTCACCCCGCCCGGTTTACACGCGTCTTCAGGAGTTGTTTCGTACTTCCCCTCCGAATAAGGCGGTAGGATTGACTGGTAAATAGCCCTAAGGTTCGGGTTCGATCCACTGGATGGCATTTCTAGTGGGCTGGGAGAATCGAGGTGATTCTACAATTAGAAATCCTTGGGGGTTGGTCTGAGCCGCAAAAGGCGTAATGATGTCGTTAGTAAGCGCGACTACCACTTCACTCTATCACCACATCACTTAATACGAGCATGAGTACTGTTTCTCTCGACCAGAGTCCCACCGCAACGTCTGTGAAGCCAGGCAAAGACGGGAAGCTTTGGACGGTGGGTACCCTGACCTATTCCACCGGTGGGTTGCTCATACTCTTCGCGTGGTTGCTGTGGGGCGACTTTGCCTGGTCCATGCGGGATCGCTCAATCCCGGCCATCATGCAGCTTTTATTCAAAAAATATGGAGCGTCGGATTTGCTCACGGGTCTTTTGATTGGTTCGTTGCCAGCCGTTTTTATCATGACCTTGTGTCCGATCATCAGCTATCAATCGGACCGCTTGCGCAGTCGCTGGGGCCGGCGCATTCCGTTTCTTCTGGGACCGGTCCCGTTTGTGGTGCTTGCCATTGTTGGTCTCGCCTTCAGTCCGCAGCTTGGGGCGTTTCTACACGATTCGTTGGGGATCGTGTCGGTAAGTCAGAATGCCACAATTCTTGCATTTATGGCGGTATGTTGGACCTTGTTCGAATTCGGCTGTATTACCGCCTACTCGGTTTTTGGTGCTTTGGTAAAGGACGTGGTGCCTGAAGCTGTACT
Source organism: Verrucomicrobium sp. (assembly GCA_017849585.1). Classification (GTDB taxonomy): domain Bacteria; phylum Verrucomicrobiota; class Verrucomicrobiia; order Methylacidiphilales; family UBA1321; genus UBA1321. The sequence goes on from JAFIGT010000003.1 coordinate 279,959, forward strand.
AGGACGATTTTTTGGGATGTTCCGGGCGATTGGTCTGACGGCAGCCATCATCTTTAATTTTTGGTTGCTCGGCAAAGCGGAGGATCATTACACGTGGATCTTTTTGGGGGTGGCGGTGCTGTATGGATTTGGATTCACACTCATGTGTTTGAAGGTAAAGGAAGGGCAATATCCGCCTCCTCCCGAAGTGGTGTCTGGTCGCGATGGTTCCTCGGGCTTTATTCTGTCGCTCAAAGATTATGCGCGGGAGTGCTTCGGCAACCGGTATTTCGTTCTGTACTTTCTGGCGTGTTCGCTTTCGGCGCTCTCCTTGCAACCGATTAATCTCTTCAGCCTTTATTATGCCAAAGCCATCAACATGAGCGTGGGCGATTATGGAAAATGTCTCGCGTTGACCTACATTATATCGCTTGTCATGGCTTATCCGCTGGGTGCTTTGGCCGACCGGTTTCATCCGCTGCGCATGGTCATGGTTGTCCTGGGAGTGTATGCGGCCTGCCTGTTGGCGGGGGGATTTTGGATTCACGACGAATTCAGCTTTGGCGTGGCGCTGGTGGCGCACGGCGTGGTTTCGGGTACTTATGCGACAGCCGCTGCCTCGCTCGGCCAGCGGCTCCTGCCGAGGGTAAAGTTCGCCCAGCTTGCCTCTGCCAACGGTATTGTCTCCTGCCTGTTTACCATCCTGCTGGCACCGTTGATGGGGTGGTTCCTCGACACCATGAACCACCAGTATCATTTCACTTTCATGGTCGGCTCGGCCATTGCCTTGGCAGCGCTTTTTATGAATGTCCGTTTGCATCGCGCTTTCATGCTGAGGGGTGGGCCCAAAAACTATATTCCTCCCGAATAAAAAGCACATCGATAGCGCTTCTATGATGACCTGATTTACGCCATTTGAATCCAAAGTGTAGGGACTATTCCAGCCTCAGCAAACGTCAACCCAAACTTCAGAATATGAAATCGACCCGAAACCACCTGATCCGGACATTTGCCAGCTGCGCCGCTGTTTGCGCAATCGCTCTTAACGCTAACGCCGCCAGCTTGACATGGGATGGAAGCGGTAACGGTTCCAACCCGAACTCCAGTGGGACATGGAATACCTCCAATACCAATTGGAATTCCGGAGCGGCCACGTGGAATAATGCCAATAATGACACCGCGATTTTCGGCACGGGAACGGGAACCGTCGCCTCGCGAGCCGTTACATTGGGGGAAAATATCACGGTGGGAGGAATCACCTTCAATAGTCCGGGCGGCTTTACAATCTCGGGCGGTTTCATTCTGACATTGGGCGGTACAAACCCGGCCATTACGCTGGCGGTCAACAGTACGATCAGCGCGATTATTGCGGGGACAAATGGACTCAATGCCGTGGCGAGCGCAAGCAACAAAACGCTCGCCTTGAATGGTCTGAACACCTACACGGGTGTGACGAGTGTTGGATCGGGATTGATCCTCGCCGTGAACACGCTCGCGAATGGCGGGTCGGCCAGCAGCATTGGAGCTGGCAGCAGCAGTGCGAGCGATTTGGTGCTCGCTGGTACGCTTAATTATACGGGCGCGGGTAGCAGCACTGATCGACTCTTTACCATTAATAACACGTTGGTCACGCTGGGATCGAATGGAACTGGGGCGGTGAATTTCACGAATACCGGGCATCTTGCCGTCACCACCGCCGCAAGCGGTACGCTGGCCTTGAATGGTACCAATACCGGGAACAATAATCTTTCGGCTGCCATCGATAATCCCACGGGTTTTACCACGGGCGTTTCCAAGTCCGGTACGGGGCACTGGATACTGAGCGGAGACAGTAGCTACACCGGCGTTACAACTGTGACGGGGGGGACCCTTTCGGCTACCACCCTGGCCAATGGAGGCGTCAATAGCAGCATCGGTGCAGCAGCAAACACCGCGGACAAGCTTGTGCTCGATGGCGGTGCTTTCCGATATGTGGGCAGCGGCGCCAGCACGGATCGTCTCTTCACCGTGGCCAAGAATGGTGGCGTTCTCGATGCCTCCGGTACTGGTGCGGTGAATTTTACCAACACTGGAAGCATTGCTTTCGGCTCCGGTACCGGCACAAGCACTAGAACCTTGACGCTGGCCGGAACGAATACCGGGAGTAACACTCTGGCGGCCTCCTATGGAGACAAGGGCGGAACAGCCAGCGTAAGCTCGCTGATAAAGGTGGGCACCGGCAAATGGATTATCACCGGCACCCACACCTATACGGGTGGCACACAGGTAAATGAAGGCACGCTCGTTTTGGGCTCGGCGACGACCTTGCAGGGCGCAACAGGGGCGGTGGTGATCAATGGCGGTACGCTCTCCAGTAATGTGACCGATACCACGATTGGTGGCGATGTGACTCTCGCGACGGGTTTCATGACGCCGGGCGATACGGGCATCGGTAAGATGACTTTTGCGGCGGGGAAAGATTTTAGCATGACTGGAGGCGAGATTCACCTGACCTTGGGCATATCGTTCGATCAATTGGCTGGTGGAGCGGGTAGCAACTTCAGTCTGACCGGTGGTTTTCTCGTTCTGGATGTCACAGGCAGCGGCTTCAGTTACGAAAACAGCTATCAGGTATTTTTAGGATTTGATGCGGCGGGGAATGTGGTGACTCTCGGGGACGGCACGACGGGATTGATGATTACAGGTTATGATACGAGCTTGTGGACGGCCAATCTGGACGCGGCCACGGGAACGGTCAGTTTCACGAGCATTCCCGAGCCAGGTACGAACGCTTTGCTGGGATTGGGGCTAGTACTATGGGGACGGGTGTTATTCTTGCGCCGTCGGACCGTGACGACGCTCTATATATAAACTCACCGTCATCCCCCCAAAAAAATCATAGGCAGGCTCTAGCAGCCTGCTAGGTGGTGAGACTGCGTGCGGGTTTGTCGACTGGGGGAGCCGTGGCCTTGGTCACAGGCCGTGTCTTTTGTTTGCGCAGCGTTTTCCCGGGCGTCCATTCGCTTTCGATGAGCGTGCAACTAGGAATAACGGGTACGCCCGTTTCGCCGCGTTGAATCATGCCCACGAGCAAATCGACGGCACGTTTTCCGATGGCAATGTCGTTCTGGTTTAATCCGGAGATGTGTTTGACGTCGATATCCACGTCGAGACTGGCAAAGCCGAAATCGCGTGGAATTTTATAGCCCAGATCGGTGAGTTTTTTCAGTACGTAATCGTAGGATATGATTACATCAGGACGCTGCTGCTTAATCCAGTTATCGAACAAGGGAAGATCATGGCCGGGATTGAAAAGGGGGGGGATGTATTCGAGCTGGGGATAGGTCCAGAAGGCGAGCGCAAAGCTGGCCATGAGCCCGCTTTCCACGTTCTGGTCCCACTGCTGTTCATTATAAAAACCAATGCGGCGGTAACCGAGTTGCACGAGATTCGAGATCATCACCTTCATGGTATGAAAGTGATGATTGGTGATGACATTGAGTACCGACGGCTGCATCGAGTAGCCGAAGGCGATGGCCGAAAATCCGGTGAAATTGAAGTGTAGCGTGGCGAATGGGCGCGGTTGAGGCGCCATGAGTAATCCCTGTACGTTGCGGGCTTTGAGAATGCGGGCCATTTTATCCGGTGTCATGCCCGGCTCGCGCAACCAGAATTCCTCCACGAGATAGCCGAGTTCCTGCGCGCGCTCAGTTGCCGCGTTAAAGTAGCGGCGGAATGTCGTGTTCTTGGTAAGCGCTCGTTGGTCGGGCCAGTTATTGATCCAGGCGAGGACGGATTGAAAGTGGGGGGTACGCTTGGTTTGGCGATAGACCATCAGCGCCGCTACCATTGGATCGGGTTTGTAACCCATTTCCCGGGCTATTTGTTGTACGCGTTTTCGGGTCTCCAGTTTCAGGCGGTTACTGTCCCGGAGACAAAGCGCAACGGTGGTGAAATGGAGGCCGGTCACCTTGGCGATATCGCGAATGGTGACTCGTGTTTTCATGAGATGACAGAGGAAAATTTCACAGGGATCATCGCGAATCTACTGTATGAACAGCGTAGCGTTCGCGGTGAAAATCTACAATTATAAATTCGAGTCGGATTAGCGCCAACGGAGGATTGGCGCATCCAAAGGTTATTGCGCCAGGAGCCAGATTTCGTCACTGCTGAGGGCGCGATTATAAATGGTGATCTGATCGAGATGACCATTAAGCGATTCGGTCGATGAGGTGGCGTCATTGCGCGCACCAAGTACGAGCGGGTCTGTTCCGGCCTGTATGGCCGTTAACGCCGCCGTCTTGGCGGTACCATCGGGAGCTCCATTGATATAGAACTGGATGAAAGCTGTTCCATTGGTGAAGCGAACCGTGGCCGCCACGTGTGTCCAGATTCCCGTTGGCACAGAGGCAGTGCCGATGATTTGGCTTGGCGAAGAGGTCCCCTTTCCGAGGAGAAGACAGAGGGCACCTGTTTCGTTGATGCGGAGCCGATAACCCGTATTAAAACTTTTGGCAATGAGATTGGGCTTTGTGGTGACGGCGTTGAGCTTGACCCAAGTGGCGAGAGTGAGATCGCCGGTAATGCGCAAGCTGCCACTGTCTGGAACGACCACGCGACCGCCGTTTCCATCGAATTGACCGGAATAAGCGCCTTCCGTTGCGTCGGATGAAAATGCGAAGCCCGCTTTGGCGACTCCATCATTGCCGGAGGCACTCAAGTCGGTCGTCGACTGTTCGCAACTGTAGTAGGCGACGAGGCCGTTCTGCGGCAGCATGCGACGCGCCGGAAGATTGGCATGAGTCAGGGTTTCCCACGAGATATGATAGTAGCTGGTGGGCCAGATACCCGAGGCGAAGATGCCGCTGGGCGGCTTAATCCGCACGGCCTTGGCGGCGCGGACGGCGGTCTGGATCAGGGTCTCGGTATTGGGAAGCTCATAGCCAAGCGTGTTGTGGAGATGGTTGTAAGCGATCTCGTAAGTCGGGTTGAGTCCATTTCCCGAGGAGATGACGCCACTCTGACTCAGCGCGGCCGGAGCCGGTTGTGACAGGCGCAGTGCCGCATGAAATTCCATCATGGCGGCCATGCGGGGAGCGTGCGCGCTGTAAAGATCGATCCCTTGATGCCACGCCATTTCTGCGACGTTGATCATCGCGGCAAAGGCGAACTCGGCATGCCCCATATCGCGAAAAGTTTCGGCGCAGAGACCGTCCACGTAGGCGGGAACAGGATTGGAAAAGGTGCTGGTCGGAGCTGCCATATACCATTGCTGCTCGACGGTGTAGATTGTCATCATCGTTTTATCGTCGCCGCGATTTGTGGCAGGATAGGCGGGTGCATTTACCCAGTCATTGGGATCATTTGGCGTTGGGAATAGATCGGCGTGCATTTGCTGATATTGTGCCGCAGACGGTTCAGTGAGCCAGTAATCGGCTTTGATCGGTTTGACGCCATCTGAAGAGAGATAGATGTAACACGGTACATAGCTGATCCAATGATGAAGCGCCTCATAGATCGCCGCGCGATCTCCATTGAAGATGCCAATTCCCAGAAGGGCATTGCAAACGGACAACTCGCGGTTGCCGTAAGCTTTTCTCTGATGAAGAATCGGCAGAAAGGCGCGGTTAAACATGGCCTGGCATTGCTGGATGCTGCTCTGAGGCCACGCCGGGTAAGTAGTGCGGAGAAGTTCCGCGGCATTGGAAAAAAGCGAACCAGCCCATGCGGCGGTGAGGTACCAGTTGCTGTTGCCAATATGGGATTGAAGGGTGGATGACCAGGCATCGATGATCTCGGCGGATTTCTGCGCGTAGGCGGTTTCGCCGGTGAGATACCAGAGCAAAGCCTGAGTGTAGGCCGCATTGGCGTCGGCGAGTTCTTTCGTCGCATTGCCACTGCCGTCGATCAACGCGGAGGCCGTCGGAGTGTAGGTGGGTTGTGAAAGGGTCGAGGTCTTGAGGATGGCAAGCGCCGTAGTCCACGGTTCCTGGCCCGTGGCTATTTTGGCTTTGATGATGTCGAGTTCATCGCGGTTGCAGATGGAGCCGTTGCGACGAATGGACATGTTTTCTACATAGGATTTAAGTGCTGGCAGCGATTGAGGACCTTCCACTGTGAACGTCGCGAAGGCCCGAGAAACAAGCATCGTCCAGACAAGTAGGGCAACGAGTGATTTAGCCATAATCGGTGATGTCATTGCACGCAATATATGACTTAAATATAATTAATCGCGATAACGCTTAACCGCTAATTGTAGATTGAAACAGGTCGCTCCAATTCGAGTTTAGATAGGGCGCGAGAACGCAAAGCTTCCTATGATAGGCGAACTCGGCTCGCGTTTACTCGGGAGCCATATTAAGGACGATAGGGCCGCACATTGCCGGTTACCGGATCAATCTGCACGGTGGCAAAGTTCTTGGGTAATTCGCTATCTGAAGTGAGACTGCTGACGACAGTGACGAACCAATTTTCGCCTGGATCGAGATTCGTCTGCCCGTCGGGTTTGAACCGGAACGCGAGATATTTATAGCTCGTCCCGACGCCGGGGATCTTGAGATCGCTAGCCGTGGGAGTAAGTGGCTGCCCGGAGAGAGTAAGAAAGGACGTCTTGCCGGAATCGTCAAGTAGCTTGGTAGCGTTGGGCAGATAGGCAATCGGTGTGATGGCCTGATAGCGATCCTCTTGCTCGAGATATTGAAAAAGCTGCAGGGCACAGTAGGCCGGTTGGGCGGCGTCACTGGCACGGAATTTGTAGAGACGAACCTCGATGACGCGATTTCGCGTGAGCGCGTTTTGCCGCGCGAGTGAAAAGTGATCGGCAAGCACCTGGCTGGCCGAATTCAATCTGGAGGCATTGGTGATTTGCTGAAAGGCGGGCACTGAAATCAGCGTTAGAATGCTGAGGATCGCGATGACAACGAGGAGTTCAATGAGACTGAATCCTTGCGACAGCCGGCGGTGACATAAGCCTGTTCTCATGGTGTGAAGAGGGAGGAGTTGATGATGCGGAATTGATAATAGGGTTCCAGGGAAGCGGTGCTTGGCGTTGCCGAGTTGGCAAAGTCGGGGATGGTGGTGTCATTCAGATCGAGATAGCGCTCAATGACGTAGGAACCACGGAGTTCGCTCTGGATAACATCCTGTCCCTCCCGCCATTCACCTGCAGGGGTGTTATTGGTTTTCACCAGCGTCTGCACGCGATAGTGCAATCGGTACGTATTTGATTTCGTGGTTAGCTTGGCATAGAGATTGGCATAGGGCCGTTCCCGCGAGTCATCGCCGGTTAAGGCATGGGCGCGCCAGAAACTTTCCGCGGCATCGTCGCTGGTCCAACTCTCATTTTTGGGGACGAGATAGATGTCACAGATTTCCGAAGCTGCACGAAAAATGTTGCCGGAATCGAAACGTGATTTGAACTGCCGTAGCGAGCCATTGGTGTCGCTGAGATTCAAGGCGAAGCGTCCAACGAATCCGGTAGCGGGATTCGTGGTTAATTTTTTGTAGATAGCCGCTACTGCTGTAGATGAGGTCACTGCAGAAATCATTTCGGCCTTCATCGCCGCTTGCACTGCCGTGCTGCGCGTGATGTAGGTGTAGGGAAGAATCTGGTAATTCATGTTAATTTTCCCGGCGGTCGACATCGGTTCGCTGATGGCGTATGGCTCGACAACGGGCATCGAGAAGAGATCGAGAAAGAGATGGTCTGGCGGCTGATTCGGCTGGCTGGTCCGGCTCTGAGGATGACTTTTCTGCGGGCGAAAAAGTAGCGTCTGGTACGGTATGTTGGATTTCACTCCGGTGGGTAGTGAGCCAAACATGCCGGGGGAAGGGAGGATGCGATTAGGACTGAAGAAGGTGGCTCCCGTCGCTGCCCCGAGTTTCTCGGAGTCGTAGTAAGGCGTCTTTCCGCTGGAAAGTTCGTAAGTATTCCCTTCATCGGGCTTATTGATGTAGGGGCCATCCGGCAGACACCCGAGACCGTTGTCCCAGTCCCCGGTATACGCGGCCTTGCGCGTCTCCTTGGTATTGGGAACGTTGGGTGTTTTTGATCCGATGTATTGCAACAGCGCATTACCATCCTGATCGCCGATTAATCCACCACTAGCCGTGCGCTCCGAGCCAACATACTTGTCCGTGTAATCGCTATCGGAAAAGGTATGCGCGATCTTCGTTGCGATCTCGGTGTACTTGGGGTGGGGTTCCATGTCGCTGTCAGAACTCACTTCGGCCTTAGCCGCAAGGAGTCGATAGTCTCCCTTTTTCGAAGTCAGAGTGCGCAGCACATCGGAGCGCGTGCTCATGGCCGAACCGCCACTCTGCGAGTCGCTCAATTTCCAAGTGGAAGGCGTCTGGTTCGGAATGTTTTTTCCATCGGCGCGGAAGAGGCAGCCAGTGAGAGGGCCGGAATAATTACCAGGACTTTCCGTGATGCGAGAAATGCGATTATCAAAGCCCCACCATTCATTCGCTATGGAGGTGACCTCGGTACTGTTTACTCCCCACCAAAGCAGATCGGGTATGGGAAAAGACGTTGAGGGGAATTTGATCTTGTACGTCTGAACGAGAGATCCTCGCGAGCCATCGGGTTTGACGGCATAAATGCGCAGAGTGAAGGGGGAACTGTTGCCGACCGCGATTCCGGCCACGATCTTTGCGGCGTCTGCCGTTACCGTAAAGGGATTGCTGACGTAGGGATAACGGTTCGCATTACTAGGATTGCTCCAACCGTTCACGCGCAAATTGCCCTCAACGAGAGGATCGGCCTTGGAGACAGAGAAGCGGACCCCGCCAATGGCACTACCGATCGGCGACATGCCATCGACTATACCGTTGATGAACGGTGTCGTGAGAGTGCCGTTGGAATTAACAAAGGGAAGTTTTCCGTCGATGGAGATGTTGCCCAAATCGGAGACTTCGATTTCATAATTGGGACTGATGCCATCCCAGCCCGCCGCCGGGCACGACATCTGAAAGACGAGCATGGCTTGAAGTCGGCGCTCATTGGTGGTGAGCGCGATGGGGGTGCCATTATACGTGGTGGCGAGTGTTGGATTGGCGGGGAAGTGGGTGCTGTCAGAGGCTGTGTACGTTGCCATGCCCACAAGTTCTCCACTGGAATTCATTAGTCTGGAGGAAACGGTCAAATTACTGACACTGCGTGCATCATGGGCGGAGTTTGTGGCCGTGGGCAGGGGACCATTGCCATCGGCAGTGCAGATGAGCAGGAGGCCCACTTCCGAGATGGTCGGGAAGCGACCGAATCCGCGCGTATTTCCAATGACAATCGGCGTAACCTGGCCATGTCCCGGCCACATGCCGCTCTGGTTTGGCTTGCTGACGTTTTTGGTGCGCACGGCCGTGAACTGCCGGAAGGAGGAGAGCGGGGTGGACGAGGAGGCGTTGCCGAGGTTGTCGTCGAAGAGATTCGTGCAGCGGATGTAGTCGAAAATTTCCGTCAGGATCTGATCGCGGTCGGCGGGATACTTGGCGTTAAGCGTACCGCCAAAACCGGGGATCTTCCGGTTGGTGAGATTTTGCAGATAAGCGTAGAGCTGCTTGTTGCGTTGAATGTTGTCGTAATCATTTTTTGAATCGTAAGCATCCTGCCGTTGAAAGAAGTAGCGGCGCGGGGTAGTCGATCCGAGCGTCGAGCAAAAGGCGGAGAGACGGTCAAATGGCGTCGTGTAGGGACTCAGGCTGTTACTGGTATAGTCGGCATGGATAGGCCAGATTGATACCCTCGGCGTGCCGAACAAGGTGACCTCCGGCGAACGACTGTGTGCGGTGAGGAAGAACTGCGCGAGCTGCAAATTGTCTTGTGTAAAGGCGGTGCTGCCTGCGGCATCCTTTTGTATGGCACGGTCCATATCAAAGATGAAGTCATCGACCGTGGCGTAGAGCCGATCGGCCTTGATCTGGGCGGGAGCTGAAAGGGACGCCGTGGGCACGACGCTTCCTTCCTTGGAGCCGCCATAACTGATGCGCGGGGAAAGTTTCGCGAGCGATTCCGTATTCAGCCATGGGAAAACGGTGCTGAGGCAAACCGTGGCCGGATGTCCGGGATAGCGTTGATACTCTCCATTAGCGGGCTGAAAACGCGCGAAATGCCGATCGGTCATGGGATCGGGCCGCACGCCGGCCACCGTGGTATTGGGATTGGTTCCTTCAAGACGCGGGGTGTCCCAGAATGTGCCTTCGCTTGCCGTATTGATATTGATTTTGCACGTCTCATCGTCGGTCCAAAAGGCGATGCGACCGACAATCGGATTGGATGTGCTCGCGCCCGCTATGGTCGCAGTCGTGCCTGAGCCGGTTGGCGCGACAAGCGTTCCATCCCTCAGGACGTAGAGCCAACGTGCCGGCATGGGCACGGGCTGCGTCGAAGTAGCTCCAGGTGCATTATTGACGCTGTAGCCTACCACGGCATTGGCACCGGTGATTGGGGGAGCGAGGATGGGATAGTTTCTGCCGGAGGGTTGATTCAAATCAGTGTAGAAGGCCGTTTTCGTGTTCCATCCCGACAAATCGGCCGCTTCAGTTGCTGGATTGACCTGGGTGTCGATCATTTTATCCGACGAATAAAGCTTGTAGATTTTGGCGAACGACCCCGAATTGTCGAAGGTGCGAATCGCCCCAGGTTGGCTGGCCCATGAGGTCGACGGATTCTCCGTCGTCGCCTGCCGAATCTGGCTCATCACCATATGGGCCACATTGTCTGCCAGCAGTCGGGCGCTCGCACTTCCAGCAAAAAGCTTTGTTGATTGAAGTTCCGTGCGCGTACGGCCCAACAGGGAGAGCATCAGGACGGAAATGAGCACGATGCTCCCGAGTACGAGAACAAGCGCCACACCTTTTCGGTTGGAGCGGCGGTTCCGATGGTAAAAATGCGGTAGAGTCAGCATGGCTTTTATTGCTCCCATTTGGCTCCCTTTAATCCAACCCGTGTCCGGAAAATGCGGTAGTTTACGTGCCTTGCGTTGAGCGCTTGGGAGACCGTGGCCAAATCCGTCTCAAGTTGTGAGGCGGCCTGAAAAATGGACGCATAATTAAAGCCAAGATCCGGAGCGGTCGTGCTTGTTCCCTGAATCCGGCTGATGGAAACCTCGTCGACCGCAACGAGCACAACCTCGACCAACGGTGGAAGCTGGTGCATCATCGCCGGTTGCTTGCCGGAGCTCCATGTGGCGCGGGATTGGTATTCATAATCCGGTGAGATTGTGGAACTGGTGGTGTCGGTATTCAGCTTGGGACAGATTACACACGCGACTATATTCTCCGCCATGACGCGCGTTGATTGTCTTGGCAGGCTGATCGGGTCGGTGAACCAAGAGTGATTGGTTGCCTTGTAGATCGAAAGGGATTCCGTCGCCTGTAGAAATTGCATCAGCCGATAACGCCAGCGAACCGGAGGCGGATTGAGAATGGATAAAAGAAAGGAAGGGCGTTCGTCCGTGTCATTATAGAATTCCATATAGAATCCAGCGGCGTTCAAGGTGCTTCGCAGTTTGGCGTAATCAGTGGAATCTTTGGTGTATCCGAGGGGGCATTGGAAAAAAATGGAATGCGTGACTTGGGGGCGCGGGGACGAGACGAGATTTTTTCCCGTGACGAATTCCAGCTCCGAATGGCGACCATATAAAGCCGGCGCAAACGTGCTGGCGTTGGAGGCTGTACGACGCTGGTAGGAGCTGTTGTAGTAATCGTAGTAGGTATTGAGCGTGGCCTGACTGATGGCACGTGTCATGGTCTCGAAGGAGGCTCGCGCCGTTTTGAAGGCTTCAATTTTGGCTGAAGCGCTCTTCGAGACAACGATCACTTGGTTAGTAATTGCGGTCACCGTCAGCAGGACGAGACTGAGAATCGCCATCGCCACGAGTATTTCCAACAGCGAGAAGGCGCGACAGGACGTAATGGAACTCGACTGCTTCATATGGAAACGAGATTCGATGGTCTCTTAACGCCCGTTATCTACAACCCAGACATGATAGAAGCGTTTGTCCGACTTTTTGTGGTTATTCAAAACCTGAAAGGTCAATTGTCTGGCGGGGGTGCTGGAGTTGGCCGTGGCCGGCACTTGGCAGGAACTAATCGACATCGTGACCTGAAACGCCGTGTCCTGGGACGAACTGCCTTGGGGTAGGACTGCACCAACATCATCGTAGGAACGTGGAAAAGTGGAGGAGAATGTCGCGGTGTTGGTGACATCGCTATAGTTGAGAGTCTGCACTTCACTCGTGAGAGATTGGATGATGAGCGTTTGGGTTGTCAGGTTCATGCTTTCCCGCACGGAACCGAGCACCATGGGCATTAAGCCCAACAAGGCAACCAGTGAGAACGAGAGCATTCCGATAGCGAGAACCACTTCTACCAGACTGAAACCTCGTGAGGTGCGGGAAGTATTCATGGGAGGAAGCTCAGGGATGATTGCCTGTATAAGTGAGCGCTAAGGAAATATAAGTTGCATTGGAGATAACGCCAAGTGACTTTTGGCGCGGCGAAATTCTAATTGTAGATAAAGCGCGCTTTGAGCCTGTGTGTCGTTGGAGAGTGGAGAAAATGAGATGCCTGAATTTGACGAAAGGAATGGCTCCCTAAATGCGGCCGATGAGTTCGGTTCGATCATTCGTATCTTCGGATCGACCAGGATTTAAGAGTAGACAACAAGCGTCGAGGATTTGTTCAAGCGCATCTTCACGCTTGCTTTCTACTGGACCAGACAATGAAAGCGCGCGCCGAAGTTGTGACGCAGACCCGTTTGCGACAAGCCCTGAAAAGAATTTTCTGAAGATGCGCTACAATTAGCATTGCGACACCCTCGTCATTGACCACCCATTACCGCATGATGTGGGCATGGTCACGCCAGTTTCGCCCTCGACGAATAGGCCGATGTTCCTTGGTTAAATCGCTACCTCATTTTTATGCATACTGTGCTTCCTGCCGCTCAAACGGCCACCCGGATTCCACCTACACCCGTCACAACTCGCGTGGCCTTGGCGCTCGCGGCCCCCATCAATACTTATTTCCAGAATGAATTTGATGGGGATTCCTTTGGTTCGCTGGATTGTTCATGGCTGAATGAATCGGACATGACGCCTGATAAGTGGACGGCGACTTTATTGAGGCTGCAACCGGAGGTGATGGTTACCGGATGGGGCACGCCTCAACTGCCCGAATCTTACTTTAATGCACCGGACTGCAACCTCCGCTACGTTTGCCATCTGGCCGGTGGCGTGCGGTGGTTGGTTCCACGTTCATTGATCGAGCGCGGCGTCCTCGTTTCCAACTGGGGACATTCCATTAGTTACACGGTGGCGGAGCACGCGGTTCTCCTGGTGCTTGGGCTTCTACGCAACTTGCCGGAATGGAACGAACTTGTGCGCGGTTGGCCGAAACGCTCGCAGGAAAAACCCATGCGTATCTTACCCACGCGCTCCTTGCGGCGCAAACGCGTGGGTATTCATGGGTTTGGTGCGGTAGCCAGGGAGATTGCGGCGATGTTGCGCCCCTTTCGACCTGAAATCATGGCGTACTCGGAAGGCGTTCCGCTTTCCATCTTCCAAGAATCCGGCGTGCGAGCCGCATCGAGTTTGGAAGAATTATTCTCTTCCAGTGAAATCATCATTGAATGCGAGGCGCTCACGCCGAAGACGCGTGGCGTCATCAACGAAAAGCTCCTGCGATTGCTACCCCCTAACGCCATCTTCGTGAATGTTGGTCGTGGACCGATCGTGGACGAGAAGGTGCTGATTGCGCTGGCGTCCGAAGGGAAAATCAAGGTAGGTATGGATGTGTACCAGCAGGAGCCCATCACGACCCAGTATCCGCTGTTCCAGCTGCCGAATACACTTCTTTCTCCTCATCTGGCAGGGCCGACGGAAGATGCCTTTGCTGACTTGTGCGGGTTCGCGGTGCGCAACCTGCGGCGCTATTTTGGTAATGAGCCTCTCGAAGGGCTTGTCTCGCTTGACGTATACGACCGCTCCTCCTAACCCCTGAAAAGTGATCTGATATTTTTCGTCCGAAAAGGCGCCAATGCGATTATAACGACCAACGGCTTCCGCCCAAAAAAACTATGAATACTACTCACCTGCAACAATGTCGGAACTGGCTCGCATGGACTCTCCCCGTGACCGCATTTTTCGTGTTAACTTTTTCCCTTGCTGCGCAGGAGACCGACGAAACTCCGGCCACGCCTGCCGCCGCGAAAACCGGACCTGCGGCCGTGCCGCCGCCCAAAATACCCGTTCCGCAGCCGCCTGCGACGTTCCGCCATCCGGGGATACTGAACAACCTGGAAGAGCTGAAGAAAATTCGCGCCAAAATCGAAGCGGGCGAGGAGCCGTGGAAGAGTGCGTTCGAGCAGATGAAAGCTTCCAACTACTCCAAGCTCGATCGGAAACCCAATCCAGTGGAAATTTCCAAATCGGGAATTATGGGCAAGGGAGGGGACTCGGGGGGGGCCAAGTCGGAAAGCATCGACGCCAAGACGGCTTACACGATGGCGTTGATGTGGGTTCTCACCGACGACGTGCGGTACGCCAAAAAAGCGGTCGAGATTTTAAATGCCTGGACGATTCTCAAAGGACACGCCGGGGGCAATTGGTATTTGCAGGCATCCTGGACCGGTTCCGTCTTTGCCAGCGCCGCAGAAATCATCCGCGCGACGTATCCGGACTGGTCGAAGGAAGAGATTGCCGCATTCTCGGCAATGCTCAATCGCGCATTCCTTCCCGAACTGCACAATCGCTTGGCATATGGAAACCGCAAGCTTTCCACGGTACATGCCCTTGTTGCAATCGGCGTCTTCAATAACGACCGGGCGGCGTTCTACGAGGGCGTGAGCCACTGGATCAGCTATGTGCCCTGCTGGATTTACCTGAAAGAAGATGGCCCGGTTCCGTATATGCCGGATTATTGGAAGAATGGCCCCTCCAATGAGGAACTGGCGAAATTGAGCGCCGACCTGTTTCCCGACCCGTCCAAAGCGTGGTTTTCACAGGAAGTCAAAATCATCGGAGAAGATCGCACCATGCTGGAGAAGGGGGATATCAACCTGCTCTGGTACAATCCACCCATGTACGTCGAGGGGATGTGCTCCGAAACCTTCCGCGACTTGGGGCACTGCGATCTCGGATTTGCTTCGCTTATCTACACCGCGGAAATCGCCTGGCACCAGGGTATCGATCTCTATTCCATCCATGCCAAACGCATCATGGCTTTCATGGAATTTCAATCTGGCCTGCGTATCGACGAGAAAATTCCGACGGAGTTTTACCGCATCCAGTTCAATAACGTGAATCCGACTTGGGAGACCGCCTATAATCATTATCACAACCGCATGGGGTATGCGTTGCCCAAGACCGGGGAATTCATCAAGCGTGCTTTAAGGCCGAACCTCACCAAACCGTTTAGTGTTCCTTCCGTGCCGCTTTATATGTTCCCCGAACCCGGTGTACGCGCCGACAAGATCATGTGGCCCTGTACGCTACAAATGGCTTGGGAAACACTCACGCATGGAGAACTGGGTGGAGCCAAAACCCCAGATGGCGTCACTCCTGCAAGCGCTAAATAATTCCTATCATTCCCAATCTATTGAGGGCGGCCGATAACGGCAAGGAAACGACGGAAAAGAGGTTCCGCAACATCCTTCCCGAGTCTCAACGCGGCCGCTTTAGCGAAAATGTCGCACACCTAGCTCACGCAGCACACCTAAGCCTAACGGTGGAGCGCTATTCCGGGTTAGGATGGGGGCATGAATGGGAGTTTAAATGCTTCGGGGATCGCGCGTGTGGCGTCGCTCGATTCCGGTCAGTTCCGTCGACAACGGCAGCCCTCACCAACAGAAGGGGTAGGGGCTTGTAGCGCAACGTCGACGCTCTTTTTTTCAATAGAGAAAAAGCGCCCGCTTGACCTTTTGCCAGGTGGATTATTTACGCTCGATAGTAGAATAGCTTCTATCAAGTCACCCAATTGGCATGATTTAGTTATTGCGTTTCCCTAGTAACCGGGCTTAAATCGAATCGTTTTTGGTATTAGTTTCGTTAAACTCACAGAATCGTTACAACTATCAACCCAATAAGAGTCATGACCCCCAAACCATTCGTAAATCTGAGCAGGGGAATTAAATCCCTCTGCCTGCTTCCGGCGTTTCTGCTGGCCAGCAGCGTATCCACCTGGGCCGGCGATGCCGACCTGAAACTCCCTAGCGCTGTCGAGCGCGCCGCCCACCAGTTCAATCTGTTTGGTGCGAGCCTCTCGGGCGATACCATTCTGATGATTGGTATGCTGGTCACGGTGCTGGGTGCGTTGTTTGGTTTGTGGGGATACAAGAGCCTCAAGGCCATGCCGGCGCACAAGAGCATGCTCGACGTGTCGGATTTGATCTACAGCACCTGTAAGACCTATCTGTTCCAACAGGGCAAACTCCTCCTCACTCTCTTCGTGCTCATCGGCGCGACGATGGTGTTCTACTTCGGCTACCTCAAGAGCTTCAGCTTCGGCAACGTGGCGTTGATCCTCGCTTGGTCGCTGGTCGGCGTGGCCGGTTCGTTTGCGGTCGCCTGGTTCGGCATCCTCATCAACAACCTCGCCAACAGCCGCATGGCCTTCGCCGCTCTCCGTGGCAAGCCGATGGATCTCTCCGAGATTCCCACCCGCTCGGGTATGTGCATTGGCATGCTCCTGATCAGTGTCGAGTTGATTCTCATGATCAGCGTGCTCCTGTTCGTCCCGCCGGACTTCGCGGGCTTCAGCTTCCTCGGCTTCGCCATCGGTGAATCCCTCGGCGCGAGCGTGCTCCGTATTTGCGGTGGTATCTTTACCAAGATCGCGGACGTCGGCAGCGACATGATGAAGATCGTCTTCGGCATCAAGGAAGACGACGCCCGTAACCCCGGTGTCATCGCGGACTGCGCAGGCGATAACGCCGGCGACAGCGTTGGACCAACCGCGGACGGCTTCGAAACATACGGCGTCACCGGCGTGGCGTTGATCACTTTCATCCTCATGGCTGTGCCCAAGGAATTCCAATGGCCACTCATCATCTGGATCTTCACCATGCGTATCGCCATGGTGGGCGTTTCCTTCCTCGGATGGGTCATCAACACCTTCATGGCACGCGCCATCTGGGGCAGCCACAAGAAGTTCAACTTTGAACACCCGCTGACCTCGCTGATCTGGGTCACGTCGATCCTGTGCATCATCACCACCTACGTGGTGACCTACTCGATGCTCGGCACGACGCAGGCCTTCTCCGGCGTCTGGTGCACTCTGGCCACGATCATCAGCTTCGGCACCATTGCCGCGGCGATCATCCCGGAACTTACCCGCGTGTTCACCAGCACCAGCAGCGGTCACACTCGTGAAATCGTCGATGCCACCAAGGAAGGCGGCGCCGGTCTCACCATCCTCTCCGGTTTGGTTGCCGGTAACTTCTCGGCCTTCTGGATGGGCTTGACCATTCTCGGCCTGATGCTTGGCGGCTTCCTGACCGCCACCAGCGGCACGAATCACGCCGCGTTTGCCGCCATGTTGGGCGGATATCCCGCCGTGTTTGCCTTCGGCCTCGTGGCCTTCGGTATGCTTGGCATGGGACCGACCACGATTGCGGTCGACAGCTATGGACCGGTAACGGACAACGCCCAGTCGGTGTTCGAACTCTCCACGATTGAAACCATCCCGAACATCAGCGCCGAAGTCGAAAAGGATTTCGGTTTCAAGCCTGATTTCGAAACCGGCAAGCTCTTCCTCGAAGAGAACGACGGCGCGGGCAATACGTTCAAGGCCACGGCCAAGCCGATGCTCATCGGTACCGCCGTTGTCGGTGCGACGACGATGATCTTCTCGCTCATCCTCCTCCTAAAGGAGCATTTCCACTGGACGGACATGAGCGCGCTCAGCATCGTTGAACCGTGGGTTCTCCTCGGTATGCTCGCGGGCGGCTCGGTGATCTATTGGTTCACGGGTGCCTCCATGCAGGCCGTGACGACCGGCGCTTACCGCGCGGTTGATTACATCAAGAAGAACATCAAGCTCTCCGACACGGAAAAGGCCTCGAAGGAAGACAGCAACGCGGTTGTCCGCATCTGCACGGTTTACGCGCAGTACGGCATGGTCAACATCTTCGTTGTCATCTTCTCGTTGGCGTTGGCCTTCGCCTGCGTCGATCCGGTCTTCTTCGCCGCGTACCTGATCTCCATCGCGCTCTTCGGTTTGTTCCAGGCCATCTTCATGGCCAACGCCGGTGGCGCCTGGGATAACGCCAAGAAAGTTGTCGAGACGGAACTGCGTCAGAAGGGTACCGAACTCCACGCCGCCACCGTCATTGGTGACCTCGTGGGCGATCCGTTCAAGGACACCTCCTCGGTGGCTCTGAACCCGATCATCAAGTTCACGACCCTCTTCGGTCTGCTCGCGGTGGAAATCGCGATCACCGCGCCGCAAGGCCCGAAGAATATCGCCGCCGTCGTATTCTTCCTTATCGGTCTGTTCTTCGTCTGGCGTTCGTTCTACCAGATGCGCATCAGCACCAAGCACTAATCAGCGCACGCTGAACCCGGTAAGGCTTCGCCACATGCGAGGCTTTACTGGATGGCTTAAAAAAGCAAACCCCGCTTTCACGGAATGTGAAAGCGGGGTTTCGTTTTGACTGCGCGGCAACGGTCCTCAATCAAACTGGATCAGGCTTGCGCTGCCCAAGTCGTAATACACTCGATCTGCCCGGTACGCGGGAAGAGATCAAGCGGCTGGACGGAAATCAATTTGTAATGCTGGATCAACTTCTGCGCGTCGCGCGCGAGGGTCGGCGGATGACACGACACATAGGTCAGCGCGGCGGGACGCAATTCAATGAGCGTCCGCACGAGCGAAGCCGGGAGACCTTCACGCGGCGGATCGAGTAACAGCCCCGCACTGGGGAGATTCGTTTCGCGCAAAATCGCCTCGAGTTTCAGGGCGACATCGCCCTCGACGAGTTGAAGATTATCCGCCGGGATGCGGCGCGCATCCTTGAGGGAGCGACCATCTTTTTCAATGCCGGTAACGCGGCCAAATTTTTTCACCAGTTCGCTCGTGAAGAAACCGCCACCACAATAGGCGTCGATCCCTTCCTCCAATCCAGCGGGAAAAGTATCGGCCACGGTTTGACGCAGCGTCTCGAGCAGCAGATGATTTACTTGAAAGAAAGCGCTCGGTGGAATGCCCGGATGGCGCAGGGAATAGTGGCCCGGCTTGGGACGGCTCGCACGGAGTTGCTCCAACGTCTGGTTCACTTCCTCGGTGGCGAGTGCGCAACGTTCAATATCCACGATTTCTCGCGGGTCGGTCCCACGAAAGCCGATGAGACGGTCCTCGGCATGAACTGTAATGCGGTTGCGATAGCCGTAGGGTTGTGGGCATCCGATAATCGGACGAATGGGGGGCTCGGGAATTCGGGCGATTCGAACGAGGGAGTCGCGCACTTGCAGTTCCTTGGCTCGCAATTCTTCCGCGTAAGTCAGATGCTGGTATTGGCATCCGCCACAACGTTCGAAATAGGGGCAAAGCGGCTTTTCCCGCGTGGATGCCGGGGAGAGGATGGAAGTAATTTTGCCGCGCGAATGGCGTGCCGATTTTTCCGTAATTTCTACTTCGACCGTGTCACCGGGGGCGGTGAACGGTACGAACACGACAAACCCTTCGTAACGGCCTAAACCATCACCGCCAAAGGCAAGAGAATCAATCCGCAGGGAAATGCGGTCGCCAACCTGAACAGACAAACTTAGTACCAGTTCTTGAGGTCGGCAGGAGGATATTCATTCACCACGCCCGTGTCGTAGGCTTTGAGCTTCAGCGACTGGTAGGGGGGGAAGGGGGAGGTCACGATCTCATAGAGACCCATGCCGATATCCATGACCGTGCGGGAGGTGCCTTGTACGATCAGGCCCTTGAAAAAGCCAGCGGTGCCGCCTTCGGATTCCGTCACGGTGAATTGAGAGTCGAGAAAATTGGCGGGAGCCATGGAGACGTTGGCCAAACCGCGGCCCAATTTGTCGTAGAAATTGTCACCCTTGGGCATGGAGATGTCAGCGTGAGCGATCATCAAAGTAGCGGAGAGAGCCAGAATGGAGAGCAGCGGTTTCATAGCAATCACTTTAATTAAACATTTTCGAGTAAAAAGCAATCAGTTTTTGTTGTTGATGTTAAATTTCTGAAAAGAAGGCCAGGGAGGCTGTGAAGCTGTGGATAAAGTTTTGGTGGCCGATGGGGCCGACTTCGCCGTTGGCGAAAAATCCTGCAAGCGGGAGGTTGGGGAAATGCTCATTGATCAGGTGAGCGTCGTGGTTAGGAACGGTGAAGAGTTCGCGACCGCGACCATTGCAGTTGCAGAGAATGGCGGCGAAGGGTTTGAATTTTTTCTTTTTTTGCGCTTTGTCGAGAAGCGTGGTGAGGTCGGCGGCGGCGGCTGTGGCGTCGCGCAGGTGGTATTGCATGGTCTGTCCTACGCGGGGAAGCGCATTGATGGCGACGGCACCGCTGGAGGGGTCGGCGGCGAGAATATTGCGGACGATGAAGTCGCCTTGTTTGAAGTCTTCGACGTATTCGTTGAGGGCGAGGCCGGCGACGAGATGGCCTCGTGCTTTCTGTCGTTCGTCTTCGCTGAGGGATTGGTAGACGTCGTTGAGCACTTCGAAGGCGGGTTTTGAGCCGATGGTGAGGAGATAGTTTTCCTCGGCGTGCGTCACGGTCAGCGGTTCTCCGATGGGCTTGCAGCCTTGGGAGACGACGGTTTCGATGCGAATGGGGCCGCTGAGTGCAATGGCAATGCCTTGCTCTACGAGGGAGTCATTGAGAAAGATCCACGATTCGGCCGATTGGGTGGGGCCGCAGGCAAGACCGCCGAAGCAGGGGACGCTGGGATAGGCGCGGTTCCAGCTCTTGAGCCAGTCATCGACGCGACAGGTAAAGGGATCGGCAAAGACGAGCCACGCTTTGACATCGTCGGGCTTGAGGCCGGTTTTCTCGTACCAGTAATCGGCGACGTTGGCTTCGTCGACCATGGTTTGGGTGAAGGGGACCGCTTTGACCTGACAGTCGGGGAGGGAGAGAAGGAGGAGGGAGAAGCCGGATTGGGCTTCGCTTTCCTCGTCGGTGCCGATGATTCCCTGGGTGCTGCAACCGGTCAGGAGTGGGACCCGGGCGTTGAGGCGGATGATTTCGAGGACGTCGTTGATGTGTTCGATGTAGTCAACGCTGACGAAAAGGATGCCCAGGGTGGGATTTTGTCCGAGTTTTTCGCGAAGGGCGATGGCCGCTTCCTTGACGAGTTGTTCGGAAAAGCGGCCGCGGACGAGTTGGGAAACGGCCTTGGGCTTCATCAATGAACTTTCGATGGGGTTGGAGTAAAAGTCAACGCTTTGCCGGAGGGTTTTTAGCCGAAGATCAGGTCATCCCGCTGTCCTTGGGGAGGTCGCAGGGAGTGCCGCCATTTTTCGAGTGGTCGCTCGCAGAGTTTGGAGAAGAGCCAGCCGCCGAGAAGGCAGCCGGTCCAGAGGGTGAGTTGAAGGACCGCGGGTTGTGCCGTCAGAGACAGGGTCTGGCGTCTGAACACGGTTGCGAGGGAGATCGAGATTGGGTCGAGGATCAGGTAAAGCGAGTAGGAGATGATGCCAATCCAGCGCAGTGGTTGTAGGACGCGGGAGTCGTTGAGGGCGTGATCCCAACGATGCAGGTAGTACAGCATGAGGGTGAAGGTGGCCATGAACGAAAAGAGCATGGCCATGTGGCGGTTGGCCAGGAGCCAGCTTGCGGCGGCCAAGCCGGCGATGCCGGTAAGGCAAAGTCCTTCGTGAAAGCGGGAGAATCGCTGGTAGTAGAGGGCGAGAAAGAGCAGGCCGCCCATGGTGAATTCCGGCCAGAGCTGGAGGACGTAGAGTGGGAGAAACTGGATTTGGAACAGGGCGATGACGGCCAGCCCGAGGCCGATGTCGACGAGGAGGTGAACCGGGCAACCCATCCGGTAGAACCAGAAGCCCAGCCCGACTAGGAGATACATGCCGACGCCGTAGATGAGCGCCTGGCTGGCTGGCAGCAAGGGGAGTGCTTCCGAATTGATTTCGATCAACAGAAAGTTGGCGATGACTGCGGGCGCTTGGGTGGGCAAGGTCTGGCGCCACTCTTCGAAAAAGGGATTCAGCCCTACCAGTCCGAGTAGGACGGTCAAGGCGCAGGCCAGCCAGTAGAGCGGATAGATGCGGAGGAAGCGGTGTCGGAGGAAGCTTAGTGGTTGCTGGCCCGTCTGCACGAGTTGGCAGACGTGACTGGCGATGCAGTAGCCGCTGAGCACGACGAAGAGATCAATTCCATAGGTGCCGAACTGGGAGAGCCAATAGATGAGCCCCTGGCCCGGATAGGTGGATTCGGAGGCACTTCCCAAGGCGGTATGGGAGAGTAGGATCATCAGCACGGCCACTCCCCGCCAGTGGGTGATCGAGGCGTAGTGGCCATCGAACGGTTCCGTTGGCGGGGTGATGGGCGAGTTGGCGTTCACGATTCGCGGAAATCGTCGGCCCAGAGATTCTGGGCGAGCCGGAAGCTTTCCGGCATCAGGGTGTAGCCGACGTGCCCTTGCTTGAAGCAATGGTAATGGGAGCCCTCCCATTTTTGATTCAACTGGCGGATGAGTTCCGGGGGGGCGATGCGGTCGTATTCGCCGGCGAGAAGGAGGACGTTGCGGCCTTCCGTCAGCGGGCGTTGATGGCTGGGACAGCAGAGGCGCAGATGGGGGCGCAGGTCTTCGCGTTTGATGCCGGCCTGGCGCATGTGCTGGCGGACGGTGATGGAGGCGGGGGATTCCCAGATGGCGGTTTCAATGTTGAGAATCGGTTCGACGAGGATGAGGCGTTGCAGCAGGGGATCGACGCAGGCGGCTTGGGCCATGATCCACCCACCGTAGCTGGTGCCCCAGCCGCCGAAGAGTTGACCGCCCATGTTCTTGAGTGTGCGCAGGAGTACGCGTACTTCCACGACGGCCTGACGAATGCCCTCGGCAGTGCGCAGGGGGTGGGCGCTCACGGCGAATTCGCCGGTGAGGTGGCGGCGCAAACGGCGCGAATAATGGTAGGGAAGATGCATGAAGACGGCATTCCAGCCGCGTTCGTTGAGCCGCTTGGCCCACAGGCGATAGCCCATGTCACTGACGGACATCAAGCCATGGGCGAGAATCATGGTCGGGGCGGTCCAGCCCTTTTTGCAGGGGAAGAGGTCGAAGGCGGTCGTGTTGTTGTCGGAGTAGTCGCTGCGAATCGGGCTGATGAACCGCCATGGGCCGGAGTGAGGCATGGGGGGGAGATCGTGGTCCTCGGGGATCGCGTAGTATTCGGACGAGGAGCGCGCGGCCCAGTGGGAGGCGTATTGGTGCCAGCGTTGGAGGAGGTCCTTGGGTAGGCGGTGGCGGCGGGCGACGGTGTTGACGAATCCGAAGCTGACGGCGTCGACGACGCCAGCGCGCCAGCGGTCAACTTTGTCGAGGAACGGGGAAGCAGTGTGGTTCATGGCCGAATGGAGGTTAGTTTTATCAGGAAGCGGCGAAATGTCATCGTCGGAATTGGGGGCGCGATATAAAAAAAGGCGGCGACGTTGCGCTACAAAAGGCGACCGACTCTGTTGGGAAGGGCGGTGGTGTCGACGAATTTGTCCGGTGGGAGTAGGGCGGAAATTTCGGAGCCAGGGATGGGCGCATGGAACGATTTAAGCACAGATTGGGAAGAGCCGTTTGCGTTAGGTGAGCTACGTGAGCTAGGTGTGCGATATTTTTGCAGCGTGATGTGGCAGTCAGCTATGGAATGGGTGGAAATCGGTTTGTGACTTCGGTTTTCTAGTCAGAAGCTGGCATGGCGTCGTGGGCTTTGGTAGCGTCGGGCCAATGAAGCATTGGTCGCGGATTGAATGGGTGTTGCTGGTGAGTTATGGGCTGGCGGTGGGTGCGGCGTTGACGGGAATTCGGGGCGTGACGGATACTCTCCTGATTTTGCTGGCGGCGGCGAATGCTCACGCGGTGATCGGTCATCATTGGGGGGTGAAGCTGGCGCGGCGCTGGGCGTTGAGTGTGCTGGTGATTCTGGCTTTGGCGGTGGCGATTGGTACGAAGACGGGCCAGCCGTTCGGATCGTTCTATTTCACGGATCGCCTCGGGCCGATGTTGCTGGGAGTGGTGCCGCTGGCGGTGCCGTTTTTATGGTATGCGGTGATCAGCAGTTTTCTGCTGATGGCGCGGGCTTTTTGGCCGTGGGCGAGCGCGCGCAATGAAGCGCTGGCGGTGTCCGCCGGGGTGGTGCTCTTTGATTTTCTGACGGAGCCGTACTGGCTCTGGACGCGGGGTGCGTGGTTCTGGAGTACGAACCGGGTGCCGGTGCAGAATTATATCGCGTGGGCGGCGATCACGTATCTGCTGGTGCGGTTGGTCGCGCCGAGCAGTGGGATGCGGTGGGAGCGGGAATGGCGGCCGGTGGTGATCGTGCTGGGATTAGCTGCGATCACACTGCGGCGGTTTTATTAAGAGCGCAGTTCCCCTCTCTGTATAGCCGAGGGGATTTTTGACGGACTAAGTTCCCAATCGAAATTAATCGTTGGGATGCCGCTTGTTGTGAATCAGCGAGGCAACGACGGCGAGGGTGAGGATGGTCGCGACGACGGCGAGGGCGAGTGGCGTGGGGACGTGGACGAAGTATTCGATCAACATCTTGAAGCCGATGAAGGAGAGGACGAGTCCGAGTCCGAGCTTGAGGTATTTGAAGTGCACCATGGCCTTGGCGAGGAGGAAGTAGAGTGAGCGCAGGCCGAGGATGGCGCAGACGTTGGAGGTGTAGACGATGAAGGCATCCTGGGTGATGGCGAAGATGGCCGGGATGGAGTCGACCGCAAAGATGAGGTCGGTGAATTCCACGACGATCAATACGAGGGCCAGCGGGGTGAGCAGGATCTTGCCGTTGATCTTGGTGAGGAAATCGTGACCGTGATATTTGTCGGAAATGGGCAGGTGCTTGCGGCAGAAGCGGAGGACGGGATTGTTCGCGATGTCCATTTCCTCGTCGCCACTGATCATCATTTTGACGCCCGTGACGAGCAGGAAAATGCCGAAGAGATAGAGAATCCAATGGAACTGGGCGATGAGTGCCGCGCCGACACCGATCATGAGGCCGCGCATGACCAGCGCGCCGAGAATGCCCCAGAAGAGGACCCGGTGCTGGTAATGGGCGGGAACCTGAAAGAAGTTAAAGACGAGGACGAAGACAAAGATGTTGTCGACGCTGAGGGAGTATTCGATCACGTAACCGGTGAGGAATTCCATCGCCTTGGCGGACCCTTTCCAGTGCCAGATGTAGGCGCTGAAGAGGAGGGAGAGGATGACGAATCCGGCGCTGGTGATGGCCGCGTCGCGCACGGAGACGGGTTTGTCGCCGCGGTGGGCAAAGAGATCGAGGGCCAGCAGAACGAGTACGACGCCATTGAAGGCAATCCAGAAAATAATCGGTGTGTCCATAGATTCGAGTTCTTAGAAGCGCAACATCACGCCTGCCCAAAGGCCGGAGGGCAAGCAAAAAGAGTGCTGGCCTGAGGGCCTGTTCCCGGTCCTTTCGAAAATGAGGTTCCTTGGACTCGATGGCAGGCGCAGTCCGATCCGGTTGGGACTGAGGTTCTACGGTTACGACTCGGCCTCAGATTGGTATGAAATTCGCTTCTTCGATGTTGCAAAAACTTATCCAGCCGTCACTTTATCACCGCCATGTCCGAATCCAGCGTTGTTTCCAGCTTTGAACGATTACAGGGAGAGATTTTTCGCCTCGGGTGCGCCTTGGGCAATGTGATCTCGAAGGTGGAGGGGCAATTGACTCTCGATCTGGTCGAGAAATTGCGCGCTCTGGCCAAGTCCAGCCGCGCAGGCGATACGGCGGCGGCCACCCAGTTGGCCAAGGAGGTGCGCAATCTCGACACGCATGAGGTGTTCGAGGTGGCGATGGCGTTCACGGTTTATTTTGAGCTGGTCAATCTGACGGAAGAAAACGCGCGCATCCGGCGTTTGCGCGCCAGCCGGGCGCAGGCGAATACGGGTCAGGCGGAGCCACTCCGGGAATCGATCGAGGCAGCCATTATCGAGTTGAAACAGCGCAATGTGACGACTGGCGAGGTGCAGGAGATCGTCGACCGAATTTCGATTGAGCTGGTGTTTACGGCGCATCCGACCGAGGCGAAACGACGGACGATGTTGACCAAGCTGACGCGTTTGGCGCGGATGTTGCGCCACCACAGCGCACCGGAGGAGCATCGGCTGGGTGAAGTGGACGAGCGCGCCATCGAGCGGGAGATCGCGTCGCTCTGGTTGACGGATCGTTCGCGGACGCAACGACCGGAAGTGACCGATGAAGTGCGCACGGGGCTGTGGTATTTCGAGACGACGCTCTGGGAGACATTGCCGCGCCTGCAGGCGGATCTGGAGTCGGCGCTGGCGCGGTATTATCCGCGGGTGAAACCGCCGAAGCGGTGGTTGACGTTCGGCTCGTGGATCGGCGGCGACCGGGATGGCAATCCGAACGTGACGGCAGACATCACGGCGCGGACGATTACGCTGCATCGCCGTCTCGCGCTCGATCTGTTGAACAAGTCGGCGCATGTGGTCTCGCGCCTGCTGTCGATTTCCACCCATCGCGACCGGATCACGCCGGACCTGCAAAAATTGCTGGAGGAGCACGGTCAGATTTCCTCGCATGTGAAGGCATTGGCGGGCCGTTACCCGAATGAGCCGTACCGGTTGCTGTTGGCGGGACTGCGGGCGCAACTGGACGAGGCGCACGAGGAAGCGGTGACGACGAAGGCGTTCGATCCCGCGACGGCCCCGGAACCGGCCTTGCAGGGAACCGATGTGGCGCAGTTGCTGGACCGGATGATCGATAGTCTGCGCCGGAGCCGCAGCGCGTTGCTGGCGGAAGGCGAGCTGAAGCATTTGCGGCAGCAGGTGGAGACGTACGGGTTGCATCTGGCGACGCTCGATCTGCGGCAGCACTCCTGGCGGCATGAGAATGCCATTGCGGAAATTTTGAAACCGCAGCTCGGCGAGGTGGCGTACGCGTCGTTGACCGAGGCGAAGAAAGTCGAACTGCTGACGCGCGTGCTCGATGAGGGCATGGAGAAATTGAAGCGCGAGGCGGGTGAACTGAGCGCGGAGACGCGCGATGTGCTGGACCCGCTGACGGTGGTGCGCCGGGCGCAGGCGATGTACGGTCCGCGCGTGGCGGGGCTGTATGTGATCAGCATGACAGACGCGCTTTCGGATGTGCTGGAGGTGTTGATTTTCCTGCGCTGGAGCGGAGTCGATCTGGCCATTGCGCCGCTTTTTGAAACGTTGGACGATCTGGAGCGGGCGCCGCAGATTTTGCAGGCGATGTTCACGCATCCGCATTATCGCGCTTACCTCTGGGCGCAGGACAAGCGGCAGACGGTGATGCTGGGGTATTCGGACAGCAACAAGGATTGCGGTTACATCACGGCAAACTGGGCGCTCTTCAAAGCACAGGAGACAATTGTGGCGGCATGCCAGGCGGAGGATGTGAGGCTGACGCTGTTCCATGGTCGCGGCGGCAGCATCGCGCGTGGGGGCGGTCCGGCGGCAAAGGCCATTCTCGCGCAGCCGGTGGGGCTGATCGATGGCGGTATCCGCATCACGGAACAGGGCGAAGTGCTTTCCACGCGCTATCATGATCCCGATCTGGCGTTTCGTATTTTGGAGCAGATGGCGTATGGCGTCCTGCTCGGCACGGAGGCGGCGCGGCGGCAACCGAAGGTAGTGCCGGTTTGGCGCGAGACGATGGAGCAGATGGCGCAAGCGGGATTCAAGGCCTATGAGGCGTTGGTGCACAAGGACCCGGATTTTCTGACGTTCTGGCGGTTCGCGACGCCGATCGACGAGATCAGCGGATTGAAGCTGGGCTCGCGTCCGGCATTCCGCAAGGCGACGAAGACGGTGGAGGATTTGCGGGCGATTCCGTGGGTGTTCTCGTGGACGCAGAGCCGCTTTGTGTTTCCGGGCTGGTTCGGACTCGGTTCCGCACTGGAGTCGGTGCTGGCGCGGGGACCGGAAGGTCTGGCGTTGCTGCAATCGATGTACCGCGAGTGGCCATTCTTCCAGACGGTGATCGATAACGCGCAGCTCAGTTTATCGAAGGCTGACATGAGCATCGCAGCCCAATACGCGGGGCTGGTGCGCGAGGAGGCGATTCGCACGCGAATTTTTGGCGCGATCAAGGCGGAGTTCGACCGGTCGGTGGCGGCCATTCTGAAAATCACTTCGCAAAAGGCGCTGCTCGATAACGAGCCGGTGTTGCAGCGGTCGGTGCAATTGCGCGACCCGTACATCGATCCGCTGAATTACATTCAGGTAGAGGCGTTGCGCCGCTTGCGCAGCCGGGCGGATCTACTGGCGTCGGATGACGAGGCGTTGCGGTCCGTGATCGAACTGACGATCAACGGGATCAGTCACGGTCTGAAAAATACGGGCTGAACTTGTTCGCCTTTCTCAGCGGAGGGCGACGGGGACGTCGAGGATTTCCTTGGCGACGATGGCGCGGCGGATTTCCACGGGATTGCGCAGACGGGCGACGAGTTCCGGCAGGCGCACGCTGGGTTCGACGGGACGATATGCTTTCTGGACCTGGCTGGAAGTGGAAGCTCCGGCAAATTTGGCGATATTTTCCGCGGCGAGTTGGGACGCGGAAATTTCGCTGCCGATGTGGGTTTCAAACACCGGCTTGTTTTCTATTTCGGCGAGGGCGGCCTGCACGCGGGCGGTATCATTTTCTGTGACCATCTCCGGTGCGGATTGGGAGAGGGAGGCGGGTTGGCGAACCGGTTCCGGCTGGGCGGCGGGTTTCGGCGGCGCGGGCACGAAAACGGGACGTTCCTGATAGGCCGGAGTCAGCGGAGGCAGGGGGCGGGCGGGAGCGGCTTGTTGCGGAGGATGGGGAAGCTGGGGTGGCATCTGACCCGGCTTTTTGCCGAGGGCTTCGAGGAGTTCATCGAACGGGTCGGTGTATTCCTCGAGATCGCGCTGCGGCTGTTGCGGGGGGCGCTGGCGCGGAGGCGTGGCGGGGGATTGGGGTGTTTGCGATTTTTGTTTTTTCTCCTGCGCCGTATTGACGAGATGGGAGATGATTTGAAAGATGACGACGCCCACGAAGATGAGCAGTCCGATCCAGTCTCCGGCGGCGTATTTCATGGGGTGTCCTTGTTGGAAAATAGAGTCGGGCATCTTCCCCTGCAACCGAAGGCCGCAGGGGAAGACGGAGTCCGTTATTTTTTCGGCTGATCCTGCGTGTCGCCAGCAATGGTGCTGCGCATCTGGGTATCGGCCTGGATATTCTTCATCTTGTAGTAATCCATGAGACCGAGATTGCCGGAGCGGAAAGCTTCCGCCATGGCGAGCGGTACTTGCGATTCGGCTTCGACCACCTTGGCGCGCATTTCCTGCACGCGGGCGACCATTTCCTGTTCGAGCGCGACGGCGGCGGCGCGACGCACTTCCGCGCGGGCTTGGGCGACTCGTTTGTCGGCTTCGGCCTGCTCGGCTTGCAGCTTGGCGCCGACGTTGTCACCGACGTCGACATCGGCGATGTCGATGGAGAGAATTTCGTACGCGGTGCCGGAGTCGAGTCCCTTCGCGAGCACGTTCTTGGAGATGCGGTCGGGGTTTTCGAGCACTTCCTTGTAGGTGTTGGCGGAACCGATCGTGGTGACGATACCTTCGCCGACGCGGGCGACGATGGTTTCTTCCGTGGCACCACCGACGAAGCGGTCGAGGTTGGTGCGGACCGTCACGCGGGCGCGGGCGCGCAGGCCGATGCCGTCCTTGGCGACGGCATCAATCGTGGTCTTGCCGGTGGCGGGATTGGGGCAGTCGATGACGCGCGGGTTGACGCTGGTGCGTACGGCTTCGAACACGGTCTTGCCGGAGCCGAGGGTGGCGAGGTCAATGGCACAACAACGATTGTACTCGAGCGGGATGCCGGCCTTGTCGGCGGCGATCATGGCGCGGACGACCTGCTCGACGTTGCCGCCGGAGAGGTAGTGGGTCTCGAGCTGTTCGGTGGAGATGTTGATCCCGGCGCGAACGGCGGTGATGCGCGAATTCACGATCATTGTGTTCGGAATGCCGCGCAGGCGCATGAAGATCAGGTTGCTGATGCTGACGTGCGCTCCCGCGATCCAGGCGCGAACCCAGAGGTTGAGGAAGTTGAAGAGGATGAACGCGACGACGAGGGCGATGATGCCCAGGACGACGATGATGATGAAGGTGAGACCTCCCATATGTGACTCCTTGGTTTTGTGTTTCTACGAAATTATGCGGCTCGAACGATGATCTTGTTGCCTTCCACGGCGACGACCTTCACGGTCTGGCCCGCAGCCAGGAAAGCCCCCTCACTAATAACATCATATCGCTGTTTGGCAAACTCGGCGATGCCGCTGGGGCGGCAGATGGAGACGGTGACGCCGGTTTGTTGCAGGAGGGCTTCCTTGTTGTCGACTTGCGCGGCGGTGCCGGAGGCGGTGTGAAGAACGACTTCGCGGCCCATTTTGGTCTTGGGAAACCAGGCGACCCAGCGGGAGGCGATAACGATAAACGCGAGGATTTCAAACGCGAGCAGGGCGATGCCGAGGAGTGGGCCGTAGAGTTTGAAGGTGAGAATCACCGAGGCAACGAGGCAGAGCGTGCCCGACGCGGCGAGGATCATGCCCGGCACGAAGATTTCAAACCAGATGAGCGCTGCGCCCACGACGACTAAAATTGGTATCCATTCCCACGTCATAAAATGCACCCTGTTTTCCACTACGCCACGCGAACCACGATGCGCATGCCTTCCACGCGGTCAACGATAATGGGCGTGTCCTTTTCAATATAGGTCCCGTCGGAGACCACGTCGACAATGCGATCGCCGAAGCGCGCCGTGCCTGCGGGACGTAGCAACGTGATGGTCACTCCGGCGGAGCCGACCGGCAGGCTGGTGTTGGTGGTCATCGAGGGACCGGCCACGGTGGCGTGTTGGAGATGAGAGAAGGTCATCGTCTTCGGCAGGAACGAGGCGAGCAGCGCGACGCCGATAATGGCGAGAATCATGCCGAGGGCGAGATTCAATACGGGTTCCTGCAATTGGGCGAGGCTCGGCACGAGGCTTTCGCCGGGGTAACGATCTACCATGGCGTAGAGCAAGGCGGCGAGGGCGAGGAGTAATCCCGTGATGCCGGGGAGTAGTAATCCCGGCACGAGGAAGATCTCCACCACAATGAGGATCAGTCCGAGCAGGAAGAGGAGTAGGGGGCCGTAGCCGCTGAGTCCGGCAACGTATTGACCGAGGAAGAAGATGGCGAAGCAGACAATCGCGAGAATGCCAAAGATGCCGAAGCCGGGAGTCTTGAATTCGAGATAACCGCATATGAGTCCCGCCGTCATGAGCAACGGGGCGATCATGGTGAGGAAGCGGGCGACCTTTTCGTAGCCGGTGGCTTCGAAGGTGACGACCTTGGCGGATTCGCCGCCGATTTTTTTGGTGAGTTCGTCGAGATCTTTCACGACGCCTTCCGCGAGAATCGGCTTGGCGGGTTTACCATAGGTGCGAGTCGCTTCCTGCGTGGTGAGCGTGAGGATGTCGCCCTTCGCGACGATTTCCTTGCCGTCGAGGACGAGTCCTTTTTGCTTGTTCACCATCGCTTCGAAGACGAGCGGATTATGGCCATTCTGTTCGGCGGCGGCGCGAATCATACTGGCGTAGGCGCTGACAAACTTCGGGGCCAGTTCCTGCGGGGCTCCGCCTTGCGAACCCATGATCACGGGCGAGGCGGCGCCGATCTTCGATCCTGGCACCATATAGATGTGGCGGGTGGAAGCGGAGATGAAGGCTCCGGCGGAGAAGGCGTCCTTGTCGATGAGGGTATAGGTCTGGTCGGCGGGGGAGAACTTGGCGATCGATTCCATGATCTCCTGCATGGAGTGGCCCTTGCCGCCGGGGGTGTTCATGTGGAGCACGAGCGCGGAGGCTTTCATGTCCATCGCTTCCTTCACGCCGCGGCGCACTTGATACGCGAGCGATTCTTCGATTTCATCGCGAATGGGTAGAACGTAAACGATCTTGGCCGTCGCGGCCACGGGTTCGGCGGCCTGCGCGGTGAGGGTCAATGCCAGAGTGAAGATCGCCCGGGTGAAAAAATGCCACATCCTCATATTGGGAATTATGCGGGGGATTTGGAAGTTGTCCAGTCGGCAGAGAGAAGAACGGGGAGGGGATGGGGAGATTTGTGTGCCTCCCCATCTCGGCCTTAACAAAACTGCTCGGCGATGCTGTCCGCGACGAGACGGCCGCGCGGGGTGAGGACGAGTCGCTTGCCGAGGGATTGGGCGAGGCCTTCCTCGATCAGGCGGCAGACGGTGTTGCCATGCTCGGTGACGAGGGAGAGATCGACGCCTTCACGGGTCCGCAGGCCGAACATGATCCGCTCACGCTGGCGAATCTCCGGCGTGACGATCTCGATTTCCGTGCGCAGACATTCGTCGCGGTCGACGCGGCAGATGTAGGCTTCCGTGTCTTCAATGTTTTTCCAACGTTGTGTGCCGATGGTCGAGCAGGCGCTCGGGCCGACGCCGAGGTAATCCTCCCCGCGCCAGTAGGCGAGATTGTGAACCGATTCGAAACCGTGCTTGGCGAAGTTCGAAATTTCGTAGGCGTCGAGCCCCGCTTCGCGCAGAACATCGAGGGTGCTGTTGAACATGCGGATCTCGCGTTCCTCGTCGGTTTTCCATTCGCCACTCTGGAGCCGTTCGAAGAACGGGGTGTCCTCCTCGTAACTGAGCGCGTAAGCGGAGAGATGTTGCGGGTGACAGGCCAACGCCGCGGCGAGGGTGCGGTCCCACGTGGTGTCCTTCATCATGGGGAGCGAGAACATCAGGTCGATGTTGATGTTGGCGAAACCGGCGCCGCGCAGCAGGGAGATCGTTTCGGGAATATCCTCGGGGGTGTGTTGGCGACCGAGGAGCTTGAGGTAGTCGGGGTCGAAGGATTGTGCACCGAGGCTGACGCGATTCACTCCCGCCCATTTCCATGCGGCGGTCTTCGCCTCGGTGACGGTGGCGGGATTGGCTTCGAGGGTGAACTCGCCGGGTTTGAAGTCCTGCAACGACTCGGCGATCATGAGGAAGAGATCGGCATTGAGCATCGAGGGGGTGCCGCCGCCGAAGTAGATCGTTTCCAATTGGAGATCGAACTTTTCCCGGGCAACGGAAAGCTCCTTGCGCAACGCCGCCACGAAGCGTTTTTGCAGTCCCGCGCTGCCGCCGTGGACGTAAAAGGCACAGTACGGACACACCTTTGCGCAGAAGGGAATGTGGACGTAAAGATGGCGGATGAGGGGGCGCATGTGCGGTAACATGCATTATAGCATGGGCCTTAAAGAATAGATAGGGAAGTTAAGGCAAGATGGTCTCGATTTTTATGCAAACTAATTCTAGCGTTCCGTATGGAGGCGGGAGATGGAATATAGGCGATTACTGATCCGAGCTTGGAGTCTCTACTGGACTCACTTTTATCTCATTGCTGCCATTTCGATTGTTGTTTGGATGCCTGGCGATTTGCTTGCCTGGTATTTCGACTCTTTTGTGTCACCGGATCAAAGAAGGGCATTTGATTATCTTTTTGCAAGTCTCTATAGCACTTGCGTGGGAGTGATTGCCACCGGAGCGATCTACTCATTATTTGAGGAGTATCCTCTTCGGAGGGGCACGAGTTTAGTGCAAGCGCTGAAAGAGGGTTGTTTAAACTGGAGCAATCTCTGCTTCACGACGCTTGTTCTGACCGTGCTTTCGGTGGTTGGATTTCTCTTGTTGATTGTTCCCTGTTTGATTCTTGTTGTGCGATGTTCAATTATTTCGGCCTTGGTTGTCCGGGAGCAGAGTTCGGGGTTCAAAGCCATTCGACGTTCCTTTGAATTAACGAAGGGGCGGTTTTGGCGATTGCTGGGTTGGGGATTATGCGTGACGGTGTACTTGGTCCCCTTATCATTTTTGATTTCCGGACTTACATCACTTCCGATTCTTGATTGGTGGTTTCCTACTGGAGTCGCACAAGGTCTCTTCAATGTTGTTGAGGCGTACGTGACGGTTTTTATGTGGGTTGTATACGACGAGCTACTGAAACAGGAAACGGTGTCTTCTTCGGCTGCGGCCGAGCCACCTTCTCCGTTTTAAAATTTCACGCGACAGGCGCAAAATATCGGTGATAATAAGGAACGTTATGCCTGCCTTACATCCTGTGAACATGCAGCCTATTGGGAACGAACTGGCCATTGTGTGGAACGATGGTAGCGAATCCTATTTTAACCTTGAAGCCTTGCGCCGAGCTTGTCCCTGTGCGGCGTGCGGCGGGGAGCCGGATGTGATGGGCCATGTGGTGCGTCCATTGGTGACGTATGTGGAGAAGAGTTTCGAGCTGCGCTCCTGCCGCCTGATCGGCGGGTACTCGGTGCAGCTTACGTGGAATGACGGTCATGATACCGGGTTGTACACGTACAAGTATTTGCAGCAGATCGCGGAGAAGACGGAGTAGAAAATCTCCATGGACACCAGCAAGGAAAAACGCGAGGAGTTCAAGACCTACAAGGCGCTCGGTTTTGGTCGGAGCCTGAAGTCGAAATTCCGGCGCGACCAGATCGATCATAAACGGGTCAACCGTGTGATCGGTGGCGGGGACCGCCCGTACATGGAGGTGAATCACCAGCGGTATCTTGCTTTGCGTCGGGAAGTGACGGCGGAGTTGTTGCGCGAGGCGCAGGCTGCGGGCATTCAGGTTCCCATCGAAGCGCTCATGGCATCGCTGCGGCATCGCATCGAGAAGGTGACCTACGAGCGGCTCGCGCTGGAGCAGCAGGCGGCGGCAAAAGTGGAGGTCCGCTTTCTGGAACATCACGGGCGATTGCCGACGCATTTGGAGAAGCAGCGTTTCGTCGAGAGTGCGTTGGTGGGAATCGAAAAAGTACCCCCGACACAGAATGCCCGGCGCGGCGGCATCCTGGACGAGGTGTTGTCGAAGATTCAGAGCAAGCAGGAGCATAATCCGGCGCGGTTTCAGACGGCGTGGGCGCAGGTGGTGGGGCCGGATATAGCGCATCAATCGCAGCTCGACCGGGTGGATGCGACGTCCTGCACGGCTTATTTTCGTTGTTATAATAGCGCGCTGTCGTATCAGCTGCAGCGGCAAACCGATTTGCCCAAGAAGCTCGGCAAGGCCTTGGGAATGGTTATTCGCGCCGTGCGGGTACGGCACTGAAGAGCTCAGCGAACGCCGCTACGATGCGGATTTCTCAGCCTTGAGAAAGTGCTGTACTAGCAGGCCGTGCTTTGGGGCGAAGATCATGGCGAGCACAAATAGCATCGACTGAAACAGGACGATGCAGCCGGCGGTGGAGCCGTTCAGGAAATAGCTGATGTACACGCCCGAAAGGCACGACAGCACGGCGCTGCCAGTGGCGATTCCGAGCATGTGATGGAACCGGTCGGTGAGCAAATAGGCGGTGCATCCGGGGGTGATGAGCATGGCAATGACGAGGATGATCCCTACGGCCTGCAACGATGCCACGACAGTGGCGGCCAGTAGCGAGAGCAGGATGTAGTAGAGTCGCTTGGTGTTCAGGCCGATGCTGCGGGCATGGCCGGGATCAAAGCAGAAGAGGAGGAGATCCTTGCGCCAGAGCAAGACTACGACGAGGGTGATTCCAGCCACGATGGCGGTCTGGATCATGTCTTCCGTTG
Source organism: Verrucomicrobium sp. (assembly GCA_017849585.1). Classification (GTDB taxonomy): domain Bacteria; phylum Verrucomicrobiota; class Verrucomicrobiia; order Methylacidiphilales; family UBA1321; genus UBA1321. The sequence continues at coordinate 315,735 of JAFIGT010000003.1, forward strand.
AAATGCCGAGCAGGCTGCCGAAGAGGATGTGGTTGAGGTGTACATCGGTTTCGATCTTCGTGAAGAGCACGAGTCCGAACGCGAAAAGTCCGGTGAAGACAATGCCCATCGCGGTGTCTTCCTTTACCCGGCTGTGATCCTTGATGAATCCGGTTGCGGTCGCGCAGAGCAGTCCGGAGAAAAAGGCGCCCACGGCCAGGGGCAGCCCGATGAGATAGGCGAGCACAATGCCCGGCAGGACCGCGTGCGAGACGGCATCGCCCATAAGCGACCAACCCTTGAGCACCAGAAAGCATGAGAGGATCGCGCAAACCGCGCCGACCAGTGCGCCGACCAGGAGCGCCTGAATCATGAATTCGTATTGAAAGGGAGCGAGCAGGGGATTCATGTGGACGCGTGTGAAAGTGTGGCGCCCTGTCTTTTCGCGCGGCTGGCGAGCAGGCCGTGCTTCGGGGCGAATACGAGGGCGGCGAGGAAGATCAGGGTTTGCAACACGACGATGCAGCCGCCCGTGGAGCCGTTGAGGAAATAGCTGATGTAGGCGCCAAGGAAGGAGCAGCCCGCGCCCATCGAGCAGGCCAGACCCATCATTTTACCAAAGCGGTCTGTCAGGAGATAAGCTGTTGCGCCGGGTGTCACCAGCATCGCCACGACGAGGCAGGCTCCGACCGTTTGCAGCGCGGCAACGGCCGTGGCGGAGAGCAGCCCGAGCAGTGTGATGTGCAGCAGGCGCACGTTCAGGCCGATGCTGCGGGCTTGGTTGGCATCAAAGCAGAAGAGGAGCATGTCCTTCCACTTGCAGCCGAGTACAAGGAGGGTGATGGCGGAGATGATGAGGACTTGAAGCGTGTCCGGATCGGAGATGCCGAGGATGTTGCCAAAGACAATGGTCTTCAGGTTGATGTTGCTCGGGTACAGGGAAATCAAGAGAAGTCCCAGCGCGAAAAACGTGGTGAAGACAATGCCGATCACGGCATCTTCGCGAATTCGTGTGTGGCTTTTCACGAATGCCATGCCTCCCGCCGCGAGGAGTCCCGCGAGGAAGGCGCCCAAGGAAAAGGGGATTCCCGCCAGATAGGCGAGTGAGACGCCCGGCACGATGGAATGGGAAAGGGCATCGCCCATGAGCGACCAGCCTTTGAGTGTGATGAAGCAGGAGAGCACCGCACAGACGCCGCCGATCAAGGCGCTGACGAACATAGCCTTCTGCATGTATTCATACTGAAAGGGGATTAGGAGCGATTCCATTGTCAGCCTTTCTTTTCATTTTCCTCGTCCGTGTCGAGGAAGAGGGGGCGTTCGTCGTCGCTGATCATCACCATCTCATGCTTTGCCTTGCCGGGCTGATCGGTGTGGTCGATCTTGAAGTGGCGTAAGACGCCGCCGAAAGCATGGCTGAGATTTTTTTCGGTGAAGACCTCCCGCGTTGGGCCATAGGCAAGCACCGTGCGGTTGATCAGCACCACCTGATCGCAAAATTCCGGCACGGAGCCGAGATTGTGCGTGGAAACGAGGACGATGTGCCCTTCCTGTCGAAGCTCCCGCAGAAGGGTGATGATGGCTTCCTCGGTTTTTGCGTCGACCCCGGTGAACGGTTCGTCGAGCAGGATGATCCGGCCATGCTGCGCGAGCGCTCGGGCGAGGAAGACCCGCTTTTTCTGACCGCCGGAGAGTTCGCCGATCTGGCGCTGGCGGTAATCGTACATGCCCACGCGCTTGAGGCTTTCCGCCGCGATCTGTTTGTCTGCTGCCGATGGAATACGGAGGAAATTCATATAACCGTAGCGTCCCATGAGGACGACATCCCAGACACTCACCGGGAAACTCCAATCGACCTCTTCCGATTGCGGAACGTAGGCCACCCAGTTCTTTTTCTGCACCGCCTGCACGGTTTCCCCGGCAATGCGTACCTTGCCGTGGGTTGGGGTGACGAAACCCATGATTGCCTTGAACAGGGTTGATTTGCCGCTGCCGTTGACGCCGACCAGTGCACAGATGGTACCGGATTGCAGGTGAAACGTCGCATCGCGCAGGGCGACATGACCATTGTTGTAGATGACTGATACGTCGTGGACGTCCAGTCGCAAGGTGGGGTTGTGGCTGATAGGGTCGGTAGATCGGCTCATTTTTGTTTCCCTTGGAAGCCCCGGACAATGGTGTCCGCATTATATTGCAAAAGCTTCAGATAGGTGGGGGCCACGCCATCGTCGGGAGTGAGGCTATCGACATAAAGTGTGCCGCCATATCGCGCGCCGGTTTCCTTGGCCACCTGTCGCATGGGCTTGTCGCTGATGGTGCTTTCCGAGAAGACGACCGGGATCTGGTTCTGGCGCACGCTGTCGACCACTTTGCGAATCTGCTGCGGTGTGCCTTCCTCGTCGGCGTTGACCGGCCAGAGGTAGAGCTCCTTTAAGCCGTAGTCGCGAATCAGGTAGGTGAAGGCGCCTTCGCTGGAGACCAGCCAGCGTTGCGTCGCCGGAATGCGGGCCAGGGTTTCCCGCAGCGGTCCGTCGATGGCTTTGATCTGGGCGGCGTAGGACGCGGCGTTGGCGTTGTAAGTCTTCTCGTTGGCTGGATCGATTTGCACCAGCGCCTTGCGGATGTTTTCGACGTAGATCAGCGCATTGGTGGGCGACATCCACGTGTGTGGATTCGGCTTGCCGTTGTAGGGGCCTTCACGAATGCCCATTGGTTCGATGCCCTCGGCGAGCACGGCGGAGGGGACTTTTTTGACCCGGCTGAAAAACTTTTCAAACCAGCGTTCCAACCCCATCCCGTTCCAGAGAACCAGATCGGCTGATTGCGCCTTCACGATATCGAGCGGAGTGGGTTCGTACTCGTGGATTTCCGCGCCGGGCTTGGTGATCGATTCCACGATGGCGGCATTGCCGGCCACGTTTTGCGCCATGTCCTGAAGAATCGTGAAGGTGGTCACAATGCGCTTGGGCTTTGGCGTTTCCGCCCGGAGTGGAATCAGAAAGCCTGCCAGTGAAAAAAGCAAGGTCAGCAACAAGGCGGATCGGTCTGGTTTCATACGGGTATAAGTGGACTTAGCCCGGAAATTTGTTTTTGCAACTAAAATTTGTCTAAACAAACTTTGAGCGGGCTGACGCGAAATTCAGCGCGGGACTCACGGAGTGGGCTCAAGAATTAACGTTGGTCCAGAGATCCATGTTTAAGATCCATGTTTAAATAGGTGCAGGTAGCTTTTAATCGCGGCTATTGTCGTCTCGCACAGGGGTTGTTGGGTTCTCCCAACCCGCTTTTATCGGGCAGGGAGCATCGGTTGTCCTGATTCTGGTGTCATGGGGGAGTCAGTACCGATATTTTCCAGCACAACAACGGTTTACAAAATGTGACCCCGCTTAAAACTCTGAATTAGATTCACTTATGAGACTTTTCTTGCAGAAAAATAAAACCCTTCCTGCAAAACCCTTGTGCCTCTCTGAATCGTCATAAATCAAAAATAAGCTTTATTTATACACACATACTTGACGCCAACACAGCGACTGTTAGTGTCGGAATCTTCCACCTTCAAATTGGTAATTTATGTCCAAGAAAACTAAGAAAAAAGACCTCAAAAAATCAGTAGTCAAAGCGAAAGCTAAAGTCAAAGCTGTCAAGAAGCCCGTGGCCAAAAAGGCCGCTCCTGCTTCTGCTGGCAAAGCGAAAAAAGGCAAGTACGTGTACTCGTGGGGCGATGGCCGCGCCGATGGCGACGGTTCCATGAAGGCCCTCCTCGGCGGTAAAGGCGCGAACCTCGCCGAAATGACTCGTATCGGCCTGCCGGTGCCTCCCGGATTCACCATCAGCACCGAAGTTTGCACCTATTTCTACGATCACGGTAAGCAATACCCGAAGGAACTCCAGGGCCAGATCGAAGACGCCGTCAAGAAGATGGAAAAGTCTCTCGGCACCCAGTTCGGCAGCACCACCAACCCGCTGCTCGTGGCCGTCCGTTCCGGCGCCCGCGATTCCATGCCGGGCATGATGGACACCATTCTTAACCTCGGTCTCAATGACCAGACTGTCGAAGGTCTCGTAGCCATCAGCAAGAACGAGCGTTTTGCCTACGACTGTTACCGCCGCTTCATCCAGATGTACGGCGACGTCGTCATGGGCGTGCAAAAGCGTGAAGGCGAAGAGCACGAACCCTTTGAAGTCGTCATCGAAGACGTCAAGAAGGACCTCCTCGGCAATGCGCACGCGGAAGATACCGCTCTTGACGCCGCTGGCCTCAAGGAACTCGTCGCCCGCTTCAAGAAGCTCGTCAAGGAACGCACCGGCAAGGAATTCCCGAACAATCCGTGGGATCAGCTCAAGGGTGCCGTCGGCGCCGTGTTTGGTTCTTGGATGAACGAACGCGCGATCATCTATCGTCGCAAGTACAATATCCCGACCGAATGGGGAACCGCCGTCAACGTTCAGGCCATGGTGTTCGGCAACACGGGTGATGACTCCGGCTCCGGCGTCGCCTTCACCCGCGACCCCGCCACCGGCGAAAAGGTGTTCTACGGAGAATTCCTCATCAACGCCCAGGGCGAAGACGTCGTCGCCGGCGTCCGCACTCCGGAACCTGTCGCCAAGCTGCAGGTCAAGATGCCCCAGCCGTACCGCGACCTCGAAGCTGTCCGCGCCACGCTGGAAAAGCATTTCCGCGAAATGCAGGACTTCGAATTCACCATCCAGAACGGCAAGCTGTTCATGCTGCAAACCCGTAATGGCAAACGTACCGGCGTCGCCGCCGTCCGTATCGCCGTCGAGATGGTCAAGGAAAAGCTCATCACTCCGGAAGAAGCCGTCCTGCGCGTCGCCCCCGACTCGCTGAGCCAGCTCCTCACCCCGATCTTTGACGTCGCTGCCCGCAAGGCCGCCAACGTCATCGCCACGGGTCTCCCCGCCGGTCCCGGCGCGGCCACCGGCAAGATCTACTTCAACGCGAACGAAGCCGAAGCGGCCGAAGCGCGCGGTGAAAAGGTCCTCCTCGTCCGTAACGAAACCTCTCCCGAAGACATCCGCGGCATGCTCGCGGCGGAAGGCATCCTTACCGCTCGTGGCGGCGTCAGCTCCCACGCCGCGTTGGTGGCCCGTCAGATGGGCAAGGTTTGCGTCTGCGGTGCCGCGGCCCTGAGCATCAACTATGATGCCCAGACCCTGACCGTTGCTGGCAAGACCTTCAAGAAGGGCGACTTCCTCTCCATCGACGGCACCTCTGGTGAAGTCTTTGCGGGCGAACTCAAGACCGCTCCTTCCGAAATCATCCAGGTCCTCATCGGAAAGACCCTCAAGCCGGAACAAAGCGCCACGTACCAAAACTACGCTCTGCTCCTCAAGTGGGCCGACAAGTATCGCAAGCTCGCGATCCGCACCAATGCCGACCAACCCGACCAGGTTGTCAACGCTGTCGCGTTTGGCGCCCAGGGTATCGGTCTCACCCGCACCGAACACATGTTCTTTGAAGGTGACCGCATTGACGCCGTCCGCGAAATGATCCTCGCCGACAACAAGGCCGACCGCGAAACCGCTGTCGCCAAGCTCCTCCCGTACCAACGGGAAGACTTCGTCGGTATCTTCAAATCGCTCCAGGGCCTGCCTGCGACCATCCGCTTCCTCGACCCGCCCCTGCACGAATTCCTGCCGCACACCGAAGCTCAGCAGAAGGAACTCGCTGCCAAGCTCGGCGTTTCTGCGGAAGCCGTCGCCAAGCGCGTCAACGACCTGCACGAATTCAACCCGATGCTCGGCCACCGTGGCTGCCGCCTCGGAATTGTCTATCCGGAAATCTCCGAGATGCAGGCCCGTGCCGTGTTTGAAGCCGCTGCCCAGGTCCAAAAGTCGGGCATCAAGGTGAAGCCCGAAATCATGATCCCGCTCGTCGGGTTCCCCAAGGAACTCGAACTCCAGGCTGCCCTCGTGCGCGAAGTCGCCGCCAAGGTCATCAAGGAAACGGGCGTCAAGATCGCCTTCACCATCGGAACCATGATCGAAATCCCGCGTGCCGCCGTTGTGGCCGACGAGATCGCCAAGACCGCTGAATTCTTCAGTTTTGGCACCAATGATCTGACCCAGACGACTCTCGGCATGAGCCGCGACGACTCCGGTTCGTTCCTCCCCGCCTACCAGGCCGAAGAAATCATCAAGCGTAATCCGTTCGCGACCATCGACACCACCGGTGTCGGCGAAATCGTCAAGATCGCGATCGAAAAGGGCCGCAAGACTCGCCCCGATATCAAGCTCGGTATCTGTGGCGAACACGGTGGCGACCCCGATTCCGTCAAGTTCTGCCACAAGGTCGGACTCAGCTACGTCAGCTGCTCGCCGTTCCGCGTGCCGATCGCTCGCCTCGCCGCTGGCCAGGCCGCGCTCGAAGAAATGAACGCCGCCAAGAAAAAGAAATAGCAGGCTGAGCCTGCACCCAGTTTGCGGTTCGCGATGCGAACCGCTGCTGAATGCAGAATCACTTGTGATTCAACAAAAGGCCGGTCATCCGCAAGGGTGACCGGCCTTTTCGTTTTCTCTCCTAATAAACATCACTTCTCTATCGTTTACATCATAGCATGACACGGCACTTTCTACTTCTCGCCATACTTTGCCTCGCCCTCGGTATCCATTCCATTCGGTCGCAGGAAACCCCGTCTGGACAACCCGAGACATACAATATGGAACTTGCCGTCTATGCGGACTGACCTGCTCCCGTAGAACTGGACCAGGTGAGAGTTAGGAATTGGCAGGGGTGAGGAGGGTTCGTAGAAAGGCCAAACGAACCATGAACAGCAAAGGAAAGCGATACAACCAGGAGCAGATAGTCTACCTGCTGAGGCAG
>JAFIGT010000004.1 GCA_017849585.1 Verrucomicrobium sp.
GCAGGTCCGACTGGATGGTCGGGATCAAGAGCGCCAGGGACTGGCGATCGATGTAGTTCAAAACCGAAATCAGGAACAACAAAGCGGCGATCCACCAGCGAATGTATGGAATTTTGGGCACAGAAGATGTGGTTACGGCTCGAATGTGATATTGCGGACAAATTCGTTCACCATGAGATCACTGACCGACTGGACCTGCTTTCCACCAATCGAGCAGTTCTTGAACGTAACCTTGTCGATGAGATGGTTCGCGTCCGCGCCTTTGAGAATGATCCTTCCATTGGGAGCTGTTACGTTGGTAAAATACAGACCCTCATAATGCCCGCGCTCGTCGCGGAATCCGTTGTCGTTGCTGTAGCGTGTTTTTGCAATGATAATTTCGATGGCAGTCGGTCTTGCATCGACGACGGTCGGCCCTGCGGCATCAATGCGAAAATTTTCGAAACGAATGTCCTTGCACATCGCCCAGTCAGAATGGTCACTGCAAATCGCCACCAGCGCGTAACTGAGAACGTCGATATTGCGAAATGTGATGCGTTCAAAGAGTCCCGTCTCCATTGAAGCCCCCACACGCAGGCCATTGCCAGCGGTGGTATTCCAGATCACGCAATCTTCTGCCAGGCAATCTTGCGTGGGTGGCTCACCGTTGGAACGAGCATCCACCGCGTGCCAGCCGAAGCCATCGTCGCCGCATCGGATGAAGCAACGCCGGGCCGTGAGTCGCTTGACCCCATCAATGTCGATGCCGTCGGTATTGACTTCCTTGCCAAGAAGATTCATGTCGCTGATATTTACATCGTCAGTCAGCAAGAAGAGAGATTGCCACCAGGAGCCACCACGGACACCTATCCCTTCCACGGTGATATTGGAGGAGCGCTCGAAGAGAATGCCAAGCGTCTTGTCCTTGCGGATCGAATGCGCGCTCGCATCAAGAATGCCTCGTCCCTTCACCACAACGTTCTGCACATTTCTGCCCTCGATCCTGCCTTTGACCAACGCCCCTGGTGCGAGATAAATCGTCTGTCCGGACTTCGGCTGGATCACACCCGCCTCGTGCACCCCGGGCGCAAAATAGAGCACAGCGGTATCTGTCGGTTTCGGTGGATTGATTTCCGGAGGCGTAGCAATAAGAGCCAAAGGCTGCTTACCGGGTACCTTGACCACGAGACGTAACGGTTGAGAAATCGTAAAGGTGATCGCTCCGTTTTTGATCTGGGGCTGGAGCCCATGACGCGAGGGAAGTACCTGACAGTCGCGCGCGTCGGGAGGCACTTGCACGGTTACCGCCGCCGAACCGCTTAGCGTGTAAAACGCCGTTTGAAAATCGTATCGGCTTTCATCATTAACCGGAACTTCCTTGCCATTAATTCTCACCCGATAGAGGGAACTGACCGGAGCTCCGGGAATCGCTGGTAGCGGTTGCACACCGTCCGCGGCGGGCAGATTGATCGATATTAAAAAAAAAGCAATAAGCGCAGATGGAAAGTACTTTCTAGGATTTATTTTTGTGGATGTTAATACCGGGGGAAGCGAAATCATAAAAAGCCTCTTTTTGAGAGTGAGTTGAAGGATATATCCAATCATACAACACGTGTTTGGTTGTGAACAGAAAATATTATCTAAAACATGATTCATAACTATTAAAAAGGCTCTAAAAACAGGCAATTTTTACCCATTCTTTATAAATAGTCTGGCTCCATTGAATTTGTCCTAATTTGATCATTGGCCTGAAACTAGGAACAAGCTCTGCGAAAGGCATCCCGGCGTAGGGAAGCGTATCAATTCTAGAGCTGACCTGGGGTGCGAAACCTTCAGTCGCTTCGATCGATGAAATGTAAGCGGCGCCCGTACAACTACCTGATTCGGAATACGTAATAAGTATAAATTTATGAGCAAATTATGCAATGAGCCGCCATGGCCATCTCATTCGTAACCATTACACTCATGGTATAGAAAGCCACTGGAGATCTCACATGAATATTAGACCTTTCCGTATTCTCAATGCCGCACTCTGTTTGCTTTTGACCTCAATCGCAGGAAATGCCGCGGTCACTTTAGTGAGTGATAATTTCGACACCTTGGCCAATGGTGGAGCGCGCGATGCTTCCGGCAAATATTCCACGGGAGCCACCGCGTCCACGTGGTGGTATGAGAGAACCAGCTCGCTGGCAGCTTCGGCCGTGAGTACTCCCACGCCAACGGGCAATTTCTCCGGAAATTTCGTCCAGACTAATTTTACGGGTCCCAGCAATATGGGAGTGGTTTCATTTGCTTCCACAACCCTGGGAGTCGGCGACAATCTGTCGGTTCAATTCGATTTCCGCAATCTGGCAACGCCTCCGTCGTTCGATCGCAACCCACAGTTTGGCTTATATAATGGAGTTAACCCCACGGCGGATATGACCGGCACCAGCGCGGTGTCTGCGGGCTACAGCATCAATTTTACCGACGCGACCACAGACACGGCGACGATGACCAGCGACACCGATTTTTTTACCGGCAGCAGCATTGGATCCACGACCCTGCCGACGAATCCGGTGAGTGGGGCCTACACCGTCAACTTCCGGCTCGCCGTGGCCCGTACCAGCGCGTCCACGCTCATCTTTAATCTTTATCTGGATGGTGTTCTCATCACCACCTTCTCCGATACGGCAGCCACCAACTTCACGTTCAATGAGTTCGCCTTGCGCGCGCGTACCACCGCACAGATCGATAACCTCGTCATCGCCACCTCCGTACCGGAGCCTGGTTCCTATGCGATGGTTGCCATGGGGATAGCCATGATGCTCTTTCTGGGGTCGCGCAAGCGCCTGGCGCAGGCCTAGCAGGAAGCATTGCCAAGGGCGTCCGATTATGGAATCGTCGACAGGTTCCATTTCCGATGCTCATGACGCCGCTGCTCTTCACCCTCATTGTTGCGAGCACCTCCTATCTGGCGGGACTGCTCGGCTCTCTGGTTGGTGTCGGCGGTGGCATTATCGTTGTTCCCATCCTTACTCTCTTTCTCGGCGTTGAGATTCAACACGCCATTGCCGCCTCGATCATCTCGGTCATAGCCACCTCCAGCGGCGCGGCCTCCTCCTATGTGCGCAGCCATGTGGCCAACCTCCGGCTCGCCATGGTTTTGGAAATCGCCACGGCGCGGGGCGCTGTGCGGAGCGTTTCTCGCCATCCTCATTTCACCGCAATGGTTGTTCGTTCTCTTTGGGAGCATCTTGATCTACACCGCCTGGTCGATGTCCAAACGCAAGGACAGCCTGAAAATCTCCCTTCCGCCCGATCCGCTCGCGGATCGGCTGCGGTTGCATGGCTCCTTTTACGATCCCGCCAGCCGGAGCGAGATCTCCTACCGTGTGGCGCGGACCAAGCTCGGCTTCGCGGCCAGTTATATTGCCGGAATTGTCAGCGGACTTTTGGGTGTTGGCGGTGGCATCATCAAAGTCCCCGTCATGAATCTCGCCATGGGCATTCCCATCAAAGCCTGCACGGCCACCAGCAATTTCATGATCGGCGTCACCGCCGCCACGAGCGCTGCGGTCTACTTGATGCGGGGCGAGGTACAACCGTTCATCGCCGCTCCTGTGGCCATTGGCGTCTTGCTGGGGGCCAAGACCGGGGCGCGTATCATGGGACATCTCAAGAATGATCTCATTCGCTGGATCTTTGTTGCCGTCCTGATTCTCACTTCGATCCAAATGCTAGCGAAAGGCCTTCGATGAAAACCGCAGAATCACCCGCTGGATCCATTTATGATATCGAAGGTGTCATCAGCAGCCTTCTGCGCTGGGGCGTGCTGGCGAGCTTGCTCTTGCTCAGCATTGGCACCCTGCTCTGCTTCATCTACTCAAACGATTACGGCGTCCACGGCGGCAGCGCGGCCGATCTGCAAGCCCTGATTCGACCGGAAGCGGTAATGTCTTTCACCTTGGCGGAATTCTTTCGCGGACTGGCTTCCGGCCAAGGGCAGTCCCTGATCCTTGCCGGGCTGATCCTCTTGATTGCCACCCCCGTCTTGCGCGTGGCGATTTCCGTGGTGACTTTTGCCGTGGAGAAGGATTGGATTTTCGTCGGAATCACGTCCGTCGTACTGCTGTTTCTTTTATTTTCCTTTTTCCTTGGCAAACTCGGCTGAGTGATCGGCCGGAAGTATTTTTTGCGTTGCTGAATGTCATTTGATAGCGTGAAGCAGTGAGTGGAGATCCTGCTGAACCGTCACACCCGATTTTGTACTATCGGGAGGATTGTCCATTCGCCAAACACTGGGCGCTGCGGGCGCAGTTGCGCAGCAATCATTCCTTTACTCTCACGGCAAGTCATGACCGCTCCGTCGGCCACTTTCTTACCCTCCTTCTGCCCGACGGACGGATTTTTCACGATCTCTCGGCCATCGTGCGCGTGCAGTCCGAATTCGAAGGCCATACCCTGCCTTTACGGCTGCAATTCCTGCTTCCCAACATTTTCCTGTTCCTCGAATGGATTCTGCGTTACCTGCTCATCCGGCATGCGGACGTCCTGATCCTGCCTTTGCGCTCTGCCACGGAATACAGCACGGCGACCCAACTCTTTGTTCGGGCCATGGGATTGATTTATCTACTGGCTTTCGCCGGTGCCATCCCCCAGATGCCGGGATTGGTGGGGCAAAATGGGATCCTGCCGATGGAGTCATTCCCCTACCTGGACTGGCAAGGAGCGGCGGCTGATCGGGCCGTTATCGGAACTTGTCTGCTGGGCGTTCTGGCCGGAGCGGGCATGCTTTTGCGTGTCGCCCCTTTTCTGAGCTCTGCGTCCGCCTATCTGCTCTACTCCGTGTTGATCAATGTGGGAGGAGAATTCTTCGCCTTCACCTTCGATCATTACCTGCTGGAAATAGGATTACTAGCTGTTCTCGCCTCACCCTTTGTCGGACGCCAATCTCAAACCACCGCGCCCCCGCGCGTTTTGATCTGGTACATCTGGTGGTTGCTCTTTCGCCTGTTCTTTTTCCCGCTGCTAAATTACTTCAGCAGCTCCAGCGGAGATTTCTCTCCGGCCCAGATCCGTTACGACCTGATGTGCCAGCCGCTGCCAACGCCGATGAGCTGGTGGATCTTTCAGACTCCCCACTGGCTTTTGTCCCTGCTCACGACTCTGAGCACGACTCTTTCCATCATTGCCCTCCTGGCCCTGCCTGCGGGCCGTAGGTGGCGTCCCTTAGCCGGGGCCGCGATTCTTCTCCTCACCTTTTGGGGATTACTCCTCGGCAACGGTTCCCTGACGCCTTGGCTGACGGCTATTCTCTGCCTCTTTTGCTTCGATGAAAGCTGGCTCAAACGCCTGAACCGCACTTCTCGACTGATGACGGAGACACGGCCTCCAAGTCTCTGGCGCCCGATTACGATTGGCAGCGCGGCTGCCGGCCTCTGGATTCTGTCGTTCCTGTACACCGCAGAGGGCTATGGTTGCGCCCTACCGACCTCGGCCGAAAATATTCTGCGCTGGTCGTCGTCATGGAAACTGATGCTCTCCCATATCGGCTATTCCCGCCCCATCAGTAAACGTCCTGAAATTATCATCGAGGGCAGCGCTGATGGCAAAAAATGGATCCCCTATCCATTTGGCTGGAAGCCCGGACTCCCCACCCAATCGCCGCGATTCTCGAGCCTCTACCATCCCCGATTGGACTGGCATATGTGGTTTCCGTTCACAGGAAATAGCAGCTACTGGATTGGATCGCTTCTCTTCAATTCTCCGGGCCAACTCAGCCAATCCTATGAGTGGAAACCAGAACCAGCCTTGATCAATTTCATCAACGGACTCAAACGCAACCAGCCGGAAATTGTCTCATTGCTGGAGACAAACCCCTTTCCCAATCACCCGCCACGGTTTATTCGACTGCAACTGTACGATTACCACTTCAGCCGAATGAAAGAGCGCCGAAAAAGCGGCAAATGGTGGAACCGGAAATTACTCGGCAGTCTTGATCTGGAAAAGGAAAAGCTCTACCCGCAGCTTCCTCCGCCCAAAGCTCCAGCCGCACAACCACCCACGGTAAAACCGCCCGCGCCCCCGGCGAAACCGGCGCCCGCCCCTGCGATAAAACCGGCAGCTCCAGCTCCCGTTTCTCCAGCTAAACCGACCGCACCGACTCCAGCAAAACCCAAAGGTCCTGCCGCGCCTGCCGCCGGTAGCGAATCCGCAGCGCCTGCGACGGTGTCGCCGACGTTAACGAATCAGCCCCCAGTGGGAAGTGAACGGCCAGTAAACCATCAGGCCAGTCCCCACTAGGTTCGAGCGAACGACCGGTCCCCAGAACCGGCTGTCCGAGCTGTGGTAGCTGTTGTCACCCATGGCCCAGTAATTATCCGGCGCAAGCGTGAGTGTCTGCTGCGCGGTTTGCAACCATTCCTGCCGGGGCAAGATGCCGTAGCCACGATAACCGTCCTTCAGCGAATAGATGCGCTCGAAGGCTTCCGGCTTGCGGATGATGGAACCATTCACCTTGAGATAAGGAGGATCAATGCTGAGCACGTCACCCGGCACACCCACGCACCGCTTGATGTAGAATTGCGATCCCTCAATGCCGCTGCTGCGCAACTGGTCCTCGATGTAGCGGATACCAGTCGTTCGAAAGACAAAGACTTCGCCCCGCTCCGGTTTGCGGAAATTGTAAACCACCTTGTTCACCAAAACCTGGTCGCCCGTATCGATGCGGAAATTCAAACGACTTCCGGCTGGCACCGAATCCCGTACCCGCAAGCCAATATCACGTTGCACGGCTTGTTGATTGGCCCAGATGCGAACGGTGCGGCCGCTGATATCAACGTCGGTATATTCGAACCACGGCGTGATTGATCCGCCGCGCATGCTGTTGATGACTCCGCCCTGATGACTCTCGACCGAGCCATAGGTGCGACCAAGCGCGATCATTTCAAAGATCCGCACCGGCCACGAAGGCGGCGGTTCCTGCCGGACGACAATTTGCACGCCGTTGAGCGTGGGCTGCATCGATCCGGTGGGAATTTTAAAGGGTTGCAGGAAGTAAGAGCGTACGCCGAGAGCGATGACAATCGCCACGACGAAGACTTCCACATTCTCGCGCCAGCCATCCCATGGGCTGGAGGGAAAAAGACGTCCACCGAGTTTCAGGATCTCTTTCTTGAGCTTTTCCAGTGCGGGCAGATCTTTGTCCTCAATTGCCTTTTCGAGCGCTTCCATTTGCTCCTGGATTACCGTCACGTCTTTCGACGCGAGGATATCTCGGGAATAGATATAATTCTTGCGCAGGGCAAAGGCCATTTCTCGCGCTTCGCGCAACGCTTCCGCCTTGGAATTAGAGAACCAGCTCATCGGGTGTCGGATTTGAGGACGGCGATAAACGCTTCCTGGGGGATATCGACTTTGCCAATCGATTTCATGCGCTTCTTACCCTCTTTCTGCTTTTCGAGGAGTTTGCGCTTGCGGGTGATGTCACCACCGTAGCATTTCGCGATGACGTTCTTGCCGACTGACTTCACATCTTCGCGGGCGATGATCTTGCCACCGATGGCCGCCTGAATGGCGATTTTGAAAAGGTGCGGCGGGATGACTTCCTTGAGCTTGGCGGCGAGTTGACGTCCACGCGCCTCGGCCTTGCTGCGTTCCACGATGCATGAGAAGGCGTCCATCGGCTCGCCATTGACGAGCATGTCCATCTTCACGAGATCGGCGGCGCGATACGGAGCGTATTCGTAATCCATCGAACCGTAACCACGGGTGATTGACTTGATGCGGTCGTTGAAGTCGACGACGATTTCATTGAGCGGGAGGTCGCAGCGCAGCATGACGCGCTTGCCGTCGAGCGATTCGGTGTGTTCGCAAACGCCGCGCTTTTCCATGACCATCTGCATGATGTCGCCGATGTTGTCGTTGGGGCACATGATGAACGCCTTGACCATCGGCTCACGGATTTCCTCGATGACGGACGGGTCCGGCATCTGCAATGGATTATCGAGCATGTAGACTTCGCCGTTGGTGCGGCGGATCTCATACACGACGCTCGGGTAGGTCGCGATGATGTCCATGTTGTACTCGCGGCGGAGGCGTTCCTGCACGATCTCCATGTGGAGGAGGCCGAGAAAACCGCAGCGGAAACCAAAGCCCAATGCGGCGGAGCTTTCCTGCTGGAATGTCAGCGCGGGATCGTTGAGCTGGAATTTGGCGACAGCAGTACGGAGCTGTTCGAACTCGGCTGTGTTGATGGGATAAATGCCGCTGAACACCATGGGGGTGACGTCCTTGAATCCGGGCAATTGCTCGGTGGCGGGGCGCTGGCTGTTGGTGATGGTTTCACCAATCTTCACATCGGAGGCGGCCTTGATATTGCCAATGAGATAGCCCACGTCGCCGGGATTGAGGCGGTCCACCTTGAGCGGCTTGGGGCTGAAGACGCCAACTTCCTTGACCTCATAGCGGCCGTTGGAATGCATGAGCGTGATCGGGGTCCCCTGCTCGATGGTGCCGGAGAAATTGCGCACGTAGGTGACAACGCCGCGATAGGTATCGAAGAGAGAGTCAAACACGAGACAGCGCAGGATGTCGTCGTTGAATTCCTTTGGCGCGGGAATGCGGGCAACGACGGCTTCCAGAATGTCCTCGATGCCGATGCCTGCCTTGGCGCTGGCCAGGATCGCTTCTTCGCCGGGAATCGCGAGAATGTCCTCGAGCTGCTTTTTGCAGGTTTCGACATCCGCACTGGGTAGATCGATTTTGTTGATGACCGGAATGAGCTTCAAACCCTGCTTGTTGGCAAGGTGCACATTGGCCACCGTCTGGGCTTCAACGCCTTGCGCCGCATCGATGATGAGCAGCGCGCCTTCACAGGCGGAGAGACTGCGGGAAACTTCGTAGGAGAAGTCGACGTGGCCGGGGGTGTCGATGAGGTTCAGTCGATAGACGGTGCCGTTCTTGGCCGTGTACGACATCGTGACGGGGTGACACTTGATCGTGATGCCACGTTCGCGCTCGAGATCCATCGAGTCGAGCATCTGGTTCTGCATCTCCCGGGCGGTAATGGTATTGGTCGCCTGCAGCAGACGGTCCGATAGAGTCGTCTTGCCGTGGTCGACGTGGGCGATGATGCAAAAGTTGCGGGTTAATTCCTGGGACATTTCGTGTGAACTCTCAAATAAATCTCTTTGCGGGCGATGTTTCGCCAGTCAGCCCGCTCTTCTGGGTGCAGCCTCCGTGCTGCCGATTTCGTTATCCTCCGGCGGAAACCTCCGCCGCGCGGGCGCGCAGTTCCTTGACGGCGGCGGTGGCATCTTCCTTGCGGAAAATGGACGTTCCCGCCACGATGACATTCGCGCCGGCCGCGACCGATGGTCCGATCGTGTCGGTGGTGAGGCCGCCGTCGACCTCGATGTCGAAATTCAAATTGTGTTGCTCGCGATACGCAACCGCCTGTCGGATCTTGTCGAGTACTTCCACAATGAACGGCTGGCCGCCGAAACCGGGATTCACCGTCATGCAGAGCAGCAGGTCGACCTTCTTGAGCAGCGAGCCGCAATTCTGGAACAGGGTCATCGGGTTGATGGCGAGGCCGCATTTACAGCCCATGCCGCGAATGATTTCGAGCGTGCGCTTGACGTCGTGATAGGCCTCGAGATGCACGGTGAGGATGTCTGCCCCCGCCTCGATAAAAGACCGCGCGTAGCGGTCTGGTTGCTGGATCATCAAGTGAACATCGAGCGGAATGGGCGTGAGCTTTTTCAGCGTCGCGACAAAGTCAGGACCGAAGGTCAGGTTGGGCACAAAGTGGCCGTCCATTACGTCCACGTGGATCAGGTCCACGCCCGCGGCTTCGATGCGCCGGACTTCTTTTTCGACGTTGCCCAGGTCACTGGCCAGCATCGAGGGGGCAATTTTCAGGGGTCTCTTCATTTCTTCCGCTCAATGAGTTCAATTTCGTAGCCTTCCGGGCCATCGATGAAGGCAAATTTGGTGCCGGTGCTGCTGACGGTGGGGCCGTCGCTCAGCGGGTACCCCTTGGCGGTGCTTTCTTTGGCAAACGCTTCGATGCTGTCGACTTCAAACGCCAGATGGGTCAGGTCGGGCTGCACTTCCACATTCCCGGCCTTGGGATAATGGCAAATTTCGATGAGTTCCTCGCTCTGCGGGGCTTTGAAAAAGGCGAGCGTCGAACCACGCGGTGAGGTATGGCGCTGCACTTCGATCAACCCGAGGACTTCCTTATAAAAGTGGGCGGTCTTTTCGAGGTCATTGACCCGATAACGCGTGTGCAGGAGCTTATTCACCATAGTTAACCAATTTCCCAGTCTTGGGGCGCGAAGTCAAGCGGCCAAAAGTCACAGAACGGTCACTTTAATGGGAAGCCAGGGAGCCGAAAGAAACTGTGGATACAATGCCTCCCGAACGCCGGCTCCAGCCGGGACGCCTTCCCCAACCGATTGACAAAGGTAGAACCGATGAATTTGGACGATATATGTGTGCTCGACCGTGCGGAAGCCGGTGCCCAGCAAGATGTAGTGCGGCTCCATCAACTGGCAGGCCACGTTGACACTGTGCCTCAGGATACGAGCGCTGAAGCGGTGCATCAGCTTTTTCTCTCAAAGCCTAAACTACCGGGGGTGATGGTGGCGGAGGGACCGGTGCTGATCGGGCTTATCTCCCGCGCCACTTTTTTCCAACTCCTCAGCCGCAAGAATGGGCTGGCGGTGTATCATCCCCGCCCCATCTCGCTGATGTTGCAGCATTCCAAGGCGAAGATGCTTCAGCTTTCCCCCACGAGCACCGTGCTGGAAGCGGCGGATCTTTGCCTGCAGCGGGAACCGGAATTCCTGTACGAGCCGTTCGTCGTCTCGAGCGGGAACGATCACCGTCTGATCGATTTCCATGCGCTGCTGATCGCGCAGTCGCAGTTGCTGCACAAAACGACGCAACGCAGTCAGCATCAGGAGGCGTTGCTGAAGAAGAAGAACCGCGAGATTCTGGACAGTATTTTCTATGCCCAGCGCATTCAGAAATCGATGCTGCGGCATCCGGATCAGATGGACCGCTGGGGACTGGATCTGTTCCTGATCTTCAAGCCGCGCGATATCGTGTCGGGCGACTTCTTCTACGTGACCGAGCATCGCGGGGTGGTGTACATCGCGGCGGTGGATTGCACGGGTCACGGCGTACCGGGCGCGTTCATGGCCCTGATCGGTCATAATCTGCTCGATGACATTATTACGTCCAAAAACATCCGTGAACCGGACGCCATTCTTTCGTGCCTGCACGAGAGCATCCGTCGCAGCCTGAACCAAGGGAGCGACGCGGGCAGTGGTCGCGATGGAATGGACGCGTGCCTGTGCGCGATTGATCCGAGCTTGGGCATTCTCAAGTTCAGCGGTGCGAAACGTCCGCTCTATTTGTGCTCCGAGTCGCAGGAGATCACCGTGATCAACGGCGACCACCACAGTCTCGGCGGGATGCAGCGGGAACGCGCGCGGATCTTTACCACGCAGACACTCGACCTCGTTCCGGGCCAGACATTTTTCCTCACCACGGACGGTCTCGCGGACCAGCATTCGCCCAACAACGAGAAGCTCGGATCGGGCCGCTTGAAAGCCCTGCTGCAGGAGATCCGATTCCTGCCGCTGGCCGAAAAGAAGCAGCGTATCGAGTGCGCCCTCATGGACCATCAAGGCGCGCAGATGCAACGCGACGACATCACGATCATCGGGGTCGAGTGGCTGGGCAAACCGGCAGTGCACCCCGTATTCATCCGCAACTGAGATCCTTATGACCAGATCCCTCCCCTCCGACGAACTCACGCAACTGCGGCAGTTGCACGAAGCGGCCCTGAACTCCAATAAACTCATCCTCCTATTCAAGGGAGCTATCACGCAAAATACCTTGATCCGGATTGGCGGCCTCCTCCATCTCACCCACGAGGAAACGCATCAGGATTTCTCCAAGAAACGACTCTTCTCCGTCCTGGTGGAGATGGCGCAGAACATCCTGCACTATTCCCAAGAGCGGGAGTTCTTCCCGAAGTCCCACAGCGTCGTCGGGGCGGGAAGCTTGCTGGTGAAGGAAAGTCCGGAAGCCTTCGAGATCGAGGGCAGAAATCTGGTGACCTCCGAGCAGAAGGCGCGTTTGGAATCCCGCTGCGCGCTGATCAATTCGATGACCGAAGAGAAGCTCCGGGAATTCTATCTGACGCAACGCCGTCAATCCACCCAGCCTCAATCAAAGGGCGCGGGATTGGGACTGATCGAGATCGCGCGCAAGTCGAAGAGTCCCGTTGTCGCCCGGTTCAGCGAAGGCCCGAATGCACTGTATTATTACACCCTTTCCACCCGGATCAGCCGGGACTGCAGCCGCAACTAAATCCCCCAACCATTCCCCCTCCCCATGCAACTCAAGATCGAAGCCACCACGACCACGCCGAGCGTGTCGTTCGACCCTGCCAGCGGCGTGCTGGAATTCTCCGGTCAATCCTATCCGGAGGATTCCCTGCCGTTCTATCAGGAAATCCAGGATGAACTCGCCGCGCATCTGGAGAAAAACAGTCAACCGCTGACGCTGGACTTCAAGTTGAACTACTTCAACACGAGTTCGTCCAAGTGCCTGCTCACGCTGCTCGAATCGGTCGAGCGGTTTCAGGCCCAGCGCGAAAACATCAAGGTGCGGTGGTTTTACGAAGAAGACGACGAAGACATGCACAGCAGCGGCATCGATTTCAGTCTCGATATCCTGCTGCCGTTCGAGTTCATCCCGGTCAAGCAGCTGACGACCGTTTAGCGCTGGCTAAATCTTCACCTTGAAATCATCGCCGGTGCGGGCGTCCTGCACGAAGGCGGTGATCAGGTTGATGATGCTTTCCAAGTCGCCGAGGTGGATCGCTTCGACCGGCGTGTGCATGTAGCGGTTCGGGATGCCGATGGAGACGGACGGAATGCCGCCGCGTTGACGAAAAACGGAATCCGCATCGGTGCCGGACCAACGAGGATCGATGCCGCGCTGGAACGCGATCTTGTTCTTCGTCGCGAGCTTTTCGAGGCGATCGACGATGACCGGATGATTCACGCTGCCGCGGCTGAGGATCGGCCCTTTGCCGAGTCGCGCATCACCGAACTTTTTCTTGTTCGCAACGGGGATGTCCGTCGCCTGACCGACGTCCACCACGAGCGCCGCATCGGGCCGCACGGAATAGCCGACCATAGCCGCGCCGTAGAGACCGTTCTCTTCCTGCACGGTGGAGGCGGAGACGAGACACGCCTTGAGCTTCTTCTTGTTCTCGGAGCACAGGCGCATGACTTCCGCCGCGATGAACGTGCCGACGCGATTGTCGCAGGCGCGGGCGATGTAGATGTCGTCGTTGAGTTGTTGAAAGCCGACCGTGTAGGTGATCAGGTCACCGACCGCGACGCGCTTTTCAGCTGCCTTGCGGTTCTCCGCGCCGATGTCGATGAACATCTCGTGCCAGTCGGGCACCTTTCCTTCCTTCGAGCGGTCTTGCATGTGGACGGCGAGCGAGCCAATCACGCCGAGCACGGCTCCGTTGCGGCCATGAATGTGCACGCGTTGACCGCGAGCCAGTGCGGCATCGGGACCGCCGACGGGTTGGAAATAGAGAAAGCCGTTGTCGTCAATGTACTGGACCTGAAAGCCGATTTCGTCCGCATGACCCATGACCATGATTTTCGGATGACCGCCGGGATTCACAATCGCTAGGGCATTGCCGTAAGCGTCGGTTTCCACGCGGTCGGCGAACTTTTCCACGTAGTCGATCCAGACGCGTTGACCGGCGGTTTCCGCGCTGGAAGGACTGGGGGTTTCGAGCAGTTGCGTGAGAAATTCGAGAGAAGATTTTTTCATGGCACTTTCCCTAGTTTAGGCATAAGGACGGCAATTGACGAAAAGTTTTTTTACGTGCTCCCGAAGCCCCCCTCTGGACGACGTGAGCAAGCCTTGTGTCGCCGTGGCAGAACCGCGTTCAGACACGGCCACTCTGGGAGTGTGCGCTGCTTTTTCTCTTTTCCACGAATCCCCCCCCTCGTCACGCTGACTCGACAAATGCCAAAGAACCGAGTACCTATTATAGTGCTGAACTAAGCCTTATTTTTACTTATGGAAAACATCCCTCCCCAGGAACAATCTGCGGAAGAAAAACGCGACCAAGTCTGCCCGGTCTGCGGGGAGTCGCTTGTTCAGGAAAAATGCAAGGTCGTCTGCCGCAGCAAACGATGCACCTACCGGATCGTCTTCAACTGCTCTGAATTCTAATACCATGCCTCCGCTCGCCTCCCCCCTCGCCTCCTACAAGCCGCCCGTTTTCGTCGGCACCGTCATCACGCCGCGCGGCCTGCGTTTGCTCAACCGCGTCAAGTTGCCCGCACAGTTGATCGAAGTTCGAGTCGATGAACTCCTCGCCAAAGGCGTCACTGTCGACGAGATTGAACTCGCCCTCCTCAAGCGTGCCCACCCCGTGCTCCTCACCCTGCGCACCCGCGAAGAGGGTGGCGCGTACACGTGGCGCGGTTCCAAACGCGAAGAAACCTTCCTGCATCTCCTGCCCTTCGCTGAGCTGATCGATGTGGAACTCGCCCAGGCCAAGGCCATGCACCGCGTGCTCAAGGCCGCCAAGAAGGCGGGCAAATCGGTCATCTTATCGGCCCATTCGCTAGCTCAGCCGTTGAGCGCGGCGAAAATGAAAGCCCTCGTCGCCAGCTTCGCGAAGCACGATCTCGACTGCTACAAGATCGCCGCCCGCGTGCATGATCAGGACGATATCCAGCGTCTCGCCTCCCTTCTCTTTCATCATCAGGACCATCCCTGGGCCGTGATGGGGGTCGGTCCCCTCGCCGCTCATACGCGTTTGATTTTCGCAGTGTTGGGTTCGCGACTGGCTTACGGCTACCTCGATTCCCCGGCGGCACCCGGCCAGCCTTCAGTTGCCAAACTGAGAAGCCTCCTCGCGCCCTTCCAAAATGCCAAACCGCGTTCACGATAATTTCGTCTTTCTCGACCCCAGCGGCAAACGCTGGCCACGCCTGCGCTGGATTCTCTTCGCAGGCGCCTGCCTGTTTTTTGTCGTCAGCGTCCTGTTCGTCCAGACGTTATTCGTCACACCGCGCATGGAATTGCCCGCCGCCGTGCGCCTGCTAAAAAGCGAACTGAAATCCTACAGCCAACCTGCCGCCTCTCCCAACGCGCCAAAACTCCCCATCCCCTTTCTCGAGAAGTATCAACTCGCTAAAAAAACACGCGCCACCCCCAAACCCAAGCGCACCATCAACGAAGGTATCCGCCTCGGTTACTATGTGGGTTGGGACGAAGACAGCTACACCTCGCTGCGCAAGCACGCCAGCTCCCTCACGCACATCGCACCGGAGTGGTTCACCATCGACTATGACGGAACGCTGCGCCGCAGCCCGGATGATCGCATTAAAAAATTCGCCGAGGAGAACGGACTGCGTCTCATCCCAATGCTGACAAATCTTTCCGATCGCGGCTGGCAGCCGGAAGCAGTCGAAATTCTGGCCAATGCCTCGCTTGAAAAGCAGATGCTCTTCATCGGACAATTGCTCTACCGCCTCGACCGGGCCCACGCTCAGGGCATCCTGATCGACTGGCAGCAACTGGACCCCGCCTACAAGGACAAGTACACGCAGCTGCTCTCTCGCTTCGCGGAAGCCTTCCATCGCGAGAAAAAGGAAGTCTGGCTCAGCATTCCGGTGGGGCAGGAACTCTCTTCTTTCGATCTCGATAAGCTCCCCGAATTCGTCGATCACTTTGTCGCGCAACTCTACGATGAGAACGGTGAAGCCGATGCGCCGGGGCCCGTCGCGTCGCAAGATTGGTTTGAAGGATGGTTGCACGTCATGGTTGGCTACGGCGATCCGAATCAATGGATCATCGGCATCGGCACGCAGGGTTATGACTGGGCTCAAGGCCAGCCGGAAGCGGAGAGCATCGGCTTCGTCGACGCCATGACCCGCGCCGCCCATGCGAAGATCGAGCGCATCAAGGTGGACGCGCCGTCATACAATCCCCACTTTTCCTACCTCGACGGTGACGTTCGCCATACGGTCTGGTTCCTCGATGCCACCACCATGCTTAACCAATCCCGCGCGGCCCAGGCAGAAGGCGTCGGCGGTTTTGCCATCGCCCGTCTGGGCACGGAAGATCCCAAAGTCTGGCGCGTGCTTGATCTTGTCAAATTTCCGGAGCTGAAACCCGAAATGCTCCAACCACTGGAGAACATCCCCACGGGCAACCGTATCGGCGAAGTGGGACGGGGTGAATTCGTCACCATCGATCTCTCCCACTCCGACGGCAAGCGGCAGTTTACGATTGGAAAACTCAACCGCACCACGGCCGATTACACAAAATTGCCCGGCTACCTCACCCTCTTCCGGCAAGGAGAAGGCTCGCCGCGTGAAATCGCGATCACGTTTGACGATGGTCCCGATCCGGAGTGGACTCCCCAGATCCTCGACATTCTCAAGGAGCGTGGAGTCAAGGCGGCCTTCTTCGTCGTTGGCCATCAGGCTGAACAATATCCCGGCTTGATCAACCGCATCTTGCGCGAAGGCCACGAACTCGGCAGCCACACCTACACTCACCCCAACATGGGCCAGATCACGCGTGAACAGGCCAAGCTCGAACTCAATGCCACGCAACGCCTGCTCGAAGCCATCACCGGCCGCTCCACCACGCTCTTTCGCCCGCCGTATAACGCCGATGCCAAGCCGCAAAACGCCGACGAATTGATGCCCATCGATGTCGCGCAGCAACTCAACTACCTCACCGTTCTGGAAAACATCGACCCAGAGGATTGGCAACGGCCCGGCGTGGATGAAATCGTGCGACGGGTAAAGGACCAGCGTCGCAATGGGGATATCCTCCTCCTGCACGATGCTGGCGGCGACCGCTCGCAGACCGTGGCAGCGCTGCCGAAAATCATCGATTACCTACAGAATCGCGGCGATGAAATCGTTTCACTGAGCCGTCTTGTCGGCATTCCGCAGAGTGAACTCATGCCGCCGCTCAATGCCGAGAGCGACCGCATCACCCGCTTCATCAGCAACACCGGATTCGGCATTTATCACCACGTCACGCAAGCCATGATCGCCTTCATGATCGTCGCAACCGGTCTCGTCGTCGCCCGCACTCTTGTCGTCATTGCCCTCGCCGCAGAACATCGCCGCATCGAAGCCAAGCTGGTTCTTCCCACCTTCGCGCCACCGGTCTCCGTCATTATCGCCGCCTACAACGAGGAGAAGGTCATCGCGGCGACTCTCGATTCCGTACTCCGCACCAACTACACCGGGGCGATTGAAATCGTCGTGGTCGATGATGGCTCCCGCGATCTCACTGCCGAGCGTGTGGAATCCGCATCGCAAGCCGATTCCCGCATCCGCCTCCTGCGCCAGGCAAATCAAGGCAAGGCACAAGCCCTGCGCAATGGTATGGCTGCGGCCAGACATGATATTTTCGTTCTCCTCGATGCGGACACCCATTTTCAACCCGCAACCATTCCGAACCTCGTCGCCCCCTTACGCGATGAAAATGTCGGCGCCGTTTCCGGCCATGCCAAAGTGGGTAACACTCGCAACTTCCTCACTCGCTGCCAGGCGCTTGAGTATGTCTGCGGATTCAATCTGGACCGTCGCGCCTACGCCATGTGGAACTGCATTACGGTCGTGCCTGGAGCGGTCAGCGCCCTGCACCGCAAATCGGTCGAGGCCGCCGGTGGCATTCAGGATGACACGCTCGCCGAGGACACCGACCTCACCCTCGCGATGCATCGCACCGGTTGTAAAATCGAGTACATGCCGCGCGCGATCGCCTGGACCGAAGCGCCCGAGACGATTCGCAACCTCATCAAACAACGTTCCCGCTGGGCCTTTGGGACGCTGCAATGTCTTTGGAAACATCGCGACCTCGTGCTCGATTGGGATCATCCGGCGCTGGGCTGGTTCAGCCTGCCAAGCCTCTGGTTTTTCCAGATCATCCTCGTCGCGATCACCCCGATTGTGGACAGCATCCTGATTCTCTCCCTCATCCTTGGCATTTCTCCGCAAATCTGGATCTACGTCCTGCTCTTCCTCATCATGGACCTCCTGCTCGCGTTCCTCGCCTGTTGGATGGAAAAAGAGCCCTGGCACCACGCCTTCCGCATCATTCCGATGCGGCTCTTCTATCGCCCCCTCCTTAGTTGGGTGATCTGGAAAGCCATTGTCCGCGCCTTGCGCGGCGCACTGGTCGGCTGGAGCAAGGTCGAACGCACCGCATCGGTTCACGTCCCCAGTTGATCTTTATGTCTCACGCCAGCTTTCATCTCCCCTTCGTGCTTGGTCTGTTCGCCCTTCTCGGCGCGTGCAATCCCCCCGCCCCCACTCCTCTGCACCCGGATCTGCAGAAGGGCCAGCAACTGGCCATCCCCACCACCGGCGTTTATGCGGGAGCGTATATTGATTTCGGTGAGACGGAAGATGCCGTCACCCTCGAGGGTATTGAGGAATTCGAAAAGCTCGTCGGCAAACCCCAGGCCATCGTGGCGTCTTCCAGCTATTGGGGAGAGCAAACCTTTCCCCGCGCCAATCTGGAAATCATCTCGCGTTATGGTGCGGTGCCGCTGCTATTTTGGTCGCCATGGGATAAACCCTATGAGCAAAATCTTGGCCCGGACCGCTTCAGCCTCACCAATATCCTCGCCGGAAAATTGGACGCCTATATCGACCACTGGGCCGACGCCGCACGCGACTACGGCAAACCAATTCTCGTCGCTTGGGGACTCGAGATGAATGGCACGTGGTTTCCGTGGTCGGGCCATTTCTATGGCGGCGGCAAGGTCGCTTCCATAAAGAACGGCAAGAAACTCTTTGCCGGGCCTGAGTATTACAAAAAGGCCTACCGCTATGTGGTCGACCGCGTGCGTGCCCGTGGCGCTAAAAACATCCAGTGGGTTTTTCACGTCAACAATTACTCCTACCCGCAGGATCTGTGGAATCAGTTCGCGGAATATTACCCCGGCCCCGACTATGTCGACTGGCTTGGCACGAGTGCCTATGGCAAGCAATTCGCGAAGGACCCCTGGGTGGAGCCGATCGATACGTACGAATATCCTTACCACGATCTCGCCGCTCTCGATCAGGACAAACCCATGATGCTTGCCGAATGGGGCATCGGTGAATTCCCGAAGGCGGGCAACAAGGGCCAGTGGATCAAGGAATCCTTCTCGGAGATTAAAACCAAGTGTCCCCGCATCAAGGCCATCGTGTTTTGGCATGAACGCTGGCAAAACAAGGATGAATCTTTCAGCAACCTGCGCGTGCACTCATCGCCTGGCGCCTTGTCCGCCTATCGCGAAGGAATCGCCGATCCTTATTGGCTGTCGCGCCCGCAATTTGTTCCAGCCAAACCGTAAGTTTGGCGGTCCGCCTCCAAACCGATTTCCCTGGCTCCGTCGCAAGGGCAGCGCCAGTAAATCAGGCCACCGGCTTCGGCTGTTCCTGCTCCATGTGCGCCACGGGATTATGCTTACGGTGGCGCGATGATTTCAGGAAGGAATACTTATCGAGGACACCTTCCTGCAATTGCTCCATGTAGAGGAACAAGGCGGGAGTGACATATAGCGTAATCAATTGCGAAAAAATCAAACCGCCCACGATGATCAAGCCCAGCGGAATGCGCGAAGCCCCGTCATTACCCCAGCCCAAGGCCAGCGGCACCGCTCCCATCAATGCCGCCAGTGAAGTCATCATGATCGGGCGAAAACGCTCCAGGCATGCCTCGTGCACGGCGGCATTTCGATCCAGCCCCTCATCCATCCGCTGCAGGGCAAAATCGATCATCATGATACCGTTCTTCTTCACGATACCCATCAGCATGAACATGCCGATGAAGCCATAAAGTGAAAGCTCCTGATTGAATGCCATCAAGGTCAGCAAGCCGCCAATCGATGCCACCGGCAGCGCGGACAACACCGTCACCGGGTGCAAGTAATTCTCGTAAAGAATGCCGAGGATGACATACATCACAAAAACGGCGAAGAAGAGCATGGAAACCATCCCGTTGACCATCTGCGTGAATAGGTCCGCCTCACCTTGCAGGTTCGCCAGGACGCCCAATGGTACAACTTGTTTGCCGAGCGCCTCTACCTTGTCCGTCACGGTGCCGATCGCCACGCCAGGCTTCAAGTCGAAGAAAATACTCGCGGAGACAAACTGGTTTACGTGATTAACCGCCTGCGGTCCCAGCGTTTCCTCCCATGTAGCCACGGCACTCATCGGCACCGGTCCGGCTCCATTACTGGAATTCACATAAAGCAGACTCAAATCCTGCGGACGGGAACGGAAGCGATCGTCCGTCTCGACAATCACTTGATACTGATCCGAAGTTTTCTTCACCAGATACACATAGTTCTGCGAATAGGCATTGCGCAGAGTCGACTCGATCAACTGCGCCGTGACGCCATAGGTAGAAGCCTGGTCGCGCAAAATATGAATCTTTAACTGCGGCGTATTGAGCTGCATGTCGGAAGACACGGAGGAGAGCTCGGGAAATTCCCGCATTTTCGCCATCATCTTCTGCGCGGCACCGTATACTTCCTGCGGATCAATGCCTGAGATCGTATAGGCGTACTTGCCCTGATTATTGGAAGTCGCGCCGGTACTGATCTCCAAAGTAGGCTGGGGCCGAATCGCCGGAAAAATACCCGGCACCGACATTAGCGCGCCTGAAAGCTGGGCGTTGATCACATCAATGGACGGGCGCTTGTGCGTGGCCGCATCATCCAGAAAGGCGAGCACGAGACCAAATGAAGACGGGAGAAAGCCCGACAAATTGGACAACGTGATGGTCTGCTGCACGTACTGATTTTTGTGCAACACCGCGTCAATCTGCTTTTGGTACTCTTTCATCTGATCCGGAGAGGAACCTTCCGGAGCGATAAAGACGCCCATAATGAATCCACTGTCGCCCGTCGGCAAAAAGGTTTTCGGCACCTGCATATAGAGATAACAGGTACCGACCATGCAAATGGCCCAAGTCACTGCCGAGACCCATCGATGATGCAGGAAGAAATAGAGCGAGTCGCCGTATCCCTTGATGACCTTCTTCAAAAACACATCGAAATGACCTTCCAGCCATGTCTTCTTAGCCCCATGGCGATCATGCAACATGCGCGAACACATCAGTGGGGTGACAGTGATCGAGACCAGTCCCGAAGCGATGATCGAAAGTACAATGGTGACGGAGAATTCGCGGAAAATGCGTCCAACCAATCCCGGCATGAACACTAGCGGGATGAACACCGCCGCGAGGGATAGTGTCATCGACACGATGGTGAACATGATTTCTTCCGCGCCCTTGATCGAGGCGGTCATGGCGTCTTCCCCCGCCTCCATGCGACGCACCGTGTTTTCCAAAAACACGATGGCGTCATCGACAAGGAACCCGATGGCCAGAGTCAATGCGAGCAAGGACAAATTATCCAGACTGTACCCGAGGGCGTACATCGGAATGGCCGTCAACATCAGCGACAGCGGCAGGGCCACCGCCGGGATGATGGTATCCGTCAATCGTCCCAGGAAGACGTAGATCACCAGCACCACCAAGCCGAAAGCGATAAGCAGGGTTTCTTCCACGTCATTGACGGAACCGATAATCGTTTTGGACCGGTCGTAGAGAAGATACAATTGCATCGAGGCGGGGGTTTCCACCTGCAATTGCTTGAGTAATGTCCGAACTGAAGCGGCCACGTCAACGGCATTGGCCCCCGCCGACTTGTTGACCGCCAGAACCACGGCCGCGCTCGGAACATCATAGCCGCGCAGCCAGATGCTGAAATTAAACCGCTCGTCCTGCACGCTGTTGTAGGACTTGGCCACGTCCTTTACGCGCAAGATGGAGCCATTTTTTTGAGAAATGATGAGATTATCATACTGGCTCGCATTCTCCAACTGCCCCATGGGATTGAGCAAAAAGGTCCGCGTGGCCCCATCAAACTGGCCTGCCCCCTGATAGGTCGTGCCGCTCTGAACGGCGGTAACGAAATCGTTCAAGGTTAATCCCCGGATTGCGAGCTTCGATGGGTCGACTTTGATCAACGTGGCTGATTTTTGGCCATAGACCGATACCTGCGACACGCCGTTCATGATGCTGATACGCTGGCCGATCTGGGTGTTGGCGTAATCGTAGAGCTGGCCTTCCGTCTGTGTATTACTGACCAAGGCGATGTAGACAATGGGCTGGTCGTTTGGATTCGTCTTCGTGAACGTGGGCGGCGATGGCAAATCTGCCGGGAGATTTCCCGTGGCGCGGGTGATCGCGGCCTGAACGTCGGTCGCGGCGGCATCGATGCTCTTGCTCAATGAAAACTGCAGGGTGAGCTTCGTGCTGCCCTGCGTGCTCTGCGAAGTCACCAACTCCAATCCCGAAATCTGCATGAATTGGCGTTCCAACGGCGTGGCAATGTTGGAAGCCATCGTCTCGGGATTCGCGCCGGGGTAACCTACGTTGACCGTGATAACCGGGTAATCCGTCGAGGGCAAATCGTTAACCGGCAATGCGAGGAATGAAATCACGCCGAAGACGACGATGGATGCCACCATCATCATCGTCATGACCGGTCGCTCAATGCAAAGCTGGGAAATACTCATGGGAGGAATGGGGTAAGCCGCTTATTTCGCCTTTTCCTCAGTCGCCTTGACCGGAGCCGAGCCTCCGTGAGAGGGAGTCCCTTCCGCCGTAATGACGGATACTTTCGATCCGGGACCAATGCCCAATTGCCCTGTCGCCACCACGTTCTCCCCGTCGGAGAGTCCCTTGGTGATAACAATCTCATTCCCCAGTCGTTGTCCAGGGGCAACCGGACGGATATCCGCCGTGCTGTCGGGCTTGATGACGAAAACGTATGGCCCTTGCTGGCTGATTTGTACCGCGCTATACGGCACGACAAGAGCGCCTTTCAATTCCTTCAGGATGATGCGCACGCGCACGAATTGTCCCGGCCAAAAGAAGCGATCCTTGTTCGGAAGGATGGCCCGCAGTTTGACCGTACCGGTCGCCAGCTGTACCGCATTATCCACGAAGAATAACTCCGCATTGCGCATCGCCTTTTCGTCGTCGGGCGGGTATACCTGAGCCGTCAACTTGCCCGAGCCCAGATATTCGCGCACTTTTGGGAGATCCGGTTCCGCCACTGTAAAGTCGACGTACATCGGGTCCATGCGCTGTATCGAAAGCAACTGCGTCCCTGCCGTGGCAGAAACGACATTTCCTGCATCAACCAGACGTACGCTCGCGCGACCTTCGATCGGTGATGTAATGTAGCAATATTCCAGATTGATCTTGGCCGTCGCTATGTTCGCCAGATCGGATTTGACCTGCGCTTCCGCTGTGGCGACTGCTGTCTTGAGATTGTCAAAGTCCTGCGGAGACAGGTAATTGCCGGGGACCAGTTCCTTGGATCGGTCCATTTGGGATTTATTGAGCTCGAGGGTAGCTTGATCTTTTTTGAGATTCGCTTCCGCCAGATCGAGCGAAGCTTGATAGGGGCGCGGGTCGATGGTGAAAAGCTTGTCGCCTTTCTTCAAGTCAGCGCCGTCCATGAAATGGATATCCGTGATCTTGCCTGAGACCTGGGCCGAAATGGTCACCGATTCCACCGCCACGCAATTACCGATTTGCTCAAGATAGAGCGGCATGTCCTTGGTCACGACCTTGGCTGCCGTCACGGGGCGGGGCGGCATCTGATGCTGGGCCGGAGGCTTGCTGCATCCGCTTAGCAAGGCGAGCCCCGCGAGGGCGCAGAAAGCAAAGAGACCGAGGTGCGAAGTGCGATTCATAAATTAGGGTGTCGGTTGAGCCGGAGTGGGAGGAGGCACCGAGCCATTGTTCGCGGCGAGAGGGCGCGGCAGGATATCCCCCGTGGCGTTGGCAAGATTCGCCGCCGCCGTATACAGATTGGAGCGGGACTGCGCCAGCGTCGCTTTCGCGGAGGCAAGGTTGTTCTGGGCGGTGAGCAGATCGAGCACGCTCTTCAGCCCTGTCTTGTAACTGATATTGGTCGAGTCGTAGCTCTGCTGGGACGCCGTGACCAGCGCTTCGGCGGCATCCACGGATTTGACCGCGGTTTTGAAGGCGATAAAGTTGATCACCACTTCCGATATCGCGCCAAGTTCCGCGCTCATCAATTGGGCTCGTGCCACTTCGGCCTGCCGTTTCGCGGCTTTCGCGGTATTCGCTACGTTACCACCATCGAATACGTTCCAACTGAGGGTAAACAGAGCCGAAGCCGTATCATTCTCGCCTTTGCCCTTGAACGTGGGATTGCCATTCGTCCCCTCCACACGCGCATCGTAATAATTGCGCTGCAAATTGACGCCCGTGGTCAGGGTCGGCCATCTCGCCGCCTCGGCTTTGTTGGCCGTTTCCAGTTGCGAACGCCAGTTGGCATACTTTGACGCGAGGTCGGGTCGACGGCGCAACGCCACATCCACCAGCTTGTCCACTTCCTGCTCCAGTATCTTGGTCGATGGACGTTCCTTGGGCGGCGCCACATTGATGCTCGAATTGCCCGGCATGCCAACGCTGGTCAAAAGTTGCACCTGAGCCTGACTCAACGCGCCGCGCGCATTTTCCAGATTGTATTGGTTCTGCGCCACGGTCTGACGCGCCTGATACACATCGGTGATCGGAGCCAGTCCCGCGCGACTGCGGATATCGGTCGACTCGAGATTCGACTGTGCCAAGGCCAGTGCCGCTTCGGTGTTTTCCACATTGGCGCGGGTGTAATCGAGATTGTAGTAATTCGTCATCACGTTGAGCACCACCGTCTGCAACGCGCTGTTGAAATCAAAATTCTTCGATAGTAACGCAAACCGTGCTGACTCCACACCTGCCCGACGACCACCAAAGTCGAGCAGCAGATATTGAATCTGCATCTGCGGTCCCCCGCTGATTTGATCCAGCGTCGTCGTGCCCGGATAAACCGGCGATGTCGCATGGGAAGGCCCACCCGAAGCCGAAAGCGTTACGGTCGGATAATAAGCACTCTTCGCCACACCCACCTGGGCCTCGGATGCCAAAGCCGATTGCCACGCTTCGCTGGTGGAAGGATTGCGACGCAAGGCCTCGTCGATCAAAGCCGGCAACGTCCAGATTTTATCCGGACCAATGAGGGAACCCGATGCCACCGCCTGACGTTCGCTCGCCGGCAAACCAGAAGGTTGCGCGATGAAGGGTTCATCCGAGTTTTTACTCGGAGCAATATCCCCCTTCAGTGGCGGCAATGCCGGCTTGTCCTCAGCCCTGAGCGCGAGGACGCTCATCGCAAAAAGCACGATAGCTTGGCCCCAACGCAAAGACGAAATTTTAGTTAGGTTGAACATCAGCGTTCTAAACAAGTCTTGAAATCATGCCAGCGAAGTTATTTAAGGCAAGTCTGCGAACGATTATTTCACACTTTTTTCGATAAATATTTCCGCTTAATAACGAAACACGTACGTGAATTATTTCTATCGTCGCTCGTCCCGCTGGACGAGTAGTGAAGCCCAACGGTCCGCAAATAGTAAGAGCGCCAAACCTGCAGCGAAATCAACCAAGTTTTTAGATACTGCGTACCCTGACTGCATTTGCAATGGCCTAGATGTGCCTTCTGCGGCAACGGAAAGAAAATAATGAATCCAGTTAAGCGTTTGTCCGCAGGATGAAAGACTTAAATGCAATCCCACTAGAACACAGGCAAAAGCGTAGAGGTCCCGGCGCGTAAGCCCACCCATGTTCACGATCGACGCATCCCCCCGACATACGAAATTGGCGAATGGATATGCCACAAGCCAAAAAATCACACTACAGGCAAAGAAAAGCACCGCCCCCGAAAAGTTCCAAAAGTTGACCGGATGGTGGAAACAATCCTCCAATGATACTAGCATCGCGCAAAATAATCCCGCAGCCTGAACGGTCCATGCGACAGCGAATAAACGCAGCACCACCGCAACGATACTTCTCAACGGCATCCCCCCCCCTCCTCCTATGCTAAGAGCCAAACTTGAATTTGCGTTTCTGGTCGACCACCTTCACGCCGCCCATTTCCATATCAGGACGAATGAACCACCACAGTATCAAGCTGAGCGGCCAACCACAAAACGCCACCAACAGCATGACGAGATCGGGACGCATGGCACGACGTTTGGAATCTTCGTAGACCCAGATGAGACTACTGATGTACATGGCTCCAATGGCCAGTATTCCACAGACCATTACTAACCCGAGAACAGCATCGCCTAAAATTGGAACAGGGATCATCCACACCATGAGGTAAGTGCCCCCCACGGAAAACAACAATCCCGTGAGCAAGACGAATACCTGCCATTTATTCATGGCCCGGCGCCCTGACTCGGGATTCAGTTGATTTGAAGTCATAAACAATCCATGACTACATCATGTACAGCGCTTTCGATTCTCTCCAGACTGCGTCACACCGCAATACAATTATTGCAAAAGAGATGAACTCGGGCGTTTATTCTTCTTCGACAGGCCTGGAATTCCATTCGACCTCCGCCGTTCAGGTCGCTAGGGTGACGACGATTTACCCATGAATGCCAAACCTAAATTCGGCTTCGAAACCCGCATGGTGCATGCCGGGCACATTCCTGACAGCCTGACCGGCGCACGCGCGGTTCCCATTTACCAGACAAGTTCGTATGTCTTTGAGAATGCGGATCATGCAGCGCAACTCTTCGACCTGAAACAGTACGGCAACATCTATACGCGCATCAGCAATCCGACCACTTCGGTGCTGGAAGAACGGGTGGCCTCGCTCGAAGGCGCAACCGGGGCGGTGGCCACCGCCAGCGGCATGGCGGCGCAGTTTGTGACGTTGATGACCCTCCTTTCGCCCGGTGATGAAATCGTCGCGTCGTCTCACCTCTATGGCGGGACAGTTACGCAGTTTGCCCACACGCTGCAGAAGCTTTCGGTCAAGGTCCACTTCGTTGATCCGACCAAACTGGAGAACTGGGAACAGGCGATCACCCCGCAAACGAAAGCACTCTATGGCGAGACCGTGGGCAATCCGCGCGGGTCGATCCTCGATATCGAAGCGCTCGCGAAGCTGGCCAACAGCAAGCGCATTCCCCTCATCGTCGATAACACCTTCGCCTCCCCGTACCTGTGCCGTCCGATCGAATTCGGCGCCACGCTCGTCGTTCACTCCGCCACGAAATTCCTCGGCGGCCACGGTAACTCCATCGGCGGTATCATTTGCGACTCCGGCAATTTCGACTTCTCGCACTTCCCGACCATCGCCGCGCCGTCGGGGGCTTACCACAATCTGCGCTTCTACGATACGTTCGGGCACTACGGTTTCCTGATGAAGGCGCGCGTGGAAACGGTTCGCGATGTCGGCTCCTGCCTCTCGCCAATGAATGCGTTCCTCCTGCTGCAGGGCATCGAAACGCTCGCACTGCGGATGGACCGGCACGTGGCCAACGCCAAGACGATTGCCACGTTCCTCGACCAACACCCGCTCGTCGATTGGGTCGCGTACGCCGGACTGCCGAATCACCCGGATCATGCGCTCGCGCAGAAATATCTCCCCAAAGGCCCCGGCGCGGTCTTCTCCTTCGGCATCAAGGCCGGCACGTGCGGCGATGCGCGCGCGGCGGGCAAAACGTTTATCGAATCGCTTCAACTCTTCTCGCACCTCGCCAACATCGGCGATGTGCGCAGTCTGGTGATCCATCCCGGATCGACCACCCACCAACAACTTTCCGACGAGGAACTGCGACTCTGCGGGGTGAACCCCGAGATGATCCGGCTTTCCATCGGACTCGAAAACGCGGAGGACTTAATATGGGACCTGGAACAGGCCTTTCATGCGATATCTCGCTAAACACCACGCTGACCGCTGAACAACGCGCGCTCTACCAAGACCCCGCGACGATTCAAAAGCTGCTGAAGGAATCGAAGACCGTCGCGATCTATGGTCTTTCCACCGACACGCAGAAGGCGAGTTACTTCGTCGCGTCCTACCTGAAATCGCACGGCTACCGGATCATCCCGATCAACCCGAACGCGACGGAAATTCTCGGCGAAAAATGTTATCCCACGATCTCCGCGATCCCGGACCAGATCGACATCCTGAACATCTTCCGCCGCGCGAGCGAAGTGCCACCGCTGATTGACGAAGCGATCGCGCGAAAGATTCCGGCGGTGTGGTTGCAGTTGCGGATCATTCATCTGCCGTCCGCCGAGAAAGCCCGCGCGGCGGGCCTGACCGTGATTCTCGACAAGTGTATCAAGATGGAGCATGGCCGTTATTTCGGCGGGCTCAGTCTCGCGGGGATGAATACGGAAATTGTGAGCGCGAAGCGGGCCAAGGCAACGTAGTCACCGATCAATTGTAGGACGGCACTGCGTGCCGTCGCGGCGGTTCGCAGAACCGCCCTACAACGCAGACACATTACCCTATTCCACAAACACCGTATCGGTGTGTTCGTAGCAGGGCGCGCAGCAGCAGAGGAACACGAGCGGGACGGTGCCGGTGTTCCAGATTTTGTGTTTCTGTCCGGGCGGAATGGCGATGGCGTCCTCGGGACCGACTTCGCGTTCCTCGCCCTCGATACGCATCTTCCCCTGCCCGGTCAGGATATAGTAAATCTCCTCGGCCTTGGGATGATAATGTTCCTGCGTGGCTTGACCGGGCGGCAACGTGGCTTCGGCCAAACTCTGATTGCGGATGGACGAATTCCGGTACGCGAGCAGCTCCCGAATCTGAGAGCCGTCCGCCGTGATAAAGGGTTTTGTCGAAGAACGATTGATGATGTCCATAGGCTTGGGGGCGCTGCCCCCAAGCCCACGCCAAGGGTATGATACCCTTTGGCCGGAGATTTGGAGGACGGAGTCCTCCGATCAATAAGGCAGCGGGAAACGCTTCGTGATGTCGCGGACGCGGGCGCGGATTTCGGTGAGCTTGGCCTCGTCGTTGCGATTCTGGATCGCTTCGTGGATGAGGTTCGCGATGTCGAACATCTCGTCTTCCTTCATTCCGCGAGTCGTCACGGCAGGCGAACCGAGTCGGACGCCGCCGCCCTTGAACGGGCTTTGTGTGTCGAACGGAATCGAATTCTTGTTCACCGTGATACCGGCCTTGTCGAGCGCTTCCTGGACTTCCTTACCGTTGAGGCCCTGCGGTTGCACGTCGACGAGCATGACGTGATTTTCCGTCGTGCCGGAGACGATGCGGTAACCGTTCTTCTTCATGCCTTCGCACAGCGCTTTCGCGTTGCGGGCGACCTGTTGTTGGTAGGCTTTGAACTCGGGACGGAGCGCTTCACCGAAGCAAACGGCCTTCGCGGCGATGACGTGCTCAAGCGGTCCACCCTGAATGCCGGGGAACACTTGCGAGTCGATATCCTTCGCGTACTTCTCGCGGCAGAGGATGAGGCCGGCGCGCGGACCGCGGAGGGTTTTGTGCGTCGTGGTGGTGACGAAATCGGCGTAAGGGACGGGAGACGGATGCACACCCGCCGCGACGAGACCGGCGATGTGCGCCATGTCCACAAAGAGGTAAGCGCCCACGCTGTCGGCAATCTGGCGCAAACGCGGGAAATCGATGATGCGGGAGTAGGCGGACGCGCCAGCCGTGATCATCTTCGGCTTGCTTTCTGTCGCGAGCTTTTGCAGTTCGTCATAATCGATGACTTCGGTTTCCTTCGACACGCCATAAGCGACGATGTTGAAGAAGCGGCCCGAGAAATTCATCGGGTGACCGTGCGTGAGGTGACCGCCGTGGGAGAGATTCATCGCGAGGATGGTGTCGCCCGGCTTGAGGACGGAGAAGTAGACGGCCATGTTCGCCTGCGAACCGGAGTGCGGCTGCACGTTGGCGTGCTCGGCGCCGAACAATTTCTTGGCGCGGTCAATGGCGAGTTGCTCGATAACGTCGATGAATTCGCAACCACCGTACCAGCGTTTGCCGGGGTAACCTTCCGCGTACTTGTTGGTGAGGCAGGAACCCTGCGCTTCCATCACGGCGCGGCTGGTGAAATTCTCCGACGCGATCAGCTCGATGTTGTCGTACTGGCGGAGGTGTTCTTCCTGAATGGCGTTGAAGATTTCCGGGTCGACCTGAGAGAGGGTCGGGGCAGTGCTGGGTGGGACGGTGGATTTGTGTTCGGTAGTCATGGGGTGCTTTTCGGTAAAGGGTTCGGCATCGGTAGTGGCAAAGGCGGTGTTGAGCCAGACTTCGAGAATTTCTTTCACCCGGCGGGGTTTCACCTCGTGGGAAGCCAGGCAGAGCACATTCGCATCGTTTTGCGTCCGGCTCAAGCGGGCGAGTTCGACATTGTGCACGAGCGCGGCACGGATGCCGTCGACCTTGTTGGCCATCATGCTCATGCCCACGCCGGTCTGGCTGACGAGAATGCCGAAATCGGCATTGTGCGCGGCGACGGCATGGACCACGCGGAGGGTGGCGTCCGGCGCGTCGGGCACGTTATCCCCAGCGGAACAATCCTCGACGTCATAGCGGTTTTCCACCAACCACGCGCGAACGGCCTCCTTCAATTCCAGCCCGGTGAAATCGGCGGCCAGAAAGACGCGCTTGGATTTGAGAGCCTCGTTGGCTTCCTCGGAGGCGGAGTGCAAAATGAGCTCCAACAACCGGGGCAACGCCTGCTTGATCTGGTCGCGGGTGTGGCGGTAGGTCTCGCGTGATTGGCCGATGGGATCGGCCACTTCGCGTTCGATGACCGGCAAATGCGATTCGAACTCGCGCAGGAGGAATGTCTTTTCCGCCGCGAAGGGAAAGAGCAACAGAATAGAATCGAGATGGCCGTAGGTCATCACGAAGATGTAATCGGCCCGGCGCACGAGATCGGCGGTGAGCGGCTGGCTGCGCTGGGCGGAGATGTCGATGCCGAGTTCGTCCATCACATCGACGGAGAATACGCTGGGGGCCTGCCCGGCCATGGCGCCAATTCCGGCGGAAAGAACCTGAAAATCATCCCGGCTCTTGACCAAGTCGGCAAACAACCCCTCTGCCATCGGACTGCGGCAGACATTCCCTGTACAGACAAATAAAACGGTTTTCATCTCGGCGTGGAGCTCCACCTTACTGGTTGTCGCGAATATTTCACGTACTTTTGTCAAAAAAAGGGTGGCCGGGAGCTAAAAAATGCAAGCCCAGCTCCCAACCGCTCCCAACGTCACCACTTCCCCGCTCCTGCCGGGGTGGATCAGAAGACGCGCCGGGGAGAATACCGCCTAAGTTCATGGCAGGAGCCGTTTTAGTGTTACAGCTTCGGAGTCGGCTTGGGTGGCACCAGCGGCGAATGCCATGGCGAAAGTCCGGATGGGAACAGACTGAATCCGGGCTTTTTCTCCTCAGAGGCCGCCAGTTCGCGCTGCTTCATGAGGGCGCGGAAAAACTGGATGAACTGGGTGGGCGTGAGTTGTTGGGTTTGGTAATAGCGGACGAACTCCATGCGGAGGAGGTAATCGACCGACTTTTCGAGATCAACCGCGCTTTTGGTCTGCTCGGCAGCCATGGCGTCGAAGAATTCGTTGGCGTGGAGGCAATTTTCCTGCAGGTTGCGACGCCGTTCGCGCGCGTAGAATTTGCCGAGGGTGGTGTGGTGAATGGTGATGCCGTACTCCTGGCGGATTTTTTGGCTCACGCGGCGTAAACTGAGTCCCTGATTGATCCAATCGAGGATTTGTTCGCGACGTTCGCGGGGCCAGCGGTCAATGAGGGCATTGGAGCGCAACTTGGGGGCGGCAATGCCGATTTCTGGAAATTTCTGAGCGTTCATGCGCCTATTATGGGGGAGATCGACGCAAAAACGTTAGGCTTAGGTTCGTTAGGTGAGCTACGTGTGCGACATTTTCGCTGATTCTTCTGCTCCGAAGATTTTTTTATCCACCCAGCCATGCCGGCGGTGAGGTTTAACCCAGTTCCGGCTTCAGCGCTCGCCCGAGGAGCTCATTGACCGCGACCTTGGGCGATTTCTGCTCGTAGAGGAGGCTGTAGATCTGGGTGATAATGGGCTTGGAATCGACGGGGATGGCGGTGTTCTGGAAAACGGATTTGACGGAGTGGACGCCTTCGGCGACGCCGCCGACTTCGCTCAGGATGGTGTCGAGCGGTTTCCCCTGCGCGAGAAGTTCGCCGACGCGATGGTTGCGGCTTTGCGTGCTCATGGCGGTGAGGATGAGGTCGCCCATGCCGCTCAAGCCCGCGAAGGTTTCGGGCTGTCCGCCCGCCGCGATGCCGATGCGGGACATTTCCGCGACGCAACGGGTGATGAGTCCGGCAAAGGAGTTGTCGCCGAGTTTGAGTCCCATGCAGACGCCGCCCGCGATGGCGTAGATATTCTTGAGCGCGCCGCCAAGCTCGACGCCAATGAGGTCGGTGGAGCGGTAGAGGCGGAAGTTCGGGTGATGCATCGATTCCTGAAACATCCGCGCGAGGGCTTCGTCCGCAGCCGCGATCACCGCCGTGGCGGGCAGGCCGCGGACGATTTCGCCGGCGAGATTGGGGCCGGAGAGCGCGGCAAGACGGTTTTCGCCCCAGACTTGGCCGATGATCTGGGAGACGCGGCAGCCGGTGGAGATTTCGAGTCCCTTGCTGAGACTGACCACAGGAACGCCGAGGGCGGGGAATCGTACCAGCGTTTCGCGGATATACTGCACCGGGAGGGCGATTACGACAAAATCCGGGGTGACTTCGGGCCAGCTCTCTGCGGTGTGGTGCACGTAGTGGACCGTGCGCCCTTGGGATTCGAGCAGTCCGCCGATCGCTTTGCCCCAAGCGCCCGCCCCGAGAATAAGAATGTTCATGGATTCAAAAAAGAAAGCTTATGTGACTCTGACAGGGTGCGCTGTATCGCCGCCCCGTCACCAGACATACAGCAAATTCCGCCCCGCTCGTCAAAAACTATGACGACTTCGGCTTGGGCTGGCCAATGCGCGATTCCGTTCCGGCGCGGATGCGGGCGATGTTCGAGCGATGCCGCCAGATGCCCAGAATACCGGTCAGAAGCGAGAAGACAAAGAAGAGCCATTGGCCGGGATAGAAGAGGACCGTGGCGACCGGCAGCACGCAGCAGGCGGCAATGGATCCGACGGAGACCATGCGGGAAAGGTAGGTGACGACAATCCACGTGGCAAGTGCGATGGCAAAGGTGATCGGCAGCAGGGCCGCGAGGACACCGGCGGAAGTGGCGATCCCCTTCCCGCCGTTGAAGTGGAGCCATGGGGTGAAATTGTGACCGAGCACGGCGGCCATGCCGGAAACGATGTAGAGCCCTTGATAGGAGTTCTCGTGCGACCAGTGGGTGAAGTATTGCAACGCGAGGAGCGGGAGAAAGCCCTTGAAGAAGTCACCGGCAAAAGCGAAGGAGCCCCAGCCCTTGCCAAGGACGCGCCAGGCGTTGGTCGCGCCGATATTGCCGCTGCCATGCTGGCGCAGGTCGACGCCGTTGATCCGCCCGGCGATGTAGCCAAACGGGATTGAGCCAAAGAAGAAAAGCGCGAGGGGGGACAGCACGTACGCCATAACGAGCCGAGAACATTCCATAGGTGTGGATTACAATCGACCGTATACAGGCACGACAAGTCAAATCAGCGATTCCCGCAAAAATACTTCAGATCTCCACAGGAAATATGAGAAAAGTGCAAATTGAGACGTCTCAACACAGAAAAGACTTTCCGCCGCGTTGTGCAGCGGTATCGTTTT
The DNA here is from genome assembly GCA_017849585.1 of Verrucomicrobium sp. GTDB lineage: Bacteria > Verrucomicrobiota > Verrucomicrobiia > Methylacidiphilales > UBA1321 > UBA1321. The sequence continues at coordinate 33,719 of JAFIGT010000004.1, forward strand.
TTCATCTTTTCGTACTTCAGAGGGGAATTCAGATTTTGTGAAAATTGCGTTGTTGCATTATACGGCGTGGCCGGAATTCGGTGGAGTGGAGAACGTGGTTCGCGATCAGGCCATTACGCTGATTCGTCACGATCACGAAGTACTGGTCATTTCCGGCGGCGGGGAAGACCCCGGGGATGGCTACGCCTTTGCCGCCCTGCCCGAGCTGGCCTACGATTATCCCTTGCATGCGGAAGTGCGCAAGGTGCTGGAGACCGGTCAGTACGACCAGAATTTTAACAAGTATCGGGGCCTGCTCGTCGAAGTGTTGAAACCCGCGCTGGCAGAAATCGATCTGCTGATCGTTCACAACGTCTTCACGATGCACCATAATCTGGCGCTGACAGCGGCGCTTCACGACCTTTCCACCACCGTCCGCATGGTGGCATGGACGCATGATTTGACGGCGGCGAATACGGATTACGCCCTGCCGAACCCCGGCAAGATGCCGTGGAGCCTGGTCAGCACGGCCTCGCCGAACGTGACATATGTGGCGGTGTCCGATGTGCGCCGGGATGAAATGGAGAAGCATCTCAAGCCGACGCCCTCGGTCACGGTGATTCCCGATGTGATCGACCAGGGACGTTTGTTCAACCTGACGCCGGAGATGCGCGAATCGCTGGAGGCGCTGGCGCTGGAGGAACGCGATTATGTTTTCCTGACCCCCGCGCGGATCATGCTGCGCAAGAATATCGACTTCGCCATCGAGATTGCCAAGGCGATCAAAGAAAAAGGACGCAATCCGCTCCTGCTCATCACCGGGGCTCCGGAAGCACACAGCAACGCCGCTGCCGAGTACGGTAAATTCTTGCGCGCTTCGTTGCCGGAGATTTTATTCCGGCACGTGGTCTTTGTGAATGATCACTTCCCGGTGAAGGAAGAGATGATGCGCGATCTGTATGCGTTGGCCGATTGTCTGCTCTTCCCCTCGCGGCGCGAGAGTTTCGGACTGCCGATCATCGAGGCGGCGCTGCATCGCCTGCCCATCTGGTGCAGCAATGTCCCGGCCTTCCGTTCCATCCAAGGCGAAGGCGCGTTCCAGATTGAAAATCTGACGCAACTCGACGATGCAATCGCGTGGCTGGAAGCACAGCCGAATTTCCGGCTTCACCGCCGTGCCCGCCAAGCCTACGATATGCGCCGCATTTACCGCGAACATTACGTCCCCTTTTTGACATCCATCACGTCACCCATTCAACCCTAACCCTCCACCCCTCCTCTTTTCCCATGATCGAAGAAATCAATTACCACGGCTGGAAACGCAATCTCCTCATCCGCCGCAACGGCATCGAACTGGTCGTCACCCTCGAAGTGGGGCCGCGACTCATCCGCTACGGATTCGTTGGCGGCCAGAACGTCTTCAAGGAATACCCGGAACAGATCGGCAAGAGTGGCGAGTCCGAGTGGCGCATCCGCGGCGGACACCGCTTCTGGACCGCGCCGGAAGCCGAACACAGCTATGATGTGGATAATGTGCCGGTGAACTATGATGTCCTCGGTGACGATTCCGTCCGCATCGTTTCCCCCGTGTCGAAATTCGGCTATCAGAAAACGCTGCACATCTCCATGCAGGATGATGGCGGCGTGACAATCGAGCATTTGCTGCAGAACACAACGGACCAACCACTGGAAATCACCCCGTGGTCCCTCTCCGTAATGGCCGCCGGTGGAACGGCGATTATCCCGCAACCGCCCTTCCGGCCACATCCGGATGAGCGCCCCGAAGGAACGGAGAAAATCATGGAAGATTTTCTGCCGAACCGGAATATCACCCTCTGGCCATATACCTCGCTGTGCGATCCGCGCTTCACCCTCGGTAACAGCTACTGGCAGATCCGCCAATCCACTGAACATGGCGCCACCAAACTGGGCCTCAAGCTACCCAACATCTGGGTCGGCTATCAGCTCAGCGACTGCGTGTTCTGCAAGAAGACGCCGTATATTCCCGGCGCGTACTACCCGGATAATGGAGTGAACTTCGAACTCTTTACAAACAAGGCCATGCTGGAACTGGAGTGCCTGGCGCCTTTGGAAAAACTGGGACCGGGAGCGAGTCGCAGCCTGGTGGAAAACTGGCGACTGTTCCGGGAATCGGTGAATTGGGCCGACGAAAACGCCGGATCGCAATTTTTTTCTCGTCTTGCTTAAAACGATATCCTAAAAAGATTGTTCACTCAACGGCGGCCGTAGCTCAATGGTAGAGCTCCAGATTGTGGTTCTGGCTGTTGCGGGTTCGAGTCCCGTCGGTCGCCCTCCTGCGGTTTCCCTCTCAAAAAGGTCTTTTTGAGAGTTTAAAAATCGCCCAGCATTACGCCTGCATTACACTTTGCGACTTTTTCCACTTTAAAGAGCAGCCACACCGGCCATCTCTTTCCGCCCACTTCGCAGCTTTGGGGCAAGTCAGCCCTAGTCCCCTCGCCCGCCATGCCGCCACAGGCGCGCGCGAATTAACCTCTGGCGGAATCGCAGGAGCCAATTCAGATGAAAGTACTCACCATCAACGTTACTGACAAATACCACAACAACCTCACAAGAATCTGCAAGCACACCCGGCTTACCCCAGACGAGTTTATTGCAATGCTTACGGTTGATACGGTATGTGATTGCCCTAAGGACATCGGGAGCTTCTTGAGGGAATTTGTGGTGGATGCCATCGTCTATGATCTCAAAAAAGACGCCACAGCAATCTGTAGCGAATTGAACTCCCATGATGGTTCCGAGCGCACCCGGTTTCACGTCGTGCGCGCAGAACGTGGATGGATGGTGACGGCTACGGCGACGGATCAAGATTCATGGGCAGTAAAGCTTGCCAAGGCAACACCCGAATCAATGGGAGTCAGTCCAAAGTTGTTCTCCGAACTCAAGGCAATCGGAGCGACTTTGGATGCACTGAAAAACAAATGATGGAAAGCAAGGCGGCAGCTTAACAAACTGTCCGCCTATGCAAAAACATCATTCACACTTCCAACTCGGCCCTTCCTTTCGATTCGCGAGTATTGCGAACTCATGGGAATCAATTCCCGAACATTTTACCGGCAACTCGACGCGGGCACATTGCCTGTTCGCGCTAAACGGATATGCACTAACCGGCGCAGAGAAAGTCGATGCGAGAAGGAATCAGCGCTTTTCGGCGAAAAGCTTTCTAAACGATTTGGGGGACAATTTTTTGTAACGAAAAAACCGATGACTGAAGTGAGCGGCGTCGTAATAACCCAGATCCAGCGCGATTTCAGTCACGGATTTGTCCGTATTCAATAAAGCTGCCGAGGTGATTGGGTCCCCTGAAACTGGTCCAGATTGAGTGAGAGGATTTAACCTGATAAAGGACAGGAAGAATCCAAGCACATGAAACAGAAGCGACACAGCACCGAGGAGATCATCCGGATATTGAGATCCGCCGACAGCGGCAGGACGGCGGAGGACGTTTGCCGGGACAACAACATCACATCGGCGACGTTCTACCGCTGGAAGAAGAAGTACGGCGGGATGGAGTTGAAAGACGCGCGGCGCTACCGGGAGTTGGAGCGGGAGAATGCGGAGCTTAAGAAGATCGTGGCCGACCAGTTGCTCAACATCCGGGTCTTGGAGGCGGTGAACGCAAAAAAATGGTAAGCCCTGCGCACAAGCGGCGAGCCGTCCAGGTGGTGGTGGAGACTGGACTGTGCTCGCAGCGCAGGGCCTTTCGGTATCTGGCATTGAACCGGTCCAGCGGGCGTTATGAGCCCCAGCCACTCTCGGACTGGTTCCACAAATTGCGCCGACGCATCGAAGCGTTATCGAGGAAGTATCCGAGCATGGGCTATCGCAAACTGCGGCGACTCTTGCATCAAGAAGGCTGGCAGGTGGGGCGCAAACTGGTGCAGCGCATTCGGCGCGACTGCGACTTGCGGCTCAAACGCGCCAAGAGTAAGAAGCGTCGGCGAGGACGATCCACTGGAGTCATTCCCACGCGAGCCGAGTACATCAACCACGTCCTGTGCTGGGACTTCATCGCCGATCGCACTGACAACGGCGGCAAACTGCGTGTGCTCTCGCTTATCGATGAGCACACCCGCGAATGCGTGGCCGTGCACGTGGCTCGCAAGATCGTGGCGGCGGACTTGATCGCGGTAATGGAGCGTGTCATCGCCGAACGCGGCGTTCCCGGCTTCATCCGCAGCGACAATGGCCCCGAGTTCATTGCCAAAATGCTCCAACGCTGGTTGGCAGCGAAATCGATCAAGACTCTCTATATAGAACCCGGTAGCCCCTGGCAAAACGGCTTTGCCGAAAGCTTCAACGGATCGCTGCGCGCCGAATGCATCGACCGCGAATTGCTCCTGTCGGTGGCCGAGGCTCGCGTCGTGGTCAATGACTTCAAAGACTACTATAACAACATCCGTCCCCACGGCGGCATCGGCTACCGCACTCCCGCCCAGGCTCGACTCGAAGCTCTTGGCTCCTGTCGCCCTACGGGCTCCATCCGCCAAGAGCTTGATCCCATCCCATCATCTGTTACCCTTACCATCAACTAACTAACCAACCCCATTCCTCTCACTCGTTTTGGACCATATTGGGGGACTCAATCA
>JAFIGT010000005.1 GCA_017849585.1 Verrucomicrobium sp.
ATCAAAAACGCAATGGGAGGATTCTCAAGGAAATCATTTCCTTGAGCGGGGGTATGGGGGCAGCGCCCCCATCATTTCGAGCGGAAGTTGGCGGGCTTGGAGGCGGGTGTCGCGGGCTCCGATTTTTCTGCCGGTTTGGCGGGAGTAGAAGTGGTCGCGGTCGGCGCGGGAGCCGGCGCTTCCGGTGCCGAGTTCGTCGTGGTGGGCGTGCTGCCGTCGATGATGAGCGTGCCGTGTTCGAGCACGCGGCTGACCTTCTCGCGGTTCGCTTTGCGAGCGGGCGGATTGTGCCAGACATCGATGCGGCGCTGGATGCCTTCGGCATCCTGAAAAAGCTCGGGACGATAGACGTAAAGATCGAGCGGCTTGAGAGGGTTCGGCTTCACCTCGAAATAATACGAGGGAAGGCTCATGACCGTGTAGATCGGCGGTTTCTTTTCCTTGCCGTGGTCATTTGTCGCATGGATTGGTGCTGGCCCAGCCGGAGCCGCCACGATGATCGGGCTGGCATCGTCCCCGCCGGAAATATTGAGGGTCTGCGCGGGCGGCGCCATGGTCTGTTCGGCCAGGAAAGACTTGGCCACACCGTAAGCGTCGAACGGATCGGGTCCATTGCGGTCGAGTTCGCGCCAGGAGACGAAGGTGTGGTTGATCGATTCGGATTGTTCCAGGATCGGCTTGGACACGAGGCCGGTCACGACTTCGGTAGCCATGAACGTCTTGGTTAATTTCTCGCGCGGCAGGAAGATCCACTCTTCGGGCCGGGCATAGCGGGTGGCTTCCGGCTCGGTCATTTCGCCGAAGCGGTTGGTCGGTGTGGGTCGCCAGCCAATCATTTGCGGCGTGCCGCGCCATTCCACCTTGGCCGGTTGCCAGTTGCCGTCGGGTTTCCAGCGCCAGATGTTGTCGGTGCCGAGAAGCCAGACGCCGTAGTGGTCGGTGGCCCAACTGAATGGTCGCTGTCCTTGCCAGTACCAGCCAAAGTCGGTGTAGAGCCAGCGGCCCTCGGTCATGGGGACATAGGGCTCAAATGGTTCGTACAACCAGACGGTTTCCTTGGTCCATTTGCCGTAGGGATTGAGCAGCTGCAGGAAGGTATCGAAATCGGTTTTCGTCCGCTCGGTGAACGGGGCGGCCGCTCCGAGAAGGAGAGTCCCAGCTAGAATCAAGGTCCGCAACATAGGGAAGGCAACTGATGATGCCGTGATCCGCCCCCCTTGCGCAAGCGGAGAGCGGGACGGTCACCCAATTGTAACGTATTTATTTACCGGGATAATGCCAGATCTCTTTGATCGAGGTGAATTTCACATGCAGGTCGCGCTGGGCGGGCAGCGGATCGCCCACGTTGTCCTCGGCGAGCATTGCGAGCTGTTCGCCAAAGTGGAGCCAGCGCGGGAGTAGCCGTTTGGACAACCAGGCTGCCGCCAGCGGGTAACGCCACGGCACGGTGTAGAAGAGAAAGGTACGCCACGCGCGCGCCACGAGAAGCAAAGCCGCCCACACGGTCGCAAGCACAACCGCCAGCAGACCGGAGATCAAGCCGTAACAGGCAAAGATCGCGGTGAGTACGGGAATTCCCATCAGTGCAGTCCAGAGCAGCGACCGCAGAAGGAATCCGATGGCTGTGCGGTCCAATCGCGCCTTCACGCCTTGCTGTTGTGCGAGGAACACAAAGAGTTCGCTCCAACTGAGTGTCTCCGCTCCGCAGACATCGTAGGTTTTCCCCACCGCGGCGGAATTGCTGAGTGCGCGGACGAAGGCCAGCGCCGTTTCCTGCAACGAGATCGGTTGCACGCGGGCCGTGCCGCCGCCGAGATTCGGGAGGGTGTAGAAATTCCAAAAATCGAGTGGAGATCGCAGGAAAGCGGCGAGGACGTTAAGCGATTTGTCGCCGGGACCGTAAATGAGCGAGGGACGCAGGATGGTCCAGTCGAGGCCACTGTGCCGGACGAGTTCCTCTGCCGCCCATTTCGTTTGGTGATAACGCGAGATGGCATCGGGACGTGTGCCGAGCGCGCTCATGTGGACAAACCGGGGCACTCCCGCCACGCAGGCCGCCGCGAGCACGTTGGCCGTGGCTTCCACATGCGCTTGTTCAAAGGAAACGGTTGGGGTCTCGTGAATGATCCCCACGAGATGCACAACGGCGTTGACCCCTTGCATCGCGGGCACGAGCGAGGTGGAATCAAGCACGTCCCCAACGACGACTTCGCAATCGTGGCAGGAAGCCTGGGCGCGATGCGGATGCCGGGCCAGCACGCGAACCCGGTGACCCGCGGCCTGCAATTGCCGGACCAGCTCAGTTCCCACAAAACCCGTACCGCCTGTGACAAGGATCATATGGAGACTAGACTGCAATATTCCCGCTCGACTTCAACCTGATAAGAGGTTGCAATGGAAACTCCGCGCCGTATTGTCACGATTCGATTCCCATGACCGTTCACGAGATCAAACATTCCCTCTCGGAAGACTTGCGTTCCCTGTTGCCACCGGAACCGGGGAAAAGCGTGCCGCTCCAGCATATCTTCTCAATCATGGTCGGGCGTGGTTTCGCCCTGCTGATCCTGATGTTCAGCTTTCCCTTCCTCCTGCCACTGCCATTGCCGGGACTGTCCGTGCCGTTCGGGGTGGTGATCGCGCTGTGCGGCCTGCGCCTGTGCCTGGCGCAAAAACCGTGGCTGCCGCAGTTCCTGCTCAAGACAAAGATCCATTACGGGACGCTCGCCTTGCTGGTGGACAAAGGCGTGTGGCTGGCCGGAAAGGTGGAGAAAGTGCTCAAGCCGCGGCTGCTGTTTCTCTCCTCCGGGGAATTTCATTTCCGCGTGCATGGGCTGATGTTCATTTGCATGGGAACACTGCTGGCCCTGCCGTTGCCGCCGGGGACGAATCTGCCGCCCGCGCTTTCGATCGTGCTGTTGTGTCTGGGCATGATGGAGCGCGACGGGTACTTCATCCTTGCCTCGTATGTCGTGGGATTTCTCACGGCCATTTTCTTTGCCACACTGTTTGCCGGAGCGTACTGGATTATTCTCGCAGGCTGGGAAAAACTTTTCGCGGCTTTGTATTTCATTCACGCGGTTTAGACAACTCGCGAATGCCATTGCTCCGGAGCAAACCTTTGCTATCGTTTTTCTCATGATGAAAAAGTCCCTCCTCGCCCTCTCCAGTATCGCCCTGCTGCTGATGGCCTCCTCCGGCCTCGCCGCCACCGCGTTCGAAGCCCGACAGATCGCCGAAAAAATGCTCAGCGACCAGGCTCGCGGCAAGCTCATCAAGGCGGTCGCCCAAAAAGGGGAATCGGTCACGCCCGACTCCTGGCGCTTCATTTTCTTTGATCCGTTCGCCTCGCAAAATGGCCGCCTGATTGTGGTAACCGGCAAGGCTGTGACGGAAATCCGCGATGGCTATGTCGAGCTGGATGAAGTCCGTCTGGCCGCCTACAAGGAAGACGAGATCATCCCGACCTCCGAGCTGAAGATCGATTCCGACAAGGCGCTCGCCATCGTGCAAAAAGCCGCACTGATGCAGACGGTCAAACTCAGCGCCGTGCAGTATGAATTGAAAAAGAGCAAGGGCAATGTGGCCCCGGTCTGGACCCTGACCCTGTTCGCCGACGTCAAGGGCGTGTCGAAGGAAATCGGAACGGCCAAGCTCTCGGCCGAAACCGGCCAAATCTTCGACCTGAAAATCGATAACCAGAAGCTGGCCAAGTAACCCCTCCTCCAGTCGTGCGATACCTCACACGACTTCTGGGCGTCTTGTTGATCGCCGCGACCGCTGGCACCCTTCCGGTGCAGGCGGCGCGGCTGACGCCCCTCGCCACCACGCCCGATTGGTCGCGATTGGAAGCCTACCAATATACGATCACCCGCGCGGAATTTCTGCGCCTGATCAACGAGGTCTATTCGCCCGATGGCGGTTTTTGGAAATATTGCCAGCTCGGCGATGACCGCGTTCTCCTTTTTTCCGACACGCTGAAAACCGAGCCGCTCGCGGCGCTGCACTTCGCGCCGGATGAAGCAAGCCGACGACCGCTGCCGGTGGATTTCTCGCCCATGGCCCGCGTGTCTGCCACCGCGACGAAGGAACGTCCCCTCGAAGGCGTGACGATCTGTCTGGACCCCGGTCACGTCGGTGGCGAGTGGGCCAAGCTGGAGGAGCGCTTCTTCCAGATGCCGCCCGATCCGCCCATCGAGGAAGCGGAGCTGAACTGGATCACCTGCCAGCGCATCGCGGAGAAACTCGAGGCGCTCGGTGCACGCGTGACATGGAGCAAGTCGCACAATGAACCGGTCACGAAGCTGCGGCCGGAGCAACTCCGCGATGAAGCGATCCTTTCCATCGCGGCGAGCGGAGGTAACTGGCCGTTGACATTCGACCCGGCGAAGATCTTGCAGCAGATCGATGATCGCGCGAACTCGCTCTTCTACCGCACCGCGGAAATCCGCGCGCGGGCCGAGGCCGTGGCCAAGCTGAAGCCCGATCTGACGCTCTGCGTGCATTACAATGCCGGCGCGTGGGGCGATGTGAAGAACCCGCAACTCGTGGAGCAAAGCAAGCTGGTGTACTTCATCAACGGCGCGTATTCGGAAGGCGAGCTTTCGTACGACGACCAGAAGTTCGAACTGTTGATCAAGCTCCTCGACCGCACGGCCCCGCTCGAACAGCGCGGCGCGGAATTTGTCGCGAAGGAGATGCTGGAGCGTTTCAAGATGACGCCGGAGACGTACGCAAACTGGAGTGCGGTGAAAAAGATCGGTTCTGTGCCGGGTGTTTTTGCCCGCAATCTGCTGGCAAACCGCTCCTTCCCCGGTCCGGTGATTTTCATTGAGGGGCCGTACATGAATGCGCGCGATGCGTACCCGTGGTTGATCGCGGGGGATTATGAGGGCACCAAGGAAATCAATGGCGTCGCGAAGCCAAGCATCTTTCGCGAAATGGCCGACGCGGTGGTGGCGGGCGTGGTGCGGTATTTCGAGCGTCCACAATAAGCAGGGGGTTCTTTCCCAAAAAAGAGCGTCGACAACGCGCGACAAGAGTCGACCGCCTCTGTTGACTGTCGTGTCGGTGTCGACGAGAACCGCCAATTTGAAATTTGAGATTTCATGGGGAGCCGGAACTGTGGCATGCCCTCATTAAATCACAAATCCAACCGGAGCGTTTGCGTTAGGTTGGCTACGTTGGCTAGGTGTGCGATATTTTACGCGCCGTGGGCGATGACGCCCGATCCGCATGGCACGGGGCAGGCGTAGAAATCGGTGCTGAGTTGCGCCCACATGCGGCGCACGGCTTCGGCGAGAATGGAGACGTCGCCGCGGGCATCGTGCCGCCGGTGGCCGTCACTGGTGAGTTGGAGCCGGGACATCACGTTATCGAGACCGTGCCCGCCGCGACCGCCCCAGAGGCGGCGCGAGAAAGCCATGGAGTCGACAAAGCGGACGGGACGGGTGGGCAATCCCTCGCGCGCGCAGGATTCGCGGATGAAGGGCATGTCGAAGCGTTGCCCGTTGTGCGCGATGAGCAGGGCGTCTCCCGCGAATTGGGAGAAAGCGTGCAGGGCTTCGCGCGCGCCGGGGGCGTTTTCGACATGGGCGTTGGTGATACCGGTGTAGGAGGCGATGAAGGGCGAGATGCGGCCGCGCGGCTTGACGTAGGTGGAGAAGAATTCGGATTCGAGCACGGCGCCGGATTTCATGCGCACGCCGGCGATCTGAATAATTTCATCGCGGTACGGAGAAAGCCCGGTCGTCTCCAAATCGAAAATCACCACTTCCATGTGGAAAGTCTATACGGGTAATGAACTGCGATGCAACCGCGGCTTGCTTGAGCAGCCCCGGTTGATGGCGGGGATTCATGCTCTCGAGACTTACGGTCGCCAAAGGCCCCTCTATCATGAGGGGTGGGGCGCTGTCCTGCCGGGAACAAAAGCAGCGCCGCCCCTGGATGACAGGGATCGGCGCTGATCAGGGGTTCGGGTCCGATATCTGAATCGAACCGCGAACTCGGATAAGCAAACAGCAGGTCGAGCTTAGGCTTTTGCGGGGACTTTGGCGGCCTTGGAGGCGGCTTTGGCCACGAGATCTTCCTTCACGTTCGTGGCTTCCTTGCCCTTGCGACCGCGCAGGTAGTAAAGCTTGGAACGGCGGACCTTGCCGGTGCGTTCGACTTCGATCTTTTCGATGCGGGGGGAATGGAGGGGGAACACGCGTTCGACACCTTCGCCGTAGCTGATGCGGCGGACGGTGAACTTTTCGTTCACGCCACGGCTGGCGCGGGAAATGACGACGCCGGCGAAGATCTGCACGCGATCCTTGTCGCCTTCACGGACGCGGGTGTGGACCTTGACGGTGTCGCCCACATTGAAATTGGCGCGATCGGCCTTGATCTGTTCGCCTTCGATTTTCTGTATGATTTTCATATCTCTTCTCTTTGCTGTTGGTTCAGTAAATCCGGCCTGGTCCTTGCGGTTTTCAGGCGGCTTTGCTCCTGGCGCCAGGCCGCGATTTCGGCGTGGTTCCCTGATAACAAAACGGGTGGGACGGTCCAACCCCGGAACTCTTCGGGCCGGGTGTATTGGGGACCTTCAACCAAATTGCCAGCGGCGAACGATTCTTCCGCGGTGCTGGATTCGTTGCCGACAACGCCCGGCAGGAGGCGGACGACGGCGTCAATGACCACGAGCGCGGGCAGCGCGCCGTTGGTGAGGACGAAGTCGCCAATGGAAAGTTCATCGTGCGCGAGGTGCTCGCGGACGCGTTCATCGAAGCCCTCGTAGTGGCCGCAGAGGAGGATGATCCGGTCGAGCCGGGAGTACTCCATCGCGCGGGGCTGGCGAAAGACCTGGCCGCCGGGGGAAAACAGGACGACGCGGCCCGGTTTTTCGTCGAGAGCCTGGACGGCCTCGATGCAGCGGAAGATGGGTTCGCACTTGAGGAGCATGCCGGGACCGCCGCCGTAGGGTTTTTCATCGACGGTGCGGTGCTTGTCGAGGGCGTAGTCGCGGAGTTGGTGGAGGACGATGTGCACGAGACCGCGTTCCTGGGCGCGGCCCAGAATGCTGTGCTCCAAGACTCCCTGGAGTATCTCGGGGAATAGGGTGATGACATCGATCCTCACAAATAGGACAGCCCGCTGCGATTACGCAGCCGGGCTGGTTTCCAGAATTTCCACCACCACGCGCGTATCGGCCTTCGAGGCGGCGGCATTCAGCAGCGTCCGGATGGCGCTGATGGTGCGACCGTTCTTGCCAATCACCTTGCCAATGTCAGCCGGGTTGAGGCTGACTTTGAAGGTGATGATTTTGTCCCCGGGCACCTCACACACATCCACGTCGTCTGGGTATTCCACCAGACGTCGCAGGACGAGATCGAGAAAGTGCTTCATGGAACTTCACGCGGGGTGACCGGGATCGGTTGTTAGGCGGCGGGAGCGGACTTGCGCACCTTTTTCACGAGCGAAGCCACGGTGGCGGAAGCCTTGGCGCCTTTGGAGAGCCAATGTTCCACGCGTTCGAGTTTCACGGTGAAGTTGTTGCCGGTCTTTTTCGGGTCGTAGGTGCCGACCAGTTCCAGGAACTTGCCATCACGGGGGCTTTGCTTGTCGGCCACCACAATGCGGTAATAGGGGCGGTTCTTGCCGCCGTCGCGTCGTAAACGAATTGCCACTGACATAGTATAGTTTTTCCTTGTATTGCCCGCCGGGTTTAGCGACGGCCGCCGAGCATTTGCTTGAGCATCTTCTCGGGATTGCCGCCGCGCGCCAGGCGCTGCATCATCTTCTTCATTTCCTCAAAACGTCGCAGTAATGTGTTGAGCTCGCTGACACTCGTTCCGCTGCCATTGGCGATTCTCAGCCGACGGCGCGCGTTCAGAATCTCGGGGCGCTTGCGCTCCTCGAGAGTCATCGACAAAATCATTGCTTCGACGCGACCCAGAGATTTTTCGTCACCGGGTAAGGTTTTGACATTAGCCATGCCGGGCAGCATGCCAAGCAGATTTTCGAGGGGGCCCAGTTTCTTCATCTGCCGCATCTGGGCGAGGAAGTCATTAAAGTCGAAGGAATTCTTCTTTAATTTCTCCTCCATTTTCTCCATGGAGGCGAGATCGAACTCGGCCTGGGCTTTTTCAACCAATCCGATGATGTCGCCCATGCCGAGCATACGACTGACAAGTCGTTGCGGCACAAATTCTTCCAATGCATTCGTCGCCTCTCCGGTACCGAGAAAACGAATGGGACATTTCGTCACGGATTGGAGCGATAAAGCGGCACCACCGCGAACGTCGGCGTCGAACTTGGAAAGGACCAGTCCGGTAAGGGGCACGCGAGCGGCAAAAGCCTGGGCCACTTTTACTGCCGTTTGACCCGTCGCGGCATCGGCGACGAGGAGACTTTCTTGCGGTTCCCAGACTTTGCTGACGGCTTCGAGCTCGTCCAAAAGGGCGTCATCGACGTCCAAGCGACCGGCAGAGTCGAAAATGACCACGTCGGCCACAAGGCGCGTGGCTTCGGCACGGGCGGCCTTGGCCACGGTGGCGACATTCTTTTCGTTGGGCCAGGTGAGGACGGGGACGTCGATCTGTTTGCCGAGCGTCTCGAGCTGGGCGATGGCCGCGGGCCGCGCCAAGTCACCGGCGACGAGAACGACATGCTGTTTCTGCTTCTTGAAAAAGAGGGCAAGCTTCGCCGCAGTGGTGGTCTTACCGGCACCGTTCAAGCCGCACAATAAAAGTCGCAGGGGACGGTTGGGCGTGAGGGTGGTGTCGTTTGCACTGAACTTCGCGATGAGTTCGTCGTGCACGATCTTGACGAACTGGTCGCCGGGACGGATCGAGTCGAGCACTTCCTGGCCCATGCACTTGGCTTTGACCTCGTCGCAGAACTCTTTCGCGACCTGGTAATTCACATCCGCCGCGAGCAGGGCGAGGCGCACTTCGCGCACGGCATCGGCCACGTTGCTCTCGGACAATTTGCCAAAGCCGCGCATCTTCTTGAAGAGCGAGGTCAGTTTTTCGGTGAGTTGGCTGGTCATGGGGAGCAGCAAGTATGGCAGATGCGGGGAGCGCTGTCAGCCAGAAGTATTGATCTGGATTCGTCACCAACAAGCCAGTCGACAGAATATTCAGCAGCCTTTATAAGCAGAGGATGAATCCGGGGAGTCTGGCGACGTGGCCGCAATATCTGCGAACTGGCGCGATCTTAACTTTGCTGTGGGGCGCGCTGCTCTATTTGGGATTTCCCACTCCGCATCCCGATGATGCGGCTTTTGCGGGAACTGCGCTGAATATCGCAGCCGGAGGCGGATTGGAAAATCCTTTGATGGAACCTCACGGACTATTTTATATCTATCCCCCCATTTACGCTTACTTCTTGGGTAGTTATCTAAAATTGGCAGGCATCAGCAGTTTATCAATTGTGCTGTTTCACGGACTGCTGTGCTGGGTGATTTCATGGAACGTGATCGGAATATTTCGAAGCTTGGGACGTGAGTGGATAGGATGGCTGTTCCTACCGCTGCTAGTCGCCTATCTGGGCAGCATGGGATTACGTCCCGATGTTTACGGCACTTTCTTTCTCTCCATTGCAATCCGCATGGGGATCTGCACCGATATTCGTTATCGTAGTCTTTCCGTTTTTTTCACTGTTCTGGCAATCGCCACGCATCCGACACTGCTGGCCATGGGAATACCGTGGCTAGCTTACCTGCTCCTCCGTGATAAACGCTTGTTCTGGATCGGCGCGGCGAGTGGCGTGGTAGTGATGGGATTGATTTATTTCCTGATCGACGGTCATGTGCACGAGTTTTTGGCCGGCTTCCTGGGGAATGCGAAAGGTTCTGGAGCCTTTCACCGGGAATGGCTCAAGCGGTCGTGGCACGAACCTCAGAACTTCATCAAGATTGTGGCCATGCCCGGGCTCGTGATTTTGCTGCTGGGAATCAAAATACGCAAAACCAGTTTTCAGTGGGTCGACTTACTGGCGGTTTTGCCGATCCTACTGGGATATTATGTTCTCTGCAGCAGTGTGTCGGGACAACGCATTTTCCTGCTAAGCACGATGACGCTGACAGCTCTCTATATCTATCGAATCGCAATCCCCTCCCCGATCGCAACGGCGATTCTCGTCTTCGTTGCAGCGATTTCCTTTATTTCCATGGGACGTCCCTTGATGAATGGATTACTCACGTCCAAGCCTGTCGACGCCACCAAGCTGGCGCAACAACCGGCCGTACGACAATCGTCACGAGTCCTTACAGACTGGTGGGCCTTGCGGTATGTTTTCGATTATAAGCTCAGGCCGGGCCTGATCGGCCTTGGCTGGGCAGGTCCGATGCCAGCTCAGGGTCTGCACAAACAAGCCAACGAATGTTGGGTGCTTTCACCCTTCACGGTCAGCTACTACGGTCTATCAGAACCAGGATTGGCTCAGCCTCGCTTCTTAAGAATGGGCGGCAAAGAATTTAAAAAGTGGATTGCTAACGGTGGAGACATCCAAATACTCCCCTCGGAGTTTTAGAAGTTATCCAGCAGTTACAACTTCAACTTCTGGAAAACACTCTCCGGAATGGTGTGGAGCCACGGAGCCAAAGTAATGCGCGGGAAACTGGGTATTACGCACATTCCAGGTCGCTGAGCCATGCCTGGAGCAGGGGACGCTCTTCCGCACCGACGAGGCCGAGGCCAATCAACGCCTCGTAGCAAGCGACCAGATTTGCCGTCAAATGCTCCGGACCATGCGGGAGGTCGAGCGCGGCCAGCGTCGTGGCAATGCGCGCGTTGTTGAGATAGCCGGAGACTTCGTCGGCAAAGTCGCGCAGGAGGTTGTGGTCGTTGCGTTCCTGATACACCGTGGCGCGGTGGAAGGAGAGCTGCCAGTCGCAGGTCCACAAAAGCCGTTGGGCGACAAAACTGCGCCAGATGTCGGTCATGCGAAAGCTGCAGTAGGTGGGCAGATAAAGGAGCGGGAACGCTTCGGGAAAGAAGGTCGTGTTCTGGCTATTGAACGGACACCACGCGCCCGCTGGCAGGAGGAGCGGCTCGTTGGGATCGAAATCGACTGGCAGGGGAAACAGCATGCGGTAGATGGCATCGACATCAGGATTGGCATCGGCGAGCCCTTGCTGGATGGGGCAGGTCGCCGTCGCTGTGCCGGTGCAGGGCAAGCCCGCTTCACGCTCGCGAGTCAGTTCTTCCAACGGAAAGCCGCGGGGATAGATACTGGTCTCGGAGAAGAAACGGTAGGCATTGACCCATTTCACAGTGGGGGCCACCCGGCCCGTGACGGAACGATCGCGGGCACTCCAAAAATCGGCCCGGGGAATATTGTCATCGTCCGTCTCGACAATAAACGGCGCGCCGCCGCGAATGGCGAGGAGATAGCCAATGTTCTTGCGGGAATATTTAGCGGTGGGGCAGAGGCGGGCAAAGCCGAGTCCGGTCTCGATCTGAGCGTTGACCGAATAGAATTCTGTCCCATCGAGTTCAAAGCTGGCGGGACTTTTTCCATCGCCGATCACGATAAAGCGACTGCCCGCAGCGCGCGCGCCGGAAGCGATTTCTTTGAGGGGAAAGTTGGGGGCGGAAATCGAGGTGACGACGACTGCGGCGTTTTTCATATAACTTACACGAACGGGGATTTGCCCTGCAACCGCAGGAGCGTGTAGTGAAACAGGGTGGTGAGCGAGTTGCGAATGGAGTTGCTCGAAACGCGCGGCGACGGGGCCGCGTAGTGAATGGGAATTTCGATGGAGCGGCGCTTGCGGCAGAGATGACGAATTTCCGTTTGGTAGAAATGCCCGCGGGAAATGAGCGGATAAGCGAGCAGTTTACCGATCACATCACGATGAAATCCTTCGTAACCCGACGTCATATCGGCGAGTCGGGCACCCAGAAACCAATGGGCCAGCCAGGAACCGCCCTTGGAAAGCAGTCGGCGACGAAACGGGGAATCGCCCATGGAGCCGCCATTGATGTAGCGACTGCCGAAGGCGCATTCGTTGCCCTCGGTCAACGCACGGAGAAACGTGGGAATGGCGCGGGGATCGTGCGAGAGGCCAGCGTCCATCTCGATGATGTATTCAAAGCCCTGATCGTACGCCACGCGGAAACCGGAGAAA
This sequence comes from Verrucomicrobium sp., assembly GCA_017849585.1. Lineage (GTDB taxonomy): Bacteria > Verrucomicrobiota > Verrucomicrobiia > Methylacidiphilales > UBA1321 > UBA1321. Next base: position 12,113 of record JAFIGT010000005.1, read on the forward strand.
TAAGCATCAACCACATTGCGATTTTGCGGCGCCCACACCGTGATGAATCGCGGATCCTGCACGGATAGTGTTTCGCAAAGTTCGCGGGTGTTATCCTTTGAAGCGTTGTCGACGACGAACAAGGCATGACCACCGCGGAGATGGTCAAAGATGCGTTTGATTTCGGAAACAAAGGGATGAAAATCCTGACCTTCATTCGCCATGGGAATGACGAGCGCCCATTTCGTATCTGCCCCGAGTGAAAATTCCATAAAGTAACCACACCACGATACGTGAGAGAAATACGATTACAATCATTATCCAAAAAGGAATGTATCGGAACTCACACCATCGCCTTCTGGAATCGTCTCCTGGCTCCGTTGACAAAGCGCGGAGACGAGGGAAGGTAATTTTCATGCGACGATTCCTTCTTGCCCTGATTGGACTTTCGCTCGTCAGCGCCGTCGCGGAAGAACCGTTGCAAACCGGCTCGGCGGCGATGAGTGACTGGAGCGCAGACCGACCGGGAGTGCGGCGGCTGATCACCGTGCAGGATCTGCCCGCGCCGTATGCCACGGAGTCGAGTTCCAATCCTCCGAAGAAAGTGACGCGACCGGACAAGGCCTGGCCGCAAGTGCCGCCGGGCTTCGAGGTGACGCTCTACGCGGAGGGCTTCCAGCAGCCGCGCAAGATGGTGACGGCCCCGAATGGCGATATTTTCGTGGTGGATAGTCAGGCGAATACAGTGCGCGTGCTCCGCGACGAAAACGGCGACGGGAAACCGGACAAGAATGAACTTTATCTCGAGGGACTCGATCAGCCATTCGGAATGGCGTTTTATCCTCCGGGCGATGATCCCCAGTTTTTCTACGTCGCGAACACGGGCAATGTGGTGCGGGTGCCGTATCGGCGGGGAGATCTGAAAGCGGCGGGGAAACCGGAGCTGATTGTGCGCGATCTTTCGGCCGGGGGACATCTCACGGGAGGCGGTCACTGGACGCGCGATCTGGCGTTTTCGCACGATGGCAAACAGCTCTTCGTCTCGATCGGCTCGAAGACCAATGTGGAAGATTCACCGGTGGAAAAGAACCGGGCGCGCATTTTCGTCTTTGACCCCGACGGCGGGAACGGGTGGACGTACGCGCACGGGATTCGCAATCCGGTGGGGCTGGCGATCGATCCGGCGACGGGCGCGTTATGGACCTCGGTGAATGAACGCGACGGACTGGGTGACAATCTGCCGTGCGATTACATCACGAAGGTTCGCGAAAACGGTTTCTATGGCTGGCCGTGGTTCTACCTGGGCAATCATGAAGATCCGCGCCACAAGGGAAAATATCCCGAACTGGCCAACAGCGTGATCGTGCCGGATGTGTTGCTGCAGTCGCATTCGGCGTCGCTGTGCCTGACGTTTTACGAGGGCACGACCTTTCCCGCGCGGTATCGTGGACAGATCTTCGCGGGACTGCATGGCTCGTGGAACCGGTCGCGGCGGACCGGATACAAGGTCGTGATGGTGCCGGTGAAAAACGGTTCCGCAGCGGGCGAGTACGAGGATTTCCTGACGGGATTCGTCACCGCCGACGGCAATGTGTGGGGTCGACCGGTGGGCGTGACGACGGCCAAGGATGGCGCGCTGCTCGTGTCGGACGACGGGGGGAAGGTGATCTGGCGGGTGCAGGCGAAGGCAGCGCGGTAATAGGAAATCGATTTCGATAGGCTCTTTTCTCACACACCCCAGCGCTCCGCGCCACCCCTGCCATTCGACTATGCTCAGGCCAGGCATTGATAGGGGATTTTCGCTGGCAATGCCGTCAGTTCAGCCGGGGAATAGCTAAAAACAAAAGGAGAAAGATCCCAAGGATAGCGAATCCCCACTTGGCTCGTGTGGCGGGTTCGTCCTGCAAAAAACAGACTGAAGTCACCAGATTCATAACGCAGAAGATTGGAAACAAAAAGGAAAAGCACTCAAGGGCATTATAGCCTATTCCTATAATGCCTAAAGCCATGCCCATAGCCGGGACCAAGATCATTCCCGCGATTCCGGCTGTATGCAGAATCGAGAGAACGTAGCGAGTACGGGGTGTCATTCCCCCTACTTCGTCTTCGCGATGGCCTCGGTGATGGGCTTTTCGATGATTTTGCGCTGGTGCAGCATCACGCGGTTTTTGTCGGGATCGTCGATGATGATGAGACGACAGACGGGACTTTCGAAGAGGTCGTTGACGATGGTGATCTTGGAGGCTTTCACCTTGGCGACCCACTCGTCGAGGTTGTCGACTTCAAACGCAACCACGCCGCCCTTGGCACCGGGGGTGAAGATGGGTACGCCCGCGCCGATGGCGAAGGTGGTGTCGCCCAGATCGTACTCGATGAACTGGTTGTTGAAGTTGTGGCTCAGTTTCAAGCCGAGAAATCCCTCGTAAAAGTCGCGGGCCTTGGCAACATCACTCACGGGATAGGAAAAAAAGGCGATCGAGTTGATCTTCATGGGGAAAGAGCATGGCGAAACGATCGAGGCGTGGCAAGCCGCGGCGCGTATCACACCCATTCCAAATTCCTAATATCGGATAACACTTGGGAGAGGTTTCGCATCGACAAGGAGCCAGAAACGGGCGAGATTGAGCCCATGGGCGAGGAAGTCATTCGCTGGGCACTGGCTCTGTGGGAGCAGCATCCGATTTTGGGTCTGGTGCTGATCGCGCTCGTGGTCTTTGTCCTGCTGCAAGCGTTCCTGATGGCGTTTGATCGCTGCCGGATTATTGCCTACTTGGAAAAGCAGGGTGATCGCGTGGAGTGGATTCGCTGGGCTCCGTTTGGCCCGGGCTGGATGGGCTCGCCCGGCACACGCATTTACAAGGTGGGTTATCTGGACGGACTCGGCATTCTCCATGTGGAATATTGCCGCACGGGTCCCTACGCGGGTGTCTATTTTACGGATTTGCAATGACGATCCGTGGCCCGCGTTGAAATTCGGAAATTGGCAATTGGAAATATTTCCGCGCTTTGCCAAGCTGGCGGGATGTTTCAAAACCTCAACAAAACCAATTTATGGCAGGGCATCGGCTTCGTGCTGATCTCGGGCGTGGCCTTGGTTTTGGCCTATCCGCCGTTTAATCAGGGATGGGTGAGCTGGGTGGCGCTGATTCCGGTGCTGTGCGCGCTTCGGGTATCTCCGGAACTGGGCCGCCGTCCCTTTGCCTGCGGGTATCTGGTGGGCCTCCTTTATTTCGGTGGAACGTTCTGGTGGATCGGGCATGTGACGGCCCTCGGGACAGCTACCCTGGTGCTATATATTTCGCTCTACCCGGCGATCTGGTTGTGGGCGATGGAGCGGTGGTTTGCGCCGCGCTGTGGAGACGGCATTCTGGGCAATGTGTTTTTCGCGTTCATCGGGGCGTGCCTGTGGGTGGCGCTGGAGTGGATGCGCGGGTGGTTCCTGACCGGGTTCGGCTGGAACAATCTCGGCGTGGCGTTGCATGCGAATATTCCCTTCGTGCAACTGGCGAGTCTCGGCGGCGTGTACATGCTGTCGTGGCTGATCGTCTTTGTGAACCTGTGCGCGTTTCGCACGTTCCAGCGGGTCTATGGCGAAATCTCCGCCGGCCGACCGCGCGGACCGCTCTATGAACTTTCCCTCGCGCTGGTGTTGGCCGCGCTGGGTTTCGCGTGGGGCTGGCGTCAGACCTTGATCAAGCCGGAAGGCTCGCTGCGGTCATTGCGCTACGCCGCAGTGCAGGCGAATATTCCGCAGAGCGGCTCCTCGAGCGGTTACGAAAACGGCGTCTCCATTGAGGAGAATCTGCGCCGTCACGAGGAGCTGAGCTTGAAAGCGCTGGAGTCGAAACCCGACTTGCTCCTCTGGCCGGAAGCGACGACGGGGCTGGAGATTTTTCTGGATGACCGGCTGGGCTCGCTGGTCACGCGCCTGAGCCGCAAGAGCGAGGGCTATTTCCTGCTCGGGGCGGAGGATTCCGCGCCGGGGAAGATGTTCAATGCGGCCTTCCTGTTCTCTCCCGGCTACACGGGCTTCAGCGTTTATCATAAGAACAAGCTGGTGATCTTCGGCGAATACGTGCCGCTGGCGAAGTGGTTGCCGATCCTGCGCAAACTCGTGCCGTTCGGGGTCGATTTCAGCGCCGGGGAAAAGCCGGAGTTGCTCAAGATGCCCAACCTCAGCGTCAGCCTCGCGCCGCTCATCTGCTTCGAAGATACGCAACCCGGATTCGTCCGTTCCGCGGCGGCGCTGAAGCCAGACATCCTCGTGAACATCACCAACGATAGCTGGTTCAAGGATTCCCCCGGCGCGGAGCAACACCTCGCGAACGCGATTTTCCGCGCCGTGGAGAACGACCGCCCGCTCCTGCGCGCGGCGAACACGGGCATCACCTGCGAGGTGAATCAATACGGCGTGGTGAAGGCCCGGCTGACCGATACGGCGCTGCCGAATGGCCGCAGTCTCGGAGCGTCCGGGGTACTGAGCCGAGAATTACGCTGGCATTCCCCCCGGCAGACGCTCTATCAAAGATGGGGTGACTGGCTGCCGCTGGTATCGGCGCTGATTTGCCTGGGCGTATCCCTGCCCCGTAAGAAGACCAAAGAGTGAGCATGAGCACAGAGATCCTTTTTTCCGTGGTGATCCCTTTCTATAATGAAAGCGAGAATCTGCCGAACCTGATTCGCGAACTCGACGCGATGCTGGGCAATCTGCCTGACACGAGCGCCGAGAATGCCGAGATCATTCTCGTGAACGACGGCAGCACCGATTCCTTCGAGCGGCCTTCCATCAGCCCGAGCTTTCCGATTCGCTGGCTGGATCTGACGTGCAACAGCGGGCAGAGCGCGGCAATGTACTACGGCATGCAGGCCGCGCGGGGCGAATTCGTCATCCTGCTGGATGCGGACTTGCAGAACGACCCGGCCGATGTGCCGAAGCTTTTCGAGAAGTTGCAAAACGAGAAACTCGATCTCGTGACCGGGGTGCGCAGCAAGCGGCAGGATAACTGGTGGCGCAATTTCAGCTCCCGCCTCGCCAACAAGGTGCGCTCGACGCTGCTCAATGACCGCACCTCGGACACCGGCTGTACGCTCAAGGTGTTGCGCCGCGATCTGGCGAAACAGCTTTCCCCGTGGAATGGCATGCATCGGTTCATCCCCGCGCTGGCGTGCGCGGCGGGGTATCAAATCGGCGAAATGCCGGTGAACCACCGGGCGCGCCACGCCGGAGTGAGCAAGGTGAACAGCGCGAAGCGCGCCATCCGGGCCACGACTGACCTGATCGGCATGTTGTGGCTGGCCAGTCGTCAGTTCAAGGGGCGGGTCAAAAAAAGCTAACTCGACACTTTCCCTTCACCCATGACATCCCCCACCCCCACTGCCGACCTCGGTCTCATCGCCGGGAACGGACGCTATCCCTTTCTTCTGGCGGAAGCGGCGCGCGCAGCGGGGGTCAAACGCATCGTCGCGGTCGGCTTCACCGACGAGACCAACCCGGATCTCGCCAAGCTGGTGGACGAAATAACGTGGCTGCGGGTCGGGCAATTGGGCAAGCTGTGCGATTTCTTCGCGAAGCAAAAGGTGCACGGCGCCATCATGGCGGGGCAGATCGCCCCTTCGAATCTCTTTAACCTGCGCCCGGACCTGAAGGCGTTGTTGCTCCTCGCCAAGCTGAAGGAGCGCAATGCGGAATCGATCTTTGGCGCGATCGCGGACGAACTGGTCAAGGTGGATGTAACCCTGCTGCCAGCCACCACTTACCTCGAGGACTCCCTGCCCGAGGCGGGTCATGTCGCCGGGCCAAAGCTTGGCCGCCACGCCAGTCTGGATGTGGAGTTCGGTTTTAAGATCGCCAAGGAGACCAGCCGCCTCGATATTGGGCAATCGGTCGTAGTGAAGAAGGGGACGGTGCTCGCGGTGGAGGCCTTTGAGGGGACGGACGTAACGATGCGTCGCGGGGGGCAATTGGGCCGGGGTGGCGCCGTGCTTGTCAAAGTGAGCAAACCGAACCAAGATTTCCGTTTCGATGTGCCGGTGATCGGCCTTCGAACCCTCGATACCGCCGCCGAGGCCGGTATCGCCGTGATCGCCTGCGAAGCAAAGAAGACTTTGCTCCTGGACAAGGAACAGGTAATGGAGAGTGCCCGGCAGAAGAAGATCACCCTCGTGGCGGTCTCGGAGTAAGATAGATTTTATGAGCAAATTGAAAGTTGGAGTGGTGGGTGTGGGCCATATCGGCCGTGAGCATGCCCGCATTTATTCGCAGGTGCCGAACGCGGAATTCGTCGGTGTCTTCGATCAGGACCCGGAACAGTGCCGCCGCATCGCGACGCAGTACAATATCAAGCCCTTCACCTCAATCGATGAAGTGGCCAACGAATGCGAAGCCGTGACCATCGCCACGCCGACGAACACGCATCACACTCTCGGCCTGCATCTGCTGGACAAGGGCCGTCATCTCCTGATCGAAAAGCCGATCGCGGACGACACCGCCAAGGCGCGCGATCTCGTGCAAAAGGCGAAGGACAAGGGACTCATCCTGCAGGTCGGCCACATCGAGCGTTTCAATCCCGCCCTGCGCGCCCTCGAAGGCATGCTGACGCGGCCCAAGTTCATTGAGGCGCACCGCCTCTCGCCCTACCCGGGCCGCAGCACCGACATCGGTGTTGTGCTCGACCTGATGATCCACGATCTGGAAATCGTTTTGCACCTCGTCAAATCGCCCATCGTGAGCGTCGATTCCGTCGGCGTCGCGGTCCTGAGCAAGGGCGAGGACATCGCCAATGCCCGCTTGCGTTTCGAGAACGGTTGCGTGGCCAATCTGACCACGAGCCGCATCAGCCCGGAAAAGCTGCGCAAGATCCGCGTCTTTCAGGATGACACCTATCTCTCCCTGGATTATCAGGGCCAGAGCGGCGAAATTTATCGCAAGGTGCAAACCCAGATCACACGCGAAAAGATCAAGGTGGAGAAGGATGAACCGCTCAAGCTGGAAGTAGCTTCCTTCGTGGATTGCATCCTGACCAAGAACTCGCCCGTCGTGAGCGGGGCACAAGCCGCCGCCGCGCTCGAGGTGGCCATGAAGATCACCGACCAGATCTGGGCCAATAACGCGGCGAAATAAATGGCAAACATGACCCTCAATCCCGATGCGCTGACCGTCATGCTGGTGGCCGGCGAAGCGAGCGGTGACGCGCATGGCGCGGAGCTGATCAATGCCTTGCGCCGTCGCAAGGCGGATCTGCGCTTCATCGGTTGCGGGGGGCCGCGCATGGCCGCCGCGGGGCAGGAACAATTGTTCGACCTGACGCGGCATGCCGTGGTGGGATTGACGGAGGCGATCAGCCATTACTTCACGTTCCGCCAGTTGTTTTTCAAGCTGGTCACCCTTGCGCAAATGCAGAAGCCGGATGCGGTGATCTTCATCGATAACTCCGGTTTCAATCTGCGCCTCGCGCAGGCGTTGCGCCCGAAGTTGCCGGATAGCCGCCTGATCTATTACATCAGCCCGCAGGTGTGGGCCTCGCGCGCTGGCCGGGTGAAGGTGATGAAGCGGACGATTGATCTGGTGCTTTCGATCTTTCCGTTTGAAACCGAGTGGTACGAAAAGAATGCACCCGGCCTGCCGGTCCATTACGTCGGTCACCCGAAACTCGATTTACTTCTACCCGACGCGCTCGGCCAGACGGAGGAGGGCCGCATCGCCCTGATGCCCGGCAGCCGCACGGTCGAGATCAAGCGCCACCTGCCCGTCCTCTGGGAAGCGGCACGCATCATGGCGGAGCGCAAACCGAACCTGAAGTTCATGCTCATCTCGCCCAACGCGGAGCGGGAGCGTGAAGCCGTGGAGTGGATCGAGCGTTATGGCCGCACGGGGTTCCATTACGAGACGTGCCACAATTACCAGCTGACCCACCTGAACCGCTGTCAGCTCGCCTTGGTGAAGTCCGGCACCGGTTCGCTCGATTGCGCCTTTGCCCGCGTGCCGCAGATCGTGCTCTATAAAGTAAATCCCCTCACCTTTGCCGTGGCGCGCCGTCTGGTGAAGGTGAAGTACCTGAGCATGGTGAATGTGCTCTCGAAGAATCCGCCGATCGTGCCGGAATTCATCCAGCAGGATTGCACGGGACCGAAGATCGCCGCCTTTGCGCTGGAACTGCTGGATCATCCGAAGATGCGCAAGCATATGATCGACCAGATGACCGAGGTGATCGCGTCCCTCGGCGGTGAAGGGGCGAGCGACCGCGCTGCGCGCGAGGTGTGCCTGGAGCTGACGAAGGTGGCTCGGGGCCAGTCGCATTCGGCGCATCTGAAGCCCGCGTAATGCTGGACGGACGTCAGTTCCGCACTGCATTTTTGGATCGCATTTTCGGCTTCCGCTCGTTTAATGATCCCTCATGCCCAGATGCGCCCCCGCTCCCGAACCCACTCTGTTTCCGGACGAGGTGTCGGCACCGAGCGACCAGTTCGAACAGGAAGCGCGGGCCAAAGGGTACCAGTTTATCGCGGGCCTGGATGAAGTGGGGCGCGGTCCGCTGGCGGGACCCGTCATCGCCGCCGCCGTGATTCTGCCCGAAGGATACGCCCATCCCGATCTCAATGATTCCAAAAAGCTCACGACCGCAAAACGGCGCGCGGTGCGGGATCATCTCCTCGCCACCCCCGGCGTGCTGTGGGCCGTGGGCGAGGCGAGCGTGGAGGAAATCGATACGATCAATATCCTGCAAGCCAGCCTGCTGGCCATGCGCCGCGCGTACGAAAAGCTTTCCCGCTTGCCGGATTTTCTCCTCATCGACGGCAATCGCGGCCTGCGCGGAGCCCTGCCCGAGCGGACGCTGGTGAAAGGAGATGCGCGGTGTCGATCCATTGCCGCCGCATCGGTCATCGCGAAGGAACACCGGGATGATTTGATGGATGCACTGGCCAAAGTGTACCCCCATTACGGTTTGGAGAAACACAAAGGCTACGGCACGGCGGTTCATCGCGCCGCGATTAAAACTCATGGGCTTACTCCGATTCATCGCCGCTCGTTTTGCTGCGATTGATCGTCGCCCCGCGCCGGTCATTGACTCCCACAACGAGCTGGGTCACTACGGCGAACGGGTCGCCCTCGCCTCCTTGCGCCGGCGCGGATACAGGCTGCTCGACCGCAATTACCGCACCAAGGCGGGTGAGATCGACCTGATCTGTCGCGATGGCCAGACGCTCTGTTTCGTCGAAGTGAAGACGCGCCATAGCGGACCGCACATGCACCCGGCCGATGCGGTGCACCGGAACAAGCAACAGCGCACGGTCCGCGCCGCGCAGCATTACCTGCAGGTCCATGGCTCGCCGCGAATCGTGGCGCGATTCGATGTGGTGGAAGTCTTCATCACAACCGGACAGATTCCCGAGTGTCGTGTGATTGCCGACGCTTACTCCTCTTGACCAGCGTGACGCATTCTGGAGCCGATGACTCACTCACGATTCCAATTGGTAGATACATCTGATCTTTTTCATTGAGGGAGCCAAAGCGTTTGGTTTCCTTAGGCACATATCGGTTGAAATTCTGCCGGGCTAGCCGATACTTTAACTATGAACTTCAAGGGACTGCTCGGCACGATCCTGATTGTTTTTGGTGGCTTCCTGTTGTTCGGCGATCCAAGCAAAGTGGAGTGGCCCGCGCGGATCGGTCCGCCCGCCGTGAAGTTCATGAAGTTCTGCGTCGATTATCTCCCGTACTCTGGCGTGGTCTCGATCGTCCTGGGTCTTGCGATGTGGATGATGGTGAAGAAGGATTCCTGATTCAGAGCCGTCAGGTCGCAGACTTGTCCTTGAAGAGAAGCCGCAGGCTGTTGAGCACGACGATGACGGTGCTGCCTTCGTGACCGAGCACGCCGAGGGTGAGTGGGATTTTCGCGCCGAGCGCACTGATGACGAGAATCACGACCACGCCGAGCGCAATGACGAGATTCTGATAAATGATGGCGCGAGCGCGGTGGCTGAGGCGGTAGGCGTAGTAGAAATTCTCCAACCGGTCCTGCATCAAAACAACGTCGGCTTGTTCGAGCGCGGCGTCGGAACCGCGAATGCCCATGCCGACGCCGACGTAAGCGGCGGCGAGGCTGGGGGCGTCGTTGACGCCGTCGCCGATCATGGCGACCTTCTCTCCGTTCTTGGTCCACTCCTCAATGGCGGCGACTTTCTGCTCGGGCTTGAGTCCAGCGCGGAATTCCTTGAGGCCAACTTGATCCGCGACCGATTGCGCGGCTTCGACGCGGTCGCCGGTGAGCATGGTGACGTGGACGTGATCCTGCGCGAGTTTTTGCAGGAGCGGGGCGCTGGTGGTGCGAATGCTGTCGCGCAGGAGAATGCGGCCGCGAACGGGACCAGCCTCGAGAATGGTTTCGGTGACGCCGATTTCCGGCTCGGGCACGGCGCTGAGCCAATTGCCAAAGGCGGAGCGGCGGGCGAGTTTGATTTCCGTTCCGGCGTCGCAGCCGTTGAAGGTATCCTTCAATTTCGCGGCCACGCCCTGCCCGGTGATGGAATGGAATCCGTCAATCGCGAGTCCCTCGAGATTGCGGCCCTTCGCCGCGCCGGTGACGGCCCGGGAGACGGGGTGGCTGGAATTCTGGGAGAGGGACAACGCGAGGCGCAGCACATCCTCTTCTCGACCGGGCGGGAAGGATTCGATTTTTTCGAGAGCGAGTTCGCCCGTGGTCAAAGTTCCGGTTTTGTCGAGCGCAACGCGGGTGATCTCGGCGAGTTTTTCAATCGCCGCGCCACCGCGGAAGAGCACGCCACGACGGGCCCCCGCCGCGATCCCGGCGAGAATGGCCGAGGGAATCGAGAGGACGAGCGCGCAGGGGGAGCCGACCACGAGAAGCGTCATGGTATTGTAAAAAGCGGAGTGGACGCCCTCGGGAGCGTCGAACGCGGGCAGGCCAAAGCCGAGCCACCAGACGAAAAACATGAAGGTGCTGAGGCCGAGAATGCCGTAGGTGTACTTGGTGCCGAACTTGTCGGTGAAGCGTTGCGCGGGGGCTTTCGCGGCCTGCGCTTCCTTAATGAGGGTGATGATCTTGTTGAGCGCGCTTTCCGATGCGGGACGAGTGACGCGGCAATCGATGCGGCCCCATGTGTTGAGCGTACCGCTGAGGACGGCGTCGCCGGGTTTCTTGTCGACCGGAACGGCTTCACCCGTGAGGTTGGATTCGTCCGCCGCCGTGGTGCCGTTGGTGATGACCGCATCGACGGGAAATTGTTCGCCGGGGCGGATACGGAGAATCATGCCGGGCGTGATGCGATCGACCGCGACCGATTCTTCCTCGTTGTTGCGACGCACGACGGTCGCTTCTTTCGGCGCTTCGTGGAACAGGCTGGAGATTTCGCGCTTGGTGCGGTTCATGGCGTAGCCTTCGAGGGCGCCGCTAAACGAAAAGAGGAAGAGCAGGATTGCGCCTTCGCCCCAGTGGCCAATCACCGCCGCGCCGACAGCGACAGCGAGCATGAGGAAGTGAACGTCAAGCACGCGCTGGCTGAGCAGTTCCCAGACCTCCTCCGCGGGATGCCATGCGCCGCTGAGGTAGGCGACGATAAAGGAGGCGATGGCCCAACCGGGAAGTCCCTGCCCTTGTAGAATAAAACCGGCAATGGTGGCAACAAGACAAACGCCCGACAAGGCCAGGGCCAGACGCCAGTCTTCATGGCCTTCCTCGTCCATCTCAACGGTGCGGACCTGGAACTTCACCCACGGAATCTGCGCCCATTTCCAAAAGCGCGGCGCGGTGGCACAGGTCTCCTTCTGCAGCAAAATCGCGCCGGGCATGGGCAGGAGCCGGATGCCGGGGGGGAGCTTGAGGGTGTGGGTGCGCTCGCAGACGTTGCATTGGGGATGGCCCTGATTCTCCACGCAGCCGGGAACTTTTTCGGAGGAGTATTCGTTCATGAGGCGCTGCAACTCGTGCAGGGTCTCGTCCTCATCGGCGGTCTTGTAGACGCGGCCGCCAACCTGAATGGCATAGGAGACGCGCTTGCGTTCGGAGTCGAGCGTGACCGCCTTGAGGTCGGGATTTCCGACCATGACGCGGACGACTTCTTCAATGAGGCATTCGTTATGTTTCATGCAAGCTCTAGGGTGAAAGCCTTAAAATAGCCGCAGACTCAAAAACTGGCGAGGGATATTGCTGCGACTGAAACTCAGTCGCAGAAAAAAACAGCGTCGACGTAACGCTACAAGCGGCAACCGACTCTGTTGGTGGAGGGGCAGTGTCGATTCGATTTCACATCTCCGATTGGAGATTTCAGAGGGACAGAGTCCGGGCATGACTCCCGTTCTAGCAGAAAAATGGGGCGGGCGTTTGCGTTAGGTTGGCTACGTTGGCTAGGTGCGCAATATTTTTGCGTTGAGGAGGGAAATCGGGTTAAGTAGGACTTCCCTTTTCAACGGCCATGATCATTCGCTGGATATTCCTTTGGCTGCTCGGTCTGGGCAGTTTTGTACCGGTTCGCGCGGACGATCCGCTGCCCATCGTGGCGGAGTTGGCGAACACCGCCATGCCCTATATCTACGGTTCGGGCGATGTGGCGCGGGGCGGGCTGGATTGTTCGGGATTTGTACAGGTGGTTTTTCGCCGGGCGTACGGTCTGGAACTCCCCGACGAGGCGGGCAAGCAATACCTCTATCTACGCGAACATGGCCGGGTGTGGGACGCGACGACGGGGTGGAAGCTGGAGGATCTGCAGCCGGGCGATCTGATTTTCTGGTCGGGGACGCATCCGACGAATCGCCCTTCGCCGATCACGCATGTGATGATTTATACAGGGAAAAATACCATGGCCGGTTCGCAGAATGCGGGGAAGCGCTTGAATGCGCCGGGCAACGGGGTGGGATTTTTCCGGTGTCACCCCACGCCTCCGACGGGCAATCCGCTGGTGGATCAGGAACCGTTCCGGCAGAAGCTGCACCTCTACGCGTATGGGCGCGTGACGCCGCCGGCGATCACCCGGCCGTGAGGCAAGGCGTTGGCAAAATGAATCCGCATTCAGGATGAGCTTGTCAGACGACGCAATCTGCCACTAAACAGGAGTGTCCGTCTTTTTGGGGATACGAACAATTTGGGAGTTCACCATGGAAATGATTACCACTCGCGGGGCCACGCTGCTGCTGTTGCCATTCACGCTGATCACCCTTTCACTGTCAGGATGCTGCAAAGCCCCTGCGCCCGTACCGGTCCGGCCCACGGTGGAATCGGTTGATCCCGCGGTGAAGCGGCAACTGAGCCTTCTCTCCGCTGATCTGGCCGTGGAGAAAGTCGCCATTCTGAGCGCCTCCCTGGAACTCAGCCCCGAGCAATCCGACCTGTTCTGGCCGATCTATCGGGAGTTCGAGCAAAAGCTGGCGGGACTCAATGAAGGACTGGCCAAGAACGTGGCAGCCTACGCGACCAATCCCCAGGATGATGTGAAGGCGGATGCCGCCGCGCGCAAGGCGCTCGAGTGGGAACTGCAACGCGCGAAGTCCAAGCAGGAGGCGTATGATAAAATCGCCAAGGCGCTCAGCCCCCGCGTGGCCGCGCGTTTCCTGGTCATCGAAAATCAGATCGAGGCGGCCAACCAGCTTCAATTTCTGAAGACTCTGCCGTTCCTGCTGCAGCGGGTGCCGGTTACGCCCCCCGCCCCGGCGACACCGTCCCAACCGGCCAACCCTTAACCCCACGGGAAATCACGCCATGCTCAAATCCACAGTTACCTCCTTTCTTCTCGTCGCGGGCCTGTTCCTCCCCAGCGCTCAGGCCGATGTTCTGGAATTGAAAAACGGGCAGATTCTGGACGGCACTTTCCTCGCCGGCAGCGCCGGGGTCATTCGCTTTCAGACGGCCGGCGGCATGCAGGTGTATGCGCAGTCCGACGTGCTGAGCGTCACCTTCACCACACCAGTCAACACGGTGGCCACCACCGCCCCGACGGTTCCGCCTTCCACACCCGCTCCGGCACCAACGCCCGCGACGGCACCCGTCGAGCCTGCCAGTGTCAAAGTGACATTGAACGTGGGGACGCCGATCATGGTGCAGTTGTTTCAACCGATCTCGTCGAATGATCCCGCCGGTACGCGTTTTAGTGGCGTGCTGGTGGGCGATCTGACCTCCGGTCAAACGGTGGTGGCCAAGTCTGGCTCCAGCGTTTACGGCGTGGTGGACAGCGCGAAGGAAGGCAGTTACCTCCGGGGAGGTCCGGCCATCCGCCTGCGCCTGACGAGTGTTCTCATCAATGGGAAAATGGTTCCTCTGGTTTCCTACGATTACGCCATGGCGGGCTCCAAGAGCAGCCCCGGAAAGGGCGCGGCCAAAGGAGCGGCCATCGGTGCGATGGCGGGAGATGCCGGGGAAGGCGCGGGAATCGGCGCCGCAGCGGGCGGTTTCCGTCGCCGTCATGAAAGCGTTGGCCTGTCCTCGGGCGCGTTGCTGCAATTCACGCTTTCGGAACCGAGCACCTTCACGGTTTCGAATTAGCGCGGGAAATGAGAGGGCTGCATTGTAGGCAGCTCTTACAATTTGATCTCGGTGGAGATCTTGACCTTCTGCTCCCCGGCGAGGCTCTTCTTGATCATCTCGAAGAAGCTGGTCTGCGAGGCACTGGGGGCGGTGATGACGGCCTCCATGCGGGGCGGGACGAAGGCGGGGGTGATGTTGTTCTCGCTGATGCGGTGGTTGGCCTCGTGCAGGCGGGTGCTGAGGATCTGGGCCATGCCCATGAGGAAAACACCGCCGCCGCCGGGGTGATCGGAAATGTAACTGCGTAGCGAATCGCCATCCATGGACCAGAGCACGGAGTCGGCAATGGTGCGCACGGTGGCGCTGGCGGGGCCGGGGACCAACACGGCGAGTTCGCCAATGCATTCGCCGGGCTCGACCTTGGCGAGGCTCATTTCCTGTCCGCTGACGGAGGCGAAGATTTGCAGTTCGCCCTCGACGAGAATGTAGAGGCGGTCCTGTTCGCGGCCTTCTTCAATCACCTCGGTGCCATCCTTGTAGCTGGCGTAGACACCATACGAGGCGAGATTGGCGAGGGACTCGGTGCTGAGTCCAGCCAGGATGCCCACAGCAGGCAGGCTGGGAGGCAATTGTTCCCAACCGGAATCAGAGGAGGGGTCGCCGGGGATGAGATTGCTCATGGGGTGGGGGCCGCGGCCACGCGACGGGAGCGGACGCTGAGGAAGCCGGGTACGATTTGGCTGGTTTTGATGAGTTTGTTGGCCTGCTGCAAGCGCTGGCTGAGAATGGTGTTGATGCCGAGGATGAGACCGCAGCCGGCGTGAGGGTATTCCTGGAGGAAGGTCTGAAGGTGGTCAACGTCGATATACCAGAGCTGACTGTCCTCCATGGCGCGGACGGTGGCGCTGGCGGTGCCGGGTTCGAAAATGGCGACTTCGCCAAAGCAGTCGCCTTTGCCGAGGGTGGCGAGGCGGACTTCGCGTTGGTTGACGTGGGTGATGACTTCGAGCGCGCCGGAAAGGGTGATGTAGAGGTTGATCTGGCGCTCGTCCTCACGAATGATGATGGTGCCCTTGGTGAAAAGGTGGCAGACGCCGTACCCGCTCAGCACGGAGAGCGCTTCTTCGTCAAGATAAACGAGAGGCCCCATTCGGGGCAGGGCTATTTCGGCCATAAGGTGTAGAACCGGGCACTACCATAATTTAATGAGGCCACGGGGCAAGTCCTATCTCCGCTCCACGCGATGCCGGGGTAAAGGTGCCCCCGCGAGACACAGCCCTGCCTTGCGGGTGGGGCCGGGCGCTGGTAGCGTGTGGGGCGTGAACCTCTCCCGGCGCATTTCGTTTTATGAACAACTGGCGACGATGACGAGCGCGGGCATCCCGCTGCGGCAGGCGTTGGAGCGGGCCGGGCAACGCTGGGCCGATCCGCAAATCGCAGCGGTGATCCGCACGCTGAACCAGGGACAGGGCGCGGCGGAGGCCTTTCTGGCAGGAAAGTTCACTTCGTTTGAGACTAAGCTGGTGGCGGCGGGGGAACGGAGCGGACGATTGGACGACAGCTTCAAGCAACTCGCCACTTATTGGAAAACCGAGAATGAACTCGTCGGCGCGATGTGGAAACACCTCGCCTATCCGATCCTGTTGCTGCACCTCGTGGCGATCATCGGTCCCCTGCCCAGGCTGGCGACATGCAGCGTGCCGTTCTATGTTTTTTCCGTGGTCACGCAGCTGGCGTTTCTCTACGGCGTGGCCTTCGTGATTTATTGGGGGGCGCGCGAGTCGTGGCGCAGCGAGGCAGGTCAGGCCTTCTGGTTGCGGGTGCCGCTGGTGGGTCGTTTTTTGCGCGCAACCTACGCGTATCGCTGGGTGGTGGCGTTGCGGATGGAGTTGAACTCGGGCATTTCCTTCGCGCAGGCGGCCGCCGATGCGTGGGAGGCGACCGGCTACAGTTCGCGCGAGAAGCGGGCGGCGGAGGCACGGGAGGGGTTGCTGAGCGGCGAACCGCTTTCCACCCTGGTGGCGGGCTGGCGGGAACTGCCGGTGGATTGGGTGGATTATTTCACGACGGCGGAAGTATCGGGCAAGATTTATGAAACACTCGGGCACGTGGAAGCGAATGCGTTGACGGAGTGGAAGCGGGCACAGGAGCGGCTGGCGGATTGGCTGCCGAAGCTATTGTACCTGGTGCTGATCCTGTATGCGGCGTTCCAGATTTTCAGCATGGCGCTGGGCGTTTTCGGCAAAGTGAACGAGGTGCTCGACAGTGTGGGTCAGTGACGACAATCCCGCCTGGTAAGTTTATGCGTGAGCTTTTCGTAAATCACCGCTAAAGAACTCAGCACCATGGCAGACTACTGGATCAAAGGCGAAGACGGCGATGAATATGGCCCGGTTCCGATTGAGGAGCTTGCGGAGTGGGTGGAGGAGAACCGCGCGGGCATCGATACGCCAGTGCGCACCGCACCGGATGGCCCGTGGACGCTGTGGCAGTCGCACCCGGAGTTGATGTCGCTTCTGGCGAGCGCCCGCGCGGGCGTGCTCTTTCCGGGACAGCCGCACCTCGTGCTCGGTTCGTTGCTGGCACGGATCGCGGCGTACATTTTCGATATCATGAGCGTGGGCTTGATCATGATGGTGCTGGTCCTTCTCTTTGTGCCCGTGTCGATGCAAAAGGAATCGGAGCTGGTGTGGAAGCAGATGTTGGAGGGACATCATCCCAGCGCGAATCAGGCCTGGCTCATGCTGATGGCATTGGTGGTGTACGTGGCCTATTTCACCTACTTTCACGGCAGCACCGGGCAGACACCGGGCAAACGGATCTTCCGCCTGCGGGTGGTGGATGCGCACGGGTTGACGATCAGTTATTGGCAGTCGTTCCTGCGGACCATCGGCGCGTTTCTGTCGCAGCAATTTTTGTGCATCGGCCATTTCTTCGCGTTCCTCACGCTGCACCGGCAGGCGTTCCATGATCTGACAGCCCGCACGTACGTGGTGCGCGCGCCGGGACCGGATATGCGGAAGACGGAGTAGTGGCTGCGGTTGAGCTGCACTACGAACGCGGCAGCGCCCGGTAGACGGGGCGCTGGGGCAGGGTGTTTTGCAGGAGCGGATTCTGCAACTGGGCGAGGTCGATTACCTCCACCACGGGCCGCGATGGGTTGATGAGGCTGAGGAAAACAAACTGTTCCTTGGCCCATTTCGTAAGGCGTAGCAGCAAGCCGACGCCCAAGCTGTCGATAAAAGTGACCTGGCTGAGATCGAGTTGGAAGCGCATGTCGCGCGGGGCGGAGCTGAGCTTTTTCACATCGTCCATCACTTGCAACGTGTCGCGCCAGAATTTTTCCCAGTTCACGGAATGGACGCGGCCCCGCCAATAGATCCGCGCGCCGTTCGGCTCGGGCCCACGCTCGAAGCGGATGTGTCCGTTGCGGGCCATGAGGTCGCCCTTGATGCGGGCCGCTTCCGCGTCGCTGGCGGTGTCAAACATCTGGTCGAGCTGGACGAGACGGAGGGCGTCGGTGACCACTTTGGTGGGTCGGATGAGGACAAGTTGCCGGTCGAAATGCTCGGCGGTTTTCAGGAGAGTGATGAGCAGCCCGAGCGCGGAGCTGTCGATAAATTGCACGCGGGAGAGATCGAGCAGCAGGGAGGCGCCGTTGGTCATGAGTGCGACGAGCGGCTTGCCCAGAGTCTCTACCTGCGCGGCATCGAAGCGACTTTCGACGGCCATCTCGGTCCAGCGGGAATTCAGGTTGTCGCGCACTGGCGCGACAGCCACACGCGGTTCGAGCCGGGGATGCACGGCCAGCCGCTGGGTCTGGTCGCTGATGCGCTTGAGCAACTGGCTTTTGGAGTGGCGGAGCCGCTCCTGGGTGCGACCGGGAATGATCGCCGCCGGGGCCATCTCCACACTGGGTCCAAGGCCGAGGATGAGCGGGACCGCCAGATAGCGGTGGTAGCTGCTGATCCATTTTTCCTGAAGCGGGGTGGGCAGGAAAAGCGCCAGCATATCAGGCCGTGTGGCGATGATGGCTTCGAGAAATGCGGGGCCTTGATTGCCGACCCAAATGTTGGTCGGAACAGCGAGGATATCCGGAGCCCGTGCCCGGGGAAATTGCTGCGACCACCATTCGGCCATGCGCTCAATGGAATCATTCTGCGGGATGAGCAGGGTGGAGCGAAAACCGGGGGGACCTTCCGCAACCGCTGCCGCCAGCAGCACCGGTGCCGAGTAGAGGGTGAGCGGCGAATGAAAGAGTTGGCGACAGGCGGAGACGAGTAGCCAGCTTTCGGGAATGAGTACATCCGCGGCAATGAGGGCGTGGCGTAGTTCGCGATCATTCTCGATGGCTTGCAGGTGCTCCTGGCTCACGAGATTGAGCCAAAGTCCGGTGCGTTCCGCGAAGGCGCTGCGCGCCAGTTGACGCAGTTTGTCCTCACTAATCTCGTGGAAGGGCAACCCAAGCAGGGTCATGGGAGAGCCGATTGGAACGGGCATATGATGACGCGGTTGGTGGGAACCGGCTGACACCGGCGGCGGTGAACCGAATTCGTCCTGCGCCCTCTATCGGCTAGGATGAAAAAATCTTTAGATTCTTTTTGTAGAAACAGGAAAGGTGGGAGGCAGTTTTTGCCCAGC
The DNA here is from genome assembly GCA_017849585.1 of Verrucomicrobium sp. Taxonomy (GTDB): domain Bacteria; phylum Verrucomicrobiota; class Verrucomicrobiia; order Methylacidiphilales; family UBA1321; genus UBA1321. The sequence continues at coordinate 31,204 of JAFIGT010000005.1, forward strand.
GCTCTCCCCCCAAAATGACTTGAGCTCACCGGCCCCCGCCGGTGAGCTCGTCATGGCATCCGTGGCTTTCCCCCAAAGCCTCGGAAAGTGTTTTCTTACATGTCCTTGAAGTCGTCTTCCATCGGGATGGCCGATTTGCCGCGCACAGCTATCGATTCATCGGGAATCGGTTCGCTGTGGCGTGAGCCTCCTGTCGAAGCGGCGGCATTCCGGGGAGCCGTCACGACCTTCTCGCGCTTGGCGGCATGAGCGGGTGCGGTCGCCGTGGGCATGGAGGTTTTGGCGCTGGTCACTTTGGTTTGAATCAATTTGCGCACAGGCATCAGTTGGCTGGCCAGGCTCGATTCCCCGCTGCCTCCGACCATGAGCTGGAGTTCCTTGACGGCGCTACGCAGTTCTTCCGACTGGGCGTTCAATTCCTCCGCGGCAGCGGCGGTTTCTTCCGCACTGGCGGCGTTGGTCTGGGTGACCTTGTCCATCTGCGAGACGGCGACATTGACCTGGGTGATGCCGGTGCTCTGCTCTTTCGATGCGGTGGCAATCTCAGCAACTAGTTCGTCCACCTTGTGGGCCTTTTCGACGACTTCCTTGAGTTTCTCGGAAACCAACGCGCTGATTTCCACTCCCTGTCCACTCTTGGCAATGGCGTCCTGAATCTTGTCAGCCGTCTCCTTCGCCGCGATGGCGCTGCGATGAGCCAGATTGCGCACTTCGTCGGCGACGACGGCGAAGCCCATGCCAGCTTCCCCGGCACGTGCGGCCTCGACGGCGGCATTGAGCGCGAGGATGTTTGTCTGGAAGGCGATCTCGTCGATGGTCTTGATGATTTTGGAAATATCGTCGCTGGATTTCTTGATGGCCTCCATGGCGGTGTTCATCTTGACCATTTCTCCAGTGCCCGAGTCGGCCGCAGTGCGAGCCTCCGAGGCGAGCGTCTTGGCATTGCTGGCATTCTCGGCGTTATGCTCAGTCATGCTGGCCATTTCCTCGAGTGAGGAGCTAGTCTCTTCGAGCGAGGCCGCCTGTTCGCTGGCGCCTTCGGCGAGCGATTGGCTGGCTGCGGACACTTGTCCTGCCGCCGACGAAGTTTGCTCCGATCCGGCGGAGAGTCGCTCAATGAGGCGGTGCACCGGCACGGTAATGCTGCGGGTGATCACCACGGCCAGCGTAACGCCCACGCCGATCGCAATGAGCAGGCCGACAATCATAATGCCCTTGGCAATTGCCAGCGATGTGGCCGAAAGGTTGGCGGTGCCAACGGTCGCCTGGAGCGCGGCATCATAGATTTTGTCCGTGCCTTCGTGCATCGCCTTGGCAAAGATGTTACGTTCCGCCAGCACCTTGTCGTTATTTTCCATGAGCTCACTCAGTCTCACCATGGCCAATTTATAGTTGGCGACACTTTCCTTCACCTTGTTGAGCTGTTCGATATTCGCCGACTGATGCACCATGGGGGTGATCTCCGCCAACATTTTATCGATCTCATCAAAGCGGGGCAGTGCCTTGGTAATCAGGGCCGAGTCACGATCGATCAAACCACGAGCAGCCGCCAGTCGCGCCTGGTTGCCTTCATTGCGAATCTTGGCAGACAAGGCTACTTTGAGGGAGCGTTCCCGCAGGGCTTCCAGGGTGGCCTTGTTGGCCATTTCTTCCTGCAACTTGGTGAATTGGCTGTCGAAAAAGCCATTGATCTGCGTCGCAAATTGAGTGCCGTTGGCGTAGACCTGCAGGATGTTGGACTTGATTTCGCGCTGGATTTTAACGGTCTCTTCAAACTTCGAGCTGTATTTTTCGAGAGCCTCGGCGTAGGGGCCCACTTCCGCTTTCAGCTTGGGCAGATGGGGTGACACATCCGCCAGTTTCTTGGCCGCTTCCACATTGCTTTTGGCGGAGTGAAGATTCTTGGTCGCGATGTCATACTGATCCTCATCGCCAGTCAATCCGTAGGTGCGTACGGCGAGTTGAGCCGTGGCCACTTTTGTCTGAAGGTCGCTGACGATTTCGAGCTCCGCAGCGTATTCCTTGGCCAGGATTTGGGCCGAACTCGATGACGTCTGCATCACGACCACGGCGATGCCTCCCAGAATCAGCGAGATGAGAATCAGCGCCCCAAATCCGTAGGCGATTTTTTTTCCAAGTGTGAGGTTTTTCATAGTTTCTCCAGTCTGGAGAATTGCTTGAATGCAATTCTTTATGTCATGAATTTCTCTATCTTACGGTTATTGCGGCTTCCTTTATTTGGGAGTCATCGGCGACATGCTGTAAAATCTTGAAGGATTTGCCTCATTAATACCTCTATTCGAAACCCAAAATTACTTATCGGGAAACGATAGTGCCTATGGCAGAACACGTTTGGGGAACATTTTTAAAAGCGAAAAAAACTTTTTCGCGACATAAAAGAACGCGCCGATCCGGGGGGAGGATCGGCGCGTTAACGACAGCAGATAGGAGAGTCCGCTGCCGCTCTGGGGGCAGAGGGATGTAGCGGTAAACTAAGTGGCGTTGATCTTGACGACTTCGGCCATGAGCCGTTTGTCGGCGAGATCACAACAGACTTTGACAGGCTGGCCGACACGCAGAACATTGGATTTGGCCGATTTTCCGCCGCGAACAAAACGGGTTTTCGGGGTCCAAGTGAGGCGGACGAATTTGTTATTCTGGCGGTCGCGCACGGTAAAGTGCTCTAGAATGCGCACCATGCTGGTGATCACTCCTTCTACTTTGAGCAGGGAGTCGTGTTCGTCCTCTTCTTCAACGGCTTTTTTGCGGGGGGCCGGGGCGCTGGCGGTAGCGCGGGTGGAACTGGGGCGGGTGCTGCGGATCGATTTACGGGGAGCGGTTTTGCGTAAGGTGATGTGCACGGTTTGGTTTCCTCAGGTTTGCGGAGAGCGGCTCTATTACCGTTCTCACAAGCCTACCTTCGCACCCCCAGCTTACGCGAAGCTTACGCAGACATTACATTTTTGTAATGCAGGGGGAGGCGGTAGCGGCGAGGTCGCAGCGCACGCGCTGAAGCAGGCGGGTGGCGACATTGTCCCATGAGTTGTATTGGGAAAGGGCGAGATTTTGCCGGGCCAGGTCAACGTAATAGTCGTTGTCGACGAGGACGCGGGCCAGCTCAAAGGCCCAGGCCGTGCCCCAGTTTTCGCCAAGGGGAATGAGGGGATTGCGCCAGGCGGTTTCGGGAAGAGCGCCGAGAGTCGTGCTCACGACCACGGCGCCAGCTGCCATCGCCTCCATGGCGGCAATGCAGCTGGTTTCGGGAAAGACACAGGGATAGGCAAGGGCCCGGCTGGAGAGCGCCACTTCGCGCAAGTCGCGCTGGGCAATGGAGCCGCGGTAGATGAGGCCGGGAAGGGCTTGGGCTTGCTCGTAGAGGGCGGTCATCTTGGGGTCTTCCTCCTGAATGCCGTAAACCTTCAATGAGCTGGCCACCACCAGTTCTGCCTCGGGGACGGCCCCCTTGACCAAGGGCCAGAGATCAACCAGTTGCTGGAGGCCGCGCCAGGGGACGGAGGCGTAGTAGGCGCGGGGTGGGCGCTTGGCAAGTTGGGAGACATCAAGGCGGTAGCGGTCCAGCGTCACGGCGTTGTGGCAGCGGAAGACCTTGTCGACAGGAAGATGCAGCACTGTGTGCCAGCGCTGCCATTGGTACGTGGAGAGCATGACGACGGCGGTACAGCGAGCGTAGAGTTGGCGGGCGAGCTCGGGATTGGCGAGATCCTTGACGATGGTTTGGTCGACATCATCCTGACACCAGAGGTAGTTCAGCTTGCCCGGGAGGGGATCGTTGGCCAGCGCCCGCCAGTCGCGGCAGGAGATGAAGACATCGGCATGGTGGGCAGAAAGGCGGCCGAGGTCGGTGAGGATCTCGATACCGTGACCGAGTTTTTGCAACGCAGCGGCCAACCGTAATACGGCGGTCTCGCTCCCGCCCAGGGGATGGGTCTCGCACCATTCGAGATCTTTCAGGGCATCTCCATGCGGAGAATTTACATAAAACAGAAAGTGCATGGGGTGGGGCTCTTCCCAAGGAATCGGATCGGGGTGGGCCACTCTTGAAGAAAAAGCGAATTTTTTTCCGCTTTGAGGCCGATGCATTGGGAGGCATCCGGATGCAATAGCCAACCGTCACAACGATTTATCCCTATATCATGTCCCTAAGCGCTGTCCTCATAGTTAAAAACGAGGAGGAGAACCTGCCACGTTGCCTGCGCAGTCTGGAGGGCGTTTGCCAGGAAATCGTCGTGGTGGATACCGGTTCGAGCGATCGAACCGTTTCGATCGCCCGGGATGCGGGAGCCCGGGTGGAGTTCTTTCCGTGGAATGGTAATGAATCGGATGCGCGCAATTACTCGGTCCAACAGGCGACGGGAGACTGGCTGCTGGTGATCGATGCGGACGAGGAGTTGAGCCTGGAGCTCCATACCGAGTTGCGCGAGTTGATGCCCGAACTGGCGCAGCGGCCGGAGGTGCGCTCGGGCAGCCTGATTTGGGAAAACCACTTTGATGGCGGCGAAGGCAACCGGACGCGCATCCTGCGGC
>JAFIGT010000006.1 GCA_017849585.1 Verrucomicrobium sp.
ACCACTCGGAAGGTCTCCACCCCCACCACCGCCGCGCCCCAGCAAGCGCCCACGACCCCCCCACCCCCGCCGGCCCATCCCCCATCCACTCCCGCTACCGCCGACGAGTCCCCCTCCTTTCTGCGACTTGACTCCCCGCCTCCGTCCAACAGCGCCCCCTCGTCTCCCCTCTTCCCCGCTCCCAGTGCGCCGCCGCTGTAAAATCGTCAGCGGCACCAGACATCGGAGTCACGAATCCGAACCGTAGGGCGGTTCTGTGAACCGCTGGCTGGCACCGCAGGTGCCATGAGTGGAGAGCTTGCATTCAAATTTGCAGGAGAGACAATCGGCGGTTCACAGAACCGCCCTACACGCAAAAATGTCACACACGCAGCTCACGTAGCTCACCTAAGACAAACACTCCCGCGCCACCTGTGGTAGTCTTCCTCCATGCGCGGACTCTTTTCCTTCGCAATCTCAAATCGGAAATGCGGAATTTCCCGTATCGACACCACCGCGACACCCAACAGAGGCGGTCGATCTTTGTAGCGCCATGTCGACGCTGTTTATTTTTTTCGTGCCATCCCCTACCCCCACCCCTAAAAACACCCTATGATTTCCCAGACCTTCACCTTTACCATTCCCACCAAAGGCAAGGGCACCTACGAAATCACCAAACAGGTGCAGGCCGCCGTGGATGAAACCCGCATCAGCGAAGGCACCGCCTCCGTCTTCATCGCCCACACCAGCGCCAGTCTCGTGCTCTACGAAAATGCCGACCCCACCGCACGCGAGGACCTGCACCGCTTCATGGAAGAGGTCGTCCCTGAAGACGAAACCTATCTCCACGACGCGGAAGGGCCCGACGACTCCACCAGCCACCTGCGCATGGCCCTCACCCGCACCAGCGAAGTGATCCCCATCAATCGCGGCAGCCTCTGCCTCGGCACCTGGCAGGGCATCTTTATCTTTGAACACCGCCGCGCTCCGCATCGCCGCACCATTTACCTCAACGTCACCGGAGTCTAATCCCCATGGAAAATCCCACCGCGCTTCCCACCTTCCCGCTGCCGCTCAACCAATACGCGCACACAGAAGGCGCGGGACTCTGGCAGGTGCTCGTGGAGCGCGTGCAGGCCGATCCCTTCAATCTCCTCGCCAGCGTCCTCTTCCTCCTCGCCATCCTCCACACCTTCCTCGCTCCCACCCTGCTCAAGCTCGCCCACCGCCTCCAGCATCACCACGACGACGAGATCCGCCGCAAAAAAGAAGCCGGCCACTCCATTCACCCGCGCCACGAACGCAGCATGCCCGCCGCGGCGCTCCACTTCCTCGGTGAAGTCGAAGCCATCTTCGGCCTCTGGGTGGTACCCCTGCTCATCGCCATCACCTTCACCAAGGGTTGGGACACCGCCAAACATTACCTCAACGACACAGTCAACTACACCGAACCCCTCTTCGTCATCGTCATCATGGCCATCGCCGCCAGCCGCCCCATCCTGCAATTCGCCGCGCGCGGCATGGCCCTCCTCGCCGGAACCTCGCCCGCCCGCTGGTGGTTGACGCTCCTCACCGTTGGCCCACTCCTCGGCTCGCTCATCACCGAGCCCGCCGCCATGACCATCTGCGCGCTGCTGCTGGGCCGCGAATTCTACGCGCTCAAGCCCGGCATGACATTCATGTACGCCACCATCGGCCTCCTCTTCGTGAATGTCTCCGTCGGTGGGACACTCACCAACTTCGCCGCACCGCCCGTCCTCATGGTCGCCGCGAAATGGAACTGGAGTTCGCTCTACATGCTGCAGGAATTCGGCATTCGCGCCATCGTCGCCATCCTGTTGAGCAACCTCGTTTACTTCCTCTATTTCCGCCCGGAATTCACCGCCCTGGCGACCAAACGCAAGCAGGTCGCCAGCGCCCATCCCGACGAGGAGGAAGCCGTGCCGCTCTGGATTACCGGCGTTCACCTCGCCTTTCTCCTCGGCACGGTCATCGTCGCCCACTACCCCGCCCTCTTCATCGGCGGCTTTCTGTTCTTCCTCGCCTTCACCATTGCCACGAGTCCCTACCAGGATGAAATCAACATACGCTCACCGCTGCTCGTCGGCTTCTTCCTCGCGGGACTCGTCATTCACGGCGGACTGCAAGGCTGGTGGATCGAACCGCTCCTCGGCCGCTTGAGCCAATGGCCGCTCCTGCTCGGAGCGACCTTCCTGACGGCTTTCAATGACAACGCGGCTATCACCTATCTCGCCACGCTCGTACCCGATTTCAGCGAGACACTGAAAATCGCCGTCGTCTCCGGTGCCGTCGCCGGGGGCGGCCTCACCGTCATTGCCAACGCGCCGAACCCGGCGGGTCAATCGATCCTCAACAAATACTTCCCCAATGGCGTCGCACCCGGCCCCCTCGCCCTCGCGGCCCTCTTTCCCACCGCCATCGTGCTCCTCTGCTTTGCGGCGTTCCGATAGACGGCTGAAACTGAAAAGGCTGGTCCCGCTTGCGCAGAACCAGCCTTTCGCTTCTGTCCAAGGCGTTAACCGCCGTGGGACGGATCAATCCTTATGATATCGTTCGTACAACGATTCACCGGCGGCTTCGCGCGTGACGCGCTCATCCTCTGCCTTGCGGTAGAGTTTATAACCCGCCGCCAAAGCCAATCCCCCAACGAAAGCCAAAGCCAGCGCAACCACCACGGGCTGCAGATCAGACTTCTTCTTTTCTTGCTGTGACATACTACTCCTCCCTTTCCACTTCATTAAAACTCCGGTAATTCAAAATGCAACCAAGGAAAACTGATAAAATCAGCACTTCCCTTTAGATGAAATCGGCACAACCATTCCAAGCATAAGCGGCTTATGGTTAATTTTCCTTCTCCTCAATACCTGACCCTCCACGTCGTCCCCAATGCCCCGAAAAGTGCGGTCGTCGGCCGCCACGGAAACGCCCTCAAAGTCAAACTCCACGCCCCCGCAGTCGACAATAAGGCCAACACCGAACTCGTCCGCTTCCTCGCGGAGCAACTTCACCTTCCCGCGGCAGCCGTCACCCTTGTACGCGGCCAGAAATCCCGCGAAAAAACCGTCGCCCTCTCCACCCTCACCATCGCCCAAGCCGAAGCAATCCTTCTCGGCGAAGCCAGAGCCTGACCTTTCCCGCCCCCTCGCCATGACACACTCCATCGATCACCTCAACCTCGTCGTGCACGATCTCGACGCCACCGTCCGCTTCTACTGCGATCTTCTCGGCTTTCAACAAACCAACCGCGCCACGCTGCAAGGAAGCTGGATTGACGCCGTCGCCGGACTCCCCGACATTCAGGCCGACGTCGTTTTCCTCGAACTCCCCGGCAACGGCCCCCGCATTGAGGTCCTCCAGTATCGCACCCCGGTCGGGCAAAATTTACCCGCCAACTCCCTCGCCAATACCTTCGGCCTGCGCCACTTTGCCCTCCGCATTTCCGACATGACGGCCACCGTCAAGCGCCTCCGCGCCGCCGGAGTCCAATTCGTCAGCGACCCCGTCGAAGTCCCCGCCGGCATTCTGAAAGGTGCCCGCGTACGCAAAACCCTTTGCTACTTTCACGATCCCGACGGCGTCCTCCTGGAACTCGCCGAGTATCATGACACAGAGGGTTGTCGAAACGAAACCAGTGCGCTAGACTCCTCGGATGATTAGCAAAGGCTACGTCGCCATTTTCGACGCCCCACTGAACAAAGAGTCCATCAGTCTCTTCGTCGAATCGTGGCTGGAACGCTTCGAACGCGTGGAACAGGTCACGCCCGAACCCGGCCTCTCCGCCACCGCCCTTTCCATCAGCAAGCGCGAGGAAATCATGTGGGAACCGAGCCTGCAATTCCGCGTCATCAACGGCGACGAATTCACCTGGGTCTACGTCACCCAGAACCGTCGGGTCATCGAAACCACCGGTTTTCCCTCGGAAGAAATCTCCCTCTGCCTCGACGTCCTCATCGAACTTGAAGGCGTCACCGAAATCATCGAGGAACACAACGACAAGCGCCTCGACGAACTCGAGAAGCAAGGGCTGCTGTAATTCTTTTCACACACCCCGGCGCCATCCACGACATTACATTGTCACTGACCGCCAACCGGATGATTCTGCATGGCATGAACTTCGAGTTTCTGATCGTTCTCCTCTGAAATTTGCGATCTCAACTCTCGAATTTCCCCTGCCGCAAAAACCGCACGATCCGGCCAAACACCGGCCGCGACACGAGCAATCCAAAATGATTCACATGCGCGACCGCATGCGCCGTCGCTCCCGCGAGTCGCGTCTCCTCCAGCGTCACCGTGCCGTCATTCGGTCCCGGCATGGCACCCAGCACCTGCCCGATACCAAGAGGATAAGTCCCCGCGATCACGCCAAATGGCCGCTCGTCCTTCCAGCTCGGTTGCCCCCGTTGCAGCAGCGGCAACAACGTCCTCCCGAGAATCGGCCGTTCCAACCCAAGCTGTTGAATCCGCTGTGCGGTCCACGATCCATTGAACGGCGAACCCAACGCCACCACATGGCCGGGCCGCGCTTGAGGCGTCCGCTGTAAAAGTTCATGCGTAAGCAAACCGCCGAGGCTGTGACAAACAAAGTGCACCGTCTCGCCCTCCGACGCATCCACAAAGGCACGCAACGCCGCCAGATTATCCTCCGTCCCACCGCGCACCGAAGGGTAGCGGAATTGACGCACGCGATAACCCGCCTCGCGCAACCGGCGCGCGAGCCACTTCATCTCCACGCCGAGCATCCAGATGCCGTGCACCAGCACCACTGTTTCCTGATGCGATTGCGTCATGACCCCACCGTGTGCTCCGGTGCCCGGCTTTCCTCCGGATAAACTGCCACCGCAGCGGCCAGCTCGGTCCCAGCGAAAACCGTACCCGTCAATCGCTCGACAAGTTGCCGCGCCTTGCGGTCACGCGCACGGCGGAACCACCCGCGCCCGGCTTCCGCATCGGCATCCATGATCGTGGAAAGCCCCGCCGAATAAAACGCCATCCGCAACGTCACGGGGACAAATCCCATCCAGCGAAAAGTCGTCACAATCTCACCCTTCTCAAAATTCCGCGACACCTCCGTCAGCTTCGCCTCAGCCAGCTTCGAGCGCACCGCTTCGAAAACATAGCGGTAGGGCGCATCGGAGGCGCACCGTTCCACCAGCACCTGGTTGAACCGAATTTCGAGTTTGGCCTCGGACCGGATCGGCTGCACGACCTTCGCCCGCGGCTTCAGATTATCGAAGCTCATGATGATTTATGCAATTAGACACTAGCAGATTCCCGTCCCTTGACCAGTTCGCCGTGGGGAGCTTCGAGCGCGCACTCACTAACCAGCGCAATTTTTCAAGCCCGGACTTGTCCCGCGTCCACAATGCGCTTAACTTCGCCCTATTCCCATGGTCGAACTCATCGACAAACTCTGCATCGCGATGCGCGCCAACCAGGCCTCGGATCTTTTCCTTTACGAAGGCGGCGTGCCTCAAATCCGGCTCAATGGCAAACTGATGGATCTCGGCGACAGCCCGCTGGCTCCCGAATTGATCGAACAATTCTGGCTCGAATGCGGCGCCAGCGCGTCCACCCTCGACCGAGATACCGCCTTCTGCGCCTCCGATGGCGGCCGTTTCCGCGTCAATCTCTTCCGCACCCTGAGCCGTCGCGGCGCGGTGCTTCGTGAAATCAAGACCACCATTCCCGATCTGTCCACGCTCCGCCTGCCCACCGAGCTGCTCACCACCTGGGTTTCCCGTCCGGCGGGACTCCTCCTCGTCGCGGGCCGCACCGGCTCGGGCAAATCGACCACCATCGCCTCGTGCCTCCAGTGGTTGAACGAGCATGAGCCTCGTCACGTGGTCACCATCGAAGATCCCATCGAATACCTCTTCCAGAATCAGGCCTGCCTCTTCAGCCAGCGCGAAGTCGGCATCGACACCGACTCCTTCGCCGAGGGCATGCGCCGGTCACTACGTCAAAGTCCGGACGTGATTTTCGTCGGTGAAATCCGCGATTACGCCTCCGCCTCCACCGCCCTACAAGCCGCCGAGACCGGCCACCTCGTTGTCACCACCCTGCACAGCGCGAACGTCGCGGAGACGATCGAACGCTTCGTCCAGATCTTTCCCGCCACCGATCGCGAAGGCGCCCAGCGCATCCTCAGCAGCCAGCTCATCGGCGTCTTCTGCCAGCAACTCGTCCCCACGAAAGAAGGCGGCCTCACCCCCGTTCTCGAATATCTCCAAAACGAAGGTCTCAGCCGCAAATACATTCAAGACGGTCGCAACCCGGAACTCTCCGACATCATCGCCCGCGGCGACAACGCCACCTCGCGCTCCTTCCTGACCTCCCTGGCCACCGAGGTGCAATCAGGCGTAATCCATCAGGATGTTGCCCTGCAGTACTGCGAAAATCCGCATGAACTCAGCCGCGTCCTGCGCGGCATCTCCAGCGGCTCGACGGTCAAATCCTGAGAACTTCGCCAAATCCGTTCGTCTTATCTTTAACGCTATGGCCAACGAAAACGTCCTCGATGTCGTCTACTTCCTCACCGAGACGGTCAACCGCTCCGCCTCCGATCTCCATCTCGCCGTCGGCTCGCCGCCCATGGCGCGACTGCACGGCTCACTCGTTCCCCTCGCCGAATACAATCTCACCGCAGACAATTGCCGCGATCTCATCCTTGGCATTCTCACGGAAAATCAACGCGCCCGGCTGGAAGAAGATTGGGAGCTCGACTTCGCCCTGCAGGTCGACGGACTCGGTCGTTTTCGCGGCAACGCCCACTACTCGCGCGGCTCGCTCGAAGCCGCCTTCCGCCATATCCCGAGCGCAATTCCCGACATCAAGAATCTCGGCCATCGACCGTTTCTGATGCAGCTTTGCAATCTGGAACAAGGCCTCATTCTCTTCACCGGCATCACCGGCTCCGGCAAAACAACCACGCTCGCCTCCATCATCCAGCATATCAGCAGCCAGCGCACCGGCGTGATCATCACCGTCGAAGACCCCATCGAATTCATCTTCGAGAACCGCCTCTCGCTCGTGAAACAACGCGAACTCGGCACCGACACAAAAAGCTTCCCCACCGCCTTGCGCCATGCGTTGCGGCAAGACCCAGACATCATCATGATCAGCGAAATGCGCGATCGCGAAACGATGCAGACCGCCATCAGTGCCGCGGAAACCGGTCACCTGGTCCTCGCCACCGTTCACACCATCGACGCCCCCAAGGCGCTCGACCGCCTCATCGACAGCTTCCCGCCCGATCAACAACCGCAGATCATCGCCCAGTTGGCGAACTGTCTGCAAGCCGTCGTCTCGCAGCGACTCCTTCCCCGCGCCGACGGCCAGGGCCGCGTTCTCGCCACCGAAATCATGGTCTGCAACAACGCCATCCGCGCCTGCCTGCGCGACCGTCGCGGCGAGCAGATGATCGGCCTCATGGAAATCAGCAGCCGCGAAGGCATGCACACCATCGATGACAGCCTCATCGAGCTGCTCGAAAAAGGACTCATCACCAAGGAAGAAGCGCTCATCAACGCCCGCGACCCCAATCGCATCAATAATCTCAAGGCCAAGAAAAGTGGTTTCTTTAGTTAGATAGCGATCTGAAATCCATAGAAGCGGCGGCACACTGTGCCGCCAGCTACTGCCCTGCGCCAGCAGCTTGTATTCGGCACAATTGATGCTTAGTTATAACCAGGATGAAAACCATGAAAATGCCGGCGCAGATCCCGATCATGACGCTGCCCAACGCCATCCTCTTTCCCCAGGCGTTGCTCCCGCTCTACATTTTCGAACCGCGCTACCGCGCCATGCTCAAGAAGTCCCTCGAACAACAGCGCATGTTCGCCATCGCCATGCCCGGCGCTCACACCCGGCCCCGCAACATCGGCGGCATTGGGATCATTCGCGCCTGTGTCGATCGGCCCGATGGCACCTCCAATCTCATATTGCAAGGCGTCTCCCGCGTCCGTTTCACCCACTTTGTTCAAAAAGAACCCTACTATGTGGGCGATATCGAAGTCCTCGAAACGCAAGGCAACAATCCCACGCAGGTGGAAGCCTACGCCGCACGCGTGCTCCAGCAAGTGAATCGCCTCCATCAAGGTGGCTCGCTCGACAACGACGGAATCATTAAATTCCTCAACGAGCTGACCGACTACGAAGCCCTCGCGGACATCATTACCTACAGCTTCATCGAGGATGTCGGCCGCAAACAGGCCATTCTCGAGGAACTCGACCTCTGCAAGCGCCTGCGCAAGGTGGAACTCGCACTGAAGAAAATCGACTGAAGATCTCGTTTCCCAGCCTCTATCGGCAATCAACAGGATGTGGCGCCAGAGCCTAGCGCTCATCATCCTGGCATCTAAAACAGCTCTTCCTGCGACTTCTTCGGCTTCAACCCGAGCTTGTCATAGGAACGTTGCGCCGCCACGCGACCCTGCGGCGTGCGCTTGATAAAGCCTTCCAGAATCAGGTAGGGCTCATGCACTTCTTCCAGCGTTCCAGCTTCCTCACCCACAGCCACCGCGAGCGAATTCAGACCGACCGGTCCGCCATCAAATTTATGAATCAGCGCCTCGATCAATCGCTTATCCATTTCATCCAGGCCATCCTGGTCGATCTCCAGCATCTGCAACGCCGCATCGGCGGAGTCGCGATCAATCTTTCCTTTCGAACGCACCGTGGCGAAGTCGCGCACCCAGCGCAATAAATTATTCGCCACACGCGGCGTACCGCGCGAGCGACGCGCGATCTCAAGCGCGGCCTCCGCATCCATATCCACACCCAGGATCCGGCCCGACCGTTCCACGATCGCGGTGAGCGTCTCCGCGTCATAATAATCCAGCCGATTCACCATGCCGAAGCGCGACCGCAACGGCGCGCTCAGCATACCCGCGCGCGTTGTCGCGCCGATGAGCGTGAACTTCGGCAGATTGAGCCGCACGCTGCGCGCGTTCGGCCCCTGGTCGATGATGATATCCAACCGGAAATCTTCCATCGCGGGATAGAGATACTCCTCGATGTTCTTGTTCAGGCGGTGAATTTCATCGATGAACAATACATCGCCCTTTTCCAGTGTGGTCAACAATCCAGCCAGATCTCCCGCCTTTTCCACCACTGGACCCGACGTGCATTTGATCCCCGCGCCCATCGCCCGCGCCACGATATGAGCGAGCGAGGTTTTACCCAAACCGGGAGGACCGCTGAAAAGCAAGTGCTCCAGCGCGTCCCCCCGCGATTGCGCGGCCTCGATCATCACCGCGAGCCGGTCCTTCACCCGTTGCTGGCCGGTGAAATCCTCAATGAGGGCGGGGCGCAGGGAGAGCTCCAGCGCGGAGTCTTCTGCGGGAATATTAAAGGCATCGGAATCGGGCATAACGATGAATGGAGTTTAGTGCTTGCTAGAGAATTTTCAACGCCTCGCGGATCAGATCTTCCACGCCGGCGTTTGGCTTGCGATCGAGTGTGGCCCGAACCGCCTTGTGCGCCTCCACCTGCTTGAAACCGAGGGAAATCAACGCCAGCACCGCGTCGTTGACATGCTGCTCGTCGGGCGAAAGCGTGTTCTTTGCCGAGGCCGCTTCCCACGCAGCGGAAACACCTACCTTGTCGCGCAGCTCGACGACGATGCGCTCCGCGGTCTTTTTGCCGACACCCTTGATCTTGCTCAGCATCGCGATGTCGCCCGAGACTACCGCTCCCTTGAAAAGTACCGGCGGCGCGCCGCTCAGCACAGCCAACGCTGTCTTGGGACCGATCCCGCTCACGTGATTGATCAGCAGCCGAAACAAATCGCGTTCTTCCGCCGTGGCGAATCCGTACAGCACATGCGCGTCCTCGCGCACCTGCAGATGGGTGAGCAATTTCACCGGCGAGGGCGGCGGCGGCAGTTTGTCATAGGTCGACAGGGGGATCAACACCTCGTACCCCACCCCACCCGCTTCGATGACCGCTTGGGTCGGCAACACCTCAATCAATGGACCGTGAAGGAATGCAATCATGATGGAAACCGAATTTCACCCGACCGCCCCCCGCTTGTCCACTGCCAAAAATGCCCACCTCATTCGCGTTCGACCCCGTCCTGAACTACATTAGAACTCAACAACTTCGATCTCGCGCCGAAAAAAAGGGAGAGAACTGCATGAACACCGAGTCCACCACGTTCAACTCGCCGAGGGAAATGCTCCTCCGCATCCTCTATTTAGTGCCGATACCGCTCAATCTCAGCGCCTTCTTCATGCCCCTCTTTGCCGTCATTTACCAACGCTGGGACTTTCTCGCGCTCACGGGAGTTCTCTTTGCGCTCGCCGTTTACTACCGTTACCTTGGGGAAAAGTACTGGGAATTCGAGCGACTCGACGATCTCATGGATGGGGTCAATCCCGCAGACACCCCCACCGCCGAATCACGCCAACGCCCGGTCACAGACAAGGATCTCGACCGGCTTCTCCTCGCCTTGGAAAATTGGGATGGCAACGCCGCCTCCCGGCCCGAAGCACTGCTCGAAGCCAATAGCGTCCATCGCCACAAGGCCCAAGATCAGCGTTATTGGGATAACTAGAGCCGCTTCGACAGCTTCAATCCCGCCGCGCTCTGTGCGTGCGTTAATGCAATCGCGAGCGCATCTGCCGCGTCAGGAGATGGATTTTCCGTCAGCCCCAATAGCGCACGCATCATAAAGGCCACCTGCTGCTTTTGCGCCCCGCCTCGCCCCGTCGTCGCCGCCTTCACCCGGCGCGGCGCGTACTCGTACACCGGCAATTCCGCCTGCGCCAGCGCCAGCAACGACGCTCCACGCGCGGCCCCCATCGTGATGGCGATTTGGTGACTGTGCACGTAGATGACGCCCTCCACCGCCGCTTCATCGGGCTTGGTGAGAGTGATGATCTCCGTGATGCGTCGATGAATTTCTACCAGACATTGCAGATGCGTTCGTGCCGGAGGATTCTTGATCTCGCCAAACGTGATCACCTTCGGCTTGCCCGCCACGTAGGAAATCACTCCATAGCCTGTGCTGCGCAACGAAGGATCGATGCCGAGGATGATCATACTGGGTGCAGCGTCACGCTGCTTACCACCGGAAATAATTCTGGCCGTAGACCAGCATTCCGCCGAAGTGACCAGTCACGCCCACCGCCGCTGCGGCCAGATACAGCAGCCAGCGATAGAACAACCGTTCCGACTCCTGCGTGATCCACAGCGATACCACCGCCACCAGCACCGTGAACGATGCCGTCCCAATGCCCAGCCAGCGGTGCCACTCCAAAATCCAATCCGTGCTACCGGGCGTCGCCTCCCCCCCACCGGAAGCAGCCACCCAGCCGCTAAACGCCGTAAAGAGGATAATGACTCCCGCGAACCGGATCGCAAAAAGCGACACCGGCGCAAAAAAACGGCGTCCCGTGAAAGCCAGGAAAAACTCCGCCAGCGCCGCGGTGAAGACCAGCGCAATCGGGAAATGCACCAGCAATGGATGAAAATAACCGATGAAGCGCCAGATCCGTTCTTCGTCAGTCAGCGGCGGCTCCGCTTTACCTGAGCCCGCCACATCCGAGATCACTTCAGACACCGACGGCACCGCCTGTCCTGGAGCCGGGGTGTCCGCACTCACATACACCGTGGCTCGGTTATGCATCTCGGCAATGTACTTCGCAGGATCCTCGGAAAACTTCGTCAGGCAACGCGCGCAGCAAAAGTAATAAATCTTTCCATCCAATACCTTTGCGTATTTTGTGTCCGATTTCTCATCGGGCAACACCGGACAAACCATGTCCGGATTCGCCACAACTGGCGTACTCAGCGAAACCGCCACGGGAGCCGCCGGAGCGGCAGGTACGGAAGGAGTCGATACCGATGTCGCCACCGGAGCAGGAGCCGCCGGAGCGGCAACAGGCAAAGGTAGCGTCGTATTGGTGGTCGGTTTGGGGGCTGTCACCGTCGGAGAGGAGGTCGTGGTTGCAGCCGCCGGCTTGGGTGCCGCCACGGGAGCGTTCGTCGGAGCCGCCACCACCGGCAGAGTTGCCAGCGCCCCGAAGAAGAAGATTCCAATCGTTAAAAATCGGCAGGTCGTCCAACGTCTCATTTTTCAGCTCCGTAAAGGCAAGATTCAGGCCAAACTATGAGACCCTCCGCGAAATATGCGAGAGAAAATACACGGTTCCCGGGAGCCTGCCGAGGTGCCGCCCCCTCTCTCCGCTCACCGGATTACAGTCCGGAGACACCCGTTCTCATTGACCAATGCCTGCCAATGTGACCGATCTTCCGCCGTGGCAGAGTCTTGCGCTAGCCCCCAATCCGGACACCATTTCGGCAACGCCTTGCCCCGACCCCAGTGATGGTACGGCAAAATCTCCACTAGCCGAATCTCCGACCGCCGCGACCACTGGGCAATCGCCTCGAAATGCTCCCGGCTGTCATTCACCCCCGGCACCATTGGACAGCGCAAAATCACGTCCATCCCCTGTTCGCAGAGAAACTCCAGATTCCGTAATATCACCTCCGGCCCCACCCCGGTCAGCTCTCGATGCGTCGACCTTCCGGTCGCCTTATAATCAAACAGCACCACATCCACGTCGGCCAATACTCCCGCCAACGTCTCCCTCGCCCCCTGCCCCGACGTATCTAAACACGTATGCAATCCCCGCCCTTTCGCCCCCCGCAACAGCGCCGTCGTGAACGCCCCCTGCGCCAACGGCTCCCCACCCGAGATGGTCAAACCACCTCCGGTCGCAGCGTAATAATCCACCTCTCCCGCAATCTCGTCGAGCACCTCCGCCACCGTCACCTCCCGCCCACACCACTCATCCGTCGTTCCATCTCGATGCCGCAACAGCTCCGGCTCCGGTCGAATCGCCTCGGGGTTGTGACACCAGCGACACCGCAAGGGGCAGCCCTTCAAAAACACCGTGCTGCGCATCCCCGGACCATCCACAAACGACGCATGTTGGATGTCGAAGATCACGCCCCGAACCGATTCCGTTGTGGCCATCGTTTTCATCCGTTCAATACAGCGTCCGCCGCAAAATATCCTGCTGCACATCCGGACTCAGCTTCACGAAATACGCACTGAAACCGCCCACCCGTACGATCAGGTTTGGATAATTCTCCGGGTGCGCCAACGCATCCTCCAACATTCCCCGGCTTACCACTGTCAGCATCGCCTGCGTCCCGCCTCGCTTCCAATACGTCGCCAGCACGCCGTTCAAGGCCGGACGATAACGCGTGAACATCTCCGGGGAGAGCTTCACGTTTTGCACCGCACCCGCGTGAATTGCCGGATTTGGTTTCGCCAGGGAGTTCAACAAACAGGCCAACCCTCGCTGATCATTGCCCGCCGTGGGTTGATTCGCATTCGACATCGGTTGACCGGCCCGCCGCCCTTCCGCCGTGGCCGGGGTAGTATGTCCCAGGATGACATTCGCGGAATTATTGATCACCACCACGAGATAACTATCCATTCCGCCCAACGCCGCCCGATCACGCGCGCTGTGGCAAACCTGTTCGTGTACCCGCTGCACCATCGCGTCTGCCTCGGCATCATCGTTACCGTATTTCGGCAACGCCACCAACCGCTGGCGTTCGGACTCGTGATCGCTGAAATTCCCGTCGATCCATGACAATAACTCGTCCGCCGTCACCTGTTTCTCGTCGTACACCAGTCGTTTGATTGCCGTCAGACTGTCCGCCGTCGTGACATTGCCGAACGTCTCCATCGTTCCACCGAGATGCCCCGCCCCGCCGCCGAGCACCGGCAAGCCGCGCTCCACGCAATCGTCAAAAAGCAAGCTGATCGCCAGAAATGTCACCTCGCGGGCCGACTCCCGATACACAATCCCTTGCGCCTTCGCCAGATGATCCATGTGCCAATCCACCTGCTGCGCATAAGCCGCAAACAGCTCGTCGAATGTCTTGAAATCGCGGAACTCACCGAGCGCCAATCCCGCGCGTCGGCCACTGAACGAATCCACCCCGTTGTGCAACGTCACATCGAGCACCTTCGCCAGATTCAGCAACCCGTTCGGTGTGCCGACACTCCAATGATCGATAATGTATTCCCCGCACCCGAACGGCAGATACTGCTCCGCCCGCTCGCGGGAAATCCGGAACGCCTCCGCCACCGCCGGCACATTCACATCATCGTTGTACAACATCGGATGGGTATTGCCCTCGCCGATCACATCGAGCGCCTTGTCGTAGAGAGCCGGATTTTGATCGCGGTGAAAGCGGAGTGTCAGATTCGGAATGAGATGATGCACCCGGCGCATCGCTTCCATGGCCGCCAGCGCCACCCGATCCGCGTTGTCCGGATTGCGCCGCCCCATGCCGCCAAGAATGACGCGATCATTCCAGACATTCTCATTCACCGCGATTAACCGCCAGAGCCCGACCAGCAGCTCAATCCCCTCCTCCTCGGTTATCCGGCCGGAGTCGACATCACGCGCATAAAAATCCCCCAGATACACATCCATCCGGCCAAAGTTCGCCGTATTCGCCACGATGGTATAAATCCAGGCCAATTGAATGGCCTCGCGAAATGTCTGCGGCGCGTCTTCCTGAACCGCCCCCAGCGTGGCGGCGATGGTTTCATAACGCTCCCGCTGCTCCGTGCTCACACTCTCCCGCGCCAGTGCCAACGCCTGATCGCGGTAGCATAGGATCGCCTCGCGCACAGTTTCGATCACCGCTAACAACCCGGTGTAAAAATCCTCCCGTTCGACAGATCCAACCGATTCCAACCGCTTGCATTCGACCGCCTCTCGCAGCCCCTTCAAACCCAGCCGCAGCAATTTGTCGTAATTCAGCTGAATCCCCGCCAACCGGTACAACGGAAACGCCACCGCGGCCCGATCCAGCCACGCGCCATCGTCCGCCTCCGGCAATCCCGCGCTCAATTGCGCAGCAATCACCGCCGCGCAACGGCGACTCGTGCTGCGCGTCTGCCAGAAATCGATCAGCTCTTGCGCCACGCGGCGCAACACCGGGGTCGCGTCCGCCCCATCTCGCAACGCCGCGATTTTCTTCTCGTGACAGAAATAACCGTACCCCGAATCCTCCGAACCGAGCCCGACCAACGTCGCGCTCCAGATCCCCGCAAACAGATCCCCCTCTCGAATCGCCCCCAGCATGCCCGGCGTCTGCGCCCGCAGACAGGCCGCCTCGCGCCGCGCAGGCGAGTCCGCCTCATGCTGCCGATATACCTGCGTGAAGCGCCACTCGCGGGCCAGTTGGGGCGGGATGTCCTGACCGTCCACACGGTCCGATTTCAAATGCAGAAGAGGTGAAGAGATTGTTTCCATGGGTGATCTTTGTTACCCATCACCCTACCTCGCAACCGACGGAAAATCTTCCACCCTGCCAGCGAATTATTACGCTAGGATGATATTCAGATACTGAGTAGAACGCATAACACACACACCCTACACAATCACCTTGCGATGCGTCACCCGATACCGTCGCGGCGACAGACCATACCGCCGCCGGAACAACTCATACGCATGCCCCACATTGGAAAATCCCGCCTCCAGCACCAACTCCAGAATCGGATGCGACGTCGTGCGCAATTGCCCCTCCAGATAGACCAGCCGCAGCTCGTTCACATAATCGGTCGGCGACATCCCGAGCCATTGCCGCGTCACCCGCGCCACGTGCTCCGGGCTGCGTCCACAAAGCCGCACCCACGCCGCCACCCCTTCCTGCCGGGGCGTCCGCTCCCGCATCTGCGCGCAGGCCGACGCCAGCCAGTCCGGCGCTTCGACCGGTAACCGCTGTTCTCGCCCCACCCCGTTGGAAATGAGATGAATCAGGTTCAGTAAAAACCGCTCGATCTCGAACAAAGAACGCGGCGCATTCACCAAACCGTCGGCCCATTCCTGCAACCGCGTCAACCGCGCAGGCTCCAGCCACGCCGTCTCCGGCAAAGCGGCACGGCTCCAAAACCAGCGGCGGTCGCGCCCAAAATACCGGCGCTGCAACGCGTGCAAGGTCGACATCGGGAACGCCACATTCACGAAACCCAGCGGCGCGGCAGGCACCAGCTCGATCGTATGCGCATCCTCCGGTCGCATGAAGACCACATGCCCCGGCTTTAACTCCTGTCTCTGGCCATTCACGTGATGAATCGCCCGCCCCGTATAAATCCAGAACACCTCCGCGAAATCGTGGCGATGATAGGAAATGGCCCACTGCCGAGCACGCAGATCGTTCTGCAGATGGAACATTTCCCCGGGCGCGGCGGTACGTCGCCACAGGATTTTATCGATCTTGGCCACAGGCAGAACCTTAACCGATTCTCTCCATCAGGGCAATGCTTCGACCTGTTTTTTTCGATTATGCGGCATATCAACCCGGCGTACTTTTATGTCATTCAGCGGGAAGCTTTCCCTTCTGCTTCGCGTTACAGTTCGGTCATGATAACCACCACTGCCCCCAGTCGTCTGACCGCTGAAGAAGTCGATCACTACCGCCGCGAAGGCTATCTCAAATTCAACCGCCCCGTCCTGCCCGAGGATCGCTTCGCCTCGCTAAAACACTGTTTCGAAGGTCTCCTCCACAACCTGCCCGCCGGGGAACGCCCCGAATCGATGGACGTCCCGCACTTCCTTCACCCGGAACTCTTCGCATGGGCGTTCGATCCCGCGATCCTTCAAATCGTCGAACCGATCCTCGGTCCCGATCTTGCGCTCTTCTCCACCCACTTCATATGCAAGCCACAGGGCAACGGCAAGCGCGTGCCATGGCATGAAGATTCCGCCTACTGGAAAGATCAGATCGACCCGATGGAAGTCTGCACCGTCTGGCTCGCGCTCGATTCCTCGACCCGGCTCAACGGCTGCATGATGGTCATCCCCCGCACCCACAACACCGGTCAGCGCGGATTCTCCGCTTACGATCCTGTCGATCCCGCGCGCAACGTCTTCGCCACCGAGATTCGCGCCGACCAACGCGACGACTCCCGCCGCGTTTACCTCGAGCTCGCTCCCAACGAATGCTCCCTGCACGACGCCCGGATCATCCATGGCTCCGAACCCAACACCTCCACCCAGCGCCGCTGCGGTTGGACCCTGCGGTTCTGCTCGACCTCGGTGAAATTCAATGAGGAACGATTCAACGGCATGCACCAAGTCTACCTCGCCAGCGGCCGCGACCTCGGCGGCAACCGTTACGCCGATCCCTCCCGCGCCTACCCGGAAGTCATCGCCAAACGCATCGCCTCCATGCGCTATAAAGGGGCGCACTGAACCAATTTCCAATCAAAACCTCGCACCGGTGTAGGGCGGCACAGCGGGCCACCTCGACAGCTCCGCAGCCTTTGCGTCTTGGCGAGCTCTGCGAGAAATACCCCGTGCCGCCGCAAAAATGTCGCACACGCAGCTCACATAGCCAACCTAACGCAAACGGTCGGCGCGATTATCTGCTAGAAAGGAGTCATGCGCGATGTCTTCTCTTCTCAAATTTCCAATGTGAAATCGGTAATCCCGCTTGTCCCGGACCGGGACCAAGAAAAGGGTGTAGACGTTGGGAGCGGTTCGGAGCCCACACTCAAAAAATATCACGCCACCTCTCCCCCCCCTTCCGTCACGTGGCCTTGCAATTCCCCGGAAAGCCGATTAGTTTTTCCCCTCACCTTTTACTGATCCCTACTATGCAAGAAAGCTACATCCAGAATCTCTTCGCCGAGCGCATCGGTGGCAACCGTTACGGCAAGGACACCGCGATTTACAAGTTCGAGAAGATCAAGCGCGCCAAGCGTGCCGCGCTCGAAGCCAACCCCGGCCAGGAACTCTTCGACCTCGGCGTGGGCGAACCCGACGAGCCTCCCTTTCCCGAAGTGATCGATCTCCTCTACGCAGAAGCGAAGAAGCCCGAGAACCGCGGCTACTCCGACAACGGCGGCCCCGTCCTCAAGCAAGCCGCCGCGCGTTACCTGCAAAATCTGTGCGGCGTAACGATCAATCCCGACACGCAAGTATTGCACTCGATCGGCTCGAAGGCGGCCCTCTCGATCCTCCCCGCCGCGTTGATCAATCCCGGCGACGTGGTCTTGATGACCGTTCCCGGCTATCCCGTTTTTGGCACCCACGCGAAGTACTACGGTGGCGTGGTGCACAACCTCAAGCTCACGGCAGAAAACAACTTCCTCCCCGATCTGAAGTCAATCCCGGCGGACGTCCTGGCCAAGGCCAAGGTGCTCGTGATCAACTACCCGAACAATCCGACCGGCGCGAGCGCCACGAAGGAATTCTTCGTGGAAGTTGTCGCGTTCGCGAAGAAGAACAATCTCGTCGTCATCCACGATTTCGCCTACGCCGCGCTCGTGTTCGAGGGCAAGCCGCTCAGCTTCCTCGCCACTCCCGGCGCGATGGATGTGGGCATCGAGCTGCACTCCGCCAGCAAGAATTTCAACATGACCGGATGGCGTTGCGGTTTCGTCGCGGGCAATGAGTTGCTGGTGAAAGCCTACGGCGATGTGAAGGACAACACCGACTCCGGTCAGTTCCTCGGCATCCAGAATGCCGTCGCGTATTGCTTCGATCACCCGGAAATCACGGCCAAGATCGCGGCCAAGTACTCGCGCCGCATGGACCTCCTCGTCCCCGCGCTCAAGAAGCTCGGCTTCAAGGCCGCCAAGCCCAAAGGTTCGTTCTTCCTCTATGTCGGCATTCCCAAGTCCGCCAGTCGGGAAGGTAAGAAAGTCGACTTCACCAGCGCAGAAGCATTTTCGCAATGGATGATCACCGAAAACCTCATCTCCACCGTGCCGTGGGATGACGCCGGAACCTTCGTCCGCTTCAGTGTCACCTTCAGCGCCAAAGGGGAAGCCGAAGAAAAACGCGTGATCGGCGAAATCGAAAAGCGCTTGGCCCGTTACCAATACGAGTTTTAGTGACCGACGCAAAAAAAGCCTTGCCGAAGGGGCTTTTTTTGCGCTAAACCGTTTTATATTGAAAGTCTATCGGGAAAGTTTACTTTAAAAACTCAAGGAATGATCCATGCCCATCTACAATAATATCATCGAAACGATCGGTCGCACACCGCTCATCAAGCTGAACCGCCTCACCGCCGGGCTCGAAGCCACGGTCGCCATCAAAGCCGAATATTTCAATCCCCTCGGCAGCGTGAAAGATCGTATCGGCGCCGCCCTCATCGAAGCGGGCGAAAAAGCCGGCAAGATCAACAAAGACACGATCATCGTGGAACCCACCTCCGGCAATACCGGCATCGCCCTGGCCTTCGTCGCCGCCGCGAAAGGATACAAACTCATTCTCACCATGCCGGAAAGCATGAGCTTGGAACGCCGCACGCTCCTCGCCCTCCTCGGCGCCAAACTCGTCCTCACCCCCGCCGCGGAAGGCATGAAGGGCGCAATCAACAAGGCCAATCAGATCGTGGCCGAAACCCCGAATTCCTTTATCCCCCAACAGTTCGAGAACGACGCCAACCCGGAAATCCACCGCAAGACCACTGCGGAAGAAATCTGGAAGGACACCGATGGCCAGATCGATATTCTCATCTCGGCAGTCGGCACCGGCGGAACGATCACCGGTATCAGCGAAGTGATCAAACCCCGCAAGCCCGGCTTCAAGGCCATCGCGGTCGAACCGAAGGACTCTCCGGTCATCACCCAGACACTCAAGGGAGAACCGATCAAGCCCGGCCCCCACAAGATCCAGGGCACCGGTGCCGGTTTCGTTCCGAAGAACCTCCACCTCCCGATTGTGGACGAAGTGATCACCGTCTCCAACGAAGACGCCCTCGCCACCGCCCGCCGGTTGGCCAAGGAAGAAGGCATCCTCGCCGGCATCTCCTCCGGCGCGAACGTCTTTGCCGCCATCGAAGTGGCCAAGCGTCCCGAGAACAAGGGCAAGCTCATCGTCACGATTGCCTGCAGCACCGGCGAACGCTACCTCAGCACCGCCCTCGCCGAGGAAGCCCGCAAAGAAGTCGGCACCTGATTCGCCCCCGGCGAACTCAACAAAAAGAGCGAGGCCTCACGGTCTCGCTCTTTTTTTATTGGCAACTGAAAGTCTAGTGACGAGTCGATTTCACCGCGCGCATCAGCGCCGCGAATAATTCCTCCGGCGGAATCGTCTTGCTGATGTAGCCATTCGCGCCATCGTGAATTGCCGTCTGCAACTTGTTCTCGTCGTAACCGGCCCCGGTCAAAATCACAATCGGCAGGTTCGCATACTGCTGCCGGATCTGTTGCAGGATTCCAAACCCTTCATCCGGATCATGCCCCAAGTTTAAATCCAGCACGATCGCATCGCAGGGATTCTTAGCCAACCACTCCATCACTCCGGTCGAGTCGGGCATCGTCTCGCACAGACAGCCCTGAATCTGGAGAAAATCCCGCAGAAAATGACGCACCCCGCGATCATCATCAATCACGAGGAAATGTTTCACCTCAAGTTCCTTATCACCCACGTGAGATTGAGCGGCATTAGTTGAGGTGCTCATGGCTTTGATTATAACTTATTTGGTTAGGAACACAACTGGGAACACATGAGTGCTATCGACCGGAAAGTCACCTTTCTAAAGTGGATTCTGAGAAGGCTTGCCGAGACACCGGAAACCGTTACCCGACATGGATTCGAACCATGAATAACGCCTCCAAAGGGCGCTGTGTTACCATTACACCATCGGGTAATAAGAGGGCTCTATTCTCAGGAGAAAGATCGGTTTGTCAAACCTCGAAAACAGGGAAATTGCATAATATCGCGTGTAAAGTGATGTCCTCAACGTCTTTTGATTTGCTCCCGCCCGCGGCACCCACTACACTACCCCACTCAGCTAACGGTCCCATCGTCTAGTTGGTTAGGACACAGCCCTCTCAAGGCTGGCGCACGGGTTCGAATCCCGTTGGGACTATTTCTTCTCGTTTTTCGGAAGAAACGATGTACAGACTCGCAAATCCAGATTCTGTTGAATAGGATGACGGTCGACACGACACAACTCCCATCGCCAATGAATCACGTTTTCGTAGATTTCGAGAATGTCCATGAGATTGACCTCGCGGTGATCGGTAATAAATCCGTCCTCTTGACCCTGCTCCTGGGCGCCAACCATTCCAAGCTGGATGTATCTCTGGTCGAGAGAATGATGACGCATCCCTCCTCAGTTCAGCTCCTGCGGCTCTCATCATCTGGCAGGAATGCGCTCGATTTCGCCTTGGCTTTCTATTTAGGAAAAGCAGCCACAACCGATCCGACCGGATCTTTTCACATTATTTCAAAAGACAAGGGATTCGATCCACTGGTCAAGCATTTGCGAGACCATCAGATTGAGGTCCACCGTCACGATAATTTCTCGATCCTGACATTTTCTGTTCCGCCCAAAACCCAAGCCCGCAAGCCCGACAATTTATTTGTCCGCGTTCTAAATCACCTACGAAAGAACAAGACCAACCGCCCCACGCGAAAGAAGACGTTGATGCGCCATTTGCTTGGGTTCGCAGGAAATTCCGCCACTGAATCCAACGTACTGGATTTGATCGAGAAGCTGCAGACAGAGGGACATATGGAAATTGATGACAAGGGCGCGGTGACTTACCACTTGTAACGCACCGCTTAAGCTTTGGCGTCGCGTCGTCCGCGAATGCAAAGCACCATCCCCCCACCGACGACCACCAGCATCCACGTGTTCGGTTCCGGCACGACGTTATATCCGAGATCTTTCCACATCCCGAGCTCTGTCGCGGAGTAGCTGAAGTTCGGTGGGTTCTCCGAATCCGAGGGAAACATGATCAGGCTCTCCGAGGTGTTCACCGTGAAATCCAGATGGCTCATGCTGCTGCCATCCTCGTACGGATTCGGTGCGTAGATTTTGATAGGCGTGCCGTTGGCATCGTTGCCATACTGCCCGGTCCAAAAGACATTCGTGCTCGTCGTCGCCGCTTTCCGCAAAGCATCGGTTCCCATGCTGATTAAAGAAGTGCTACCCTCCGCAAGGTAGTAATCAAAGATTGAGGGCGTTCCGCCTTGGTAGGTTCCGTCCTCATTATCGACCAACGAGAGAAATCCCAAGCCATGGCCAATCTCGTGAATCATCGTCGTGTACAAGCTTTCTGTTCCCGCCGCCTTGGATGTGGTGGAAAAATCCCACGTGACCGTCGAGTTGAGATTCAGCTCGATATGCGTGCCCGTCACCACTTCGCTCTTTGCCAGGTGATTGGCCAAAGTGGATGAGTAGTTGACACCCGTTCGGATCTGCGTATTCGTCGGCTGAAGCGCCAATAATTGCGCACCGGTTTTCCAATCTCCACTCGGGCCGGCGTTCGCGACTTGGTTTCCACTCAGCGCTTTCCAAGAGACGGCGATGTTCCATGTCTCGCCCGCATAACTTTCCTGAAATGTGCTCCCGTAATAACTCACCACGGAATTCCAGACGGAGGTGACATTCACGCGATTGGGATCATCCGCTGGCGTAGTTCCCCAATCCCAAGTCGTTGTAATCGTAATGGCCGAGCTCGGGAGTAACCCTCCGCTCAAGCAGAGAAGTCCAGCAAGCATCGCTCGCCTGATGAGGCTAAAGAAGGATCGGCAAATCATTGAGTTCTGAGACATATAAATGAGTTGGTAGTTCTGATTCTTACGGGCTGGAACTCAAGCAGCAGTTCGCTTTCCAGAACAGCTCATTTATTATCCTACTGGTAAGTAGAAGAAGCGATTATTCTGAGAAATCCCTCTATCACTCCAGCTCATAACGCTCTCTGAATTTCAGACCATTTCTGAAATTTCCCCTCCGCCTCAGGTTTTACGAAAAAGCCGGTTGCTTGAGATGAAAAGAGAGCGATGTGATAGATTTTTTATGTTTGAGCTGTCCAATTCAGGACCGATATTCTAAAGACATAAAAACCCATGAGTGGCGCTCAGTCCCATCCTCTGAAACTCACCATTTGCCCGGCAGTCCTGCTGCTTCTGGCATTCACCCTTTCCTCTGTTCCGGCTCAAGCGGACGATAAGGACAAATCCAACTCCAGTTCCTTTTCCGTGGAAATGCCGCGCAATCGTTCCGGCAGCAAACATGGAGCCACGACGCAATACCGCAAATCCCTGAGCGTCGTTCGCACGCAGGATTGGCCGTTTCGTTGGGAACCGGATCCCGCCAAGCCGATCACACGGGTGGAAATTAAACTCGGCGAACAACGTATTTATTTTATGCAAGGGTCTCTCGTGGTAGGCGAAGGCCCGGTATCGACGGGTCGCGCCGGTTTCGATACGACGCCCGGTTCCTTCAAAGTTTTAGCCAAGGAAAAGCTCCACTATTCCAATCTTTACGGCGAATACGTGGACAAGAACGGTCGCACGGTCAATACCAGCGCCGAAGCCGGAGATCCGATTCCGAAGGGTTTGAGTTATCGCCCCTCACCGATGCCGTACTTCCTGCGCATCAGCGACACGGGCACAGGCATGCATGAAGGTTGGCTACCCGGCTATGCTGCGTCGCATGGGTGCATCCGGCTGCCGCGCAAATTGGCGCCACTGATTTTCCCGGCAATTCCCGTGGGCTGCCCAGTCATCATCATCCCCGATGAAGAGACCGCGCGCAAAGTGGCCAAGAATAATTAGGGACGAGCCGCATCTGCGGCATCAACCCTGGATGCGACCAAATTTCTTTTCCAGTTCGTCGAGACTGAACTGGATCATCGTGGGCCGTCCATGCGGACAGGTGTACGGCAAATCACACGCCAGCAGGTCTGCGACCAATTTATCCCATTCGTCAGGTCGCAAGGCATCATTCGCTTTCACGGCGTGACGGCAGACGGTTTTCGTCACGACTTCCTCGCCAAGACGGCGCGACTTGCGAGTCTCGCCACCCGCTTCCTGCAATTCCACCACCAGCGTGCGCATGAACTCGGTCACGTCGCGCGTCTTCACCATGGGCGGCAAGGCATCGACTAAAAAAGTGGTTGTCCCGAAGAGGCTGATCCCCACCCCGATTTGATTCAGCGTTTCGAGTTGGGCCATTAAAAAGTCCGCTTCGCGAGGAGGCAACTCCAGCGTCGCGGGCAAGAGCAGCCGTTGCGAGAGCACCTCTTGTTTCGCCACACGTCGCAACATCTGCTCAAACAGTACCCGCTCGTGGGCGGCGTGTTGATCAATAAGCACAAGACCTTCCTTCCCCTCTGCGACGAGATAGAGATGCGCCACGTCACCAAGCACGCGTAATCCGAGTGCATTCTCCGGAGCATGCGGTCGGGGAGGCGCGGGCGGAGCATAGGATGTCGTCGGCAACTGCAGGTCCGGCTGCACCGCCAGATCCATCACCTCGCGACGCATTTCGGGCAGCGATGGCAGTGGAGCGGAAAAAGTGGGCGCTTGCGGCGTGGGATAAAAGGTCGGCTTCCACGCCGTCGGAACCGTCGCGGCAATGGGTGCGGAACCGAATTGCTGAAGCGTCCGCTGCACGGCTGGCACGATGAACTGGCGGATGCGCATGTCGTCGTGGAAACGCACCTCGCGTTTCGCGGGGTGAATATTGACATCGACCCCGGCGGGATCGAGTTCGAGAAAGAGAACGCAGACGGGGTAGCGGCCACGCATCAGGGCGTTGTGATATCCCTCGAGCAAACCGAATTGGAGCGTGCGGCTGGTCACCGGGCGACCATTCACGAACACATGCTCGTCCTGCCGATTACCGCGACTCACGCCCGGCTGCCCAATAAAACCGTGCAACCGCAGGCCATCCTCCTCCGCTTCGAGGGGGATCATCTGCCGCATAAATTCCTCGCCATAGATGGCCGCAATGCGATCGCGCAGCTGTTGACCAGCCGACCAGCGTTCCGGCGGACCGTCATCGTAGGAGGTCATGAATCCCACATCCGGCCGCGCCAATCCGGCGAGAATCATCTGGTGCTTGATGTGCGCCGTCTCCGTCGGTTCCGTGCGCAGAAACTTGCGCCGCGCGGGCATATTGAAGAACAACGACCGCACTTCGATCTGCGTGCCGGGAGCCATGCCCGCCTCGCGCACATCGACGAGCTTGCCGCCGTTCACGGTCAACTCGGTGCCCGCGATGGCATCGGGTTCGCGTGTGCGCAGGCGAAATTTCGAGACCGAAGCAATGCTCGGGATGGCCTCGCCACGAAAACCGTAGGACGCGATATGCGAGAGATCATCACTCGTCTTGAGCTTGCTCGTGGCGTGACGCTCGAGACAGAGCAAGGCATCGTCCTTGCTCATGCCCCAACCGTTATCCGTGATCACGAGCAAATTACGACCACCACCGCGCACTTGAATATCTATTTGCGTGGCCCCCGCATCGAGCGAGTTTTCCATCAACTCCTTGAGCACAGAAGCCGGGCGCTCAATCACCTCGCCCGCGGCGATTTGATTGGCCACCTGCTCCGATAAAAGGGCAATGCGGTTCACGATGGTTCGATGTACGGACGGAGATCTCTACCGTCGAAAAGACACTTACTCCGCCAAGCCGAGCAGACGCAACAGGCGGTCCAATTCGTCCGCAGAGAAGAACTCGAGTTCAATCTTGCCGGTCTGCGCCGTGCCGCTGAGCCGCACGCGCGTACCGATGTGACGTTGCAGGCGCTTCTCCAAGTCAGCCCATTGCGCATTAGACGGAGCGGAGGGAGACTTGCCGTGCTTCGAGCGTTTCGGTTTGTGAGACTGAAGCGATTCCACCAGCTTTTCCGTCTGGCGAACCGTGAGCTGATCCTTCAGCACTCGCTCCCCGACGAGGAGCATTTCCTCCTGCGAATTGAGTCCGAGAATAACTTTGGCGTGACCGACGCTCAAGCGACCGGCAGACACATAATGACGCAATTGATCCGGAAGCGAGAGGAGCCGGATCGCATTGGCCACGCTCGCGCGGTTCTTGCCGACGCGTTTGGCCACTTCTTCCTGCGTGAGTTGAAACTGGTTGATGAGCAGCGCGTACCCTTCCGACTCTTCGAGCGGATTCAGGTCAGCGCGCTGGAGATTCTCGATGAGCGCCAGCTCGAGCACTTCGCGGTCGCTCGCGGAGCGGGTGATGACCGGTACCGTGGCGAGCCCCACCTGTTGCGAAGCGCGCCAGCGGCGTTCACCCGCGATGAGTTCGTAATTACTTCCGACCTGGCGAACAATGAGCGGCTGGATGATGCCGCGCTCGCGGATCGATTCGACAAGCTCAGTGAGTTGCTCCTCGGAGAAATGTTTGCGCGGCTGGTAGGGGCTCGGGACAATCTGACTGAGCGGGATGTGCTCGATGCGCTCGCCCTTTTCCACAATGGGTTGCGGCGTCGCCAACGATTCACTGTTGATCAACGCGCTTAAACCGCGACCTAAACCTGTCTTTGCCATTTGGGAAAACTAGACAGCCAAGCCGAGGTGGTCAACTGCTGCGTAAATGGGTGAAAGCTGGCTAGAACCCAGCGTGAATTTCCTCTTCGGCTTCACGCTTTTGCTTCATTTCCTCGAGGGGGCGGAACCGTTCCGCATTGAAACCGCGTTCGGGATACGGAGGAGTGGTGGATTTGGGGTTATTGAGGCCGATGAGATAAAGGCAAACTTCGCCCGGCTCGCTTTTCCAGTTCACGCCGAGCACCACGTCGCGAATGACGTAGATCTGCCCTTTTTTGGGCAGGCTCTTGTAGAGAAGGATGACAGCCTTGGGAAAGTTGTCATCCACGCACACCACTTTTTGTCCGACTTCCATAACGCGATTCCTTTCGTGTAAATCGGCCTATTTGACCCGTTCCTGAACGTCAGCCTGAACCTCGGTCCACCAGTCGTTGAGGTAGGCCTTGCGTTCGGCCTTGACGGTGGCGAGATCGGTTTTCACTTCCGCTTGGGTGAAGAAATAGAATTTGATCTTCGGTTCCGTGCCCGAACCGCGAACCGCCATGCGGCTGCCGTTGGCGAGATGGAAGAGGAGCATGGTTTCCTTGGGGATCACCTTGCCATCGACGTCCTTGTAGTCCTGCTTGCCGAAGTCCTCAACCGCCACCACATCGCTGCCATTCATCTGCTTGGGCGGATTTTCGCGATAGGATTTGAGCAGCTTCTGGATCTGCGCCGCACCGACCGCACCCTCGAAGGTGAGCGTGCCGAGTTTCTCGGTGAAGTAGCCGAATTTTTTGTAGACCGCATCGAGGTAATCAATGATGGTCTGGCCATTCACCTTGGCCCACGCCGCGACTTCCGCGAACATGAGCACCGCGGCGTTGGCGTCCTTGTCGCGGACGTAATCGCCGCCGGAGTACCCGTAGCTTTCCTCACCGCCGAAGATGAAGAAGGTCCCCTTCTCCAACTGCGCCGCGCGCTGTTTTTCCATCGGCTGGGCATCGTAATCCGCGAGGCCGGAGGCCTTCTCGTAATCGAGCATCTTTTCACCGATGTACTTGAAACCGGTGAGCGTGTTGACGCACTTGATGCCGTAATGTTCCGCGATCTTCTTTTGCAGATCGGTCGTGACGAAAGTCTTGATCAACGCCGCGTGCGCCTTGTTCGCGTCGTTGACGATGCCCTTCGCGAAGAAGCGTTCCGTGCGGTAGGCCGCCATGATCGAGCCGATCATGTTGCCGGTGATGATTTCGAATTCGCCCTTTCCATTGCGGCAGATGACACCCATGCGATCCGCATCCGGGTCAGTGGCGAGAACAATGTCCGCGCCCTCGGCCTTGGCCTGATCGACGCCCAACTGCAGGGCCTCCGCGTTTTCCGGATTCGGCGAGGCGACCGTCGGGAACCGGCCATCGGCCTGATCCTGCTGCGCCACGACGCTGAAATCGAAGCCCCACTGTTTCAGCAGCGAGGGAATGATGCGGCGGCCGGTGCCGTGCACGGGAGTGTAGACGATCTTGAGTTTGCCTTGCGACGCCTTGATCGTTTCCGGTTCCAGCACGAGGGTGCTGACCGCGTTGCGGTAGGCATCGTCCGCTTTCGCGTCGAGAATATGAATCGGCGCGGGCGTGCCAGTGAACGGCGGAAGCGGGGTGACGTCGAGGGCATTGACCTCCGCGATGACGCCGGAAGCGTGGGGTTCGACCAACTGACCGCCATCGGCGAAGTAGGCCTTGTAGCCGTTATCGTGCGAAGGATTGTGGCTGGCGGTGATCATGACCCCGACATGCGCTTTCAACCAGCGGACGGAATACGAAAGCTGCGGCGTCGACCGATCCTCGGGGAAAAGATAAACCTCGATGCCGAGTTCGGCCCAAGCCTGCGCGACGAGTTCCGCGAAGAAGCGGGAGAAGTGGCGCGTGTCGTGCGAGACAACGCCCTTGATTTTCTGGCCCTTGAAATACTTCAGCAGATATTGACCCGTGCCCTGCGCGGCGCGGCGGACGTTGACCGCATTGAACATGTTCGAACCGATGGCGGCGTGCTCGGGACGGCCAAGTTCCCCCGGCGTGCCGAGTTCGACCTGGGTCACCTTGCGGCCAATGGTGCGACCGCGAATGCCGCCCGTACCGAAGGCGAGCTTCTTGAAAAAGCGGTCATTCAGCTCGGTCCATTCCCCCGCCGCCACGAGTTCCTCGATGCTGAGACGGCCCCAGGCGGGCGTCTCGGCAGATTCGTACACGCGGAGAATGTTTTCGACGGTGGAGGGAAGGAGTTCTTTCGAGGCGGGTTCCACCGCCAGCAATTCACGCAGAGGCTTCATAAGGTATGAGTGTTTTAGACAAAAAGAGCGCCATTAACGAAGCGATTTTTTAGGGGGCGGGTTCCCCCATCGAAAAAAATGAAGCGCAGCTCCGAACCGCTCCCAACGTCTACACTCTTTTCTTGGTCCCGGTCCGGGACAAGGGGGATGCCGATTTCACATTGGAAATTTGAGAAGAGAGGACATCGCGCATGACTCCTTTCTAGCAGAAAATCGCGCCGACCGTTTGCGTTAGGTTTGTTAGGTGAGCTACGTGTGCGAAAAAAGTGTGGTTTCACCCCTTCTCGTGCGGTATGGCTGGAGCCGGGAGAACGTCATGAACCGGAATACGAAAACCGCCGCCGTGATCGTCCAGGTGCTCGATACCACCGGAAATCCGGTCCGTGGCGCGGTGGTGCAGCGCGTCGGTTACCGCCTCAAGGAAGACGCTGCCTCCGCCTACGGCGTGCCGGAAGGCGATTTATGGCCCACGCCCAGCCCGGCGCCCACCGATGCCGATGGCAGGACAACGCTGATTTATCCCCTCGAGGGCGAGGAGGGAATGCAGTTGTCCATTCTGTTTGTAGCGGTCGCGCATCCCGATTTTTGCCGGGCGCAAATTGAATTATCCGTGACCTCCCCGACTCCGCTGGTGCTTCAGCAAGGCGCTCGATTGACCCTCATCGGCGAATCCGAAACGAAAGATCTCTGTATCCATGCGGATCTCGGAGTTGCTCCATTCCCGCCGCCGGTGGATTGGGTGCGTTCTTCCACCGACACGGTAACCGCCCGGATTCCCGTGGGTCGTTATGCTGTGCGCGCGATTGGTCGTAGCGCCACCGGCGAAATTTGGTTCAGCGCACCGCAAGAGTTCCGGGCGGAAAATCAAACCGCCACCTTGCGCTTGGCCCTCACTCCCGGGCGTTCCGTGGCGGGCGCACTCGATTCGTCCGTCCCCCGCCCCGTGCAACACGGGATCGTGGTTGCCGAGGTAACCACTCCCAGCGCGGCGGGAATCAACCTCTGGAAAACGTCCGCTCCGCTCGCGAAAGACGGCACATTTCTACTGACGTCGTTACCTCCGGGAGACTTGGCCGTCGTCGTAGTCTGTGACGGTTTTCTCTCCCAACCCACGGAAGCGGATCCTCGCTCCTGGAAGCCGCAAATTTTCTCCGCCGACACCCCCTCCCCGCTCCGGGTCCAGATGACTCCTTCGGGCACGGCGCGCATTCAGGTGCTCGGACCCGATCACGAGCCCTTGAGCGGAGCCATCGTCTTGTTCAGCCCCAATCAGCAATTCCAACGCGGCAATACCATTCTCGGCTCCTGTACCGGGACTGCGGAAACGCTCGAAAAAAGCGAGGCACCCGAGTCAGCCCTCAACAACCGGTATCAGGTCCAGACCGATGCGTCGGGGATCGCCCTCATTTCCAACCTTCCCCCCGGCCAACAGATTTTTTACGTGCACTACGCCGATTACGAAATGCCCATCGCGTTCGTGCAGTCTTACCCCGTGCGCGACGCGCGTATTGAGATCATGGCCGGTGCCGTGGTTGAGCAGACCGTGACGATGGAAAAGGCCGGAACCCGTTCGCTCGTGAGCGAGATTGAAAAATACGAAACGTCGTTAAAACAAAGGCGGTAACCCTACGCCAAACGCGATTTGGTTTTCGCGAGGAGTCCGAGGAAAAAGAGGCCGCCGAGAATGCTGGTGATGACGCCGATGGGGACTTCCTCGCCGACGACGAGACGGCGCGAGAGAAGGTCGGCCCAGAGGAGGAGCAAGCCGCCGAGCAAAACGGAGCCGGGCAGGACGAGGCGGTGATTCGGGCCGAGGAGTTTGCGGGTGATGTGCGGGACGATGAGGCCGATAAAACCGATGATGCCACTGACCGCCACTGCCGCCGCCGCGAGCAAGGCTGCGGTGCCGAGGAGCACAAGCTTGGTCCGCTCGAGCGGAACGCCGAGGTGATGGGCGGTTTCTTCGCCGAGAGCGAGGAGATTGAGTTCGCGCCAATAGTAGATGGCCACGCCGATGCCGAGGAGCACATAGGGCACCAGCGCGGTGACGTAGACCCAGCCGTGATTGGCGAGGCTGCCGAAAAGCCAGCTCATCGAGCCGCGCAAGGTGGACGCTTCCTGCCGCATGAGCAGCAGCGTCACCATGGCGGTGGCGAGACTGCCGACGGCCATGCCGGTGAGGAGGAGCAAACTAACGGCAACGCGGCTGCCGCGTTTGGCGAGGAGATAGACCAGCGCCGTAGTGCCGAGAGCACCGCCAAAGGCGAAGAGCGTGATCGTATTCAATCCGCCCATCGAGATTTCCGCGCCAAGACTGGCAGCGATGACGCCACCCAAGGCGGCCCCGGGAGAGACGCCGACGACAAACGAATCGGCCATCGGATTTTCAAAGAGCGCTTGCAAGAGGGCTCCGGCCACGGCAAGCGCCGCACCGACGAGCAGGGCCAACGCCACGCGGGGGAGCCGCAATTCCCAGATGATCGTGGTCTGATTGTCGGACGCCTGATTGGAGATCAGACCCGCCTTCGCCGCAACCACGCGCACGACGTCGCCCACGGAATAGGTTTCCGTGGTGCCGAGACAGGTCGCGAACCAGACGCTGACCAGCAGCGCCCCGAGTATGAGCGCCAGCATCAGCCCGGCACGGCGGGTGGAGATCACCGATTTGCTCAGGAGCGAGTCTTTCATGACGCGGCCTCCACTTGTCGCGGCAACAAGACGAAGGGGTGGCCGGAGTGGGGATTGGTCTGCACGTCGACGTCGACGCCGTAGATGGCTTTCAGATTCTGCCGGGTGATGATTTCCTTCGGCGTGCCTTGCGCATGGATCTTGCCACCGCCCATGAGGACGAGCCGATCGCAATATTCCGGCGCGAGATGCAGGTCATGCGAGATGCAGAGCACCGCCACCTTGCAGTCGTGGGCAAGAGAACGGATCAGTTTGAAGATCGCCAGTTGATGGCCCAGATCGAGATGCGCGGTCGGCTCGTCGAGCAACAACACGGGCGTGCCCTGCGCCACGGCGCGGGCGACGGCCACGCGCTGCAATTCGCCACCGCTGAGTTCGTTGACGGGGCGTTCCTCGAGACCGCGTAGATCGCAGCGTTCGATCGCCTCGTTGACCATCCGGTCGTCTGTCTCGGTGGAGACATTCCAGCCGTGCTGCCACGGGGAGCGGCCCATTTCGACGACTTCGCGCACGGTGAAGGCAAAGAGCGGCGACTGGCTCTGCGGGACGACGGCGACGACTTGGGCGGTCTCGCGGCGCGAGTAGCGGGCGAGCGGTTTTCCCTCGAGAAAAATCTCCCCGTAGGTCGGCGCGAGGAGTCCGGTCATGACCCGCAAAAGCGTGCTCTTGCCGCAGCCATTGGGTCCGATCACGCCGACGAGTTCACCCCGATGCAAGTCCACATCGATCCCGTGCAGGACGGAGCGCGAGCCGTAGCCCGCGTCGATTTGTTTTACCTGATAGGCCGGGGTCATGAAGATCAGCGTTTGGCCGGGGCCAGTTCGGGATGCAAACCGTAGGCGATGATTTCCGCGGCTTCCATGAGACGCGGTCCGGGAATGGTAAGCAGGTCGTCGGGCACGAGCACGAGACGATTATTGGCGACGGCCTTGATTTTGCTCCAGCGGGGATCTACGCGCATGCGCTGCCATTCTTTCTGCAGGAAATCGCCATCGACCTTGCCCTTGCCAATGGCGACGAGAATGACGTCGGGGTTGTTCTGGATGACGGTTTCCATGGCGAGTTGCGGCCACATGGTGGCGGCTTGCGCGGCGATGTTGTCGCCCCCGGCCAACTGGATGAGTTCATGCGGGAAGCTCCCCTTCCCGGCGCTGTAGAGTCCATTGATGCGGAGCAGGAGCAAGACCTTGGGACGAGGACCGGACGGCAGGGATTGTAATTGTTTCGTGAGCGCCTCGCCGCGCTGGCGCATGTCGGTCACGATTTTCTCCCCGCGCTCGCGCAGCCCCAGCAGGGTGGCCAGATCCACCGTGTCGCGATAGACGCTTTCAATCGAGGTATGCCGGAAATATGCCGCGTGGAGACTCAGGCGGTCAATCTGTCGCACCACTTCCTGCGGAGTCAGCCCCGACCCCACGACAAGATCAGGATGCAGCCCGAGCATCTTCTCCATGTCGGGGTCCATGATGCCGCCAATCTTCGTCTTGGCGATGGCCTCGGGCGGATGAATGCAATAGGTGGTGTCGGCCACGATCCGGTCCCCAGCCCCGAGGGCGAAGATGAGCTCGGTCAGGCTCGGCGCAAGGCTGACGATGCGCTGGGGCGGGGCCGGCAGGACGATCTCGCGATTGAAAGCGTCGCGGAAGTGGAGCGGAAAGCCGGTCGCGGTGGAAGTGGTGAGGGACGGGGCAGAAGGCGTCGCGGATGGGGCGATCTTGGGTTTCGCCTGGGCCATGAAACGGAACAGGCAGATGATGGCCAGGGCAAAAACCAATATCCCGATCAGAACGCCAAAGGAAGTGAGCACCGGTTTGCGCATAAAACGTGTGAAGGTATAGCGTTAACGAAATTCCGACAGTAACGCAATGCTGCAAGTAATTGGCCCGTGACAGGTTGCGCCATTTTGACTCTTTTACAGGAGGCATCGGGACAGAATTTTACGATTGCAATCGCCTGCTTTTTACGTAAACCGATGATTCCCAAAATATAAGATTTTTCCTGCATTTGGCATTCTTTTTGCCTATCATGGAAGTGAATCTGTAATAAAAGAAGACTATGAGTGAGAATGCCTGCCCCTGCGGAAAAGACAGTAAAACATGCCCGGCCGTGTCCAAAGGCCAAAACGGCAAGGGGGATTCACCCCGTAACGTCAGCCTGAAATTCCGCAAGAATTACGATCACATCGCCTGGAGCTCCAAGACGAAGAAGTCCAAGCCGGGCGAGAAGTTCGTTAAAGTGTATTGATTCGGTCCCGAAGCGGGAAAGGGAATGGGAGACAATCCGCCGATTGAAACCGATTAGCCGCTGTTGTCGATCATCGGTCTTTTCGAGCGGACTCACCACGGCCTGAACTCTTTCCCGTTCTTCGGTTGCTGGTAGCGAATATCCACCAGCGTCAGCCCCGGCTGCAACGCCTTCGGTTGATGCGACGGCAGGAAAAGTTCCACCCGGCCCTCGCGAAAAAGTTGCCGGTAAAACTCCCGGCGACGTTCGAAATCGGCCTGCGCGAATTGCGCCACAGAGTCATCTAGAAACCGGTGATTCACATCGAATGAAACCAGCACGTGCGTCACGCCGTGACGCCGCAGTTCGTCCAGCGAACCCAAGTCCGCCACGAACCAGCTCGACAGAGAGCGCCCCGTCCGCGGCTCCACATCCACCCGCGCCCACTCATCCTGCGCGAGTACCAGAGTCCCGCGATAATGCTGCGCCAAATGTTCCCGCACCACCGCGCGACTATCGAAACGAAACCCCCACGCCCGACGAGCCGCTTCGGGCTCCGCGCGCCACACCAGCCACGCCGCCACAATCACCGCCCCGGCTTGCGGCAACCACGTCAGCCACCGACGGGACCCACTCCTCGGCCACGGCAACGCGGCACCTGTCACCACCACGAAAGACATCAAATAGAAAATCGGTAATTCGTAACGGTCCGAGTACTTCGCCGTCCACGACAGCGCAATCAGCAGGATCACCGACGAACTCAACATCCACAAACTGCCCGGCGGCCGTCGCTCGCGCCCAGCCAGCACAAATCCCAGACATCCCAGCGCCAGTAACAGCCACGGAATCGATTGCCCCAGTTCGCGCCAGTACAGCGCATGCGGTATGGCATGGCCCGAGCCATAATCGCCCGCCAGCAGCAGCGTCACCTCCAGCGTCCCCGCCTCGCGCGCGACGTTCCAGTTCTGCAGCACGGGCCAGTAAATCCCCACCACGAGCACGCCAAACAATCCCACAATCCACGCCAGCACGGTGCGACATTCGCGCCAACTCCACACCACGGCCTGTCCGCCCAGGAGCATCACCCAAAACCAACCGACGTACTTGCTCCCGGCCAGCAATGCCAGCGCCACGCCGAGCAGCACCGCACGGCGGCGGCCCGATTCCGCGCCGAAAAACGCCAGCGCCCAGAACGACGCCGACAGTCCGAGCAGCAGCAGCGTATCTTCCTTGAAATAATGCCCGATCTCGTACAGATCCGGTTGCACCAGCAGCACCGCCCCCAGCGCCACACCCGTGATCGTTCCTGCCCACACGACGGCCAGATCGACCAGCAGAGCGTTCGCCAGCGCGAGATAAAGAGCCGACAAGGTGCGCCCCACCTGCACGACTGCCTGCGGGTCGGCATTGCGTCCGGTCAATCGCGCCACGCCATCGGCGAGAGTCAGCATCAACGGCGGATGATTGAAATTGCGCCGCGCATCCGTCACCTGCGAGACCTTCGAGGACTCGTCGTTGTGGTAAAGCCACGAAAAATGATTATCGCGCGTGTAGAGTTGCAGCGACAGCGCCAGCACCACCGCGAACAGCAACACCCTCGGCAGACGACCTCCGTTCACGCACAGCCTCCCGCCGCTGCGCCAGACGCCCACGCCCATTGAAAATTAAACCCGCCGAGATGGCCCGTCACATCCACCACCTCGCCGACGAAAAAAAGTCCCGGCACGCGCTTCGCTTCCATCGTCTTCGACGACAGCTCGCCCGTGTCCACCCCGCCGAGCGTCACCTCCGCCTTCGAGTAACCCTCCGTGCCTGCCGGATAAATCTCCCAGCGATGCAATGTCTGCGCGATCTCGCGGAGTTTCTTGATCGCGAACTGATTGATCGGCTTCGACGGACAATCCCGCGCACACCATGCCTGCACGAAACGCTTTGGCAAGCGCTGGCTCAATACATTCATCAACTCCGTGCGCTCCGGTTGCTTCGACACCAGCCACTCCTCGAGTTTTTCGTCTGGCGATAAATCAATCGTCAATGGCTGCCCCTCTTTCCAATACGACGAAATCTGCAGGATGGCCGGACCGCTCAGTCCGCGATGGGTGAATAAAATATTCTCGCGAAAACGACGTCCCGCGCACGACACCACCACGTCCATCGAAATGCCGCTCAGCTCGCCATACGCATTCACATCGCGCGGCGAAAAAGTCAACGGCACGAGACCCGGCCGCACCTCGGTCACATTCAGCCCGAAACTCTTCGCGATCCGGTAGCCGATGTCATTTGCCCCGAGTTTCGGGAATGAGAGTCCTCCTGTCGCCACCACGACCGACTCGCACGACATCGGTCCTTTGTCCGTCTGCACGATCAACCGCGCCGATCCCTCCCCCGCCGGAGCGGCTTCCACGCCGGTCACTTT
Source organism: Verrucomicrobium sp. (assembly GCA_017849585.1). Taxonomy (GTDB): domain Bacteria; phylum Verrucomicrobiota; class Verrucomicrobiia; order Methylacidiphilales; family UBA1321; genus UBA1321. Next base: position 35,924 of record JAFIGT010000006.1, read on the forward strand.
GGTATTCACCAAAATCTCCACCCCGGCCTCGGCACAATCCTGCAGGAGCAACCCCGTGATCTGCCGCGAGCTTTCATCGCAAAACAGCTGGCCAAGTTTCTTCTCGTGATAGGAAATCCCGTGTTGCTCCACCCAGTCGATGAACTGCTGCGGCTTGAAGCGCGCCAAGGCCGACTTGCAGAAATCGGGGTTACCGGAAAGGTAGTTATCCGGCGTTGCCAGATAGTTCGTGAAATTGCAGCGTCCGCCGCCCGAAATCAGGATTTTGTTCCCAACGCGGCCATTATGTTCCAGCACGAGTACGCGCCGTCCCCGGCGCGCCGCTGTCACGGCCGTCATCAACCCCGCCGCACCCGCGCCGATAATGATCACCTCGGAATTCACAGGAAGTCATTGATACGGAAAGACGAGCCAAATGAAAAGGGGAACGTCACCCGGAACCGCCCTCTCCTTTCCTGCGGTCTCCAATGCGAGCATTACGCCGCAAACGACGCCCAAGAGATTGACATCTTTTCGCGCATTGCGTTGAATGTTCCATGCCTTTGTCCTCGAATCGGTTGAATGAATTGACCAGCGCCTTTGCCGCGCAAAAGATCCTCGTCATTGGCGACCTGATGCTCGATGAGTTCATCTGGGGCAAAGTCTCCCGGATCTCCCCTGAAGCCCCCGTTCCGGTCGTCGATGTCCAGCGCTCCGAATTTTATCCCGGTGGTGCCGCCAACGTCGTCCGTAATCTCTGCGCCTTCACCCGTCACTCCAGCATGGCAGGCGTGATCGGACAGGACAGCGCCGGAGAGAGAATCCTCAATCTCCTCAAGGAGGACGGGGCTTCCGTCAGCGCCGTACTCCAGAGTGCCTCCCGCCCCACCACGCTCAAGACCCGCATCATCGCCCGCCAGCAACAGGTCGTCCGCGTCGACCGCGAGACCAAGGAAAAGCTCGCCGATGCCGATCACCAATGGCTCATCGACCAGATTGCCGCACTCGTCGGCCAGCACGACGCGATCATCATCGAGGACTACGCCAAAGGACTCGTCGACCAGCGACTCGTCACCCGCGTGATTGAGGAAGCCCGCAAGCAAAAGAAGATCATCGCCATCGACCCCAATCCCCACAATGCGCTCGACTTCACCGGCGCCTCCGCCATCAAGCCGAACCGCAGCGAAGCGTTCCAGATGGCGGGACTCGAATTCAGCGAAACGCGTGACGATCTGATGCGCGCCGCCGAAATCCTGCAAAACAAGTGGGACCCGCAATACCTCTTCATCACTCTGAGCGAAGAAGGCGTCCTCCTCCTCGAAAAAGGAGCCCAGCCCTACCACACGCCGACCCGCGCGCAGCAGGTCTACGACGTCTCCGGCGCGGGCGACACCTCCATCGCCGTCTTCACCCTCGCCCTCGCGGCGGGAGCCACCGGCCCCGAGGCGACCGACCTCGCCAACCATGCCGCCGGCGTGGTCGTCGGCAAACTTGGCACCGCCACGCTGACGTTGGAAGAACTCCGCGCCAGCTTTAATCTTTAATTTTTTATGAGTAAACCAGCCGTTTTTTTTGATCGGGACGATACCCTGATGCGCAATGTGCCGTATCTCGGCGATCCGTCCAAAGTGCAAATCTTCCCCGGCACCGCCGATGCCCTGGACAAGTTAACCCACGCCGGGTTCGCCCTCGTGATTGTCAGTAACCAATCCGGCGTCGGCCGTGGTTTGATTACCATCCAGCAAGTCGCCCTCGTCACCGAGGAAATGCAGCGCCAGCTCGGCGACTCCTACTTCACCGGCATCTACAACTGCTACGCCGCCCCAGGCCAACCCGGCGACGACAACCGCAAGCCGAGCCCCGTGCTCCTGCAACAGGCCGCCGTCGCGCACGATCTCGACCTCGCGAAATCCTACATGGTGGGCGACCGCCTCTCCGACGTCCTCTGCGGCAAGAACGCCGGATGCAAATCCGTCCTCGTCCTCACCGGTCCTAGCTCCCCCGAACGCGAAGTGGCCCGCAACGAAGCCCACTATGTCGCCGCCGACTTGATCGAGGCCGCCGAGTGGATCGTGATCGACTCGAAGCGAAAGTAGTTTCATGCACAAAGCCGTCATCGTCATTCCCGCACGCTACGCCTCGTCCCGGTTTCCCGGCAAGCCGCTCGTCCCCATCCTCGGCAAACCGATGATCCAGTGGGTGTGGGAAGCCGCCAGCCGCAGCAAGCAAGCCTCCAAGGTTCTCGTCGCCACGGACGACGCCCGCATCGCCGACGTCGTCGCCAATTTCGGCGGCACCGCCGTCATGACCAAGGCCACCCACCGCTCCGGCACCGACCGCATGGCCGAGGTAGCCCGCAAGCATCCCGCCCGGATGTACGTGAACGTGCAGGGCGACGAACCGCTCCTCACGCCAAAGGCGGTGGACGACCTCATCGCCGGCATGGGCAATGCCCCCATGGGCACACTCGCCCACCCCATCGAAGCCGAGTCGGAATGGCGCAGTCCCGAAGTCTGCAAGGTGGTCATTGACGTCGACGGCTACGCGCTCTACTTTTCCCGGTCCCCCTTGCCCTTCCAACGCCAGTACGATCCGGCGGTGCGGGCTTGGCGGCATGTCGGCATCTACGCCTTTAAAGCGGAGGCGCTCAAACGATTTGTGGGCTGGAAACCCAGTCCGTTGGAAAAGGCGGAGAGTTTGGAACAATTGCGCGCCTTGGAACACGGAATGAAAATCAAGGTATTGCCGACGAAATTTCGTTGCGCCGGAGTCGATACCTCCGCAGATTTGACCAAAGTGGAAAGCCTGTTGGCTGCGGCCAGGAAAAGACGATAGCAGGCCACTTAGTAACCTACACGAAACATGAAATATATTTTTGTCACGGGCGGCGTTGTGAGTTCCCTTGGAAAGGGTCTCACCGCTGCAGCACTCGGCACCCTCCTCGAACGGCGCGGCCTCAAGGTTGTCCTCCAGAAGTTTGACCCCTATCTCAACGTCGACCCCGGCACGATGAGCCCCTTCCAGCACGGCGAAGTCTACGTGCTCGAGGACGGCGCGGAGACCGATCTCGATCTCGGCCACTACGAACGCTTCACCTCCAGCAAGCTCACCCGCAAAAACAATCTCACCACCGGCCAGATTTACGAAGCCGTCCTTGCCAAGGAACGCCGCGGCGATTATCTCGGCAAGACCGTGCAGGTCATCCCGCACGTCACGGACGAAATCAAGGCCCGCATCCGTCAGGTCGGCCAGTTCCAGGATGCCGACGTGGTCATCACCGAAATCGGTGGCACCACCGGCGACATCGAAGGTCTCCCCTTCCTCGAGGCCATGCGGCAGTTCGCCCTCGAAGTCGGCCACGACAACGTCCTCTTCATTCACGTCACCCTCGTTCCCTACATCAAGGCCGCCGGGGAGCTGAAATCCAAGCCCTCGCAGCAGAGCGTCGCGAAATTGCGCGAAATCGGTATCCAGCCCAGCCTTCTCGTCTGCCGCACGGAATACCCCATCGACCGCGAGATGCGTCACAAGCTCTCGATGTTCTGTAATGTCCCGCTCGAAGCGGTCATCGAGGAACAGGACGTCGCCTACACGATTTACGAAGTGCCCCTCATGCTCCAGCGCGAGAAGGTGGACGAAATCGTCTGTAAAAACCTCCGCCTCGACCTCCCGCCCGCCGACATGACCGAATGGCGCAAGATGGTCGACCGCATCATCTCTCCCAAGCACAAGATCAACCTCGCCGTCGTCGGCAAGTACATCGAGCATCAGGACGCCTACAAGAGCATCTACGAAGCGCTCACCCACGCAGGCGCGGGTGAGGACACCGGTATTGAACTGATCCGCATCGACGCGGAAGACATCGAGGCCGAGGGCGCGGAGAAATTCCTCGCCGGAGTCGATGGCTTACTCGTTCCCGGCGGTTTCGGCGTCCGCGGCATCGAGGGCAAGATCATGGCGGCGAAGTACGCGCGCGAAAACAACATCCCCTACCTCGGCCTCTGCCTCGGCATGCAAATCGCCGTGGTGGAATTCGCCCGCCACGTGCTCGCGCTCAAGGGCGCGCACAGCCTCGAATTTGATGTGGAAACGCCGCACCCGGTCATCACCCTGATGAACGAGCAAAAGGACGTCGTGAAAAAGGGCGGCACCATGCGCCTCGGCGCGATGCCGTGCTTCCTGCGCGAAGGCTCCAAGGGCCGCGCCGCTTACGGGGGCATGGAAAAGATCATGGAACGCCACCGCCACCGCTACGAATTCAACAGCGAGTACCGCGAGCAGATGGAAAAAGCGGGCCTCATCGTCTCCGGCGCCTCGCCGGACGGCAAACTCGTCGAGCTTATCGAACTGCGCGATCACCCGTGGTTCGTCGCCTGCCAGTATCACCCGGAATTCCTCTCGAAACCCAATTCCCCCCATCCCCTTTTCCGCGGATTCGTAAACGCCGCCCTCAAGCATGCAAAAAAGATTTAAGACTCCGGACAGCCTCTTCCTCATCGCGGGCCCGTGCGTGCTCGAGAGCGAGAGCCATGCCCGCGGCATTGCCGTGAAGCTGGCCCGCATCTGCGATAAACTCGACATCCCGCTCATCTTCAAGGCCTCCTTCGACAAGGCCAACCGCTCCAGCGGTGCGTCCTATCGCGGTCCCGGCCTGAAGAACGGACTCAAGATTCTCGCGCGGATCAAAAAGGAAATCGGTCGCCCCGTGCTGACCGATATTCACGACGTCTCGCAGGTCAAAGCCGCCGCCGAAGTCATCGACGTGCTGCAAATTCCCGCCTTCCTCTGCCGCCAGACCGATCTGCTCATCGCCGCCGCGAAGAGCAAGCGCATCGTCAATGTGAAGAAAGGCCAGTTCCTCGCCCCCGAGGACGTCAACAACATCGCGGCCAAACTCAAGGCAGCCGGTTGCAAGGACTACTGGATCACCGAACGCGGCACCACTTTTGGCTACCAGAACCTCGTCGTCGACATGCGCGGTCTCGCCATCATGCGCGAAGCGGGTCATCCGGTCGTCTTCGACGCCACCCATTCCGTGCAACGCCCCGGCGGACTCGGCAATCGCACCGGCGGTGATGCCAAGATGGCCCCCGTCCTCGCTCGCGCGGCCGTGGCGGTCGGCGTGAACGGTCTTTTCATCGAAACCCACCCGAATCCGGCCAAGTCGCCCAGCGACGGCCCCAATATGATTCCGCTTGCGCAGATGGAGCCCCTCTTGCGTAAACTCAAAGCCATCCATGAAGCGGCTCTTTAAGAGAACCCTGATCCTCAGTGTTTCCGCCCTGCTGGCAGGCGCGGCGGTTTCGTCGGCGCAACAGCCGACGCCGGAACCCGCCAAAAGCCCCACCAGCAACATGACCCAGGGGCAGGTGACCAAAGGGTTCACCCTGCCGCAGTACACCGATGGCAAGCTCACCGCCATGATTAATGGCGGCGAAGCCCGCGTCATCAGCGTCAACCGCACCGAGATCACCGCCTTGCGCGTCGATCTTTACGAGGACGGCAAAGTCGCCACCACCATCACCTCCCCCAAGAGTGATTACTGGAATGGGGACAACAAAATGCGCACCCGCTTCGGCGTGGAAATCGTCCGCCCCGACATGACCGTCACCGCCCAGACCATGGAATGGGAAATCAAGGAACAACGCGGCGTCCTGCGCCAGAACGTCAAGGTGGTCCTCAATAATCTCGATCTCGCCAAGCCCGCCGAAACGCCGAATCCCGCTGCCTCCGCGCCGCTCGGCGTTCCTGCCCCCGGCACCGAACCGCTGACCACCACGGAAAGCTCCCCACTCCAATTGCAACAGTCTCCCGCTTCTTCCACACCCTCCACCCTCCTCCCTCAATGAAACAGACCCTCCTCCTGCTGGCCCTCGTGACTTGGAGCCTCTCACCGTTGCACGCGCAAACCGCGGCCAAACCGGCGGCCGATGCCAAGACCTCCACACCCACCGTGGTCACCTCCGACGTGTTCAAGATGGACATGCCCGGCCATCAAGGTCTCTTCACCGGCAACGTCGTCGTCACCGCGACCGATTTCAAACTCAAGGCCCGCGAAATGCAGGTCTTCTTCGACGACAACAACAAGATCAAACGCATGATCGCCCGCGGCAACGTGGAAATCGACGCCACCGACAAACAAACCAAGTCCGGCCAGGCGGAATACATCATCGCTGAAAACAAACTCATCCTCACCGAATCGCCCCAGGTGCTGCAAAACCGCAATACCGTCACCGGCACGACCATCACCATCTACCGCGACACCAACCGCATGGATGTCGACGGTCGCAGCCGCGTTCTCCTCTACGAGAGCGGCCCCACCGAAGCGAATCCGAAATAAAGTCGAATCGCAAAGCGCTCGCTTCCAATTCAAAAGCTTCTCAAGAGTCGTACCTCAGGATGTCCTTGCGTTTTGAGTTTTGACTTCCCCCTTGCGCCCAGCACACAATCCCTTTCGTACCCATGAGCACTCCTGACGAAACGCCCCAGACTCCGCCCGAGTACGTGGAACCCGCCGCCGAAGCACCGGCCGAGGAAGCCCTGCCCGAGGTCTTTGCTCAGGAAGCCGACCCTCAATATGAGGAACCCTCGGCCCATCTGCCCACCGAACCCCTCATCCGCACCGAAGGGCTGATCAAGGAATACGGCAAGCGCCGCGTCGTCAATGGCGTCCACATCGAAGTCCGCGCCGGCGAAGTCGTCGGCCTGCTCGGCCCCAACGGTGCCGGCAAGACCACCACCTTCTACATGATCGTCGGCCTCATCAAGCCCACCGGCGGGCACGTCTACCTCGCCAACGAGGACGTCACCGACATGCCCATGTACCGCCGCGCCCGGCTCGGCATCGGCTACCTCCCACAGGAGGAATCCATTTTCCGCAAGCTCACCGTCGAGGAAAACCTCATGGCCATCCTCGAGACGCTGCCCTACACCCACGACGAACGCATGGCCCGCTGCAACGAACTCCTCGCCGACTTCGGCCTCGAGCATGTCCGCCACAACATCGCCATCACCTGCTCCGGCGGTGAAAAACGCCGCGTCTGTATCGCCCGCGCCCTCGTCACCTCCCCCTCGATCCTGCTCCTCGACGAACCCTTCAGCGGCGTCGACCCCATGGCCGTCTACGACATCCAGCAGATCATCCTCAGCCTGCGCGAACGCGGCATCGGCGTCCTCATCACCGACCACAACGTCCGCGAAACCCTCTCCGTCGTCGACCGCGCCTACCTCATCTGCGAAGGCCGCGTCGAAAGCCAGGGCGATAGCGACTTCCTCATCAACGACCCCGTCGCCCGCGACCTCTATCTCGGCCCGCGATTCTCTCTTTGATTGAGCCTTGAGCTCAATCAAAAGTTCTAGGTACTCAGTTCTAAGCACGAAGTAAGGAGCTACCTCTCCCGCGCTAGCGTCCCCTACTTCGTACTTTTCCCCTGCCTGCGGCAAAAATCTCGCACACCTAGCTCACGTAGCAAACCTAAGCCTAACGCTTCGGCCCTTACCCGTGCTTAAATACCCCCATGGCACCCGTCTTCCCCTTTCCCATTTCCAAACTGGAATGTGCAATCCCTCCTTCCCGCACCTCGCCACCTTCCACACCCTGTAGACGTTGGGAGCGCTTCGGAGCCGCGATTCAAAAAAAATTCACCCCACCCCATCCCTTTCGCACATGATAAACTTCACCCTCTCCGAATTGCAAAACGCTCGGGAACTAATCCGTTTTCTCTAGCCAGAACCTTTTTTCTCCGCATCCACCCCAAAAAAAATTTGCGATTCCCTTCATCTCCGCGCGTTTATATTCCGATCTTTATATTAATTTCCATTTGCACGCACAAAACTTGCTACTAGTTTGAGGTGTATGGCGAAAAAGACGAAGCCTCCTGTCGTCAGTCCTTCGCCCGAACCGGCGGAAACGCCCGAGTTCGGACCGTCGCTCGATTCACTGTCGACACTCCAAATCCTCGATCTGGTCAACCAATCCATTCCCTACGATTCCCCGGCGCGACCCGAGTTGAATTACCTCCGTCTGCGCGTCGAGGAAATGGAAGTCACCAATGAGCAGGCCCGCGACGCCATCGAGAAACTCGACGCCGCCGTCACCAAGCTCTCCTCCCCCGCCAATCGCACCGGCACTCTCCTCGCCCTGCCCAAGCCCGACATCGCGCTCGTGGTCAGCAGCGGCGCGGAATACTACTGCTCGATCGATCCGCGCCTGAGCCAGACGGAACTTCTCGTCGGCACGAAAATTCTGCTCAACGAAGCCTACGCTGTCATTGGCGATCTCGGTTTCGAACTCGGCGGTCCTGTCGTGAAAATTTTTGATCTACTTCCCGACGGACGCCTCCGCGTCGGTTCGGAAGCCGGCATGCAGAACAGCCTCGTCATCCGCTCCGCCGCGCTCGGCAAGGAAAAGCTCAAGGTCGGTCTCGAAATCCGCCTCGACTCCTCCGCCCGCGTGGCGCTGGAAGTCGTCGCGAAGCCCGAATCGAAGGATCACCTTCTCGAGCGCGTACCCGAATTGCCATGGGAGAAAGTCGGCGGTCAGGCCGAAGCCCGGCAAGCCGTGCGCGACGCCATCGAATTGCCCCTGCTCCACAGCGATCTCTTTGAAGCCTACAAGCACACCACGCCCAAAGGCATCCTGCTCTACGGCCCTCCGGGTTGCGGCAAAACGCTGCTCGGAAAGGCCACCGCTTACAACCTCACCCGTCAACTGCGCGAGAAGACCGGTCGCGACCTGCAAGAGTGCTTCATGCACGTCAAGGGCCCCGAGATTCTTAACATGTGGGTCGGCGAATCGGAACGTCAGGTCCGCGAAATCTTTGCCCGTGCCCGGGAAAAGGCGAAGGACGGTTATCTGCCCTTCATCTTCATCGACGAAGCCGAATCGATCCTCGGCACGCGCCGTTCCGGTCGCGGACACAATATCGTCAACACACTCGTCCCGATGTTCTGCGCCGAGATGGACGGCATCGAATCGCTCCACGAGATGGTCATCATCCTCGCGTCGAATCGCGCCGACATGATCGACCCCGCCATCTTGCGGCCCGGTCGCATCGACCGCAAAATCAAGGTGAACCGCCCGAGCCGTCAGGAATCGGACGACATCTACCGCATCTACCTGTCCCCTACACTACCCTTCGACGCCAACCTCGTCAAAGAACACGGCAACGACACGAAGAAAGTCGTCGACTACCTCATCGCGCAGTTGCTCGAGGAACAGTTCAGCCGCAAGGATTCGAATCGTTTCCTCGAGATCACCACGCGCAGCGGACGTCACGAGTTCCTCTATCGCGGCGATCTCATCAGCGGTGCGATCATTTCGTCCATCGTGGAACGCGCCAAGGAACTCGCCATCAAGCGCGCCATCAGCTCGCCCGATCATAATGGCCTGTGCCTCGCCGATCTGCTCACTTCGCTCGAAGTGGAGTATCAGGAGAACGACATCTTCCCGCCGTCCGACATCACCGAAGACTGGATGAAACTGGTCGATCAGGACCCGGAAAACGTCGTCAAGATTTCACCCGTCCGCCCCCGCCGCAACGAACACTCCACCTCCTCGATTATTTAACCACCGCCACAACCTCCACTCCTTTTTCGAATGCAGAGCAAAATCCCACCGTGGTCCGTTTGCTTCGGTCTGGAAACAGAAATCGGGATCGCCGTCGCGGAAGATCCCGAGGCGGATGTCGTCGAGGAGTCGATCAAACTCGTCCGCGCCGCCGCCCGTCACGGCCTCGCCAACCTGTGGGACTACGCCACGGAAGACCCGCA
>JAFIGT010000007.1 GCA_017849585.1 Verrucomicrobium sp.
GACAACAAATCCGACGCCGCAGGCGTCATGTTCAAATTGCGGGTCGTAAAGACCCTGTTTAGGCGGTAGTCCGTTCTGTTTCATTGCGCACATCTGTCTGGGATTCATTCCCTGAATCTATTTTTCCTGTGTAATTCAGGACTGTTAACGTAAGAAAAAACTTTGGGAATGCGATAAAAATTCACGATTTTTCCAAAAAAAGTTTGCAAGCAAGTCGCAAACCGTGCTGGGAGGGGGTTTGTGAAGGACGGGGAGGCGCGTAAAAAGGAACGGAATCAGTTACGTTGGAGGCGACGCGGGCATTGACGGTGGCGGAAAAGCTGGCAGGCTGTTTTTAGGTTAACTTAACCTAGTATGTACGTGGATATCCTCATTCTTGCGAGTCTCTGGTCTGGCCCACGGCATGGATACGAAATCCGCCATTCTGCCGGAGAGATGCTGGGAGGCTCGTGCCTGCTGAATAATAATCAGCTCTACCCGCTGCTGCGCCGTTTTGCGGCGGAGGGGATGGTGACAAGTACGACCTTGTCGCAGGTGGGGCGGCCGGAGCGGCACGTGTACGCGCTGACTGGTCCGGGAAAAAAGCGATTGAAGTTACGCATCGCCGAGTTTCCTGAGACCTTGGCGCGGGATGACCGCGAATTTCTTGTCCGGGTACATCACTTTCACCTGATCGAGGCCAGGGCCCGATGTCGCATTCTGGAAGCGCGTCTGTCGGCACTCCACGAACGTCTGGATCGGGCGGCGGCGCGGTTGGAGGCTCCCGAGACGAAGAAGCGGCCCTATGTGCAACGGGCTTCCGAATTTGTGACGGCGAAGACGCGGTTGGAAATGGACTGGATCGCGGGATTGCTCGGGGATGGAGGCCGCAAGGTAACCTCGAAACCGTTGGGAGCGGGGAAATAAACCATGACCACTTTGCCGCCTGCCGCTGAATCCACTGCTGCCTCTCGTCGTGAGGTGCAGCTTTCCTTTGCGGGATTGATGGTGGCGCTGACGCTGGCGGCACTGGATCAAAACATCGTCAGCACGGCGTTGCCGCGCGTGGTGGGGGATCTCGGCGGGATGACGCATTTGTCGTGGGTGGTGACGGCGTTCATGCTGACCTCCACTGCGAGCACGCTGCTCTACGGCAAGCTCAGTGATATGTATGGGAGAAAGCCACTCTTCTTTGTCGCGATTTCGATTTTTGTGTTGGGCTCGATGTTGTGCGGCGCGGCGCAGACGATGACGCATCTGATTCTCTTTCGTGGCTTGCAGGGGCTTGGCGCGGGCGGATTGATGGTGCTGGCTCAGACGACGGTGGCGGATTTGATTCCGCCGCGTGAACGGGGGAAATATCAAGGGCTGTTCCGCGGGGTGTTTGCGACGTGCAGCGTGGCGGGGCCGCTGCTGGGAGGCGTGATCACGGATGCGCTGTCGTGGCGCTGGATTTTTTTTGTGAATCTGCCGGTGGGTGCCGTGGCACTTGGGTTGATCGGGGTGGGCCTGCGCCATCGCAATCGTGCGGTGACGCACCGCATTGATTATCTCGGTGCGGGATTGATCACGGGCGGGACGACGAGTTTGTTGCTCCTGTTGAGCTGGGGCGGATCGCTCTATGCGTGGTTGTCGCCGTTGATGGTGACCTTGGCGGCGATGGCAGCCCTCTTATATACATGGTTGATTTTTCATGAGCGTCGGGCACAGGAGCCGGTGTTGCCGCTGCGGCTGTTTCGCAATCAGGTCTTCGTTGTGTCGGTGAGTGTGATGGCGCTGACGAGCATGGCGCTGCTCGGCAGTCTGGTGTTCATGCCGCTTTATTTCCAACTCGTGCTCGGCGCGGCACCGTCGAAGGCGGGACTGATGATGGCACCGATGATGGGGGGTGTGATTGTCTCCTCGGTGCTGGGGGGCAGGCTGATTTCAATCTCGGGTCGGTACAAGATTTTTCCCGTGTGCGGCTTGTCTCTGGCCACGGTGGCGTTTTTCATTCTGGCGTGGGTCGCGGCCTTTCACGCCACTCCGGCGATGACGGTGGGCATGCTCGTGCTGCTCGGCTTCGGCCTGGGATTCGTGATGCCGAACATCTCCGTCGCGTTGCAGAATTCGGTCGATCCGGGCGACATGGGTGTGGCGACCTCGGCGCTGGCGTTCTTCCGCTCGCTCGGTGGCGCGGTCGGGGTGGCGGTTTCCGGGACGATCATCGCGATGGAACTGCGCCGATTGCTGCCTGCCTCCTTTTTCGAGAGCACGATGGGCGGCCACTCCCTGCTGGACCGGGGTGTGCAATACATCGCCCAGTTGCCCACGGACCAACACGATCTGGTGCTGGGGGCGTTCCGGCACGCGACCGCGACGACATTCATTGCGGGTGGCGTTATCGCGAGCCTGTCGTTGTTGACGGTGTGTTTTTTGCCGGAGAAACCTTTGCGGACCAAGTTGTCCTCACCGGATAAGGAATAAATGATCAAAGGGTTGCTCATCCTGTGCGGATTGATTTTGTGTGCTGGCATTGGACGAAGTGCCGAGACGGTTGCGACGGTGCAGACTCCGACCGGAGCGGAAGTGCTCAAGACATTGCGTCCGCAACATCCGCGATTGCTGGCGACGGCGACGGATTTTCAGAATGTGCGCGAGCAGGTGAAGCCGGATGGTTTATTGGAGGCGCAATGGAATTTGCTGCTGAAGAAAGCCGACACAGTACTCACCGAATCTCCGGTGAAATATGAACTACCGGATGGCGTGCGGTTGCTGGAGGTGAGCCGTAAGGTGCTGGCGCGGGTGCAACTTCTCGGGCTGGCATATCAGGTGACGGGCGATGTCCACTATCGTGATCGCTTGTGGCAGGAGATGGACGTCGTGACGCAATTCGCGGATTGGCATCCGGTCCATTTTCTCGATACGGCGGAGATGACGGCGGCGGTGGCGATTGCCTACGACTGGCTCTATGACGCGTGGACGCCCGAGCAACGCAAGCAGATCCGCGAGGCGATTGTGGAGAAGGGGCTGAAAGCCGGGTTGCCCGCCTATTCGGGCTCCATGTGGTGGCCGAAGTGCGAGCACAATTGGAATCAGGTCTGCAACGGTGGCTTGACGATGGGCGCGCTTGCGGTGGGTGACGAGGAGCCAGCCTTGGCAGGGGAGATTTTAGCGGCGGCAATCCAGTCAGTGCCGCGCGCGATCAAACACTATGCACCCGATGGAGCATGGGCGGAAGGTCCCGGCTATTGGGCGTATGCGACGACGTATACAGTCTACATGATTGCTTCGTTGGAGACGGCGACGGGCCGCGATTGGGGACTAGCGTCGATACCGGGTTTTTCCTTGGCGGGAGATTTTCCGCTTTGCATGAACGGACCGAGTGGACGTTCGTTCAACTTTGCGGATGCGGGAGATGGGGCGGTGCATGCGTCGGCTATGTATTGGTTGGGGCGGAAGTTTGAGAGGCCTGACTATGATCAATTCGAGGGTGCGTTTGCGGTGAAATCTCCTATGCCCCTCGATTTGCTTTGGGGAGCTTCACGTTCACTAATGGAGTGGAATTGTTTTCCAGTCTTTGGTTCAGGGCATTATTTTAGGGAAACCGAAGTGGCGACCTTGGGAGTCATCGGCGATTCCAAGCGCCTCTATGTCGCCTTCAAGGCTGGGGACAACAAGGTCAACCACAGTCACCTCGATTGCGGCAGCTTCGTGCTTGATGCTTTCGGCCAACGCTGGATTCTCGATGTCGGTAGCGATGATTACAATCTGCCGGGCTACTTTGGCAAGCAGCGGTGGGAGTATTATAAGCTCCGCGCGGAAGGTCACAACACGCTCGTGCTGAATCCCGACGCGCAGCCGGATCAGGATCCGAAAGCAAAGACGGTGATTACCAAATTTTCGAGAGATCCGAAGTTTCCCTTTGGGATTGCGGATCTCTCTCCCGCGTATGCGCGCGGCGCGAAGAGCGTGCGTCGCGGCGTGGCATTGATCGAATCGAAAGCGGTGCTCGTTCAGGATGAAGTGGCGGCAGAACTGGCGGCCGACTTGTGGTGGTTTGCTCACACGCCCGCCGCGATTGAATTGGCGAAGGACGGCAAAAGCGCCACGTTGAAAATCGGGAAAGAAACTTTGCTCGTGCGCGTGCTGGCTCCGGCCAACGCGGTGCTTGAAGTCATGGAGATGGTACCGCTACCGACGTCGCCCCATCCCGAAAAGCAGATGGTGAAACGGCTGAGGGTACCCGTGCGGAAGCTGGCGATTCATTTGCCCGGCACGGCGCAAACGCGCCTCGCGGTGCTGTTTTCCGCGCCGGATGCGGCGGTTCCCGAGGTGAAAAAGTTGGACGAGTGGTGATCGAAATAATTCAGATCGGTCACCTCTACACCCTACAGAAAGCCTTCGCCGTCGAGGGCTGCGGTAGTACTTAAACGACTCGGGCGACTCCTGCTTCTGTGTGCCAGCTATTGAGTTTGGGGCTTAGCGCTGGTTGCGACGGCCAGACTTGCGGCGCTGGGACATTCTTTTCTTGGGGAAACGGGAGGGCTTTGGTGCGGGACGATTCTCGGTCTTTTCCGGACGCGGTTCGCCATGGAAGGTTTTCTGCACGCCGCCGCGCGGGGCGGGTTGACGTCCGCGCAGAACGAGGCGCAGAGGGCAGCCCCGAATGTCGAAGGCTTCACGGAGCTGAATTTCCAGATAGCGACGGTACGAGTCGGTGAGGAGCTTCGGGTTGTTGACGAAGAAGAGTAGGGTGGGAATGACGCGGCGGTCGGTCTTTTCCTGCGGATCTTGCGTGGCGTAGAGTACCTTGAAGCGGCGTCCGGCGATTTCGGGCGGAGCCTGCTTTTGCATGGCTTTGCTGAGGACGCGATTGAGCGGGCCGGTGGCGAACTGATAGTGCCGGTTCTTCTCGATCTGCATCACGGTCTTAAGCAACCCCTCGACCCGTTCGCCGGACTTGGCGCTGACGAAGAGTACGGGGGCGTAGTTCACGAAAAAGAGATCCTGATGGATCGTGTCGTAGTAGGCGCGTTCGCGGGTCTTGCTGGCGTCACCCTGTTCGCGGGCGATGTCCCATTTGTTGACGACGACGATGCAGGGGCAATTGGCTTCCTGAATGAGCCCGGCGATTTTTTTGTCCTGCATGCTTACCCCCGTGACCGCATCCACTACGAGGACGGCGATGTCGGCGCGGTTGATGGCGTGGGCGCTGCGGCTGCTCATGGCGGCCTCGAGTTCGTCATGAATGCGGCGTTCCTGCCGCATCCCGGCGGTGTCGATGAAGGTGAAGGGGAGTCCTTTCCACGTGTAGGAGACGTCGACCGCATCGCGGGTGGTGCCGGGGACGTCGCTGACGATGGCGCGGGATTCGGAGACAATGGCGTTGATGAGGGACGATTTGCCGACATTGGGTCGACCGACGATGGCGATGCGAACGGGGCGCAAGGTGGAGGTGGCGTCGGGCTGGGTTTTTTCCAGCGGCTCGGGTGTCGGCCAGTCCTTGGTCAGGGCTTCAAAGAGTTCACTGATGCCGTGACCATGCGCGGCGCTGACGGGGAAGACGCCGTCAAAGCCGAGTTCGGCGAAATCGGATTCGATGTCGGCCATCTTTTCCGGGGCGTCAACTTTGTTGGCGACGACGAGGACGGGACGATTGGCTTTGCGCAGGCGCTTGGCCACGTCGCGGTCGAGCGGGGTGAGACCCTGGCGCGCGTCCACGACGAGAAGGATGTCAGTGGCCGTGGCGAGGGCGAGTTCTGCCTCGTGTGCGATGGCTTCGCCGAAGCCTTCGTTGTCCTCGAGTCCGATACCGCCGGTGTCGATGAGGTTGAACTCATGTTCCCCGCGGCGGCAGGTGGTGACGAGACGGTCGCGGGTGGTGCCGGGGCGGTCGAAAACGAGCGAGATTTGTTTGCCAGTCAGGCGGTTGAAGAGGGCGGATTTGCCCACGTTGGGACGGCCCACGATGGCGACGGTGCGGTTCATTTTTTGAAGGGTGAGGTGCGCGCCGGGGCGGCAGGTTGGTTATGATGACTGGCGTTTAAAATTTTGATGCCGGCGCGGACGTAGACCAGCGTGGAGATGAGGGCGGTCGTGCCGCCGAGGATGCAAGCGTTGTAGGTCCAGTCCCACGCGAGGAGCGCGCTGCCGATGGCGATGAAGGTGAAGAAAGTGGAGAGCTTGCCGCTCCAGTGGGGCTTCACGTCGATCTTGCTGGAGAGAAAGGTGAGGACGAGAAAGCCGGTGAGGAGGATGGCGTCGCGGCCAATAATGATGATCGGAAACCAGAGGGGGAAGGGGGGCTTGCCGCCGATGTGGACGATGCTGAGGGTGACAAGGGACGCGAGGAGCAGGAGCTTGTCCGCGATGGGATCAAGGATCGCGCCGAGGGCGGTGCTTTGGTTGCAGTGGCGGGCGAGGTAGCCGTCGATGCCGTCGGAGATGGCGGCAATGGCGAAAACGATGAGGGCGGCGTAACGCCAGATCTCCTGCTCGGCCTGGTTGCTGGCGCCGGCATGGTAATAGACCAGCAGCCCGACAAATACCGGGATGAGCAGGAAGCGTCCGATGGTGATGCGGTTGGCCCAGGTCATGACTAATTCAAGGTACTCAGTACGAAGTTCTAGGTACTAGGTAGGTGATTGCAAGCTGTGGATATAATAACGGCGCGGCCTGATGAAGGCCACGCTTTAAATGCCTTTTACTTAGAACTTAGTATCTGGTACTCAGTACTATTTATACTGATCCAGCGCGCGCTGCATGCGGGCCAGGGTGCGGTCCTTGCCGAGCACTTCGAGCAGGTGGTAGAGGCTCGGGCCGACCGACTTGCCGGAGGTGGCGAGGCGGGCGGGGTGGATGAAGGGGCCGACTTTCTGGCTGGTCAATGCGGCGAGTTCCTTGAAGTTCTGCTCGAGCGTGGCGGAATCGAACGCGGTCAGCGTGGCGAGACGTTCGCGCAGTTTGGCGAGATTCTCGAGTCCGGCGGGAGTGAAAACCTTCGTCACGGCGGCGGGATCGAACGCGAAATCTTCCTTGAAGAAGTAGTCCATCCACTCGGGGAGATCGCCCGCGAGCTTGATCTTTTCCTTTACGATGCCGAGAGCGGCGCGGAAGTAGGCGCGGTCGAAATCAGCGGGCAACACGTTGGCGCGCTGGAGCACTTCGATGGCGAGGGGTTCGACTTCGTCAAGGGTCGCTTTGGAGAAGTATTCGCCGTTGAGCCAGTAGAGTTTGTTGATGTCGAAGCGGGCGTTGCTGCGATTGATTTGCGGGAGGTCGAACTTTTCGATGACTTCCTTGATGTCGATGACTTCGCGGTTGTCCTTGGGCGACCAGCCGAGCAGGCAGAGGTAATTGCGCACGGCGGCGGGGGTGTAACCCTTGGCCATGTATTCGCCGATGGAGGCACCTTCATCGCGCTTGCTCATCTTGGAGCCGTTCGGGTTCAGGATGAGGGGGATGTGGGCGTAGCGGGGCGGTTGCGCGCCGAAGGCTTCGAAGAGGGCGAGATGCTTGGGGGTGTTCGAGAGGTGATCCTCACCGCGGATGACGTCGGTGATGCCCATTTCGAGGTCATCGACGACGTTGACGAGGTGAAACACGGGGGAGCCGTCCTTGCGCTGGATGACGAGGTCGGGGTCCATGGTGCGGTCGAAATGGATCTGGCCGCAAATTTTGTCGTCGACAGTAATCGGGGTCTTGGGCGTCTTGAATTTTACCGCGCCTTCGAACTCGTACGCCTTGCCTTCGGAGAGGAGCTTCTGGACGTAACGGGCGTAGATGTCGCGGCGCTGGCTTTGGAAGTACGGACCCTTGTCGCCGACGCTGGTGCCGTCGCCCATGGGACCCTCGTTCCAGTCGAGGCCGAGCCATTTGAGCCCGGCGAAGATGATGGCGACCGCTTCGGGGGTGTTGCGGGCGGCGTCGGTGTCCTCAATGCGCAGGACGAACGTGCCGCCGGTGTGGCGGGCGTAGAGCCAGTTGAACAAAGCGGTGCGGGCACCTCCGATGTGGAGGAGGCCGGTGGGCGAGGGGGCAAAGCGAACGCGAACGGAAGACATAAGAGAAGTAGCCTAGCGAGCTTTGGGCGGAAGATCAACCTGTCATTATAGGTCGAAGTAGTGTAGAAGACCGGATCATGAAAATTACATGGGTAATCCTGACAGTGGTAGGGGTCGGCCTTTTGGCCGCCATTGTGTGGCAAATGACGAAATTGGAGCAGCGCATTCTCGCTCTGGAAGGCCGTACGGCTCCCGTTGAGCAGCGCATGTCGGCAGTTGAGGGGCGGATTCCCACGGTTGAGCAGCGGGTTCTCGCACTCGAAGGACATTTAAAGCCAACGGAGCGCGAGGGACATGCCTATGTGGTCGTGCCGACACCGATGCGTTGGGTGGATGCGAAGGCTTATGCGGAAAAGATGGGAGGCTATCTGGCCGTGGTGACTACGGAAGGCGAAAATCAATTTGTGGTCGACCTGGCCCGTTCGAAGAATGTGCATCAGGCGATCTGGATTGGCCTGACGGATGAGGCTGGTGAAGGCCAATGGAAATGGGTGAATGGAGAGGTCTTTGAATTTAGCGCCTGGGAGCAGGGCGAACCCAACGGCGGTCGGGGCGAGAACTATGTCGTGATGGGGCATCTGACGCCGCAGAAATGGAACGATGGTACGGGTTGGGCCCGGCAACCTTTTGTCGTGGAATTCAATTCGGTGAAGGACGTCAAAGATATCACCACGAAATGAGATTGCCGAGCCGGGGGGAACCTCTCCAGTGTTGAACAGGATGAAACTTTTCCGTTTAGCTTTGATCCTCTGGTTGGCGAGCACCACGATGGGCTTCACGATTGAGCCCATGGTGATCATCAAGAGCCCGGACGAGGGGGAGAGTCACATCTACGGGCGTGTATCCGACCGCAAGTTGCGGTGGAGCGACAAGGAGAAGAAACTCTACGCGTTGATCACGGTCGATAACTCGCTTTATAGTTCCAATACGGATCGGACGGAAAAGGAGACGGTGCGCTTTTATCTGCCGGGGGTGGAATATGACGCGGCGCAAAAGCTGTTTTATGTCCGGGGCAAGAACAACGAGGTGATTCCGTTCGCGACGACGAAGAAGGAATTGCTTTTCGATTCGATCAAACCGGTGCGCAATGCGGTGGTGCGGGTGGTGCGCACGCGCGGGCGGATCGAAGTGGTGGCGGAGATCTACAAACCCGAGGATGTGGCCGCGGAAGAGGCGGAACGAAAGAGTTCGCAGACGAACGAATGGCAGAAGTTGGATCTCAACAAAGCCATCGGACAGTAATTTTCACGACAATGAACCGAGAGAAAGAACACATGATTTATACAGCGATTGCGGCGGCGGAAGCGGCCGGTGAACTTTTGCGGCGCAACTTCGGCCAGCAAATCCAGATCAACCAAAACGACGCGCACGACATCAAGATTCAGACTGATGTGGATTCGCAAAACCTGATCTATTCCATCCTACTGGATAACTTTCCCGAGCACAAATTGCTCGGCGAAGAGGGTGACGCGGGCAATCCGAACGGCGAGATCGAGTGGATCGTGGACCCGATCGACGGTACGGTGAATTTTGTGATGGGCATTCCGCACTTCTGCGTTTCCATCGCGGCGCGGGATAAAAAGGGCGAGACGTTGCTGGGCGTGATCTACGACCCGATGCGCGACGAGATGTTCACCGCGACGCAAGGACGGCCCTGCCTGCTCAACGGTCGCAAGCAACAGGTGAGCCCCCGCACCGAGGTGAAGGAGGCGATTATGGCCATCGGTTTCGCCAAATCGCAGGAGTCGATTGATCAATGTTTGAAGTTGTACCAGTATTACGGGTCCAAGGCGAAGAAGCTGCGCGCGATGGGTTCAGCGGCGCTGGATCTCGCTTACGTGGCGGCGGGACGACTGGATGCGTATATCGAACAGGGCGTGAGCTTGTGGGATATCGCGGCGGGCGATCTGCTGGTGCGTCAGGCCGGAGGCAAGATGGATGTCACGGCCAAGGCGGACGGCAAGCTGAAGATCGTCGGTTCGAACGGAAAGATCGATTTCCCGATGGTCTGAGAAATTTCGCGCGAAGCTCGCAGAGGCGTAAAGGACGAAATGTCGTTTGATTTGAAGTCTTTTCTTTGCGTCATCGTGTGCTCTGCGAGAAACTAAGCCTGTGGATATTCGCCCTCTTCAATTCGGCGCTCTGCAACTGGAGGCGCCGCTGCTACTGTCGCCGCTGGCGGGGTATACGAATTTGCCCTTCCGGCTCGTGGTGCGGGAGATTGGGAGTATTGGTTTGTGCACGACCGATCTGGTCAATGCGCGCTCGCTCATCGAGCAGAATCGCAAGGCACTCAAGTTGATCGAAACCGCTCCGGCGGATCGCCCCATGGCGGTGCAGCTTTTCGGATCGGTGCCGGACGAGATGGTGGCGGCGGCCCAAATCTGCGAACAACACGGAGCGGCCAGTGTGGATGTGAACATGGGCTGCCCCGTGCGCAAGGTGTGTCAGGTGGGCGGTGGTTCCGCGATGATGACCGAATGGCAAAAGACAGCCGAGCTCGTCGGGCGCATGGTCCGCGCGGTGAAGATTCCGGTGACCTGTAAGATGCGTCTGGGTTGGGATGAGGACAATATCACGGCTCCCGATCTCTCTCGCGCGCTCGAAGAGGTTGGCGTGGCGGCGGTGATGGTGCATGGCCGCACGCGACAGCAGGGATTCGAGGGACAGGTGAATTTGGCGGGTATTCGTAAAGTCGTTGAAGCGGTGAAATCGATTCCGGTGATTGGCAATGGCGATGTGACCACGCCGCAGGCGGCAAAGACGATGATCGAAACGACGGGCTGTTCGGGCGTGAGTGTGGGGCGCGGCGCGTTCTACAATCCGTGGATCTTCGCACACACGTGGCATTACTTGCGAACAGGCGAGTTGTTGCCGGAGCCGTCGTTCGAAGAACGGGTGCGGGTGATGTCGCGACATCTCGACTTGATGATCGAGGTGTTTGGCGAGCCGCTCGGCTGCCGGATGTTTCGCAAGGTGGGACCGTGGTATGCAAAGCGGTTCGGCCCGGCGTCGTATTTCAATCGCAAGGTGGTGCTGATTGCCACGAAAACTGACTTCAACACGCTGGTCGAAGGCTATCGCACATGGCGTGCCCAATTCCTCGATGAAAAAGGCGAATTGCTCCCGCGTTATGCACCTGCGCCGATGGTTTTGAATTTCCGCACAGCCGAGAGTGAGGAGCCCGCCGTGGCGCAGCGCAGTGCGATCCCGGTTCCCTCCGGTCCGAACGAACTCTGGTAGATGTGTGTCGTGGGTGGAGCTGTCACCAGGGTGAGTCTATAACAATTCTATAAAGACTGGCGCCATTTTTTCGGGCACACTCCAAAGAATCGATGAAATTGACGGCTGAAGAGATAGATGTCCGGATAGCCCAGTTTGTTTGCAATTTGTGTAATGGTGCTGGTCGATTCCTTGAGCAGGATGGAGGCATACAAGAGGCGTTGCTTGAGCAGCCATGCGCGAGGGGATTTGCCGTAAGTATTCCGGAAGATGCGGCTAAAGTAATCATGGGATAAGTTCAGTAATTTGGCCAAATCACCAACGTGCAGGCGTTCGCACAGGTGTGTGGCGATATGATGATCCATCGCGTTTTTTTGCGCCTCGCTGAAGGTTACTCTTTGCCGACAACTCCGGGGCCTGGTTTCCATCACATCGAGAAAAAACAATGACGTCAGATTCTTGAGTTTCTGGCTTTGAAAGCGTGTGGCATCGGCGCCGGATTGTATCATTTTTTTGACGGTGTCCAATAAATGCCAGACATTCGGGAGTGTGGTGGTCTAGGAAAACTGAATCGTGAGGAGAGTTAGTCTGGGTATAAGGAGAACCAGACTACCTCTCCTCACGATTCAGTTTTCCTAGAC
>JAFIGT010000008.1 GCA_017849585.1 Verrucomicrobium sp.
AACCGGTCAACGCATGCCAGTGGCAGTTTGTCTCGGCGGCGACCCGGTCCTCACCTTTGCCGCGACAGCTCCCCTGCCCGATGGACTCGATGAAGTGATGCTCGCGGGATTCCTGCGCAAGAAATCCGTGACGCTGGTGAAGTGCGAGACCTGCGATCTGGAGGTCCCCGCAAATTCCGATTTCGTCATCGAAGGTTACGTCGATCCCCAGGAAGCGCTACGACCGGAAGGACCGTTCGGCGATCACACCGGTTTCTACACGCCCATCGACAACTATCCGGTTTTTCACGTGACTTGCATCACCCATCGCAAGGATGCGGTTTATCCCGCCACGATTGTGGGCAAGCCGCCGATGGAGGATTTCTATCTCGGTCACGCAAGCGTCCGCATTTTCCTGCCGATCTTCAAAATGAATTTTCCGGAGATCGTGGACATCGCCCTGCCGCCGGAAGGCGTCTTCCACAATCTCGTCTTCGTCAGCATCAAGAAGCAGTACCCGTATCAGGCGTACAAAATCATGCACGGTCTCTGGGGCATGGGGCAGATGATGTTCACAAAGATCATTGTAGTGGTCGACGCGCATGTGGACGTCCACAATACCAGCGATGTCCTTTTCCATCTTTGCGCCAACATTGATCCGCAACGCGACAGTACGTTCACCAAGGGGCCATGCGACAGCCTGGATCACGCGCCGACGCTGCCGAATATCGGTTCGCACATGGGCTTTGACGCGACGCGCAAGCTGCCCGGCGAGGGTCATGAGCGCGGCTGGCCGGATGAGGTCACGCTGCCGCAAACCGTGCTCGACGACATGGCAAAACGATTCCCGCGCTAAAAGTTTTCAGTTCGAAGTTTTCAGTTTTCGGTCAGACCTGTCGAAAGTTTAAGTAGAACCTGATTCACCTCTAAAATCTATGCAACTGACGTCCTTCGGTGCCGCGCGCACTACCACCGGTTCCCAACATCTGCTCGAAGTCAATGGCCAACACCTGCTCCTCGATTGCGGCTTATTCGAAGGCAAGCGCGAGGCGGCATACAACCGCAACCGGCATTTCGCTTTTAACCCGAAGGACATCGACGCCGTCATCCTCTCCCACGCGCATATCGATCACAGCGGCAATCTGCCGAATCTTTGCCAGCAAGGTTACGACGGCAATATTTATTCCACCTCCGCCACGCGTGATCTCGCGGCGATCCTGCTGCAGGACAGCGCAAAGGTGCAGGCCAGCGACGTCGCGTTCGTAAACAAGAAGCGGGCGAAGCAGGGACAAGCGCCATTCAAACCGCTCTACGATGCCGTCGCGGCGGAAAAGGCGATCCGCCATTTCGTCACGCTCGATTACGGACGCAAGTTTCCCGTTTGCGACGGGGTGACCGCCACCTTCCTGGATGCGGGACATATTCTCGGCTCCGCGCAGGTGCAGCTCGATGTGCAGGAGGCGCACCGTAAATATCGCCTCGTTTTCTCCGGTGATATCGGCCGGGGCAAGAACGACATCCTGCGCGATCCGGTGATTGCCGAGCATGTGGACTACCTGATGATGGAAAGCACTTACGGCGGCAAGAAGCATGAGGACATCACCACCGCCAAGGAAGAACTCTGCGCCGTCGTGAAGCGCACGCTCGAAAAGCGCGGCAAGCTGATCATTCCGTCCTTCGCCGTGGGCCGCGTACAGCACATTGTCTATATCCTGCACATGTTGCGCGAGGCGAATTGTTTTCCACAGATCCCGATCTTTGTCGATAGCCCCATGGCGGTGAATGCGACCGAAGTGTTCCGGCTCCACCCGGAATGCTTCAACGATTCCGTGTACGAGTTCCTGCAGACCAAGCGCAATCCGTTCGGTTGGGAGGACATCACGTATATCCGTGAAGTGTACGACTCAATGAAGCTCAACGATCGCACCGAACCGTGCATCATCATCTCCGCTTCCGGCATGTGCGAAGCGGGTCGTATCCTGCACCATCTGCGCAACAGCCTGCCGGACGAGAAAAATACGATTCTCTTCGTCGGTCACTGCGCGGAGTCGACGCTCGGCCATCGCATTCTCTCCGGCGAAAAGGAAGTCCGCGTCTTCGGCGAATCGGTCACGGTAAAGGCCGAGATCGTGCAGATCAACGCGTTCAGCGGTCACGCCGACGAACCGGAGTTGCTCGCGTATGCCCGTCCCACCGCCAAGAATCACGCGAAGATCTTTCTCGTCCACGGCGAGCCGGAGCGTTGCGAGGCGATGCAGGTTGCACTGCAGAAAAATCACATCGGCAAGGAAGTGGTCATCCCCGAGCAGGGAAAGCCGATCAAGATTTGAGAGAAGTTCTAAGCCATCAGCGGTCAGCTTTCAGCCAGAAGCCAACCGATGGTGGCATTTCCGAAAGCTGATGGCTGATCGCTGACAGCTATCGTGGCTAATCGATCAGATCTTCGAGCACGTCGTCAACGCGGACGTCAATGAGCATCCACGTCTTTTCCGGCTTGTAGTACACCACGCGCCAGCGCAACGGCTGCACGGGGTGGAGTGACAGATAGGTCAGCACCATGAGGCTGGAGCCGACGTTGTAATTGTCGTAAATCTCAAAGTTGAGTACCTTGCCATAGAGCCCGAGCGCCTGATCGGTTTTCTCGATGAAAAGCTTGAGGTTCTCCTTGCGCTCCGCGAGCCGGGTATTGACGAGCAGTTCCTCGTACGCCTTCGTGGTGTCGCCCGTTTTAAGGGTGTTGAAGAATTTATCGAGCGGAACTTTGACCTCGGCTGGCGGCTGGGTCGCGGTCGGTGTGCGGCGGGTTTGCAACTTGAAATAATCGCGAGGATTAGGCGGCGTTTTCGTCGCCGGAGTGAGCGGCAGATCCACCGCCATTGCGCTTGTCATCACACCGAAAGCCAGCACGGCTCCCATCAAAAGTTGTCGTATCATATAAATGGAATTCATCACTTCAACCACTAGCCGATCACGGCTTGCAGTCGTTCCTTCGCCTGCTGCGTCAGGGGCAGACCATGCGCAAAGGTGACGGTATTGAAATCGAGCGCGAGCAGCTTGCGCAGAGATTCCCGGCTCTGCTTGCTGTCTTTCGCGTATTTGTCCGGCAGGAGGGCGAGTTCGTTGCCGAGATTGAGAATGGCATCGCCCAACATGAGAATGCCTTCCTCGCTGAGAAAGGCGGTTTCGCCCGGGCCCGCGCCGGGAATCAGGATTGGCTTCAAGCCGTGAATGACCTCCGTGCCAAAGAGCACGACATCCACGTCCTTGCCGAGCTCCTCGCGGGTGCCGACGGAACCGGCCACCGGGATGCGGCAGAGATTTTTATAGTGAGCCGCATCGCGCAGGTGATTGCCACTCGTGAGCAAAATAGCGCGCGGCTCGCCGAGCTTGAGGAGGTCATTCCACGCTTCGTCGGCCAAGGCAACGGGATCGATCAGGACGAGCGACCCTTGATGCACGTACGCGGCGGAAGTCAGATCACATTTTACCTCGGGTGAGTAAGCCGACCAGACACAGAGGTTGGGAGCAACGACCTGAATTTCTTCCGCTTTGGGCATAGGCCTCCTTTTAGGGTGTTCGGACCACCGCGGCAGCCCTTAGGCCACCGCGTATTCTTCGACCGGCAAGCAGGTGCAGACCAGATTGCGGTCGCCGTACACGTTATCAATCCGGCCCACGCTTGGCCAGAACTTGTGCAAACGAGTTGCCGCCGTCGGGTAGGCCGCGAGTTCGCGCGAGTAGGGACGATCCCACTTGTCGGCGATGACCACCGCCGCCGTGTGCGGGGCGTTCTTGAGCGGATTGTTCGTGCGGTCGAGCTTGCCGGTAGCGACGTCCTCGATCTCACGACGAATGGAAATCATCGCTTCGCAGAAACGGTCGAGTTCGGCCTTCGATTCGCTTTCCGTCGGCTCGATCATGAACGTGCCGGGAACCGGGAACGACATGGTCGGCGCGTGAAATCCGTAATCCATCAGGCGCTTGGCGGCGTCCTCGACTTCGATGCCGGACCCGGCTTTGAGTGGGCGCAGATCGACGATGCACTCGTGCGCGACG
Source organism: Verrucomicrobium sp. (assembly GCA_017849585.1). GTDB lineage: Bacteria > Verrucomicrobiota > Verrucomicrobiia > Methylacidiphilales > UBA1321 > UBA1321. Next base: position 4,036 of record JAFIGT010000008.1, read on the forward strand.
AGTCCGCCCGGTCCCTTGTAGAGCACCGGGAAGTGAGCGTCGAGATGACGCGCGATGTAGTTCGCATTGAGAATGGCAATCTTCGTCGTGTGCGTGAGACCCGCGCCGCCGAGCATGGCGATGTACGCCCATGAGATGACGAGGATGCTCGCGCTGCCCCATGGAGCCGCGCTGACCGCGCCTTCGTAGCGACCGTGACCGACATCAACCACGGCATGGCCGGGCAGGAAGGGAATCAAATGTTGCGCCACGCCAATCGGGCCGACGCCGGGACCGCCACCGCCGTGCGGGATGCAGAAGGTCTTGTGGAGGTTCAAATGGCAGACGTCCATGCCGAGTTCGGAAGGACGGCAGACGCCGACCTGCGCGGTCATGTTCGCGCCATCCATATAAACCTGGCCGCCGTTCTGATGGACGATCTTGACGGCCTCGATGATGCCTTCTTCGTAGATGCCGTGCGTCGAAGGATAAGTAATCATCACACAGGCGAGGTTCGCCTTGTGCTGCTCGGCTTTCACCTTGAGATCGGCGAGGTCGATATTGCCCTGCTTGTCGCAGGCCACGACAACGACCTTGAAGCCAGCCATCGCCGCGCTGGCGGGATTGGTGCCGTGCGCGGAAGCGGGAATCAAGCAGATGTTGCGGTGGCCCTCATTGCGGGAATGATGATAACCGCGAATGGCGAGCAAGCCCGCGTATTCGCCTTGCGAACCGGCATTCGGCTGCAGTGAAATCGCGGCGAAACCCGTGATCTCGCACAGCCAGCTTTCGAGCTGGCGGAACATCTCGCGCGCGCCTTCGGTCTGGTTCGCGGGAACGAACGGATGCAGATGCCCCAGCTCGGGCCACGACACCGGATACATCTCGGTCGAGGCGTTGAGCTTCATCGTGCACGAGCCGAGGGGAATCATCGACGTGGTGAGCGACAAATCGCGTGACTCGAGGCGGCGGATGTAGCGGAGCATTTCCGTCTCGGTGTGATAGGAGCGGAAGATCGGGTGCAGCAGAATCTCGCCCTGACGCTTCACGCTGGTGGGGAGCTCAGGCACCGAGGCCACGAGATCGCGCGCGGCGAAGTCGGGCGCGTCGCCGTCGTTGAAGATCGCGAGCAGCATATCAAGCTCCGCTTCGGTAGCCACTTCATCGAGCGCAATGCCAATGGTGTGCGCATCGATCACGCGCAGATTGATCTGCTTCGATTCGGCGATTTTGACGAGATCGGCACTCTTCTTGGAGCCGAGATCGACGCGCAGCGTGTCGAAGAACGATTCCGCCGGCAACGTATAGCCGAGCTTCTTCAAACCCGCGGCAAGCGTGGCGGTCAGCGTATGCACGCGCTTCGCAATCGCGCGAACGCCTTCAGGTCCGTGATAGACCGCGTACATTGAGGCCATGACCGCGAGGAGCACCTGCGCCGTGCAGATGTTGCTGGTCGCCTTGTCGCGGCGGATGTGCTGCTCACGCGTTTGCAGCGCGAGACGAAAACCGGGCTTGCCCTGCGCGTCGTGCGAGACACCGATGAGGCGGCCCGGCATGCTGCGCTTGTACGCATCGCGCGTGGCGAAGTAACCGGCGTGAGGTCCACCGAAACCGAGCGGCACGCCGAAACGTTGCGAGCTGCCGACGACCATGTCGGCGCCGAATTCACCCGGCGCGCGCAGCACGGTGAGCGCGAGGATGTCCGCCGCAACAACGGCGAGCGCCTTGTTCGCGTGGACTTTTTCAATGAACGGGGCGTAGTCGAAAATCTGGCCTTCGGACGCCGGGTACTGTAGGAGCACGCCGAAGATTTTGTCATTGAGCGTGACGGTGCGGTGATCACCCACGTGCACTTCAATGCCTTGCGGCACAGCGCGGGTCTTGACCACGTCGATGGTCTGCGGATGACACGCGGAGGAAACGAAGAACACATTCGCGGCAGCGTTCTGGCGTAACGAGTGGGTCATCGTCATCGCCTCAGCGGCGGCAGTCGCTTCGTCGAGGAGCGACGCGTTCGCGATCTCCATCTTCGTCAGGTCGGTGATCATCGTCTGGAAGTTAAGCAGCGCTTCCATGCGGCCCTGCGAGATCTCCGCCTGATACGGCGTGTAGGCGGTGTACCAGCCGGGATTCTCGAGGATGTTGCGCTGGATGACCGGCGGCGTGACAGTGTGGTGATAACCCATGCCGAGGTAGGAGCGGAACACCTTGTTGCGGCCGAGCGTTTGCTTGAGCTGCGCCAGCGCGGCGTGTTCACCGAGCGGCTTGGGGAGAGAGAGCGACTTGCTGATGCGAATCGGCTTCGGCACGGCAGCCTCCATCATGGCGTCGAGCGACTTGAAGCCGAGGAATTCGAGCATCTGCGCGACTTCGGTTTCATTCGAACCGATGTGACGGCGCAAGAACGTGTCGGTGGGAGCCAGCGGATCGTGAGCGAGGGTGGTGGCAGTGGTTTTCACTTGGGAGGAGCGACTGGCAGAAGCAGCCGGGGCAACAGGCGTATCGAGCATCGGGTCATACTAAAATCCGCGCCCGGCATTGCAAGAGGCATTGCGGAAAAGGGGGAAGTTTTTTCGCGAATTTACAGCATTCTCGTTAAAAACTACCCTCGTGATTTGGCTCGATTTGCCATGAACGTTGCTCAAGCGGATTGAACAGGACTCCTGCTTCTGGGAGTCATCATTGCCGAAAGTCCCGGTCTGGTCGTCAGCGTAAGCGGCGCGCATCGCGCGCCAGCTACGGAGTGCAGGGCTCAGCTCTGCCTAGCCCTTGAGGAGGGCGGCGTAACCGGCGGCGTCCTTGAGGCTCTTGAGTTCCTCGACGTTGCTGAGCTTGATCTTGAAGATCCAGCCGTTGCCGTGAGGGTCGGTGTTGACCTGAGCGGGATCGGTGGAAAGCACGTCGTTCACTTCGGTGATTTCACCGCTGACAGGCGAGTAAATGTCGGAAGCGGCCTTGACCGATTCGACGACGGCGACGGGAGCCTTGGCGGCAACGGTGGCGCCGATCTTGGGGAGTTCGACAAACACGACGTCGCTGAGTTCATGCTGGGCGTGATCGGTGATGCCGACGGTGCCGATGTTGCCATCGACTTTGATCCATTCGTGGGATTCGGCGTAGTACAGACCGGCGGGGATATTCTGGCTCATAGATGAATTGGGGTTAGTGAGGTTCAACAGACTGCAGCCTAGGCCGCGCGTTTGTAAAAGGGTTTCTTCACGGTGACGGCGGGAATGCGGGTGCCGCGCACTTCGATTTCGATGGCCTTGCCGGGTTCGGCCCAAGCTGCGGTGACGTAGCCCATGCCGATGCCGGTGCCAAGCGTGGGCGATTGGCTGCCGCTGCTGATCTCGCCGATCTTCTGGCCATCGCCATAGAGAACGTAATGCGAGCGGGGCGGCGCGCCTTTGCCGGTGAGTTTGAACGCGGCGAGCTTTTCCTTCACGCCGTCGGCCTTCTGTTTTTGCAGGACGTCCTTGCCGGGGAAATTCGCGGCCTTCGTGAGCGAGACGAAGAAGCCGAGTCCCGCCTCGAGCGGCGTGCGCTTGGGGGAAAGATCGTTGCCGTTGAGCGGCAGGCAAGCTTCGAGACGAAGCGTGTCGCGCGCGCCGAGGCCGGTCGGTTTCAATCCGAACGCTTTGCCGAGGGCGAGGAGACCATCCCAGACTTTTTCCGCATCGACGGCGGGGAAGAAGAATTCGAAGCCGTCTTCGCCGGTGTAACCCGTACGGGCGACGCGGCCCGAGACGCCATTCCATGTGAACGCAGTGATCGTATTACGCGCGGGCGGAGTAATGCCGGGAACGAACGCTTTGAGGATCGCCTCGGACTTCGGCCCCTGCAGCGCGAGACCAGCCGTGACGTCGCTGAGGTTGGTGAGCGTGACGCCGCTGGCGGGGAGTTTCGACGAGGCCCACTTGAAGTCCTCCTCGATCATGGAGGCATTGACGATGACGTAGTATTCGTCGGCCGCGATGCGGTAGAGAATGAGGTCATCGATGACGCCACCCTGCTCGTTGAGCATGATGGAGTACTGCCCCTGCGAGTCGCCGAGCTTGTCGATATCGTTCGTGAGGAGGGAATTCAACCACGCCCCGGCTTGCGGGCCCTTCACGACGAATTCACCCATGTGGCAGATGTCGAACAACCCGGCGGCGGTGCGCACGGTGGTGTGTTCGTCGAGAATGCCCGTGTACTGGACCGGCATCCACCAGCCGCCAAATTCCACCATGCGACCGCCGTAGCGAACGTGAGTTTCAGCAAGGGCGGTGCGTTTCAGGGAGGCGGGATCGGTGGTGCTCATGGGATAAAAGGGAGGGGGTAAACTGAAAAAGAATTCCACGCTTGGCAAGCTTGTTTAACGCGCCGGAGCCTAAACGCCTCTCCACCAAGATAACTTCTTGGCTATTAGAAAAATTATCCTCATATAATCCAGATCTCGTTTTTCTCTAATCAATACGCACTCGAGCCGATCCCCCTTACCGACCTATGAACGCACCGCTTCCCCCTTCCCTGCCCGCACGCATTCTTCGCTACATCGCCCGCGAGCTGTATATGCAGGTGCTCATCGCGGTCGTGCTCGGCATTCTGGTCGGTCTCGTTTATCCCCACTTTGGCAAAAGCCTCGCGCCGCTCGGAGTTGGCTTCATCAAGCTGATCCAGATGATCATCGCCCCGATCATTTTCTGCACCATCGTCAATGGCGTCGCCTCGATGGGCGATCTGAAACGGCTCGGGCGGGTCGGGTTCAAGACCATCCTTTACTTCGAGATCGTCTCGACCTTCGCGCTGGTGATCGGTCTTGTCGTGGTCAACGTGCTCAAACCCGGAGCCGGATTCAATATCGACGCGAGCACGCTCGACCCGCACGTGGGGCAAACCTTCTCGGCGCAGGCGCACTCGATGAATGTAACGGACTTTGTGCTCCATATTATTCCCTCCACGTTCTTCGGCGCGTTCGCCACGGGGGAATTGCTGCAGGTGTTGTTCGTCGCGATCCTGACGGCCATGGCGCTCTCGGGCATGGGTGAAGCGGGAAAGCCCGCGCTGCAGGCCATCGAGTCGATATCCAAGATCTTCTTCGGCATCATCCGCATCATCGTCAAGGCGGCACCGCTGGGAGCGTTCGGCGCGATGGCTTTCACGGTGGGCGATTACGGCGTGAACTCGTTGAACCGGCTGCTGATTTTCATGGCGGAGTTTTACCTCACCGCGGGACTCTTCATCGTCGTGGTGCTCGGCGGCGTGGCGCATTACTGCGGGTTCAACATCTTCCGTTTTCTCCTCTACATCAAGGACGAATTGCTGCTCGTCGTCGGCACGGCGTCGTCGGAAACGGCCCTGCCCGGCATGCTGGAAAAACTCGAACGCGTGGGTTGCCCCAAGGCCACGGTCGGACTCGTCATTCCGACCGGGTACAGCTTCAATCTCGACGGCACGAATATCTACATGACCATGGCCGCGATCTTTCTCGCCCAGGCCACCAACACCCACCTCACCCTCTGGCATCAACTCAGCCTGTTGCTCATCGCCATGATTTCCTCCAAGGGCGCGTGTGGCGTGACGGGCGCGGGCTTCGTCACCCTCGCCGCGACGCTGACCATCGTTCCGGAAATCCCGATTGCGTCGCTGGCGCTGCTCGTGGGCATCGACCGGTTCATGAGCGATTGCCGCGCGGTGACGAACCAGATCGGCAATGGCGTCGCCACGATTGCGATCAGCCGCTGGGAGAACGAGATTTCGAAGGAAACGCTGCAGGCTAATCTGCGGGCCGGCACAGAAAAATCCGTGGCGGCCTAAAATCAACGCTTCTTCTTTTTCTGCTGCCAGTAGGTGAGTCCGTCCTCAAAGTGAGTCGCGGGCAAATCCTCGATTTTGTCCCGGAAAAAAGTCTCCGCATCGCGTACGCCCTTATTATAGGCAAAGGGCGCGATCTCTTTGAGAATGTAGTCGAGCAGAAATCCCGCCCGCATCTCGTTGATTTCCATTTCCAGTTCTTCCTCGAAGTAACGCTGAATGGAGGCGCGAACCTCTTTGACTTCCTGATGGGTTAACTCAATGGCCATACGAAGGATTCCTCTTTCTACCCCTCCGACGCCTTGGCGAAATTCTCTTCCACGCGGAAGAGATCGTGGAGCGTCATGAGCCCGAGCACCGCGCCGGTCGTTTCGTGCAGGACGACGAGAAGGCCGTGGTTGGAGTGGATCAATTTCATCTGCGCGACGGCGAGGGTTTCGTCCGGCGTCGCGGTAGTGGCGGAGTCGATGCGCGGCTCGCGGAATTCCCGCAGTGCGAGATCGAGTTCGCCACGGGTGACGGTGCCTTGGAGCTTGCCATCGAGCACAACGGGGAAGCGACGATAGGCATGCGCTTCGAGGAGATGTTTCAAGTCCTGATGATCGAGCGAGGTGACGCAGACCGGCTTGAAATTGGCCACGGTGCCGAGCCGCGATTGGCGGTACTCCTCGAGCGTGCGGGGCGGGATCAGGCGGGCGAGATCGTGGCCGTCTCGGGCGAGGACGTCGGTGTAGAAATTATCCTTCGTCATCCACCGGCTGACCAACTGGCTCGCGAACGTGCCGAGGAGCAGGACCGGCACGAAGGTGAATTCATGGGTCATCTCGAAGACAATGAGAATCGATGTGATCGGCGCGCGTACAACCGCCCCGAGGCAGGCGCTCATGCCGACGACCGCGAGCGCGATGCGGTCCCCCTCCCACAACGGGAAGACCCACGAGATCGCCTCGCTGATGCCAAGTCCAAACGCCGCGCCGAGAAAGAGCGTCGGCGCAAAGATACCACCGCAACCACCCCACGCGTAGGAGGCGACCGTGGCGACAAACTTGGCCACGAGGAGAAGCAGAGCGACCTTCCAGAGCATATTATTATGCAGGATGTCGGTGAGGTCGGGATAGCCGAGACTGAAGACGCCGAGCCGACCGTGACCATAGAGCTTGAGCGTGAGGACAAAGACCGCGCAGCCGAGCGCCCAGGTGATTAACATGCCCACCATGGGCCGCGCCCACGTGGGGATGGGACTGGTCTTGATCCGTTCGCGCCAGCCGAGGGTGAAAAGTTGGAACCATGCGCCGATCACGGCGGCAAGAGCCGCAACGATGGGGGCAAGCAGGTAGAGTTTCCAACTGATGCTTTGCACGATCGGGATGACAAACGCCGGGTGACTGCCGAGAAAAAGATGCGTGACGAACGTGGCCAGCACCGCCGCAAGCAAGGCGTGGCCGAGGTAGCGGGCGCTGTTGAGGTCCTCGATGACTTCCTCGAGCACAAAGGTGATGGCCGAGATGGGCGTATTGAACGCCGCCGCGAGTCCCGCCGCCGCACCCGCCGCGAGAGCGGAACGACGTCCGTGCTTCGGCACGCCGAGCCACCCGGCGATATTGGACGCGAGCGAGCCGGAGAGATGGACGCTGGGCCCTTCGCGACCGAGGCTGGCACCGCCGCCGATGGTAACGGCCCCGGCGACGAACTTGACGATGCCCGCCCGGAGCGAGACGAAGCCGGAGTCGCGCCAGAAGGCGAGTTTGACCTGCGGAATGCCGCTGCCCGCCGCTTCGGGGCAAAAGGCGCTGAGCAGCCAGCCGGAGATCGCGCCGACGCCGACCATCACGAGCAAACTCCAGCCGAGGAAGCCCCACAGGTCGCCCGCCGCGAGTCGCGGCCAGATGGCTTCGTAGATGAAGTTGATGCTCCGGTTGAAGGCCACGGCGGCCAGACCGCCCCCGAGGCCGATGGCCACGGTGACCATGAGCTCCCGGGTCGGTTTGGAGAACCGGTTGAGCTGGTCGGTGAGGGTCGAGGGGAGATTCATAGGCGCTTCTTCGGGTAAAACCGGGTCAGCATGTCACTGGAGCCGCCCCGGCGCACGAAAAAAAAGCCGTCGACAACGCGCTACAAGACGCTACCGCCTCTGTTGGGCGTCGGAGTGATGTCGCCCCAATCCACGCGAATTCGAGATGGGACACTGGAACTGGCTAAGAGCCTGTTCTAACAGAAATCGGGCGGGAACGTTTGCGTTAGGTGAGCTACGTGAGCTGCGTGTGCGATATTTTTGCCCCAGGAGGCGGCCAAAGTGGAATTTCTTCGATCTTTTTCGATTTGATCAGAAACAATGCGATGTCCACGATAACGAGAACCCCCGAGAAGATTGACATTCCCCAAGCCCTCTCGCGTTCTTTCTGAAAATAGCAGGTTGACACTCTCGGGCGGGTCTGCCAATGTTTGCGGCTCCCCAACTGTCATGGTGACGGCTGGGTGTAACTAATATTGATTTATGCCCGTTGAAGTCATTCTGAAAACCAAAGTCGAAGGTCTTGGCGCCGAGGCCGATATCGTGTCCGTGAAACCCGGATACGCCCGCAACTATCTCATCCCCCAAAACTTCGCGGCCCCCGCCACCAGCGCCACCAAGCGCCAGATCGAAGACCTGAAGCGCAAGCGCGCCGCCCGTGAGGCCGAGGAATTCAACAAGGCGCAGGAATTTGCCACCAAGCTCGGCAAGGCCAAGCTCAACTTCACCCTGTCGGCTGGCGAAGGCCAGACCAAGGTGTTCGGTGCCGTTACCTCGCAGGATATCGCCGATAAGCTCAAGGAAGCCGGTTTCGAGATCGACAAGAAGAAGATCAACCTGCCGAAAGCCATCAAGGATCGCGGCGATCACGAAGTCGAAATCGACCTCGGCCACAATGTGACCGCCAAGGTCAATGTCGTGGTGGAAGTGAATACGCCCAAGACGGAAGAAGCTGAAGAAGGCGCCGACAAGAAGCATGGCAAGAAGTCCGCTTACAAGGCCAAGAAGGAAAAGGCCGAGAAAGCCGAATAAGTCTTTCGCCAGCGCTCTTTTAAGAAGCAGGCCGCGTTGATCTCAACGCGGCCTGTTTTTTTGGACGGAAGGGGGGAGGGTTCCGCGAAACCATAGATTACCACCCCCTTGCCCGATCCCTCGGCTTCGCTCGGTATGACCAGCGTGACGCTGGACCCAATAGCTGATTTGCTCCGCAAATCGCTTCAAAGGCGTTCGCATCTAAACTCCGTCATCCCGAGCGAAGCCGAGGGATCGGGCAAGGGGGTGGTTTATGCCGTTTCCGATAACGACTTGGTTCCTGTCAGGATCGTCCCACTCTCCCCTCCCCTTTTCCTCTCCCATGGCCCCGGTTTTTGGGGTCGGAATAAATACTTGACCTTTACCGGGGTCTTGGACAGAGTCAGCCTGCTTTATATTAGGGCGTATTATTGGCAAAAATCAGGACCAACTAAGTCGCTCAAGGACAGAAGGAAAGGCGAATTTTGAAATTAAAACTTGGACAAAGCTTTGTGGGGAGACTGACACTGCTTTTGTGCGTGCCCGTTTTGATGTGGGGAAACCTGCAGACGGTCTCGGCGCAAGCGACCCCGGCCCGCGAGAAGAAATTGATCGCTCCGCCTGCGGCTGCCAGCACGCAATTGCAGGGCCCCGTGGTCAAGGAAATCGAAGTCGTTTATGGCGGCCCGAAGTCTGTCAGCAAGGCCGTCATTCTCGCCAACATGCGTACGACGGTGGGTCAGCCCTACTCCGCGGCAGGCGTGGAAGAGGATGTGCGTAATCTCTACGCGACCGGATTTTTCACCAACCTGCGCATTCAGGATGAACCTCTCGCCGACGGCGTGAAGGTGATCGTGATCGTGGTGCCAAAGGCGTTGGTGAAGGAAATCGTGGTGAACGGCGCGCAGCAGATCAAGGAAAAGCGCGTGCGCAAGGAAACGAAGACCAAGATCGGCGATTACCTGAGCGAACAGCAGGTGGCGACGGATGCGGACAAGATCAAGGAGTATTACCAGAACAAGGGATATGACCGGGTCCAGGTCAGCTACAAGATCGACGTGAACGAGGAATTCGGTCGCGCGGTGGTGACCTTCAACATCAAGGAAGGCTCTCGCGCGTATGTGACGGAGGTCGATTTCATCGGCAACAAGGCACTGACGACGAAGGAACTGCGCAAGCAGATGAAGACCCGCAAGAAGAACTTCTTCTCGTGGATCAACAAGTCGGGTCTCTACAAGGATGACCAGTTCAAGGAAGACTTGAAGAAGGTCCGCGAGTATTACCAGAGCAAGGGCTACATCGACATGGAGATCAAGGATATCCAGTTCAAGTATCCCGAGAAAGACAAGATGACGGTGATCCTGACGGTGTTCGAAGGCATCCAGTATCACGTGGGCAAGATCTCTTTCGAAGGCAACACCATCTTCACCACGCAGCAGATTTACTCGCGATTCACGATGAAGGACGGTTCGGTTTACTCGCCGCAGGGTCTCGAGGCGGACAAGAAGGCCGGCACGGATCTTTACGGCCAGAAGGGTTACATCGATACGCGGTTCAATCCGGAACGGCAGGCGAACGTGGAAAGCGGCAAGATGGACCTGCTCTTCACCATTCAGGAAGGCCCGCAGTCGTTCGTGGAAAAGATCATCATCCAAGGCAACAACAAGACCAAGGATAAGGTCATTCGCCGTGAATTGGCCCTCGCCCCGGGCGAAGTCTATGACACGACGCTGGCTGACGCGAGCAAGCAGCGCCTTGAGAATCTCGGTTACTTCAGCAAGGTCGATGTGAGCCCTCAGGATACGAGCGTGCCGAACCGCAAGAACATGGTGGTGTCGGTGGAGGAAAAGCGCACGGGATCGATCACCTTCGGCGTGGGCTTCAGCTCGGTCGACAGCGTGCTCGGTTTCGTTGAGTTGTCGCAGGGTAACTTCGACATCCAGAATTTCCCCTACTTCACCGGTGCGGGCCAGAAGTTCCGCACGCGCGTGCAGTACGGTTTGCAACGGCGCGACTTTACGCTGTCGTTCACGGAACCGTGGTTCCTCGACCAGCGGCTGTCGCTCGGCTTTGACCTGTTCGCCCGCGAAGCGCAGTACCTCTCCAGCGAGTACGATCAGCGCAACTACGGTGGCGCGGTTCGCATGTCGCGTGCGTTGAGCCAGTTCTGGACCGCCTCGATCAAGTATCAGCTCGAGCAGATCGAACTCTACGATTTCGCGGATGACGCCTCGAATACGCTCAAGCAGGAAGCCGGAAACCGCTCGAAGAGCGCGATTACGGTGGGCTTGGTCTATGATACCCGCGACAACGTCTTCCTGACCCGTCGCGGTGAACGCATTGAGTTCAGCACCGAAGTGGCGGGCGGCCCGCTCCTCGGCCAGACGGACATCTACAAGATCCAGATCGAAGGCCAGAAGTACTTTTCCCTTCCCTACGACATGATCATCATGGTCGGCGGCGCCACCGGCGTGGCCAGCCAATATGATGATTCGACCCGGGTGCCGATCTTCGACCGCTACTTTGTCGGTGGTTCCCGTTCAGTGCGCGGTTTCGATAATCGCCAGGTCGGTCCCAAGGATGAAAACGGCGAACCGATCGGTGGTAACACCTTCGGTTATGCCAATCTTGAGCTGACCTACCCGATCATTGACCGCGTCCGCGGTGCGGTCTTCGTGGATACCGGCTTTGTGCGCCAGAAATCCTACGACTGGGAAAGCGCCAACTTCAGCGTCGGCGCGGGCGTGGGCTTGCGCTTGAATCTTCCGATTGGTCCCCTGCGTCTCGACTTCGGCGTCCCCCTCATCCACGACAAGTGGACGGGAGGCGGCGGAAAATTTGCCTTTGACGTCGGCTATCAATTCAACTAACACCATTCTTCTCCGCAAGGACCAATCATACCCTATGAAAAAATCGCTGTCTCTGTTAACCACGTTGCTCACCCTCTGCCTCTGTGCCGCACCGGCGAAGGCGGCCGACCTCAAACTGGCCGTCGTCGACATGCAACAGGTCTTCAAGGAATACTACAAGACCAAGGAAGCCGACACCCGCCTGAAGGAAGTGCTCGCCAGCTACCAGAAGGAATATCAGGATATGATGGCCGACTATCAAAAGATGGTCGACGAAGCCCAGAAACTGCGCGCCGACACGCAGAACACCACCCTCGACGCCAAGGTGCGCGATGAAAAGACCAAGGCCCTCCAGGCCAAGGTGCAGGATCTCCAGAACACGGAACGCAAGATCCGCGAATTCGACGTGACCCGCCGCAAGCAGCTCGACGACCAGAGCGGCCGCATGCGCAAGAACATCGTAGAGGAAATCACCAAGGTCATCAACAGCATCGGTGCCCGCGACAAGTACAACCTCATTCTCGACAAGTCCGGCATGTCCCTCAATGGCACGCCCTCGGCCTTGTACGTGGAAGGGGTGACCGATATCTCCGACGAAATCATCAAGACGATGAATGCGACGGCCCCCAAGGGTGGCGCTGCCTCAACTCCCGCTCCCGCCGCCCCGGCACCTGCGGCTCCGAAGAAATAACCGTTCAGCCCTTTACGTTAGAACCAACTGTGGCCGAATACACGGCTTCCTCACTCGCCGCCCTCGTGGGCGGCGAGGTGGTGGGGGATGGCTCCAAACCCATCACCGGCGTCGCGGATCTGAAAACCGCGCAGCCTCACCACCTCTCCTTTCTCGCGAACTCGAAGTATGAACCTGCGGCCCGTCAAACGGCGGCCGGTGCCATCCTCGTCGCCCGGAAAGGTCCCTCCGATTTCAGCGTCACGCAGATCCGCGTGGATGATCCCTCCGTGGCCTTCACGAAGATCGTGGATCTCTTCGCCCCTGCCCCCATTGTCTACCCTCCCGGCATTCACCCGAGCGCGGTGATCTCGCCGGATGCCATCCTCGGCAAGGAAGTGTCGATCCAGCCGGGCGTGGTCATCGAGGCCGGCGTCACCATCGGCGACCGCACGGTCATCGGGGCAAACACCTACATCGGTCACGAGACGACCATCGGTTCGGACTGCCTCCTTTACGCCAACGTCACCCTCCGGGAACGCACGCAGATCGGCAACCGCGTGATCATCCAGAGCGGCGCCGTGCTCGGCTCCGACGGCTTCGGCTACTCAACGAAGAACGGCCGCCACACGAAGATCCCGCAGATCGGCTACGTGCAGATCGACGACGATGTGGAGATCGGCGCGAACACGACGATCGACCGCGGCCGCTTCGACAAAACCTGGGTGCAGGAAGGCGCGAAGATCGATAATTTAGTCATGCTCGCCCACAACGTGGTGGTCGGAAAACATTGCATCATCGTTTCGCAAGTCGGCATCTCCGGCAGCACGACGCTGGGCGACTACGTTACCCTCGCCGGACAGGCCGGTCTCGCCGGACATCTCCATATCGGCACCAAGGCCGTCGTGACAGCCCAAGCGGGCCTGAACAAGGACGTCCCTGCCGGAGCCGTCGTGGCCGGTCACCATGCCCGTCCGCTGCGCGAAAGCCTCAAGCTCGAAGCCCTCACCGCCCGCCTCCCCGAATTGCTCGAACGCATCAAGCAGCTCGAAGCCCAGCGTGACGGTGGACCCAGCAAAAGCTGACGCTAAGACGCAAAGATTCTTATTGGAACCTTCGCGTCTTGGCGAGCTTTGCGAGAAAAAACTCCCCTTCCCCGCTTACGCGGTGAGTGCAGGATAATCGATATACCCCTCGGGATGATTCGGGCCCGGGATGTAGAACGTTTCCTTGTGGGGCGCGTTCAACGGCGCATCCGTCTTGAAGCGCTGCACGAGGTCCGGGTTGGCGATAAAGAGCACACCAAAAGCCACCGCATCGGCTTCACCATTGGCCAGTAATTGCGCGGCCGTATCCTTGGTGAGCGAATCATTGGCGATATACCCGCCGCCGCCCGCCGTCTGAAAGATTTTCTTCAGTTCGGGGCCGAGACGGCCCCCTTCCGGAGCGAGGCCTTCGCGGGCAAAGAGGAACGCGATACCGCGCTTGCCGAGTTCGCGGGCGACGTATCCAAACGTCGCGACCGGATTCGAATCGGTGATGCCGTACGAATGTCCGCCCGGAGCCAGGTGCACGCCCACGCGCTTCGCACCCCAGACGGTAATGGCCGCGTCAGTCGCTTCGAGCAGGAAACGGGCACGGTTCTCAATCGGTCCACCGTATTCGTCCGTGCGGTGGTTTGTGCCGTCCTGCAAAAATTGATCCGGCAGATAGCCGTTCGCGCCATGAATTTCCACCCCGTCGAACCCGGCGCGCTTGGCGTTTTCAGCGCCCTTGCGATAGCCTTCGATGAGGGCGGGAATTTCGGAAAGTTCCAACGCGCGCGGCGTGACAAACGGCCGGATGGGACGAATCAGATTGGGATGGCCTGTCGCCGCGATGGCGCTGGGGGCGACCGGGAGTTCCCCATTCAAATGCACCGGGTCCGAAATTCGACCCACGTGCCAGAGCTGTGCCACGATGCGACCGCCCTTCGCATGAACGGATTCCGTGACGCGCTTCCAGCCTTGCACCTGCTCCTCGGACCAGAGTCCGGGCGTATTCGGGTAGCCAACGCCTCCGGGAACCACGGCGGTCGCTTCCGTCAGGATCAACCCCGCCGTGGCGCGTTGGGTGTAGTACTGCGCCATCAATTCGGTCGGCACGCGATCCTCGCCCGTGCGGCAGCGGGTGAGCGGTGCCATGATCAGGCGGTTGGGAAGTTCAAGATCACCGAGGCGGATGGGGTCAAAAAGCCGGGTACTCATGGGGAAGATTCCTTGGTTCAGGGTTACTAGTTCGTTATTGATCGAACTTAATACTGTTTTATTTCCTGTCAAATACTAGTTCGATCATTGCCGAACAAGTAAAGATGCGGTAGAGTAACCTTGTCATGAAAAAGTATCGTCATCCGGAGATCAAGAACGTCACCCTCGCCGACGTCATGCAGGCGCTGGCCGACCCGTGCCGGATCAAGATTGTGCGCCACCTCCTGAACGAACCGGAACGGCCCTTTGCCTGCAACGAGATTCCGTTGCGAATCGCCAAGGCGACCCGCTCGCATCACTTCGATGTGCTGCGCACGTCGGGCCTGATCCAGACGCGGGTGGAAGGCACGAAAAGCCTGACCTCACTGCGGCAGGCGGAAATCGAGAAGCGCTTTCCGGGATTGTGGAAGCTGATCTCTCGTTCCTAGTGCCAAGGTCGGCTTCAACTTGACTCTTCCCACTCAAATTTCATAATGGATCCGTGACTTTACGGGTTCCTTGCAAAGAGTGTGGCGCCGAAATACTGCCAACAACCGCTGAAGCGACCGGTGGTGTTTGCATGGCCTGCCGACAGGGCATTCGCAAAAGCATTGAACAGTCTAAACTGAACTCCCAAAAAGCCCGTGAGTACTCTCCATGGAAAGCTCTATGGGCGGACTTGGTAAATAAAGTTTACAAAACTGAGCAAGGGATGAATGGCTTAACTCCCTCCGAGAGGGTTTATTATGTAGTAGGCGTTCTCGAAGGCGAGGTATATAATGGTGGATTCAGTCAATTTTTCACCAATAGTTCGGGTTCTTTGTATCAAGAAGCTGTAGAAGGATTATACATACTCAAGGCCACCCAAAGCCTTGAGCTGCTGCAAAGAGCCAAAACTCTCTATTTTGGGAATGCAGTCCCACCCAAAGAGCGTCGGGCACGGTATGAGGCAATGCGTCATTATTCTGATGACGATCCAAATTACCACGTACTAGATAAGCTCGATAGCGACTACTACAAAAATCCTGACAAGCTTTCGGATAAGTTATGTCAATACGCCGAAAGTAACGGCCTCATTACTCCATTCTATAAGTAATGCTAGTTTGAGTCGGCTCTCCTGCTCACACAAGCATTGTCACAACGCGGTAACTTTTATATCGAATTCCACAGTTTTGCCTTTCGACTTTTGACCTTTGACTTTACATTGCCCGACTATGACGACGCCCCGTTCTTCCAAGGTGAAAATCGGCCTCATCCAGACTCACGCCACCGCTGATCCGGCGGAGAATCTGTCGCGTCAACTCGCCCTCGTGGAGAAGGCCGCTGCCGCCGGCGCGAACATCATCTGCACGCAGGAGCTGTTCCGCTCGCAGTACTTTTGCCAGAGCGAGAATCACGACTACTTCAAGCTCGCGGAGGAAATTCCGAACGGCCCGAGCACCGTCGCCTTGCAAGCGTCGGCGAAGAAACTCGGCGTGGTGATCGTGGCGTCGCTGTTCGAAAAACGCACGGCGGGGCTTTACCACAACACGGCGTCGATCATCGATGCGGACGGCAGCTATCTCGGCATGTACCGCAAGATGCACATTCCCGACGATCCCCTCTTCTACGAGAAGTTTTATTTCACTCCGGGCGATCTCGGTTTCCGCACGTGGAATACCAAGTTCGGCCGCATCGGCGTGCTCATTTGCTGGGATCAATGGTATCCCGAGGCGGCGCGACTGACCGCGATGAGCGGCGCGCAGATTCTTTTTTATCCGACCGCCATCGGCTGGCATCCGTCCGAAAAAGCGCAGTACGGCACGAACCAGCACCTCGCGTGGGAGACGATCCAGCGTTCGCATGCGGTGGCCAACGGCTGCTACGTCGCGGTGGCAAATCGCATCGGTCTCGAGCAACCCATCGGCGGCGACGGCATCGAGTTCTGGGGGCAGAGCTTCATCGCGGGGACGTCGGGCCAGATCCTGGCCAAGGGCAGCGTGGACAAGGAGGAAATCCTCGTCGCGGAAGTGGATCTGGAAACGGTCGACACGACACGCACGCATTGGCCGTTCCTGCGCGATCGCCGGATCGATGCGTATGGGGATCTGACGAAGAGACTGATTGATTAATTCTGCGAAAAGTCAAAACTCAAAGGTCAAAAGTCAAAGCTATAACTGAAAAGTAAAAACTTGGCCGATGAAACCTTCCTTCGTGAACTTTTGACTTTTTCGTTTTGACCTTTGACTTTTATTCCCATGCCTTCCCTCCTGACTCCCACTCCGAATTCCCCCGCCGCGCAAGGTTACCGTATGCCCGCCGAATGGGCACCGCACGCCGCCACGTGGTTGACTTGGCCGCGCAAGGATGGGATCAGCTTCCCCGGCGCTTACGAGGCGATTCCCGGCATCTGGGCCGACATGGCGCGACTGCTTTGCAACGGGGAAAAGGTGCACATCAATATCTTTGATGATGCGGTCGATGCCGAAGCGCGCGCCGCGTTGGCCGAAGTGCACACCGCCCTCGGCAAGAATGTTTTCCTGCACCGGTTCCCCTCATACGAACCGTGGTGCCGGGATCACGGGCCGATCTTCATCAACAAGCCGAACGGCGAGCAGGCCATTATCGATTGGGGCTACAATGCGTGGGGTGGAAAATATCCGCCGTGCGATCTGGATGACGCAGTGCCGCAACATGCCGCGAAGTTCCTCAATCTTCCCCTGTTTCAGCCCGGCATCGTGATGGAGGGCGGCTCGATTGACGTGAATGGCGAAGGCACCTTGCTGACCACAGAGGCGTGCCTGTTGAATCCGAACCGCAATCCGACACTGACGAAGGAACAGATCGAGCAGCATCTGTGCGACTATCTTGGCATCGAAAAAGTGCTCTGGCTTGGCGACGGCATTGTGGGCGACGACACGGACGGTCATGTGGATGACCTCACTCGCTTCGTCGGACCGAGCACCGTTGTGACGATCATCGAGGACGATCCCGCCGATGAGAACTATGCGCTGCTGCGCGAGAATCGTCGCCGTCTGGAAAAGATGACCACGGCAAAGGGCGAGCCGCTCACGATTATCGATCTGCCCATGCCCGGCCGTATCGAGAGCGAAGGACAACGGCTCCCCGCGAGCTATGCGAATTTTTACATCGGCAACGAAGTCGTGCTACTGCCGGTGTACCGGCATCCGGTCAATGACGAGAAGGCTCGCGCGATCCTGCAGAAGTTGTTCCCGATGCGGCGCGTTTTGCCGATCGATGCGACGGATCTGATCTGGGGTCTCGGGTCGTTCCATTGCGTAACGCAGCAGCAGCCCGCGTGATCGCAGGGCTGAGCCCTGCACCCAATGACGCTTCGCGCGAGCGTGCCGATCCAGTCTTACGGAGATAAACTGGGAGAGTGAGCCCTCGCCTCATTAGGCTTGCCGGGCGATGGGAGCGATGCCACGCTGAAAACGAGTCATTTTTTCAACCGTCCACCACCATGAATCGTTACCGTCTCAAACCCCAACACCTCCTCCTTTCCCTCATTCTCACCCTGAGTCTCGCCGTTTGGCACGTGGCCACCGCCGCCCCGGCGGCTCCGGCCGTTGTCACCGCGCAACCGGCTGCGACCAACTCCGCCCCGCTGATCACGGTCGCCCCGCAAAAATCGAGCGGCGTCTACGCGGTGAACGAGAAGATCGTGTGGGATGTGAAACTCTCCGAGGAGGCCAAGGCAACGGTGACAACCGCCACCTATTCCGTCCTGAAAGGCGGCGCCACGGCCCTGAGCAAAGGCACTCTCACTTTTAGCAATGGCGTGGCTACGATTGAGTCCGCGCTCGACACCCCCGGCACGCTGCTGGTGCAGGTGACCCCCACCCCCGTTAACAATGAAAAGCCGGTGCCCGCTTACGGCGGTGCGGCGGTTGATCCGGACAAGATCGGAGTTTCCGCGCCCGCGCCGGACGACTTCGATGCGTTCTGGAAAGCGAAACTCGATGAGCTCGCCGCCGTGCCCGCGAATCCCGTACTCGAAAAAGTCGACATCAACAAGCCCGGCGTCGACTACTGGAAGATCACGATGGATAACATCCGCGGCTCGCATATCCGGGGTCAACTGGCCCGGCCCGCGCAGGGCGAGAAATTCCCCGCCATGCTGATCGTCCAATGGGCAGGCGTCTATCCGCTGGAACGCAACTGGGTGGCCGGTCCCGCTGCGCAAGGCTGGCTCGTGCTGAACATCATCGCTCACGATCTCCCCATCGACGAGCCGAAGGAATTTTACGACAAACTCAAGGAAGGCGAGCTGAAGGGATACACCGCGATCGGCAATGACGACCGCGAGACGAGTTATTTCCTGCGCATGTACCTTTCGTGTTTCCGCGCGGCGGAATACCTGACGCAACGCCCGGACTGGAATGGCCAGGTGTTCGTCGTCACCGGCAACAGTCAGGGCGGCTTGCAATCGTTCGTGACGGCAGGATTGCATCCGAAAGTCACCGCATTGATGACCTGCGTGCCGGCCGGTTGCGACAACACGGGACAACTCGTTGGCCGCACTCCCGGCTGGCCCAACTGGGTGTTCAATGTCAAAGACAAAGACCCGAAGAAGGTGCTCGAAACATCGCGCTACTATGACGCGGTCAACTTCGCCGCCCGCGCGAAATGTCCCGCGCTGATCAGCGTGGGCATGATCGATACCACCGCGCGCCCCGAGGGAATTCTCGCGGCAGCAAATCAACTCAAGGGCCCCAAGGAAGTCGTCATCATGCCGCTGGCCGATCATCACGGGAAGAACAACACGTTCGCCGCCTATGGCCCGCGCCTGGAAGCATGGAAACAAGCCCTGCTGAAGGGGCAAAGCGTGCCACCCGCGAAGTGATTGGTAGCTTGAAGTCGAATGGGAGACCTCCACACGCACCAGCCCTCCGCGCAAACGAATTGTGTTTTGGCGGAAAGCTGATAACTGATGGAGTCAACAGCTGACACGAATGAAATTTCTTCTCGCCTCCTGGGGGTCAAGCGGCGACCTGCACCCCTTCCTGACCCTCGCCCGCGAAATGCGCCAGCGCGGTCACGAGGTGACCATGGTGGGCATGAGCCACTGGAAGCCGGAATTCCTCGGCATCGGCGTGGACTTCGTGTCGGTGGGACCGGAACTTTCGCCGAAGGAACTCTTCGAACATCCGGAAATCATCTCCACGAAAAACTTCGGCCTCGTGTCGCTGAAGGCACTGATGGAGCTCGCCATTGTGCCGATGATGGACGACGGCCTGCGCACGCTGTGCGAACTCGCTCCCGAGCATGACGCCCTCGTGGCGCATCATTTTTTCCTCCCCGCCAGCGCCGCCGCGGAAAAAGCGAAGATCCCGTGGGCCACCATTTCCCTCGCCCCGAGCATCCTGCCGTCGCGTTACACCCTGCCCGCCGGTCAGCCGATGCAGCCCTTCACCGGACCGATCGGACGATTGGCCAATCACGGCGCGTGGAAGCTGGCGCGCATGATGGTGCGCCCGCATATTGACCCTGTCGTGAACGGTCAACGGCAACGCGAGGGCCTGGAGCCCATCACCGATGCGATCTTTGAGGCGGTCTCGCCCACGCTCAATCTCGCCCTCTTCAGCGAACACTTCTCGCCGCGCCAACCCGATTACGCCGAGCACATCCACCTCGCCGGATTTTGCCCGTGGGACCCGGCCTATACGCCGTCGCCCGAATTGACCTCCTTTCTTGAGGCGGGCGAAAAACCGTGGCTCTTCACGCTCGGCTCCTCCGCTATTGCCAATCCCGGCGAATTCTACAACGCGGCTGTGGAAGGTCTGCGTGGTCAAAAGGAACGCGCCATCCTGCTCGTCGGCGACAAACGGAACATTCCGGCCAACCTCCCGCCCAACGTGCTGGCGCTCGATTACGCTCCCTACCATTGGATCATGCCCCGGTGCCGCGCGGTGGCGCATCAATGCGGCATGGGCACCACCGCGCAATCCCTCCGCGCCGGCATTCCCATCGTCGCCTGTCCCTACGCATTCGAGCAACCGCACAACGCGATGTGTCTCGAGGCCATGGGCGTCGCGGTCTATCTCCCTCCCCGCAAACGGAATGCAAGCGGCCTGCTGAAAGCGCTGCGTCAGGTCAGCGAAGGCAAAATCGCCCAGCGCGCCCGCGAGATTGGCGAGAAAGTGCGCACGGAAAATGGCCCCGCCCAAGCGTGTCAGCTCTTGGAAAAGACCTTCTTCACCCGTCCCCGGCCCGGCGAAGAGCGAGTGTACGGCTTTGTCGAAGGGTTGGCTGTTCTATAGTATTCCATAAGCGCAGCTTGTATCGTGTGTACGGCTACTTGACTCAGGGACAAAATTGCCGATATATTAAATCATTATGAAGAAATTATGCCTGATTGTGACAGCCTTGGCCTTCCTGCCCTGTCTGCAGGCGCAGGACAAACCGACGATCAGCGCCTCGCAAAACTCGACGATCAGCACCGAAAAGCCCTCCGCACCCGTGCGGACGCAACCGCAGAAGAGCTCCACCCCGACCGTAAATACCAAGGGTTGGCAAACCACGGGTCTGATCTATGAGATGTCGGAAAAAGGTCTGGTTGTGATTTCTCCGACCGCTCCCGCCAGCATGGGTTACGGCACCAAAGCCATCATCCCGCCCGGCACACCCACCTCGGTGGCAAGCGCCCAGGTTAACCACAATGACCGCATTGTGGACGGTATCAATCTGATCGGTTGGTCCTGGTAGCCAGCGTGACGCTGGACCCAATAGGTTGTCGGTAACGCTCCGTCTCGATAATGGGACGGGGGCTCTCAGAATCCCTTTTTTGTCGTTTTTGTTGAAAATCTTTAATTTCCGCTTGCATCCCTTGCCGACCATGGCATGCTAGCCCGCTCTACTTTAAGGAGTTAATTTATTATGTTTGCAGTGATCAGAACCGGTGGAAAACAGTACAAGGTGAGCGAAGGCGAAACGCTGGAAGTCGAGCTTCTCACAACCGAAGAGAATGCCAAGACCGCGACCGTCTCCGACGTGCTCCTCGTGGCTGATGGCGAAAAGGTGACCGTGGGCAAGCCCGTTGTGGCTGGCGCGACCGTCACGCTCGAATTGCTGGAGCAAATCAAGGCCCCGAAGGTCATTGCCTACAAGTTCCAACGCCGCGAAGGTTACCACCGCACGGTGGGTCATCGCCAGAAGCTGCAAAAGGTCAAAGTGACCAAGATCAAGGCCTAATCCCCTTCATCCCCAACCCCTATTTTCGATAACGAAAGAGATACACCATGGCACATAAAAAAGGTCAAGGAAGCGTACGTAACGGCCGCGACAGCGTCAGCAAGCGCCTCGGCGTCAAAAAATTCGGCAGCGAATCCGTTGTCGCCGGCAACATCATTGTTCGCCAGCGTGGCACCCGCTATCGCGCCGGACTCAACGTCGGCATGGGCCGCGACCACACCCTGTTCGCCCTCATCGACGGCATCGTGAAGTTCGACAAAGCCAACCGCCGCGTGCACGTTTCCGCCGCCGCCTGATCGCATTCTGTTTTCCAGACAAACCGGGTTGCCTCGCAAGAGGCCTCCCGGTTTTCTTTTTGGGCACAATAGCAGATTCGATTGAGACAGGAGGCCGCTCCAATCCGTCGTTTTGCGAGTTGGCTTCCCCTACGGCAGCTTGATGAGCTTGATCTTCTTCACATCGCCCTCGCCGAGACCATAGGCCGCCGCCGTCGCCACGTGCGACGCCTGCTTGCCGAGCGCATCGATCTGATTCTCCTGGCGCCACCGCTCCATGCGCTTCAGCACCAGCGTATCCACCGCGACCGGATCCTGGCTGACATACAGCGCGCCAATACTGGTCGTAAACATCGGATTGAACCGCGGTCCGCCCGCGTACTGCGCGACAAAAGCATCGAGCACGTGCAGCACCACCTTTTGCCGCATGAAATCCTTGTCCAGAATTTCCGGCACCGCGGGGTCTCCCCACGACGGATCCGCACTGAAGCGCCGTGTGTTGTCCACCGCCCCCATCGCCAGCGTGCTCAGGCAACCGGAGAGCCCGGTGGCAGGACTGTCCGACAGCACCGGCACATTGATAATCTTCGTGCAGGTCTGCGTCAGCAACGTTGTGTAAAACGATTTATTGCTCGTCTGGTCCGGGCTCGGTGGCGCCACCGGTGAGCCCTCGTCATCCCCCACCCCCGGATTCGCCGCCTGCACGGCGCGGCGCGTGGCATTCATCAAATCGGCCGCTGTCGGACGCGTGCCACGAAATTGCAAGTCGCCCCAAATCAGGCGCCCCAAGATTTCATTCACATAGAAAACCTTCGGATCAAATCCCGCCCCCGGTACAACCGAGACAATCGCGGGCGTTCGTGCGCCCGGTCCGATCGGAGTCCACCCCGCCAGCCGCATGTGGTCACTGAATTTATCCCAGATGATGATTTTGTTGCCCGGCACCCCCGCCGACACCAATCCCTCCACGATGGCGGCCACGAGTTCGCGATGAGTGCTGAACCCCACCCCGCCCGCCGTATCAATCTTGATACCGACAATGTCTGTGGGGACGATACCGAGGCTTTTCCACGCCGACGCACTATCCGGCTGCCCGGTCAAGGCCCGGAGCCCGTCATTGAACATATCCGTCACATCCGCCGGATTGGGGGCAAAATTCATCACGCACGATGGTCGCTCCACCTGCACCACCACACCGACTTTTGTTGCCGTTGCCGGGGCTGCGGCAGGGACGGGAGCCGTTGCCGCGGGCGTCGAGCCCCCCTCCTGGCCCTTCGCCACAAAGCAGTCCAACCCGTGACACCACGCCACGAGGAAACAAAGCACCGCTAGAGACCGCCGATTCATTGGAAAACCGTCGAACCTTAACGAGAAAAGCGGCGAAACTCCAAGCAGAACTTTTACCGCCGCTCCCGCCCCAACCCTCAAAAATATCGCACACGCAGCTCACGCAGCAAACCTAACGCAAACGCTCCCGCCGCTTTTCTGCTTCAATGGCTCCATGCCCGGCCTATCGCTCCTGACGCCTTCAACCCTGATTGAGCCCCCCGCGCTACAGGGCGGTTCCATGAATCGCCGCAAACGCAACAGGCCATCGACACCTACAGAGAAAAAGCCGCTTGTAGCGGATCGTCGACGCGTTTTTTTCGGACTGCTCCGCGTCACGCCGCGATTGACCTTCGTGGCAACTTGATCACAATAACCCCTCACCACGTATGTCCGGCATGATCCCCAAGGAAGTCATCGAGCAGGTCCGCCAGGCCAGTGACATCGTGGAGATCATCGACGGCTACGTCCCACTCAAGAAAGCCGGCTCGCGCTACAAGGCGTGCTGCCCCTTCCACAAGGAAAAGACTCCCTCGTTCAACGTCGATCCCGCCCGCCAGTACTTCAAGTGCTTCGGCTGCGGCAAGGGCGGCAGCGTGATCGACTTCGTCATGCTCTACGAGAACCTCGATTTCCCCGCCGCCGTGCGCACCCTGGCGAATCGCGCGCACGTGCCGATTCCCGAGGCCTACTCCGCCGAGAACACCGCCGAGCAAAATCAACGCGAGCGATTGCTCAACCTCCATGCCGCCGTCACCACGTGGTGGAAATCGATCCTGCGCCGCGACCCCGCCGGGGAACCGGCCCGGGAGTACCTGAAGAGCCGCAAGATCAACTCCGACCTCGCCGGGGAATTCAACCTCGGCTACGCGCCTGATTCGTGGGACGCCACGATGAACTGGGCGAAGTCGCAGGGCTACGACAACGCCACGCTCGAACTGGCCGGACTCGTCACCGTGAATGAAACCGGTCGCCGCTACGATCGCTGGCGCGGACGACTCATGTTTCCCATCAGCAACGAATCCGGGCAGGTCGTCGCCTTCAGCGGCCGCCTCCTCGATGCGAATGCGAAGGCCGCGAAGTACGTGAACTCCCCCGAGACGCCGCTCTTCTCGAAAAGCCGCATTCTCTTCGGGCTGGAAAAAACCAAGCGCGCGATTCTCGACGCCCGCACCGCCATCGTGTGCGAAGGCCAGATCGATCTGATCCGCTGCTACGAGCATGGCTTCAAGAACATCGTCGCACCGCAAGGCACCGCCTTCACCGAACATCAGGGGCGGCTCCTGAAACGTTACTGCGACGAGGTCATCCTCTGCTTCGACGCCGACAAAGCCGGTCAAAACGCCGCCGACCGCAGCGTGGATATTCTATTGCAGTGCGATCTCCACGTCCGCATCGCCGCGATCCCCGAAGGCGAAGATCCCGACACGCTCCTGCTCAGTGGCCGCGACGAGCAGTTCCGCGAGATCCTCACCACCGCTCCCGCCTTCACCCGCTATCTCTTCGACAAGGCCTGCCGCGAAAACGACATCACCAGTCCGCGCGGTCGCAGTCTGGTATCGGAAAAGATGGCCGCCGTCGTCAAAAAAATTCCCGACCCCACGCAACGCCACACCGTCTCGATGGAAATCGCCACCCGCCTGCAAATTCCGCTCTCCGTCTTTCAGGAGGAAATGGGCAAGGTGCGCGAGGTGACGCCCCGCACCAGCGAGCTGCGCGGCGCGGTCGACCTCACCGGTCCGAACGCGGCGGCTCCCGTGGAAGCACCCGCGCGCCCACTCGGCCCCGTTGCCGACGTGATCGAAGTGATGCTCACGCTGCTGCTGCTCCATCCGCAAGTCGTGCCAATCGTGCAACGGCACCTCGACACCACGTGGCTCGCGGGTCTCGGCGGCAGCGAAATCCTACAGGCACTCCTCGACGCCCACGCCCATGACGCGTGGGAAGATGCCAGTCACTTTGCCAACGAACGGCCCGCCAATGAACGCGATTACCTCGCGGGCCTACTGATCAACCCCGTTCCACTCTCCGCCAAGGCCGCCCCGGAAGATTTTGCGCTGGAACAGGTTTTACGCATTCAACATCTCTGGAAACTCAATCGCATGGCCGTGCTCGAGCAGGAAATCAAATCCGGACTTTTGAGCCCCGATGAATTGTTAAGGAAGTCCAAGGAGCTACTTGACATCAAACGTTCCAGCGCCTAGGTTATTCGATTCCATCCTCAGGTCCGTTTTTTTAAAGAAGAATTTGCGTTCAAACGAGTTATGCCCAATTCCAAACGCGCTGTTAAAGCGAAATCCGTCAAAACCGCCGCCACCCCCAACCGTGCAGCCAAGAAGCCAGCGGCCAAAGTAACGGAAAAACCGAAGGAAAAGGCGCCCGCGACCCCTTCCGCCAAACCGGTGAAGCCTGCCACCAATGGCGCCACCCACGCGCCCGTCGCCGCCCCCTCCCAATCGAGCGTCAACTCCACCGACAAGGCCAATTCGCCGGAAGGCAAGATTGCGGCCGTGTGGACCGGCAACCCCGAACGTCAGGAACGCCTGCGCGAACTCGTCAAGCTCGCCAAGGAACAAGGCTACGTCACCTATGACGACTTGAACGAAGCGCTCCCCGAGAGCGTCAACAATCCGGACGAGATCGAGGCGATCATCGCCTTCCTCCGCAATCTCGAAATCTCCGTCATCGATGCCTCCGAGGTCGATCGCTACAAGCAAATCGCCCAGGAAGACGAAATCAGCGACGAAGAAAAAAGCGACGCCAAGCTCGATATCCTCGATGACCCCGTCCGCATGTACCTCAAGCAGATGGGCCAGGTCCCGCTGCTCACCCGCGAACAGGAAGTGGAAATCTCCAAGCGCATCGAAGACGCCGAGATGATGGTGCAAAAGTACCTCAACCGCTTTGGTTTCATCGCCCGCGAATATCTCAACCTCGCCCGCAAGCTCGAACAGGGCCGCGAACGCTTCGACCGCGTCATCCAGGACAAGAAGATCGAGACGCGCGACAAGTACATGAACTCCCTCCGCTCGCTCGTGCGCAGCGTGGAAGGCGCCAACACAAAGACCGACCAGGCCTATATCAAGGTCATGAAATCCGCTTCCGGCGCCGCCCGCGAGAAGGCGATGAAGGACTTCCTCAAGCAGGATGCCGCCCTCCAGAAACT
The DNA here is from genome assembly GCA_017849585.1 of Verrucomicrobium sp. GTDB lineage: Bacteria > Verrucomicrobiota > Verrucomicrobiia > Methylacidiphilales > UBA1321 > UBA1321. The sequence goes on from JAFIGT010000008.1 coordinate 30,538, forward strand.
CTTCCCCCGCTTCTTCTACAAGCAAAAGGTCACCGAGGAATTCGTTGCCGTCTGCGACCAACACTACGTCCTCATTACCGAAACCGAGCGCGAGATTGAAAAGCACGTGAAGAGCAAGTCCCGTAAAAAGGAAACCCTCACCGTCATCGCCGACCTCGAACAGAAATTGCAGGAGACCGAAGCCCTCGTCCGCATGCCGCTGGCCGATTTCAAACACGACCAGCAGAAGCTGACCGAGTGGCTGCGCAAGGCGCTCAAGGCCAAGACCGAAATGGTCGAAGCCAATCTGCGCCTCGTGATCTCCATCGCGAAGAAGTACACCAACCGCGGCCTCTCCTTCCTCGATCTCATTCAGGAAGGCAACATGGGCCTCATGAAGGCGGTCGAAAAGTTCGAATACCGCCGCGGTTACAAGTTTTCCACGTACGCCACGTGGTGGATTCGCCAGGCCATCACCCGCTCCATCGCCGATCAGGCCCGCACCATTCGTATCCCGGTGCACATGATCGAGACGATCAACAAGCTCATGCGCGTGCAGAAGCAGCTCGTGCAGGAACTCGGCCGCGAAGCCACCCCCGAGGAAGTCGCGGAAGAAATCCAGCTCCCCGTCGAACGCGTCCGCGCCGTCCTCAAGATGGCCCAGCAACCGATCTCGCTCCAAGCGCAGGTCGGCGACAGCGACGACACCACCTTCGGTGATTTCATCGAGGACAAGAGCGCCGAGAATCCCTCCGAGATGACCGCCTACGCGCTCCTCAAGGAAAAGATCCGCGACGTGCTCGACACCCTCACCGACCGCGAACGCGCCGTGCTCGAACAACGCTTCGGACTCGTCGATGGCTACTCCCGCACCCTCGAGGAAGTGGGCCGCCAATTCCGCGTCACCCGCGAACGTATCCGTCAGATCGAAGCCAAAGCCCTGCGCAAGATGCGTCACCCGACGCGTATCCGCCACCTCCACGGCTTCCTCGACGCCACCCGCGGCGAGCAGGCAGCTTGATCCTCATCACGGCTCAAGCCGTGATGTGTTCTAAGCATTCAGTTCTAGGTAGGCTATCGCCGAAGCTGAATCTCCGTTCGTACTGTGTCGATAGTATCGATTTTCTGTAGGGCGCGATACAATTGCGCCCCTACAAAGCAGACACGCCTCTGTACGCGGTTCTTGAAAATGCCTAGGCACAATCTGCCCACCGGGCCATTCTATTTTCTCCAAAATAATTCTAAAGTTCCCGCCTCTCGTACCGACACACTTAGCAAACTCTTCTTGGGAACGCGCCCCTGGGAAGAGAGGGTATACCACTAGGGAAAGGGGTATCATTATGAGTGACATGAATGTCAACACACAGGGCGCGGTCGTGAATTACTACTTCACGAGTCCCGTCAAAGGTCCAGACGCCTTTGAGAAAGATCTGAAGTCAGGCGATTTGGATTCCGCCAAGACTTCGCTCGCCTCGCAGCAGCAAAACATGGCGGGGGCTTTGAGCAACATGAACCCCTCGCTGGTGGATACGTCCAACCTTTCGACCCGCCACGTCGAAGCGCTCGCGGGTGCCATGGCTTCGGGCGATGTCATCGCTGCGCAAAAGCTGGAAGAAGAAAAGAAGGAGGACGAAAGCGAGTCCGTTCCACATCATCTTCCAAACGAAGGGGGAGAAGAAACCCCATCACAAGTCATTTACTCCGCGAACAAGGGCAACGTTTCCGTTCCCACACCAACCGGAGCCCGGTTCTTTGTGCAGGTCTGAAAAAACGATTCTCTTTCTCGTTTTCACTTCCGGCCGACGCAGAATCCGACGAGCGATTTTTTCAGCAAGCGGCTAGACGCTCAAACGCTTGAGCGCTTCTTCGTACTTGGCACGGGTGCGCTCCACAATCTGCGGGGGCAGTTCCGGGCCGGGCGCCTGTTTGTTCCAGTCGAGTCCTTCGAGGTAATCGCGGACAAATTGTTTGTCAAAGCTCGGTTGGCTCTTCCCCGGTTGCCAGCGGGCGGCGGGCCAGAAGCGGGAGCTGTCGGGTGTGAGCGCTTCGTCGGCGAGAACAATCTGGCCATCGAACCAGCCGAATTCGAACTTGGTATCGGCAATGATGATGCCACGCTCACGAGCGTACTGGGCCGCAAAGGTGTAGAGATCGAGTGTAAGTTTCTCTAGCCGCTTGTACAGATCCTCGCCCATCTGCTCGCGCGCTTCGGCAGGCGTGAGGTTCATATCGTGACCGGCTTCCGCCTTGGTGGCGGGCGTGAAGATCGGCTGCGGCAATTGACTCGATTCCTGCAAGCCTTCGGGAACCACATGCCCGCACACCGTGCCCTTTTCCTTGTATTCCTTAAGCCCCGATCCAGCGAGGTAACCGCGGGCAACGCATTCAAAGGGGATGATCTCGAGCTTGCGCGCGCGCATGAGGCGACCTTTCCACTCGGGGATGGTCAGCTCGGCAGGCACGTCGTAGCTGATGATGTGGTTCGGACAAATGCTCTTGGTCAGTTCAAACCAGTGACGCGAAAGCTGGGTGAGGATCACGCCCTTATCCGGAATCGGCGTGGGCAAAATGACGTCAAAAGCCGAGATGCGGTCGGAAGCCACGAGCCACATTTCATCGTGGTACTCGTACAGATCGCGGACCTTGCCGCTGCGAAGTTTCTTCAGGGGAAGTTTGGAAAAGTCAGTTCCGGCCATAGTCCACCTTTTTAGCGGAATCAGGTTCACATGGGAACGAGATTCTGCACCCGCGTCACACGATGAACTTTTTCACACCGCTGGTTTGACCGCTTGCTTCCGGGTGTAGAAGTGCAGCCAGTAGAGCAAGGCCGCCACGACGGCGTAGACAATCGTGAAGTCCGTCGCCGCGAGGGAATAGCCGCCCAGCGCGCCGCCATCATGACGCAGGCCGATCACATTCTGCACGCCGAGGGGTGTGAGGTTGTAGGCGTGGATGAAACCCGTGGCGGAGAGCACCGAGCCAACCATCATCCACCCCGCGGCAAGTTTGAATTTCTTTTCGATGAGAAATACCAGCGTGGCAGAGAGGATCATCGAGGTGAGCAGGAAGCCCTGATTGAGCGCGATGATGCCGTAGATATACAGATTATCACCGAACTTGGGAGCCACCGCATAAAGCGATGTTCCGGCCGCGCGCAAGGTGGTTTCCACGAGTAGCAAAGCCCAACCCGCCAGCGGCGGTACCAGACCGAGCGCGACGCCCGCCGCATGCTCCTTTGGCACTTCCTGGAACGCTTGCGCCATAATGATGACCCCGATCCAAAGCAGGATGCCGAGTGTCGCCTCGATCGGCAGAACCTGCATGACAACCGTGATGCCGCCGCAAAGGCAGAGCAGCGTGATCACCACGCCGTTGAGGATGGAATAACCGGCCCGCGCTCCCATCACCTTCCAACCGGGATGACCGATGTAAATCGTCGTGGCAAACGCACTGCCAAAGAATGCCGCAATGACACTGCCGAAGCCGTTCACAAGCAGCGAGGACTTGGTGCTGTAGACGTCACCCGCGGCCTCGGCGCTTTCCAGATTTTGCAGCGAACCGATCACATTGAACAATCCCATCGGAATGATCACGGCGAGATAACGCCACGAGAGCGGGTCAAACAGCAACTCCCATAAATCGCCCGGCACCGGTCGGGGCGGATAGAATCCAAACTCGGAGTTCAGTTTCGGCGGATGCCAGTAATCAAACCCAGCCAGTTTGAAACCCCATGCAAGGGCGATGCCGATGAGCACGGCGATGAATCCCGCCGGCAACCGGTAGGGCCATTTGATGCGGGCCGCATAACCGACGAGGATGATGGACATCGGAATAAAGGCAATGGCTGGCGCAGCAAAAATCTGGAAGATGAAACCCATCGCGATGAAGGTGATCGCGATTCCCGCCAGCGCGGAGAGCAGCGCAGCGCGCGGTGTATGGGCCCGCAGCCAGTCGCCAATGAAAGCTCCGACGATTTCCATGATGCCGCTGGCGAAACAGGCCACGAGGCCCACCTGCCAGGCGAAGACGGCGCTTTTAGTCTCGGCATAGACCGGGGCCATGATGAGAAAAACGAAAGCAAAGAGACTGACCGTATTAATGCCGTACGGCAAGGCGGTCACGTCATCACGGCCCGTGCTCCGGGCGAGGCGCCGTGCCTGCCAGGCGTAGAAGAGATTCCCGAAGAGAATGGAGAGCGCCGCTCCGGGCAGGATCGTTCCGGTGACCAACTTCTCCGGCAAACCACATACCGCCGGACACAACAAGGCGATCAGCATCAACTGCAACAAATTGTCGATGAAAAGGGCGAAGAATCCGTCCAGATCCCCGCGGACAAACCATTTGGAGAGGGTCATGCGGGGTAGGTTGTAGCGCGAGAGCGCGATGGGCTCAAGCGGAAAGCCAGAATGGGATGGCTCAGGAGCTCCTGATAAAGCCTTTAGCCCTGGATTGCCTTCGCAATCTGCTCGAGGATATCGCGCATGTTATAGCGATATCTCCATCCCGGGTAATGCGCCTGGAATTTGCGTACATCACTGACATACCAGATGTGATCGCCAATGCGGTTGTCCTCCACATACGCATAGTCGAGCTTCTTGCCGGAAATCTCTTCGCACAGCGCAATCGACTCCAGCATGGAACCGTGACTGTGACGGCTGCCGCCGATATTATACACCTCCCCCGCGCGCGGAGCCCGGAAGAACTGCCAGAATGCTTCGACAAGATCGTAACTATGGATATTATCTCGCACCTGTTTCCCGTGATAGCCAAACACGCGATACGGCTTGCCCGTGACGGTGCATTTCATGAGGTAAGCGAGAAAACCGTGCAGTTCCGTGCCGGCATGGCCCGGTCCAGTCAAACACCCCCCACGGAAGCATACCGTGGGCATATTGAAATAGCGGCCATACTCCTGCACCAACACATCCGCCGCCACCTTGCTGGCCCCAAAGAGAGAATGCTTCGTCTGGTCGATGCTCATGTCCTCGGCAATGCCCGGTTCGTAGGGATGACCCGCCGCGATTTCCCAACGGGTGTCCGTCTCATGCAAGGGAAGTCGATTCGGCGTATCGCCGTAGACTTTGTTGGTGCTGGTGAAAATGAAAGGGGCTTCCGGGGCGTTCAGGCGGGTGGCTTCCAGAAGATTCAGGGTACCGGTAGCGTTGACGCCGAAATCGGTGTGCGGTTCCCTCGCGGCCCAATCATGTGATGGCTGGGCCGCGGTATGAACGATTAGCGCAATCTGCCCACGATACTTTTCAAACACTCCTTTGACCGCATCAAAATCGCGAATATCGATAGCATGATGGTCGTAATGCTTCAGATCCCGCTGCAACCGCTCCAGTGTCGGATGGGTCGAGGCATCCGCACCGAAGAAACGGGCGCGCATGTCATTATCGATCCCGGCGATCGCATAACCCTCCTCATGAAAACGGCGCGCCGTCTCTGAGCCAATCAATCCTGCTGAACCGGTAACAATAACGATTTTCACTGCGTGATCTTTCCTTCTTATAGATTAAAAAACTGTCTTGAGCGTCATCTCGTATTTTTTCAACCAGACAAATGTATCCTTCAAAATCGTCTCCGCGTCGCGCTGCGGGCGCCAAGTAGTGCGCGCAAAAAGCCGGGCGCAATCCCCATAATAAACGGGAATATCCATCACACGATTTTCCGGCACGCTGGCGATGTCCAACTGATTGCCCGTGATCTGTCGGCACAGCGCGCTGGCCTGTGCCAGGGAGAGACTGATTTCGCGACCGCCACTCACATTGAGCACTTCTCCATCCCATGAGGTGAGATTGCCCGATTGTTCTAATACGAGATCCGCGAGATCGTCCACATGCAACAAATCCCGCACTTGCTTGCCCTGTCCGCCGAATCCGATATAGGCCAGAGGTTGTTTGAAATAGTGGCGCAGGAGCCAAAACGTAAACACCCCCTGATCAATCTTCCCCATCTGCCATGGACCAGCCAGCACGCCGCAACGGTTAACCACCGCTTTCATGCCATAGGCCGCGCGGTATTCCTCAATCATCAATTCTGCCGCCAGCTTGGTAGCTCCATAGAGCGAGCGATGTCCGCGCAAAGGAAAATCCTCCGAGATACCCACCGCACCGGCACCGGAAATCGCCTGCTGCGCGGCGATATCCAGTCGCTCCGCACTTTCTTCCAAGGCAAGTTCCGCCAGCGCCTTTACCGGGTAGATGCGGCTGGTTGACAGAAAGAGAAGTCCCGCCTTGCGTTCGCGACACCATTCCAGGCAATGAAGCAGCCCATGCAGATTCGTGTCGATCAGATATGACGGTGAAGAACCGTATCCCGCCAGCACGGAAGGTTCCGCCGAACACTCGATCAGCAAATCGTATTCGCTCGCCGGAAGATCCTCGCGCACCCGGACATCGCCATGGAGGAATTCGATGCCGTGTTCGCGCAACCGCTGAACTATCAGTTCCGTGCCGCGACGCTTGAGATTGTCCAAAGCCGTGATGTGCGCCTGCGGCCACGCCTGCTTCAACCTCACCGCAATGGCCGAACCAACAAAACCCGAGCCACCGGTGATCAGAATACGTGAAGGCAATGAGGCTCCGGTCATTCTACATCCTTTTTAGCCACGATTAAAAATTGCTTTCCAAAAAAACGCCAGAGCCAGGGGAAACGCAGATACCAAGCCACGCAGGCAACGGGAGGTTGAAATCCCTGCGACATGGAATAGGGCAAAAACCGGGCCACACTGCTCTCCACGCGGAAGCCGGAGAGAGAGAGCCCCTCTCCAAGAGATAACTCGGTCAACGGAAGGTAATGATCCCAAAAATCCCAGTACGCTCCGGGAAGATACTTGATATTCGGCCCCATGCAGATAATCCGGCCTCCGGGCTTGAGACAACGATAGGCCTGATCCAGTGTTGCTTTCAGCGCCGCCTTATCCGGCAGATGTTCAAAAAAATTACTGGTAAAAACAACATCCAGCGACGCCTCGGGAAGAGTCCACTCGCGGGAACAGTCCTGCGCCTTGAATTCGATGGAGGCTTCCAGATGTGCGGGCGAATCAGGATTGAGATCCATGCCATATTTGCGCGCCGCCTTCACTTGGTTGATGAACTCGCCCCAACCACAACCCAAATCCAGCACAGATCCTTCAGCAGGCACCCACTTTTGAAAAAAATCGCGTATTAAAACTTGCCAGACTTTCCGTCGATAGTCGACCAGATGCATGAATCTTGCCTCGTATTGCCGAGTAAGTTCATGAGTCAAAATGTCAGCCATGGCAGGAAAAGATCGGTTCCAGTCTTACCGCAGCTGCCTTTTTCCAGCAATACCCAAAATCATCGGGCGCCTCCAGAGGACTGATTCTTTGTTTTGACACCGTCCGACATATGAGCCAAAAGAGCCTCGTCCATGTCCGGCCCGGCCCCCATCCGCAAATTCTCGATCCTTATCCCGGCTCATAACGAAGCTGAGTCTCTTCCCTCCACGATCAATGCCATTTTGCATGAATTTTCCTCACGGCCGGTCGAACTGGAAATTCTTGTCATCAATGACAATAGCTCGGACGACACAGAGTCTGTGCTGCACGAATTGGCAGCCCGGCATCCCCAAGTGCGCGCACTCAACAATCATCCTCCCCACGGGTTCGGCCATGCTGTCCGTCGCGGCCTGGAGAATTTCACGGGCGATGCGGTAGCCATCGTCATGGCGGATGGGTCCGATCTGCCGCATGATATCCTCGTTTACTACCATCGTCTCGACGAGGGCGCTCAATGTGCTTTTGGTTCCCGTTTCATGCCGGGTGCGAAAACCGTCGATTACCCCCCCGTAAAACTTCTCCTCAACCGGATGGCGAATCTCTTTATACAGGCCTTGTTTGGCCTGCGCTATAACGATGTGACCAATGCCTTCAAAGCCTACCGCCGAGAGGTAATTGTTGGCTGCCAACCGCTCCTCTCGCATCATTTCAACCTCACCGTCGAACTCCCCCTAAAAGCCATCGTGCGCGGCTTCAACTATTCCATCACACCCACAGGCTGGATCAACCGCAAGAGTGGCGAATCCAAGCTGAAGATCAAGGAAATGGGCAGCCGCTATCTCTTCATCGTGCTCTATGTCCTGCTCGAAAAATGGCTTTCAAAAGGCGATTATCGATCAAGATCCGCAGATTCCTCCGAGAAGAATTAGCCCCTCAGATTTCATTTTCCTTGTCGCAAATACGCGCTAGTTTCATGGCATGCTCAAATATGGCATTGGTTGTCTCGTCGTGTTGGCACTCGCGGTTGGCTTGGCCCTGATCCTCGGCCTCTGGGCCATGGGCATCTATAACGGCATCATCACGCGCAATCAGGCCGTGGATAAACAATGGTCTCAAGTGGAAAACGTTTACCAACGCCGATACGACCTGATCCCCAACTTGGTAAATACCGTGCAGGGCGCGGCGAATTTCGAGAAATCGACACTGACGGAAATCACCAATGCCCGCGCCACTGTCGGCCAGGTGAAACTCAGTCCGCAGGATCTCTCCGATCCGGAAAAGTTCAAACAGTATGAGCGCGCCCAGGGAGCCATGTCCTCCGCGCTGTCACGGCTTCTGGTCGTAGCGGAACGCTATCCCGACCTCAAAGCCACGCAGAATTTCCGCGATCTGCAGGTGCAACTGGAAGGCACGGAGAATCGCATTTCCGTCGAGCGCGGCCGCTTCAACGATTCCGTGCAAGAGTACAACGCCTACATCCTGCAGTTGCCGAACTCGCTGGTCGCCAACTTCTCCGGCTTCCGTCAGCGGCCTTACTTCACTTCGGTAGCAGGAGCCAATCAAGCGCCAGCCGTGAAGTTTGATTTCAACAATACCCCGGCACCGACACCCGCCCGCTAAGTGATGGCGGGATCAAGGGGAACATGCGTCACTGGCTCTTAGGAATCATCGCCGCGCTGGCGATTGTGCTCCCCCTCGTCGCGGCGGAGGTGATTCCGCCTGCCCCCAAGGCGTACTTCAATGATTATGCCGGAATTACTTCGACCGCCGCACAGCAGAAACTGAATACCGAACTCGCGCAGTTCGAGCGCGACACCTCCAATCAACTCGTCGTCGTCATCTACCCGACGATGCAGTCGAATTCCTCCATCGAAGACTACACCGTCCGCGTGGCACAAAAATGGGGCGTCGGCCAAAAGGATAAATCCAACGGAGCGGTTCTCTTCGTTTTCAGTCAGGACCGCAAACTCTACCTGCAAGTCGGGTACGGTCTCGAAGGCGCCCTGCCCGACGCCCTCACGCGACGCCTCATCGCGAATGAAATCGTTCCCTCCTTTAAAGCCGGTCAATACGCCGCCGGACTGCAACGGGGCATTCACGCCATCATGGCCGCCACAAAAGGCGAGTACAAAGGCACTGGAAAGACGGTCCAGGAAAGCAAGGCACTCAGCGATGGCCAAGGCCTCGCGATCTGTGTCGTTCTGGCTCTCGTCGGATTCTTTATTCTGCTGGTGATCGCAGGTGCCTTACCCTCCACCACAAACTACGACAAGCGCGGTCGCCGCCACTATTACGACAGCGGCAGCAATTGGACTTCGAGCAATTCCAGTAGCAGCTGGAGCAGCGGTGGAGGCGGAGGTGGATTTTCCAGCGGCGGCGGTTCCTTCGGTGGTGGTGGCTCGGGAGGGAGTTGGTAAAATGAAACCGAAACAATTCCTCAATGCACTCGACGAGGCCCGATTGCTGGAAGCGATCCGCGCGGCGGAAGCCCGTACCTCCGGCGAAATTCGTCTCGTGATCGCCCATCATCCCGCGCCCGATCCCCTTTTCGCCGCGCAAAAGCATTTCGACCATCTAGGCATGGCCAACACCCGCGAACGCAATGCCGTTCTCCTCTTCGTCGCACCCAAGTCTCACACCTTTGCCATTATTGGTGACAGCGCCGTCCATGCCAAATGCGGGCAGCCTTTTTGGGACGACGTGGCCGCCACCTTGGGCACTCATTTCAAGAAGAACGAATTTACTGAAGGACTTCTCGCCGCGATTGATCGCGCCGGAACCTTGTTGGCGGAACACTTCCCTCGTCAGGGCGATGACCGCAACGAATTGAGCGACCAGATCATTCAAGACTGAGCTATCGCTCTCCTTTTGATCAACAAAGAGGCGTGGCATCCCGTCCACCTTCCTCCTCTCTATACAGTCCGTTTTGGCGCCCAGCCAATTCATCGGCCATCCATCAGCTGCCATTTATAGTTTATTAATAGTAAACTACTGAAGTCTCATATTCTTACACTAACAGACCTATAATACTTATTTACAACTTAACATATGTTCACTATAAACAAACAGAATGCCGCGCGTCCTAACCCTCGACAAAAGCTTATCCGTACTGGAACTCGTTTTCTCCAAACGCGATGGGATCGGCACCCGCGATCTGGCCGGACAACTCAAAGTCAACGTCGCCACCGCACACAACATCGCCCGTACCTTCTGCCTAAGAGGATACTTGCGCCAAGACCCTGACACCAAAGTTTTCTATCCCGGCATCCGACTCATGCTGATGGGACGGCACCCCTCCTATCTGCGCTCCCTCTCCCTCTCCGCCAGCAGCATCATCGACGATCTCGCCAAAAAGCTGAACGAAAGCGTCATGCTCGCCTCGATCGATCACGGACACATTCTTAACCTCAAGTACGTCCCGAGTCGCCAAGCGTTACGCGCCCAAGAGTCGGAAGACATGAGCAGCCACTCCTACTGCACAGCCGTAGGAAAAATCTTGCTCGCCTCCCTGAGCGACTCCGAACTAGACAGCTACCTTCACCACACCCCACTCCAGCGCCTCACCCCCCACACCCTGTGCACCCCCCAACTCGTGAAGGATGAGCTCAGGAAAGTAAAATCCCAAGGCTACGCCGAGACTCGAGATGAATTCTGCGAAGGCCTCAGCGCTGTAGCCGTCCCGGTACGCGATCCGTGGGGCAATATCGTTGCCAGCGTGGGAGCCAGCGCGCCCAGCGTACGCCTCCAAAAGACCAGCCAGCTCGACCACGCCCTGAACGAACTTCGCCGCGCCGCGAATGAAATCGAACTCCACTGGACCAATGCCCAGTCCACCCCCGGAGAAAAAGCCAAACGTCGCACCACCAAGGATCTTGCCGCCCAATAAGCAAGACGCGCACCCCCGACTCACAACCCTTTCAAATCCGAATTATTCGTTTCGCGCAAAAAAGTTACTACGTTCATTTATAACGAACGACTAAGCAATCTCGCAAAAACAACCTAAATCATTATTACTACAGCATAAACAAGAAATCACCCTTACATTATAGACCTAAAATACCGTCGAAATCTCAAAAATTTATTTCTTGCGTTTAGTATAACTAAACTATAGCTTAGATCACAGATGACCGCACTCTTTTCCTCCCAAACAACTCAAGCCATCGCCTTCTTTTTCGGCAACTGTCCCCGGTAGTTAAACGCCATCTTTTCATTTTGCATTTATGAAACGCCTCATTCTCGAACTCAGCGTCAAACCCTTCCGCGTGATGACCGACGAGGCCATTCGCGCGGTCGTCGCTGACATTTGCTCTCAGTGGCACAATCTCATCTCTCGCGCCGACTCGCTTTCGTTCATGCTCTGGACCGCAGACGGCAGCGAAATCCTAGACTACCGTGGTAATCCGAATGACGAGATCTCCTATGCCAAGTGGATTGGTATCGCCAACTCGCCGCCCAATGATTCATGGCACAACAACATGAAGTGTCTGCATACGCAGCGCTTTCCCTATTGTGATAATCCCCCCCGCCTGACCTACGAGCGACTCGCGTTCATCATTAAGTCGCTCAAAACTGAGAGTTCCCGCCTTACCGGCAAGCCGGTCACGGTCGGCACCACGTTCGATCCCGGTCCCGAATTCGCCGAATCCGATTTCAAGTACAAGCGCCACCCGGAAATCTGCAAAGGCACCATCATGGGCGCATCGCAGTGGGTTCACTGCGCGGCCGTCTTGCACGGAGACAAGGTTGCTTACGCCGGCTTCCCGAATGGCATCGAAGAAGGCACCACGCTCGGCACGTTCCTCGGCCGTCAGGCGCAACACTTTCTCACCGATCTGAATCTCGACTACATCTGGTTCTCCAACGGCTTCGGTTATTCGCTCGATTCGTGGAACGTCACGGGCGAAGCCTTTGATGGCAAGACCTTCGACGCGAGCATCGCCCCGAAGGTGCACCAGGCGATCCTCAAGTTCTGGCACGATTTCCGCAAGGAATGCCCCCATTACCGCATCGAAAGCCGCGGCAGCAATCTTTCCACCGGCATGGATCTTTCCAGCGATGCCTCCCCGATGCGCGAAATCTATCGCGGCGGCTTCAATGTCATCGCTCCGGTCAATTCCCCCTGGGCGGCGCTCAATGCCGACTATGGTCTGGAGCTCGTGGGCTGGCTCTCACACATCGCCGAATTGCCCGCTGGCAGCGGCGTGCCGTTCCGCTACTACATTCATGACCCGTGGTGGATGAACAGCCCGTGGCTGGATCGTTATGGCCGTGAAGCGCACGATATTTATCTGCCGCTTTCCATTGGCCGCATCGACGAAAAGGGCGAGATGGCCTTCCCCGCGTCGGTCTCCATGCTCACGATCGACAACTCCTATGGCGAAATGCCGCAGGTTGTCCCGAACGAAGTGACGCCGCATATCCTGCGCGCGCTCGAAGATTTCCCGAACCAACCCGGTCTCATCACGTGGATCTATCCTTTCGAAGAATACCACAACTGGACCTTCGCCAAGCCGAGCCGAGCCAACGAAGTTTTCTTCGGTGACTGGTTCATGCGCTCGGCGATCAATCAAGGTTTCCCACTCAACACAGTCGTCTCGACGGAGAATTATCTCTCCAGCCTGAAGGCCAAGCCCGCACTCTATCAGGACACTATCTTGGTCTGCCCGCCGCCGGACGCCGGCTCCGCGTTGGCTAAGGCACTTATCGCCCATGTCAACAATGGCGGCAAAGCCCTGCTCTACGGTCCCGTCGGTCATGCCGATCCAGAACTCCTCAAACTGCTCGAACTCAAGACAACCACGCCGCTGCCCGCTGGCGTGCTGGAATTCTCCACGACACTCGCAGCCGATCCGCTAGGTGATGGCAAATTCCCGACCAGGATGGAATTCCGCGATTGGCTTTCTGGCGGCGACATCAATACCGTCGTATCCGAAAAGTCTGCAGCCGGACTCACCGTTCTGGCCGAAGTCGCCTCTGGCAACGAACGCCGCGCCTTCGCTGTCACCCGTAAGCTCTCCACCGGTGGACAGCTCGGCTGGGTCCGCGGCGCTTTCAGCGAAAACGTCATCAAGGACGGCGATCATCTGCCCAAGAAAACCGACCCGCTCCAATGGTTCACCTCCGAGCGTGTCATGCGCTGGGCACTGCAATCGTTTGGATACTCCATCCGCTTCACCAAACCCTCCGCCGCCACGGTTGACCCGCTCATTCTCGCGGCACGGAAACAAAACGGCTGGTTCTTCTCCGGCTTCAGCCCCTCGACCAACATCGAACTCCAGTGGAAATTCCCGCTGGGCGCTCCCGTTCCCATTGGCTGCGACGTGCTGCTCAAGAACGGCGTTGGCAGCATGGTGCTTTCCCGCGCCTGGCATCGCGAATGCCGCGTCTTCGTCGAGCAGAACGAGAACACGGAAATCTCCTGCCGCGAGTGCCTCACGGGCGATGTAGACATCGCCCGCCGCGTGCTCGTGCGCGGCTTGAAAAATGCCACCGTTCATTACCTGATCGATCCGGCCTACCCGGCGGATGACGTTTACTTCAGCCAAAACAATGCCTACACGGGCCGCGGAACAGCGATTCCCCACGCTGAATCGCAACCGGGCGTGCTCACGGCCAAGAATGTCACGGGAGAAATCCTGATCTCCTGCCGTATGAAAACATCGTTAACCCCTACCCCCTTCAACATATGAAAGCCTCACAAGATACCGTCCTTCCGACCGAGCGCCCGGCCAAGGCCACGGCGGAATTGAAGTCCAGCACCACTCCGGCCAAAACCACCGCCGCGTCCACCGCACCGGTCACGGTGAAGCGTCTGCGCCCTCTACGCGCCAAGGCCGGCTTGCTCGGCATTGGTCACCACGTTTACTGGCCGCAATTTGACGGCCTGCTCGACGAAATGCATCGCAAGCTCGGCTACGCCAAAGGCCTCATCGAAGCCAATGGCCTCGAAGTTGCCGAATTCGGCATGCTCGATACCGCGCAAAAAGCGTACGACGTCGTGCCGAAGATTAAGGCCGCCGACATCGACATCCTCTTCGTCGACATGGTCACCTACGGCACCTCGTCGACCTTCGGCATTCTCTGCCGCGAGATCCACGTGCCGATCGTGCTCATCGCCCTGCAACCACTCCAGGCGATGGATTATCCGAATGGCACGACCTACATGCAGCTCTGCAACGATGACTTCTGCTCCGTGCCGGAATTCACCGGCGTCGCCGTCCGTTTCGGACGCCGCCCGCCGCCCGTCATCCTCGGTCACGAAGGCAATGATCCGATCGCTCAGAAGGAACTGAACCGCTGGTGCCAGATCGCCAAGGTGCTCCACGACCTGCGCCGTTCCCGCATCGGCCTGATGGGCCACGTGCTGGAATCGATGCTCGACATGCACACCGACCCCACGGCGATCACCGCCGCGTTCGGCCCGCACGTCGTGCTCATTGAACCCGAAGACATCCTGCGGCATTACCTCGCCGCGCCGAAGGATCTCATCGATGCCAAGCAGGACGAAATTCTGAGCTTCTTCGATACGCCCGATCCGAAGTCGGATCCGCTCACCGAGAAGTTGACGCCAAAGGATCTCGAAACTGCCGCTCGCGCCGCGATCGCGCTCGACGGATTGATCAAGGAAAAGAAACTCGATGGTCTCGCCTACTATTATGAGGGCGAACCCGGCTCGCAACTGCGCACGCTGGTGACCAACCTCATCGTGGGCAATTCCCTGCTCACCGGAGCGGGCTTCCCGATGTGCGGTGAGTTCGACATCAAGACCTGCATCGCGATGATGATCATGGATCGCCTCGACATCGGCGGCAGCTTCGCCGAATTCCACCCGGTGGATTTCGAGCGCGACAGCGTCCTCGTCGGTCACGACGGCCCGCACCACATCAACATCGCCGCGTCGAAGCCGGTCATCCGCAGTCTGAAAAAATACCACGGCAAGCCCGGTTCCGGCGCTGGCGTGGAATTCCAGATCAAGGAAGGCCCGATCACGATGCTCAGCATCGGCGTTACGGCTCAAGGCAAATTCAAGTTTGTCATCGCGGAAGGCATGTCGGCCAAGCGCCCCATCCCGCCGACCGGCAACACGAACACCCACGGCGTCTTCGCCCCGGACGTCCGCACGTTCTTGAAGAAGTGGGTCGCTGAAGGACCAACGCACCACTTCGCCCTTGGCATCGGCCATCACGGCGCGGAACTCGTCGAAATCGCCCAGATTCTCGGACTCGAGTACGCCGTCGTCACGCCGCTCTCGTCGAGCATGTAAGACGTTGCCAATTAAAAACCGTCACGTTTCCTAGTGAAGCGTGACGGTTTTTTTATTGAGCAGGATTGATTACTTAAATTCCGGAATGTCGGTGCGCGTGACCTTCCACCCGGTCTTGGATTTCGTTAACCCCCACGAGGCAATCTCTCCCTCGCGCACAGAACCGAGAGACAGCACGCACCCTTGCCAGGTTAATTTGGCTTTCACCGTCCCACCCGCCAGTGCCTGAGCTCGCAGCACGAACCCCTTGCCCGATTCAGCTCGCTTCAAGGCGAGCACCCGCAGGGAAGCTGGCTCCAGAACCGCCAGCGAACCGCTCCTCGGCAAATCTCCCTTCTGGGTCTTCGATGGGACCAGCAAGACCACCGGCGGCTGCTCCAGCTCCATCGCCAATCGAGGAAGCTCGGCGACGGCAGCGGTCATGACGAATTTAAACCGTAACTCGCCATTGTCCGCAGCAGGCAACCAAGAAAGCGCGTCCGCAGCCGTCTTAACGTCATTGGCATAACGACTGGCCCGCACGACCGTGGCACGCAGCGCGCCTTCGTGCGTGTCGAAGTTGTACAACGCATCGCTGGTCAATCCAAACGAGCCGGTCTTCGACTTCACCCGCACCCAACGGCCACCGGGAACTTCACCCAGAGGCCCTCGCTTCACCACCGCTCCGGGCACTTCGTACTCGGCTTGATCGCCCACGGGAAAATTGAGCTTCAATCGCGCCGAGCGTTCGTCCCAATGCACCCGCGCCGCCACATCGACCGCACCGCGTCCGCGTAGGAGCGAAAACGACAAATCAATCCGCGATTTCGCGCCCGCCAGTCGCACCCACAGCGTCGCGCGTTCGGGACCTTTTTCGAGCAACTCCATGGCCGTCACCGTCCACTCTTCGCGAACCTGAGTGAGGTAAAGGGAGTCCTTCTCCTCATTCATTCCGCCCCACGAACCCCACGGATCATCATAGACCGTCGCCGTCAGTTCTTTTTCGCCAAAGATGGATTTGCCGCGATGCTGAATCTGAATTCCCTTCGCGCCCACTTTCGTTACCACGCGATACTCTTTATTGGCGATCCAACCTTCGCCGCATTGCACCGGGTCCTTCGGCACTTTCGGTTTCGGCGCGCCTTCGACATAACCGAGTTCGACAACGTTCCAGCCAAATGCGGGCAGCGTCACGGGAATCAATACCCGTTTGCGGAACGCGAGGTGCGGCATGCTGGTGTGTTCCGTGGCAATTTCCTGAAAGCCAATCGGCTTGCGATTTGCATCCAGCACGCGAATCGGGACCTCCGCGGCACGATTCTCGTATGACCAGAGCGGACGGTAATCGAGACAACCCTCATATTCGATGTGTCCTGTGAATGGCTGCGGATGAGGATTCCACACCAGCGCAGCGGTGCCGGACGGTTGATCCTTCGCTGGAGTAGCAACCTTCGTGTCCACACGCATGGCAAGCTCATTCAACGCGCGCAACTCCACCTCCTGCGTGCGATGCAAGACCCCGCCCATCCACGCCATCTGATCGTCATACGCCCGCTCGATGCTCGATCCGGGGAGAATGTCGTGGAACGAGTTGAACAACACTCCATCCCAAGCCTTCGTCAAATCCGCGCCAGCTCGACCCGTAAATCCGGCCACGACCGAGTCTGTGCGCTCCGCACGTGCCAGTAAATTCTCGGTGCGACGATAGAGAAATTTGAACTTCGCCATGGACGAGTAGCAGCCACGCAGACAGAAATTCAGTTCGCCGCGATGCGTGGGAATACATTTCGCCCCCTTCTTCTTCACTTCTTGTTTCAAGGCGGCAAAGAAACGGTGCAATCCCGAGTGAATCACCTTCACCTCCGGATGTTTCGCTGCCCAGGCACGAATATCGACCAGTTGTCGACGGGAAGGACCACCCCCGTGATCGCCCAGCCCATAAAAGCACGCCACCGTCTCCAACTTGCTCGTCTTCGCGGCTTCCAGCAGGCCGTCCATGCGACGAGGAATCTCCTCCCCCTCGGTGCCATACCAACCGGT
This sequence comes from Verrucomicrobium sp., assembly GCA_017849585.1. GTDB lineage: Bacteria > Verrucomicrobiota > Verrucomicrobiia > Methylacidiphilales > UBA1321 > UBA1321. The sequence goes on from JAFIGT010000008.1 coordinate 48,042, forward strand.
CATTGGACGATACGACAATATGCGCGCGCCGCCCGCTCCTTCCCACCAAAAGGCGGGTTCGCTCAGCGGAAATAAATTGCGGTCCGGCCGGGTAAAAGCAAATGAGTCAATGCCCGCTGCCGCCAGCACTTCCGGCAGACCTGCCGTGTGGCCAAACGAATCGGCCTGCCAGCCTGCCGTAACGCAACGTCCGAAGCGCGACTGGAAATAGCGTTGTGCGTGCGTGTACTGCCGCGCGAGGGTTTCCACTCCAGCGAGGTTCGTATCCGGCTGAATGTAGGAACCGCCCACCACATCCCAACGCCCCACCTTGATCATGCGCTTGATGCGTTGGAAGGTTGCGGGATCATGCTGTTCGATGTGTTCGTAAACGGCCGACTCGCCTCGCATGTAGGTCATCTCCGGGTCTTCGTCCATGAGATTCAGAATCGTACGGACCGTGACGAGACCTTCGTTCAAGCCCTCGCGCCAATCCCATAACCAGACGGGGTCAAGATGCGAGTTACCAATCAAGTGAAATTCCAACATGGGTATCTTTCGAGAAGTTAGTTTGGAAGCGAATGAAATCGAGTTATGATTAAACGTTTTATCATCTCCGCTTAAAAAAGCAAGTTTTTAAATCGAATAGGCCGGTCCGACCGATTCCCGCCAGACGAGCTCCACTGGCAGAAGTCGCTTCTCCACTGGGATTTCCGGGTTCGCCACGCGACGCAAAATCATTTCCGCTCCCACGCGTCCTAGCGTCTTTTTGTCCACGCGCACGGTGGAAAGGAGCGGCCTCACTTTCTCTACCAACAGATCGTCATCATACCCCACCACGCTCACCTGTTCGGGCACCTTATAGCCGTCTTCCTGCAGCTGCCGCATCATGTCGACAGCAAGCCCGTCATTCACCGCCACCACTGCTGTCGGAGGCCGCTTGCTCTTCAGACGCGCCTTGATCTGGCGGTAAAATTCAGCGTTGTCGTTCACACCTTCAATGGAAGTGCGGTCGACGTGCGGCAAATTGCGACGACGCAGGGCATCGAGGAATCCCTGTTTGCGCAAGCGGATATTGTCATCCTCATGGGTATAGCCAATCCAGACGAATCGCCTGTGTCCCAGTGCCACGAGGTGCTCCACAATCGCCTCCCCTGCCGCGAGACCATCCGTGACAACACTATCGACCGGCAAATCGACATTCGCATCAAGCAGCAGAAGCGGTGTCTCGGTCACACAGAAGCGGCGGATGATCTTTTTCGGAAACGCTCCCAGGAGAATCATGCCATCCACTTTTCCTCTCACGAGGAAATCAGGCACTCTCGTGTGGGCGACGGATGCCTCGTAACTTGCCAGCAGCAGATGATACCCCGCCTGGGTGAGACATTCCTCCAGTCCGGCTGTAATCTCGGCGTAGAAGGTGTTCTGGAAAATCTCCGCGCAGGACGGGTAAAATAACAATCCAATGGTTTCGGAACGATTGATGCGCAAATTGCGTCCCGCCGAATTCGTCACATAACCGAGCGACTCCACCGCGGCCAAAACTTTCTGCCGGGTTTTCTCTCCGACACGTCCCTTCCGATTCAGGACATTCGAGACCGTGGCGATGGAGCAGTGCGCTTTTTTGGCAACGGCATGAATGGAAACAGGCTCGGACATGGCAGTGGAAACAGCGCGATCATAATCAACCGGCGGCCGAAGTCACGCCCGACAAATCGCACGAACTCTTACCAGCCGGATTGACTTGTCCCCCGTTTTGCAAAATCATAGCGCATCAGCCAGGGTCTGTAGCTCAACGGTTAGAGCAGGGGACTCATAATCCCTTGGTTCAGGGTTCAAATCCCTGCGGACCCACCCCACCCGCTCACACCACCGAATCTCTCAATGGGGCTGAGAATTCTCCAGAATCACAGACGGAATAAACGGAGCGATCTCCTCCGGCGGCGGAGTGTCCGTGATCAAACTCTGAATCTGCGATGTGTTGCAGATGGGAAAAAGAGCCGTCTTGTTAAACTTGCTGCTATCCAGCAGCAAATACGATTCTTCCGAAATATCGATGACCTGCTTGAGGAACTCCGCGTGATTCTCGTTGTAGGTGAAGATGCCTTCTTTGTTCATGCCCACAGCGGAGAAGAATGCCTTGCCGAGGCGCAACTGCCGCAGGTTTTCCATGGCAGCGCGGCCCAGAAAGGAATTCAGTTGAAAGTTGAAGGTGCCTCCCAGCGATATCAGGCTGAACTGCGGCGGCATGAGGTAGAATTCCTGGATAATCAGGACGGAATTGGTGACGATAGTCAAATGAGGCAGGGTCGATTTCTGCAATTGCCGCGCGAGATAAAGGGCAGTGGTGGAGGAGTCGAGAAAAAGGATGTCACCACTCTCTATTTGTTGCTCGGCCAGGCGGGCCATCAGCCTTTTTTTCTCAGGGTTAACGTTGATGCGCTCGGTAAAGTGCCGATTCACCGCCAGCATCTCGGGTTCCGCCTCACCTTCCAGCGTGGCAATGCCTCCATGAACTTTGCGGAGAATATTCTGCTGCACGATTTCCGCAATATCGCGTTGAATCGTTGCGGGGGATACATCGAAGGCACGCGCCAAATTACTGCTGGAGCAGTATTTACGCTGCTTCACATAATCAATGATCGCCAGTGTCCGTAATTTACTCATCAGATTGAGAGAATTCCTTCGAGAAAATGAGCAATTTCACTCATTTTCGATGAAGCAAACTAATCAGAGCGGTGGAAAAGTCAAGGGAGTATCCGGTCGGCGCGGCAACATGAGATTATTTGATACAAAAATGATTTTAAATGATTTGACTAAATCTCAATTTGAATTATTCTACTCACAACATGAACGAGTCCCTCCCCTCCTCTTCTACTACGCCTGACTCGGCTTCGCGTTTCGATCTGGTAGGCTTGGGTTATTGCAGTTGGGATTTTCTCTGTGTGGTGCCTGAAGTGCCGATCGATGGAAAAGTAGAGCTTCTGAGCCGTTTGGAGCAAGGGGGTGGCCCTTCCGCCACGGCAACTTTCGCCGCCCAGCGGTTGGGCGCGCGCACGGCTTTCATCGGGGCCATCGGGAACGATGAGGTGGGGCGGAAGATTTTGAACGATTTTGGGGCCGAAGGCGTGGATGTCTCCGCAATGAAAACGCGGATCGGTGAGGAGTCGGGAGTGAGTTATTGTTGGGCCGAGCAAAAGAAGGGCCGGCGCAGCATCGCGTGGACTCGCGGGACGGCCTCGCCGCTTCGCCCGCAGGAAATCAATGACGCCTTGCTTCGCTCCTGTCGGGTGCTGCATTTGGATGGTCATCAAACCGAGGCTGCCATCCACGCCTCCGCAGTGGCGAAGGCGGCAGGAGTTACAGTCTGCCTCGATGCCGGGACGATCGTGCCGGGCATCGAGCTCATTCTGAAGCATGTGGATATTGTCATCGCTTCGGAATCGTTCGCGGAGCGCTATACGCAGGAAAACACCATCGAGAAACAGCTGTTCGCATTGAAAAAGAACGGTGCGCGCTGGGTGGTGATCACCTGCGGCGAGCGCGGCAGCCTGGGCTATGATGGGCAGGAATGGATCAAGGTTCCCGCGTTTCGCCTCGCCCAGGTCGTCGACACGACGGGCGCGGGTGATGTCTACCATGGCGCCTTTCTGAAGCATTATCTCGATGGCGCAGCGCTCGGCGACTGCATGCGATTTGCCTCCGGCGCCGCGGCGCTCAAATGCGGCGCGCTGGGTGGACGCACGGCCATTCCAACGCTGGCCCGGCTCAATGAATTCCTCCATCAATCCCATCCCTAATGAAAAACGCTCTATGAACTTTCATCTCCCCTGCAAGGCGGACAAAGGCTTCAATCGCATTCTCAACATTGGTCAGGCCGAAATGGCGCTCACCGGTTTCGGTCTGCTCAAACTCGCAGCTGGGGAGACGTTTTCGACGACCACGGGAAACTTGGAAGTGGCCTTGGTCATTCTGGGTGGACGTTGCGCGGTGCGCGGGAAGGAGTTTGATTTTCCAGTGGTGGGTGAACGCGCAGATGTGTTCTCCGGGCTGCCATACACGGTGTATCTACCCACGGGAACGTCCTATGAAATTGTGGCCACGAGCGAAGTGGAGATCGCCGTATGCGAGTCCCCCTCCACGCGACGCCTCGGCTCAGCGGCACTGATTGGGCCGGACCAGGTGAAGAGCCTTTCGATTGGTCGCGATAATTTCACGCGACAGGCGCTGATCATGCTCGATGACAAATTTCCCTCGGAACATTTCTTCATCGGCGAGGCGCTGGTTCCCTCGGGTAACTGGGCGAGCTTCCCTCCGCATCGGCACGAGTTCGACAATCTGCCTGCAGAAGTCGACATGGAGGAGATCTACTTTTTCCGGTTCAATCCGAAGGGAGGTTTCGGTGTCCAAAAAATCTATACCGACAGCCGCGACATCGACGTGGCCTACACCGTGCAGGAGAACGACACGGTGGCAATCCCACGCGGGTATCATCCGGTGGTCAATGCGCCGGGCTACACGATGTATTACCTCTGGGTCATGACGGGCAATACTCGCGGCTTCATTAATTTCAAGGACCCGGCCCATAGCTGGATAAAATAACCACTTCACCAGCCTCAAAATCATTTTTTCATGAACGCGAACCGACTTCTCGGCATCGATTTTGGTACGGGCGGCTGCAAAGTCAGCGTGATCGATTTCGAGGGCAAGTTAGTCGCCTCGCACGCGGAAGAGTATCCGACGAGTCACCCACAACCGGGATGGGCCGAGCAAAATCCAGCGGATTGGTTTCCAGCCCTAGTGCGGTGCCTGCAGCAACTCTGGCAGAGTGGGCGAGTTCAGCCGCACGAAATCGCCGCCCTGGCGCTGGATGGATCGACTCACAACGCGGTGTTGCTCGACGACAAGGACAAGGTGCTGCGACCGACAATCATGTGGACCGATCAGCGCAGCGTCAACGAATCCGTCTGGCTATGCCAGCACCATGTGGACGCCATTTTCCAGATTGGTTATCAGCGGCCCACTCCCACGTGGACCTTGCCGCAGATGCTGTGGATCAAGAATCACGAACCAGATATTCTCTCGCGCGTGGCCCGGATTCTCTTCGTGAAGGATTACATCCGTTACCTGCTCACGGGAGTAGCGGTCACGGACTACATCGAAGCACAGGGCACCTTGTTCTTTGATGTGGCCAATAAAAAGTGGTCGCCGGAATTGTGCGCGCTCGCGGGCGTGCCGCTGAAAGCGTTGCCGAAAGTGGTGACTCCAATTGATCGCGTAGGAGCCGTGACCGCGCAGGCCGCTTTCGCGACCGGCTTGGTGGAAGGAACGCCGGTGATTTGCGGCAGCTCCGATTCCGCCGTGGAGGACTACGCCGCCGGAGCCATCGAACCGGGACAAGCCATCGTCAAGCTGGCCACAGCCGGCAACGTAAATGTGATGATTGACCGTGCCGTGCCACATGAACGGACTTTGACTTATTCCCATGTGGTACCGGGTCTGTGGTACTCAGTCACGGCGACGAACGCGGCCGCTACTTGTCTGCGTTGGTTCCGTGACCATTTTTGCGCAGCGGAAGCGCGACAGGCGCTGGACCGGGGCGTGAGCCCTTACCAGATCATGGGCGAACTCGCCGTCCAATCACCCGTGGGGGCGCACGGTCTTTTCTTTCATCCCTACTTGCAGGGTGAACGATCCCCCTACTGGGATCATGCGTTGCGGGCGAGTTTCACGGGTATTTCCATGTCGCATACAAAGGCGGACTTTGTCCGGGCGTTGATGGAGGGAGTGGCCTTCTCCCTGCGCGACTGTCGGCGCGTGCTCGATGAGATGAAATTGCCGATCCACGAAGTACGTCTCATTGGCGGTGGCGCGAAGGATGCGCTGTGGGCCCAGATCGTTTGCGATGTCTTGGCCACGCCGGTGGTGTTGCCAGCCAACTCGGATGCCTCGGCCGGTGCCGCCATGCTGGCGGGCGTGGGTATCGGCGTATTTGCCGACGAACGTACCGCCGCAAAAAAGTGTGTGCAGATAATGAGCGTCCTCACTCCCGACGCCAACAGGGTGGCTGCTTACGCCAGACAGTTTGAAACCTATCGCCGCCTGCATGATGTACTGGCCGACATCTATCACGAGTCGGCGGGAAAATAATTTATGAGCAACAATCTGACAACGATCATGGAATCATCGCGCCTTGCCGGGCGCAGTTACGTCGATGCGATGATTCGCAGTGAGTTGACCGATGCTGTGGGCGCCGACTATGTGTCGAGCAACGCAGCCGATCAGCTCGGTCATTCCATCGACTACTATTGGATTCCCGAAATGTGGCATGACCGCGGCCGGGAAAATCCCAAGGCGCAATACATCGTGCATCCGGGCTCCGCTGAGGAAGTGGCGAAGGTCTTGCGCATTGCCAATAACTATCGGATTCCCGTCACGCCGTGGGGCGGTGGCTCGGGCTCACAGGGCGGTGCATTGCCGATGTACGGCGGGATCATTCTCGATACGAAGCGCATGAACAAGGTGATCAACATCGACACCGAGGCGCTGACTGTAACAGTGGAGACAGGGATGAACGCCCAGCACATGGAATGGGCGGTGGAGAAGAAGGGTTTCTCCACGATGCACTTCCCGGCCTCAATTGCTTGCGCGACCATTGGCGGTTTTCTCGCTCATCGCGGCACCGGGGTGCTCTCGACCAAGTACGGCAAGATCGAGGACATGGTGATGTCCATCGAAGTGGTCACGCCGGAAGGCGAGATTATCAACACACTGCCCGTGCCACGCCATGCCTCGGGCCCCGACCTGACGCAACTTTACCTCGGTAGCGAGGGCACGCTCGGCGTGATCACGAAGGTCACGCTCAAGATTCATCCGATCCCGCAGTGTCGCAAATTCCACGCCTTCCTCTTCAAGGATATGCATCAGGCCATGACGGCGGGGGCGAACATCATGCGCAGCCGCTTGCGTCCGTGCGTCATCCGCCTCTATGACGAACCGGAGACGGCGCGGTTGATCAAGCGGGTACTCGGACTCGACAAGCAGGGCGCGTACCTCGTTTTCGGCTTCGACGGGTTTGAGTCTGTCGTGAATCTCGAAATGGCCGAGGCCATTCGCATCTGTCAGCGCGAGAATCCCGAGGATCTTGGCGAGGAAATGGGACAGGCGTGGTGGGATCACCGCTACAAGTTTTTCTATCCGCCCTACATGTTTCACATGCCACAAGCTTTCGGCACGCTCGATACGGTGGCAACCTTTGCCAATATCGAGAAGGTTTACTGGGCGATGAAAAATGTGGTGAACCAGAACTTCCCCGAGGCGGCCTTCATCGGCCATTACTCGCATTGGTATGAGTGGGGTTGCATGCTCTATGCCCGCTTCATTGTCGAAAATCCCCCACGCGATCCGGAGGAGGCGACTGCTTACTACAATCGCATTTGGGATATGGCGATTCGCGCAGCCATAGCGAATGGCGGCGTAATCAATGAGCACCATGGTGTTGGTCTCAAGCTGGGACGTCTGATGAAGGATCTCTACGGCCCCGCCTTCAAGGTTCTTGCCGACATCAAGAAGGTGATGGACCCGAACAATATCATGAACCCTGGCAAGATGGGATTTCGAGGAGTATAGATATGTATAGTGAAAAATTTACAGAAACGATCCATGCCTGCCGGTTTTGCTTCATGTGCCGGCACCTGTCTCCGGTCGGTAATGTGACGTACCGCGAATCGGATACGCCGCGCGGCCGCGCGTTGATGCTCGACAAGGTCTTGCAGCAACCGCAACTGCTGGAGAACCCGGACTTTCAATCCACCATCTACGACGCGGAGTTAAGCGCGGCCTGTCGCACTCATTGCGTCAGTCATTTTGACGAGGCTGGCCTGTTACTGGCCGCCCGACGAGATATTGTCGAGAGTGAGAAAGTCCCCGCCTCTATCAGGCAGGTGGCCGATTCGATCAAGGCGCTGCCGCTCACCGTAAAGGGTGAAGCCAAGGCTGAGCTGATCTACTACGTGGACCGCTACACCGAGCGACACCAGCCGGAGATTGCGGTTGCAATGGAAAAAATCCTCAAGTCTGCTGGCATCCGCTTTCAAATGATTTCCGGTGCCGATACAGGCAAGGCGCTGTCCGTCCTCGGTTACTGGAATGACGCCAAGGAAGCGGCAACGAACTTTGCCAGAATGGCACGCTCTGGTGAGCAGAAGCTAGTGATCACCTCGTGCCCGGCTTCGTATGACTCACTGAAGAATGATTTCCCCAAGTACGGCATTGATTTGGGTAAGGAGCTGGAGGTACTCCACACTTCGGAATTCCTGCAGCGTCTCGTGAGAACAAGCCAGCTACCGCTGGGTCCGTTAGCGATTCAATCGGTCTTTCCGCTGGCAAGCGATTTCCTCAAGAACTACAACGCGGGATTCAAGGCCCACGAGGAGTTGGCGACGTTGGCGGGAGTCACCCTGTTGCCGTTTGGATTCAATCGTGAGGAGTCGTATACGGCGGGCGAAGGCGGTGTGGTGATGGACGAACTCAATCCACGGCTGGTCTCGAAACTGGTCCAACATGTTTTCGAACAGATCGACAATCCCGAACAGGACACACTTCTGGTTCTGTCTCCCTACACGAAATATGTCCTCACCAAATTCGCGCCGAAAAAAATTCAGCTCACGACCGTTGAAGAACTGATCGCCGCCCGCATCAAGGAATAAAAATGTCACTCGTTACACTCAGGGAAATTTTGCCCGCCGCTCGCACCGAGGGGAAAGCCGTCTGCGCCTTTAACTTTGCCGACTCCGGAACAGCAGAAGCGGTGATCGATGCCGCAGTCGCGGAGAATCGCCCCCTCATTCTTCAGGTCTACCAGCGCCTGATTGGCTATCCCCACATTGACGCGCTCATCGCAATGGCGCGAAAACTTGGAGAGAGCAGTCCCATTCCCGTCGCGATTCATCTCGATCATGGCGCTTCGCTGGATCAGATCAGGAAGGCAATCGATCTCGGATTTACATCCGTGATGCTTGATGGATCAACGCTGTCGCTCAAAGAGAATATCGAGATCACTCGCCAAGGCGTGGAGATCGCGCACCGCGCGGGTCTTTCCATCGAAGGCGAAATCGGTCATGTGCCAGCCAATGACCGTCAGCCTACTCCCTACTCTGACCCTGCGGAGGCAGAATTGTTCGCTCGCGAGACCGGCGTTGATGCTCTCGCTGTTGCCGTGGGTACGGCGCACGGTTTCTACACGGAAACACCGAAGGTCAGTGTGGAGATCGCCGAGGCTGTCAGCCAACGCGTGAAAATCCCCATGGTCTTGCACGGTGGCTCCGATACGCCTCGCGACAAAGTGCGTGCGATTGTCCGCTGCGGCTTTGCCAAGGTAAACATCGCGACCGAATTCCAGTACGCCTACCAGCAGGAAATCAAGCGCACCCTCAACGAGATGGATGCCAAATTCAAGCCAGTGGACCTGATTCTTAAGCCAGCCATCGCCAAGGCATCGGCACACGCGGCTGAAATCATTCGCTTCCTCGGAGAATAACCGCTTTCTCGAGAAGCGGAAAATCGATGAACTTCACCAAAAACTACGACGTCATCGTAGCTGGCGCAGGTATGGCCGGCATTGCGGCCGCATTGGAAGCAGCGCGTTCGGGGCTGCGTACCGCTTTGGTGGAAAAAACGGTCTTTCCGGGCGGCCTCGCCACCTCGGGTCTGGTCTATTTCTACCTGCCGATTTGTGACGGCTATGGAAGACAGGTGAATTTTGGCATCGCCGAGGAGTTGTTGCACTTATCGTATCAATGCGGTCCGGGCGAGGTTCCGGCGAACTGGCGGCAATCGACCCGGGAAAAGCCACTGGGCCGCTATCGGGTCGATTTTTCCCCAGCAGCGTTCATTCTCGCGCTGGATCAATTACTCACTGAGGCAAATGTCGACATCTGGTACGACACATTGATTTGCCAGACGATCGTCGAAACCGGATGTGCCGCCGGAATCGAGGTAGAGAACAAGAGCGGACGCGGAAGCTTGCGAGCGTCGGTCCTCATTGACGCCACCGGCGATGGAGATGTGGCTTTTCGCGCTGGCTGTTCCTTCGACGAGGAAACAAACAAGACAACCCTCTGGGCCATGCAAGCCTCACTGGAGCGCGCCCGCGAAGCGGTGGAAAGAAGTGAGGGAACGCGACTGATGTCCTTCCACCAAATCGGTAGCGAAGGCGAAGAGATTCGGAGCGACATCAAAGCCAAAACTTATCCCTGGAAAGGAACGGATGGCCGTTCGGTCTCTCATTTTCTTCTCAAGGGTCGGAGTGTCCTGCGCGAACACTACGAAAAAATGCGCGCCAAAGGCTATCGCCGTCAGGATTTATTTCCCGTAACGTTACCCGCCATGGCGCAATTCCGCACAACACGCGCAATTCGCGGCCGATTCACTCTCCAGGCTGGCATGGCAGGGCAACGATTCGAGGACAGTATCGCCCTCGCCGCCGATTGGCGCAAACGCGGTTCGGTGTGGGAGATTCCCTATGGATGCCTGATTCCTTCCGTGCCGGGATTGGTAACAGCAGGCCGGTGCCTTTCTTCGGTCGGCGATGCGTGGGAAGTGACCCGATCCATCCCGATCGCCGCGCACACGGGACAGGTAGCCGGTATCGCCGCACGATTGGCGATTGCGCGGAAAACGACACCGGATATGCTTCCCGTTGCGGATGTGCAGGCCGAGTTACGTCGCAAGCAAATGCCCTATCACCTGGCCGATCTGACCCAAGAGGATGTCAAATGAGCCCCGAATCCATCGCCTCACGCGCACTTGACCAGGGGGGCGGCATTGTTCATTTCGCGCCAAATTGGGTTCCGCGCTTTTTATCCGTGCCCGGAAAGCGACTCCGCCTGCATCCAGATGATTACTATGCACTGGGAGCCCAACGAGGCGGCATCAGCGAACGCTGGCTTGCTTCAACGGTGAAGGCTGACAACGGCCCCTTGACCTCTCCCAATGAGGGCTTGAGTGAAATCGTGATGAGGGACGGCCGCGTGGAAAATCGGGTGCTCTTTCGCGATGCGGTGTCCACATTGAAGCAGGAATTGATTGGAGAGACTCTCTGGCAGGACTACGGCGGCTGGCCGATGTACGCCAAGTTTTTTGACACACGTGGCGCGATTCCTTTTCACATTCATCCTCGGGATTGTCACGCCAAGCTCGTCGGCCAATCCGGCAAACACGAGTCTTACTATTATCCCCCGCAGCTTAACAATCATGGGGGCGATTTTCCCTATACCTTCTTTGGATTCGATCCGGGCACCACGAAGGCGCAGGTGCGCGAAGCCTTGATCGGTTTCGCGAAAGGTGACAACAGAATCCTGAGCTTATCGCGCGCCTACAAACTGGAGCCGGGCACAGGATGGGATGTTCCGCCAGGAATTTTACATGCTCCGGGGAGCCTCTGCACGTACGAGCCCCAAAGTAATTCGGATGCCCGAGCGGTTTATCAATCCCTGGCCGGAACGCGACTCATTCCGGAGGAGATGCTCTGGAGGGATTCACCACCGGAGAAGCGCGGCGATTATGATTACCTCCTCGAGGTGATCGATTGGGAAGCCAATGTCGATTCACAATTCATGGCGCATCATTTCATGCCGCCGCTTCTCATCCGTCCTGCGGATGAGATGCCCGGATACAGCGAGCGATGGATTTGCTACCGCTCCCCCTTCTATAGCGCCAAGGAACTCACGGTGAATCCCGGAGAGATTGTAACGCTATCCGATACTGGAGCCTTTGGATTAGTTCTGGTGCAAGGACACGGCAAAATCGGAGAATGGAAAGCGGAATCACCGGGAATGATTCGCTATGGACAATTGACCTGCGACGAATTCTTTGTGAGCGCCAAAGCCGCGCGCGATGGAGTGGTTTTTGTGAATGAATCCTCCTGCGAGCCGATGGTACTCCTCAAACATTTCGGGACGGCGCACCCGGAGCTGGCAACATTTCGCAGTCCAATCGAAAAACAAGCGGTCACCCGAGACTAGTCGGGGAGAATTTTTTATGAGCCAAAAGAAAATTTCGTCTTCTGAATCTTTTCTATCAAACGGGAAATTCATCACTGGCGTCAACTACTGGCAATCTCAGACGGCAACTGAAATGTGGTCGAAATGGGACGAAAGGGAAGTTGATAAGGACTTTAAGGCCCTAGCCGCCCAAGGGGCACGAGCCCTGCGAGTGTTCCCGCTCTGGCCCGATTTTCAACCTATCACGCGAATGTACCTCGGCGATGGCACCCCCACGAGTGAATTTCGTTTTGGCGAGGAACCTCTTCCCAAGACCGAGGCGGGTCGTGCGGGAGTAAGCGAAGTGATGATGCAGCGCTTCGAGCGGCTTGCAGACCTTGCCTCGAAGCACAAGCTTTCCTTAATCGTGGCGCTCTTGACGGGGCAAATGACTTACCGACTCTACATGCCGCCAGGACTGGCGGGCTTGAGCCCGTTGAATCATCCCGTGGCACTGACATGGGAGAGACGTTTTGTTCAGTATTTCGTCAGCAGAATGAAGGGGCATCGCTCCATCGTGGCGTGGGATTTTGGCAATGAATGCGATATGTGGAAAACCGCCAGCCGGGAAGAAGCCTGGTCCTGGATGGCGTACATCTCCGACGCCATCCGGATCTGCGATCCGAAGCGGCCCATCGCCTCGGGGATGTCGGCCCGACATGTGGATGACTCCGTCTTTTCCAAGGAAAACTGGCCAGTTCAATCGCAAGCCGAACATTGCGACATCCTGACCTCCCATTCCTATACTCAATGGGGATTTGGCGGCAGCGACCCCTGCGACACGATCAAGCAAACGACCGCGCCCACGGTGGAAGTGCGGCTGGCAACCGACATCAGCGGCAAACCGGCGTTCATGGAGGAAATCGGATTGGCCTGGCGTCCCATGCTCGCCAGCTATGATCGGCTCGGCGCCTACATTCGCAATAATCTCTGGAACCTTTGGGCTGACGATTGCCGTGGACTTCTGTGGTGGTGCGGATTTGATCAATCACACCTTGGGATCGCGCCGTACAACTGGGAAGTACCCGGACCGGAACATGGGATCATGGATCGAAACCGGAAGCCATGGAGTAGCGGCTTGGAGCTGAAAACGTTCAGAAGTTTTCTCGATGAATTGCCTTTTGACACACTCCCGGCCGCAGAAAAAAGAGCCGTCTGCCTGATCGGGGATCATCGACAGAAACAAACTGCCGCAGCCACCGGAGCTTACATCCTGGCCAAACAGGCTGGCTTTAATTTGGAATTTCAGCACGCCAATCAACCTCTGAAGCCGGCATCGCTTTACCTCCTCCCCTCGGCCAAAGGAAAATGCGGATTATCGATCGAGGGATTGGAGAATTTGAAGCAAGCGGTACGCCGGGGTGCCTCTCTTTACCTATCGACGGATGACGTTTACATGCCCGACATCGCCAAGTTGTTTTCTGCGGAGGTGGAAAACCGTTTTGGAAAGGAGGACCGTTTCACCTTCGATTTCCAACTGAATACGGGTCCCCTCAACCTGACACTCCCCCTCAAGACCACTTACCAGATGAAGCCCCTCGGCGCTCGCGTACTGGGGCGATCATCAGAAGGATCACCAATCTTTTTTGAAGCGAAGCATGGCAAGGGAACCGTTTTCCTCCTCAGTTTTCCGCTGGAGACCACCATGGCCGAAACCCCACTCGCCTTTCTCGACAAAGATTCGGCCGAGGCGTGGAAAATCTATGGCCATATCGCCAAGGATATCCTCGCGATGCGCGCTATCGTCAAAGAGAATCCCCAGCTATTCGTAACGGAGCATCGCCTTTCTTCTACAGAGATGGCCTGCCTGGCGATCAACAATGGGCCGCAACGAATCATCTCCACCCTGTCTCTTAGAAAAGGTTGGCGATTCAAGACATGTTATTCCGAAAATGGATCCGCCAAATCAGGCGTAAAGGGAGTGAATTTAAGCCTCGCTGGAAATTCGGGGGCGGTACTGCTGTTGACCAGAAAGTAGACGACCTCTCGAAACATCAAAACGCCCGGCACGAACGTTGTACTTTCGTATAAGCTGCTATTGCCTGCAGCGAGACAGGAGCTAGACTATGGCTCGAAGAATGAATGACACGCAGAGCATCATTGTGCAATTATTGCGCAAGCATGGCAGCTTGACCCGCGACCAAATCGGCCAAAAATTGGGCCTCTCCGCCATGGGAACTTCCAAACCCCTTTTGGCACTCAGCCGCAGTGGATTGGTCACCTTGGGGCACAAAGCCCAGCCCGGCCCCGGCCGTCCCTTTCAGCTGGTCCAACTCACGGAAGATGGCGGTTATTCCCTGGGCTTGGTCGTGCGTCCTCATGACGTCCAATTCGCCTTGGTCAATTTTCAAAACAAGGTGATTCGTTTCGAATGTGTTTCGTTTTGCTTTCGTACCGAACAAACCGATTTTTCACGACTGCTGCAAGTGGCACGCAAGATGATCAAGGGACTTCCGCGCAAGGCCTTATTCACCGCGGGTCTGAGTTTTAGCGGACAGTTTGAAGACGAGACGGAGCACATTTTGGCCGTGAATGACTTTGCCTCACCAGGTCAGGCAGAGCTCTTTCGTCGCCAGCTTTCGGAAACCGTTGGAGTTCCCGTCCCCATTCTTCATGACATTGACGCCATCCTGATTGCCGAACGCTGGTGCAATCCCGATCTCCCTCCCAACCCAACCGTGCTGATGGTCGGGGAACGCCTTGGCGTCAGCCTGATGATGAACGGACGTCTTTTCACCGACAAGGTGCCTTGGCCTCGCTGGCTCGGCCGCGTCCAGGTTCCCTATTCCACGGCCCAATCTCCCGGGTTCCTTCCCGGTGCCTTGGTGAATACGGCCAGCTTTGATTCGTGGGTTAATGATTGGCTCAATATCTCTCCCGAGGCGCGACCATCCACACCTCGAGAACCCGTGGATGTCGCGAAGCTGTACCAACTTTGGGAACAGAAGGACCCGCGAGTTCAGCAACTCGTGAAGCGCGGTGCGCGCGATCTGGCTGCTGTGATCCGTAATCTTTGTCTGGTCTTCCCCTTTGAACGCGTCGTGTGCCATGGGTGGGTACCCAGCGTTCTGGAATTTATTTTAAAAGAAATCCGCGATGCCTTTGATGAAGCAGAAAAAACCCACATTCATCAGGATACAAGTCCCAGCCCGATCGTGAGCGCTTCCATTCTCGGCTCTCAAGGTTACGCCACCGGCACCGCACTGGGAGCCATCGACCGGGCCCTGGAATTCAAAATGGCCCAACGCGGCCGCAAGTATGCGGATCTGCTCCTCAAAAAAGACGAGCTCGAGGTTTGAGTCTCTAGGGCGTATTAACAGACCTCATCGAGCGATCACTTCACTATAACTGGTTCGATGTCGAGGAGTCTGCAGATATTGTGCAATTCTTCGACGATTTCACCGTGTATCACGGCGAAGTGGTGCTCAAACCCTTCATAAATCAAAGTCCTCGCCAACTCAGGCAATGGGGCATCGAACTGAACACGCAAGGGATTGCCACGCAAGAGCTGCTCAGTCTCAACCGCCGCCCCCGTCGTAATGAGCATGCGATAGCCATCGTTATCGCGCGTTTCGCTGACCCGTGCAAGGGTAACGCGGCCTGGCTTCAGCGGAAATTCGTTGGTTAATCCTTTTTTGTCACCGCCATCGATAATCGAATGCTGGCGCAATTTCGCGTCAGCTCCGGGACGGCGCAGTCCTTTCGGCGCAGCGCCACAATGCCAGGTGATGCCCGTATTCTGCGCTCCATCAATGGAAATCAGATCGCAGAAAAACGGCAAACCACCCGTAAGCTCATTTTCCATAATCATCGTCACCGTTCCGTAGACATCTCCTTCACAGCCGCTGAGGATGGAGCGGTCATTGAGCATGCCAAGAATGGCGCAGACACCGATGCCGTAATATTGAGCGAACTCGGGCCAGCATTTGACGCTGAAGACATCGACGGAAAATTTCTGTTTGACCTCCAGAAAAGCCAAATACAGCGCCGCCCCTTTGCGTAACTCCTCTCCAGTCGGTCCACAGATACCGCATGAGCTATCCTTGAGCCACTCGACAGCTTCGTCGACCTTCTCCTTCGGCATCTTTTCCGCAATTTCCGTCAGTTCATAGAGCGTAATATTGTCAATCTCCACTCCGAGTTGGCGGCGCAACAGCAGTTCATTCGCGCCCGAGGTATAGAATCCCGGTGCACGCGATCCCACCATCCCCAGCTTGGTCCGGCGCAAGCGTTTGATCGCCGCGACCGGGCTCACTGCACCACGTAGTTTGTCCGCTGCCGTTTCCATGCCGGCGTGAACGTGGATATAATGCGCCTTCAGTTTCCAGAGGGCATGGGCGTTCATATTGACGGCACAAAAAGAGTTCGAACTGATGCGACCACCATCCATGGCTGGCTCCGGCATGGACCAGAAGACGACCGGCAGGCGAGAACGCTCCGTCATCAAGGGAGCAATCGACCCCAAGGCAAAGGTGATGTAGTGGAAAACAAGTACATCAACATGCTCTTTTTCAAAATGCTCCAACAAGGCCAGCGCCTCGGCATCCGTAGTAATGAGTTCTCCTCCTCCCACAACTTCATAACCCGCATTCAAATTTTGCAGGAGGTGCAATGCCTGCTCTCGCACCGTTTCCACCCGGGGTTCACGCCAATTGCCCTTGGCCAAGGGCACATATCCGATTTTTAATTTGCTCATTTCGTAGATTTCTTGAATAGAATCGGTCGGTAGCAATGAGAGTAGAGCCTGAAATTTCCGAGCCCCTGAACTCTCCTCACTGGTAATTTCATCCACGCCAATTACCGCTGGTCGCGGTCGTCGGCACACAATTTTCCGGATCGAGCGCCGCTAACTGGCTGACGCTTGGGCGACGCGAAACCACTGCAGCTTTCTTTGCGCTCGCGAGCTTGCTGTCAGTTCTCTTCGATTTTCCATACAGTTCCTTGACGACTTCGTAGGCAAGTTTCGGACGGCGATATTCGTCTAGCACTCCCGCATTATTGAAGCCGCGTGCCTTTCGCGTTCCGTTCGCAAACGTGCGCGTATCATACATCTGCCAAATGGCAACGCCGCTAAATCGGTTCTGACTAAAAACGCTCCGGATCGCCTCGCCGACCAGGTCGGCTTGGTATTCCTCTGACCAATAGGAGCGCAGCCGATCATGACAACCCGGTAGGGAGGCCGCGCCAATTTCACTGATCAGCACGGGTTTGTCCTTGTACTTCGCCGTAGAAAAGTCCTCCGCCAACTCGGCCAGCCGCTCGCTCACCATGTCGAGAGGACGAATGGTTTCCCAGTCGATATCCGACAACCAGCCCGGATATAGATTCACACTGATGACATCGACAAGATCGAAATTCAGATCGGCCACCTTCACCCTCGTCCCCTTTTTGCGACGCGATGGCGAGTAAGATGTCGGTGGGATCGTGCGATTCGACGCATAGGAAAGCAACCGGCTCGGATCCTCCTGGCGAATGGCTCGTGTCAGCCGCTCATAGAGAGGGCGGCTGGCTGGCGACTGCGAGCAAGCTTCATTCAGAAAGGCCCAGATGATGACTGACGGATGATTGATGCTATTACGCACCATCAACCGCGTCTGCATTTCCTGTAATTCCATGAAGTGCTCGTCCGAAACCCGGGCTTCATCATCTCCCCAGCCCAGGCTCTCTTCCCAGACGAGAAAACCCATCCGATCGCATAAATCCAAAAATTGCTGATTCATCGGATAGTGCGCCCCGCGGATGAAATTGCAGCCCATGTCGCGAAGATATTGCAGGTCCTCAATCATGATTGAGGTCGGCAACGCCGGACCTAATTCCGGATGTGCCTCGTGACGGTTTAATCCACGCAAGAGCAGAGGCTGGCCATTCAATAGAATTCGCCCCTTTCTGGCTTCGATTGTGCGCAGACCAAACCGTTCGGTTATGCAATCCCCCGCGATGGCCACGGTAACCGTGTGAAGATTCGGTGTTTCAGGCGACCATACCCGGCCGCGCGGTACGCTCAAATCCACCGTCACCCAGCCATCCACCACAGGACGCTTGAAGGCCACCGGTTCTTTCTCATCAAAGACAACAGTAAAATCGAGCTCGTCGGAGCTCACGCCATCGACGCTGATTTTCAAACGGACTTTTCTCTTCTCCAAGTCAATCGTGTGCACTTGCACGCGATTCAGGTGCGCAGACGGAAGCCGCTCCATCTCCACACTACGATAAATGCCACCATATCCGTAGAAGTCATATTCCGGAGAGAAAAGAAGAGGGGGATTTTCTGGAATACGATTATCCACCGCCACCACCAATTCATGGTGAGGCCCTTTGCCTGCGTCGAAATCAAATTGCACTCCCGAATAGGCCAACTCGGTGGCGCCAATTTCCAGACCATCCCAAAAGATCCGCGCCCTTAATCCCATGCCACCAAAGCGAAGACGAATTCTTCCCGGCTTCAACCCTGTATAGACCGTGCGACGATACAAGCCCACCCCCCGCTGACCCGCTAGTTCCGGTCCGGCATCAAACACACCCGGAACCGCCATCACACCTTTATATGTTATCGACTGCGGCGCAATCTCCTCAAAACGCAGACTTTCCCCCAGCCATGCAAAGTCCCACACACCGTCCAGAAGTTCGCTCTGGCGCTGGGGATAGATTGGGTAAGCTTTCATTTCGTACAACTTTCGACAGGTTCAATGGCTCAATCCGAGAGAAGGGCAACCGGGCACCATCTCACCAAGCAATTTGTGACCGGCGACAACGCGTCACAACAAGCAGGACAACAGACGCCCCCAGCACCAACCCCATAGAACTCGGTTCCGGAACCGCCGTCACATCCCCCAGATTCGACCCAAACTTGATTTCATCAATTGTGCGAGTAGTCAGCGCTGAACCCGAGCCAAAGATAAGTTGCAAAGCCTCGCCATTCACGAGTGTGGTGGGGCTCGCCATATCCGAGGCACTTGTCACCATTTCAGTCACATCAGTTCCCACGACGGCCGAAGCCAGATAGGAATCGGTCAGATGTCCCGCCGTCATCAACGCATCATACTGCGCCGAACTTAACACCCACATCGTACCAACACCCGTGCCCGTTCCACCTACATTCGTCCACTTGGAGATGACCATGTATGTGGTATCCGCCAGCATCGTGGTCGGAGTCGTAATGATCGCCGTATTGTATTTCACAGCCGACTGGCCGAGCGTTGTGCTCGCCGCCATGGCGTTATAGAAACTGGTTCCCGTCACCCCCGTCGTACTGGCATTAAAACGCACTTCTGCACGAGCCGCATCCGTCGTGGGATTCGCTCCGAGATTGACCAGATAACTTCCATACAGCGTGCCCACA
Organism: Verrucomicrobium sp.; assembly: GCA_017849585.1. GTDB lineage: Bacteria > Verrucomicrobiota > Verrucomicrobiia > Methylacidiphilales > UBA1321 > UBA1321. Next base: position 67,401 of record JAFIGT010000008.1, read on the forward strand.
TAGGACGTTGTCGACATCGCCAGCGTCACCCCAACTCCACCCGCACCATTAAGTGCCCACGTAGAGGCACCACCGCTCACCGCATACGTCGTCGCGCCGCTCCCGAACGTGAGCCCCGCCGAACTAATACTGATACCGTTGGCGGTAGCAGTTGCATAATTACCACTCAACCCCACCGTGTTGGCGCTGACCGCCAATCCCGACAAGGATTGCGTTCCATATCCAGAAAATCCCTCATATACGAGCAAGGACGCCTGAGTTGACGTCTGGGTGATTGCCATGACCGCCAAGACAACGGCGGTACGGCATACGATTCTAGCTAGCTTGGACATATTTCCTCCACTCTCCGGGATAATATTTTGGTTTATTAATAACACTAAGAGTTAATATAAGGACTTCCCCGGCGGATGGCAAGATCTATTTGATAAGCGTGTAAATTACGTCAAAAACAAGTTATTCCGGTGCTTTACACTGGCGCAGAGGTTACTTTTTGACGTTATTAATAATAATACCTTGTTTTTTTATTATTTTCATTCTACGTTCTACCCATGACTTTGCCTTCCACCCGGTTCTCCTCCTCACCCATTCCCCGCACTTTCCTCGGTAGATTGACTGTGGTGCTGACGGCCCTGATGCTCGCCACTCATCTCAGCACTGCAGGGGAATCTCTCCTCTCTCCGAATCTGACTGCGGCACAACGGGCCAGTCTGATTTTGGAACCGGAATTTGCAGACGCTTTTTATGGGCAGGTGGATCGCCTTTATTTGAATGGTTACTGGAAGTTTAAGTCGGAAATCAATCTGCTAGAGCGAAGGGTGGGTAAGGTGATTTCCATCGATCCCAAGATGACCAAGGCTCCCGACACCGATGCAGGCCTGACACAAGGGTACTACAAGCCCGCCTTTGATGCCTCCGGCTGGACGGAAATTCCCGTCCCCTGGTCGTGGAACATCGCCGCTGTACCTCCCTCGGAAAAAGCTCCCGGACGTATTGCGTTTGCCGGATTGGGTTACTACCGGACCAGCTTCACCATTCCCAAGGACAAACGCGGCAAGCGCGTCGTGATTCACTTTGATTCCGTACAGACTGAAAGTAAAATATGGTTGAACGGCACCCCCGTGGGAGAGCACACCAACTCGTCATCTGACGCTGGCGAGTACTGGACGCTGAACCGGCGCCTGCTGCTCGACGATTTCGAACTGGACGTCACTGCTCAGGTCAATTTCGATGGCGAGAATACCCTGGTCCTGCGCGTTTTTGACGATGGCCAGCCGATTCTGGAAAGCAACCCGAACGACGGTGGTATCGTGGGAGCCGTATGGATCGACTTCCGAGAATCAGTTTCTTTCTCCGAAATCCTGATTGATGCCGACCCGAACGGAGAAGTGATCCTGCAGGCGCGCGCCATTAACTACGGATCAGAGACTGTAAAGCTTCCACTCACGGCCCAAGTGGAGCCCTTCAAATCAAAAGCCTACACACCTCCAGCTCAAGCCAAACCGGCCACTCTCAAACTAGGAGATGTCACCTTTCCCAAAGGCGAGAGCGATCATCGCTTTACCTTCAAGGTTTCCAGCGCCGTGCCCTGGGATCTGAATTGTCCTGCACTGTACCGACTCCGACTGACAGAAGGGCAACGCATTCTGGGACAGACGCGATTCGGATTTCGTCGCATGGAGATCCGCGACAAACAATTCTATCTCAATGGACACCCTATCTTTTTGCTCGGTGTGAATCCCGGTGCGCGGGAACAGTGGGGCAGCCGAATGTGGGCGTTTAACAAATCCGACTGGCTCCGGCAGGGCTTAAAACTCTACAAGGACGCGAATCTCAATCTGCGCCGCACCAACAACGGCCCTTCGACGCGCATCTGCTATGACATTTGCGACGAGATAGGACTGCTCAACGAGGAAGATTTCTCTCTCGAAGTCCGCTCCCTCGCGATGGATGACAGCAATGCCACGGCAGCGCTGATCGCGGAGGCAAAGGTGGATGGCATCACCGGGCCCGATGGACAGTTGACGCCATTCGGGAAATCAATTTTGCGCAAATGGATGACCCTGCTGCACAATCACCCCTCCGTTTGTTTTTTCACCGCGGGCAATGAAATCGGCTTCCATGGCAAGGAGAAGCAACTGGCCGATTACATGTCGGCTTTTTACAACTATATCAAGTCGATTGATGTCCAGAAGCGACTCGTCACACCCTCCTCGGGCCTGACCATCTGGCAATGGAATACACCACTCCCAACTGATTATCTCGATGGTCACGATTATCAAAATGGCGACATGGGTTACATGGATTGCAGTACTCCTCTCGCCAGCTTCGCACAGAAACATTGGAAGCGAATTTACGGCAAAATCGACAAGCCCGTGGTCTTGGGTGAATGCGGCGGCTATCAATCGGATCTCACACTGCGTCCCGATTTTCAGGCCTTGTTGAAGGATGGCGAGCTCGACCGCAACGCTTATGTGAAGTGGGCCAACGAAATTTCCTCTCAAAAAAAGGGGGTGAAATATTGGGACTTCCTGCCCCGCCTGATGTATGCATGCTTCGCCGGAGTACGAACCGCCACCACAAGGGAATCGCTCCGTGAAGCCACCGCCAAGATCTATTCGGAATTCATTCGCCGCGCCCGCCGGGACATCGACATTTTCGAAGGCCTCGTAGTGCACGATCTGGATCCTTCCCTTTGGGGAATACCCTGCAAAGATCCCTTCCTCTCGCCTGAGCAAGTACGGGCATTTGCCGCGCAGGCTCGAAACAATATAGAGTTCCTTGCTGAACGCCAAGCGCTCGCTCCTTTGGCCGCCTTGCCGGATTTGCACGACCGCCATCGTTTCGCCGGGGAGAAATTGTCCGTCAACGTGCGCGTGCTGAACGATCAGTATGCCATGCCGGAAAATAACATCGTGGTTGAAACGCGCCTGTTGGCAACCGATGGATCCACGATCGCCTCGACCGAGTGCCTTGTCCCTGAACTTCCCGAACATGGCCGCATGGATAAGACGCTAACACTCACGATCCCCTCTGAAGCATCGGCTGGAGATTACGTCATCCACACGCGTTTGCGTCGGGGAGAGACCGTGGTACAGGAGAATACCACGCCCTTTTATGTCGGCCGTGTCAACGCAGACAAGACGGCACTGGCTCCCTCGGGAAAAATTGCGCTCTACGAAAGAAAAAGTGTCAACGCGACGCAAAAGGCGCTGAACTCCCTGGGCATTCCGTTCACGTCAATTGAATCGATGGAAAGCCTGGACAACTACCAAATTCTCATCATCGGCGCCAATTCGATCGACTTGTCGCTTACCGCTGAAATGGGCAAATTAAAGATGTGGCTGGAAAATGGCGGTCGCCTCCTGTGTCTCGAACAACGACGCGAGGGGCCCGTCGCTTTTGCGCCGGGATACAACTTTAAAGATGCGGGTGATATGCTCTTCGCCGATGTGATCGATGGCACGCATCCGACACTACAGGGCCTGAAGCCCGCCCATTGGGAAGTCTGGAATGGAGACACCCTCAAAAAGGATGGCGGGGTCAGCGCAGCGGCGAAGGCCGTCTATTCCCATTACATCGTCCCCATGCCCGAAAGCGTTATCCTCAGCGGTGGCAATCGCTCTCCCTATCGTTTCTGCAAGAATCCCATTTTCGGCATGATCGCGGGTGAAGTTAAAGTCGGCAAGGGTCTGGTCTTCTTCTCGCAGGCCCATGCGACATTCCGCTATGGCGTCGATCCCATCGCGACAATTTACCTGCGAAATGTATTGGAGTATGCCCTCGGCTCCCAATGGACGGGAGATCGCGCCACGGCTGTCAAATAAACCCACCTAACCTCAAATCTTATGAAATCAAACAAGCAACCTCTCTGGATTCGCCTCATTCGAAACACCTGCGGCATGATGCTGCTACTCGGCTGCTCACTGTCGTTGCGAGCTGATACGGAAGAACTCAAACTCTCGGACAAAGTCCTGATTAGCTTCAATCCACTTGGGTGCATTTCGAAAATCACAGTCGACAACGCCCCGATCCTGGAAGCCTCCTTTGTCATGGCCGAGAAGAAGATCGCGGAAGGCACCATCGTCGATCCCAAGGCCAAAAGCGTCATTCATCAAAACTGGAGCAGCGTGCTGGGCGACAAGGCGCAGCATCAAGCCAAGGATTCCAGCCAGGAATTCTCCGGCACGATCATTGATAGCAAAAGCCCGGGCAAACCACGCGAACTCGATTATGTGGTCACCTACACCAAGATTGATGAAAATAAATTCCGGGTTCATGCCACCATCACTCCGCTGACGGATTCGAAGTGGTTTGCCAAACCATTCTATCAATTCGCCTTTCCCTTCGCCGTCTATGGCGATGGCACGGTCGTCACGCAAACCACGCGCGGACAAGAGGAACAAACCCGGCTGAACGCGGACAAGCTCGCCTTTAAAGGAGAGTACTCCCAAGTCGCGATCATGAATGGAAAACGGGGGCTGATTCTGGAATGCAATGAGGATTGCGTCATCCGCTTGACAGACACCCGCCTCTGGAAGGGCAAGGTACTCAGCGTCTCCGTTTCACCCAAGCCCAAAGGCTCGGAAGATTCCAATGCCTCCGAGCTCACTGAGAAATCCGAGATCGATGTCGTCGTGACAGTGAAGCCTGGAGAATAGAGAAATGAACTCCACGCCCGCAAATCGGTTCAGCAACCTGATTCCATTGCCGCAAAAAATTCGCACTCGCCCGCACACATTTTCCACCCGTACCTGGCACGTCTATAGTGAAAGTCAGGATCCTCGGATCCTGGCATCGCTGCGCCGCGTGCTTCCTCGCGGATGGAAGCGGGTCGGATCACCACGTGACGCTCAACTACTGCTGATCGCGCGTGAGCATGCTTCGATACCCGCCACATTATCAACCGCCGCGCGGGACGAGGCGTATCGTCTGGAAATCACCGCGCAACAGGTACGGCTGTGGTCCGGTTCAGACAGAGGATGCTATTACGGCCTGCAAACCCTGTCGCAATTACTCGATACTGCCAACACCCTGCCCTGCGGCATCGTCATCGATTGGCCCGATCTCGAAATGCGCGGCATGCATCTGACTCTGGGCAACGGCCACATGCCCACCTACCAGCGACTGCAGGAAATCATTCGTCAGCTCGCCCACTTCAAGTTCAACAACCTGCACCTCGAATACGATGCCAGTTTTCAGTGGGAGAGATATCCCTTCATCGCCATTCCATCGGCCTTGACGAAGGATCAATGCCGTCGTCTGGTTGAGCTGGCCAAGGAGAATTTCCTGGAGCTGATTCCTACCGTGGACTCTCTTGGTCATCAGGAATTCTACCTTTGCCACAAGGAACTCCAACACCTTCGCGAACTCCCAAGCTCCAGCGCAGAGTTATGCGCGAGCAATCCCAAATCCAAAAACTTCATCAAGAATCTCTGGCGTGAGGTACTCGAAGTTCACCACGATGCCCGGCATGTCAATATCACGGGCGATGAGGTATTTCGTCTCGGAAAACAATGCCCGCGTTGCCAAAAAATAACCCGGTTTGGACATCAGGCCGATCTCTTTTTCAATTACTACAGCGAGCTGTCGCGCTGGATGCTGGAACGTGGTTGCCGTCCCATGATGTGGCATGACATGCTGGCGAATCATCCGGAACGATTACGCGATTATCCGCGGGAATTGATGATTCTTTATTGGAATTACTGGGGCACCGATGCACGCAAATGGGAGATGACCCACGGCCTGCCATCCGACCTGCCGCATGAAGACATCGAAACCCTTTCGCCGCATCTGCGTAAACTGTACAACCGGCATTGGATCCAGCCGTCCACGGCCCCCGATTTTACACCGTGGCCCTATCTCCACTTTTTCGTCGAACGCGGTTTCGAAACTCTCGGCGCTTCCAGTGGCAGCCCTGTGCTGGAGGAATTTCCATTCGCAGGTTTTCGCAGCCGAATCAAGAACGCCAAGTCCATGGCCGCCGGAGTCAAGGCCGTGCAAGGCAAAGGTCTGCTTCATACCTATTGGGGCTCCTTTGCCTCGATCGAAACCGCCTGGACGGATATCGCCGCCGCAGGTGATTACGCCTGGAAAAGTCGGGAGGAGACCACGGAATCATTCCTCCGTCGGTTCGATGCACAGTGTCTGGGCACGAATGGAAAATTCGTCACTGTCGCACAAAAGTACGATCAACTGGTTTATCCCGAGACACCGGCTGAATTCCACGTCTCCGAACAATTGCCGCCCGCTTCCACGCTCCCCGCGCTCCGGAAGGAATGGAAGCGTATCCAGACGGCATGCACGCACCACACCACGCTGCTCCACGCTCTGGCACCGTCATTGGATCTCGCCGAACTTCAGTTCACGGCGATTCGACATTCCATCGACTACCTGCGCCGGCAACTCGGTAGGGGGCAGGATGAACAGCTCGATTTGTCGACCGTGTTTAACGGCCGCACTCAGCGCATTCTCCCCGACATAACCGGCAGCCGCCTGAATATAGAACCGGGACGTCACATGGCGCATGGTGTTGCATTGACAATTGCCGACGGATATCAGCGATGTGGCAATGCCCTGATTTTGCAGGGTGATAAAAATCCACAGGGACCGCGACAGGTAGAGCTTGCCATTTCGAATAAGCACTACGACCGTCTTTTCTTTTTCCATACCGCCGCTTATGGCGCCAAGGGAGAGGAAGTCGCCCGATATCAAATTGAATTTGCCGACGGTAAAACCGAGAGCCTGCCGGTCATTGTCGGCCACAATGTAGGTGACTGGTTCCAAGGCTTGCAGTCTTTGCCAGCCGCTCTTGTAGCCTGGCAAGGGTTCAACCATGCGCAGGACAAGAGTCGCCGCATGCTCTATATGACTTGGTGGAAGAATGCCACACCGTCACGGCCCATTCGACGAATCATCCTGACGTCTTCTCCGACTGGCGGACATGTCACTTTGGTCGCCATCACAGGACGACGACTGCAGGGCGCTCAACCGCTTCCCTCCCGGCAAAAAAATTCAGCGATCACCCAAAAGCAGATCCAACGTTTCGAATCCCACTACCGCTCGATTTACCGTCGGCTTTGCGTGCCGGAACACGTGCCACTCGCGCTCCAAAAACTGAACGCCTCGCGTTATTTGCTATAAATCAGCTCGAGACACCGATTCGCCATTCTTTATTTTAGATATTTAGTTGCTCTTATAAATCAATCATTTTTTCTCTGCAATAGACATTTATTAACTCTTAGTGTTATAAATATCTTGCATTTCGATTAGTGTATTGGTGTAATCGAAACACCAAAGGCGCTCCTTTCCCCTGCCAAGAAGCCACCGGGTAAATGCGGCCTTGGAACGAGTCTTTATGCCCGATCACTTCCCTCTCCATCGCTGGGTTCTTTTCATTGGTTTGGGGGCTTTACAAGCATTCACGACTCACGAAAGTGTGGCGCAGATACCGATTTTTTCGGACACATTTGAGAACGGCTCCGTCACGCACAGCGAGTCCATCAGTGGATTTTGGACACCGAGTGTTCCGACCGCCGGTTCGGTAACGGAAACCGGCGGTAAACTCTCCATGACTGCGGGGAGCCCTACCAGTGCCAATGGAGTTTTTGCCACCTACTTGTTTTCCCCAGCGGCGAATGACGAATTCAACTTTTTCAAAAAAAAGCTGTCCTTTTCCGCTGACGTCTCGGTCACGGGTCAATATGGCACCGTGTCCTTCGCCTTGACGGGCGTTCAGGGCAACAGTTATAGCGTGGAGGATGCGCTGGTTCTCTCTGTATCGATCTATAATACGGTCACCCTGTCCACCAAGCAGGATCGGCCCAATACCACTTCCTCCACGGTAAACGTCCTCGTCAATGGCGTCGATGTGGGCGGCACCATCACACGGTTTGAGCTGACGCTCGATGCTGAGAATTATACCCTTGTTGTTTCATTTCAAGGCGGCACTGGAAGTAAAACTTTCACCGGTCCCCATGGTCTTGTCGGCGCGCAATGGGGCACGGACGGCATGAGCTCCCTGCAGTTCTCCACGACACGTGGGTCGGCCGGCGCCACAGGGGCCGGAATTACAGTCACCGGCACCGTGGACAATTTCCTCGTCAACAGTTACGCCGACGCCGCGCTCTTTGAGGACAGCTTCTCCAATGGAGCCGTAGCCCATAGCAATCTGGAGACCGGGGTCTGGTCCTCCACATTGCCCTTCACCAGTACTGTAACCGAAGGTACCGGAAGCCTTGTCCAGACAGCATCTGCCGCCGACACGAGTTTTGTCGTCAGTAATCTGACTACGCCACGTCAGTCTCGATTCAACTTTTTCGACCATCAATTAAAAGTTGGCGCCACAGTCGCGGTCACCGGTTCCGCTTCAGCCGGCTGGATGGAGCGCGGCCGGTTGGTGCTCGCCTCGCAGGCGGGACTCGCCAGCGTAGCCGGAGATGCACTGACCGTCGGTTTTCGCGCTCAGAGCAACATCACCTTGATCGCCAAGACGGACGCCGGTTGGCTGGAGCCCGACAACGTCAACGATGCGCGCAATCGTTTTCTCCTGGATGGCAGCGAAGCCGTCGGCATTTACTCCGGCGACAATATAAATCGGTTTGATTTGATCCTTAACGCGAAACGCTACCGGCTGACCGGTTATAATCCCGGCAAGGGCAGCGGTCTGATCCGCTTCGGCGGCGCGCACAATCTGGACCGTTCAAAGTGGGGAACCAATGGAGACTCCGCCCTCATACTCGAGACAATCCGCACCTCCGCGGCGGCGGGGACTGCCGCTGTCACGACCTGGGATAACCTGCGCGTGGAATCGGACGCGACCAAGTTATTGGACGAGCCCTTTTGGTCATTCACCGCGACCTACTCCACTTCCCTCACCACCACCGCCACCCAATCTGGCAATTTCCGTCTTTGGTTGCCCGCGACTGAACCCACCATTCGAGGTGTGATCTTTATCGGACCCGGTGATGGTGAAGATTTCCAGCATATGGTCCATGATCCTGCGGCTCAGGAAGCCGCCCGGGAGTTGGGCTTTGCCCTGATTGGGTACGGCACCTCCGCCCGAATGAATCTTGGCGGCAACAATCCCGCGTTGATCAAAGGTGCCGTGCAAGCCGTTCTCGACCGGGCGGCAACAGTTTCCGGGAGACCGGAAATTTCCAACGCCCCCCTCTGCGCCACCGGTCTTTCGCGTGGCGCCTTCGACTCCTGTTTCCTGGCGCGGAATTGGCCCGAGCGGGTCATCACCATTGTCCCGCACTGCGGTGGCGAATGGGAGTTCTTCACCATGACCAATTCCATCAAGTCGGTGCCTGTCCTGTTTATCGCCGGATCCACTGACTCCAATTCCGCAACGAGTCCCTACAAAATGCAGGATAATTTCAACTGGTGGCGGAGCCAAGGTGGATTGGCCGCTTATGCGATTGACTGGAACGTCCCACATACCATGCGCGGCAATCAGGGCTTCGAAGCCACCTGGGTCTGGATGACCGAGATTGCCAGGCACCGCTATCCGCGCCCCATGCTGCCGCCCCAAACTTACGGCTTGCTTCCCACCCTTTTGAATATCCAGGAATCGGCCGGATGGTTGGGCACGCGTCCCGAATTTTCCTCCACAACCACTCCCAGCCTCACGCATACCTTTGCGGTTATTTCTTCTTATTCAAGTTATTCGGGAAACAAATCGAATGCCTCGTGGTTGCCGAGCGAAGCCATGGCTCGCGTCTACCGCGCGATGAATTCAACCGATGGTGTCTTCCGCAGCGCCATTCCCACTCAATCGCCTGTGCGCATCGTAACCCCAGCGCAGTTTGCCGAACCGATCCTCGCCGGGAGTTCGGTAGCCATCGAAGTGGACCCACGCAATTTCGATAACACCAACGTCATCTCCTCGATGGATTTCTACGATGGCAGCACGTGGCTGGGAGCGCTCACCTCCGGTCCTTCGTGGAAATGGACCTTCACTCCCTCCGTCGGCATTCACTCGCTCAGCGTGGTTGCAACCGATGTCCTGGGCAACAAGCGTGACGCCTTTCGCGCGATCAATGTTCTCCCGGCCGATTTCCCCCCGACCGCCTATCGACAGACTCTGACCGCCACTTCCACGCAGACCATCACCACGAAGGTCGCCGCTCTCGATCCGGAAGGCAACCCTGTCACCTACTCCCTCGCGCAGCAACCCCTCCACGGCATCGCCACCATCAATGCGGCCACGGGAGATTGCACCTATCAGGCCAGTCCAGGCTACGGCGGCACCGACACCTTCACCTTCACCGCCAATGATGGTGCCGTGACCAGCACTCCGGCAACAGTCCAAGTCACCGTCACGGTGCCACCGGTTGGCAGCATCGCCACCATCACCGCGTTCCCCGGCAGCAGCACAGGACAAATCACGCTCACATGGAGCGCAGCCAGCGACGCGGGAAGTTACCAGATCGAGCGTTCGACCTCATCGCTCAGTGGTTTTTTTTCCGTCGCCAACGTCAATGCCTCCGCCCTCAGCTACACCGATACGGGACTCACGCTGGGACAAAATTATTTCTATCGCATCCGGGCCATCAACTCCATCAGCCAATCCAGTTACTCCCTTGTTGCCTCGGCCAAGCCCCACGCACCGTCCACCTCCGAGAGTTGGCTCTATACCAATTTTGGCTCTACCCAGATCATCCCCGGTACATCCGGTGATCTCGACAGTCCCAATCACGATGGCATTGCCAACCTGATGAAATGCGCGCTCGGCATCAATCTCTATGACGGCAATGGCCTTCCACTCGTCATCAGCCCTACCAGCATGCCATATGTCCAGTCCCAAGAGGTCAATGGGGAAACCTATTTGACATGCTCGTTCACCCATAACAAGAACACCACGGATCTCCTCATCCAAGTAGAAGTTGCAAATGATCCCTCCGGTCCGTGGAGCCAGATTGATCCCTTACTCTCCGCCAATCAACTGAGCCGTCTCGACGACACACCCAGCACCGGAATGGAAACCATCGTGGTCAAGGATACTCAACCCATCCGTTCCGCAAACAAACGATTCATGCGGTTCAAAGTAATTCGCCCATGAGCGTCTGCACCATTCGATGAATCACTCTCCCCCAGGAAGACGCATAAGATCCGACTTGCGGCAACACGCTTTCACCCTACCCGAATTACTTGTGGTCGTGACCATCATCGGCCTGCTCGCCAGTCTGGCTCTCCCGGCTTTCAAAAAGGCGCTGGCGCAGAGCCGTCGCTCGACCTGTCTCTCAAACGAACGGCAGATCGGTCAGGCGCTCTTTCTTTACGCCAGCGAGCATAATAATGCGTTGCCACCTGTCTGGGCCAATTACCCGAGTCAACCGGTTTCCATGGACGATCAATGGAATACCGCGATCTGGACCTATTGCGGTTACTCGACCAGCAGTTATCAGTACGCTGTCAACGACACCTGCACCCGCAAGAACATGAACGTGACGAAAAAAAATCTATTCCGTTGTCCCGAGATCTGGGGCAATCCGCCCTGCCCGACTGGCGTCACCATTAATGCCAATCGCATGTCGTATGGATTGAACTCCGCTGTGCTCGGACAGCTCAGTGGCGGCAGTTGGACTCCTCCGGTACCGAATAGCTGGGTGCCGCCCATTCCCCTCGCGGCGGTAGCCACCCCCTCTAGCACCGCCATGGTGATCGAATGCAGCTATTTACTCGGCAGCCAATCGGGCTTCGCGCTCTATTGGGGATTGATCCCGCATGACGGGGGACTCAATGTGCTCTTTTACGACGGGCACATCCAATACCTCAAGCTGGGAGAAATCCCCACTTCATCCACCGACCGATTCTGGACCGGTCAGTAGACGAGAACATCGATCCGGTGCGAATCAATACTTCACCGAGCAACCGTACGATTTCGTTACCGGCTGGCTGACTGCTTTGCCCGCCATTGCTTCATCGAGCGCGGTAGCGACGTAATTCTTCGACGTGGCAATATCCGCTGGATTGGTCGATTGCTTGTCGTCAATCGCACCCTGATAGATCAGCTTGCCGTCGGGCGCAATCACGTACATGTGCGGCGTGGTTTGTGCACCGTAGAGCTTGCCCACTTTGCCATCAGGATCGAGCAACGTCGCCGTGGCTGCCGTGCCCTGCGCCTTGTTCACTTCAGTGGCTTGCGCCGCGCTGAGGTAACCCTGCTTGCCGGGAGCGGACGAAATGATCTGCAGCCAGACCACACCCTTGCCGGTGTACTTCTTCTGCGTGGCCTGCATCGCGCCGCCGGAATAATGCTTCTTCACGAACGGACAATCGTGATTGGTCCATTCGAGAACGACATACTTGCCCTTGTAGGCTGCCAGCGCATGGTTCTGGCCATCCGAACCTGGCAGGGTGAAATCCGGCGCTGGCTTGCCAGTTTCCACTTGGGCAGACGCTCCGACGAGGGTGACGGCGAGGACCGCACACGACAACAGGAATTGGGTCAGGTTTTTCATAGGGTTGGGGGTTATGACGCTTAATCTAATGCATCACTTCAATTTTTCTACTGCTTCCAGCACAATTCCCGGTGTTAACACTTCCGGCAGCAATTGTGGCGCCCCGTTCGGATCGCGGCCATAGAGCACATAAAGCGGCACCCCGTTGCGGCCAAAACTGGCCAGTGCCTGCGTAATTTCCGGATCGCGCCGGGTCCAGTCCGCTTTCATGAGGACAATGCCGGACTCCTTGAACTTCTTCTGCACGGCTTCATTGTTCAGCGCCACCGCTTCGTTCACCTTGCAGCTCAGGCACCACGCGGCCGTAAAATCGAGAAACACCGGCTTTCCCTCCGCTCGCAACGCCGCCAGCTTCGCCGCCGAATACGGCTCCCAGACCAATCCTTCCCCCGCCACAGCCACCGGAACCGAAGCCACCCGCCAACCCCAGAGCACGCCGCCGATCAAGCCCACCCCCGCCAGCATGATCGCCAATCCGCGCACGGCGGGCGTGCGCGAAATCGTCCCCCACCGACCATAGACCCACGCGGCGAGTCCGATCACCAGCAACGCGCCGAGCAATTGCGCAACGGCATCGATATTGAGTTGTTGCCCAAACACCCAGAGCAGAAAGATCACGGTGCCGAGCAGGAGAAACCCGAGGAATTGTTTGAACGATTCCATCCAGACACCCGGCTTCGGCACATACTTCAATAAGGAGGGACAGAGCGCCAGGACAAGATAGGGCGACGCCATGCCCAGCGCGAGGAACGTAAACACCAATACCGCCGTGAAGGCCGATTGCGCCACGGCAAATCCCAACGCCGCGCCCATGAACGGAGCCGTGCACGGCGTCGCGGCCAGCGTGGCCAACGCCCCCATGCCGAAGGAGCCTGCCACACCACCGCGTTGCGCGGCGACGGAATCAACGCCGGCCAGCGAAGTCCCCACTTCAAACACCCCGAACAGATTCAGCGCGAAGACAAAGAAGAGCACCGTCAGCGCCACGATGAACGGCGGGGATTGCATCTGGAAACCCCAACCGAGTTCCTGCCCCGCCGCGCGCAGCGCGAGGAGAATTCCCGCCAATAACCAGAATGACACAAGTACCCCGAACGTGAACGCCACGCCATGGGTCACCGCTTGGCGTGGGTCCTGTCCCGCCTGCTTGACCAGACTCAGCACTTTCAACGACAACACCGGCAGCACGCACGGCATCAGATTCAAAATCAATCCGCCGAGAAACGCGAAGAGCAGCGAGAGCGCCAGCGTCGGCGAGGCGCCCTCTCCTACGGAGACGCTCGCCGCTTTGGCGGTCAATTCGACTGGCGCAGAAATTGCCAAACTCAAGTCATCCATGACCAGCACGCCGGAAAGTTGTTTGGGTGGCTGCGCCGACACGGGACGAGTTAATTGCAAGGAATACTCCGTATCGGATTCTCCGTTTTTTACCCGAAGCAAAGTTTGTGGCGCAGCACTTTCCACCCACTCCGGATTATCAGCAAAAAAATAAACCAACGAAATCGTCTTCGGGAGTTTTCCATGCGAATCCAACACCGAGAGAATCAACCTTTTCTCATCCCCGGCCTGCGGCGCAACTCTTACGCTCAATCCTTGAATCGTTTTCGGCCACTGCGCGCGCGTCTTCGCGAACAGCTTCGTCATCTCCTCGCCAACAGCGCGCGGCGGTTCCGCCTTCACGGGCAACGTCAGCTTCAACTTTGCAGAGCCGGGCAGGCAGATGTCCTGACATTCCAGCCAATCGACCGCCGCGTGAAATTCCACTTTCGTGCCCGGCTTGAGATCTGCTGGCGCTTGAATCGTGGTGATCAGCAACACTTCATCCTCGTAGCCATAGCTCATGAGAGGCGGTGTGCTGATGCGGTGCGGTGTGGGCCATTGAATCGGCCCCGCCGTGAAACCCGGCGGCAATGTCCATTGGATTGTTGTCGCGAGGCCGGAATCACCGGGATTTATCCAGTACGTGTGCCAACCCTTGTCCATCACCAGCCGCAACCCCACTTCCACCGACTGCCCGGGTTGAATCGAGGCCACATCCGTCACCAACGAGGCTTTCGTGTGGGGCTGCTCGAAGGCCTGCACGCCTCCAGCACAAAGCCACATCGTTACGAAAGTCAGCCAGAAAAGGGATCGGCGCATCTGCACTCTATAGCACATTTTCGTCCGTCGCGCCAGCCGGTCAGGCCTTATTTAGCGGTGATATTCGACAGCCCGTAACGCTTGATTTTGTAATGAAGCGCGCGACGGCTGATACCCAGCAACTCGGCCGCTTCCGAGCGATTCGACGTCACCCGCAGCAAGGTCTGCCGGATCAACTCGCTCTCCACCTGGCTCAGCTTCATGCCCGGCTTGAGCACGAAACCCGGCTCGCGCGACGCGGAGGATAGCAGCTTCGCGGGCAGATCCCCCGGCTGGATCGTCGCATGCGGCACGGTGACGACAAGATGCTCGATGATATTGCGCAGCTGCCGCACGTTGCCCGGCCATGGCAGCGATTGCAGCAGACGCACCACCTCGGGGCTGAATTTCTTCGGCCGCCGATGATGCTTCGTCGAAAAATGGCGGCTCACCGATTCGATGAGCACCGGAATGTCCTCAATGCGTTCCCGCAGCGGCGGCACATAAACCGTCACCACGTTGATGCGGTAGAATAAATCCTCGCGGAATTTCCCCGCTGCGCACGCGTCTTCCAAATCCTTGTTCGTCGCCGCAATCAGGCGCACGTTCGACTTCACCAGCTTGGGACTGCCCACGGGCCGAAAATAACCGTCGTCCAGCACGCGCAACAAATCGCCCTGCCCCTTTGGCGAGAGATCGCCGATTTCATCGAGAAAGAGAACCCCCCCGCTGGCGAGTTGAAACCGCCCCGCGCGATCCGTTATCGCTCCCGTGAATGCGCCACGCACATGACCGAAGAATTCCGACTCGATCAGCGAATCCGCCAGCGCCGCGCAGTTCACCGCGATGAAGGGACCATTCTGGTGACGGCTCTTCTCGTGGATCGATCGCGCGATGATTTCCTTGCCGGTGCCGCTCTCCCCCTGAATGAGCACGCTCACATCGGTCGGTGCCACCTCGCCGATCAACGAGCTGATCTTCTGCATCTCGGCGCTGCGCCCGACGAAAATATTGGGGCCGACCGTATGCCGCAAACGCGCCCGCACGGACGGATCTTCTGCCACGATAATCTGGTGCTCCAGCGCCTTGTGCACCGATTCCAAAAGCCGCGCCCCATCGACTGGTTTCGGCAGGAAATCGAAGGCGCCGCTTTTAAGCGTCTCCACCGCCGTGCGAATCGTTCCGCCCGCGCACATCAGGATGAATTGCGAATCCGGCGAGAGCGACCGCACCTTGTCCATGAATGGCACGGCGAAAAGCTGGTTTGGCTCAAAACCAATGAGCACGACGTTGTATAATTTCTGCTCGCACAACGAAAGCGCATCCACCTCATTCACTGCAAGGGAAACTTGATACCCCGCCTCCCGAAGCGTGCCGCTGATCGCCTGGCTCGACAGGGCATCAGGGTCAAAAACGAGGACGAAAATGCGCTTGAGATCCACACGTTTAATTTACTGCGCACTTTTTTAATTTACAGCGCAAAATTTGCGCAAAATCAAAATCACCTCCCTGCCATTAGACTTTTACTCATACCACCAAAAATCGCATTCCATTGCCTGAGAGCAGATTACGAATTCCTACCTCAACCCGGCACAACTCTAGCATTAAGAGAGCTACCATGAATGATTCCAAGACCGTGATTGAACGACTCCGCGAAGTGATTGCTCTCGAATGCAAGGTTGCCGCCTTGAACGATAATGGCGTCGCGATCGGGAAGGCACTTTCCCAAGAAATGACCGAAGCCCGCGCCCTCATCCCTACCGCCATCCTCGGACACCATGACCGCATGCGCGACCGCGGCAAGAAGAGTGTCGCCCCCGTCCGAAATGGTGTTTGTGGCGCCTGCCACCTCCGCCTACCCATCAGCCATGCGATCAGCTTGAATCCCACGCACGATCTCGAAGTGTGCGACAACTGCGGCGTCTTCCTTTACGTGGAAGCCACTCCCGCCGCAGAAGCCAGTCCGGTCCTACATCGCAGCACCACCAAGCGCTCCAAGGCCAGCAAGAAAGCCGCCCCGGCTAGCCTCGCAAGCTAAATTACCCCTCTACTCCATTTAATTCCTGAGTCGTGGCCGATTCAGGGATTTGCATAGCCGATCTGGCGTTCTCCCGCGTCAGATCGGTTCTTTTTTCTTACAAGTTGCCAAATATGGAAAGCAACCTACCACTTCTTCCTAAATCCTCAAAAAACGAGCACACCAAATCGTGTCGATTGCAAAAAAATATAGCTAAAGTGCAAAATTAGTTTTCTTTTCTGCCATCGGATTTATTTTTGATAAAGTCATAATATATTAATAATAAGAATCTTATAACATAAAATGGAAATTGGCATAGGCTAAGCATTCTTAATAGGCGAACCCGAACCAGGATCGCCCCATGAAAGCCCACTTCCCGACTCTCCTTGGTGTCACGCTCCTTCTCATCGGAGGCTCGATGCCCATTCAAGCGGGAGATGATAGTTTTGCCATCGCTCGTGACAGAAGCATCGCCGGCAAGCGGATTTCGGGCGCCTGCCTTCCCTTTGCACAAGATCTCTATAGTCGTCTGACCAAGGCAGGCGGCGAAGCGCATCTCGTAGTTTTTAACTGGCGGAGTCCGGCGGGAATCACCGGCACGCACGCGATTGTTGTATACCGGGACAAGGAAGGCCGTTACTGGGCCATGGATAACCTGCAAACCGCCCCCCTCTGGTTGGCAGGATCAACTCCAGCGGCTTGGGCGTCCTTCTTTGCCCCGCGCTACGCTGTAGAAGTAAAAGGCCACAAGATGGACCCGGCCCTGGCGGGGCAGTATGCGGACCGTAGTCGTTCCACGGAGACTGCCGCTGTCAGGACGGCGGGTCTACTGGCCAGCAATTGATTCCATCCTTTTAGATGAATCGAACAAAGGAGCTCTTAAAGTAGAAAGCCCATACTAAGTAAAGAGAGTCGATAGTAAGGACCCGTCGTCTGTAATTCTGAGCAGACGGCGGGTCTTTCTTTTATCTCCGGTCTACTCCGCCGACACGCAGGAGTAGTGGCCCGAACGGCAATACGAATCGTAATTACCGTTCAAGGCAAGACGTCCGCCACTGTGGGCATCGCCCAGCGCCGTGAGGTTTGCAATCAAGTCGAAGAGGAATTCCTTCGGTCGACCCGCGAAACCGAGCGCGGCGTACGGAATCAGCAGGTCCACATCGTAGGCAATCTTGCTGATCGACTGGCTCGCCTTCACCCCGTTGACGGGCTTTCCGCCGGCATACAGGACGACAGGTGTTTTCTTGCCCGGCTGCGGATGGCAGAAGATCTGCGTGATGCCACCACCATTGGCCGGACTGAAGAACAGCTCGATGCAGGATGCGCTTTCGTGCGAATTCCGCGAATTCTTTTTATCCGCTGTCACCTTCGAGTCGAAGATATGCGTCTTGATGCGCAGTCCGTCCTTCTCGTGGCTCAGGCGCACATCGCCCGCATTAAATCCAGCGAGAGTGAACGGCGTGACCGATTCCCCGCCCTTGGGGATGATGATCTCCTGGCGCACACCGAGAACGAGCCCCTTGCAGAGCACGTTGGGAGTTTCGCCCTTGAGATTGATTTCCAGTTTTTCCGCAGGCAATTCCTTGGGGGCAAACTTGATCTTCTGTTCGATCTTCTTGCCCGCACCTAGTTTCACGCGGATCGTCTGAGGTTTGAAGGTAACGTCGCTCGTGCTAATCGTGACCGCCACTTCCTGCGCAACTTCCGCCGGATTCTCCAATTCCACCGCAAGGTCGAACTCGGACCACTTCTTCGGCAGCAGACCGCTGGAAGACGTCAGTTTGGCCAACACGCGATCGCCGACGCCGGCATAACCGCGGCCGGTGTTCTTGATCGTGGGCGAGAATTCGCCAAGCAGGCCAACCTTCTGGTGCGCTTCGATGAGTTCGTCGCACATCTCCCAAATCTTGTCGAGGGGCAGTTGCGTCGCCGTGTGCGGATCGACCATGACAGCATGATAAATGTGTTCGCGTTTCTTGGTGAGCGCCGCTTCCACGGTCAACTCCTGCACATTGATATTACTGCGGCAAAGAGCGGCCAGTTGCGGCGGCAGATCACCGATCACCGTGGGCTGGATGCCCTGACCATCGATCAAGCACGGCACTTCCACGCAACAGCCTTGCGGCAGGTTGGTAATGAGGCCGGTGTTCGGCACGTTGCCGTAAATCACGACCGGCTTGTTCGTCTCGCGAGCGCGGATGATGAAGGAGCCGTACTCGTGCGAAAGCTTGGGAATCTGGATGTCCCCACTTTTGCCACCGAGCAATTCCGCCTCGGCGCTGTGCCACGTGGCCATGATCGATTCGCAACGACGGATGTATTCATCGAGCGGGATGTCGAATTGCTCGACCACCTTCGGGCCGTGGTGGATGAAGTATGGCACGTACTCGCTCTGATGCTCGCTCGATTCGGTGACGAAGTAACCGGTGCGACGCATCATCTCGAAGCGCACTTTCTCCGCCTTAAATTTCGGGTCCTGAATGCACTTGAAGAGCAACGGATAGATATCCTGATTGCGGTACTCGAGCTTGAGGAAGAAGGCCATGTGGTTGATGCCCGCCACGAGATAGGTAACGTCCTTGTAATCCACTCCGGCGAAATTCGCGAGTTGTTGAGAGGTGCCCTGCACCGAGTGGCAGAGACCGACGTGGGGAATGCCCACCGCGCGCGAGACACCGAGACAGTTCATCGCCATCGGGTTCGTATAATTGAGCAAGATACAATCCGGCGCGCCGACTTCCGCGATGTCTTGGGCAATCTTGTTGATGACCGGGATGGTGCGCAACCCACGGAAAACGCCGCCCACGCCGAGGGTATCGGCAATGGTCTGGCGCAGGCCGTACTTCTTCGGAATCTCGAAATCGATGACCGTGCCCGGCTTGTAACCACCCACCTGAATGGTACAGATCACGTAGCGAGCGCCTTGCACGGCCTTGCGCTGGTTGGTGGTGGCTTCGATCTTCACTCTCGAGTTCAGCTTGGCCACCATGCGGCGCGCCATGATGTCGGCCACCTTGAGACGGCTCGGATCAATGTCCATCAGGCAAATCGTGGCGTCGCCCAATTCGGGCGCTTGCAGCACATCCGCGATAAGCTGCTTGGCGAAAACAACGGAACCGGCACCGATCAAAGTAATCTTGGGTTGCATGGTCTCAGTGTGACCTCTCCCCCTTCTTCCACGAGTTCAAAAATGTGATAATACGTGCAATTTTGTGATATTGTGATAAAGACTTTCCCTATGGCCGAGCCCCCCATGCTCACTGTTCCCTACGTAAAACTCCAAGAAAGACGGGCCAATCCCCGTTATGACTGGCCGAATGAGAATCGCTGCCCAAGTCCTTTTGTGATCTTGCAATACACCGTCAACGGCTGCGGAGGATTCGATCTTGATGGCATACCTCACGAAGTCGGTCCCGGCCACGCCCTGCTGGCCATTCCTCCCGAACGATCACGGTACTACTATCCGCCCTCACGCAAGGAAGTCTGGGAATTCCGCTGGCTGAATTTCTACGGCGACTTCTCCGTGCAACTCTGGCGCAATTTCCGCAAGCAATTCGGTCCCGTCCCGGCCCTGCCACCGCAATCCCCCGCCGAACGACTCATGCGGGAAATCATTCAACTCGTCGGCTCGCAACGTCACCCGGACCCGTTTCTGGTGGGCGAGATGGCCTATCAATTCTATCTCACCTGGTGGCGGCAACTGCAGGAACAGCAACCGCTGCCCGACTTTGCCGATCCGGTTGTCGAAGCTGAAAAATTCTGCCGCCAACATTTTCGCCGCCCCCTCGCTGTCAAGGAAATCGCCCACCACGTCGGGTTGACCCGCGAACATTTCTCCCGCCTCTTTCAAGAGCGACATCAGCAGGGCCCCGCCGCCTACCTGCGCACACTGCGCCTCAAGGAAGCCCGGCGTTTGCGTCGCGCTCAGCCGATGACCCTCACCGAACTCGCCATGCGCACCGGTTTCCCCAGCGCCCGGCAATTGGGCAAGCTCTTGCGCTAAACCCCGACCGCTTCTATCCTTTAAGAAACACCGTGTCCAACCCCGAAACGCCCGACCTCGCCGCCAAAGTCCGCTCGCTGCCGCACCGGCCAGGAGTCTATCTCTACAAGGATCGCTTCGGGCGCATCATCTACGTCGGCAAAGCCCGCGACCTGCACAAACGGGTCGGCCAATATTTCCACCCCTCGCGACGACAAACCGCCGACCGCAAGACGCAGGCGCTAGTGGAAAGCATCTGCGATCTCGAGTACCACGAAGTGAAGTCCGAGGCGGAAGCGCTCCTGCTCGAAGGCAAACTCATCAAGGAGTATCGCCCCCGCTACAACGTCAGCTTCCGCGACGACAAACATTTCCTCCTGGTGAAGGTGAATCTCAACGATCCCTTCCCCCGCTTCTTCCTCACCCGCATGCGCAAGGACGACGGCGCGCGTTACTTCGGACCCTTTGCCCATTCCGGCGCACTGCGCAACACGATCAATCTCCTCCGTAAAAAATTCCATCTACGCACCTGCCATCCCACGCTCCCCGGCGAAACCGATTTCAAGCATTGCCTCAACCACATCATCAAGAACTGTTCCGCGCCGTGCGTGAACAAGATCACCCGGGCGGGGTACATGGCGCAGGTGCAACTCGCCTGCGATTTTCTGGAAGGCAAATCGGGCGAATGGGTCGCCATGCTGGAAAAGGAAATGCAGGCCGCCGCCGCGCAGATGGACTTTGAAAAAGCCGCACGCCTCCGCGACCAGATCGAAGACCTCAAGCAAACCAGCGAACCCGCCAAGCGTTTCGTCCGCCGGTTCGAGCGCACCAGCGGGAACATCGATCCCGAGCAGGACATGTTCGAATTGCAAAAAGTCCTCGAGCTGCCCGAGCCGCCGGAGATCATCGAGTGCTTCGACATCTCCAACATTTCCACCACCCACAAGGTGGCCTCCATGGTCTGCTTCCGTCACGGCGTCCCGGACAAGGATAACTATCGCCGCTACCGCATTCGCACCGTCGCCGGACAGGATGACTTCGCCAGCATCGCCGAGGCCGTGCGGCGTCGCTACAGCCGCATCCTCGCCGAAGGCTACCGCCGTCCCAATCTCATCGTCGTTGACGGCGGCAAGGGACAGCTCAGCAGCGCGTTGGCGGAATTGAAAACTCTCGGCCTCACCGAACAACCGATCATCGGCCTCGCCAAGGAACGCGAGGAAATCTTTCGTCCCGGCCAAAGCGCTCCCATCGTCCTCGACCACGGTGTCGGCGCGTTGCGCCTGCTGCAGCGCATCCGCGACGAAGCCCATCGCGTGGCCAACGGCTATCATCAACTCCTGCTGAAACAGCGCATCAACGAAAGCCGGCTCGACGATTGCCCCGGCATCAGCGAGAACCGCAAGAAACTACTCCTGAAACAATTCGGCTCCATCGAACGACTGCGTCGCGCCAGCATCGAGGATATCGCCGCCGTACCCGGAATCGGCCCCAAACTCGCACAAGGTATCTTCGATTTCCTCGCCAAGCTCCCCAAGCGCGGCCCCTCGCCACGATCGGAGGAGAGCGAATACATTCCCGGCCCCAACGACTCGGGTGACATCATCTACCGGCTCAACGAGTGACGCCTTCCTTCGAACAACTTCAAGTTCTCGCACAACGCGAAATTGATCGCGTCCTGACCCGCTTACCCCGGCATATCCGCGACGCCACGCACCAGCTCGCCATCCAGTTGCAAGATTATCCCGATTCCGAAAGCGGTCTCGACGACGATCTGCTCGGAGTTTTTCTCGGCAACTCGCTCGCCAGCTTGGACGGCTGCTATCCAACCCCCGAGCCAACCGAGATCATCCTCTTCCTCGGCAACATCTGGGACTATGCGGAAGGCGACAAAGACGCGTTCATCGACGAAGTCCGTATCACTCTCTTGCACGAACTCGGCCATTTCCTCGGCCTCGACGAGATTGATCTCGATGAACGCGGATTGGGATAATCGCCAATATTCACAACGAGAAAGCCATCAGGAACCCACAAAAAGAAAGTGCAGCGTGAAGCTCCCTACAATGTCTACGACTTCCAGCTTGGTTCCTTCTGCGGCTTCACCGAGCGCACAACGGAACTGAAAGCCGATTTTTTTCTAGGCTGAACTTCCGAGGCGAATGAGTGCGGCTCGGAAGTACCGGGGGCCGATTTCGGCGCAGTCCGATGCTGTCCCTGACCCTGCACGATTTCATCCAGCTGCGTGGCGAGTGACTTGAGTTCCTCCGCCTGGGCGCTCAATTCCTGAGAGGCGCTCGCGGCTTCCTCCGCTCCGGCGGCGTTGGTTTGGGTGACCTTGTCGAGTTGCGACAGCGCCGAATTAATCTCCTTCACACCGCGGCTCTGCTCTTCGGAGGAATGCACAATCTGGCTCATCGCCTCGTCAACGCTGCCCACGTTGGCGCCGATCGATTTCAATCCAGTCTGCACCTGGCCCGCGACCACTTCCACCTCGGAAAGAATTTTAGTGATTCCTTCATTCACCCGCACACCGAGTTCACTGCGATGAATGGCATTCTCGATTAACCCCGACGTTTCCGTCGCCGCATCAGCACTGCGCTTGGCCAGCGAACGCACCTCGTCCGCCACTACGGCAAAGCCCATGCCGGATTCCCCCGCCCGCGCCGCCTCCACAGCGGCGTTCAGCGCCAGGATGTTCGTCTGGAAAGCAATCTCATCGATGGTCTTGATGATCTTCGCAATCGAATCGCTGGAGGATTTGATCTGCTCCATCGCATCCGTCATCTGACCGGAAGATTTCGCCAGCTCGTCAATGCGCGCGTGCAGCGTATCCATCTGCTCCACATTTTTTTCCGTCACCTCCCGCGCCTCCGTGGTGAGCTTTTTCACCGACTGCGCCTGTTGAGTCGTCGCCAGAATGCTGGTCGAGATTTCCTCCATCGACGCCGAGGTCTCCTGCAACGAAGCCGCCTGCTCGCTCGCTCCCTGTGCCAGCGACTGGCTGGAAGAAGCCACCTCGTGCGAAGCGTCTGCGGTCTGTCCCGAAGCAAGATCAAGTGCGCTGCCCACCACCTGGATGCGACGCGACAACCACACCGCGCTGCCCACTCCAAAAGCGATGCCGAGCGCAAATGCCCCCATGCTGACCGCGATATTAATGAAAGTCATTAAGGCGTGCGCCCGCTCGATTTGCCTATCCAAATCACCATCAATCTTTTTCAGGCACCCTTCGATTTTTCGCGCGGCATCCATCACCGGCTTCTCCAGCTCGAGAAACGAAACGCCGCCCTGCTTTTCCGCTTCCACCTGATTCAGAAAGCACGTGAGGTAGACGTCCGTGGTGGCGGTCGCCTCGGCCAGCAATTTCTGGTTTTCCTCGGACAGCGTCTCCTTGCGGATATCCTTCGTCTGGATCGTCTGCATGGCAGCCACATGATCCCTCACCTTGCCAATGTACTGGGCTTCCTTGCGTAAAAAGTAGTTCTTCTCCTGGCGCCGGGCGTTCAGCAACTCGATCTGCACCTGATTCAGTCGCTCACTAATCCGGGAAACAGCTTTCAGCCGATGCTGCTCCACCAATCCAATCACGCCTATCACAAGCGGCAAAAGCGCCATAATGATGAAGGCACAGATCAGCTTCGTCTTCAGCGATAATCGTTCCATAGGTAATCCTCGTTCAAGGTGGCAACGTCACGTGGCTCCATGGTGGAACACAAGTGACTTTTGATCACATCGACCATTCAGCACCGCTCATCATTTATTTACGATAAGCACCGTTCGATTGAAGCTATCTGAATGGGGCAATGCTAATTCCTAATAGCTCTGCCACCGTCAACGCCTCTGTTCTCCTCATATATTCCAACAACAAAGCCGATACTCTCAATAAGGGTGAAGCCCCCTTCATGTTGACGGCAATAGACCCCAGTTCCGGTCAAAAGCGGGAATATTTTTCCCGCGCTTAAATTGCCTAAAAGGAAAATTTGACCTAGCCATCCGAACTTTAGAACTATCTGTTTTCGTTTTTTATTTTTTTAAGTCGTTTCCGCAAAAAGACTTATACAAAAGCGCTCACGCATTCATGTCAGCCATGGCACTGCCCGTGCATTAAGAATGGCATGCGAGAGATTCGGTCCGTGAACGAAACGTTGGATGTGTGACCAACGAAAGGCCTGAATCGCCCGCCAACAATACCAGGAGAAAACACCATGCCCGCCCTGCTCGAAAAGGAACAAATCAAAGTCAGCCAAACCGTCCGCGCCTTCTCACAGAAGACCAACCGTGAGGAATTGATTGAATCCATGCTCCCGCTGGTGAAACACATTGTCGCCCGCATGGGAATGTACCTTCCCTCCCACGTCCACAAGGACGA
Source organism: Verrucomicrobium sp. (assembly GCA_017849585.1). Taxonomy (GTDB): domain Bacteria; phylum Verrucomicrobiota; class Verrucomicrobiia; order Methylacidiphilales; family UBA1321; genus UBA1321. The sequence goes on from JAFIGT010000008.1 coordinate 92,348, forward strand.
ACTCACCAGTGCCGGTATTCTCGGCCTGATTGATGCCGTGGACCGCTACGATGCCAAAAAGGGCAGCGGACTGAAAGCGTACTGCGCCGTCCGCATCAAGGGAGCCATTCTTGACGAACTTCGCCGCCTCGACTGGGTGCCCCGCTCCGTTCACCGCGACGCCAAGCGCATGGCCGAAGCCCAGGACCGCGCCGCACAACGACTCGGTCGCGAGCCAATGGAAGAAGAGATCCGCGCCGAACTCGGTGTTTCCCGCAAACAATTCAATCACCTGCTCGAACGCATCAAGCCCACCACCTTCTTCTCCCTGCAGGAACCCGCCTTCGGCAGCGATGAACCCGACGCCGTGATGCAGGAAGAAGTCGTCGCCGATCACAACGCAATTGACGCCTCCGAACAGCTCCTCCGTCAGGAAGATCGCGAGCTCCTCCACGAAGTGCTCAGCCGTATGCCGGTTCCCCACCAGCAGGTGCTGACGCTCTACTACATGGAAGGCCTTCGCCTCAAGGAAATCGCCGAAGTGATGAAGCTCACGGAATCCCGCGTGTCGCAGATTCACACGCTCGCCATGAGCCGTCTCCAGGTCGCTTTCCAACGCGAACGCATCAAGTAAGCAAGCAAATGGCAGGGCCCCTCCGAGCCCTGCATCGGTCACTGGCTCGCGTGGCTCGCCGCTCTCGGCGAAGGCCGTACTCGGATCGGACGCGAGCCCGAGAGGTTGCAAGATCATGTCGCATGGCTGGCGTTTGCGACAAATCATGCTAGCTTGACCGGGTGGACGCCGCTTTTTCCGACAACGCCATCACTCACCAGCTTGCCGAATCCGCCCGCCGCACCAAAAACTGGCAGCGTTGGGGCACTTACCTCCCCGACCGCCAATGGGGCACCGTCCGGGAAGATTATTCCCCCCAGGGCGACACGTGGAACTATCTTCCCCACGACCACGCCCGCAGCCGCGCCTTTCGCTGGGGCGAAGACGGCCTCCTCGGCTGGACCGATCGCGAATGCCGCCTCTGTTTCGCCTTTGCCTTCTGGAATGGGAAAGACCCGATCCTCAAGGAACGCCTCTTTGGCCTCACCAATGCCGAGGGCAACCACGGCGAGGACGTCAAGGAATGCTACTATCACCTCGATGCCACCCCGACCTATTCCTACGCCAAAGCGCTCTACAAATATCCACAGGCCGCCTTCCCCTACGATGACCTCGTCCGCGAAAACGCCCGTCGCAGCCGTCAGGACCCGGAGTACGAACTGACCGATACCGGCATCTTCAACGAGAATCGCTATTTCGACCTCGTCATCGAATACGCCAAGGGCAGCGACCCGGACGACACCCTCATCCGCCTCACCGCCACCAATCGCGGGCCCGACACCTCGCCGTTGCACGTCCTGCCCACCCTCTGGTACCGCAACACGTGGTCCTGGGGTCGCATCGGAGAGGGCTATTGGGCGCGACCTCTACTCCGGCTGGATGAAACCACCGGCCTCATCCACGGCCAGCACGAGTCTCTCGGCTCCACCTGCTTTTTCGCCACGGATCTGCATCCAAGTGTTCCGCTCTTCACCGACAACGAGACAAATTTGCAGCGACTCTACGGGGTACCCAATGCCTCGCCCTACGTGAAGGACGCCTTCCACGAATACCTCGTGCACGGCCAGCATCACGCGGTCAATCCCGCCCACACCGGCACAAAGGTCGCACGTCATTACACACTCGATATTCTCCCCGGCGAAAGCATCACGCTGAACTTCCGCCTCTACCCCGAAGGCACGCCGAATACCGCCTCGCTCGGACCCGATTTCGAGCACATCTTCGCCAACCGCCAGCGCGAGTGCGCCGAGTTCTACGAGACCAAACCATGCGTTCAACAATCGGCCGCACACAAGCGCCTCGCCCGCGACATCTACGCCGGGCTCCTCTGGACCAAGCAATACTACCAGTACGGCGTCAACGAGTGGATTCAGGGCGACCCCGCGAATCCGCGTTCCGAACCGGAACGGGAAAAAGCGCGCAACAAGGAATGGGAGCATCTCTACAATCGCGACATCATCTCCGTCTGCGATAAGTGGGAATACCCCTGGTACGCCTCGTGGGATCACGCCTTCGCGATGATTCCCTTTACCGACATCGATCCGAACTTCGCGAAAGAGCAGATGGTGCTCTTCCTGCGCGAGTGGTACATGCACCCCAATGGCCAACTGCCCGCCTACGAGTTCGAACTCTCCGACGTGAATCCGCCCGTGCAGGCGTGGGCCGCGCGACTGCTCTACCGCAACGAAAAACTCGACGGCCGCACCGACCGCGCTTTCCTCGAGCGCATCTTCGTGAAGCTCCTGCTCAACTTCACCTGGTGGGTGAACCGCAAGGACGCGCAGGGCAACAATCTTTTCCAAGGCGGCTTCCTCGGGCTGGACAACATCGGCGTCTTCGACCGTTCCAAGCCGCTCCCCGGCGGCGGCATTCTCGAGCAGGCCGACGGCACGGCGTGGATGGCCTTTTACTGCATCAAGATGCTCGCAATGTCGCTCGAGCTAGCCCGCGAGAATCGTGTGTACGAAGACATGGCCTCGAAATTCTTCGAGCACTTTGTCGCCATCGCCGACGCGATGAATACCCTCGGCGGCACGGGACTGTGGGACGAGGAAGATGGTTTCTACTATGACCGGCTCAAGCTCGGCAACGAAACCCTCCCCATCAAGGTCCGCTCCATCGTCGGCATCATCCCGCTCTTCGCGGTGGAGGAATGCCACAGCGGCGAGATGATGGGCCTGCCGGAATTTTCCAAGCGACTGCAATGGTTCCTCAACAACCGCGCCGACCTCGCGCACGAAACCTCCTACATGGTGAAGCACGACGACAAATCGCGCATCCACCGCCTGCTTGCCCTACCCTGTCGCGGACGGCTCGAGCGCGTGCTGCGTTACGTGCTCGATGAAAAAGAATTTCTCTCCCCCTACGGCATCCGTTCGCTCTCCAAGGTGCACGAGGAACACCCCTTTGTTTTCTACGTCGATGGCCAGGAATACAAGGTCGGTTATGTCCCCGGCGAATCGAATACCGGACTCTTCGGCGGCAACTCCAACTGGCGCGGGCCGATCTGGCTGCCGATCAATTACCTCCTCATCGAATCCCTGCTGCGTTATCACAGCTTCTACGGCGAAAGCTTCAAGGTGGAGTGCCCAACCGGCTCCGGCAACTGGATGACGCTCAATTGCGTTGCCAAGGAACTCGCGCAACGCTTGCTGAAACTTTTCCTCCCCGACGAAAATGGCCGCCGCCCCTGCCATGGTGACGATCCCCTCTACGCCAGCGATCCCCATTGGCGCGATCTCCCGCTCTTCCACGAGTATTTCCATGGCGACACCGGGCGCGGCTGCGGTGCTAGTCATCAAACCGGCTGGACCGCCCTGATCACGCATTGCCTCAAAATCGTGGAGGAAAAGGACTAGCCAGCGTGACACTGGACCCAATAGCGGATTGGCTACGCAATCGCTTCAAGACCTTCGCACTCACACTCCGTCATCCCGAGCGCAGTCAAGGCATCGGGCAAGGGGAGGTGATCTTTCTTCGAACATTTCCTTTTGTGAAATGCGAATTTGTTTAGAATTTCTCCATGCCCCGCCATACCCTCATCGTCGGTTGCGGCTACGTTGGCAGCGCCATCGCGCGATCCCTCGTCGCTGCGGGTAAACGCGTCACCGGCTGGGTCCACACCGAGGCAAGCGCCGCGCCCCTCCGCGCGGAGGGACTTTCCATACTCGTCGGGGATATCAATAGCGCCGAGGCTTGGGCCGATGTGCCGACAAACATTGATGCCGTCATTCACTGCGCCTCCTCCAATCGTGGCGGAGCTGGAGCCTATGCCGATGTCTATCGCGAAGGACTCCGCCGCATCATCCAACGTTTTCCAACCGCGCGCCTCCTTTTCACCTCCTCCACCTCCGTCTATGCCCAGACCTCCGGCGAATGGGTCACGGAACTCTCCCCCGCTGAACCCACCAAGGAAACCGGCCAGATCCTGCGCGAAGCGGAACAGCTCGGGCTCGACCATGGCGTGATCGTCCTACGGCTCGCCGGTATCTATGGCCCCGGTCGCGGCGTTTTGCTGGAACGATTGAAAAAGGGCGAAGCCGTCATCGAAGGCGACGGCATGCGCTGGATCAACCAGATCCACCGCGACGACGCCGCCAGCGCCGCCATCCATTTACTCCACCACGGGAAACCCGGCGAGATCTACAACGTCTGCGACAACGAACCCGTCACCTACTACGATTACTACCGCTGGATGAGTGAACAATTACAAGTCCCCCTGCCCCCCTTTGGCCCCCTCAAAACCGACCGCAAACGCGGCCTCACCAACAAGCGCGTCTCCAACGCCAAACTCCGCGACCTCGGCTGGGAACCGACGCATCCGTCCTTTCGAACGGCGTAACGCCTCGCTCCCCCGGAGATGGCCACCCCCATCCGTCATCCCGAGCGAAGTCGAGGGATCGGGCAAGGGGGCGGCTTTTCCAGTGCAAATCCCTACATGCTGATCTTCAGTACAACCTTCTTCACCGCCTGATCCTTGCCGTGCGAACAATTCGGCTTGTGACCATCATGCGGGAACAAAATCGAAAAATCGCCCGGACGCATCACCAGCGCCTGATCATCCGCGCCCGTCGCCTTCAACACATCCTTCTCCTCCTTGTACGGCTCCGTCACCGTCAGCAGGCCCGCCGGCAGATGATAAATCAACTCCTCACCCGTCACGATATACTGCAAATCGATGTACTTCTTGTGCGCCTCATACTTGCGCTGCGACGCAGGCGACGTCGTGTAACTCTGCACCATCGCAAACACGCGATCCCCCTCGATCGCATACTTCCCATCCGGCGTCGCTGGGTCGAATTTCAACAGATAGTCAAACGCGGCACCAATGCCGGGGTGAACGCCCCGGTAACGGAGCTGCTGGTCAATGTGGTCGTAGATCATAAATTTACAGGCTAAAATTCCTTCCTACTGGACTAAATCCTCTGCCGGAATAAGCAAGCCAGCAATTTTTCTGCAAAACGTTCTTGCACGAAAGCAGGCCATCCCTTATTTTCAACGCTCCCTTACCGCCTCGGTAGCTCAGTTGGTAGAGCAGGTGGCTCTTAAGTAGCTTCCTGAGTTTTGCGCCATTTCTCGAACGTTTGCAAGACGTTGCGCTATCGAAAGATCCCGCAAGTTTGAGTTTGCACGACATTGTGCAGTTTGGCTCACTTTTGCCCATTTTCTAGGCCAGACCGTATAAAAGCACCGTATAAAATTTTACTCAGATTTCGTTGGGGACCGTATTGTCAATAGTCGTATTATGGTGAGCTATTTCAGACTGCTCTTGTAGTTCTTGCTGCCTTATCGAGACGGCGATGAAGAAACGATGCCATGGTCAATAAATCAAGGGCATCCTGCTCGGAAATGCTCCAGAGAACTCTCGGCGCATGCGCACTTGGATTACGAAACGTACCAAATACAGCCACCGCCAACCATCTTTATTTAACTACATATGATCCCAGCTTTGTTGATCTGGGACGACTCGCTGTGCGTATTGGAATGTTACGAGTCAACGGTATTGCCACCCACAAAATCTCTCTTACTATGAACGGGAAAGCGATCCCAGGGCAAACCGTTTTGAATCGATTTTGCACCGAGGAATAGATTTTACCGTAAGTCGACCCCCAAACAGCGGAGCGGCTTAGGTGCGGACTTTGAAGGTATTCGCTATGAGAGCAGGTCAGATTCCTAGTGGACTCTGAGAGCGAAACCACGGTGCATTTGAGTCCGCTGTTATGGGGCTCCCCTAGCGACTAAGCCAAAATCCTCGTCTGCCACGCTGGAAGCAGGATTTCGCAGGCTCCGGCAGAAAAGTCATAGGAGTTTTCGGATAGAATGTCGCGCAGGGCACCCTGTGCGCTTTTCACTCGAAGCATGAAGACGAGATCCCTTGGGCTGAGGTTAATGAGAAAGTGGGTTTTGGTTCCATTATCGTCAGAGAGCGCACCGATCTCTACTTCATCCTTCGGGCTGAGTCCGGTGATTTCGTAGTCGCTAGTGATACCATGCTTTTGCAGCGCCTTGCCTAGGAATGTAGAAAAGTCCACTGAAGGCTTGAGCTCATAATCGCGAAACGGCTGATATCCGAACCAGAGCACTTGCCCCTTTTCAACCTGCCTCGATATAATTGCGGTCGACTTGTCAGGCCACGCTCCAAGGATCTGACAGTTCTTATCTTGAACATGGAGGATAGATCGGTAGTTACCATTGACCGTCAAGCTTCCACCATCGGACAACGAGACGTCTGTTGATTCAGCGCCGAGGAGAAAGTCATTGATGTAGGCACCGAACAATTTGCGCAGTCCCTGCCCTGGCGCTTGCAATTGGTTGACGGCGTTCTCATTGAAGATACCAAAACGCTGATCAGCGATTACGACCCCACCCTTTCGGATAAAGTCCGCGATCGCATCAGCTAGCAACTTGTCCAAACTCAGCGCACAAGGTACCACCAGGACTTTGTATTTGGACAGAATCCCTTCCTCACGGACTTGGACATCACTAACGCAGTCTGTGGGAATATGAAGATCACGAAAAACACGCGAAGCGCCATATCGCGCAAGTTGCCATTCCCTGAACAGATTGGCGACATGCGTGTAGAGCGCATTGTCCGAAGAGTGTAGAACGGCTACCTTTGATTGATACGTTCGATTCAGAAAGAGCTTCTCATTAGAAAGGAATGTCTCTGCCACCTTCGCATTGAGCTTGGCGCGCTCGGTAATGGAGCCGTCCCATGCGGTGAGATTGAAAGTATCCGTCTGCGTATCGGTGGCGCGCCCGCCAAATTTCCAGAGGAGAATCGCTTTGGCTCCGTGCAGGACAGAAAGCCAATGAGTGCTCTCGCGGCGCAATCCGTCAGCAACTTCGGGCGGGCATGCTGTGGGGTTATAAACCTGTCCAGCCTCGGTTTCCAAGACCCAGAAGCCCTTGGCGGGATCATTTGAGCTGCCACGTACTGATGAAAGCCCTGAATTCAGCGCGGACACTCTTCCTTCTCGCTCGATGTCCGAATAGAAAGAGAAACCGGTAATATCCAGATGGCGTGCCTGACTCCATAGGTCTGGTATGCCGTGCCAAGAAACGTCTCCGTAGACCGCAGTCGTTACGATGTTGCTGGAGGTGGGGCGCTTGAGCCTATCGTGTTCATGCACCAGATCGTTAACGCGATCCACCCAGGAAGCCACTCGATCCTGATTGAAATGCAACCAATCCAAGCGCGCCACAAAACCGCTGGCCAGAAAGCCTGTCCCGAGTCCGGGTTCGATCTCTTCCCATTTTCGGTAGCAGACAGGGAACTCAGTACCCCATATCGTATTCAAGGCGTCGAGATTGTCATTATATTTGGCTTTGAGCCAATTTCGGAATTTGGCTAAGGTCCGGGGGCAGTAGCATTGCGGTTGCAGGTAAGCCTCGTTCCAGACATTCCAGCCAAACAGAGACTTCTGATTCGCGTATCGTTTGACCATTCTGACGGTGAATGCTTCCGCCTTGGATTGATAAAGATCGTCGTCGGTACAGAGCAATTTGTGAGGGCCAAACGAGGTCTCGGGATGCTGCGGATCTTTCACCACTTCCTGGCAGTGATAATCACGAATCAGCCAGCGAGGCGGATAAATTCCTCCGAATGTAGCAAAGACACCGCCCACGTTAAGGAGAACATCCATTTCGTACTTCTCGGCAAGTTCGAAAATCCTGTCGACTTTAGAGAAATCAAATTGCCCCTCCTCGATCTCAATTCGATCCCACGCGACGAAGCAGCGAACGGCATTGAAATGAAGCTCCTTCATCGTTTTGAAGTCACGATCCCACACAGACATGTCTACATCGCCACTTTTGGCGTAGGGACAATAGCTGACACCGAATCTTAGCTTGTTGCTGACTGAGTTCATTTTAATATAAGGATTTTTGTTAGCTTTGCGATCTAGCGGCCAATGTTACGCGGGATAATGCATGCCACCATTGATGTTGACCGTTTCACCAGTCACGCTGCCATTCTGAAGAACGAATAAAACGGCATTCGCAATTTCATCCATTGATGAAGCCCGTCCAATCGGCACCCGTGAGATCTCGCTGGCGTACTTTTCTGCGCTCAATCGTTTGTGAATATTTTCCGTCGCCACCACACCCGGTGCCACCGTATTGACCGTAACACCCAAGGGAGCTCCCCACTCTGCAAAGGAGCGAGTCAAACCGTGCATACCCAACTTGGAAACACCGTAGGCGATCATGTTTCGCTCCGCCGGAACAAAAGAGCGCACTGAGGAAATATTGACGATGCGACCCCAGCGGCGGTCACCGATCTGTTGCATGAATTTCCACGAACTGAGATAGGCACCCTTCAGATTCACTTTCATCACCATGTCCCACCATTGCCCCTCCGTCATATCGGCACTACGCCGCCAAGGATCCAGTCGCGCATTATTGATCAGAATATCAACTGCGCCATATGCGTGCTGGATTGCGCTAAATAGATCGCTCACCGCTTCTTCATCCGAAATATCGGCTTCGAATTCCGCGGCCTTACCTCCGGCATTCTGGATGAGATCAACAACGTTTTTGGCCAACCTGCCTCCGCCCAGATGGTTGATCGCCACGTTACAGCCCTCCCCAGCAAGTCGGATCGCCATAGCTCGCCCCAATCCCTGAGAAGAACCGGTAATCAGAGCCGTGCGCCCTTTAAGTGAACTCGAAGGTTCCGACCCTACTAGGTCGTTCGATTCGAGCAACTGTTCGTCGAATTTCTTCGTAATATTTGAGCTTGTCATTGTTCTCTTTTAACTGTATATACATTTAAGCTTTGAAAACGCAATCTAAAAAACTGAGCAAGCGCGAAATCATCGCAATGGCTCTGCGTCAGGAAATCATTGAAGATTCTTATCCTGAAGGACATGCCTTGCCGGGCGAGCATGCCCTATGTCAGCGCTTTAACGTCAGTCGGGCGACGCTTCGACTTGCCTTGAGCGAATTGGAAAAAGATGGATACATTAAGCGACAACCGGGAAACGGTACATTCGCCAATCCATCCCGCATGGTCATGCCGCGCGCGTTGGGTTTATTGCTACTCGAACCGCATAAAGCCGGGACGGTCGGCATGTCAGCCATGATTCACGGAGCCAACGCCTATCTCGATTCTCTCGGTTCCCAGCTGACCATCATCAATCGTCCCCCTCAACAATGGAACATACCGTTGATCCGCTCGCTGGCCGGCGTACTCGTTGTTCCGACCACGATCACGCCGGCACACTTGAAATCTATAGACGATCTCTCGCTGCCACGAATCGGCGTCACCGACAATGATCTACCTGGAGCCAGCGTCCGGTTTGATGTGAAGTCTGCCGCGAAGACTCTCACAGATCACTTGCTCTCACTCGGCCATCGCCGCTTTGCCTTGATCAGCGGTCACGACGTGCATTCAGATTATCTCCGCAAACTCGGCATTGCCGAAGCACTGACGCAGGCAGGCATCGACTTTGCTACGGTTCCCGACTATCGCACTAACTATGACACCGAAATTACGTGGGAAGCCGTTCGGCGACTATTCAAAACAACACCACACCCCACAGCAATCATCGCCTTTGACGACAGCTTGGCGCTGCAAGTCATCCGCGCCGCGCAAGACGCAGGGCTGAACGTTCCACGCGATGTCAGCGTGACCGGGTTTAACGACTCCCCCCACGCCGCCCTCGTAAACCCTTCCATCAGCACGGTGCGCATTCCCTTTATCGAAGCCGGACGCAAAGCCGCGGAAGCCCTCTGCCAAAACTACCTGCGCCATATTCCCGTCGAGGATATTCCGTTGAAGACGGAATGGATTCCCCGCGAAAGCACCGGCCCCGCTCAGTCTTAACACGCTCTCTATTCCAATGAAAATTACCTCTATCGAGCCAATCATTTGCCACGCCTATCGCACCAACTGGGTCTTTGTCCGCGTTCTGACGGACGAAGGCATTGAAGGCGTGGGCGAAGCCACCCTGGAATACCGCGAACCCACCGTCGCTGAAGCATGCCGTGAACTCAACCGCACCCTGCGCGGTCGCAACGCTTCCGACATCGAAGCCATCTGGCATGAAGCCTACCGGGAAACGTATTTCCGCGGCGGCCCCGTTTTCATGAGCGCCCTTTCGGCAGTTGAAATGGCCCTGTGGGATATTCAAGGAAAAGCCCTGGGCGTTCCTGTTTATCGCCTACTCGGAGGCAAAGTGCGCGACACAGTGCCCTGTTACGCCAATGGTTGGTTCGCACCAGCCAAGACCGCAGAAGAATTCGCCACCAAAGCCGAAGCAGCCGCAAACTTCGGATGGAAAGGCATCAAATGGGACCCATTCGGCTCCTCCTATTTGCAAATTGACCGCCAGACCTTGAACAAGGCCATTGAATGCGTCGAAGCCGTGCACGCCAAGGTCGGTAAGCGACTCGAGCTCCTCATCGAAGGTCACGGCCGCTTCGACGTGCCGACAGCCATTCGCATCGCACACGAACTGGAACGCTTCGACATCCACTGGTTTGAAGAACCGGTTCCGCCCGATAATCTCGACGCGCTCGCTGAAGTGAAACGCCGCTCACGCGTACCAATCTCCGCCGGAGAACGTCTCTATAGTCGCTGGGAATATCGCGCGTTCTTCCAATCGCTACCAGCAGACTATATTCAGCCCGACGTCAGTCATGTCGGCGGAATCATGGAACTCAAAAAAATCGCCGCCACCGCCGAAACACATCACCTCGCCGTTTGCCCCCATAACCCGAGCGGCCCCGTGGCCAACGCCGCCACACTCCAGCTCGCCGCCTGCGTGCCAAATTTCCACCTCCTCGAAACCATGAGCTCTGACGTGCCCTGGAGACGGAAAATCACCAACGAGTCGGTCACCATGGAGAACGGCATGATGACCATTCCTGACAAACCCGGACTCGGCATTGAACTCAACCTCGAAGAAATCGCCAAGCACCCCTACGAACCACGTGAGTTACGCCATTACCGGGGCGACCTCACCGACATCCGCCCCGCTAGCGCCGAAAGCTATTTCAAAACATAACCGCTCCACAGCCACTATATCGCCGACTCCGTATAGACTTCGTTCATTACCGAATTCTGACTTTGCGCGCGCTCCAGTACTTGGCCTGCCTGCACCAGTCGTTCCCGCAATCTCTCGTAGGGCACATTCTGAACATCACATCCACATTCGATAGCCAGCCCCGCAGCCAACGCCGCCGACTCTGACAGAATCATAAAGACCGGCTCCATGCGGATCGATCCAAACGCAATATGCGATGCCGATAGACAGAAAGGCACGAACAGATTCCGACACTCCTCACGCTTGGGGATAATCGAGCGATACGAGACCGGATATGGCGGGCCGGAATAAACCTCTACATTGCCCTCATTCTTCACCATTCCATCGACGACGATGCGCCGACAATTATGCGAGTCCATTGTATAGGCCGCCAAGCCCACCGAATCTTCGGCAATCGCTTTGCCGCGGCAATAATGCTCGGTCATCACCACGTCGCCAATTAACCGCCGCGCTTCTCGCACATACAGCATGCGAGAGAATCCTGCCGTATCAGTAAACTCGTCTCGGCACCAACCCCACTCACGAAACCGAGTCTGAAACTCCTCTGGAACTGCGGGATCTTCTCGCCAGAACCATAGCAATCCCAAAATCCAGCGCGACAATAGCGGGACAATAACTCGTAGCGGGACCGGTCATAGCCATCGGGCTTGATGATTGGCAACCGATTAGACTGATTCGCAGTCAAACAGAGTCGAAAATTGTATGCCTGCACACGTCGGTCGCCACGACCAGGAACATGAGGCTCCACATCAATACCCGGCAGCAATCCACTCTCAGGCCTCCCCTCAATGCGATACGGATCCACTGGAAAAGAGAACTGGTGACCATCGAGAACTTGCGACCCATTGTATTCCTCGCCATAAAGATCATTGGATTCTCGCCCAACCGTACAGGAAACGCCCGCCTTAGCCATTAGATCACCTTCGTAGCTCGTATCGATGTATTGTCGGGCTTTGACTTCGATACCATTTTCGGTGATGAGGCTACGAATTCGCCCCGCCTCTAGTTCTACCGAGTACAGAAAACTGCCTAGATAACAGGCGACTCCCTCTTCAGCTAACCATCGCTCGAAAACCTCTTCCGCCACGTGCGGCTCAAAGCACCATTGCTCAGCCCGTCCATAGTACTTACCGGCACGCCGATAAAACTCCCGCGATAGGCCCCCAATCGCATCCTTGTTGCCAATGTCTGTATAGGAAAACTGCCCCATCAAGGAAATTGCATGGCGTCTTGGCTTCAGCCATAACTCTCTTTTCTCGACTTGGTTTCTTAAGAAATGTCAAGTTGCCCCACGGCAATACCGTAGTAATTCCCAGCAGAAATAACTACACTCAGCGTTGCACGGTTTTCACCACACCGGAACATGCAGGTCGCGCGGAGATGGGCCCCGCCTTGCCCGGTTGTGCCTGCCCCCTATTTGAGCAAATCGAAACCAGCGGTAAGCTTGAAGCAAGACAGAGAAAGTATGGGCGATTTCTTAATAAGAATGCTATGGCTGAATTGAAATATTTATCAAATCAAACCAAACGGTACCGCTCATTCTGACCAACCCAATCTGTAATTTAGATTCGACTATGTTGTCAGGCACAAGAATAGTCCATTTTGCATCAGTCCAATCGAATGAGTTGTCTTGTTTTATATCGAGCTTCTCTGTGCTCAATTGTCCCTCTGCATTCAACAGCTTTAATCCGAGATGAATACCACTCTCAGCGCCTACTTTCGCAGATAGGGATTCACCCTTAATTCGGGTTTCAATAACTAGCTTACGACTTCTTATTTTTTCAGCCGGCAAGACGACTTCGTAAAGTTGCTGCCTGGTAGAATCAGTCAACGTCGTCATCATGACTGGCTTTCCTCCTACATTTTCCACCTGAGGCATTGGGCTCCATCTAAGATTCGAAGAGTCTCCCCAATTCTCGCGAAAAATAAGCCCCAACTCCTTCGATTGATCATCAGCCTGATTGAACAGTTCGGAGTTTTTACCAATAAACGCTTCCCATAAGGCGTCCGCATAGCCTTGCATTCCCTTGTCTCCGGGATGCCAGTTTACTCCAGGATGACTAAAGCGCTTCTCAGATTTAACCATATTGTCTGGATCCGCATTGACCTTGCGGAGACTAACAAAAGTCCCGTTGTATTTTTTGCAGGCGCTCTGAATGAATGCATCTTTTTTGGCATTTCCTGTTGGAGGGCCCCATGTACTAAAGCAAAAAATGTTCACATTTGGATTTCCAGCCCGCACCGCTTCGAGTATCTGCTCATAAGGTTTTTGGAAGCCGTCCACACTTACATCTTTGTTGTCATTCTCTCCCATTTGAACAATGAGTAGATCGGCACCGAACTCCTTATACTTCGCCAGTTGCGTAAGCTTATCGGTCAATTTCCCTCCACCTCCGCCCCCAATCATTGTCTTCGGCATTTTTCCACTTTGAGCGGCAACCAAGCGCGCGATAAAAAGATGAACATAGTCCTTTTCTAGAGCTGATGCAGCCATGCCCCAGCTACCACTCCATCCCAAATTTTCCACCGCCGGACCGTGACTGGTAATGCTGTCACCTATTACGAGTACTTTGGAGTAAACCTTGGTGTTTTCTTGGCTGCGCGCTGTCTGTAGAAAAATCCCAAACACACCGAGGATAAGTATTATTTTTACACCCATTAGAATTCGACTCTTTTTCACGCGATTAGTTTCACATTCATCTTAACTAAATTATCTTCTCGAAAAAGATCTAAAACCCACCCCAGTCCTTTGACGTCACTAAAATTAGCGGACTAATTGAAGAAGATGTCCAACTCTGAGTTTCTCTAGAAAGAGTTTATGGATTAACGATTAAATAGTTTCTGGCATTTCTAATAAAATCCACCTTCGGCACAGCCTCGGTGTGACCGTCTGCAAATACGGCGAGGATCTTGCCAGTTCCCCGGTCGCTGGGCCGTCCCCATGGAGCCGTCGGATTCGTGGCAATGGAATAGGCTCCTATATACCATAATCCGTTTGGTAAAGGACGAGCACCATCTTCAGCAGCCATCACCATCATTACATTAGATGCTCGACCTCCAAGACCAGCCATAGGTAACGCCGTCTCAGTAGCAGAGAATCCAGGATAAGCGCACCTGAGCACATCCGAATTGGCGGCATAATCGCTGAATGCGTGATGCCGACCACTCGGTACCAACGGATCACTCAGGATAACACGCCCCCTCTTAGAGAAATAAGGATCTAATGTCTGTAGACACCAAAGAGGATCTCCAAACGAGGCGCCATTAACTCCACACATCATTGGCAGGATTCCTTGATTGTCTGCGGCGTATGTGAATATGCACTGGCCAATCGACTTCAAATTCCCAGTGCTTTTTGCCTGTTTAGCCCCAAGCATCGCCTTTGAAAAAGCCGGAATTGCCATGGCCGTCAATAGGGCAATAATTGCCATGCACACCAAGAGCTCTATCAAAGTAAAACCAAGTACTCTTTTAAAGTTTATGTTTGGCATAATTTTGAGCGCTTTCATGCGCGTTAACTGCTAGATCGGCAGGATTATACCGAAGATAACACCCGATTGTTCAACTTATTCGCGACGATATGATGTATTCCAGAACCCATTTTTTCGACTTTAGCCATATATCCGCTCGGCACCTGGAAAGTACCGTGACAGTGCGGCGGAATTTGTAGTCGTACTATTAATCGCTCATCCTCGAGGCTCCACTTTATTCCAGCTAAACCATATGGCGTATCGAGCGTGGCCTCGGCCCATGTGAGCGTGCCGCCTGGCTGAGGACGAAATACGATATGTTGATAGCCCGGAACCAGCGGATCCAAGTCCAATCCAGCCACGCTGCTATACATCCACTCCCCTACGGCTCCATAAGCATAATGATTGAAGGAGTTCATCGCTTTATTCTGGAGACCTTTGTCCGCAGACCAACCATCCCACCTTTCCCAAATCGTGGTTGCTCCATTTTTAACAGGAAAAATCCACGACGGGAATGTCTCCTGCTCGAGTAGTTTGTAAGCCGCATCGAGATGTCCAGTTGCCTCGAGAACATGCAGCAGATAGGGAGTGCCCACGAAGCCTGTCGCAAGATGATAATCTTGCTGCTCAATATGTGTAATCAGGCGCTGCGCGACCGCTGCACGCAGAGCGTCTTCAACCAAACCAAAATGCAGGGCTAACGAGTAGGCAGTCTGCGTGCCAGAGACAATAGTGCCATCCGAGTTAACATACTGGCGCTGAAACGCCGCTTTGATCTCTTTATATAAAGACCTATACTTGTGCGCATCTCCCTCAAACCCAAGCGCACCCGCAGCCTGCGACATAATGCGGGCATCGTAAGCATAGAACGCCGTACCAATGAGGTCTTTGGGAGTACCGCCCTCCACCTGATCACTACCATCCAGTGCTAGCCAGTCACCGAAACCGCGCCACACGAGCACGTCTGGATGAGATCTAATCAAATCGCGACAGCAGTACTTGTTTAGGAACTCCATGAAACGCTCCATAGCGCCATAGTGCTCCGAGAGAATGGAAAGATCTCCATAGCACAAATAGACAACCCACGGGCATATCACCATCGCATCCGACCATGCGGGTCCTCCGTCATAATCAGGCGAATCCTCTTTCGCGTGTTCGAAAAGCTGCGGCCACACGCAAGGGACATTGCCTCGCTCTCCTTGCGCATCACGCCCGTCTTGCAGCCACTTTCTAAAGAACTCGCGCACATCCATATTGAATGCCGCCGTCTTGATAAACACCTGCGCATCACCCGTCCAACCCAGCCGCTCATCCCGCTGCGGACAATCCATCGGCACTTCCAAGAAGTTGCTTTTTTGCCCCCAGAGAATATTACTTTGCAACTGATTCAACAGCGCACTCGAACATTGAAATGTTCCCGTCTGCTTAATGTCAGAGTGTAGAACAATTCCTACAAGCTCCACATCATCCCCTATACACAATCCGGTTATCTCCACATAACGAAACCCGTGGAAAGTAAAACGTGGCTCCCACTGCTCCTGACTAGTTCCCTTGCACGTGTAATAGTCTGTCGCTCTCGCTTTCCTTAAGTTTTCAGTATAGATGCCACCATCCGGACCGAGAATCTCCGCGTAACGCAGCCGTACCGTTGTCCCTTTTTCACTTCGAATACTAATCCGCACTCGCCCTGTAAAGTTCTGCCCAAAGTCATAGATCCTGCTATTTAATATTCCACCCTCATTCACGCGGACTGCGACAGGCGTCAATTCTGCAATTCTTCTCACAGGAGGCCCCACGCGAGGCACAATCAGTAGTGATTCGTCTACGACTACATTGACCACGGACTCCCAATTCGTCTCGATATATCCCGGCGAAGACCAACCCTCCAACTCCAATCTCGCATCATACGCCTCTCCCATCAGAAAATCAGATTCGAGAATAGGCCCCGTCGCGGTCTTCCATGAGCTGTCACTATCAATAGTAACCTCACTACCATCGCTAAAAGTAACTGCGAGTTGCATCAACAATGCCGGTTTATCTCCGTAAACCTGACGAGTTCTCCACCCGACGTAACCACAATACCAACCATCCCCGAGTATCCCACCTAAGACATTGTCCCCTTTCCGCAGCAAATGAGTCACTTCGCAGCTCTGGTATTGAACTCGTTTGCGATACTCTGTCCAACCGGGAGCGAAAACATCGTCGCTTACTTTCTGACCATTAATTTCCGCTTCATAGACACCCAGAGCAGTCGCCGACAAGACTGCTTTTTCGGGCACACCTTTAAGTGAAAATGCCTTCCTAAAGTAGGGCGCTGGAACCATTTTATCCGGACTCCCTACAACAGAAGAAGAAATCCAGCAAGCAGCTGAAAATTGTGATGCAGTGTTCATTATTGATCGGGCCCCCTGAACCTGGTCCAGATTGAGTGAGAGGATTTAACCTGATAAAGGACAGGATAAAACCAAATCATGAAACAGAAGCGACACAGCACAGAAGAGATCATCCGCATACTGAGAGCGGCCGACAGCGGCAAA
>JAFIGT010000009.1 GCA_017849585.1 Verrucomicrobium sp.
TCTTCGCTAGGAGTGGCGTTTGACGATCTGGGGGAGGCCGTTGCCTTTGGCGACGCTTTGGGCGGGGAGGATGCCGCGCCATTGGACGCCGGGGTAGATGAGCGAGGAGCGGCCGAGGATGCTGCCGGGGTTGAGCACCGAATTGCAACCGACCTCGGCCTGGTCGCCGAGGATCGCGCCGAATTTGCGCAGTCCGGTGGGATATTTTTTGCCTTCGTGATAGATGACGACTTCGGTGCCCTGCAGTTTCAGGTTCGAGCAGATGACGCCCGCGCCGAGGTGGGAGCCGACGCCGAGAATGGAATCGCCGACGTAGGAGAAGTGTGGCACTTGGGATTTGTTGAAGAGGAGGCTGTTCTTGAACTCGCACGAGTTGCCGACGATGCAGTCGTTGCCGATGATCACGTTTTCGCGAATGTACGCGCCGGGGCGGAGATGGCAGCCGGAGCCGATCCACGCGGGACCGATGATGACGACGCCGGGATCGATGCGGGTGCCGGGCCCGACGTAGACGCGTTCGCCGATGAAGGGTTGGCCGACGATGTGGGCGTGGATGCCGGGCTTGAGATGGGTCTTGAGATAGGGGGCGATTTTGGGGAGGACTTCCCAAGCGTATTGGACGTCGGCGAAGAGGGACCAATGTTCGGTTCCGGCGGGGTCGAATAGATCGGTAGGCGTAAACATGGGATGAATTCTGGTCTAGAAGAGATGGGCTCGTTGCGAAAGGTAAAAAGGGGAGAGAGAACCTCTGCCCTACCCCGCCACAAGTACCTCGTCGACCGCATGCGCGGTGGCGGCGATGTCTTCGGGCGAATGGGCCGTGCTGAGGAATCCGGTCTCGAATTGCGACGGGGCGAGGTAGATGCCGCGGTCGAGCAAACCGTGGAAGAAGCGGGCGAAACGCTGGCGGTCGCTGGTCATCGCCTGTGTTAAATTATGCACGGGATTGGCGGTGAAGAAGAGGCAGAACATCGAGCCGTAGCGGTAGAACGTGGCGTCGATCTTGTGGCGTTTCAGCGCGGAGCGGGTGGCATCTTCCAGTTGTTGGCCGAGTGTTTCGAGCTTCGTGTAGCCGTCTTCTTTTTCCAGCGTGTCGAGTTGCGCGAGACCGGCTGCCATGGCGAGCGGATTGCCGGAGAGGGTGCCCGCTTGATAGACGGGACCGAGCGGAGCGAGGAAATCCATGATGTCGCGACGGCCGCCGACCGCGCCGACGGGGAGTCCGCCGCCGATGACTTTGCCGAAGGTGGTGAGGTCGGGCGTGACGCCGAAGAGTCCTTGCGCTCCGGCTTGGCCGAGACGAAAGCCGGTCATGACTTCATCAAAAATGAGAAGGGTACCGTGCTCGGTGCAGAGTTGGCGCAAGGCTTCGAGGTAGCCGGGCAGGGGCGGGATGAGCCCGGCATTGGCGGGGAGCGGTTCAAGGATGATCGCGGCGACTTCGCCTTTGTTGTGGTCGAGCGCGAAGCGGACGGCGTCGATATCATTGAACGGCAGCGCCAGGGTGAGCGCGGCGAGGCAGGCGGGAATTCCGGCGCTGTCGGGCTGGCCGAGGGTGAGCGCACCGCTGCCGGCTTTGACGAGGAGGGAGTCGACGTGGCCGTGGTAGCAGCCTTCGAACTTGATGATCTTGTCGCGCTTGGTGAAGCCGCGGGCGAGGCGAATCGCAGTCATGGTGGCCTCGGTGCCGCTGCTGGTCATGCGCACTTTTTCGACGGAGGGCACCCACTCGCATATCTTGCGGGCGAGATCGACTTCGTAGGCGTTGGGAATGCCAAAGCTAGTGGCGCGATCGGCGGCTTGCTTGACGGCGGTGATGACGTCCGGGTGGGCGTGGCCGAGGATGGAGGGACCCCACGTGCAGACGTAATCGATGTAGGCGTTGTCATCCACATCGTAGACATGCGAACCGAACGCGCGGCGGGCGAAGAAGGGTTCCCCCCCGACGGCGCGAAAGGCGCGCACAGGGGAATTGACTCCGCCGGGAATGTAACGCAGGGCTTCGGTGAAGAGGGCGTGGGACTTGTGGCGATCCATAGGAGGAGGGTAGTGGGTGCGAGCTTTAATTCAAGAGCGGGGAGGGGGACGTCCGCAGATTTCGCAGATTGACGCCAATGGATGGGAAATTAGCATCGGTGCATTCTGCAACTTGGGCTTGAGGGTAAGTTAATGAAAACACACGTTGAATTTAAGTCGGACAAGTTTCCGGCCTTGCCGGGGGAGGATGAGGTCATTAATCCCGGTCGCTGGGGCAAGCTCCTAACTGAATATCTAGCCAAAGCTCTCAAGGCTGAGGGAATCGAGACGGGAGTGATCCAAGCAGAAGATTGGGGCTACCGATTGTCGATCAAGCACGAGGCATTTCCTCTTTGGGTAGGTTGCGGAAATTCTGAAGAGCAATCAGATGGTTTTCTGTGCTTTATTGAGCCGTCGACGCCGGCGATTCGTAAATGGATATTTAAGAAGATCGATACGACATCGGCCGTGGAACGAATAGCAACCGCTTTGGATGTTGTGTTGCGAGCAGATCCAGCAATTCGTGATGTGCGTTGGTGGGATGATTCCAAGTAACAGTACGCACGTCTTCTCTAGCTTTGCCTATTTCACACCCCCCGGCGCTTCGCGGTGCTACCGCACGCTTCCTTTCCCTCTTGATAGGGGATTTTTGTTCACGAAAATCCGTGTTGCCGAGGGCCCCTGTCTTGGAGCGATTGCCCGCCGAAGCCACCGGCTTCGGCTACACCTGAGATTCAGATCGGGCGTAAGCGTTTCTGGGTCCAGCGTCACGCTGGTTATTGCAGCGCGACCCAGATGGTGGTGGGCATGGATTGGTAGGGGATGTCGGGGAGGTTGGGGCCGGGGGTGAGGACAGCGCGGAGGTTGCGGGTTTGCAGGGCGGCGCGGGCGATGGCGTCGAGGTCGCGGGTTTGGAGTCGCGTGCAATTGGTGGAGAACAGCAGTCGCGCTTTGGGGGCGGCGAGGTCGAGCGCGAGGTCGACGAGGAGTCCGTAGTCGCGTTCGGCGCGGAAGGTTTTCATCTTGGTGCCGCGCGCGAAGGTGGGGGGATCGAGGACGATGCCGTCGAATTGTTCGTGGCGCTTTTTCAGGTAGGGCAACACGCCGAACACGTCGTCCGCGATGAAGCGGTGCTTCGCCGCTTTGCCTTCGGCGGCGGGTGGCGTCTCGAGGCTGTTCAGCGCGAAATTCGCGCGGCCCCGTTCGAGTGATTTTTTCGAGAGATCGACGCTGACGGTTTCCGCGCCGACGCTGGCCACGACGACGGAAAAGGAACAGGTGTAGGCGAAGCAGTTCAGGAATTTCTGCGGCGGGGTGGCTCGCCACAGGGCGCGATTGGCGCGTTGGTCGATGAAGAGTCCGGCAGAGTAGCTCGCCGCGAAATCGAGTCCATAGCGCGTCCCATTTTCCGTGACGACGGTTTGCGGCGAGAGCGTGGCGTCGCCGGAAAGGAGCGTCGGCGGGTGGCGGTCGCTCTCGGTATCGGCAAGGGCTTTGCCGTAGATGCGGTCGATGGGCAGGGAGTGGGCCTTGCACCAGTCGTGGAGTTCGCCAATGGCGAGGTCGCGTTGGCGGGGCGTGGTGTGGGAGACGAGGTAGTCGCGGTCGAAGCGTTCGATCCAGCAGCTGGTTTCGTTGTAGACGCGATGCGCGTTGGTGGCGGATTTGTGAAGGGCGGCGAGGGCGTCCGCAGCGAGCCAAGGGGTGTACGAAGGAGTGGGAGAAACTTGAGTCATTTAATTAATAGGGCTGTACTTTTTTCACTTTGCTTTTAAGCGGAGTGTCTTACATTTCGCTTAATGGCAATCATGCTGCAGCGCAGTCAGAATACGCTTCGTCGCTGGCAGGGCGAGTGTATCCTTGGAATTTGTTTGGTGGCGGGAATTCTATCCATGGGTTCCTTACAGGCGCAAGTGCCTGCTTCGCCGAGCGGGGATAAGTCCGCGGCGGCAGCGGCTTCCAATCCGGAGTATCAGAAACTTTATAACGAGGCGGCTCAGGCGTTGCAGCAAAAGGATTATGCCGGCGCGCTGGCGAAGCTCGATGCGATCGAGAAGTCATTCCCAAACATGGTGAACGTGTGGAATCTGCGCGGTGCGGTCTATACGGAGCAGCGGGATTTTGCGAAGGCGGGTGAGGCGTTCGCCAAGGCGGGCGACATCGACAAGAAGGCATTCGCTCCGCGGTTCAACATGGCCGAGGTGCTTTTCTTGCAGAAGAAATATCCCGAGGCACGGGCGAAGTTCGAGGTGTTGCTGGCCGAGGACGCGAAGAATGATCTGGCCCGCTACAAGGTGTTCCTCTGCTACCTCGCCAACGGCGAGAAGATCGATGCGGAGAAGGTGCTCAACCAGTTTAATTTTGCCGGGGACATGCCGGCCTATTATTTTGCGCATGCGGCGTGGGATTTCTCGCAAAACAATCCCCAGGATGCGCAGGGCTGGTTGCAGTCCGCAGGCGGTATTTACTCACAGCAGGCCAACCTGCTGTTTGTCGATTCGCTGGTGGAACTGGGCTACCTGAAGCGGGAAGAGAATAAGAAGGACGAGAAGAAGTAGGCCGCCGGAAAATTTCGGAAACGCACGATTTCCACCGATCGGCTGGAAATTGCGTTAATTTTGTGTCAATTCCGTACGACAGCTTGCGTAGCAGAGGTTTCCTCTACTATGGTGAGAATGCTGCATGGAATCGCCGCCCTCAACGTCTGAGTCGGAACCACAGCCGCCCGATCGGGAATTAGTCTCCCGAACCCAGGCCGGCGATCCGACCGCATTTGACGAACTGTTGGTGCGCTACCAGCAGCGGGTGTACGGAATGATTTACAACATGGTAAACAATCATGCCGACACGAATGATCTCCTGATGGAAACTTTCACGAAAGCTTTCCAAAATATCCATAGTTACAAAGCCGACGCTACGTTCTCTACGTGGCTCTATCGAATTGCAGTGAATCACGCGATTAACTTCTTAAAGCGCAATAAGTTCCGGAATAATCTCAGTATGGATGACGACGATGCCGATCTCCATAACCGGAAGGAATTCATCGATACGGATGTGACGTCGAATGCGGAGCGGCAAACTAATCTGGCCGAGCTGCAAAAAAAATTGAACGAATCGTTGATGAAATTGTCTGAACAGCATAGGGCAGTAGTTACCTTGTTCGACGTGCAGGGTCTGAGCCACGCTGAGATCGGTAAGATCATGGAGTGCTCGGAAGGAACGGTGCGATCGCGCTTGTTCTACGCCCACAAGCAGTTGCAGAAATATCTTAAAGACTATGTTTAACAAAGAACGCAGCGAAGAGAATTTTCAGGAATTGCAGAAGTTGCTGGCGATGAAGCGGGCAGAATTGCCGCCGCAAAGCTACTTCGACGGGATCCTGACGGAATTTCACAATCGTCAGCGTGCGCAATTGCTCGAACCTCGCTATACCTTTGTCTCGCGTTTCTTTGAGGCGCTGGAGACGATTCGCGAAGCGTTGCAACCGCGCCCGGTATTGCGTTATGCCATGGCCACTTCGGCGGTGATGGTGTTGCTCGTGGCCGGGCTGAAGGTGAGCTGGACGGATGAAGCCTCGACTTCGACCGGCTTGGCATTGCAGTCGTCGACTCCAGTAGTAACGGAGAATTTTGCTTTTACACAGGCTCTTGAGCCGCAAAAGGTATCGAATGTGGATCAACAGATCGATGCCGCCAGCGTGGGTCCGGTCAGTCTGGACAACAAACGAGTTTTGCCCCACTATGTCATCGCTCAAGCCCCCACGAGCTATGACACAGCCATGGCATTTTAACGGTTTCATGTGTAAGAAGGCAGCTTCGCTGTTGCCCTTTCTTCTGGTTCTTGCTGTCGCAGGACTCGAAGTGACTCCCCTGCGCGCTGCGAGCGTCTTTGACGCGATCGGGCAGGAGGTCAGCAACATTTTCGAAAAGACCCGGCCTGCGATTGTTCGCGTCCGTTCTGAAGGCGATGAGCTGACCATGGCCGGCACCGGTTTTTTCATCGACGACAAGGGAACTGTCCTCACGGCCGCGCCGATTTTGGGCGAGAATGTTACGGCCAGTGTGGAAGTGAATGGCCAGTGGGTGAGCGCGAAGATTCTGGGACGCGACATGCGCAGCGGTGTGGCGCTGCTCCAAGTCCCGCAGGGGTTGACTCCATTTTTGACTTTGGGCAGCACGGGTGGACTTAAGAGCGGCTTGGCCGTGATGGCCATCGGTTACCCGCGCAATTTACCTGTCGCACCGAGCTTTGGTTTTATCAGCGGATTCGATTTTCGTTATCTCGACCGCTATTTTCCCACGACTCACATCCGGGCGAATCTGCCGATTGCGCCGGGACAGGTGGGGGGACCGTTGCTCAATACCAAGGGCGATGTGGTGGGGTTGCTAGTGACGGCGATTGATGAAGGTCGCTCGGTTTACGCCCTGCCCATCGAGGCAGCGGCGAAGGTGGTGGAAGATTTTCGCAAATACGGCACGGCCCGCCATGGGTGGGTTGGCGTCGGCGTAAAAGAAGTGGGCGAAGGCCAATCGGGATTGAGGGCGGTAGAAATTACCCAGTTGTTTGGCGACACCCCGGCTTCGCAGAGCGGCTTGGCACCTGGCGACATGGTGATCCGGATCGGTAACCGGCCGATCACCTGCCCGGCGGATGTCATGGACGCCTCTTTTTATAGCCACGTGGGGCAGGAAACGAGCGTGACAGTGGTGCGCGAGGGGAAGACTTTGGTGTATAAATTTGTAGTGCAGGAACGGCCAACGGCCATGCCGACGGTGGCCCAGGAACGACGCGCGACCCCCGCGCGGATTACCCCCGGTAGCAGTGGCGGACCGGGGATTCAGGTGAAGGCAACTTCTCCGCAGTAATTGCAATATTAATATGTCTTGCTATTCCTGTTGCGGAAGGCAAACGTAATAAGCTAGTTGCGTGAAGACCTTGCTGGGACAATTGGGGAACAAAAGCAGGGCTTGCCCAAAGAGACTTTTTTCAAGATAGTGGAGCTGCTTTATGGTTTACACAGTGCAGGACTTGCACGACAAGTTGCAGGCCGGGGAAAAATTGACTCTGATAGACGTTCGCGAAAAGGACGAGTGGGAGATTTGTCGACTGGGGGGCGCTACGTTGATTCCGTTGAGCCAGTTTACCTGTCGCGCTCCGGCCGAGCTGGATGCGAGGGATCGGATCGTCCTCTACTGTCACCATGGCCGCCGCTCGGCCCAAGCCCAGCAATTCCTGAAATCCCACGGCTTCCAGAATGTGATCAATCTGGCGGGCGGCATTGACGCTTGGGCGGTGCATATCGATCCCACCATGAGGCGCTACTAACCGGCCTCACGTTAAACTTTTACTGACATCTCTATGAAATTCATCGAATCGGTCTTCGAAAAGCTCGAACGCCATCCCAAGCGCATCCTGTTTCCCGACGGCACCCAGCCCCATGTCATTGCGGGCGCTGTGGAGTACGTCGAGCGCAAGCTGGGCATTGCGATTCTCCTCGGCAAGCGCGAGGAAGTGGAAGAGGCGGCGAAGAAGATCAACGCGCCCCTGCGCCGCATTCACATCATCGATCCTGAAAGGGCCGAGGATTTGCCCCTTTTCATCAAGCGACTGGAAACGCTCAACCGTTACCGCGGCATTTCGCAGCCCGACGCGGTGAAGATCATCACGCATCCGAATTACTTCGGTTCCATGATGCTGCAAAACGGCCAGGTCGACGGTCTCGTCGGAGGCGCCACGTCGTCGTCCGGCAGCATCCTGCGCCCGCTGTTTCAGCTGATCAAGCCGTTGCCCGGCGTGAAGAGCATCTCGAGCTGCATGGTGTTGCAGGTGCCGAATTGCGAGTTCGGTCACAACGGTCTCTTTGTATTTGCCGATTGCGGCGTCATCCCGAATCCGACGGTGGACCAGCTTTCGTCGATCGCGATCGAAGCGGCGAAGTTGAACCGTCAGTTCACCGGCGACGTGCCCCGCGTGGCGATGCTGAGCTACTCCACACGTGGCAGCACGCAGACGCAGGAGACGGAGCGCATCGCGGCGGCGACGGCACTGGCGCGGCAGTATTTCATCGAGAACAACATCGACGCGGAGATCGACGGCGAATTGCAGGCCGATGCGGCCATTGTGCCGGAAGTGGGTGCATTGAAGGCGCCGGGCAGTCCGGTGGCTGGTCGCGCGAACGTGTTGGTTTTCCCCGATCTGAACTCGGGCAATATCGCGTTGAAGCTGGTGCATCGCCTGACGAAGGCGGATGCGTACGGCCAGTTGTTGCTCGGTCTTGACAAGCCAGCGGCGGATCTGTCGCGCGGGGCATCGGTGGAGGAAATTGTCGGCGTGGCGGCCATCGTCGGTCTGCAGGCCATCAATTACCGCAAGCTGTATCCCGAGCAGGGCGCGCGCTACACGCCCTGATTCCGCTGCGTTGTCGGGCTGTTCACCGAACTGCCCGACGGTTTCTGGACTTCGTCGTCATTGGACGAAGGCGTCACCTTGGCGTGCCTTTAGGGTTGAATGTTCTGTGGATTTCTCCATAAGCAGAGAACGCCGGAATATCGCATGTCTAACGCCATCCCCATGGATCTCAGTCTGGACCTAAAGAATTTTGTCACGCCGCGCATTTTCATTGCCGCGACGCGACAGAATGACGGGAAGACCACCACGTCCCTCGGTCTTTTCGCGGCGCTCCAGTCGCGCTTCGGCAACATCGGTTACATCAAGCCGGTGGGGCAGCGCTTCGTCGAAATCGACGGCATGAAGATCGACGAGGACAGTGTGCTGGTGAATCGGACCTACAAGGTGCGTTCGCCCCTGCGCGCGATGAGCCCCATCGCGGTTGAGCCGAATTTCACCCGCCGTTACCTGGAGACGGGGAATTTGCCCGATCTGCAAAAACGGGTGCAGAACGCATTCGATGAGGCGTCGTGGGAAAAGAATTTCATCATCATCGAGGGGACAGGGCATGCGGGGGTGGGCAGCGTGTTCGATCTCTCCAACGCGGCGGTCGCGAAGATGCTGCATAGCAAGGTGATCATTGTGAGCTCGGGAGGCATCGGCAAGCCGATCGATGAGATCGCGCTGAACATGGCATTGTTCGAGAAATTTGGCGTCGAGGTGATCGGCGCGATTTTGAACAAAGTGTTGCCGGAGAAGATGGATCTCGTACGCGAGTACGGGGCACGCGGGTTGAAGCGGCTGGGATTGCCGCTGCTGGGCGTAATGCCGTACAACACGGAACTGCGCAAGCCGACGCTTAATCAGGTGCGGGAGGAGATCAAGGGCGAATTTTTGGCCGGGGCGGACTTCAAGCGTCGTCGCGTGGCGCGGGTGCAGATCGGTGCGATGTCAGCCCGCAACGTGGAGAATTATTTCGAACCGGGAACGCTCATCATCACGGGCGGCGATCGCGACGAGTTGATTTTAACCGTGCTCAAGCATGGGGAGTCCGGTGGAGCACCGATCTCGGGGGTGGTGTTGACCGGGGGCTTGCTGCCGCCGGATTCAACGGTGGATTTAATTCGCAAGAGCAATATCCCGTTCATGCGCACCGCGTGCGATGTCTACAGCGTGGCGACTTCGATCAACCGGATGACGGTGAAGACGGAGATCGGGGACAAGGACAAGATCACGATGATCGAGAATCTGATCAGCCGCAACGTGGATGTGGATCAGATTGTGGCCAAGGCCTCGAATGACGAGGTGAATGGCCGTCAGATGTCGCTGAAGTTGCGGTAAGGCAACGTGGGCGCTTCACCGAAGCGCCCTACAAAAAGGCATTTGCATCCGTCATTTCAACGGACATGCTCCACGAGCCGTTACGGCAGATTCGTGGAGCCCATCAGGAAGCGATCGCATTCGCGAGCGGCGCCGCGACCTTCGTTGATGGCCCAGACGACGAGGCTCTGACCACGGCGGCAGTCACCGGCGGCGAATACCTTGGGGATGCTGGTGGTGAACTTGCCGTGCTCAGCCTTGATGTTGCTGCGCGGGTCGCGCTCGACATTGAGGGATTCGAGCAGGGGCTGTTCCGGTCCAAGGAAGCCCATGGCGAGCAGCACGAGCTGCGCGGGATAGACTTTTTCCGAACCGGGGACGTTCTTCGGGATGAACTGGCCCTTGTCGTTCTTGGTCCATTCGACCTGAACGGTGTGGACGGCCTTGACGTTGCCGGCATCGTCGCTCTCGAACTTGGTGGCGGTGGTGAGATAGGTGCGGGGATCGGCACCGTACTTGGCCGCCGCTTCTTCCTGACCGTAATCGACCTTGAGGGTCTTGGGCCATTCGGGCCAGGGATTATCCTTGGCGCGTTCGAGGGGAGGCTTGGGGAGAATTTCGAGCTGGACGACGCTGTTGCAGCCGTGGCGCAGGGAGGTGCCGACGCAGTCGGTGCCGGTGTCGCCGCCGCCGATGATGACGACGTCTTTGCCCTTGGCGCTGATGTAGTCGCCGCCCTTGTTCAGCACCTGCTTGGTGTTGGCGGTGAGGAACTCCATGGCGAAGTAAATGCCCTTGGCCTGACGACCGTCAATCGGGAGGTCGCGGGGCTTGGTGGCACCGGTGGCGAGGACGATGGCGTCGTATTCTTTGAGGAGCTGTTCGGCGGGGTGGGTCTTGCCGACTTCGGCGTTGCAGACGAACTTGACGCCTTCGGCTTCCAGCTGCTTCACGCGGCGCAGGACGACCTTTTCCTTGTCGAGCTTCATGTTGGGGATGCCATACATGAGGAGCCCGCCGGGACGATCGGCGCGTTCATAGACGGTCACGGTGTGGCCGGCCTGATTGAGCTGAGCGGCGGCGGCGAGTCCGGCGGGGCCGGAACCGATGACGGCGACGGTCTTGCCAGTGCGGGTGGCGGGGGCGTTGGGAGTGACCCAGCCTTCGGCCGAGCCCTTATCGATGATTGAACATTCGATGTTCTTAATCGTGACGGGGGGCTCGATGACGCCGAGTGTGCAGGAGCCTTCGCAGGGGGCGGGGCAGACGCGACCGGTAAATTCGGGGAAGTTGTTGGTCTTGTGGAGACGGTCGAGGGCTTCCTTCCAGAGGCCGCGATAGATCAGGTCATTCCACTCGGGGATGAGGTTGTTGACGGGGCAACCGCTGGCCATGCCGCTGATGAGGAGGCCGGTATGGCAGAAGGGGATGCCGCAGTCCATGCAGCGGGCACCCTGGTTCTTGAGCTTGGCTTCGTCGAGGTGGAGGTGAAATTCGTTCCAGTCCTTGACGCGTTCCAGCGGAGGACGGTCGGCGGGAATCTCGCGAAGGAATTCGATAAATCCGGTTGGTTTGCCCATGTCTTTGTCTCTTTACTTACTTGGTAGTGGCTGTGTCTTGAGGTGCGCCGCAATCGGGACTGCGGCAACACCTGCTTTCGTGCTTCGGGATGTCGATTAACCTCCACCCACGCGCGCGGCGTCGGTTGAGTTTTCTTCGAACGCGGCGTTGAGGGCATCGTCGCCACTCAAACCGGCTTGCTCGGCCTTCTTGAGGGCCTGGAGCACGCGCTTGTAATCCTTGGGCATGACTTTGACGAACTTCGGCATGGTCTCTTCCCAGAGGGCGAGCACCTTGAAGGCCCGTTGGCTGCCGGTATAGTCGGCGTGGCGCTTGATGAGGCGGCGCACGTGTTCGACTTCTTCCGGATCGATCTTTTCGAGACCGACCATGGCGGCGTTGCAACGGCTGGCGAAGTCGCCGGCCTCGTCGAGGACGTAGGCGACGCCACCGCTCATGCCGGCGGCGAAGTTACGGCCAGTCGGGCCGAGGACGATGACGGTGCCACCGGTCATGTATTCGCAGGCGTGGTCGCCGACGGCTTCCACCACGGTGTGAACGCCGGAGTTGCGGACGCCGAAGCGTTCGCCGGCCATGCCGCGGATGTAGGCTTCACCCTTGGTCGCGCCGTAGAGGGCGACGTTGCCGATGATGATGTTCTCTTCGGGGACGAAGGTGGAGCTCTTCGGGGGATAAACGATGAGTTTACCGCCGCTGAGGCCTTTGCCGAGGTAGTCGTTCGCGTCGCCTTCGATTTCGAGGGTGACACCGGGCGGGACGAATGCGCCGAAGCTTTGGCCGGCCGATCCCTTGAAGTGGAGATGGACGGTGTCTTCGGGCAATCCCTTGGCGCCGTGCTTGCGGGTGATCTCGTTGCCGAGGATCGTGCCGACGACGCGGTTGATGTTGCGAATCTCGAGTTCCGCTTCGATCTTTTCGCCCTTTTCGATGGCGGGTTTGCAGAGGTCGAGGAGGGTGGTGACGTCGATGGACTTGTCGAGACCGTGATCCTGCGGCATCTGGCAGTAGCGACCGACTTCCGGCCCGACCTTGGGCTGGTAGAGCATGTTGCTGAGGTCGACGCCCTTGGCTTTCCAGTGGGTGATGGCTTTCTTGGGCTCGAGGATGTCGGTGCGGCCGATCATTTCGTTGAGCGTGCGGAATCCGAGCTGGGCCATGATTTCGCGGAGTTCCTCAGCGATGAACTTCATGAAGTTGACGACGTGCTGCGGGTCGCCCTGGAAGTTCTTGCGGAGTTTGGGGTCCTGCGTGGCCACGCCGACGGGGCAGGTGTTGAGATGGCAGGCGCGCATCATCAAACAGCCGAGCGTGACGAGCGGGGCGGTCGCAAAGCCGAACTCTTCCGCGCCGAGAATCGCGGCAATGGCGACGTCGCGGCCGGTCTTGAGCTGGCCATCGGTCTCCACCACGATACGGCTGCGGAGGTTGTTGAGGACGAGGGTCTGGTGCGTTTCTGCGAGACCGAGTTCCCACGGCAATCCGGCGTGCTTGATGCTGGAGAGCGGGGAAGCGCCGGTGCCGCCGTCGAATCCGCTGATGAGTACGACATCGGCATGCGCCTTGGCGACGCCTGCGGCGATGGTGCCCACGCCGACTTCGGAGACGAGCTTGACGCTGATCCGCGCGTGGCGATTGGAATTCTTCAGGTCATGGATCAGCTCGGCGAGATCTTCGATCGAGTAGATGTCATGGTGCGGGGGCGGGGAGATGAGTCCCACGCCGGGAGTGGTGTGGCGGGTCTTGGCCACCCACGGATAGACCTTCTTGCCGGGCAATTCGCCGCCTTCGCCGGGCTTGGCTCCCTGCGCCATCTTGATCTGGATTTCGCGGGCTTCGCTGAGGTAGAGGCTGGTGACGCCGAAACGACCGGAAGCGACCTGCTTGATGGCCGAGTTTTTGGAGTCGCCGATGTCGTTGGTCCACGTGTAACGCTCGGGATCTTCGCCGCCTTCACCGGTGTTGGACTTGCCGCCGAGGCGGTTCATCGCAATGGCGAGGGCTTCGTGGGCTTCCTTGGAGATGGAGCCGTAGCTCATCGCGCCGGTCTTGAAGCGCTTCACGATGGCGTCGACGGATTCCACTTCAGAGAGCGGGATGGCTTCGGACTTCTTGAAGTCGAGCAGGCCGCGCAACGTGAAGTGTTGCTTGTCTTGTTCGTCGACGAGCTTGGAGTATTCCTTGAAGGTCTTGTAGTCGCCGAGGCGGACGGACTTCTGCAGCTTGTGGATGGTTTCCGGGCTGAAGAGGTGTGCTTCGCCTTCCTTGCGCCACTTGTATTCGCCGCCCGCTTCGAGGGTGGGGGTGGCCGCCTGATGGTCGGGGAAGGCGCTGCGGTGACGGGCAAGGAGTTCCTGCGCGATGGCTTCGATGTCAACGCCCTGAACGCGGGAAGGTGTCCGCTTGAAATACTTGTCGATGACGGTCTGGTGCAGGCCGACGGCTTCGAAGATCTGCGCGCCGCGGTAGCTTTGGACGGTGGAGATGCCCATCTTGGCCATCGTCTTGACGACACCCTTGATCGCGCCCTTGATGAAGTTCTTGACGGCGGTCTTGTGATCGAGGCCGGGGAGGAGTCCCTGCTGGATCATGTCGTCAATCGTCTCGAATGCGAGGTACGGATTCACCGCGCCGACGCCGTAACCGATGAGCACGGCGAAGTGATGCACTTCGCGGGGTTCGCCGGATTCGAGGACGAGGCCCACGCGGGTGCGGGTGCCTTTTTCGATCAGGTGATGGTGTAGACCGGAGACGGCGAGGAGGGCCGGGATGGCGGCCTTGTTCTTGTCGACGCCACGGTCGGAGATGATGATGAGGTTGGTGCCCTTTTCAATGGCGGCATCCACTTCGGCGAAGAGGCGGTCGATGGCCTTTTCGAGTCCCTTGGCTCCGTCGGCGACGGGGAAGAGCATGGAGAAGGTGCCGGCCTTGAATCCGGGGAGGTCAACCTGCCGGAGCTGTTCCAACTGGGTGTTGGTCAGGATCGGATGGTCGAGCTTGATCATGCGACAGCTTTCCGGCGTCGGCTTGAGGAGATTGGCCTCGGGTCCGAGCATCGTGCTGGTCGAGGTGATCAATTCCTCGCGGATGGGGTCAATCGGAGGATTGGTGACCTGCGCGAAGAGCTGCTTGAAGTAATTATAGAGGAGGGTGGGGCGATCCGAGAGCACGGCCAGCGGGGTGTCGGTACCCATGGAGCCGATCGGCTGCACGCCTTCCTTGGCCATTGGGCCGATGATGATCTTCTCGTCCTCAAAGGTGTAACCGAACGCCTGTTGGCGCTGGACCACGGTCTTGTGGTCGGATTCGGCGACGTGCTTCGGCTTGGGGAAGTCGGCGAGCAGGATGTGGTTCTTGTCGAGCCACTCGCGGTAGGGGTGCTTGTTGGCGAACTTGGTCTTGATCTCTTCGTCCGCGACGATGCGACCCTGTTGCATGTCCACGAGGAACATGCGGCCGGGCTGGAGGCGGCCCTTGCTGAGGATGCGCTCGGGTTCGATCGGGAGCACGCCCGCTTCGGAGGCCATGATGACGAGGTCATCCTTGGTTACATAATAGCGGGAGGGACGCAGGCCGTTGCGGTCGAGCGTCGCGCCGATGATCGTGCCGTCGGTGAAGGCGATGGAGGCGGGGCCGTCCCACGGTTCCATGAGACAGGAATGATATTCGTAGAAGGCGCGCTTGTCCTCGGGCATGGTGTCGTGGCCTTCCCACGGTTCGGGCACCATCATCATCATGGCGTGCGGCAGCGAACGGCCGGCCATGAGGAGTAGTTCCAAGCAGTTGTCGAACATCGACGAGTCGGAGCCGTCCTCATTAATAATAGGGAGGATCTTCTTGATGTCGTCGCCGAAGAGTTCGCTCTGGAAGAGGGACTGGCGGGCGGCCATCCAGTTGACGTTGCCGCGCAGGGTGTTGATTTCACCGTTGTGGGCAATGTAGCGGTACGGATGCGAACGATCCCAGCTCGGGAAGGTGTTGGTCGAGAAGCGGGAGTGAACCAGCGCCAGGGCGGTTTCCATCGCAGGATCGAGCAGGTCGGGATAATACCGGTCGACCTGGGCAGGCATTAGCATGCCTTTATAGACCATCGTGCGGCACGACATGCTGGCGATGTACCAGGCGGTGTCGATGTCTTTGCGGCGAATTTCATTGAGCGCGCGTTGGCGGATGACGTAGAGCTTGCGTTCGAACGCGAGATCGTCCGTACACTTGGCGTTGCGCTGGATGAAGACCTGGCGCATGAACGGTTCGCTGGCCTTGGCGGTGTTGCCGAGGGAGGCGTTGACTGTGGGGACGTCGCGCCAGCCGAGGAGGGTCTGCCCTTCTTCGGCGATGATCTTTTCCAGAATGGCGCACGATTTGGCGCGGGTGGCGGCATCCGGTGCGGTGTAAACCATGCCGACGCCGTACTGGCCGAGTTTCGGAAGCGTGAAGGGGAGGGACTTGGTCGCCTTGCGCAGGAACTTGTCCGGGAGCTGGAGCAGGATGCCCGCGCCGTCCCCGGTATTGGGTTCGCAACCGACTGCGCCGCGGTGGTCGAGGTTGACCAGAACGGTCAGTGCCTGGCGCACCATTTCGTGAGATTTCTTGCCCTTCATATGGACAACAAATCCGACGCCGCAGGCGTCATGTTCAAATTGCGGGTCGCCTTAAACGTATTCACACCGCTCCTTAGGGACGCGCGCATCGTATTCGTAAACGTTCAAATCACGTAACCGTGAT
>JAFIGT010000010.1 GCA_017849585.1 Verrucomicrobium sp.
GGTGACGCCTTCCGTGGGCTGCGCGAGCTTCTTGAGGCCGGCGGTGATCACCTCCTTGTTGTTGGCGATCTGGTCCGGCTTCTCGTTGAACGCCTGCGAGACCTGCTGGACCATTGCGGATGTCATTGGCCAGGGTGCGTTTGTCCCGCCGACAATTATCGAGCTCGCGCAATGGATCTCGCTCTACTACTGCGCCCCGCTGGGGGCGGCATTACAAACCGTCCTGCCGCAGGCGGTGCGTGGCGGCCAGACGCGATTCAAGGAGCGGCTTTGGGTGGAACCGCTGCCGGTGAAGGAGCCCGATTTCGGACGTGCG
The DNA here is from genome assembly GCA_017849585.1 of Verrucomicrobium sp. Classification (GTDB taxonomy): domain Bacteria; phylum Verrucomicrobiota; class Verrucomicrobiia; order Methylacidiphilales; family UBA1321; genus UBA1321. The sequence goes on from JAFIGT010000010.1 coordinate 317, forward strand.
AAGTCGCAGAAGAACGCGTGGCTATTTCTGCAAGAGAACGGTGGTGGTTGGCTCCATGAGCTGTGCGTTGCGACGGCGACCACGGCGGCGATCTGGCGCGGTCTCGAACAAAAAAATCTCGTTGCGATCAGTCACGAGCGACAGGAACGCGATCCGCACGCCGCCTTGGATGGGGAGATGAGCGAACCGCTCGTGCTCAACGACGAACAGAAAGCGGCATACGAGGCGGCGCTGGAGGAAATGGCCAAGCCGAAACCGCAGCCGATTTTGCTGCATGGCGTCACGGGCAGCGGCAAGACGGAGGTCTACCTGCAAGCCATTGCGCGGGTCCTCGAAGCGGGAAAATCGGCACTTGTGCTGGTACCGGAAATCGCGCTGACGCCGCAGACGGTGGATCGCTTTCGTCGCCGTTTCGCGGGACAGAAGGCGGGAGTGGCCGTGCTGCACAGTCATCTTTCGCAAGGCGAACGTCACGATCAATGGCATCAGATTCGCGAAGGTCGCGCCCGGATTGTCATCGGGGCGCGCTCGGCGGTTTTTGCGCCGCTCGTTCGGCTGGGCCTCATCGTGGTCGACGAGGAGCAGGAGAATTCCTACAAGCAGGAAGAATCACCCCACTACCATGCACGCGATGTCGCGGTCATGCGCGGTCACATGGAAGGCGTCGCGGTCATGCTCGGTTCCGCCACGCCGTCGCTCGAGTCGTACCAAAACGCGCTGGATAAAAAATATCGTCTTTGCTCACTGACCCGCCGCGTGGAAGTGCAGAACATGCCGACAACGCATGTTCTCGATCTCCGTCAGGAATTGAAGAACGTCAAGACGCCTACATTGCTCGCGCCGCGCTTGGTGGAAGCGGTAAACAAGCGCATCGCGGCGGGCGAGCAAACGATCATCTTTCTCAATCGCCGTGGCTACGCGACCTCGTTGCAATGTCCGCAGTGCGGTCACGTCGAGGAGTGCCCGCGCTGCAGCGTCTCGCTCACTTACCATCGCAAGGCGAACAAGCTGTGCTGTCATCTTTGCGATTTCACCATCACCGCGCCGAATGTGTGTCCGAAGTGTGCTTTCGACCAATACAAGCAGCGCGGCATCGGCACGGAGAAAATTGAGGAATCAGTCGAACGCGCTTTCCCGAATGCGCGCATCCTGCGGATGGATTCCGACACGATGCGCGGCAAGCACGCTTACGACGAGGCGTTGAGCAAATTTGCGGCGGGCGAGACCGATATTCTCGTCGGCACGCAGATGATTGCGAAGGGGCTTCATTTTCCGAAGGTGACCTGCGTGGGCGTGGTGCATGCCGATCTGGCGTTGCAACTGCCGGATTTCCGCGCGGCGGAGCGGGTGTTTCAACTCCTCATGCAGGTCTCCGGTCGTAGTGGTCGCGGCGATGTGCATGGCGAAGTCTATGTGCAGACGCGCACGCCGTTTCATCCGGCGATTCAATTCGCTCGTCATCACGATTACGACGGCTTCGCTGAGCAGGAACTGGAATTCCGCAAGGTGCTGAACTACCCGCCTTACCAGCGGGCGATTTTAATCACGTGGCGCGGACGCAGCGAGGAGAAGACCCTTTACGTCGCGGAGCAAACCGCGAAGAAAATTGCGGAACTCGCAGGCAAGGACGCGCTCATCACGGGGCCGGCTCCGGCGCCGATTGCGAAGATCAACGAGCAATACCGCTTTCATCTTTTCCTCCGCGCGGCAAAGTTGTTGCCCGTCACGCGGGCCTTGCGACCGCTCTTGCTTGAAGCGCAGTGGCCGGATGACATCAAGGTCACCGTCGATGTCGATCCGATGAGTTTACTCTAGCTGTGCGCGCTATTCGGGTTGGGGAAGATGCACTTTGCCCCAGTAGATATCGAAGCGGTGCTGGAGGAAGAGGCGCACGGCGGAGACGAGCACTTTCGTTTCGAGCTTTTGACCACGCGCGATGATTTCCGGCAGCGTCCAATGGGGCGCGCTGCGGAACGCAGCCTGGTCGAGGATCGGTCCCTGATCAAGATCCGGCGTCACGATGTGGGCGGTAACACCCACCACGCGCACGCCTTTTTCAAAGGCCTGACGATAGGCTGACGCACCGGGGAAGGCGGGAAGCAGCGAGGGATGGATGTTGATAATTTTATTTTTCCATCGCCAGACGAAACTCGGGGAGAGAATGCGCATGAACCGGGCGAGTACTATGAAATCCACTTCATGAGCTTCCAGCACCTTTTTAAGATCTTGAGCGGTTTGATGCACATCAGTCCACGGCAGATGCACGAATGGCAGTCCATGTTTTTTTGCCAGCGGCGCGAGGTCGGGCCGATTGCCCACCACGACGGCTGGCGTGCAGGGAAGCTTGGCCTTGAGCAAGCCCTCGAAACAGTGCGATTCGCGCGTGACAAAAATGGCGAGGCGCTGACGGCGGTTCGCGCTGAGCACACGCAGGGTCGTGTCCATTTTCAGGGCGGTGCTCAGATTGTGGATCTCCGCGCGAACGCGCTTTTCGTTGAACGTCTTGCGCGTCCACGAAGCTTGCAACGTCATGCTGAATTGACCGCGACGCACTTCCTCGGCCAGAGCTTCAATATTTGCACCTTCTTGAAATAAAAGATTCGTAAAAGCTGCAATTACCCCTGTGCGATCACGTCCAATTACCGAGAGGGAGATGATCTTCTTTTCGAGTGACGTCTTAGGTTTGGCCATAATTAACCCTGCTACTATTTGAAGAGAAAATAAGAGGAAGCAAGCAATTCCGATTTCTGAAAACTTCAGTTTCTTTGAGCCGAGTCGATAAAGTACTTGCAGACAGGAATGGGCGCTCGGGAGTGAGTGCGGTGAGTGAATCGAAAAGACGCTTATAACGAACAGCTTATATGATCCGGGAAGGTTACCAAAAACGAAATGGCGTGGTGCTCTACTTCGGAGAGCCGCTCGCCCATGCGTGCCCGGAAACTTTCCAGTCGATTCCGTGCCACTTTAAAATCCGCGATTATTATGGTCGCGATCACGCCCATGTCTTCTACCGCGACGCGATGGTGAAGGGGGCGGATCCGGCGACATTCGAGATTATCTCGCAATGGTACGCCCGCGATTGCCAATCCGGATTCTTTGCCGGTAAGGCCGTGCCGAACAGCCACGGGCCCTGCTTTCAATCGGTCACCGATTACTATGCGCGCGACCATAAGCGCGTCTTCTTTCATGGCCGTTGGATGAAGACGGCCGATCCGATGCATTTCCAGGCGATCGGGATGAACTACTTCACGGATCGCCGCCACGTTTACTACGATGGCAAGGCGATCAAGGATGCGGATGCCGCATCGTTCATGCTGATCGGCGGGGATCATCTCGCCACCGATAAATTTGGTGGTTACTGGCGCGGACGCCGTTGCCCGGCAGGTACGTTGCTCGATCACGAGGAAGTACAATTTTTCTTCATCCGCAACAAACACCTGACGGACTATTGGTTCTTCAAGGGCCGGGTGGACCGGAACATATTTTAGGCGACCAGTGAACAGACTGGACCCCGAAAGGCGGCGCTTAGGCGCCGCCTTTTGCGTTAGGCAGCAAAAAAGCCAGAGATCCGGGGCTGCCCCCAAATCTCTGGCTCTGAGCTAATCGCGATATGCGGTTCGCGGTCTTACGGACGCGTCATGCGTTCGGCGACGACGATCTGGTCGAACTCTTCCGCGGAGAGGAATCCGAGAGCGAGCGTGGCTTCCTTGAGGCTCGACTTGTCGTGATGCGCCTTCTTGGCGATCTTCGCGGCCTTGTCGTAACCGATCTTCTGGTTGAGCGAGGTGACGAGCATCAAACAGTTCTTCACGTAGCTGTCGATCTTGTCCTGGTTCACTTCGATGCCGACGGCGCAATGTTCGATGAACATGTGGATCGAGTCCGTCATCAAACGCACGGAGTGCAGGAAGTTGTGGATCATGACCGGCTTGAAGACGTTCAATTCGAAGTTGCCCTGCGAACCGCCGAAGCCGATCGCGGCGTCGTTGCCCATGACCTGCACGGCCACCATCGTCATGGCTTCGGACTGGGTCGGGTTGACCTTGCCGGGCATGATCGAGGAGCCGGGTTCGTTCTCGGGGATGTTCAATTCGCCGAGACCGCAGCGGGGACCGGAAGCGAGCCAGCGGACGTCGTTGGCGATCTTCATCAGCGAAGCCGCGAGGGTCTTGAGTGCGCCCGAGGCGAAGACGACTTCATCATGCGCGGAGAGGGCGGCGAACTTGTTCGGGTGCGAGGTGAAGGGCAGGCCGGTGAGTTCGGCGATTTTCTTCGCGGCGCGCTCGGCGAATTCCGGGTGGGCGTTCAAGCCCGTGCCGACCGCCGTGCCACCGATGGCGAGGGAGTACAAGCCGGGGAGCGTCTGCTCGATGCGCACATAGTCGCGGTCCAACAGGTTGACCCAGCCGGAGATTTCCTGGCCGAGGGTGATCGGCGTGGCGTCTTGCAGGTGGGTGCGGCCGATCTTGACGATGCCGGCGAATTCCTTGGCCTTCTTGTCGAGGCACACGCTGAATTCCTTCACGGCGGGGAGGAGCTTGGTCTGCACTTCCGTCGCGGCGGCGATGTACATCGCGGCGGGGAAGGTGTCGTTTGAGGACTGCGACATGTTCACATCGTCATTCGGGTGAATGGGCTTCTTCGAGCCCATTTCGCCGCCGGCGATTTCGATCGCGCGGTTGGAGATGACTTCGTTCGCGTTCATGTTCGTCTGGGTGCCCGAACCGGTCTGCCAGATGCGCAGGGGGAAATGTTCGTCGAGCTTGCCTTCGATGACTTCGTCGGCGGCTTTACAGATGAGGTCGCACTTTTCCTTCGGCAGCTTGCCGAGGTCGCAATTCACGAGCGCGGCGGCTTTCTTGAGGATGCCGAAGGCGCGGATGAGTTCGCGGGGCATGACGTCGTGGCCGATGGCGAAGTGGATCAGGGAGCGGGCCGTCTGCGCGCCGTAGTAGCGGTCGCACGGCACTTCGATGGCGCCCATGCTGTCGGTTTCGGAACGAGTCGGTCCGTTATGTTTCGGAGTGTGATGTGACATAAGGTGTGGAGGATGGAGTTAGAGGTTCAAGCGTCGCACGGGCTGCCAGGCACCACGCGAAAATTCATTAGGGTAACTTATATAGAGTTGTAGGCAAGACGTCTACTCTTTATCGCGGGTGAAGGGAAAAATCGGGTGGCGGTGCGGGGCCGGAATTTTTTCGAGATCGAGCGCCCAAGCGCTCCAGACGTCTCCAGTTTTTCTAAGTGCCTGATACTGTGCAGTGCGTGGGAAAGCCGTGTGCATGAGGAGCGGGGGTGAGAGGAAATTTCACATTTCAGATGTGAGATTTCAGAAGGGAGCCTGTGCATGTCTCCGATTTAAGCACAGATTTCGGAAAGCGGTTTGCGTTAGGTTGGCTACGTTGGTTAGGTGTGCGACATTTTTGCGGCAGGGGCGGCAAAAAGTGAGAGGTTCTAAGTTCTAGAGCAGATTCGATTTTGATCGTCGCAAGAAGTCAGGAACAGTGCGACGTCAGCGATCGCAAGAACTCCAGTGAAGATTGACACACCCTGGCGCGTGAGCGCCGGGGTGTGTGAAAAGAAAGCGACTACCTAAACCGAAAAGGGTCTAGGTATGAAGTAGGAATCCTCGTTGCCGAGAGACCCGGTCCGGGAGCAACCGCCCGCCGAAGCCACCGGCTTCGGCTACACCGGAGGTCCGGGGTAAAGAGTCCACCCGTGGCGAAGCGTAATGGGGTCCAGCGTCACTCTGGCCTAGAGTTTGTATCCGGCGGCGGCGGCGTCGTTGGCGAACATCTTCACGGTGTCGAGCGAGAGATCCGCGAGGTCCATGCCGCTCATCTTGAGCGCCTTGTTCAGGATGTCGTGCGGGACGGTGACGATATGCGTGCCGGTCTGCGAGGCTTGGTAGATATTCAGGATCTCGCGAACGCTGGCCCAGAGGAGTTCTGCTTTGGGGAGATCTTTCAGGATCTGTAAACTTTCGCGCATGATCGGTGCGGGGTCGACGCCGGTGTCGGCGATGCGTCCGGCAAAGACCGAGACAACGGCGGGCACACTCGGGCTCAAGGCGGCGGCGGTGCCGCGCACTTGATCGAGGGTGAGGATCGCGGTGACGTTGAGCTTCACGCCTTCGGCGGCGAGTTCCTTCACGAGCGGGAGGGACGATTCGCGGCGGGTGTTGGTGATGGGGATTTTGACGTAGACGTTCTCCTGCCACGATTTGATTTTCAGCGCCTGCCGTTTCATCTCGGGGAATTCGTCGGAGAAGACTTCGAGCGAGATGGGCTTGGTGCGGACTGTTTCGAGAATGTCGCGGGCGAAGGCTTCGTAATCGGCGATCCCGGCCTTGCGCATGAGTGTCGGGTTGGTGGTGAGTCCCTTGATCAGGGGATTGGCGTAGAGGTCGAGGATGCCTTTTTTGTCGGCACCATCGGCGTAGATGTGAACGGGGAGAGAGTGGAGTGGGGTCATTTGACAGATTCCCATTTGGTGGGGGCGGTTTTGAGTTTCGGGTGCGAGACAAAGAGATGCCAGATGACGGCTTGGAACGCTTCGGCGTGCGGGGTGGTGTTGGCGGCGCTGACGGTGGGGACGATGATGGCGACATCGGCGACCTGTGCGGTGTAGCCGCCGTCGCGGCCGACGATGCCGACGATGGCCGCGCCGACCGACTTGGCGAGTTGCAACGCGGAGACGAGGTTGGGGCTGACGTTCTTTTCGAGACTGCCGCCGCCGACGGAGAAGATGAGGAGTCCGTCCTTGGCGTTGATGCGGCTGCCCTGGAGCCACGCGGCGAAGACGCTGGCCCAGCCTTCGTCATTGGTGCGGGCGGTGAGTTCGGAGACGTTGTCGGTGGGGGCGTAGGCTTCGAAGGCGCAGAGCTTGCGGAAATCGTTCACGGCATGCGAGGCATTGGCCGCGCTGCCACCGACGCCGAGGATGAAAAGTCGGCCGCCGCGCTGGCGCACGTTGGCGAGGACGTCGACCGCGCGCTCGATTTCAGCGGCGGAAAGTTTGGAAATCACCTGCGCGGTTTCGTCGAGGTGTTGTTGGGAGTAGCTCATGGGGTGTGATGGGTGGGATTGGAATGTTTAAGGAATTCGTCGAGTTCGGCAAGCCCCGTGGTGGAGCCGATTTCGTAAAAGCGGGTGGGAGATTCGTAGGCGGCGAGTTGTTCGTGGGCGAGGAGGCGGCGGTAGACTTCCGCGAGGTCGAACGGGCCGGTGGTGGGAAAACCGTCAAACGCGCCACGGGTGAGAATGCCGAGACCGTAATCGATGTGGTGCATTCGGGTGTCGCGTTGCTTTTTGTCGTAGGCACGGATCTGGCCGTTCTCGAACCAGATATTGCTGGTGTCGTAGAGGCCCTCGTTGCGGTAGACGGTCATCAGCCCGCGCTTGCCCGATTGGCGGAAGGCGGCTTCGACCGGGGCGAGGTCAATCGGTAGGTAGGAATCGCCATAGAGGACGAAGAATTCCTCGCCGAGTTGCGGGAGGGCGCGGCGTAGTGCGCCACCAGTGCCGAGGAGTTTGGGGCCGTCGTAAACGTAGGCAACGCTCAGGCCGAGCGTGGAACCGTCGCCGATCTCGTGCTCGATTTGTTCGCTGAGGTGGCCGAGGCAGAGGACAATGCGTTGCGCGCCGCGCTGGTGGAGGAGTTCGAGTTGACGGCGGATGAAGGGTTTCCCGGCGACGGGCAGCAATGCCTTTGGAATGGTGGTGGTGAGCGGTTGCATCCGCGTGGCCAGTCCTCCGGCAAGAATGGCAATGGGGAGCGCGGTGGAAGTCATGGCGGAAACAATTATTATCGGCATTTCTCCGCAAATTCTGCAGACAATTCCCTCTTTTTCGTTTTAGACCACGATCTTGGTGCCTTCGAAATCGAAACGGAAGCGAACTTCGGTAAGGCCTTGCGTGTGCATGGCTTGGCGCAGCCGCATCTTGTCCTCGGCGTAGAACATGAGGAAGCCGCCGCCACCCGCGCCGATGAGCTTGCCGCCGAGTGCGCCGTTCTTCATGGCGAAGTCGTACCACTCATTGATTTTTGGATTGGACATGGAACCGGAGCGTTCTTTTTTGCGCTGCCAGTGGACGTCCATGAGTCGGGCGAATTCCTCGAGGTTGCCGGATTCGAGCGCGGTGCGGCTCTGGTAGCCGAGGTCCTTGACGAAGTGGAGATTCTCGGTCATCGCCTTGTCGGACTGTTTGCTCTTGTCGTTTTGTTCCTTGAGGATGCTGGAGGCGGAACGGGAGTAGCCGGTGAAGAAGAGGAGGAGGTTGTCCTCGAGATTGTAGTGGGTCTGCTCGGAGATTTTCAGCGGCCATGCTTCCACGCGGTCGTCCTTGCCGAAGCGGAAACAGGTGATGCCCCCGTAGGCGGCGATGTATTGATCCTGCTTGCCGATGGGTTCACCGAGTTTGTCGATTTCGATTTCGCACGCCTCGCGGGCGAGGTCGGAGGGGTGGATGAGGTCGCGCTTGTAGGCGTGGAGCACCTTGAGCAGGGCGGTGGTGAAACTGCCGGAGGAGCCGAGACCGGTCCCAGCCGGGATGTCGGCCATGGAGGTGATTTCGAGATTGGTCTGGTCGGGGATGATCATCCGTAGCGCTTCGCGGATGATGGGATGCTCGATGTCCTCGAGGCGGGGGGCGCGTTCGAGCTTGGAATATTTGATGATGAGGTCGGTGACGAACGTCTCGTGCAGGGTGATGTAGACGTATTTGTCGATGGCCGCGGCGATGAGGAAGCCTTCGTGCTCGCGGTAGTAGGAGGGCAGGTCGGTGCCGCCGCCGCCGAGGGAGATGCGCAGGGGTGAACGGGCGATGATCATAAAATCAAGCGGTGGGTTTGGATTGCTTGTAGATGGCTTCGACGATGACGAGCGCGGCGCGGGCGGCGGCGAGTCCGGCATCGGGAGTGCGGCCTTGGGCGACGTCGTCGGCGAAGGCGGCGAGTTCGAGCTTCCACGATTGGTCGCCACGGGGGTACTCCCACGCGGTGGTTTCGGGTGGCCCCATCTCCGGCAACATTTTGTAGTAGGTGAGTTTTTCCACGCCGTAGCTGCCGCCGAGGCCGTCGATCTGCAGCTTGCCGGTGCGGCCGTAGATTTCCATGGAGAAGAGGTTCTTCCACTCGGAACAGCTCACGTGCAGCCACGCGGTTTGGTCCGCGGCGGTGCGGAGGGAGAGAAAGGCATTATCGTCGACCGGCATGTCCCAGTAGGACGTGGTGGCGTGACCTTGCACAACGGGGAATTCGCCGAGGAACCAGCGGCTGAGATCGATGAGGTGGACGCCCTGGTCGATGAGTTCGCCACCGCCGGAGAGCTTCGGATCGGCGCGCCATTCGCGGTCGTAACCGATGCGGCCGCCGTGACCGTAGCGAGCGCGGAGGAACATCAGCGGGCCGAGGTCGCCGCTGTCGATGAGTTCGCGGGCCTTGAGCAGCGCGGGATGATAGCGGTGGTTGAAGCCGACGCGGACGACGACTTGTTTTTTGGCGGCAGCGGAAAGGAGCTGGTCGATTTCCGCGACGGAGATGGCGGCGGGTTTTTCGACGAGAACGTGTTTTCCGGCCAGAATGGCGGAAAGGGCGATCGGGCCGAGGGCGCTGTTAATCGTGGCGACGATGACGGCGTTGATCTCGGGATTTTCCAGTACGGCGCGAAAATCGGTGACGGCAGTCGCACCGGGATGGGTGGCGGCGAGGCGCTGGGCCTGCGCGAGATTGAGATCGCACGCAGCGAGGAGCTGGCCGGGCCGCAAGGCCGCGGCGCGTTTCTGGCCGATGAGGCCACAACCGATGATGCCGAATTTCAATCCCACTTTTTCCCCCGATCCTCCGGTACAATGCGGCGGAGTGTATAGATGTCGCTGGTGGCGAGTTCGTCGCGGCGCGTGTCGAGCGTTTTCCACGGGTCCCACTGGGCGCTGATGAGGCGGCCGGTGATGCCGTCGCTTTGGGCCGAGGCGAGAAAGACGCAGAGCGCGGCGGCGTTTTCGAGCGAAGCGCCGCCTGATTCCTGTTGCTTGAGCGCGCGGTCGTACTGGTTGCCGGCGTTTTCGCGACCGGCTTCGAGGACGTCATTGAGCATGCGCGTGTTGAGCGCACCGGGCGCGATGGCGTTAATGTCGATGTGATGGTCCTTCAGCTCGTGTGCGAGGGTTTCGGTGAGGCGGACGACGGCGGCTTTGGAAGCGGCGTAGGCGCTGATGCGGGGGAGCGGAGCGGTCGCGCCGCCACCAGAAAGGTTGATGATCTTGCCGCGGCCGTTTTTCTTGAAGTGCGGAATGACGCAACGGCAGAAGAAGGCGGGGCCGAGGAGATTGATTTCAACCGTGCGGACCCATTCGTTCCAGTCGACGTCCTCGAACGCGCCGATGGGGCGTTGCACGCCGGCGTTGTTCACGAGGATATCGATGGAGCCGAGTTCGCGCAGGGCGGTATCGACGAGGGTGGTGACTTCAAGCGGGACGGCGACGTCGCAGATATCCCAGATGACTTTCTGGCCGGGGGCGGCTTGTTGCTGGAGGGCTTCGGCGGCGGCCTTGAGTTTGACACCGTCGCGGGCGCAGAGAACAAGATTGGCTCCGGCGGCGAGAAATGCCTGGGCGATCGCGAGGCCCAAACCCTGGTTGGCTCCCGTGATGATGGCGTTGCGGTTTTTCAGCAGGTCACTCATGCAGTCCCTCTTTTATCCTGTGCCGACGGTAGCGTAGAGAATTCCGGAAAGGTTTTGAAGCTCTTTGACAAGAAATCGGTTGGCGTCGAGAATTCGCTTGCCGCGCAGGGAAGGGATCAACTCGCTCCACGGGAGGGTGCGGAATTCGGGCCATTCGGTGCAGATCACGACGGCGTCGGCGTCGCGCAAGGCATTCGCGGCGGAATCGCAATAGCCGAGAGCGGCGGCCAGCTCGGCGGGAATCGCGGGCGAGGCGGGGTCGAAACTTTTCACCTTCACGCCGGCCGCGTGCAACCGCTGGCAGAGTTCCACGGCGCTGCTGCGACGCAGGGTGTCGGTGCCGGGCTTGTAGGTCAGGCCGAGGACGGCGACGGTCTGACCGCGTAGATCGCCGAGGAGTTGCGCGAGTTTGTGGTCGGCCCAGAGCTTGTGCGCGTCGTTGCTGACTTTGATCGCGGGGATGAGTTTGAGATCGATGTGCTTGTGCTGGCCGACGGTGGTGAGCGTGGTGATGTCGCGTGCGAGGGTGCCTCCGGCAAAGGCACCGCCGGGGGAGAGGTACGCTTTCGGGCCGATGCGGCTTTCGCTTTTCAAGCCCTGCTCCACCTCGCGGGCGTCCGCGCCGGTTTGTTCGCAGAGGCGGGCGACTTCGTTCATGAAGGAGATGGAGAGCGCAAGAAAAGCGTTGATGCTGTGCTTGGTCATTTCCGCCGATTCGGGCCGCATCCAGATCACGTTTTCGCTGAAGGGACGCAGCAGCGTGGCAACCTGTTCGCGGTCGGCGGCGGTGCGGACCCCGGCGATGATGCGGTCGGGATTTTGGAAAATGGCGAGAGCCTTGCCGAGGCGGAGATTCTCCGGCAGGCAGGCGAAGCGGAGTCCGGCGGTGGCGGTCTCGCTTTCGAGTTGCGCGGCGGTGCCGACGGGCAACTGCGAGGAAAGAATCACGAGCGTGTCGCGGCGCAAATGCGGCACGCAACGGCGAAAGCGGTCGAGGACGTAGCCGGGATTGGGGATGTCATCGGCATCGACGGGCGTGTCGTAGGCGACCCAGAGGACGTCCGCTTGGGCGCACGCTTCGGCGGGATCGCTGGTGAAGCGGAGGCGCTGCGCGGCGAGTCCCTCGGCCAGCAAATCGTTGAGGCCCGGTTCGGAAATTGGGGCCTGACCGGCATTGAGCGGCGGGATGGCCTCGGGATCAAAATCGAGTCCGGTCACCACATGATGCCGGGCGCAGCATGCGGCGGTGACGCATCCGAGATGCCAGAGGCCGAGGACGGTAATGTTCATCGTTTGTCGTAGACCCACGCGTTTTGCTCAAGCCATTCGACGGTGCGGACGATGCCCTGTTCGATGGTGAGGCTCGGGGTCCAGCCGGTTTTGCGGATTTTGGCGGTGTCGAGGAAGATAAAGGGATTGTCGCCGACCCAGCCGCGCTCGCCGCCGGTGAAGTCGAGGTGCGGTTGCAGGCCGAGGCGGCCGGTGATCCAGCGCACGGAGTCGCGCACTTCGCAATATTCGGCGGTGCCGAGATTGTAGATTTCCACGTGATGTGGCGCGGCCTTGGCGGTTTCGAGTTCGACGATGTAACGGATCGCCGCGATGCAATCGGCGATGTGGAGGTACGACTTGCGCTGGTGGCCGTTGCCGAGGATGCGGAGCTTGGCGGGATTGTCGCGGAGCTGCTTGACGAAATCGAAGATGTGACCGTGCGTGTAGCGTTCGCCGAGAATGGAGACGAAGCGGAAGATGTAGCCTTCGAAGCCGAATCCTTCGCAATAGGCCTGGATCAGCGCTTCGCCTGCGACTTTCGACGCGGCATAGAGCGAGGTTTGGATCGGGAAGGGACAATTTTCCGGCGTGGGGATGATGGTGGCTTCGCCGTAAACGGAGCCGGTGGAGGAGAAGGCGATGGTCTTCACGCCGCCCGCGCGCATGGCTTCGAGGACGTTGAAGGTGGCCATTGTGTTCTGCTGGATGTCGCGTTCGGGATGGTTCAGGCCGAAGCGGACATCGGCGTTGGCCGCGAGGTGGAAAACGGCATCGCACCCTTTCATGGCCGTGGCGAGCGCGGGGAAGTCGAGCACGTCGCCGCGCACAAGGCGGAAATTCTTGTGCTGCAGCGCGGCAGTGAGGAAGGGCTCCTGTCCGGTGGAGAAATTGTCGTAGCCGACGACTTCGTGGTCGTCTTCAAGCAGGGAGTCGACCAAATTGCTGCCGATGAATCCAGCGGCGCCAGTAACAAAGTATTTCATGCGTGGAAAGCCAGTGGCTTGCCCTCAGCAATAGCGAACAACTGAGGGAGGTCAAGGCAGCGTGACGGCAGGGCTGAGCTCTGCACCCTGTAACGCTTCGCCATGGGTGGTGTTTTGGGGTGGCTGCGAATAGAAATTGATCGAGCGCTGCAAAAAAACATTGGCTACGGAAACTCTCCTTTGCCGAAAACCCCTATCGGTGAGCAGGCCCCCGCCGAAGCCACCGGCTTCGGCTACATCCAAGATCCATCGAGTAGTTGACCTGGGCGAAGCGTTACGGGGTCCAGTGTCACGCTGGCTGGTCAATATACGTCGCGAAGGTAGCGCTGCTCGGTCTTGGCGAGAGTGACCTCGATGTAGTCCTTCGCTGCTTCGGGAGAGAGACCGCCGTGCTGGATGGCGATGTCGAGGAGCGCTTGGTGCACATCCTTGGCCATGCGCTTGGCGTCGCCGCAGACGTAGAAATATGCGCCGTTCTGGAGCCATTTCCATAAGTCCGCGCCCTGCTCGCGCATGCGGTCCTGCACGTAGATTTTGTTCGCCTGATCGCGCGAGAAGGCGGTATCGAGTCGTGAGAGGACGCCCTTTTTCTGGAAGGCGGTGAGTTCCTCCTCGTAGAGGAAATCGCTGGAGCGGTGCTGGTCGCCGAAGAAGAGCCAGTTATCGCCCTTCGCGCCGTCGAATTCGCGCTGCTCCAGAAACGCGCGGAATGGCGCGATGCCGGTGCCGGGGCCGACCATGATCATGGGCGCGTCGCCGGTGGGGGGGAGATGGAAATGTTTCGATGGCTGGACGTAGACCGGCACGGTGGGGGTGTCGAGTTCCGCGCCGTGGCCGAGGAAGCCGGAGCAGAGGCCGAATTTTTCGCGGCCATGAGTCGTGTAGCGGACGACGGCCAGCGTGAGGTGCACTTCGCCGGGGTGCGCATCGAAAGACGAGGCGATGGAGTAGAGGCGCGGGTTCGCCTTGGCCTGCAAGGTGACGAGTTCCTCGGGGGTGATGATCGCGCCGGGATATTCGCGCAGCACGTCGACGCAGTCGCGGTCCCAGACGTACTGGTCGAAGAGCTCGTCCGTGGCGATGATGCCTTCGAGATCGGTCTTGGCTGTGCCGGCGGGGAGCTTGTCGTGGACGGCTTTGACGAACTTTTTCGTCACGCGATTCAGGGCGATTTGGCTGGTGAGCACCGTGCGAAGCGTGGTCGCGCCGAGTTTGGAATCGGTCAGGGGGTACTCCGGATCGAGTTTCAATAGGGAAAGGAGTTCATTCACCACCGAAGCGGGGTTGCGTGGGAAAACACCGAGCGACGCGCCGACCTGATAGGAAAGCCCGCTGCCTTCGAGATTGATCACGAGGTGGCGCGTGTCCTTGGTGGAGCCCGCCTGATTGAGCCGCACGTTTTGAGTGATGCGGGCCGGAAACGGATTCTTGATTGTATACAAACTCGTGTTGGCTACGGGGGCGATACTCATGCGCGCGTCACTATAGTGACCTCGCTCATTGGTTCAACCCAAATTGAACATTGTGAAACGAGGAAATAAAAAGGAACGACTCCCGTTAACTTTTAAGCGCCTTGGTTGGAACGGTATTAGCGCTTTCCAACAGAACGGGTGGGGGCGTTTTAACTTTGGATCCAGTTGAGGATGCGGTGGTTTCCCGATGAATGAGAAATAAGGCGATGGCTACGGCAACCAGAAAGAGTAAGGGCCGATTACGCATACTGTGATCATGGCATTAAGAATCCTTCATCGTCAATTCCATAGACGTATTATAAGATACGCTACATGAGAAGTGTATTTTCTAATTTCAATAGGGAAGTCAAATTAGAGGGGCTTTTGCATGATGACTGAGCTTGTCGCAGGATCGGTTCGCAAGGATGGAGAGGCTGGAATCCGCTTTAGATTTGCGGTGCTATCGATCCGGGCTCAGCGAGGCCGGATACAACGAAGGCCCAGTTCGGATGTAGCAATAGCGGCGGCACAGAGTGCCGCCAGCTACCGGGTGCAGGGCTCAGCCCTTACCAGCCGAGGAGATAGGCGAAGATCAACGGCGCGACGATGGTGGCATCGGACTCGACGATGAACTTCGGCGTATCGGCGCCGAGTTTGCCCCAGGTGATCTTTTCGTTCGGCACCGCGCCGGAGTAGGAACCGTAGCTGGTGGTCGAATCGCTGATCTGGCAGAAGTAACCCCAGAGCGGCACGTGTTCGCGCTGCAGATCCTGGTGGAGCATCGGCACGACGCAGATCGGGAAATCGCCGGCGATGCCGCCGCCGATCTGGAAGAAGCCGAGGGAGCTGTCCTTGGTGATGTTCGTGTACCATTCGGCGAGTTCCATCATGTACTCGATGCCGGTGCGCACGGTGTGCACGTTCTTCACATCCTTGGTGATGCAGTGGCCGGCATACATGTTGCCGAGGGTGGCGTCTTCCCAGCCGGGGACGAAGATCGGGAGGTTCTTTTCCATCGCGGCGTAGAGCCAGGAATTCTTGATGTCGATCTGGTAGGAATCCTTGAGTGCGCCGGACTTCAGGATCTTGTACATGAACTCGTGCGGGAAGAAGCGTTGGCCAGCTTGATCGGCGGCGACCCATTCCTTCAGCACGACGCTTTCGATGCGGCGCATCGCTTCCATTTCGGGGATGCAAGTATCGGTCACGCGGTTCATGTGACGGTCGAGGAGCTTCTGTTCGTCGGCGGGGGTCAGGTCGCGGTAGTGGGGCACGCGTTCGTAGAAATCGTGCGCGACGAGATTGAACACATCTTCTTCCAGATTCGCGCCGGTACAGCAGATGCCGTGGATCTTGTCCTGGCGGATCATCTCGGCGAGGGAGAGGCCGAGTTCGGCGGTGCTCATCGCGCCCGCGAGGGTGACAAACATTTTGCCGCCCTTTTTCAGGTGCGCTTCGTACCCCTTGGCGGCGTCAATGAGCGCGGCGGAGTTGAAGTGGCGATAATGATGCAGGATGAAATCGGAGACCGGGCTTTTGCTGGGAGTACTCATAGCGGGCAAACGCTACAGGAATTTATCGCGAAATGCCAAATGCTTTTCGTGCCGCCCCGGCGATGTCACAATGCGCGGGACGGCACGCGCTATTGACATTCGTCCACGGGTGCGGGAATAAAAGAGAGTGAGCGACGCACCCACCGCCAGCGGCAGAAATTTTGTCTACTTCGACCTCGAAACGCAGAAAAGCGCGGCCGAGGTGGGTGGGTGGCATAATAAACGCGCCATGCGGATGTCGATCGGCGTCACCTTCAGCACGCACCGCAACAGCTACCGCATCTATCAGGAGTCCGAAGTGGGCGAACTGATCGAGGAATTGCAGAAGGCCGATTGTGTCGTAGGTTTTAATAATATCGGATTCGATTACGAGGTGCTCGCACCGTATTGCGTGTTCGACCTGAGCCAGGTGCCGACACTGGACATGTTGATCGACGTGGAAAAGGTGTTGGGCAAGCGCATCGGTCTGGATGCCATCGCATCGGAAACCATCGGCGCGGGTAAAACCGCTGTGGGCACGGATGCGTTGAAGTGGTGGAAGGAAGGCAAGCTGCTTCCGATCGCGGAGTATTGTTGTTACGATGTGAAAGCGACCATGCTGGTGCATCAGTATGGCGTGAAGCATGGCCAACTCTATTTTCTGAATGAGAAAACAAAGCGGCGCGAATCGATTGCGGTCAATTGGCCAGCGTGAGCAGGGCTGAGCCCTGCACCCAGTAACGCTTCGCCACATCTGAATGGTGGAGTGTGAAATCAAGCGAATCGCATAGGCGATTCGCATTCCTGTTTTGTGTCCGACCACGAAGGAACCCTGAATAAGGCAATTTACGTGGTTCCCCATCGCAACTCCCCCCTAGGCAATAGCTTACAAAAAGCCAACACTGTAGAGTTGTAAGTTATTTCAAGCGAGCATGTTACATTATAATTTGACACAAGATGCGAGATCGGTAGGATAGTTCCTCCCGAGGGCTATAACCCTCCCTCGGGTTAAGAATAATAGGAACGAGGTGAATTTTTTGTGAGCGAAGTTCGTTTGAAAAAAGGTGAGTCTGTGGATAAAGCCCTGCGTCGCCTGAAGAAAAAGCTCGATCGTGAAGGTACTCTGCGCGAAGCGCGTCTGCGCCGCAATTACGAGAAGCCAAGCGAACGCAAGCGTCGTAAGGCGAAGGAACCCAAGTTGAATTACTGGGGAGCCTTCTCTCTGTAAGACGGTTTGCTACGAAGAACTGGAATCCGGTTCCACCGCAAGGTGGGCCGGATTTTTTCTTGTCCGCGTCTCGTTGTGCGCGGATAGTGACGGAACAAACCAGTACTGGGTACCGAGAACCTAGAACGCCGTTTCTTCATGCTGCCGCTCGCGCTTTCAACCTGTTGGAATTCCAGCCGCCACACGGACGGCGCGGAAATGCTGCGCGAGATCCGCGACTTGGGCTTCACCCGGGCGGAACTCGGCCACGGGGTGCGTTACAGTCTTTGGCCCGGCGTGCTGGATGCCATCGACGAGGGCGTGATCGAGATCAGCTCTCTCCACAACTTCTGTCCCGTCCCGATGGGGGTGATGAAGCCATCACCGAACTGCTTTGAACTGACCGATCCGCGGCCGATCCTGCGCCAGCAGGCGATCAATGCCACGATCGAGACGATCCACAATGCCGCCAAGTTCGAAGTGCCGGTCGTGGTCATGCACTTGGGCCATGCCAATCCGTACGGGATCAACCGCGAATTGGAGAAACTGGCGGCGCGCGGCAAATTGTACAGCCGCGAATATGTCGCGGCGAAGCTGAAGGCGGTCGAGTTGCGCCGCAAGCTCTTCCCCGAAGTGTGGGAGCGGTTGCACGAGGGGCTACTCCCCATTGTGGAAGCGGCCGCGAAGGAGGGCATCAAGCTGGGCTTCGAGAACCGGGAGCGGTACGAGGAGTTTCCCAGCGAGGAGGAATTCCAGACCGTGCTCGACGCCTTCCCGGCGGAGACGGTCGGATACTGGCACGATTTCGGCCACGCCGCGCGCAAGGAATACCTCGGCTGGAGCGACCACCGGGCCTCGCTGGAACGATTCGCGCCGCGCCTGATCGGTTGCCACGTGCAGGATTGCCTCCCTCCGGACGAGGATCACCTCGGTCTCGGCAAGGGCGAAGTGCCCTTTGCGGAGCTCCTGCCGCTGGTGCAGGCGGAGGCCGTCCCTGTGCTGGAGCTTGCTCCCAGCGTGTCGCGGGAGGATGTTCTCGCCAGTCTCGAACTTTGGAAAGATCTGACATGCAAAATCTCCGCCGCCACGCCAACCTGATCGTCCGTATTCTGATTTCCGCCGCGATTCTGATTTATCTCGGAATCAAGGTCGACTGGAAGACGCTGATCCAACACGTCATCGGCATGGATCGACTCTGGCTCGCGGCGGCGTTCGCCTGCTTTGGGCCAATGCTCGGTCTGTGTGCGTGGCGCTGGCAAATCCTGCTGCGGGTGCAGGGGATCTTCATTCCGTGGTGGCAATCGCTGCAACTCGGACTCGTCGGTCATTTCTTTAACTCGTTCCTGCTCGGCATCACCGGCGGCGACGTGGTGAAGATTTATTACGCCACGCTGGCCGCGCCGGAGAAGAAGGCGGCGGCGGGGCTGTCGGTCATCGTGGATCGGCTGTATGGACTGGTCGTGCTGCTCGTCATCGCCACGATTTTGTGTATTGCGCAGTTTAAGTTTCTCACCGCCCGGGCCGACACCAGTGCGTCGGTCTATCTCACGCTCACCATCGCGGCGGCGACCTTTGCCATCGGGGTCATCTCCTTTCGACTCGCCGCCATCAGCGATGCGGTGCGCAAGCGCGGGTGGTGGGAGAAAATGCCGATGCACAAGATGTTCGACCATCTCATCGAGGCTTACGAACGCTACGGCTCGGCGTGGAAAGAGAATGCGGCGGCATTTTGTATTTCTGTGTGCAATCACTCGTTCGGCATGTTGCTCGCCTACTGCATCGTGAAGGCGTTGCACCTCGACGTGCCGTTCTGGCAATTCGTCAGCATCCTGCCGATCTTGAATCTCCTGATCGCGCTTCCCATCAGCGTGGGCGGGCTCGGTGTGCGCGAAGGACTCTCGGTGATTTTGTTCAGCCTGATGGGCTTGAGCCCGGAACATGCCGTCACCTTTGCGCTCACATTCTTCACCGTCACCCTCGCGTGGAGCCTGGTCGGGTCGGTGTTCTACATGCGGTATCAAACGCCGGAAACGGAGGAGAAGAAGGAAGCGGTTACCGTTTAGGGTGATCCGTTTCCACGTCAGGGTCGACTCTGGCGCTTGTTAATTTTCGGGAGTATCGGTAAGGTGAGAAAATACCCTCTCTGATGAAAGACCAAGCGATCAGCGTTGTGCGCCAGCTGCAAAAGGCCGGCTACGAAACTTACTTTGCCGGCGGCAGTGTGCGCGATCAGCTCCTCGGGCTGGAGTCGAAGGACATCGACATCGCCACGAGCGCGACACCCGAGCAGGTGCAAAAACTCTTCTCGCGCGTGACCGATCTGCAGGGCGCGTGCTTCGGCGTGGTGCGGGTTATGGTCGACGAGTATGCTTTCGAAGTGGCCACGTTCCGCCGTGACGGTCCCTATCAGGATGGCCGCCGTCCCGAGTATGTGGAATACACCAGCGCGGAAGAGGATGCGCGCCGTCGCGACTTCACGATCAACGGTCTTTTCTACGATCCGATTGCGGACAAGCTCATCGACTTTGTGGGCGGCCAGGCCGATCTCGAAGCGCGATTGATTCGCGCGATTGGCGATCCGGTGGCGCGGTTCACCGAGGACAAGTTGCGCCTGCTGCGGGCGGTGCGTTTTGCGGCGAACCTGCCGCGCAAGGATCGCAAGCCGTTCATCATCGAGACGAACACGTGGGCGGCGATGTGCCAGCTCGCGCCGGAAATCGCCTGCGTGGCGGTGGAGCGGGTGCGGGATGAGCTCGACAAGATTTGGGCTGGAGCGCGACCGGAGCATGGGCTCGATTTGCTCGACCAGAGCGGCTTGCTCAAAGTGGTGCTGCCGGATGTGGATCATCTCCACGGGGTCGAGCAGCCGCCGCAATTTCATCCCGAGGGGGACGTGTTTCAGCATGTGCGGATGATGCTCTCGAAGCTGCATCACTCGCCGCTGGTGCTGGGCCTCGCGGTGCTTTTTCACGACATCGGCAAACCCGCGACGTACCAGATGGACGAGACGGGGCGCATTCGCTTCAACGGACATGAGTCGGTCGGCGCGCGGATGACGGAACGGATCATGGCCGACATGCGGTACAGCAACGAGATCATCCGGCAGGTGGTGGCGTTGGTGGAGAATCACATGACATTCAAGGATGTCATGCGGATGAAGATGAGCACGCTCAAGCGGCTCATGGGTCGCGACACGTTCGAGCTGGAGCTGGAATTGCACCGGATCGATTGCCAATGCAGTCACGGCGACGTGGAGAATTATTTCTTCCTGAAACATCAGCGCGAAAACATGCCGGTGGATGAGATCAAGCCGACACCGCTGATCTCGGGTCACGACGTGCTGGCGCTCGGCGTGCCGCCGGGCAAGGCGATTGGCGCGATCTTGAACAAGGTCTACGAGGCGCAGCTCGAGGGGAGCATTCACACCCACAACGACGGCATCGCGCTGGCGCGCAAACTCGCGAACGATTTCTAAACTACTTCCGCCGCTTGCGTCGGGTTACTTTTTCGTCAGAAGTGGGAGCCCGGACAGGATTAGAATGCCGGTGCCGACGATGGTGCCGGTGATGGGGAAGGGAACCCCGGCGGCGAGACCGCCGAAGAGGGCCTTGAACAAGGCGCGCTGCTGTGAGTCGTTCGATTCGCGGCGCTGAATCCAATAGACGCCCGCAAAGGTGGTGATAAATGCGCCGACGGAGAATAGCGCCGTGAGCAGAAAACCGGTCGGCACATCGAGCCCGAAGGAAAGCCAGTCGATCAGCAGGATGGTCAATCCGCTCAGCGGATGGAAGAAGGTAACGACTTTGGCGCGGGTTCGGATTTGGCGGGGGCCGGACTTTCGGAGACAATCTCCACATCAATTGCTTTCGGTTCGTCCTGTTTCCCGTTATAAGAAGTCATCTATGGCGTCTCCTGAGGAACAACTTAGCATAACTCCGGGCACATTTCACTCTTTGGATCGTTTTTCCAATGCCTGGTACGATCGCGGTGCGCCGTGCTGGAAAGAAATCCTCTGGCGCGTGGTGAGCTATTTATGGTTCGAAGGCCGGATGCCATTGCCGTCGGCATGGCGAGTGTTCTGGCTGCGGGTGTTTGGCGCGCGCGTGGGAGATCACGTGGTGATTCGCGCGAAGGTGACGATCACGATGCCGTGGCGGCTCACGCTCGGTGATCATGTCTGGATCGGCGAGGAAGTGTTTATTCTCAGTTTGGGTGAGGTGAGCATCGGCTCGCACTCGGTGATTTCGCAACGCGCGTTCCTGTGCTGCGGCAGTCACGATTACCGGTCGACTGATTTCAAATTGCTGCAACGCCCGATTCGTATTGGCCAGCAAGCGTGGATCGCGGCGCAGGCGTTCGTAGGCGAGGGCGTGCAGATCGGCGATGGAACGGTCGTCACGGCCGGAAGCGTGGTTACCCACGATATTCCCGCCGGGGTGATTGTCCGCGGCAACCCGGCCGTGGTGGTGAAGCCACGGCCGAGAGCAAACAGTTAATTTCAGAGGTTCCTGCTACGGCGCAGGCAGGACGTTGGTTGAAAAGGCGTTGGTGAGGATTTGCTGCCGGTCCGTGGGCGTGGCGCTCGGGGTGGAGGACGTGCGTGGGGTGGTCGCATCGATTTCCACGCTCCAGCCCTGCCATTCGCGGAAGGCGTGGTAAGTCCAATCCCAACCGAGGCTTTCCCAGAGATTCACGCAGTCGCCGAGGAAGGTGCCGCCGCCCGGTGCCCAGCGCAGCACGCTGAATTCGCCGACGTAGATCGATACTTGATACTTCGTCTGGAAGTCGACGGTTGCCTGCACATTGGCCCGCATCTTTGTGCTGTCCCAGGTGGTGCCTTCGATGGTGCCGGGGTAGGTGATCGGCGTGTAGGGTTGAGAGACGTCGACGCCCTGTGCGACGTAGCTCCACGGATTGTAATAGTGAATGGAGTAGACCACGTTCGTCGTGCGGACCGGACGCAAGTCGGCCATGCGACCGGGTTCGGCGTTGTAGGGTTCAATGATGATCGCCTTGGTGGGATCGATTTCGCGAATGGCCAGCGCGACCTGCTCGGAGAGTTCATTGAGCGTCAGCAGATTCTCCGTCCACGCGTCGTCATGCGGTTCGTTGTTGATGTCGTAACCCCAGATCGCCGCGCTGTAGGAATTGGTGCCGCCGTTCTTGTAACGGGCTGCGAGTTGGCGCCAGACATCGATCAGCTTTTTCTGGTTCGTCGCGTTGTCGAACTGATGGGTGCTGAGCGAATGCAGGTCGAGCGTGACCGCCATACCGCGCGAGGAGAAGTTCGGCAGCAACGCATCGAGCTTGGCCAGTTCATTGGCCAGCGCCGTGCTGTGAGTCGCCGTGCTCAATCCATTCGTATAGGTCGTGGCGCCCAATTGCCACCGCACGACGTTCGCTCTCCACGAAGCGAGGACGCTGAGATCGGTAGCGGTCATGCCGGGGGCGACCATCGTGCCGCGCAGTCGCGGTGCCGTGTGACCTTTGTAGTTGGGAGTCGGGTTGACCCAGTAGGGCGAAAACGAATCGGTCTTGATCACGATATCGTCGAAGTCGACCGTGCCGGTCACCATCTCGAGACCGAGGGTGAGCGTGAGTGAGGTGATGTTGTCGGGAATCGTGATGAGTTGCTTGAACCGCGTCCAGTCAAACGTCCCGGTGCCGATGGCCACTTGGGGATACGAATACGCGCCGTCCGGAGTGCGGTAGGTGAGGAGCATCTTGATCCCATTCCACGAATTCGGCTTGTCCGAGACGCCCGTGGCTTTGACCAATCCCTGTAGCGTGACCTGCCGTCCGCGCAATGCCGCATAGGGCAGCGTCATAACGAGGCGGTTGCTGCTGCCCGCAACAGAATTGGTGACTTCCATCGCCTGACCCGTGCCATGTGTAATGAGCGAGTAGGTGCCGCCGCTCCAGCGTGAAGCGACGTTGCCGTCGTCGAAGGCTTCGCTCGCGAGCACGGGGTTGGTCTCGATCTTGATATTGTCGAATGCGACGGTGCCGGTGACTTTTTCCAACCCGAGAGTGAGTGTGATCGAGGTGACGTTCGTCGGCAGGACGACCACGGCATAGACATTGGTCCAGTCGAACGTGCCGACACCGATGTCGGCCTGCGGATAAAATTTCTGCCCGTCCGCCGTGGTGTAGGTGATCATCATCTTGATGCCGTTCCACGAATTCGGTTTGGTGGACACACCGGTCGCCTTGACCTGACCGGTGAGCAGGAGCCGGCGTCCGTTGTATTGCGCGGCGGGAAGGGTGGTCGCCACCACGGTGGACCCGGCGCCGTTGGTGCTGGTGAGTTGCAACGCACTGCCGGAATCATGGGCGACGGTGGTGAAGCTCGCTCCGCCCCAACGCGTGCCGATGGTCGCGGTGTCGGTGAAGGTTTCCTTGAACATCATCGGATCGGCTTCCACACGCAGTTCGTCGAACCACGCCGTGCCCGAGACCTGCTCAAGGCCGACCGAGATTTTGACCGCGGTGGCGTTCGAGGGCACCGTGATCGGGAAACAGAAGCTGGTCCAGTCGAACGTGCCGTCGCTCAAGGTGGCCTGATCGCCATAAACGGTGCTGCCATCGCTGAGAGTGAAAATGAGCGTCACCTTCACGCCGTTGTAGGGCAGGGGCCGGGTGGAAACGTTCGCGGCTTTGACTTGGCCGCGCACCATGACGCGGCGTCCCGCCACTTCGGAGGCGGTGAGCGACGCCTGTAGGACGGTATTTTTCACCACGCTGCCGTTGTCGATTTTCAGCGCGAGACCCGAACCGTGGGTTTCGGTGACAATGGTCGTGCCGGACCAGCGCCCGGACAGTGAAGCGGCAACGTCGAAGGTTTCCGTGAAGAATACATCCGAGGCGGCCTGGACCGGGGAAGTCAACAGCATCGCAAACAGCACGAAGCCCGATAGAAGGAACATCAAGAAGGCTGATTTTTTCATGAATTATTCTGGTTGATGAACTATATTAACGACCACTTCCGACGATTTGGTTATTTAAATTGCAATTTATCTATTCTAAATTTAAGCGACGGTCAATCTTCTTGGATTTCATTACAGAATTTTGAGCAAATAATGTAATATTAAGATGTTATAATGAAAGTGGAGGTCGTTACGTAACACAGAATGGAGCCGACGAAACCCTTTTAGGAGCGAGTTTGAGGGTCGATCTAGGGTGAGGGGACGAGATTGTATCTTAATCTTTAAATTAAATTGATGACTACTTTGTGAGAGGTTTTGAGTCGGAAATCTTTTCGTCGTAGGCGTGCCGAACTCGCGGTGCTTCCCTCCCCATTTTTCTCGGTTGCCAGTCGACGTCCGAGCGGCCAAGAATAGCGCGACGAGGCGCGAGCTCATGAATCTCCTCTTTCTCAATCAATACGGTCCCGGCGATCCCTCGCCCACCGCCCGCTTGTTGCGCGATCTGGAGACCGATCTCACGGCGCAGGGGCATCACGTGGTGGTCGCCAGCGCGTCGACGGATTATCGTCAACGACCTGCCCGCGGCTGGCGTCGCTGGGGCCGCGAGTTCCTCGGGCTGCTGCGCATTCTTCGCCGCGCGACATTCGCCTCACCGCGTCCCGATGTGGTCATTTCCTTCAGCTCGCCGCCGGGGCTGGTCGTGCTGGGTGCCCTCGTGGCGGCGTGGCACGGCACCCGATCCATTCATTGGGCGCTCGATCTTTATCCCGATCTCGCTTTGACCCTCGGCGAACTTTCCCCCGGTCCCCTCGCGCAAGGTGTCGCGCACGCAATGCGGTGGGCGTATCGGCGCACCGACCGGGTGATCACACTCGATACCGACATGCAGGCGCGGTTGCGGCAAAAGGGGGTGGAGTCGGAAATCATCGCGCCCTGGACGCCGATTGCAGAGCCGGTCACGGTCGATACCACGCCCGCCGCGACGCCGTTCTGGCTTTACTCCGGCAATCTTGGTCGGGCGCATGAGTGGGCGACGTTGCTGGAAATCCAGCAGCGCGTTGAAGCGCAGCATCCCACGCTCGAGTTGGTGATTCAGGGTGGCGGAGCGGCGTGGCGCGAGGCGCAGGCGTGGGCCGCGCGGCATGGATTGCAACGGTGCCGCTGGCGCGACTATTCCCGAGAAGAAACATTGCTCGCGGATTTGCTGAAGGCCCGTGTGCTCGTCGCGACGCAACGGCCCGAGACACGGGGACTGCTTTGGCCCAGCAAACTGGCCTTACTACTGCAACTGCCGCGACCCATTTTGTGGATCGGTCCGACCGACAGTGCCGCCGCCCGCGTGGTGGCCGCGACGGCAGATTCGGCGGTCTTTCCCCCCGGTTCGGCGGAAGCGGCGAGCGCATGGCTTTTGAACGCCGTGGCGGCCGAACCGCGGCATCATCCCGAAAACGGTCAGCTCTTTTTCCAGCCGGACCAAGCCGTCCCACTTGCGGCGTGGCGGAAGCTGGTGACATCGCTGGAGAAGTGCGAATGCAATAAGTAGGGATCATTGAAGCGGGAACAAAGATAATATTCCGCACGGGGCTCACCTCATGGTTGTAATAAGCGATATCGCTAGTTAGTATCGCTTAAATGCTAGCCTCTGTACTCTTTCTCATCGTGGGCTGGGGGGTGGTATTGGTGTTGACGCCGTCGGTGATCCGGTTGGGACTGGGTCTGGATATCAAGGACGAGTTTCGCAAGAAACACGACGGCAAGATCTCGCGACTGGGTGGCGTCACGCTTTTCGTTGCGTTCCTGATCACCTATCTGGGGCTGCACGTCTCGGGCAGCAAGCTGGGCACGGCGTGGGGAGCGCTGGGGATTTGCACGACCCTGATGTTTGGTCTGGGGCTGTGGGATGATCTCCGCCCGCTGGGGGCAAAGGTAAAGCTGGCGGGACAGATTCTGATAGCGGTGCTGGCCTACTTCATGGAGATCCGCATCGACACGCTGACCTATCCGGGTGGCAATTTTATCCTCACGCTCGGCTTCTGGAGTTTCCCCGCGACGGTTTTCTGGTTGATCGCGATTCCGAACATCATCAACCTGATTGACGGGTTCGATGGTCTCGCTGCGGGTATCGGTGTTTTTCTCAGCCTGACACTTGGAGTCGTGGCGCTCATCGCCCAGCAACAGGCTGTGGCCTGCTTGTGCTTCGCCCTCAGCGGCGCATTGCTCGCGTTTCTGGGGTTCAATTTTCCCCCTGCCAAAATTTACCTCGGCGATGGCGGAGCTTACATGATCGGCTTTCTCATTGCGACGCTCTCGCTGCAGAGTTCGAATAAAGGCTCCGTCGCCGCCGCATTGATCGTCACTGTGGTGGCGCTGGGCGTGCCGATTCTCGATACCACGCTCACCATCTTTCGCCGCGGCCTGCAGGGCTTCCCACTTTTCCGTGCGGACCGGGGGCATCTGCATCACCGGCTGGAGGAGCTTGGCTTTTCCAAGCGGCGCATCGTGCTCAGTCTCTACGCGGTCTGCGTGGTGTTGAGTTTGATCGGTCTCAGCATTCTCTGGAGTCAGGGCCGCACCATGCCGATCGCGGCGGGCATGTTATTTCTGCTCGCGCTGTACGCGGTCTATTCCCTCGGTTACTTTCGCACCTGGTGGGAGTTGAAGCTTCTGGTTCAGCGGATGCTGATGCGCCGCCGCGATGTGCAGTATGGAATCCTGCAGGGCCGCGTGTTGCTCTACGAAGTGGATCGCTGCCGGACGGCAGAGGAATTCTGGACACTCTTTTTTCAAACTGCCGCCAAGATGGGATTGATGCGGCAGCCCCCGGAAGGCCCCGGGCGTTTGCTTGAGCTGCCGATCCAGCATCCCAACGGCATGCAACATCTTCTCTACGCCCGGCTCAACGAGCATGACGAGAATTACTGGCGGCTTTTGTCGGATTGCCTGGAGCAATCCTGCCATAAGGCGGATGAAAAGTGGCCGCCCAATCCGAATCTGTAATGTCCCTCTTCGAGAACCGCCGTGTGGTCTGATCGCAGCTCAACTCCCACCCGACCGAAGGTCATTGCCGGGCTTCTAGGCGTCAGTTGGCTCGCGCCTTTTCTCGGCGGCAGCACGGAACCTTGGGCGTGGGGAGTGATGAGCCTGCTTGTTGGCCTAGGCTTTCTCCTGTTGCCGCCGCGTCATCGGCTGCCAGCCTTTGTCTATCTGCCCGCCGTGCTGCTGGTGCTCTGGCCATTGACGGCATTTTTGCCGGCGGCGTGGTTTGCCATGCCGGCTTGGCGGCAGATTCTTACGCGCGATCTCGGGCTTTCACTGCCGGGCACGATCGCGCCGCAGCCATGGTTGACGATCGAGAGCTGGCTGTTGCTCGCCCTTGGACTCAGCTGGCTCGTCTACGCCACGTCGTTGCTGATGACGAGTCGTACACGGTGGAATCTCGCACGGTTTTACGTCACGGGCGCAGGGTTGCTCGCCGGTTTGGCGATTCTCTGCGCGCTGGCCAAACAACCGCTGCCGTTCTGGCATGCGGCGCAGCATTTTGGTTTCTTTCCGAACCGCAACCAAATGGGCGACTGGCTGGCACTGGCTGCGCTGTTGATCCCCGCCTTACTTTATGAGGATTGGGGGCGTCACCGGTTGCTCACCATGTGGTGGCTTCTGGTGCTGGGTGTGATCGGCACGGCGTTGGTGATGAATTATTCCCGCGCCGGCATCCTGCTTTTCTTTGTGGGCAGCACGCTCTTTCTTCTCTGGATCTCACTCATGCGGCGCTGGACGGGACGGCTTATGATCGGCTTGGCTATCGCGATTTCGATGGTCACCTTGTTCCTGCTGTTTGGGGGCGAAACGCGCGACCGGTTGCAGCGCATGGCGCAGCCCTCGGACGAGCCGCGTTACAGTCGTCTGGCGATTCAAAGGGATGCGCTCGCACTGAAACAGGCCTCTCCTTGGACCGGAGTTGGCTTGGGCAATTTTAACGCTGTCTTCCCCTTTGCCCGCGACATGAGTCGCAGCGAGGCGCGCATTTTGCATCCGGAGAGCGACTGGGTGTGGCTGATTGCTGAGGCGGGCTGGGGTGCCTGGGTTGTTGCTGTGATTGGCTGCGCCTTGGTGTTGGGGCTTCACTTTCCCATGGAGCATGGCACGGCCCGCACTGTGCGGCTGGCTGCCGGAATCGCCGTGTTGGGCTTTGCGGCGCATGGACTGGTTGACGTTTCGGCGCACCGATTGGGCACGTTTCTGCCGGTTTGTCTCTTTGTTCTGCTTTTGATTCACCCGCGCTATCTCGAACCGGCTTCGAGCGGATTGCGATTCGGCTTCCGGTGGCTGGGATTGGTCTGGTGTCTCGTTGGGGTCTTCTTCATCTGGTCCTGGTATTCGCCGCAACTGTTACCCGCCAGCGCGGGAGTCATCCGCGCGAAGCAATCGGCCGATGCAGCTCTGGCCAAGGGAGATTCCTCCACAGCCCTGAGCGTGCTCAATCAGGCTCTGGACTGGGCGCCGCTCGACTGGGAGTTGTACTATCGGCGCGCGACGGCGCAATTGGTTTCCAATCCCACCAATGCGCGGCTCGATTTTTGGCGCGCACGCACGTTGGAGCCCGACTCCTCGCTGCTGCCCAAGCAGGAAGGCTTGTTGTGGTTGAATCTCTCTCCGATCGCGACGCTGACAGCCTGGAACGAGGCGTTGCGCCGGGATCGTCACAATGTGACCGAGCTGTATTCAGAGTTGCTGCAACACGGCGGCAATGTGCCGACGGTTCGTGAGGGGCTCAAGAATATCGCGTTGAACCGTCCCGACTTCTTCCTCGTTTTCACGTCGGGACTCGCGCCCGGGGAATTCCGCGAAATGCGGATGCGGATGCTGGCCCGTGATCCCCAGCTCGCCACTTTCAGCGTGGCCCAGCAGCAACAATTCTTCCGATCATGGAGCGATAAAGAGGGGCTTGCCTCTTTTGTGGAAGTGGTCCAATCCGTTTCCGCGTGGAGGAAGGCTGCCGCACCCTATCTGGCTCGTCGTCTCGCCGAGCAAGGGGCCTATGCCCAGGCCTATGCCCTGCTACACGCCACGCGGTCGGATCCGGTTTACCCGCAGCTCAATACCGGTGGCTCGTTGGAAGCTTTGCAGGCGCGCGCGTTGCAGCGCCCGGATGATTTTGCCAACGCCTATATACTGGCGCGCATGCACCTCGCGGCGTCCCATTACACGGCAGCGTTGGAGGTGATTCGCTCCACCACGCAGCAAAAGGGATGTCCCGTCTACTTTTTTCATCTGCAGGCAGAAATCGCCGCCCGCTTGGGGTTGTGGGAAGAAGCGTGGAAATCGTTGCTTCGGGAGGAGGCGGGACACAGGTAGGAGGGCTTTTCGCTCCAAGCCAGGTCTTGGCTAATCCGAAAAAAAGTTTTAGATTATACTTATGAGTTGGAAAGGTCGCACGCTGGTGGTGCTTGGTGCCATGGCTCTGATCGTGGTGGGAGTGCCGAGGCTTTCTGAGCTTCTTGCCTTTCTGCTTTTTGCGCTTTGCGTGATCGTCATGTCGATTGCGCTCGCGCCCGTTCTTTCGCGTTTCACCGCCACCGCGTTGATTGACTTCATCTACTCCGCGCACGGCACCACGGCCGAGACGGACATCAACGATCCCGAGATTTACGCCCAATCGCAAAACGTCTTTTCGCTGTTGCGTACCGTGTGTTTCCTCGCGCTCGCGGCGGCACTCTACGGATTTTACTGGTCGGTGCCGATCCTGAGGCAATGGCCGCCGATTCAGGATCTCACGGAAATTCCGCGGCACATGGTGGGGGCCTGCGTGGTGGCGGTCTTGTCCACCGTGGCGTGGGTCTTTTACCTCAGCGTCTACTTCATTCCCACGGTGTGGAATAATCTCTACGAACGCTGGGTCAACTGGCGTTTCCGCTAAACAGCGGGAGAGAGTGAAGGAGCCAGTCCTCCACTCTCCCGCTAGTTTGAGGAGCGTGGCTCCCCAAAAAACAAAACCGATCAGGCCTTCGGCAACAGCGCGTTGACGGCGGTCCAGTCGACGTGGTTCAGAAACTCGTCGATGTATCCGGCGCGGGCGGTGTAGAAGTCGGCGTAGTACGCGTGTTCGTATACGTCGAGCCCGAGGATCGGGGTGACGCCCCAGATCGGGTAGGTGTTCTGCGCATCGCCAATGTAGTTAAACAACTTGCCGGTCTGCGCGTCGATGCCGGTCCATGCCCAACCGCGGGCGGCGATACCGGTGGCTTTCAGATCCTTCTTGTAGTTCTCGAACGAACCGAAATCCCGGTCGATCAATTCTGCCACCTTGCCGGAGACCTTGCCGTCGCCGCCGAGGATGGAGAAATAGAGTTCGTGATTCTTCAAACCGCCGAGAGCGAAGGTCAGGTCGACCTTGTAATTGCGAACGGTGGAGTAGATCTGGTTGGCCACGGCGGCGTCCGCCGGATCGGGAGTGCCGAGCTTCTCGATGAGTTCGAGGATCGCATTCGATTTGTTGACGTACCCGGTGTAGAGCTTGAGATGCTCTTCGTGGGTTTTGTCCGAGATTTTGCCCGTCTTGCCTTTGACCTTTGCCAAGAGAGCTTCCTGATTGTTCGCGTACTTGTAAGCCATGATCGTTTCCTTTCTAAGAATTGATGAGGTTATCTGAGTTAAGAAATAGCCTATTCGCTATCAACGAGTTGTCAATCGAGGATAAAACCAGTCTTATTTAGGTATTAGCCGGTCTAAACTTGAATTCCGAGGGAAGGCTCTCCTTCCAAGGGAACCTAGAAGTTACACTTACATCGAAATCCGAAGCCCCTGCGGAGAAATAGTGAGATTAAATCCACCGACCTGATCGGGGTTATCGGAGAAGGCCCGCTATTGCACTTCGATGACAAAGCGGAAGGGGCTGGTATCGACACCCAAAACGAGCGTGTTTTCGCCCGGAGTCAAATCGGCGGTCAGGCAGTTTTGGCCCGCGCCGAGGGAAATGCCGTTCACGATCGTGCCGACCATGCTGCCGCGGTCGCGGACGAAGAGGTGATCGCCTTCGCACTCGATGGAGCAGTGATTGCGCGAGACCTGGTAGGGTTGTTCATCCTTCAGGACGTAATCATTCGTCGAGAAAACACTCGGAACGCTGCGATGTTCCTCGCGTCCGATGCGGAAGGGAAATTTCGTGACCTCGATGGCGGCCGGTTCTCCCTGCCGGGTGGGGACCTGCGGATTGTTCAATTTCAGCAGCACTCGTCGCGATGTGGCGACGGGCGCCACGGCGGGAGTGGGTTGGTCGCGGCGCGGCCGCGCGACAGAGGAGGTGGCACCAGCGGGGACGGGCATGCGGGCGCGCTCAAGGTGGGAGGAAGTCTGTCGGGTCGCATCGTTGTGACGCAGCTCGACACGGAGCCGGTTATTGGCCGTCCGCAACCGCTCGAAGAACGAGGCGAGGTATGGGGTCAGGGTGGCCGGGTCCTGAATGATGCAGGCGTTAAAGTCTTCGGGCGTCATCACTTCCACTTCCGCGTCAACCAAGGCCATGGCCGTGGCGGAGCGGGGATGCTCGTCGATCATCGCCATTTCGCCGAAGATATCGCCGGGCGCGAGTTGGGCCAGTACGACCTTTCGACCGTCCACGGCGATGCTGATTTCGACGCTACCGGAGAGCAACCGGTAGGCTTCATTGGAGAGGTCGCCCTCTTTGAAGATGAGTTCATTCGGCACCAGCGTTTTAGTTTCCATGGCGTCTTCTCCTTGATTTCCCGACCGGCAAAATTAACTGTGCGAGGGATGGCTTCCCTGGAGGGGGCGCACCTCACGCAGACTAATACTATCGTGCCGGAACGGGAAAAATTTTGCGCTAAAAAAATCCTTTATCGAATCGCTTTTCCTTCCGATGACCTTTGTAGAAAGTCGACTATCGAGCAAATAAAATAAGCAACCGAATCACACAAGCGATTGAATCGACTTTCCGACGGCGCGCCTCCTGGCGCGCCTCGCTTTTTTAGGGCCGCTCGACGCTCTTTCCGAAATCACCGGTCAGGTTGCGCTTTACAGGTCGCCCCTTTCACCGCCACCATCGGGCAAACCACGGCTGGCATGAAACTCCTGCACACCATTCGTTCCCTGGACCCGCGCGAGGGCGGCATCGTCGGCATGGTGCGTCATCTCGTCCGCGCGGGACAACGACGTGGTCACGACGCCGTCGTGTGTACGCTCGATGTGCCGGAAGCTCCGTGGTTGCGCGAATGGCCGGGGCCGGTCCACGCGCTTGGTCCGGCTCGCGGCACTTACGGGTTTACCCCGCGTTTGAAACCGTGGT
Source organism: Verrucomicrobium sp. (assembly GCA_017849585.1). Taxonomy (GTDB): domain Bacteria; phylum Verrucomicrobiota; class Verrucomicrobiia; order Methylacidiphilales; family UBA1321; genus UBA1321. The sequence continues at coordinate 32,674 of JAFIGT010000010.1, forward strand.
TGCGGGTCCATTCCGAATTTTATGACGCGGTGGTGATGCACGGCCTCTGGCAATACACCAGCTGGGGCGCGTGGCGGGGGCTGGCCTATGGATCGACGCCGCACGCGATTTTTCCCCACGGGATGCTCGATGCCTGGTTCAAGGATCAGGAGCCGGTGAAGTATCTGAAGAAGGCCGCGTATTGGCCGCTGGAACATCTCGTCTGCCAGAGCGCGGCGGCCGTCTGTTTTACGGCCGAGGAAGAACGTCGCAATAGTCATCAGACGTTTCGACCCTACAACGTCCGCGAGGTGGTGGTGGGCGCTGGAATCGAATCGCCGCCGGACCGGGCGACCGCGCAACTCGCCGCGTTTCAAGACAGATTTCCGCAGTTGGTGGGGCAACCTTTCATTCTCTATTTCGGTCGCATTCACCTGAAGAAAGGATGCGATCTCCTCGCGCAGGCCTTTGCCCAATTCGGTGCGGAGGTGGAGGGCGTTTCACTCGTCTTTGCCGGTCCCGATACGGATCAACTCGAACCCGGGCTGCGCGATCTGATGCCCGATGACTTGCAATCGCGGGTGCACTTCACCGGCATGCTTGAGGGGGAGGTCAAGTGGGGGGCGCTTCGCGCGGCGGAGGCGTTTATCATCCCCTCGCATCAGGAGAATTTTTGCCTCGCCGCGGCGGAAGCGCTTGCGTGCGGGACGCCCGCGTTGGTCTCGGACAAGGTGAATATCTGGCGCGAGATCGCGGAGGGCGGAGCGGGCTTCGTGCAAGCGGATTCCGTCGCGGGGACGTTGGCCTTGTTGCGCCAGTGGTTTCGGATTTCGACGGCAGAGCGTGACGTGATGCGCTTGCGGGCGCGCGAATGTTTCGCTAGACACTTTTCCATTGATCGCGTGTATGACAATCTCGTGAGCGTTTTTGTTCCATGAACCCACTCCAATCCACCGCCCGACTGTCAGTCATCATTCCCGTTTACAACGAGGAGAAAACCATCCGCCTGATTGTCGAGCGTGTCCTGCGCACTCCCAGTCCGCTGGAAATCGTTATCGTCGATGACTGTTCCACCGATCTCACTCCCAATGTGCTGCGCGACCTTGCCGCGCAACATCCCGGCGTCGTGCGCGTGCTGCGTCACGAGACCAATCAGGGCAAGGGCGCGGGCATCCGCACGGCCTTGGCGGCAGTAACCGGGGAGTTTGTGATCATACAGGATGCCGACCTGGAGTATCACCCGGAAGACTATCCCGTGGCGTTGCGCTTGCTGGAAAACGGTTGGACCGATGCGGTCTACGGCTCGCGTTTTCTCGGCCCGCACCGGGTGTTTCTCTACTGGCATTACCTCGCCAACAAGCTGCTCACTTTCCTCGTGAATGTGCTGACCGACTCGATCCTCACCGACATGGAGACTGGGTTCAAAATGATCCGCACCGACGTGCTGCGCCAGCTTGATATCCAATCGTTCAAATTCGATTTCGAAGTGGAGGTAACGATGAAGCTTTTTCATCGCCGCCATCGCGTCTGTGAAATTCCCATCACCTACACGGGCCGCGATTATAACGAAGGCAAGAAAATCACGTGGCGCGACGGCGTCCACGCGCTTTGGGCCATTTTCTACTGGGGCATCCTCAACCGCACGACGCGGCCGAAGGCGTGATCTCTGGGGCCGGATTCCTCTCTCTGACCATCGTCTCGTAAGCGGATTCCATCGCGTGGGCAAAACTCGCGGGATGGCGCAGGTCGGATGCCTCGATGCGGGCGCGCAGCGACGCGCGCAAGGTTTCCAGCGCGTCCAAATCCGCGGCGAGCGTGCACGCTTTTTCCACGAATTCGCTTTCTGACGAAGCGATGCATTCGCGATCCAGCCCGGCCGCGTGGAGAAAGGAAGCGCTCATGCGCGACATCGAATTGGGTCCGGTCAAGGTCACCACCGGCACTCCCATCCAGAGCGATTCCATCGTCGTCGTGCTGCCACTGAACGGATGCGTATCGAGTGAGATATCGACCCCATGAAATTGGCGCAAGTGAACCGCGACCGGTTGATTATTTTCCGCAAACTCGACCCGCTGGGCGTCAATTCCATGTCCCGCCAAGCGGGCGAGAAACTGCGCGCGAAAAGCCGGGTCCGCGAACGGAGTCGCCTTGAGGAGGAGATGCGAACCAGTGCAGCGGCGCAGGACCGCACCCCACCGCGCCAGTGTCGGTTCATTCACCTTGTCGAGACGGTTCAAGCTGCCGAATGTCAGGCGCCCAAGGAGCTTGGCCGGTAGGGGCGAGACCTCCGGAGCGGCTTCGGGCGGTTGATAGCAGAGCAGGCTGCGCGGCAATCGAATGAGCGTTTCGTTATGGAGCGATTCGGTGCCCGGAGGTTCCGCCGCTGCGTCGGTGATTCGGTAATCGATCTCCGGCAATCCCGTCGTGTGCGAATAGCCGAGATAGGTGGCCAACACCGGAGCGGGCTTAAACGCCAGCAGTCGCAGCCGATTGCCGGCGGTGTGACCGGCCAGATCGACAAACACGTCGAGCTCATCGCGACGAATCAACGCCGCTGCCTCGCGATCTGGAAGCCCATCGAGACAGCGCCATGTATCGCCATAGGCTTGAAGCCGCGCCGTCACTTCATCGGATTGTCGTGTGTAGGCGTAACAAAAGAATTCGAAGTGAGAACGGTCGTGGGCTTTCAGCAGCGGCTCAAAAAGGTAGGAGACCGCGTGCCGTCGAAAATCGGGCGAACCATAGCCAATGCGCAGTTTGCGGTGGCCATCCCACCGAGAAAGAGGGCAAGAGGAGCGTTCACATGCCATACGTCGGCTGATTTCCTGGCCCCACGCACGATGCGCCTCCACGACGGCCTCGGCGGAGAGTTCGGCGGAGTAGGTCATCAGGTTCAGGCGGTTACTTTCCACCTCCGGCCATTCCGGTTGGCGTTGCAACGCTTCCTCATAACACGCGAGCGCTTCCTCCACGCGACCCTGATCCTTGAGGCATTGCGCAAGATTGCACAACGTGGCATTCGTCAGCGCAGGATCGGATAAAGATTGTCGCAGGAGTGCTTCGCTCTCCGTTACCAAACCGCGTCGCAGCAAAAGCGACCCCAGCGAATACGCCACATCGGCCCGCACCGGTTCCAACAGCCGTGCGGCGCGTAAATGCGTTTCCGCTTCCTCGGACCGTCCACATTCCGCCAGCAAATTGCCGAGGTTCACCCGCGCCTGCCAATGTTCGGGCACGAGCTGAATGGCTTCCCGCAGCGATTGAGCCGCCCCCGTGTAATCCGCTTGTTGACGCTGCAGGGTGGACAAATTGACTAAAATTCCAGCCAGATTTTGCGCAAAGACCGCAGTGCCCGGTTGTGCGGTCAAAGCTTGTCGGATAAGGGCCGCACCCGCCGCACAGTCGCCGCGTTGGGCCGTCAATACGCCGAGCAAATGAAGGACGTCGGGATGCTGTGGATCACTCCGCAATCCCTCTCGATAAAGAAGTTCCGCCTGGGTCAGCTCGCCGCGCTGATGATGTCCCATCGCCTGGGCCAACCAATCCATGCGAAAGGAGATCGGCAAGAAATGCCGGAGGCTAAAGCCCAAATGAATTAGCGTAGCATGACGCGACGGGCGCAGACGGCTGCTTTTTTCAAAAGTGAGTTTCGGCTGTTGGGAGATTTTTGCACGACGACCAAGGCATTGGGGCACTGCGGGTCTGTGACAAGATTAGGCACAATGCGGATGACGTCGGGGCATTGGCTGATGGAGATATGGTCCAAAGGCACGAACTCGGAGTATAGGCTAAAGTAGTCCCGCCATTCGCGATCCTTCATCTGGGTATTTGCAATGGACTTGTAATATTCCGCTTCACGTTCCGAGAAAGCATGTAATTCGGAATGCACTACAAACTTGCGAGCAATGCGCAAGGCATTGGGAATGACCTGTTCCCGAACCTCTTTGCCAGGGACATGCATGAGGACGGCATAGGTAAAAACGACGTCATGTGACTTGGAGGGATACTCGTTCAGATTCAGCATGGAGCGATTGCGGAATTTGGCGCGGACGCCGCATTCCCGAAACTTGGCCTTACCGTAATTTAAGGCAGATTCGTTGACGTCAATTCCACTAAGGCGGATACAAGGATTGATCTTGTGAATAGCCATGAGATTGGCGCCCACATTACAACCCAATTCGAGAACAGAGCTTACGCCGGGTAAGGCACAAATTTTCTCAGCCACAAACTGGCGCTGCGGTGTTTGCTTCCAGTAGCTATCGTGAAATCCCGGTGTCTGTAGATGTTTATTGGCCCAGAAATCCTGTAATTTTCGCGCGTTCCCTTGAAACATCATAACTCTATTCCCTTTATTGAAGTGCTGTCAAAACCACGACTGCCAAATGCTAGGGTGCGGAATTGGAGAGAGCAAGGGGGGAGATATGAAAAGTGGGCCCTAAAGGATTCGAACCTTTGGCCTTCTGATCCGTAGTCAGACGCTCTAATCCGCTGAGCTAAGGGCCCTTTTCAGTGATTGACGACGCGTCCTGCAGCGCAGAGCCGGTGTCAATCGAGAGGTGCGAGTTTCTCTAATTCCATGCCAGAGTCAAGGGGAAAACGGAGATTCTTGCGGACCGAGAAAAACTCTTTAGGCGGCGGTAATGTGAGTATTCCTATCCTGCAGCGGAGGAGAGACGGCCCCAACCTTTGCATGGAATGCATTTTGCGCGATCCGGATCGCGACGTATTTGGAGATGTATCCGATAAGAATTCCAGTGAAATAATCGCCCGATTTTTAGAGGTTATCATAACGCCTCCATTCCGGTCTTGGCTACTGGACTTCGCCAAAAAAGAGGGCGAATGTGTCCCGGATTGACTGGTCCATTCGTCTTACTATGGACCGGACGATCCGGTTCATTCCGTGCTCAAAAATACGAACCCCATTCCCAGGAAGAATCTCATGCTCATTAAAATCCTCATCGGTCTTGTTGTCCTCCTCGTCATTCTTGTGATCGTGATTGTCTCGCGGCCGGATGAATTCCGCGTCAGTCGCACGGCGACAATTCCCGCCACCGCGCCGATTGTTTTCGAACAGGTGAATAATCTGGCGAATTGGAATTCGTGGTCGCCGTGGGCGAAGCTGGACCCGAACGCTAAGTACGCTTTCGAGGGGCCGATTTCCGGTGTGGGTGCCATTCTGCGTTGGGCGGGAAATAATCAGGTCGGCGAGGGGGCGATGACGATCACGGAAAGCCGGCCGAACGAACTCGTGGTGTTCAAACTCGAATTCCTCAAGCCATTCCAAGGGACCAACACGGTGGAATTCACTTTCAAGCCCGAGGGGGATCAAACCGTGGTCTCGTGGACCATGTACGGGAAAAACAATTTCATGAGCAAGGCCATGGGTCTCGTCATGAACTGCGAGAAGATGTGCGGGGACCAGTTCGAGCAGGGTTTCGCCAATTTGAAAATCGTCTCCGCCGCGGCAGCTCGAAAATAACCGAAAGACTTGTCCTGAGAAATAGCGGTCATTCGTCTTACTTCAGAACGACGACATCAACCTGAACCAAAAAAGGAAAAACCATGACGACGCAAAACAACAAATCCGAATACATGCTCATCTTTCGTGGCAACGACTGGTGCAAGGAACTTTCCCCGGAGGAAATGCAGACCGTGGCGAATCAATGGATGGCCTGGTTCAATCGCCTCTCCGAGCAGGGCAAGGCGCTTGCGGGAAATCCCCTCGAACCCGAAGGCCGCGTCGTCACGGGCAAGCGGGACGGTGTGGTGGCGGATGGACCGTTCGCGGAATCAAAGGAAGCCATCGGCGGTTACTTCCTGCTGTCGGTGAAAAATTTCGACGAAGCCGTCGCCATCGCGAAGGAATGTCCGGGATTGAAATATGGCGCGAAGGTAGAAGTGCGGCAGGTGGCCGAAATGTGTCCCATGGCCAAGGCGGCGGAAGAGCAACTTGCCGGGAAGCACTAAGGAGAATCTTATGGCGCACTATGTCGATGGCTTTGTCGTGCCGGTACCAAAGCGCAACCTCGATGCGTATCGGCGCATGGCGAAAAAGGCGAGCCAGATCTGGCGCGAGTACGGGGCCTTGGACTACCGCGAATGTGTGGCGGATGACCTCGATGTGAAAATGGGATTGCCCTTCCCGCGTGGGATCAAGCTCAAGGCGGGCGAGACGGTGGTCTTTTCGTGGATCACCTACAAATCGCGCGCGCATCGGGATCGCGCCAACGCGAAGATCATGAAGGACCCGCGGATCGCCGCGATGTGTGGCAAGTCAATGCCCTTCGACTGCAAACGCATGCTCTATGGCGGGTTCAAGGTCATCGTCGAAATCTGATCGAAACCTCCATTGAGAAAGCAAAACTCATGAATTCCGTATTGGAAAAATCAACGCAAAAACCCTTCATCATTTCGCGCGTGTTCGAGGCGCCGCCGGAGACGGTTTTCCGCATGTGGACGGAATCCAGGCATATGGAATGGTGGGGTCCGGCAGGTGTCACCATCTCCCATCACGAATTGGATCTGCGTCCCGGTGGCCGGTTTCACTACTGCATGGAGACCGCCGATGGAAAGAAGATGTGGGGCAAGTGGACCATTCTGGAAGTGGAGAAACCGCGGCGGCTCGTCTTCATCAGTTCGTTTTCGGATGAAGCGGGCGGAATAACTCGTCATCCGCTGAGTGATTCGTGGCCTCTGGAAATGCACTCCACAATCACCTTCACCCCGCAAGGAGACAAGACGCTGCTGACCATCGAATGGATTCCCGTGAATGCCAGCGAAGAAGAGTGCCGGACCTTTGCCGAAGGATTCGATTCCATGCGGCAGGGCTGGACCGGTTGCTTGGACAAGCTTACCGAATATCTCGAACAATACAAAACCAGAAAGGAAATGAAATGAGCACTCTCACACAAAATGAGTATCTGATGATCTTTCGCAGCGACGAATGGTACAACCGTTTGTCCGCGTCGGAACTTCAAGCCGTCTGGAACCAATGCAATGCGTGGTACGAGCAGCTCGCCGCGCAGGAGAAGGTGGTCAGTGGTCGTCCGCTGGCGCGTTCGGGAGCGGTGGTTGCGAGCCAGAAAGAACCCGTCATGATGGACGGCCCGTTCGCGGAGTCGAAGGAACTCATAGGCGGCTTCATGATCCTCAAGGCCGGCAGCCTCGAAGAGGCGATCCAGATCGCGCGCACCAGTCCGAACCTGCGCTATGGCGTGACGATTGAAGTGCGCCCTCTCGCGGAGGAATGTCCGATGGCGAACTTGGTCCGCGAGGCTGCGCGGGAAGAACAACTCGCCAGCGCGTGAGTCTGCCGGAAGTCAAAACGCCCGTCGCACCGTCGGGAGAGGTCTCCCGGGCGGTCGAGCATCTTTTCCGTCACGAGTCGGGAAAGATGATCGCCATTCTCACGCGCATCTTCGGCATCGAACATCTCACGCTGGTCGAGGATGTGGTGCAGGAGGCACTGATTCGCGCACTTAAGACGTGGCCGTTCTATGGCATTCCGGATAATCCCTCCGCGTGGATTTTGCGCGCGTCGCGCAATCTCGCGCTCGACGTGGTGCGCCGCGAGAAGAATTTCCGCGACAAGGAACCGGAAATCATCCGGTTGATGGAACAGCCCGGCACGACGCCCGATGCGGGCGTCTCGCTCGAGCAGGAGATCAGCGACGACCGTCTGCGCTTGATGTTCGTCTGCTGTCATCCCCTGATCCCGGCGGAGTCGCAAGTGGCGCTCGCGCTGAAAACGCTTTGCGGTTTTAATGTGACGGAAATCAGCCGCGCGTTCCTCACCACCGAGGCCAGCATCGCGAAGCGTCTGACCCGCGCGAAGCAGAAAATCCGCGACGCGGGGATTCCCTTCGAGATCCCAACTGGCGCGGAATTGTCGCGACGGCTGGATGTCGTGCTGCAGGCGCTCTACCTGCTTTTCAACGAGGGCTACAAAGCTTCGAGCGGCGAACGGTTGGTGCGGGAGGAAATTTGTTTCGAGGCGATCCGGTTGACTTTCTTACTGGCTGAGCACGCGGCGGGCAATCAGCCCAAGACCCACGCGCTGCTCGCCTTGATGCTCCTGAACGCAGCGCGTTTTCCCAGCCGCGTCGATGACGACGGCAATCTGCTGCGCTTGCAGGAACAGGACCGCACGCAATGGGATCGCGCTCGTATCGCGCGCGGCCTGTTTCATCTCGCCAAGTCGGCCGCCGGGGAGGAGATGACGACTTACCATCTCCAGTCCGGCATCGCCGCCTGTCATACCATGGCGACGGATTACGAATCGACCGACTGGCCGCGCATCCTGTCGCTGTATGACCGGCTGGTGGGATCGGACCCGTCGCCCGTCGTGGCGTTGAACCGCGCCATTGTGATTTCGCATGTGCAGGGACCGCAAGCCGGACTCGACGCGGTGGCGGCCATTCGCGATCTCGACAAGCTGGAGTCGTACTACTTGCTGCACGCCGTGCTCGGGGAGCTCGAATCGCGCCTGCACCATTTCGGCGTGGCGGCGGATCATTACCGAAAATCACTTGAGCTGGCGGAAATCAAATCCGAGCGCGCGTTTCTGGCGCGACGCTTGCAGGACTGCGCTTCGCGGTCGGCGGTGGAGGAAAAGTTGCAGGGATGATTAAAATGTTTTTTGGTTTGGAGAGTCAGCACCTTCGGTGAAGCGTTGCGGCGGCTCACCGAGCCGCCTACAGAGGAATGTGCAGCATGCTTTAAAATGCACGATAATCTATTTGTAAAAGCTCTAGGCAGACCTTGCCACTCGTGGGAAAAGCAAGTGGCTCAGACGGCGAGCGACTCAAGCGGTATGATCGACAGGGCGCAGTCTTCCTTGCCCTGCGAGTAGACAACGTACAGATGGCCATTGTGCTCCACAGCCTTGGGGTAGGACCACTCGGTGAATGTGCCCACGTAGCTTTCCGCGCCGTAGCCTTCGAAGAGCCTTCTTGCGGGCCAATCCTGGTGGCGCACTTTGAAGATGCGGCGGAAGAGCCCGCCTTCCGGGCTCGTGACGGCCAGGCTCAACAGGCTTCGTCCCTCTTCGGTCGCGAGGCTGTTGGTCAGTAGATAATTCTGCCCGGTGCTCAACCGGCCGGAGAAGGGCATGCTAGCCGTCAATGGGAAATTGCACAAGCCCAGTGGTGTCCATGTGCGTCCGTTGTCGCGGCTCTCGGACATGGGAGCCGTGAACATTTCTTCGTCCGGAGGGTACACGAGGTGCGGGGCCTCCCGGTTGAACTTCGCATTCGGGCGGCAAATCGCGAGAATGCGGTCTGGCTGACTCACGAGAGCCGTCTCTGGGTACAGGATCTTGAGTGCTTCCGGGCGAGGTATCGTCACCAGATCCCACCGGGTGAGATCGGAGCCCTGACTGATGATCACAGCCGATTCGTACCAACCATATTCTCCGCCGATGATCCAGTTTCCGTCATTCATGAGCTGCGGCGTGCAGAAAGGGAGGAATCCGGGGATGTCGCAATTGGGCTGGTATTGCCATGCCCCGGTGCGGTCATCATGGAGGAACACTTGAGTGGTCGGTTTACCGTCATGCCAGGCGACGAAGAAGCCATACAAGGTGTCGCTTTGGGAAAAGATGAGCGGGTGGTTGAACGACGAAGCTCCGTTCTGTGGGGCTTGCACCCAAACCGACGGTTCGCTCCAGCGCAATCCGTCCGCGGAGGTTTTTCCGCGGATGATTTCATTGCGGTTGTTGTCCTCAAGATGCGGGTGATTGGCCCAACCGACATGGAACTGGCCTCGATGCCACGCGATGGTCGACTCGTGCAAATAGTGGTAAACACCGTGTTGCCCACGCTCCACGGAGACCTGGGTTATAATGCCGGGTTCCTCCATGTGCTTCGGTGACGGAAAGGGCACGGTCGGATCCCAGACGGGAATGAGGGAGGTGTCGGCGGCAAGCTCGGTTGAAGAGGGTATTGCAGAGATGACTTTTCTTTCTGTCATATTAAGGCCTTTTCGCGGCTCGCCGAGGAGTGAATTCACCGGGGCGTATGGCGGGATTCGTTGCTTTATATAGCTATAGAATTTGAAATTTCCCGCCCTTGCGGACGGGAAATTATCGAATGCCAGGGCGGATGCGTCCGCCCTGGTGAGAGTGTTCACACTCCAGAGTTGTCAGGCGATTTAGATGTGTCCGTATTCCTTCAGGGACTTCTTGAGTTTGGCCATCACATCATCGGGCAGGCGCATCACCGGCTTGCGCGCGACACCGGCGTTGATGCCGCGCAGTTTGAGACCTTCCTTGATTACCGAGAGCCACGGGCAGGGAAGCCCCTTGTCAGTGCTTTCGGTAAACAGCGGGAGGTATGGGCGGATCTTCTCGAAATGATACTTCTGGGCCTCTTCGATCTTGCGGCTCTTGGCCAGATCGAAAACGGTTTTGTTTTCACGCGGGAACAGATTGCCCGTGCCGCAGACCCAACCGTCTGCCCACATGGACACGCTCTCGACCGGACAGATGTCGTATCCGTAGAAGATGCCGAATCCGTCATTGGTTAACGCGCGCAGATTCTGTTGACGGTAAACGTCGGCCTGGCGTTCCTTTACGGCGTCGATCAGGCCGTCGTTATAGAGCTTCGCCATGAACTTGTCCGTCATCAGGCAGGTGGAATAGTAGGGGTTATGATAGACCATGATCGGGATGGAGATGGCTTTGCGGACGGCTTTGAAGTGCTCATAAAGCTCGTCTTCGTTGGGGGCCATGTACCATGGAGTGATGATCATGACGCCATCGGCTCCAGCCGCCTCGGCGCTCTTCGACATGTCGATCGTATCGGTGGTGCGGTAAGCGCCGGTAGAGCAGAATACCTTCACCCGACCCGCCGCGTATTCGCATACCGAGGCATTCACCCTTTTCTGCTCATCGGTGGACATGGCGACGAATTCACCCGTACTGCCGGACGGAATAATGCCGTCCACGCCATTCTTGATCAAAAATTCGGTGACTTCCTTTAATCCCGAAAAATCAATGGATTCGTCCGACTCCTTGAATGGCGTGATCATCGGGATGAAAATACCTTCCGGCTTTTTCTTTGCTGTGCTTGGCATGCGTTCCTTATCTTGAATCCGTGAAGGGATGACTAGATCCCTTCACGCTGTAATTATTGGGTTGTTTGTTTTTCGAATTCCTGGATCAAGAAAGTAAATTCTCTAGGAAAATCTTCAGATCCATGGGCGGATCACGTCTAGGATAAATAGACTTTCTACATTTAATCGTTCACTCGGTTTATGTAGTGATTCCACGATTCTGTTATAGATATTTTATATATTTTCCTCAACGGGAACTATGTGATAACACGAGGAATTTTGTGACTGATGCGCCCGCGGGGGCGAGTCGTGAACGAGGAAAATACGCGAGACTGGAGAGTCTCCGTGACGAATGGCGAACAGCTAAGACTTGGCCCGCTTGTGGTTCATTCCCGTATACTTCTTAATGACCTTGGTGAAATAATTCGGATCATTGAATCCGGAGCGAGCGGCAATTTCCTTGATCATATGCGGGGAATTCGCCAGTTGCTGCAGCCCATATTGAATCCGGCGGTTGATCAAGTATTTTGCGGGAGTGACGCCGAAAACAGCATGGAATTTTCGACTCAACTGCGAGCGATTGACGCCGAGCCGGTCTGCAATGCTGCCGACATTTAAATTGGGATTGCGATACTGCGTGTCGATCACCCGTTGCGCCTGTTGGATGTAATCGTGGGATGGCAAAATGGCTGGCAGGTGACTGGCCGCCAGCATCAGGATGCGAAACGCCGTGGCACTGGCCAGACGAAGGCCGTCTGGTGTATAATTCAGGATTTCTTCCTCAAGCTGCACAAACAATTCTTCCGGGCAGCGTCCCACCTGTCGGGGCGTCTGGGGTAGCTGAAGCCCCCGCCAGATTTCCATTACCGCCGGACCTTCGAACGTGACCCAGCGGCTGTGGAAAAAATTCCCGCCACACGATACCTGGTGGACGTCGCCGCAGACATAAAAGCAGACTTCGCCCGGGCGAAGGGGGTAGCTGCGATTATTGATAATCAGCCGTCCCTCTCCTCCCAGACACCAGAACAGCTCGACGAAATCCCGGCGCAAAGGCGGCGCATGATAACTGGATTCCAGCATGAAATGACCGCAGGAACGTGCCCGGAAGGGAATGTCTGGATATTTGGCGGTTACACAATAGTGGGTTATTTTCTGGAAGAATTTCTTCGCCATAACATTCCGTGTCTTCTAGATCGCTTGCTCGCTCGTTTCAGTGGAATAGACTGAACGCAGGTATGGTAAGCTAAATTTCAAAAAGACAAAAGGCAAAGGTACAATTCAAGCTCCGAAATGTCCTGCTGTACCCGATTAGGCGGGATGTAGAATGGACTTTGGTGAGAGATCCCCTCTCTACTGCAGGCTGCGAAATGCTAGACGCTTAATCGACGGAACTTGAGGGCGATCAACATCGCGCAGAAACCGGAAACGGCCAATGCCATCGCATGCGGTTCCGGCACGGATGTGACATCGAGCAAGGTGGTGCCGTACTTGATTTCATCCAGCGCCCGGTCATCGACCGTCGCGCCGCCTGGGAGGAACTGTAGATAGTCGCTATCGTTCAAAACCGAGCTTCCCGAACCCGACGTGGTAAGGGAGATCAGGGCGTTACTATTGAGGAATGACTCGGTGATCACTCCGCCGCTCGCGTCATATTGTGCCGAAGTCAATATCCAGAGCGTACCCGTACCGCTGCCCGAGCTGACGCCTGTCCACTTGGTAATCGCCATATAGGTCACTCCGGCGGAGAGCGTAGACGAAAGGGCGGCTGAAGTGGACATCGCGCTGCTGGCATCGTACTTCAGCGACATCTTCGCCGAGGAGTTCACCACCGCCGCATTCAAATAGGAGGCAGCCGTCCCGGAATTGCTCGCCGTGTTAAAGCGTACTTCCATGCGCGTCCCGCCGTTCGGGCCGTAAGTGGAGCCTAGCTTGAACAGATAACTTCCATAAAGCGTTTCGGAAACCGTTCCGGTATTCAAACCAATCGAAAGGGTCGAAAGATCCCCGCTCGGATTCCATAGGGAACCGCCGCTGGTCGCATAGGTTGTCGCTCCGCTGCCGAATACCAATCCGCTCGACGTTACAGCCGTGTACTGTCCGGTGCCAGATTGGACATAGGTGCCCGATAGGCCGATCGCGTTGCTGTTGACAGTCTGACCCGCAAGCGTTCCTGTCGTATAGCCGTTAAAACCTTCATACACCAATAAGCTGGCGGTGGCATCGGCCATGCTTCCCATGCCGAAGGCTGCTGCAAGAACGACTCTGAGACAATTGCGCTTGAACTGAATTTTAGTCATACAGTGCTGTCCTATTCCGTTGGATTTTTATATGGCGGCGATCGCGCGTCATCCATTAATTCTCTATATATTTATATATAGTATATATCGCATCAACTGGAATTATGTGATTTAGCAGGGAATTTTGTGACCGGGAATCGGCGAGTAATTACCTGCAGGGCAGAGGGAACGGCGGCAGTCTGTGGCTTTTCGGGAGCGTTAGATCGCAAACGGGCTCAACGCGGCAGTGAACCGATCTTTTCGGCAAGGATTCAGCAGTTCGAGTGACATTATTGAGCGCTCTTCGGCTTGTCGTCCCATCTCATACATTGTAACGGAGTTAGAATAGTAATTCAGAGAGATCGCAACTTTCGCCGCGAATTTGAGTCTGGCTTGGTATATGAGTGATCTATCTACTACCTATCCCAAATGGCCGGGAATCGTGGCCATCGTGGCGGTGAGTCTGGCTGCTGCCGTGATTGTTTTTCTCACCGGGTTTGCCGCCGGTCGATGCGGCGCGCGTCCGCACCTGATGACACCGCCTCCGGCCATGACCATGCTTGGCGGCGGCGCACCCGGACAATGCGGTCCGCCAATGGGACATCATCCCGGCGCAGCCTTTGGTGACAAGGGGCCGCAATTCGGACCGCAACGTGGCGAAGGCCCGATGCCGGCCGGGCGCGGTCTCGAGAAGAAAATCGATGCCACTCCGGCGGAACCGGCGACACCCCCGGCGGCCATCAAGAAGTAACCGGGTGCGGCAGGCCCGCGAGCGAGGGGGGGCTCCCTCGCCACGCGGCCGTCCATGCTGGCTGATTGACCGAACGGTAAACCGCTGCTACTTGTGATGGGATGCAGCATAGCCCCGGTTTTCTCAAACTAGTCCAAGACACTCTCACCCGCGTTCGCGAAACGACCGTGGATGACGCCGCATTCCGCATGCGGCAGCCGAACACTTTCCTGATTGACGTCCGTGAAGAAAGCGAATGGAACGCTGGTCACGCCGACGGTGCCATTCACCTCGGCAAGGGCATCATCGAGCGCGACATCGAAACGCGCATTCCCGACCGTGACGCCACGCTCCTCTGCTATTGCGGCGGCGGGTATCGCTCCGCCCTCGTGGCCGACAATCTCCAGAAGATGGGCTATCGCAACGTGATCTCCGTCTCGGGCGGCTACAAGGCGTGGGTCTCCGGTCGTTACCCCACCACCACCCGGCCCGAAGTCGTGCCCCGCAGTCCGCACGACAAACTCGGCGGCATTTGTCACTTGCCGCGCCTCATCGACAAGGTGCGCCTGTACCCGCAGGGCAAGCTTCCCGGCTACAATTACCTCAACGTCGGTTTTGACAAATTCCTGCTCGAATTCCTCTGCGTGGAACCCTCCGCGTTCGAGAAAGCGGTGCAGAATGCGCCCGACGATCAGGCCGTGCTCGACTGGCTCAAGGGCAAGCTTGGTCCCGCCTTCCCCGGCGACCACGCGATCACCGATTTCAACAACCGCCTCAGCCGCCGCCGTCCTGACAACGCTGAGAAGCAAGCGAAGTTCGACGAGACCGTGGCCAAGTTTCCGCCGACGCGCCGCCGTCCCGAAACCTATTTTGATTTGATTGATCTCGATGAAGGCCATCTCGAACGGCTGAATAACGTCTAAGCCGCAAGTCGCGGCGGCTCACCGGGCCGCCCTGCAGGGCGACGACGCGGACAGGAGTCCGGATCGGTCTGTGTCGTGTGATTTTGAACCAAACCAAAAGGGGAGAATCATGGCAGAAAAAGTGACGGTGGAAGAAATCAACGGAACCCTCGCGCTCGAACGGATGAAGCATCGCGAGAAGCTCTTGAGAACCATCAAGGGCGGCCCCCACGAAATGATTCCCAGTTTACTGCTGGGAGTGCTGGCGATTTTGGCCGTCTGGTTTCACGCTTTGGAAACTTCGGCGTCGCTGATCCTTGTTTTTGTCGCCATGTTCATTCTGGCTGGAGCACGCGACCGCCGCTTTAATGCGCTGGTGGAATTACTGGACTTGGATCACTTCTCCCTTCCCCAACGAAACAAAGAAATCACCTCCACCACAACCCCCAAAGATTCCAAACCATGAGCACTACTCCCGAACTCACCGTCGCCCAATCCATTCTCCAACGCCGCTCCTGCAAGCGCTTCAAACCCGATGCGATACCGGCGGATGTACTCGAGCGCGTGATTGACCTGACGCTGCACGCTCCAAGTAGCTTCAACATGCAGCCATGGCGGTTGATCGTCATTGACGACGCGGCGCAAAAAGAAGCGCTCGCCAAAGTCGCGTGGAATCAACCGCAAATCACCACCGCTCCCGTCGTGCTCGTGTTCGCCGTCAGCTTGCGCGGTTGGGAACAGACGTTTGAAAGCGTCATCAAGATCGCCAGCGAACTCGGTGCCTGGCCGGAAAAATTTGTCACCATGGCGCGTGGCGCGGTCCCCGGTTTTCAGAACGCACTCGGCGCGAAAGAGCGCGAGTACGCGGTGAAGGACGCCCTCATCGCCGCCACGCATACCGCGCTCGCGGCGGAAAGTCTCGGCCTCAGCTCCTGCTTCATGAACGGCTGGGATGAAAGCGGTGTGAAGGAGATCATCGGCGCGAAGGACAATCCCGATATCGCCATCGCGCTCGTCATGCCGATTGGTTATGGTCTCGATTTGCCGAAATTCGCCGGTCGACTTCCTCGCGAGGTGACGGTGTTCAAGGGCACGCTGTCGAAATAAGCCGGCGAGTGATTCATGCATAGATTGCGACCGGCTCCGCTCTTGCTGGTCGCGCTCGCCTTCGGGCTGGGATCGTATCTGGGACTGACACGAGGGCTTGATTCCTTCGCGTGGCTGACGGTCTGCGGGCTCGTCACTGCATTGTGGTTGGTAGCGATCTCGCTGGCTCGCGCCACCGTCTGGTTGCGCGGGGCCTATGGACTCCTCCTCCTGCTCACTGTCACGGTCGGCGGCTATCACGGCTCCTGGCGCGAGGATGTTCCAGCGGCGGACGATCTCCGTGCGCTGCCCGACGAGAAAGCCAATCCCCGCACCCAATGGCGCGGCGAGGTGACAGGTGATCCGCGCTTTCGTCCACGCAAGGATCAGGAAAATAGCGGCCGCACAACGCTCGTGCTGCGCGTGACCGGCTGGCGTCGCGCGGGCTCCGGAGAGGATGTCCCCTGGCAACCGGCGAGCGGTCTCCTGCAGGTGCGCGTGGATCTGACCGCCCCCGAACTCTATCGCTACGGCGACACGTTGCAGGTCATTGGCGGATTGGAAACGCCGGAGCCGCCGGTTAATCCCGGCCAGTTCGATGTGGCGACCTATCTCTGGCAGCGAGACATCTACTATCAGACTTCGGCCACGGCCAACGCTGTGACAGTGATCTTCCGCGACGGTGGCGATGTGATCACCCGGCTCGCGTGGCGCGCCCGCGATTGGTCGCTCGCGCAATTGCGCTTGGGCTTGGAGGAGGACCCCGCCATCAGCAGTTTGCTCGCGGGCATGTTGATCGGCTATGTGGATCAGGTTCCGCCGGAAATCGAGACCGCCTTTCGCAACACGGGCACGTATCATATTTTTGCTGTCAGTGGGCAAAACGTTGCGGTGATTTGCGGTGTGGGTTTGGTTGCGCTCCAGATGCTGGGACTCGTCCGCTGGCGCTGGGGTTGGGTGCTCGTGCCGCTGCTGGTCTTTTATTGTCTCATCACGGGAGGTCAACCAAGCGCCGTGCGCGCGCTGTTGATGGCCGTGCTCGTGCTGATCGCGTGGTCGCTGGAACGGCCCATCTCTGTGCTGAATCTCTGGTCGCTTGCGCTCTTGCTGGTGCTCGCGTACGACCCAAAGCTGGTGTTGAATTTGAGCTTTCAACTTTCGTTCGCCGTGGTCGGTGCGTTGATCGTGCTCACGCCGCCGTTCTATAATCGCCTGGCGCATTGGTGCGGTTTGCTGGATGAAGAGAAATCCGACGACGATGCGAATGCCATGCCGCCCGTGCAGCACGGACCGTGGGTACAGCGGGTACGCCAATGGGGTCGCGCGCTGGTTTTGCTCGTGGCTTCGTCTTTGGCGGCATGGATTGGATCGCTCCCGCTCATGGCGTGGTATTTTCATCAGGTAACGCTCGTCGGCTTGGTGGCGAATCTCGTTGTCGTTCCTCTAGCGGGTCTGATTGTCATCGTCGGCGCACTTGCTCTCGCCGTGGCGCCGCTGAGCGCGGCGTTGACGACGGTGATCAATAATGCGAACTGGCTGCTCGCGAAAGGGCTGGTCTGGATGGTGACAGCCTTCGCGCAAATTCCGGGCGGATATTTTTACGTGCCGGATCTTTCGGTGGCGTGGCGTCCTGCGGAACCGGAATTCGTCTGCACCGCTTCGGGCGGTACGAGTGCACTCTTGATTCGCTATGGCGATAAAGCGTGGTTGATAAATACCGGCACGGAAAGTCAGTTTCGGTACGTGACCAATCCCCTGCGGAAATTCTACGGCGTGAATCGATTCGAGGAAGTCGTCCTGAGCGAACTCGGGGCCTTGCATGCAGGCGGGGCGCTTCTGCTGGCCAGCGAAGCGATCACGTCGGACTGGGTGACGCCGCCGCAACAGAAAATCACCCGCACGCTGCAACCGTGGTTGGACCTGATTCAACAACAGGGCGCGACTCCCCGCATCTGGTCGCGTGGTCAGGAGGAAACCCTCGCGCCAGGATTCACCGTCAGCGTCCTCTCGCCCGCCGATGACAATCGCGCCTCGCGCATGGAAGATCGCGGACTCGTTTTGCTTTTCCGCTATCGTCCACCCCAAGGAACGGAACGCACGCTGCTCTATGCGGGACGTATTGGTCGTCAGACGGAAACGGAAATTCTCGCGCAATCGGGAGTACCGATGGCCGAGGTGCTGATTCAGGGACGGCACGGCACGCAACCGAATCTGGATCTTGCCTGGCTCGAGGCGGTGCAACCGCAGCAGGTGATCTTATCCGCACTGACGGCGTACACGCCCGAACGTATGAACTCGGTGGAACTCCTGTCCGAGGCGCAACGTCCCTGCGTCTGGCGGCAGGAGGACTGCGGAGCCGTCACCGTGCGGATGAAATCAAGCGGGATCGAAGTGGTGCCATTTCTCCGGGCGCGGTAGAGCTGATGGAGAAAACCTAAAACTGCCGTACGTCGATTTTCAACTTGTCGATGCGGTGCTGCAAAATACGTGGCGTGACATTCAGCAATCGCGCCGCGTTCTTGATCACGCCATTGCTTTGCTGCAATGCGCTCACGATCATCTGCCTGTGCAACTGGTCGGTCGCCTGATGGAACGAGATCGCCATCGGATCGATGGTGGGAAGCAAGTCGCCGCTGATTTCCTTCGGCAGGAAGGCGGTGCGCAGCACATCGTCGTCTCCGTGCAGGAAGAGAATGCGCTCGATCACGTTGCGCAATTCGCGGACATTGCCGGGCCACGGGTACGCCTGCAGCTTTTGCATCGCCTCGGGTTCCACGCTACTGACCCGCGCATTCAGGCTCGTGCGCAATTGACCGATGTAGTGCATGGTCAGAATGGGGATGTCCTCGGGGCGTTCGCGCAGGGGAGGAATTGTGATCAGGTGATCGGAGCAACAGGCAGCCAGTTCCGGCAGTAGCCCGTCGTGATCGGGCGCGCACGCGAGAAAGAAGCGGGCCACATGGGGAATGGCCTGTGGTACGCCGGTGTGAGGTGATCCGGGCCGAGTGAACTCCCGTTGACGGATGGCGGAGGCAATCCGCTGCTGCGTATCGGCGGGGAAGTTCTGCACATCGTTGAGATAGATCGATCCCTGGCCGATCAGGTCAATCATGCCCGCGTTGATTTTCGATCCGGTGATGTCCGTGACGCTGCCGAAGAGTTCGGCGTTGAGGCCATCGGTATCGCGACCGCCCCGATCCAGTTTCACAAAGGGCTCAGCGTGACGCCGGCTCCACGAGTGAATTTGCCGCGCGAGATGCTCGCGGCCCACCCCGGCCTCGGCGATGATCAACACGCTCGCATCGGTGTGCGAAGCCGCCTTCGCCGCGTCCATTACCTGCCGGATTGAGGCCGATTCTCCGATCACGTTGACGGGGAACTTGCGGGAAATTTCCTGCTGCAGGAGCCGCTGCTGCCGTGTGGAATCGGCTGCCTGCAGGGTCTGCGCCGTTAGATTGCGAATTTCGTGAATATCGAAGGGCTTGCAAATAAAGCCGACAGCATGCAACTGGCGCGCTTCTTCGATGGATTGGTTGTTGAACGATGCGCTGATCATGATCACCGGGATGTCGGGGAAGATGTCGCGGGCCGTGCGCAGGAAAGCCATGCCGTCCATTCCCGGCATAATGACGTCGAGCAGAATCAGGTCGATGTGGGTGCGCGAAATCAATTCGAGAGCCTTGGGCGCGCTCTCGGCCACGAGAACTTCATACAGGCCAGAAAAAATGGCCCGGATGGACTCGCGCGCGCCGAGTTCGTCGTCAATGACAAGCAGACGTTTCATGCCGGAATAGATTCGTGATAAAGCGGAAGTTTTATTTGCACGCACGTACCCCGGTCAGGACGGGGTTTCAGTTCGATGGTGCCACCATGTTCTGTAATAATGCCATAAACAATCGATAATCCAAGCCCTGTTCCCGTTTCTTTCGTGGTGAAGAACGGGTCGAATGCTTTTTGCAGGATTTCGGGGGAGAGCCCCGAACCACTGTCATGCATTTCGAAGATGAACTCGCGCGGTGCCGCCAGAGTCTTTAGTAGCAGGGTGCCGCCTTGCGGCATGGCTTCCTGGGCGTTGAGCACGAGGTTGAGGATCACCTGTTCGATTTTTTGCTGATCGGCCCAGACGAGATCATGGGGCGCCTCAAATTCCTGCGCGCATTGGATGCGGTTTCGATTCAGGTCATGGCGCATCAACCGCAGTGTATTGTCCAGCACCTCATGGATTCTCACTTTCTGGAAACGCGGTGTGCTGACTCGGGCAAAGGAGAGCAACTGGTTCACGATGTTATCGATGCGGTTTACCTCGCCGCCAATGAGTTCCGTGAAGTGATTCAGAAAGGCGAGATCTTGCTGCCGCTCCGGCAAAAGCTGGACAAAGGTTTTGATGGCGACCAGCGGATTCTTGATCTCGTGCGCCACGCTGGCCGAGAGGGTGCCGAGGCTCGTGAGACGGTCCGAGCGGCGCAGTTGCGCCTCGATCTTATGGCGCTGGGTCAGGTCATCGATAATCAGGAAGGTGCCGCGCGATTGCAATTCCTCGCGGCCAAACGTGCGGCAGCCCAAGCGAATCGGCATGGGTTGGGCATGGATGCCCTCCAGGCTGATCGATTGATCTCGCTGGGGTTGTCCGGTTTTCTGGGTGATCAGGATTGCCTGGCGCAGGCTCAAGGGCAGACACTGGATATCACGGCCCAGCGGGCTGTGCTCGAACCGCAGTATCCGCATGGCCTCGCGATTGCAGACGGTGATGTGCTGATGTTCGTCCACCACGAGAACGCCGCTCAGCAGCTGATCCACGAGCGTCTCGAGGTTGAGCTTGTTTTCCTGAATCCGCGTGTAGAGCGACGCATTTTCCAGTGCGATCGCCAGACGATTCACCATCACCTGCAGCGTGGCCTGTTGATCCTCATCATAGACACGGCCCGAGAGTTTTTCCCCCAGGAAGACCACTCCCAGGAGTTTTTCCTGATCGTAAATGCCGATGGCCAGGCATGCGCCGCGCATCTTCACTTCCTCATGGGCGGCGGCGATTTCCTGGCGGGGTTGGTGATAGGGGATGCTGTCCACATAACAGGGATGACATTGCCGTGTGAGGTATTGTGCCAGGGGACTGGTCAGGGATAGCGCGGCGGGCATCTCTGGTTGCGAGCGCCAGTCCGGTTGGAAATCCGTTTCATGCCGCAGATAGATCGACACGCGGTCCGTCCCGGTGACGCGCTGGCAGAGACGCCCGAATTTGCGGAGTACGACGGGCGTGGTCGTCACGGCGCGCAAGGCGGCGTCCGTCTCCGGAAAAATGCGCGTGGGATCAATGTCGTGCCAGTTTCCCACCAGTTGCGAGACGAAGCGCTGCAGCACATTGCGGGACGGGCTCATCGCCAGCGCGATCGCCAGGGTGGCCGCGACATTGGGCAGGAGCGGATGATGCCAGTCGATTTGATGCAGAGCCAGGTCCATCCCGGTCCAAACCCCGATATAAAGCGATGAGAGAAAAACGCAAAGTAGCGCGTAGGCGATAGCCCGGCGCACAAACGTCCCGACATCGAGCATTTGCCTCGTGGCAATTCCATACGCGACCAGAGCCTGCAAGCCCACGGAGCATAAGGGAACTAGCCGGGTCGATTTGGAATCGCCACGAATCAGCGGCACCACGATGACCAGCAATGCCCCCAAGATGAGGGTGCAGAGCAAGCCCCCCAGCACGCATTGCAGGTCGGTGCGGCAACGGCCCCGGGTTTGCGGGATGTTGCGGATATAAAGTGAGGTGACCCAAATCGTGCTCACGAGGAAATACCCGCCCCACAGGGGAAAGCCCGGGCCGTAAATCGGTTCCGGTATCGAGAAAAGCGAATGGTCATTGGGCAGGATCACCCCCTTCAAATACAACGGCGTATAGGCCAGCGCGGAAACGATCCCCGCTGCGATCAACCAGAAACGGTTGCGCCAGATGATCTGACTCAGCGGCAATTCCGGATGGACGATGGCTAGTCGCAGTTGATTGTAGCCCGCCGGGAAGAAGGTTCCCAGTACCGTGCAGAATCGGATGAGGTGGGCGACCTGATCTGCTTGCGTGTGATGAAAACCAATCTGCAGCCCGAGCATCCACGAGCCGGTGCACAACGAGAGCAGGCAAAAACACTGGTTTACCCCACGCCGAGGATTGGCCGCCAAAACACTGATCCCCAACAGGTACTCCACACCGATGAGGACAATGGTCGCCAAATCGAAGCCGTTCATGGATGGAAATAAGTCGCGTGGGACCGACTGAATTCCCACTCCGGGAACGACTTGTCAGCGAGGCTGGAGGGAGGAAAGGGCGGTCTGACGGTGCGACGTTTATGCGCGTTTGAGGCGACTTAGTCGAGTTCTACCATTTGAGGGCCCCGCTCGGGCTGTCCTTCCAGACCAGCCCGAGCACCCCTACGCCCTCCTGTGGAAGTCACCCTTTGACCCTCTCCCACAAAAAGGAAATTATTTCGTCGCTAATGGCGCATCAGGCCGCGCGAAGCTTGATAAGCCTGATGTGCTAAAAAATACTGAGTAATCGCTACCCGAACAAAATCTGAAGAGCTCAAACCGCAACGACGGGCATGCGATTTTAAGATCTTCTTTTCCGTGGCCTGTAGTTTTACTACGACAACCTGTTCTGCATTCCCCCGCTTCCCCGTATTAGGTGATTTCAGAAACTTCCTCCAAATTTTTAAGAGATATTAATTTGTTACACTTTTGTAATCAAGATACATTTTTGTAAATTCAGCAAGTTTTACAGTTGACGCCATTTCTTCATTTTCACGATATTCGCTTCGATTCCGGTCGACGAATCGCGGTTAAGTATTCTAATGTAGTGGTTTATTCGCTTAACGACCTGCTGAAAATCGAGGATTTTATTCATGATTGCACTCCCTTGGCTCCGTTGTCGCCGCACTTTTTTATTTATTCCGATTGGCCTACTCAGCGTTGGCCTCTCAGTAGGTGTACTCGCGGCCCCGCCCGCCGCACCGGCCGTCAATCAGGACGTTGCCCGTGAAACGCTCACTCCAGCGAACACCTCTGTCTACACTCTGGAGGTCGTAGCGGACCGGCCCGAAGGTCTTTACAAGAGTGGTGAAACGGCGACGTTCAAGATTCGGCTGTTGGGCGATGGCAAACCCGTTGTGGGCGAGACCGTGAGCTATCTTTTGCAGGGCGAAAAGTTCTTCCGCTCCAGCGGCACTCTCTCCAGTGCCGTAGAACCGGCGACCATTCCGGTCAAGCTGGACGGCCCCGGTTTTGTTCTCTGCGAAGTGTCTTTCCGGCCCAAGGGCGATGGCAAAACTGAAGTCCGAGGCGCGGCTGGTGTGGGAGCCGACCCGCTTGCCCTGCGTGCTGCCACGCCCGAACCCGCCGATTTCGATGCCTTCTGGATGGCGCAAAAAGCCGAGCTCGCGAAAGTGCCGCTCAAGGAACTCGAACGCGTGGAGGTTCCGATTGCTGACGCCGCCAAATCGGCGCTCGTCGTGCAGTATGATGTGAAGGTCGACTGCGCCGGTGGCGCACCGGTCTCGGGCTATCTCACCATGCCGCGCAACGCGAAACCGAAAAGTCTCCCCATCATCCTCAGCTATCACGGCGCGGGCGTCAGCAGTTCCCGCCCGCAGGTCGATCGCGCGGGAAAGGGTTTTCTCTGCATGGATGTGAACGCTCACGGTATCGTCAACGGCAAGCCGCAGGAATTTTACGACACCCTGCGCGCTGGCGGTCTCCGCGAATATTACATGTGGGGCAACAAGAGCCGCGACACCGCCTATTTCCGCGGCATGTTTCTGCGCGTCCTCCGCTCACTCGAATACATGAAGTCGCTGCCAGAATGGGACGGCAAGAACGTCATTGTCAGCGGCGGCAGCCAAGGCGGCGCTCAGGCGCTGGTCGCGGCGGGACTCGATCCCCAAGTGACCTATTGCTCCGCCGCCGCGCCATGGCTGTGCAATTTCAACGGCGTCACCGAAGGCAGCGTGCCGCCCTCGTGGCCCGGCTTCATCAAAATGAACGGCCAGCAAGTGGCCACTCCCGACGAAGCCAAGGCGCTCGCCTATTTCGATCCCGCCCTCATGGCCAAGCGAATCAAGGCCGAGTGCGGTGTGTCCGTGGGCTATCAGGACCGCGCGTGTCCGCCAGCCTCGGTCTACGTCGCGTACAACAATATCCCCGGCAAAAAACAAATCTACGATTGCCCGCTCGACACGCATAAAGGCCCGTCCATCTACCAAAAGTGCAACGAAGCCCTCTCGAAATACCTCGAGCAATTGAAAGCCGCGACGGCTGCGAATTAGAGCCGTTGAAGAATGACTCGGACTGTCGATAGCGACGGTTTTCTGTAGCGCGGTTCGGGGAGCCGCCGATTGGCAGCGTATCTGCCATTTGGAATTTGCCTGCAGAAGCAGGCTCGCCGGGAGCTAGGCTCCCGGCTATTTGAGGCACAAGTCCTAAACGCGCGTCTTGAAATAATCGATCGTCAGCTTCAGACCCGTCTCGAGATCGACCTTCGGTTCCCAGC
Source organism: Verrucomicrobium sp. (assembly GCA_017849585.1). GTDB lineage: Bacteria > Verrucomicrobiota > Verrucomicrobiia > Methylacidiphilales > UBA1321 > UBA1321. The sequence continues at coordinate 57,232 of JAFIGT010000010.1, forward strand.
CGAGCAACTTCTTCGCGCGGGAAATGTCGGGGCGACGCTGTTTCGGATCATCGATCGGCAGCGCCTCATAGGTCAGCTGGCTCGGCGAACCGGTCAGGCGAATGATGCGTTCCGCGAATTCCTTGATCGTCAATTCCGTCGGATTGCCGATATTCACCGGCTCATGGAAATCCGAGAGCGACAGCTTGAAAATGCCGTCGATCAAATCCGAACAATAGCAGAAGCTGCGCGTCTGTTTGCCCTCGCCGAAAACCGTGATCGGCTGGCCCTTTAGTGCCTGCCCGATAAAGGCTGGCACCACGCGACCATCGCGCAAACGCATGCGCGGTCCGTAGGTATTAAAGATACGCACGATGTGCGTATCCAGCTTGTGATAGCGATGGTAAGCCATCGTGATCGCCTCGGCAAAACGCTTCGCCTCGTCGTAGCAACCGCGCGGCCCGATCGGATTCACATTGCCCCAATACTCTTCCGTCTGCGGATGCACCAGCGGATCGCCGTAGCACTCCGAAGTGGAGGCGATCAGGAAACGGGCCTTCTTCGCGCGGGCCAAGCCCAGCGTATTATGCGTCCCCAACGAACCCACCTTTAGCGTCTGGATCGGAATTTCCAAATAATCAATCGGGCTCGCCGGCGACGCGAAATGGAAGATCACATCCACATCACCCGGCACATTCAAATACTTCGTCACATCCTGCTCGATGAACTCGAAACGCGCATCGGTCGTCAGATGCTCGATATTGGCCCGACTGCCGGTAATGAAATTATCAATCGAAATGACCCGGTAACCCTCGGCCAAAAGCCGGTCGGTCAGGTGACTCCCCAAAAACCCGGCGCCGCCGGTGACAACCGCTGTTTTACTCATGGAGGTAAATCATTAGCGGTGATTCGCTCCCTTCGCAAGAAAGAAGGAGGGAAGCTTCACGACCACACCCGGTCACTCCATCGCGGTCATCTCGTAGGGGTTAAAATGGTTAGCTCCTTCATGAAAAAATAGTTTTTGGATGAAAATATCACACACGTAGCTCACCTAACAAACCTAAGGCTAACGCCTCGCCTCGATTCCATGCTTGAATAGGCGCATGAAATGGGTCTGCCTTGCTTCTTTTTTGGACCTCAAACGGGTAGCCGCGTTGTGCGGCAGCGCCACTGGCCTCACCTGGGGAGGGAAGACTCCCTGTAGACGTTGGGAGCGGTTCGGAGCGCGAGTCGCGAAAATTCCCGCCCTGCGGTTCCCACCTCTGCAAATAAAGGCTTGCCATGGCGCGAATGATCCCCACTATGAGAGTTTTCGCTCCGTGCTGCGGTGCGGAGATTTAACCCTCAGTAGAACTATTAATATGACGAACGCTCTTGTGCAGGACGCGCTGAAAAAAGTAGGCTCGCCGGAAATTCTCGTGAACATCGTTTCCAAACGGGTTCGCCAATTGGGCCAGGGCTTCCGCCCGCTCTTGGAAGTGCAGCCCCGCTGGTCCTTCATGGAAATCGCCTTGCGCGAAGTTTCCGAAGGCAAGCTCACCTTTGAAGCGATCGAAGACGAAGCGGCTCCCAAGCGGGCCAAGAAAATCGCGGCTTAGTCCGTAACGCTTCGTTTCCTGTCGGGTTTGACGCCGGATCTCCGGCGTCGGCTCGTCTTTTCAGGCGCATAGACCGGATTTTTTCCCCATGAGCGCGGATCTCATCACCAATCGCAAAGCCCCGCGCGACTACAATATCCTCGAGACCTACGAGGCGGGCGTCGTCCTGCGCGGCACCGAGGTCAAATCCCTGCGCGCTGGTAAAGGCAATCTCAGCGACGCCTTTGCCCGCATCGAGAACCAGCAAGCCTGGCTCTATAATCTCGACATCCAGCCCTACGAACAGGCCAACCGGTTTAACCACGAACCGAAAGCGGTCCGTCGGCTCCTGCTCCACAAAAACGAGATCCGCAAGATCTTCGGCACGGTCGCCGTGGCGGGCCGCACCCTCGTCGCCCTCAAGATGTATTGGAAGGCCAACAAGATCAAAGTGCTCCTCGGTGTCGGCGTGGGTAAAAACCAGCGCGACAAACGCGAAGACCTCAAGAAGGCCGCGATGAAGCGCGATGTGGATCAGGCGCTGAAAGATCGTCGCCGCTAAGAATCTTCCCACAAGATCGTGGTGCCAAATCGACGCCACGTTGCGTCGTCTCCGTCGTTTGAAAACGATGGCTTCAACAGTTCTTCTCAGGTTCCGCTCGAGCCTAAATGTAGAGATGTATCGGCGTAAAACGTCCGCATCTTAAGCGCAATTAATACGGCAGATTCCTGCGGCCGGATTTGGAATCTTTTTTTGCAGATGTCCCCCTTTGGGGGTGACCGTTATTCTCGTCTCAAACCGGGATAGGCAAAGTCATTTTTCACCCTCGGAAAGAGGTGTCGCTCATTTAGATCTTAAATAATTCCGCGTATTGCCGAATGAGTTATCCGAATCCTCGAACGGACTTTGAGGATTCAAGACAATTCGTTTTGCAGTCGATACAGCCCTGTATGGATTCGGAACGAATATAAAGGGGAAAGGCACATCGATGGATACAAGTGTTGTAAATGATTTAGCGCGACAGATTTTTCAATCTGCCCGGAATGATCGCTGATTGCTCTTTGAATGGTCTGTCGAGACCGATTCATGGATAGCCGTATGAGCCGTCATTCTGAATTACCCGTTGCTGTGCCCTCTCCGGAATCCGGAGGGCCTGCCGAAAGCGCAGGATGGATGGGGCAGGTGCGCCATGTCTTGCATTGCCTGCATCTATTGGCTCCCCATACGGCTGAGCCTAATCGAGTTGAAGAGGGTGAGTCAGTTCCGGGCGAACGTTTCACGGTTATATTTCAGCAACTGGCCCAAGACAAGACGGTGCTGGATCAGACGGCGCGGGAAATTGAAGAACGCTTTTTGTCGATGGGTTCCTGCGTGCAGGAACTCTCCGCGCTGAGTACGCATCTCCTTTCCCAAAGCGAACGGCTGGCGGTCTCGACCGGGACGGAATTCAAAACGATTCTGCAAGGTGCATTTGAAGTCATCGAGAAACAATTGGAATTCGTGGCGCAATATCAGGAGATCAATACGCGCCTGGTCAACCAACTGGCCGATTATTTGGAAAAGTTTCAGAAATTAAGTAACTGCCAGGAAGATTTGGATCGAATTCTCACACCGATGCGCACGATCTGCGTGCTGTTTAAAATTCACTCCGTCTCACTGGAGAATGAAGAGCGTAGTTTCTTTGAGTCACTCACCACGGAAATCGCGGCACTGCAATTGCAGGCCAGTGCGAAGTTTGGTGAGCAGATGACCGGTTTGTTGAAGACGGGGGAGGCGCTCAGCGCGAACATCCCCCATCTGCGCGAGCAATCGCGCGAGCAGGGGGAGAAGGTCCGCCAAAAAAAGGCATCGATCGAGGCATCGATGAACACCCTGCAGCAGCAGTTCGAGCAGATGCAGACCAGCCATGAGCGGCTGTCCCAAGTGGGTAAAGAATTGAAGACTGCGAGCGGCGGAGCAGTGCTGGGGCTGCAATATCAGGACATCACGAGGCAGAAGTGGGAGCATGTGGCGGAGGCGATTCAGGAAATGAGCCTGAAAGTCGGCGCGACTGTCCCTTCGCACGAGATCTTGATTTTCCTGCGGGACGTGAGCCGGATTCAAATCCGGCAGGTGACGGCCATTCAGGACGATCTATCCCAAGCCCAGTCCACGGTGGGAACAAGTGTTCGCGACATGTTGGAAAAGTTGCGGGCCATGGACGAGGAATGTCAGCGCACGTGTGGAAAAAGCGAAGGTTCCGCCGCTGTCGAATCCATGGTGAAGGAATTGCTGGAGGCGCTCTCCGAAGCGCGCGTGTGGGTGGGGGAATTGTCTTCCATGGCGCAGACAACCAGCAATGCGGTCAGTTCCTTTGATAAAACAGCCTCTGATGTCTCGGGAACACTGCGGCGGCTTTCCGCAAGTATTGGCATGGTCGCCCTCAACGCCCAGGTGCAGGTGGCGCGCATCGGTCATGAAAACGGTCTTGATGTGCTTTCCGAATTTATCTGCGTTTCCTCGACCGCCATCAAGAGTTTTAGCGAGACGGTGGGTGCGGAGCTGGATGGGTTGGTGGGCGAATTGCACGAAACGATTGTCGAATGTCGCAACGTGGAGGAAAAGACGCGGGAGGAGCAACGTTGGCTGGAGGAACAAGGGCGCCAGCAGGAAGAGCAATTACATGTCTGCCGCGATGCAACGGTTGGCGTGCAACTTGAAGTGGCTGAGTCCCTCACGAAGATTCATGAGCAGGCTGCCTCCGTGCTGAACCACTCGGATTTTCAGAAGACATCGCATGAGGGCTTCAAGCGCTTGCAGGAAACACTGCAGCAATGCGCGGATTTGGCCGATCAATCACTTGGCACCTCTGTCTCGACAGAGGTTGCCCATCATGTTCACCACCTTAAGAAAAGTTACACAATGGAGTCGGAGCGCGAAGTTTTCGAGGCCGCAGTGGCGGAATCGCGAATCGCAGCTCCTGTCGCCAAGGGACAGGATCGATCTTCCCGCAAAGAGGAGAAAATCGTTTCGCCAACGGAGCGTTCACGTCCGGTGGTGGTGCCAGTTGAGCCGGCTCCGGAGCGTGATCGGGCGGTGGCCCCACGCGGGGTGGAGCCCGTGCCGGTGGTGACTACCACCGAGGCAAAGCCGGTCACGGAAAGTAAACCCGAGCTCGGAGATAACGTAGAACTTTTTTAACCAAGACTATTATGAGCACCACGGAATGCGCCACATGGAGACTCGAAGGAGCTTTGACTCTCTACACGGTTGAGACGTTGCGCCCGCAAATGATGGATCGATTGTCGCACCGGGACGGCTTCGAATGGGATCTCGCGCGCGTCGATTCATGCGATTGCGCGGGACTACAGTTGCTTTGCTCTGCTCGCAAGAGCGCCGTGGCGGCCGAAATTTCCCTGAAAATCATCAATCCCTCTCCAGCCATTGTGACCGCTGCAGAAGGCCTTGGGCTGGATCTCGCTGAAATCACCAACCCCCTAACACCCGTATGAGTAAAAAAATTATGACTGCTGACGATTCTGCCAGTATGAGGCAGATGATTAGCTTCACACTGAAGCAGGCGGGGTACGACGTTGTCGAAGCGGAGCATGGAAAGGACGCCTTGGGAAAACTAGGCAGCAGTCCAGTGGACATGCTGATTACCGATTTGAATATGCCGGTGATGGATGGGTTGGAATTGATCCGGCAGGTGCGGACCTTGCCGCAGGGAAAGTACATTCCCATCGTCATGCTGACTACGGAATCACAGGCAGGGAAAAAGCAGGAGGGCAAATCGGCCGGGGCCACGGGCTGGATTGTCAAACCGTTTACGCCGGAGCAATTGGTCGCGGTGGTTAAGAAAGTTCTACCCTAAGGAATCCGGATATGAGCAACACCAACCAGTTTGCCGCCACATTCCTACAGGAGGCTGCCGAGCAGTTGGCCCTCATCGAGGAAATCATCCTGGAGGTGGAAGAGAACCCTCATGACAGTGAGAGCATCAACCGACTATTCCGGGTTTTTCACACGATCAAGGGATCTGGTTCGATGTTTGGTTTCGACAAGGTGGCGGAGTTCACGCACCACGTGGAAACAATTCTCGACAAGGTGCGCAATGGATTGATCCCTATCTCGAAAGAGTTGGTGAATGTGATTCTTGCGGCAAAGGATCAAATTTCCCAGATGCTGAAAGGCGATGACGCTTGTGTGGGCCTACTGGATGGCCGCGCTGACCTGATCGCGCGACTCAATGCACTGCAAGCGGCGAATGGTGAGAGCGCCAGCGCGGCAGTTCCAGAGATAGCAAAAGCCACGGAAGGTGCCAAGTCGGCATCGGTCACGACCTATCAGATTCACTTTCGTCCGGAAGCGGGAATTTTGACGCGCGGGCTGGATCCCTCCGTGCTGTTGCAGGATTTGCGCGTATTGGGGCCGTGTCAGATCACGGCTAAGACTGAGGCGGTTCCGCTGTTGGACCAGTGTAAGCCGGAATTCTGTGGATTTTGCTGGGACATTCAACTGACGACCGATTGCGGTATCGCAGCGATCAAGGATGTATTTATTTTTGTGGAGGATGATAGCGAGATTATCATTAACGCGTTGCCTGCCGTCGAAACCGTGACGGCCCCTTCAGCGTCTTCGATCGCTCCTGTCATCGAGAAACAAGTCAAGTCAGAGACCGTAGTCAAAGTGGCGCCAACTGCCAAAAATACGTCGAATGCCAAAGCGGGGGCTGCCAATGGCAAATCGGCAAACTCGCATAAGAATGGGGGAGCGGATGGCTCGGTGCGGGTGCCTTCGGAGCGGTTGGATCGACTGGTAAATTTACTGGGTGAACTGGTGATCAACCAATCTCGTTTGACTCAGGTGGCGAGTCGGTTTGACTGCCCGGAATTGTCAGCGCCGACGGAAGACCTGGAGCGGCTCGTGGCGGAATTTCGCGATATTGTTTTGGGCATTCGCATGATGCCGATTGGCACGACCTTCAGCCGGTTCAAGCGCTTGGTGCATGATTTATCGGACGAACTGGGGAAGGAAATTGATTTGGTCACCGAGGGCGCGGAGACCGAGCTCGACAAGACGGTCATTGATCAATTGGGAGATCCGCTGGTGCACTTGATCCGCAATTCGATTGACCATGGCATTGCCAAACCAGACGAACGGGAACGGCTCGGGAAGCCACGCCGTGGCGCGATTCGGTTGGCGGCTTGCCACGAAGGTGCACATGTAGCGATCAAGATTGAAGACGACGGAGAAGGCATCGACAAGGAAGCCGTCAGAGCCAAGGCGATTGAGAAAAAATTGATCACACCCGAGGCAGTACTTTCAGATCGAGAGCTTTTCAATCTCATCTTTCTACCCGGCTTTTCCACCGCGAAAGCCATCACCAACGTTTCGGGGCGCGGAGTTGGCATGGATGTGGTCAAGCGTCAAATCGATGCTTTGCGCGGTTCGGTCGAGGTTAGCTCGCAGCTCGGCGTGGGTACCTGCATTACGCTGACCCTGCCACTGACGCTGGCGATCATTGATGGACTGCTTGTCGAGGTGGATAAGGACCAATTCATTATTCCAATGGCACTGGTGACGGAGAATGTGGAATTGGCTGCAGACCAGAGGACCTGCCACAACGGACGCAACCTGCTCCCGGTTCGCGGCGAGCAAATTCCCTATTTGCGCTTGCGGGACATCTTCGACATCACGGGTGCGGAGCAGCCGGTGGAACGGGTGGTCATTGCCAATGTGGTGGGCAATCGTGTCGGCTTGGTGGTGGATCGCGTTCTGGGCAGCCATCAGACCGTCATTCAATCTTTGGGACGTCTTTATCAAAATATCGAGGTGGCATCGGGAGCCACCATCATGGGGGATGGTCGGGTGGCGCTCATTCTCGATGTGCCGGGGTTGGTGCACTACACCGAGAGTCAGGCGGCATTGTCCTAAGCGCTTTTCGAAAAATAAGGAATAACTCACACGGCCGGGAGCCGAAATCAACAAAAGAAAAATAAATCAAGCATATGAAAAACTGGAACATAGGGAAACGAATAATGGCCGGGTTTCTTGGCGTGATCCTGATCACGGCGATACTCGGGGGGTATGCGTTCATTCAACTGCAAGGGATCAAACAGAAGGCGACGGTGATCACGAGGAATTCCATTCCGGGAATGACCGTCGTCAGTGAAATTGAATCCCAAACGCGGGAACACTTTGCGTTAACCCTGCGGCATGTGATTGCGGAAACAGCAGATCAAAAAGCTCAGATCGAGCAAAAGACCGCGGCGGTCTCGGTTCGAAATGGCGAGCTGTGCAAGAAGTACGAGAGCTTGATCACGAGCCAGCGGGATCGCGACCTGTTCGGTGAAATCGAGACGGCTCGTGCGGACTATCGCAAGACCTTCGCTGCTGTCACGGCCTTGAGCCGGGAGATGAAGGGCAAGGAGGCGATGGCGCTGATCCAAAGTCAACTGGTGCCGGAATTCGATCGATATATGAAAGCGGTGGATGGAGTTGTCAACTTTAACAAGCAAAACGCAGAGGCGGCTGGCGTTGCCATCGACGGCGCTGTGGCCAGCTCGATGTTAGGCATCGTGATTGGCTTGGTTTCGGCGGTCTTGGTCGGCTTGGGTGTGGCGATCTTCGTCACGCGCAGCATTACGCAGCCGCTGGCTGTGGCCACGGAGGCGGTCGGTAAGGTGGCTGGCGGCGACTTGTCGGCTACCGTGGCGGTGACTTCCACGGATGAAGTGGGACAGATTTCGAAGTCTCTGAACCAGATGATCGAAAGCCTGCGCAATGTGGTGCATGAAGTGGCCAGCGCCTCCAACAACGTGGCCTCCGGCAGTGAGGAAATGAGCGCAACGGCACAGCAACTTTCGCAGGGCGCGACGGAACAGTCTGCCTCAGCGGAAGAATGTACTTCCTCTATGGAAGAAATGGCCTCGAGCATCCAGCAGAACGCGGACAATGCGCAGCAGACCAACAAGATTGCCGCGAAGGTTGCCCAGGATGCGCAGACAAGCGGCGTCGCCGTGACCAAGACTGTGGCGGCGATGAATGAGATTGCGCAGAAAATCAACATCATTGAGGAAATTGCCCGCAAGACAGACTTGCTGGCGCTCAATGCTGCAGTGGAAGCCGCCCGGGCCGGCGAGCACGGCAAAGGTTTTGCAGTCGTGGCTTCGGAAGTGCGCAAGCTGGCGGAACGCAGTCAAACGGCCGCGGCGGAAATCAGCAAACTTTCGACCGAGGGTGTTTCCCTGGCGGAAAGCGCTGGCCAGATGCTGACCAAGCTCGTGCCGGAAATTCAAAAGACGGCGGAACTTGTGCAGGAGATCAGTGCTTCGAGCAATGAGCAGAACAGTGGCACTGCGCAAATCAATCAAGCGCTGCAGCAACTCGATCAGGTGATCCAGCAGAACGCATCGGCGTCCGAGGAGATGGCATCCACGGCGGAAGAACTGACCAGTCAGTCGGAACAACTTCAGTCGATCATCTCGTTCTTCAAGATTGATCAAAGCAGCCAGCGACTGGCCGATAAGCCAGCAACGAAGGCCGCGGTCAAAAAACCAGTGGTGGCACATGTGCCATTGCCAAAGCCCGCAGAGCGCGGTGGCAGCAATGGACTCGGTGTGACTGCTCCCAAGACTAATGGAGTGAAAATTTCCCTGAGCGAAACAGCTCCCGCAGGTGCTGATGAACGGGATAATGAATTCGAACGCTATTAATCCTGAACCAGGGAGATTATATGAGCGTAGAAAGCATTAAAGAAACAGCGCAGTATATTACCTTCAAATTGGGGGACGAACTCTTCGCGATCAATGTCAGCCAAGTTCGGGAGGTGCTCGATCTGTCATTGATTACCAAAGTTCCCACGGCTCCCGGTTATATGCGGGGCGTGGTTAACGTGCGGGGCAGCGCCATTCCCGTGGTAGATCTGCGATTGAAGTTTGGGTTGCCCAAAGCACCCGATACCGTGCAAACGCGCATCGTGGTGTTGGAATTGGAAATGGACGGCGAAGCCTTGGTGTTGGGCGGTCTCGCGGATTCGGTGCACGAAGTCATCGAGCTCGAGCCAAACCAGATCAATGCCCCGCCCCGCATTGGCATGCGTTGGAAGACGGAGTTAATTCAAGGCATGGGCAAGCGCGGCGATCAGTTCATCATCATTCTGGATATCACCAAAGTGTTCTCCATGGATGACATCGTTCAGTTGGAGGCGACTAAGGCCTCCCTGAATGCCGAGCCGGCCAACGCCTGATCATTGGGGCATGAATCGAGTCGGTCCTCCGTTTCATCGACGGGGGACCGGGCTCGGATCAAAAATCATTCACCCGCTACTGCAACCCACTTTGATGAGATTGAATACAACGACGTCATGAGCGTTTCTGCTTATAAACCGTGTCCGTACTCAGCGATGTCAAAGGAGAGCTTTGACCGTTTCAGCAAGTTTATCACTCGCGAACTCGGTATCAAAATGCCTCCTGAAAAACGTATCATGCTGCAGAGCCGTCTCTATAAACGGATGACGCAACTGCACCTTTCCAGCCTGGAGGAGTATGAGCACCATCTCTTTGATTTGCCGGAAACGAGTGATGAGTGGACGGAATTCATCAACCTTGTCACGACAAACAAAACGGATTTTTTTCGCGAGCCAAAACACTTTGAATTCTTGACCCAGACGGCCCTGCCATCGCTGGAGTCTGGCAAGCCAGGAGGGCGGCCATTCAAACTTTGGTGCGCCGGATGTTCTTCGGGTGAAGAGCCCTACACATTGGCCATGGTGCTGAGTGAGTATAGAGTCACCCACTCTGGTTTCGATTTTTCCATTTTAGCCACGGATATTTCCACACGCGTGCTCAATCACGCGCGCACGGGAATCTATGAGGAAATGCAGATTGATCCGGTCTCCATTGATCTGCGCCGCCGATATCTCATGCGCAGCAAGGACCGCAAGCGCGGGATTATTCGGATCAGCCCCGAGCTGCGGCAAAAGGTGCGCTTTGGGCGTCTGAATTTCATGAATGAAGACTATGGGGTGAAGGAGCAGTTTGATTCCATTTTCTTTCGTAATGTCATGATCTATTTCTCCAAACAAACGCAGCAGAATGTGCTGGAAAAGCTGTGCCGTAATCTCTGCGTGGGTGGCTATTTATTCGCGGGACATTCTGAATCCCTGGTGGGATTCGATTTGCCCATTCGTCAGGTATTTAATTCAGTGTTTCAGAAGGTGCGATGAAAACGATTTCTCCGTCTCTGCAAAGTGTGTGTCTGAAGCCGGGGAAGCTGTTTGTTGGCGATCGACCTTGCGAGGTGGTGACGCTGCTGGGATCGTGCGTGGCGGTAACCATGTTCAGTCCGAGGCTGCGGCTGGCTTCCATCTGTCACGCCATGTTGGCGGACCCGGATGGATCCCGGCATGTCCTGACAGAAATGTCGGAGCCGTATAAGTATGTCAGTCTGGTCGTTCCTTACATGGCGGAAAAATTTCGTCATTTGGGGATTGATCCGATTGAGACCGAGGTGAAGCTTTTCGGTGGTGCCAATGTCTTTGGGCATAGTCATACGAACAAACGGGGACATGGTATTGGTGTCGCCAATATTCGCCGCGCGCGGGAAATTCTCGATCAGTATGGTCTGCGTGTGGCGCGAGAACATACCGGCGGAAATCGCGGGCGAAAACTCATCTTTAACACGGTTAGCGGCGTGGTCTGGCTCAAATGTCTGAGGTCGCGCGACACGCTCAATTAACGATTGAACAATAAATACTATGCCGGAAAAAACGATACGGGTTCTGGTAGTTGACGATTCAGCGACAGTACGTCAAACGCTGAAGGAGGTTCTGGAGTCCGATCCGGGAATTACGGTTATTGCCACGGCCGCGGATCCATTTCTCGCGGTCGAACGGATGTCGCGCGAAATTCCAGATGTGATTACGCTCGATGTGGAGATGCCCCGCATGGATGGGCTCACCTTTCTGGCGAAGATCATGAAGCAGCATCCGATTCCGGTGGTTATGTGTTCGAGCCTGACTGGAACCGGTTCGGAATCGGCCCTGATGGCGTTGGAGCGCGGTGCGGTAGATATCATTGAAAAGCCGCGCGTGGGTACTAAGCAGTTTTTGGAGGAATCACGGGTACGTATCTGTGATGTGGTGAAGTCTGCGGCACGGGCTCGCCTTTTGCGTGGGCGCGGCACGAAACTGGATGCCGCGGCATTTGGTCCGATGACGTGCAATGTGCCGTGTCCGAAGTTGAGTGCGGATGTCATGCTGCCAAAGCCGGAATCGCATGCCATGATTGAGACCACGGAGAAAATCGTGGCGATCGGCGCATCGACTGGGGGCACGGAGGCTCTGCGCGAATTCCTGGAGGCGCTTCCGGAGGATGCCCCAGGCATAATTATCGTGCAGCACATGCCAGAGAAATTCACGGCTTGTTTTGCGCAGAGATTGGATGGCCTTTGTCGTGTCACTGTCAAGGAAGCGGCGAACAACGATTCCGTTTTGCGTGGACAGGCGCTCATTGCGCCTGGAAACAAGCATATGCTGCTCAAGCGAAGCGGAAGTCGTTACTTTGTTGAAATCAAGGAGGGACCGCTGGTTAGCAGGCATCGGCCTTCGGTGGACGTCCTGTTTCGCTCGGTGGCGCGGTATGCGGGAAGAAATGCCGTAGGCGTAATCATGACCGGCATGGGTGACGATGGCGCAAAGGGTATGCAGGAGATGAAACAGGCGGGAGCATACAATCTGGCGCAGGATGAGGCTTCGTGCGTAGTTTTCGGAATGCCACAGGAAGCGATTCGTGCGGGAGGGGTGGATCGCATCATGCCACTCAATCAAATGGCCGCGGAGGTGGTTCGGCTTTGTCGTTGAATGGATTTCTATTGAGTGACGGCAATCACTACGTTACGGGTGACGGAATGACCGCTTTCATCCACGGCACTGACCGTGAAAGTGCCCGGTTTGGCTCGCCAAGAAATAGTTTCTCCAGGGACGCTGCTGCCCAGATAATTTTTTCCTGCAAACCAATAGATCAATCGCGTGGTCGATGAAGCTTGTGCCTGCAAGGGTATGGACTGATCTCGGGTGCCTAAACGCATTTGATACGCCAAGCCGGAGCGTGGCGAGGTGATCTCCAACGCCTGGGCCGTCGAATTTGCTACAGGATGGGCATCGGGTGCGAACGGTGGTGGCGTGGCGCGGGGGAGCCCGGCAAAACGGAAGAGCGTTTGCAAATCGGAGGGCCAAATCTCGACGATTTCGCGACGGACGTTCGGAACGTTATCCGCATTCGCGACACGATATCCCGTATGTGGGTCGATCAGGATTTCCTGATGCACAGTACAGGTTTTCAGAGGAGAAACGCCAGGAATGAACCAGCCGCGTTTCTGATGCAGGCAATGGGTGCTCGCGAGTTCACCTGTCACCGCACAAAGATTGACCTGCTCCAGATTCAACCGGTCTCTGGATTCCCACGAGGCGGGGGTGACGTCCGGAGGTAGTTGCGCACGCAAGGCTTGGACGATGGAAAAGAAAAGGGGGGCTGCGGCGGATCGTCCAATAAGGGCCGGATTCGGTTTGCCGTCAAAATTTCCAACCCAGACGACCAGTACATAATGATCGAAGACACCTGCGGTCCAGGCATCGCGAAAGGAGTAGGAGGTGCCGGTTTTCCACGCGACCGGTTTTGCTGCCAGGGCTGAGGCGCGGATGCCTTGATAAGCGGGCAGATTATTTTTCTTGAGCATATCGAGAACTAAAAAGCTGGCTTCGGCAGAAAGTAGGGGACGTCCCTTTTCGCTCGGAGTTGTGAGGATTTTTCGAAGAGGACGAAATTCCCCCCGATTAGCAAGCATGGCATAAAGACCGGCGATGTTTTCGAGACTGACTTCGAGGCCGCCAAGGGGGATGGTTAGTCCATAGGATGATTCTGATCGCAGGCTGGAAACCTCAGCATGCTGTAGTAATTGATAGAGCGAGTGCTCGTGTAACTTTGATGCCAGCTCGACTGCGGGTACGTTGCGGCTTTGCACTAGGGCGTCGCATGCCTGAACCGGTCCCATGAAATCGCGGTCAAAATTTTCCGGATTGTATCCGTTGAAGCTGGAGGGGGCGTCCTTTAATAGGGAATGTGGTTGAATCAAACCTTGATCGAGCGCCAGCGCGTAGACAAATGGCTTGAGCGCGGAGCCGGGGGAACGCTTCATGCGCACCCCGTTCACCTGACCATTGATTTCGGGATTGAAATAATCAGCGGAGCCAACCGAGGCAAGAACCTCCATGGTGCGGTAATCAACAAGCAGGGCTGCTGCATTGGTAAGGCCTTCACGGGAGCGCTCGACGAGTGCGGTGGCGAGTTGACGTTCCAGCAGTTGCTGCCAACGCCAATCGAGGGTGGTGAGCAGGTGGCGGGAATCGGCTCCGGATTGCAGGCAATCCTCGCTCAGGTGTGGTGCGCGAAAAGGTAGTTGTGACAGGTTGCGTACTTGCAGTGGCATCTCAATGAAGGCTTGCTTTTCACGGTCGGCGGGATGCTTCTGTACCCATGCGTCAAAGAGTCCGCGGCGCGCATCGAGCAGGGATTGCTCTCCCTTTGCTCCGGGTGCGCGACGTTTTGGATTTTGTGGAATAACGCTGAGTGTCAACGCTTCGGTGAGGCTCAGGTCTGCAGCTTCCTTGCCGAAGTAAATCCGTGCGGCAGCCCCTACTCCCTCGATATTACGGCCATAAGGGGCAAGATTGAAATAGGCTTCGAGAATCTGCCGCTTGGAGTAATGGCATTCGATGCGCGCTGCCATGAGGATTTGCCTCAGTTTTCCGGACCATGTACGGGTGTTCAAACGATAGCGCAACCGTGCCAATTGCATGGTGATGGTGGAGGCTCCAATGCGACGGTGCGAAGGAGCGAGTTCATTCCAAAATGCTTTGGCAAGAGCAATGGGATTGGTGCCGGTATGCTGATAGAAGTAGCGGTCCTCATAGAGCAGCGTGGATTCGATCATCAGCTTGGAGATTTTATCCAGTGGCACGAATTGCCGGTAGCTGTCGTCTGTCGAAAGACCAAAACGCAACAGTTCTCCATTGCGATCGTAAACGACTGGCGAGAAAGAGATGCCCTCGAGTAGCGGCGGACGCGGGGCGAGATGCAAAGCGAGTAGAATCGTGGCCAGAATAAAGGCGCTGCCGAGCAGGAGTTGGGAAAGGCAGCGTTTCATTGACCGGATTCCTTTTCAACGGCGATATGGCTCGACCGCGCGCGGGCTTGGATTTGTGGTTGATACATCGATTCGGCTTGTGTTCCCGGAACGACATAGGTGCCGCGATTCACGGCCTTGATGCGGTAGATAAATTCGCGGACCGCGCGATAGGCGGTTCCATAAATCACGACCCGATCTTCACGCACATCAACGGAGTCAATCGGGATCATTTCCCAACGCAGATTCTTTTCACTGCGTATAATTCCACTTTCAGCGGCACGGACAGAATCAATCACTACTTCGAAGCCACCGGGTAGCAGGTCGATGATGGCCGCATTCTCGAGCACGTCTTGGTTCAGGGCACGTACTTTGATATGCACTTCGATTTCCTCTCCGAGCGTCGCCTTGGTCACGACATCGCCTTCAGCGTTACGAAATTCACGCTGCACTTCCAACCCTTCGGCGATGACCTGATTTGCAGGACTCTTTTCAAAACCCGACTGCACGACCTGATAGAAGACAGGTGGTTGTTTAGTCAGGGAACCGCCGCCATCGCGGGTAAGGCGTATCGCACGGGTCGCAACTGTGAGGGGCGCTTGTTTGACCAGCGATCCTGTAGTGGAGAGTGGTTGGAAATCGGTGTCCGTTTTGGCCGCGATCGTGAAATCGCCCGCTTGTGCGACTTGCCCGTAAGCTTGCAGTCCGAGAATGGCATAGGCCGCGCTATGTGTATTATAATTTCCCTGCAAAATTGGCCGGATGATCGACTGTAAATTCTCAGCAGTAACCAGCTTCAATCGTTCCGGAAAGTGATGAGCCAGGATGTAGAGATACTGACTGTCGCGATCCAATTCCGAGTAGAAGTCATCGTTTGCTTTAAGCGATGTGCCCATCGTGAATCCGGCCACGAGGCGTTCGCCTTCGCGTACGTTGCGCAGCTGGGCATAAGCTCCGGCGCAATAGAGGGCTGCGAGGTCGTTCTTCCACTCTTTGGGATAATGTTGCTCGAGATGAGAGCGCAAACGGTCGAGGGCATTTGTGGTGACAATGTCGTTGCGTGTAAGGAGATAAATAGCGAGCGCCTGATGACGCGCCTGCGACAACGACCGGGGTGTTTCGGTGGCCATTTTTTCGAGATAGGCCAAACCTTCTACCAGCATGTCGGTCGGAACCGGGTAGTTGCGCTCCCTGGCTTCGGTCAGGAATTGCATGACATAGGCACTGGTAAAGTGAAGGGGCTCCACCTTATCGGCCCGCCATAAACCAAAAGCGCCTTGATCATTCTGACGGCCGCGCAGAAGAGCGAAGATTTCGATAAAGGCTTTGGCGGCCTCAGTCTTGCTCACGCTGAATTCATTTTCTCCAGCCAGAACGACCAGGGGCAATCCCCGGCTGGTAAGTTGCTCCGAGCAGAGATGTGGATAATCATCCAAATACGATTTCAAACCTCGGCATAGACCAAGAGGAAGCGCAGACACATAGGAGACACCCTTGAAATAGGCTGGGTAGAAATCGTGCTTCAATATGACATCCTCTTGTATTCCTGTGAACGATCCGCCATGAATCACTGTGCGTTGAGCGACTGGTGGACGAATGCTTATATGTGAGACGTATTGAGCGGAGGCAGTCCCTCGCTTTGCGTGGAAAGTGAGGTCGGCATTACCGAGTTGATCCTTGGCGCGGCAAAGAAAATGGACGACCGTATCGCGCCCTTCAGCAATCGTGAGAGATGACTCGGGCTTCTGAAGGATTTCAAGAGATGGCGATGCCTCGATATCCAGCAGCACAGTGGCAGTGGGACCGGAGCCCTCCTGTTGATTGGCTACGCTCACACTGACATCGAAAGTATCGCCTGGAGCTACAAAGGTGGGAACGTTGGGTTGAATGATGAAGGGGCCTCGTGCGATTACTTTTCGCTCTACAGATCCGGCTGCATTCTCCGAGATAGCAACAGCCATCAGGCGCAGGGTGCCGTTGAAATACTCCGGCACGGTATAGTGTGCTGTGCGCGATTGGGGACTGCACTCTAAAATGCCAGACCAATAGACCACTGGCGCTTCATTTTTTCGCTTGAAGGGGTTGAGATTGGCTGCGAGCAAATCCTCCCGACCGTCGCCACCAGCAGCGGCAACTTCACGGGAGATGGAGTATTCCGGAAGAATTAAATCGAGAATCTGATCGGTTGTGACCTGTAAGGCTCGCTTCTGTAGGAAATAGTCCAGCGGGTCTGGGACCTGATAGTTGGCGACTTGCAGGATGCCTTCATCCACGGCATAGACAATGACTTTCGATGGTTTGTCGCTGCGATATTGAATTGAGAGTGTTCTCCCGGGGATGACTTTTTCAGGAACCGAAAGTTCGACGTGGATGGTTCGCTTCGCGCGGCTGACACGAAAGGGGATGACTGCGTAACTCAGGGGACTCATGAAAATCTCTCGGGAATCAAGAGAGCGCACGAATGCGACATTGATGTAGCCGTTGCCTTCAAAATCTTTCGGGAGCGTGATTTTTTGCACGCTGCTTAGCGAGGTGGCGCGAAACCAGCGATGAGCATGTACGCGTTCCCTTTCAATCGTGATAAGACCAGAACCCGTATAGGGTGCTGTGATTGCAATGGAGATATCTTCTCCCGGCAGGAATTCATTTTTTGAGAGTTGAGCTTTGAGTTCGGCGTTGCGTTCGAGCTGTCGTGTGGCGCTGCCGGTACCGACGACAGAGAATCTAATTGCGTTGACGCAGACGTTCTGGCTGTCATACAAGCGCGCGATGAAGTCGCCGGTTCGACCCGTGGGAACGATCCATTTTTGGCTGACTGCAGCGAGGGTAAGTATTTTGGTTTCGACTTCCCGCTCTTTAAGAACGGATTGATAGGCATAATTGCCGTTTTCTTTTTTCGTCAATACAGAGAGATAATATTGTTCTGAGAGAACGAGCTTGAGATTGCCGGCAGCGAAGGGCCGCAAATGCGGATCAACGGCCAGTAGTTCCACCGTGCGCTGACTGTTGCGATGAATAAACCGTAGATCGCCATCCGTTTTGAACCCGACAAGCCATGGACGCGCAGAGACGAGGATTTCACTGCCGATGGCGACGCTGCGGCCTCCTTCCTTTTCGAAGCCACGCGCTACGTAGGTCAGGCGATAAGCGGAGGCATCAAAGCGGGCAAGATTGAAGTCGAGCTCGGCAAGGCCTTGGTCGTTGGTTGTTGCCGTGGCGAGTTCTTCATCATGAGGTTCGCGTTTGGTGGTTTCTTTTAAAAATGGATCGTAGAAATTGAAGTCGGAATAGTTTTTGAACGCAATGGCGGCGGGGGTAAGAGACATTTTTCCGGTAATACGATGGCCTGCTGCGGGGGCTCCATAGAGGTTTTTCAGGTTTACATTGACCTTTAAGCCATCTGGCTGCACCCAACCAATGGACGGTTCGCTGGTGAGTTCCGCCTGGATTTTGAGCCGGTCCGGGAGGAATTCCTCGACGCGAATGGATGTGCTGCCGAGTAACTCGCCACGCTTATCTTTTTTGCGCAGGTAGAGGCCAATGGTGTAAAGGCCGGTGGGGGCGGCTTCACGTGTGGTATATGACCACTCGAAGAATCCATCGACAGGTGACTGAATTTGAATCGTGGTGGATTCTCGTCCTTGCGGATCGGTGATGGCAATTTCAAGCGGGAGTCCGGCGAGACGGTCCTTCCAATCCATTTGTTTCAGCGCGATGCCGAAATGGGCTGTATCGCCAGGCCGATAAATATCGCGATCAGAAAAGAGGAATGCCCCCAGCGAATCAGGCCGGGGAAGTTCCACGCCCGAGATGTCGTAACGCGAGTAGTTGAGACGACGATCGGCGCGTCCATAGGGCATGAATGAAAAATCGTTACCGTGACGAACTACGAGAGCGACAGGTTCCTGTTCGCGCTTGAAGTCTTTCAATATCGGCAAGGTCGCATGACCGCTCTCATCCGTGGAGGCTGCCACAACGGGGACGCCGTTTTTGCCGAGGACTTCGACTTTTGCACCCTGAACAGGTAGCCCAGTCTTGACGGATTGTACAAAAACATCCTGCGAGCCATCGGCGTTTAGTTTGGCGACGAAGCCGAGATCGGTAACGAGAATGAGGCGGCGGTCAGAAACGAGATCCGCTGAGTCGTGATCTTCCCAGCGATGGTCGGAGGTGCGGTTGTCCTCCATTGATGAAGCGCTGGGAGAGGATTCCGATTCATCGTCGGACGGTTTGACCTCGGCTACGCGAATAAGAAACAGACCGCGATGCTCGCCGGTACGTTTATCGGTGAGGCAGTCGTTGAGATTGAGCGTTAGATAGCTGGACTTGCCGGGTTCCGCAACGACATCGATTTTGCGGGTTGATATATCGCAAATATTATCTTCACCGAAGTGGTAGCTCTGAAAAACGGGCGATTGGAAATTACCGCTCGACTGGCTGATGAGGTGATTGATTTCCTTTGGGTCGACGCGGCCGATGCGATATTCGACTTGTGAGAGGCTTCGAGCGAGCACGGACAACTTGTGTTCTCCACTGAGTGCGAGTATCGCGCCCTCATGGAGAAAGCGGATTTCCTTGGCGTAAGGAGTCACCTTGACCACGGTTCGATAGTCATTCTTCATGACGAAGCCTCCAAGGCTGGTGAGACCGTTCCGAACCTGTATCAGAAGATAGCGGTTTTCCGGCACCGATAATTGCAGGCTGTGAGTCTCGGGATAGTCGATCTCGGGAGTGTTCCATTTGATTGCGATGGGCTTGGATTGCGCGAGCAGCGCGTCGTCCACTTCACCCGCGCCGGACCAGTCGTAGTTCTGAACTGCAGGACGCGATCCGCGGGCGGGTTTATCTGCGGGAAGCAGATGAACTGTGATGGCTTTCTTCAAGTCATCCGGCTTCACGCCGATGGTGGTTTCCAGAATCAGAGTTTGCTCTGGTTCTCCATTGAGATTGGTGGCAATGACCGTCTCTGCGCGCTTAAAGCGGAGAAAACTGTAGAGATTTGGCACGCGCAATTCACCACTGAGCGGAGCATGGAGAGTGGCCTCTCCAGAGCGATTGGTGAGTTCCTTGCGTACCTGAAGCCGCAGATAGTTGTCTTCTTTCGGCAACCGGATGGGGAGCGAGCGAAGGTAAGCGGTGCGACCATCAGGAGTGAGCGTGATGGCGAAAGGCGCTTCGTCTTTTTGAGCGTGCGCAAAAAGATCCTCCCGACCTTGCCATTTCCATTCGAGGGATCGCAAAAGTGCGGCGGCATCGACGGGATGTGTGAAGGTGATGGTGGCGGTGGTGCGTCGTTCGCTCGGATCTTTCGGATTCACATAGAACTCCACGGCATGGATCGAGGCGCGAAATTTCTCCGTCGTGAATCGCGGACGGTAGGTATTGAGCTTCACTTGGGCTGGGAAGAGGGAAGATTGCAACCTCACGGTATATTCTTTTCCCGCGGGCCAATCGGTTTCCGGTTGAAAGGTCAGTTCGCGATCTCTGAGCCATGTCCATGTACCGGGGAGGGCGGGTTGCAGTTCGACGCCACGCACCACTTTTTTTCCAATCTGGTCGAGGAGCGCAGCGGATTGGGAAAATTTGACGGAGAGTGGTGCGGGCCTGATTTTGCCATCGACGACCGGGGAGACGGGTGGGGCGATGACGGAGACGGTGGTGAGATCGGCTTTGGGTTGATTGGAATTCCACCAGGACGAAATACCGATGATCAAAGCGATGGAGAGTAAGAAAATCAGAATGCGCTTGAGGCTCGTGGAGTTGGACGATTTTTGTAGCCAGCGCGGGGGCTGCCAGGAGAGGGTGCCGAAGGTTGAGGAAAAAATTCGTTCGAGAAAAGCGAAGCGATTCATGGTCTTGCGGTATCATCGCAATTCCGAACCGGGTTCTTTCAGGATTCGTGATTTATTTTAAAAAAAGTCGCGCACCTAGCAAACCTTGTGGTCAGTTGCAGAGGATATAAGGACCGGCGGAGCGGACGGCTTGCCAGAGTCCGTTTTCTTTTCGGATGGTAACGAGTTGATCACGTTGAACTTGTGATAAATTGAAGGCGCGGCGGTAGAATGCTTGCATGAAGGTGGCGGCATAGGCGTCGTCGACGGGCCAGAGGGTCATGACCAGATTTTGCGCTCCGGCGAGGAGGAATCCCCGGCGCAGGCCGAGCACGCCTTCCCCGGCTTGAATCGGGCCGGTGCCGGTATCGCAGGCGGACAGGACAACCAGCCACGTATGATGCAGGTTAAGCGTTCCGACTTCCGAGGCGGTGATCACGCCATCTTTTTCGGGCGTCGGGAATTCGCCGCGCTGCCAGGCGTAGAGCGTGGCTTGGGCTCCAGCGAGTGCGAGCAGACTGGTGGAGCCGGAATGGGCCGCGCGGGTGGTCACGCCCGGAATCGGATTGGCAGTCACGGGTTTGGTCGTCGCCCAAGCGAGACCATGCGTGGCGAGGTGGAGAATCCGGGGCGAACCGATGGCCTTGAGCTTCGCTTCGGTGGCTTGGGGGCCGGAATAGGATTCCACCTCGAGCCCGCTTTCCTTCGCGGCGCTTTGCAAAAGGGCGGCCTCGCGTTGAGCACCGGGCAGGGGTGATAACCGGATGGCATCGCTGGCCGTGCCGGTGGATTTGGCCGGGCCGAAATCGGGAGAGGAGAAGAGGACGAGTCGCCGATCCGATTCATGGATGGCGGTAGATGTCCGCAACAGGTCGCGCGCGCTGGTCACATATTCGAAGGTGTATTTTTCGGCCAAAAAGCGGTCATCCGGCGAGAGCAGGGTGGCGAAGGAAATGGAATTCAGGGCGGAGTCCGGGCTCAGAATCACACGCTGGCAGTCGTTGCCCAATGCCGATTCGAGGGGCTGCCAGAGACGCTGTTCCAGCTGCTGCAGGACGGCGCGTAGCGCGGTATCGCGCACACGGCGGCGCACATACTTTTGATAAAGTTGAATGGACGCGTCGATCGTCTCCGCGTTGCCGAGTTCGATCCAGCGCGGGGGTTGATTTCGCCGTTGCACCACCGCGCCGTAGGCCGGTTGAAAAGTGAGGTTCTTGCCGCAGGTCTGATAGCGGACGAACTCGATGAGCGCGGCGTGTTCCGGTATGGCGGCGGCGATGGTGGCGGGCTCGACTTGCAGGGCGCGGCGGCTCGATTGGGCGCGACCCATTTTCTCGCCCAGCTGCCATTGCAGGCGGTCGATCTCGCGCTCGAGCGGTTCCCGTTCGGTGGCGGTGGGATTTTTTTCGAGCGTGCGCGCGGTCGCTTGCAAGCGGGCCAGCAGCGCGGCGATCTCGGGATTGTCCGAGGCGCGCGCCTCGGCGAGTTTATCTTCCAGAATGGAATCGAGCACCACACCCTTCGTGCGATAGACCACGCGGGCGATCTCGGTGGCATCCCCCAGCGTGGCGGTGAGGTTGTAGAAGCGGAGTGTACGTTGGAAATCGATACGTTGTTTTTCCGACGTGAAGAGAAACAGATTTTGCAGCAGATGTTCGCGTACGGTGGAGGCTTCGCGCGCCAGCGCGGTCGCTTCCGGGCGATGTCCCAGTTCGAGCTGGAGACACGCGCTGTTCTCCAGGGTTTTCAGCAAGTCGGGATGATATGGTCCGAGGGCCGCCCGCTGAATGGTCAAAGCCTGCTCGTAGAGCGGAGCTGCGGACGCGAGCTGGCCGCTGAGATGATAGTGGCGGGCGAGGAATCCATAGCTTGCGGCGGTTTCGGGATGTGGCTCGCCGAGAATGCGGCGGCGAATGTCGAGGGCGCGTTGGTGCAGCGGTTCCGCACGGCCGTATTGACCGAGCGTGTCGTAGAGATAAGCGAGATGAAAAAAGGAGCGGGCGGTGTCGGGCTGATCCGCGCCGATAACTTTCTCCCGCGACTGCGCGGCGCGTTGCAGGAAGGACTCCGCCGCCGTGTAGTCGCCGAGATCGTAGTAGAGAAGGCCGAGGTGATTGACTGATGTGAGTGTGAGCGGATGATTCACGCCGAGCTTTTGCTCGCGGATGCGCAACACGCGCCAGAACAGGGTTTCGGCCCGTTCGTAATCGCCCATGCCGAGATACACCAAGGCGAGGTTATTGACCGTGGTGGCGGTGGCGAGCGAGCCGCGGCCCTTGACCCGTTCGCGAATGGCGAGGGCCTGCGAGAAATAATGTTCCGCCTGCTGGTAGTCCCCGCGCACCCAGTAAAGGGTCGCAAGATTGTTGAGCGTGGTGGCGCTCGTGGCGGTATCAGGGCCGAGGGTTTCCTTCTGGATGGCGATGGCTTCCAGAAAATAATTCTCGGCGGCGGTGTAGTTGCCCTTGTTCTCGTTCAAAACACCGAGACTGTTCAAGGCCAGCGCGGTGCGCGGGTGACGCCGCCCCACCTGTTTCTCATCAATCGCCAGCACGCGCAGAAAGAGCGGTTCCGCCTTCGCGTAGCTCGACATGTTGGAATAAAACCAGGCGAGATCGTACAATGCCTCGCCCACGCGCAAGTCCTCCGGGCCATGCGCTTGCTCGCGGGCCGAGACGACTTCGGTCAGGCATTTCTCCGCTTCGGGAAAACGGTGGCAACGCAAATAGAGTTGAGCCAATTCGTAGCGGGCCGTGGTTGTCGTGCTGGGATCGTGGGCGCCGAATTGTTGTTCGGCCAGAGCGACGGTTTCCCGGCCGAGCGCGAGAGACTCCTCGACCTTGCCGGTTTGCATCTGCTCTTTGGCCAGCTCAAAGCGCTTGGTCCAGTCGATGACTGAAGGTGGGGTGGTCGAGGGACTTTGTGCCCACATCAGCCCCGGGACGAGCGCGAGCAGCAAGAGAAGAAGGAGCAAGCGGGGCGGCATGGGTGGGGTTTCGTCATCATCGGGACAAATAGCCGGGTTTCAAGCGTCTAAGAGCCTGTGAGGAAGGAGCTATCGAGGGCGAGTGCACTTGCCAGTGAAGCTGTTTTTATGAAGGATGGGGGAACGATGTGGAGCGAGGCGTCTTTGCTGAAAGCGTTGCAGGCGGGGAGTGAATCCGCCTGGGATGACGCTTTTCGCCGTCTCTATCCCTGTGTCCTGGCTGCGGCGCAACATCCGCTCGCGGGCTTGACCGCGAGCGAGGCGGAGGATGTGGCCATGGAGGCGTTGACGCAGCTGGTACCCAAGGTGGGTGAACTGGAGACGTGGGAGGATTTGCGGGCGCTGGCGGTGACGATTGCGGGACGTCGGGCGATTTCCGAGAAGCGTAAATTGACCGCGGAAAAGCGCGGGAGCGGCCAGACGGAGAGTCTGGAATTTTTGCGGGAAAAGACGGACGGTTTATTCGAACCCGCCGATTTGATTGCGAACCTGCAACCCACGGAATTACGCGAACTCGCGGCCCTGTTGGGCGACGCCATGAGTGAGCTCGAACCGCCCGCGCCGCAACTGATTCGCGAGTTTGTGGTCGACGGCATTTCCTATAAGGAACTCGCAGCGCGGCATCGGCTCCCCATTGGCACGGTGGGCGTGCATTTGGCCCGGGGCTTGAAAAAGATCCGGTTGCGCATTGAAAAAAATCCCCTTTTGTTGAAAGAAATTACGGCCCATTGGCGATGATAGAGTAGCAAGATATGCACGACGACGAATTCCAGCATCTGGCCCTGAAGGCGCTCTCCGGCGAAATTTCCCCGGAGGAGAATGCCGCGTTGGAGCGTGGCCTGAAGGAGGAACCGGCCCGGCAGGCGGAGTTGGAAGACTTGCGCGCGGCGTTGGAGCTCACGCGCGCCACGCTACCGCTGGCCTCGTCGCTGGAAGCGCCTCCGGCGGAATTGCCCGCGCATCGCTTGAACCAACTGCGCTCCGCCGTTCGATTACATTTCCAGAAAGAAGAAGCGAAACCGGAAGCGGCGACTCGTTTCGCGGGCTGGAACTGGCTGCGCACGACGTGGGGTCAAGGACTGAGCGGGGCGGCCTTGGCAGTGCTGTGCGTGGTGTTGATTTTTGCCTCGTGGCCAAGCCCGTCCGGGATCGAGATCGGACTCTATGCGGAATCGACGACGCGCGATGGCGTGACGGCGTTGACGCTGCCGGAGAGTGCGTCGGTGCGGGTGACGCGCTTCGAGAATGATCAGGCGTTCGATCGCTGGCTTTCGCGTCCGTTTGACCGGGAGGAAAAGGCCCGCATCTGGTTCGATGACGAGCACGATCTCATTCATGTGCGACTGCGCCCAACGCTCTTCCGGGAGAGTCGCGAATGGACCCGGCCGCTGCCAGCCAGCGACGCGGATCGCCGCGCGGCACTGGAGTCGCTACTGCGCTCGCTGTGAGCGAGGACGTTGATGTGACGGGCGAGGTTTATTCGCCCAACCGCTTGCGGATATTTTGCAACTGCTGGTTCAGGCGAGAATTGGATGTGACGTTGACCGGTGCGGCTGACTTTTCCGGGGTTTTCGATTTCGTGCCCGTGGCGCTCGGGATGGCGGCGGGAATGGAAACGGTCGTGCCGCTGCCCCCGTAGCTCATGATGCCGGTGGTGAGCTGCATATCCTCCGCGAGCGGACGGTGCGGCGTGAGGGAGAATTTCTGGAGCAAATCGTGGTAGGCCTTGACGGCTTCCTCGGGCGTGATCTGGTGCTCGACGATGCGGCGCAGCATTTCGATGAAGGAGAGCGGGTGCTCGGAGTAGTTGATCTTGCGTCCGAACAAGGCCACGCGCGCGCCGTACTTCTGCGCTTCGGCGATGAGCTTGAAGGCGTCGTAGGTCGTCCCGGCAGAACCGCCGAGAATGCCCACGACCATTTGCGGATCGTACGCGGCGAGTTCCTCCATCGCCTGCGGCCCGTGGTAGACGATCTTCAGGAAGAGGGGACGGCCTTTTTGCGTGACGCCGGCGAGGCTGCGAATGATGTGGTCGTTGATGAAGGAGGGAAGTTTTTCCGGGGGAATGCCCGCATCGACGTTCGGATCGAACACTTCGAGGAAGTAGCGGAAATTCTTGCGCTCGGCTTCTTCGCGGAATTCCTTGAACTCGGTCAATGTCTCGTAATCGCGGTGGAGATCGTTCGTGAACGTCACGGAATAAAGTCCCAGATCGGCCCCGAGCACGGGAGCGGAGGGATCGCAATCAATCTCGCCGCACCGGATGTGGTCGAGCGTGGCGGAGCGGAACGGGCGCGACGGCACGCTGACGTATTGGCCACCGCGTACGACCCAGATGTCGGTGGTGTCGTTGGCGCGAGCGGCGGGAGTGATGTGATTGTTGGCGAAAAGTTTTTCGCGGATGGCGAGCTGCTCGATGTTCGAGGCGGAGCAGAGCATGATGTCGATGAGGCCTTGCTGCACGACGTCGCGAATTTGTTGGCGGTATTCTTCGAGGGTCTTCCAGTGGATTTCCGATTTCATCACCCGCTCGGGATTCTGCGGACGGCGATGGCCGGGGGCGGTGATGCCGAGGGCCATGTCGGCGTCCTTGGCGTCGGCGATGATGAAGGCTTTGCTGGTGGAGGGATTCGCGCGGATGTCGGCGATTTTGGTGTCGAGGCTTTTTTGCATGGGAAGGGAGGGTGTGAAGTCAGAGGGTGAGGGCGTCGGGATTGCCCTTCGCCCAGTTTTCAATAAAGGGAATCAATTCGGCCAGCGTGGCGCTGCGGCCCTGGCGCACGAAAAAGCCGGTCACAGCGGCGGCGAGGTTCAGACAGGAAACGGGGTCCAGTTCGAGCAGCAAGCCGAGACAATATCCGGCGTTGAAGCGGTCCCCGGCCCCGGTGCTTTTCTTCGGTGCGGCGCAGAAAGGGCCGTGCGCGTGGTGGACTCCCGAGGCGTCCGCCACGACGGCGAATTTGCGGTGGTGAATGACGATCTGGGCGAGTGCGAGCCGTTCGCGCAAGGCGACGGCTTGCTTTTTGACCTCGGCGATGTCGGTGCCGGTGAGGTTCAGATCGAGCAGGCGCGAGAGAATGTTGGCTTCGTTTCCGTTCAGGCCGAGCACGGTTTTGCCATGGGCTTCGAATCCCGAAAGGACTTCAAGCATGGCGCGAATGTCGGCATCGGAGCGCGTGGAGGGATCGACGAGATCAATAAAGAACGCGGGCTGATGCGTGAGCTTGGAATAAACTTGTTCCTGCAGCGCGCGCCAGCAGGCGGTCATGTGCGGGTAGAGGGTCCAATCGGTCAACGCGATGACGCGCGCCTGCTGACAGGCATTGAGGTAAGTGCCGTCGCTCAGGACGCGATCGAGCAGGGCGGTGTCGAACTCCGCGAGTTGCGCGACGGCACTATACATGAGCTTGCCGTCGTTGAACTCGAAGGCGAGGGTGCGGCCATATTCGCGGCCCCAGGAGTGGCACCCGTGCAGCTTGCGGGCGAGGTCATCGAAGGCGGGGTGGCGCGGCGTGCCCATCGTGGCGAAGCAATCCACGCTGACACCGAGTTCCGCTATGCCGTCGGCGAAGTTGACCGCGCAGCCGCCCGCGTCGAGGCGGTTGATCACGATTTCGCGGAGACTGCTGTGGCCTGCCGCCTTCGCGATGAGCGCGTTGAACGCAGGGATGTCGCTGACCGGTTTCCAGTCGGTTAAATTTTTGCGCTCCTGCACGACGGAGATGATCTCGTCGACGAAGCCGTCGAAACCGGCGACGACCCGCTGTTGCGGAATCGAATCCGCGACGGCGCGCAGCCGGGAGGCGAGCCAATGGAGGGAATCCTGGGAGCTCATGGTCAGGCCTTGTCGCTGAGCAGGCGCACTTGCGCGGGCTCGTCTTCGTCCACGTGAGGATAACGGCCGATGTCGGGATTCACGAAAAAATTGTCATGCGCGTCGTCATTCGCGGTGGAGACTTCGCCGATGATGCATTCGTCCGAGACCGGGAAAAATTCATGGTAGACGCCCGGAACGAGCGTGACGCGCGATCCGGCGGGGAGATCAATGGTGGAGCCGGAGGCGATGGTTTGCAGGGCGCCATTCACTTGAATCTGGAATTCACGCGTGCCGCTTTCGGCGGGGACGCCCGCCCAGACTCTTACCCGCAGCACGCCCCAGCGCGAGATGATGTCTTCTTTTTTTTGGCGGTGACAATGGGCAGGTGTGGTCATGTCGCGCTGCGCGTACATGAGCTTTTCGCAATACTCCGGTTCCTCGGCGAGGTTGACCAGTACGAGCGCGTTTTCGCGCCAGCGGCCCAAGCCGAAATCGGTCACATCCCAGCGCGGGTGCGGAGGCAGCGACCAGCCGTGGTTGACGAAGCAGATGTTGGCGGCGTGGACAAGACGGTTGATTTCACTGCGCTTCATTTTTGACCTGGATGAGGTGAAGGTGATGACGGGACAGGGCGGCGCGTTCGCGAGGGGTGAGCGTGGCATCGGTCACCCACGTGTCGAAGCTGTTCCAGTCGGCAAACTTTGCGGTGCTGGGGACATTCCACTTGCTGCTGTCGGCGACGAGAATGCGCTTGGTTGAGCGGGCCAGAAATTGTTGTTTCATTGCGGATTCGGCGAGTTCGGTCGTGCTGGCGCCGTCCTCAAGCGACAAACCGGACGCCGCGACGATGGCGATGTCGGCGTGGACGGAGGCGAGCCATGAGAGCGCCAGAGAGCCGGTCAGAGCGCCGGAGACAGCGCGCAATTCGCCGCCGAGCCCGATGACGGTCGCGGCGTGTTCGGTCGTGGCGAGTCCGAGCAGCGGGACGGAGTTGGTGATCAGGGTGAGATCGCGGCGCGTGAGCAGCAGCCGGGCGACTTCGAGGCAGGTGGTACCGGCGTCAATGAAGAGCGTGGCGCCGTCGGGGATCAGTTCGGCGGTGGCGCGGGCGATGGCGCGTTTGGCCGCCATGGAGCGGGCGCCCTTTTGGGTGAAGGTGGGTTCGCTTCGCAGCGCGGAGGGATGGACGACGCCGCCGTGGACGCGCACGACGAGGTTGTCGTTTTCAAGCTCGGTCAAATCCCGGCGCAGGGTGGCGGAGGAAACCTTGAGTTCCCGCTGCAGTGCGGCGACGGAGAGCCGCCGCTTTTTTGAGAGGAGTTGCTGAATGGCCTGGTGACGTTCGTGAGCGAACATGATCGTATCTAATCGATTCGATCATGACTTGTCAAGGGCGGGTTGGTGCGACGCGGGGAGTGTCCGCGCTCCGTACAGGGAAAACGTTGGCGGAGAATCAGGCCGCTTGGGAGTGGAGGAAGGCGACG
The DNA here is from genome assembly GCA_017849585.1 of Verrucomicrobium sp. Classification (GTDB taxonomy): domain Bacteria; phylum Verrucomicrobiota; class Verrucomicrobiia; order Methylacidiphilales; family UBA1321; genus UBA1321. The sequence goes on from JAFIGT010000010.1 coordinate 86,071, forward strand.
TTCAGCGGGCAGGTGACCTGTTTGCCGGACTTCGCGGTGAGGGTCACGGACTGGTTGTCGCGGGCGGGCTTGATTGTTTTCACGATGTCGAACCCACGGGGAATCGCCGCGACGGCCATGATGTAATTAATGGCGGTGGGGCGTTTCGGGTCGAGCTTGGCGTGGGTGGGGACTCCGGCGCGGTTCAGTTCATTGGGGCGAACGGACTCGGCCAGACCGTAATGGAAATAGGAACAGACTTCCTCCACGCCGATGGCGTGACGGTGACGTCCATTCCACGGGGCGTAGTGGCGGCCGCCGTTCGACATCCAGAAGACGGTCGAGGGCAGGACGCGCGGATCTTTCAGCGCGAACCAGACATAGTTTTTTTCCGCCACGACGACAGCGGTCCAGCCGAAGGGTTGGTTCGGGGTGGTGGCCATCAAGACGAGGTCTTCGTAACCGGGGCGGGCTGGGTAGGTGGTGAGGTCGGCGAATTGGCCGTTGGTCTGCGGTATGCGGCTGAGGGATTTGAATCGGGCTCCGGGTTGCAGGATGGAATAGCCGCCATACGCGGGATTTTCGAAGGGCTTGGGGCAGGTCGCGCCGAAGTGGAAGGGGCTGACGCTCACGCGGCCCGCGCCTTCGGATTCCAATTGCAGAATGGCGTGATGACCCAATGCCATCGGCCCGCGCATGCCGGAGATCACGTGCTGCTCATAGACGGCGGTCTGCCCATCGACGAGGGAGATGATCTTGTCCACTCGACCGGGGCGGACGGAGTTGTTCTGGGCGAGATGGATCCGGTTTGTGGTGGCGGATAGCAATTTCCATTTGGCGTTCGCGGTGTCGCCATGAGCGGGATGCTGCTCGCCGCGCCAAGGGGTGTCGTTGCCGCCGAAGGGCATGCAGAAAAAATCGCCGCGCAGGGAGCGCAGAATCGGTGGGGTATTGGCCGGAAGTTTTTCCTCGGCCCACGGGGCCAGATCCATCGGGGCAATCCAGCGCCGGCCGAGTCGAAAGCGGATCGGGCCGAGATGGCCTCCTTGTTGGGTGAGGGCGGCGGTAACGGTGCTGGTGCCGAAGGTCCAACTCTCTTGTCCGGCAATGGGGCGGGTTTTCATGAGGGGGAGGCTGATGCAACTGCCAGCACACTCGTCCGAGTTCCAGACGTCAAGAAGAGTCCAATAGTCGGCGCGAAAAAGTATGGAGGCCGATTATAGCCATTTAAGATTGCGCTTGATTTAAATGCGATAATCGTATTATGTATGTTTTATGGTCTTTTCAACTGCTTTATCTAAGCCTGAGATGGTTTATAAGGAGATGGAAAGTCGTATACTGAGCGGAAAATGGCCAATTAACTGTTTAATTCCCTCGGAGCAGGAGCTTTGTCGAGAATTCGAGTGTGGACGTTCCATCGTAGGCAAAGCGATTGAGCACTTGGTTCATGGTGGATTAGTGGAGAGGCGGCGGCGCAGCGGCACGCGGGTTATTCAGAATGCGTTGCCATCCGGATCTCCGGCCGCCCGGCTCAATGCTTATGCGTTCATCTATCCCGGCGAGAGTGAAGCGCATGACGGCATCTGGCGCACCGCGAAGGGATTTCAATCCACGGCGCGGGTGCAACAGCGGCGGGTGATTACGCTTTCGGCGGAGAGTGACTACGAAAAAGAGGCGGAGAGCTTGCTCCGGTTGCTGGAGTTGGATGTACGGGGCGCGGTCATATACCCCCTCGTGGCGTCGCCGGAGGGGCAGATTCGATTCTGCCGGATGTTGCTCGAATCGAAGACGCCGATTGTGTTGGTCGATCTGATTTTATCGGGCATGCATTGCCCCTCAGTGGTGGTGGATAATTTTCATGCGGGCTATACGATGACCCGTCACCTGCTCGACCAAGGGCTTACGCGCATCGGTTTTTTTGCCAATCAATCCTTCGCGACTTCGGTGCTGGACCGCTACAACGGTTATCTCTGGGCGCTCGAGGAAGCGGGGCTGGCGAAGGCGGAGGCGTGGGTGATGCTCGGGGCGGATTGTCATTCCGATTACGCCCAGCCTTTGCGCGAACCCACGACACAAGCCCGCGCCTATTTGCAACGTGTGCGGGGGATCGAGGGCGTGGTTTGCTCGCAGGATTCCGTGGCACATGGATTGATGGGCGCGGCGAGCGAACTGGGATTGTCCGTGCCAGCGGATCTGAAAGTGACCGGTATTGATGATCTGGCGGTGCCGGGGGGGGGGAAGCCGGGTTTGACATCCTACCATGTCCCGTTCGAGCGAATGGGCGAAAAAGCTTTTGAGATTTTGGACGCAGCCGTGAACCAGCAGTCCCGGCCCGCGCTGCAGAGCCGGGTACGTGGGGAAATTGTGATTCGAGAAAGCAGCGCCTCCTGATTTATATCCACTTAACATCCACCCTCCATCCTCCTATGAAAACGATCCTACATTCCCTGTCAGTCAAGTCCCTTTGGAAGCAGCTGGCTCTTGTTTCCACCGCAAGCTGCCTCCTGGCGGGTTCGCTCTCTGCGGCGACGATCTCCAGCGGCTTTGAGCCGACGACCAACGGCAATTACACAGCGGGCGGAGATGTCATCGGTAAACAGGATACGTCATTGGGCGGGACATGGACCTCGATCTGGACGACGCCTCCCACGGGCGTCATCTTTTCTTCGCCAACGGGTCAAGCGGGATCCACTTCGCTCCGCATTGCCAGCGATGGAACGGCCGCCCGCGGGGCGAACATTCAAGTGGCCAATGCCGCTTCGCTGCTCACGTCGACGTTTTCCTTCTCGCTGGCCATGAACGTGCAGTCCGTGGGAACGCCCACCTCAGGACAGCAGGTACAGGTTCAATTTGGAGCCCAGACCTTTGGCAATAATTCTTCTTGGTTGAAGTTCGGCTATGACGGGTCGGCTGGGGGCAATCAGTATTACTATATCCAGGGATGGAACGGCACGGCGCTCACTGCTAAAAACGTTCTCACATCGAGCGTGACTGCTGGCTTGGGGGAATGGGTCACCTTCAATTTCACGGTGGATCCTTTCTCTCACACCTATACCAGCGCCACCGTCACGGGCAGCAAAGGAACGGTGGCGTTTGATTTGACCGGTTTACAAATGGCCTGGGATGGAACGACGACGCCTTCGAATTATTTGAGCCTGGTCACCGGCAACGGCGACATGGTGACAGTCGATTTCGACAATGTTTCCATTTCCACCATTCCCGAGCCAGCGACGGCGGGGTTGCTGATGAGTGGTTTCCTGCTTGGAGTTGTCTATCATCGCCGGCAACGCCTCGTGTAGTTTGTGCGTGGCGTGGGAATAAGGTCGTTTGATTTTGAGTGAAAGATTGTCATGTATTTGACGATGTCCCATTGCCGGGTTGGCTTGTTGTCGGGTGTCTTGCTGCTCGGACTACGCAGTCTGGCGGTGAATGCCGCGCCGGAGTGGTCACCCTCTGCGGCGGAAGGCTGGAAGCCGGTCGTTCTCGAGGATTTGCTGGTCAAGGAAGGGAGCGCGCTCGATTTTTCCAATCTGGTCGAGCCCGGTCCGGCGGGCAAGCATGGCAAGCTGCAGATCAACGCGGCGGGTCAATTCGTCTTTGAAAAGCAGCCGGGCAAGCCGGTGCGCTTTTTCTCCTGTTCGAACCCGATGGAATATTGGGCTCCGGAAACTCCGGAGGAGATCGCTGAGTACGCGAAGCAGGTGCGGCTCGCGGGATATAATTGTTTCCGCGCGCATTATCTCGATCTGATGTTGATGATCGACACCGATACCGATCACGTGCCGAATCCGAAGCAATTCCAGCGCTGGGATCGGCTCGCGGCGGAATTGAAGAAGCAGGGGGTGTATCTTTACGTCGATATTTCCTCGATCTGGTATTCTTACTACGGCAACAAGGTGCGCGGAAAAGCGTGGGGACCCGAAGGCCGGAAGGTGAATCTCACCGGGCGGATGTACTGGGAGCCAGCGGCGCGCGAGCATTGGGCCAAGGGGGCGCGGCTGTTGCTGGAGCATGTGAATCCTTACACGGGGATGGCGCTCAAGGATGATCCGCAAGTGATCATTTTCGGTCTGCGCAACGAGGCGGGCATTCATTTTTCCCTCACGCACTATAACAAGAATCGCGAGCAGGAGTTGGGTTTGATCGGTCCTTTCCGCACGTGGCTGCAGAAACGCTACCAGACGATCGAGGCCTTGAATAAAGCGTGGCGCCTTGCCACGCCGTACGCGGATTTCGCAGCGATTCCGTTCCCGGCCCGCGAAGGCGTTGCTCCGGCGACGGCCGACTTGCAGCGGTTCATTGTCGATACCGAGCTGGAGTTGCTGAGGTGGATGAAAAGCGAGATTCAAAAAATCGGCACGCACGCGCTGATCCAGGATTACAACGTCGGCGTAGCCTTCGGGAATAATCTGACCCGTTCTGCTCTGCCGATGGTGGAGACGCATTCTTACCACGATCATCCGTCAGCTTATATCAGTGCAGGCTCCACGATGGCGAACGAAAGTGCCGCGTCCATGGGCATGGCCTATGTCTCGTGGGCGAATGAAGTGCAGCAACTGGATCGTCCGTTCATCGTGACCGAGTGGGGTTATCCGTACTGGAACCAATGGCGGTATGAGGCGGGCTTGTCCGCTCCGGCGTATGGAGCGTTGCAAGGCTGGCAGATGTTGAATCATTCGCACGAGCCGATTCATTTGCAGGCGAGGACGACGTTGCGGCCGTTCAAGATTCCGCACGACCCGCCCGAAAAAATCGCGGAACGCATGGCGGTCCTGCTTTTCGCTCGTGGCGACGTATCGCCCTCGACGCACACGGTGGAAGTGAAGATTGATCCCGAGGGCGTTTTCTCCCGCTGGGGCGGCGATGGTTACATGCCATTGGCGATACGCCGACTCACGCTGTTGCTGCACTCCGGCATTCGCGTGGTGAGTTTTTCCTCCTCATTAACCGGAGCTCCGATCCAGGTGGACGCGTCGTTGCGGATTCATCCCACGGCACAGGCACTCGTTTGGGAGGATGATCCCGAGGCGAAGGAAACGCCGAACGTCGTGGCCATGGTGGAGGCGTTGAAGAAACGGAAGCTGCTTCCCGCGTCGAATCGCACCGACGCTGCCGCCGGAATTTTCCAGAGCGACACGGGACAGCTCACGCTCGATACGACGCGGAAGATCATGACCGTCGACACGCCGCGCAGTCAGGCGGCAGCGCTTCCGATGGGCAGCGCCCCGGTCAAATTGAAGGAGGTGGACATCGCCAATCAGGGTGAGTCAGCGAGCTTCTTTGTCGGATCGCTCGATGCGGTGCCGCTGGTTGAGAGCAAACGTCTGTTGATCCTGAGCGTCGGGGACGCGATTAATAGCGGCGCGGTGTTCACCGACAAGAACCGCAAGGTGCTCAAGGAGCTGGGGTCCTTTCCGATTCTCGCGAAATCGATCCGGGCCGAGATCGTGCTGCGGCGTCCCATGGCGAAGAATGCGAAGGTGCGACTCTGGGCGCTGGCGTTCAATGGCGATCGACTCAAGGAAGTGCCGGTTCAAGTCACGCCGGATCAAATCAAAATCCAGTTGAACACAACGGAAGAGCCCCATCCGATTTTTCAATACGAGCTGGTCGTGGAGTGATGTTATGAACGAGATCGTCCACCGCAAAAAAAGGAATGCCTTCACGTTGACCGAGTTGTTGGTGGTTGTCGCGATCATTGGGGTCTTGATGGCGGCGCTGTTGCCCATGTTGAAAAAGGCCATGGAGATGACGCGGCAGACGAAATGCGCCTCCAATCTGAAGCAAATCGGGGTGGTCATGAATTTGTTTGCCAGCGACAACAACGAGCGTTATCCCGCCGCGTTTGGCGACAGCATGAACACGGTGAACTTGACCTGGATGTGGCAGCTCAAGAGTTATCTGGGGTTGCCGGAAAATTCCATGGGGATGTCGCCCCTGCCGCGCGCGGCGGGCGTTCTGATCTGCCCCTCGCTGAAGCAGGTGACCGTGCGCGATGCGTCCTACGCCGAGAATAATTTCATGACGTCGAACTCCGGGCGAATCTGGCGTTACAGCCGACTGACAATTCCGCAGTCCACCACGATTATCATCGCTGAGATTTCCGCCAACGCCGACGCCTATTCGCCGATCAGCGGCGGTCCCGTCACCCGCCGTCATCCCGGTCCTTCTGCGAATTATCTTTTTGCGGATGGCCACGTGGAGAGTTTCAAGGATCTCATCCCCGCTACGGACAAACGGTGGGAACCTGATCTGTAGTAGATAACCAAGAGAATACCCCATGCATGGAAGTCGTATCATGTGGCTGAGTTTACTTTGCTTGTTACAAATTTCGGTGAGCGGTGCAAAAGACGTTCCCCGCGAGGTGGAGGTGCTGCACGAGGATAACTGGAAGCGCTTTGTTTATTCCAACGGCCTCGTGCTCGATTACGTGCCCGAGGGGGGCGAGAAGGGTTTTCCAACTGCCGAGGAATGTGCCGAGGGAAAGCCGAATGCGGTCTCGTGGTGGGCACCGGTCGAGAACGGAGCCTTCTTTACCGGGCTGTATCTGGACGGTATTTGCCGTCGGTGGCAGCTGACGAATGCTGCGGAGGACAAGGCCAAGGCGCAGCGTTTGGTTTCAGGATTGATGCAATGCGCGTCGGTGGGAAATACTCCGGGATTTGTCGCGCGCTTTGTGCTCGCGGACGGACGCAGTCACTACGGGCTGGGTTCGGACGATCAAACGGGGCCGTGGTTTTACGGTCTCTGGTGCTACGTCCGGTCCGGTATGGCCGACGCGGCAGAGAAGGAACGTGTGACGGCGAAGATGGTGGAAGTGGCCACGGCATTGAAAGCCCAGCGCTGGATGCTGCCGTGCAGTCCGGTGGGTGAGTTGCCGCCGGGACAATTTCGCGGCGGTTTCGGCGGAGCGGATTACCGCGCGGCGAGCCGGTTGCTGTTTGTGACGCGGGCGTTGTTTGAACTGACTGGCGATGCGCGTTGGCGGGCAGAGTATGACAAGGTGCGGGAAGAAAAACCGCCGGGCAGCGACAAGACTCGATTGCAAATCGTGGGGGAAGCGATGGCGGGCGACTTTGCGTTGTTGCCGATGTTGTCGAAGCAGCAGTTGTGGATTTTCATCAATTCGCAGGCGATGATCCGGGATTTGTACGACATGGAAACCGATCCGGTCGTTCGTGGAATTTATTTGCAAACACTCCAATCCAATGCGCGAACGGTGCTGCCGCAGCTGGCGGAGAATACCATGGCGACGGATTGGACATCGGTGCCGTTCAATGCCGACTGGCGGGCGCTGAATGAGATTTGGACGGCTCAAAAAAGTTCGGACGAAGCGACGCAACTGGCGCAAAAACAATTCAAGCTCTGGAACAACAAGGGGCGCACTCTGGAAATCAAATCGCTGCGCGAGCCGGTTTGTGCGGCGTGGATCATCTTTCTCACCCCCAAGGAAGGCGGGGTAGAAGGTAATGCGGCGGAAATTTTCCAGCGCCTCGTGCGGCGCACCGATTGGAGGAGTGTTTCGTCCTCGTTCGGTGTGTTTGCCGAGGCGGCTTGGTACCGGATGCACTCCCGGGAGTGAATTGCAGGGGCGATCGAGAACAACTTTTAGAGAAGTTCGAGGCTGAGCTCATACCGCAGGAACGGTGTGATGAGATAGATGCCGTTGAAGTGCTCGAGCACCGTCTGGCGGATTTCCCGGGCGAGTTCGAGACCGATGGCGGGGCCGTCTTTTTCATCCGCCGCGCGGAGCCGCTCGCGGACATTCTCGGGAATCTTGATGCCGGGCACTTCGTTGTGCAGGAATTCGGCGTTGCGGGAGTGGAGCAGCGGCATGACGCCGATGAAGACCGGGACGCCGAGCGGCTTGAGCCGTTGCGCGGTCATCTTCGCGAGGGCGGGATCGAAGACCGGTTGTGTCATGACGTATTGCGCGCCGGCGGCGATTTTCATCTCCAGCTTTTTGACCTGCGAGTCGAAGTTGAGGGCGTTCGGGTTGAAGGCGCAGCCGATCACGAACTTCGTCTGGCCGTTGAGCCCCTTGCCGACGGCATTCACACCGCGATTCATTCCGGCGATCAATTTGATCAGGCCCACCGAGTTCACATCGTAAACCGAGGTGGCTCCCGGATGATCGCCCACTTTGGCGGGATCGCCACTGATCGCGAGGATGTGGCGGAAGCCGAGGATGCCGATGCCCATGAGTTCGGACTGGATGCCGAGGAGATTGCGATCGCGGCAGGCGAGGTGAAGCAAGGGCGTGATGCCCACTTTTTCGCGGAGCAGCACGGCGGCGGCGAAATTGCTCACACGCAGGATGGCGAGGGAGTTGTCGGCGAGGGTGACGGCGGCGGCTCCGGCGTCCTTGAGGGCTTGCGCGCCCGTGAGGAACTTGTCCATCGAGAGCGTCTTGGGCGAATCGAGTTCGACGATGCTGACGACCTTGTGCTTCACCTGATCGAGCAGTGATTCTTCCTCGCTCTCCACAGTGGCGGGAGCGGCGGTCTTGCCGGTGACGGTCACACGCGATTTCGTCCGCGCGGCTTTCTGGCGCACCGGTTTCAATTCCTTGGCAGCTTCGGCGAGTGCGGCAATGTGCGCGGGCGTGGTGCCGTAATCGCCACCGATGAGGTTGGCTCCTTCCGCGACGAAGCGGGGCAGATTTTCTGCAAAGTATTCGGGGCTCGCTTCGTAGTTGAAGCGGCCCTCATAGAAGGCCGGCTTGCCCGCGTTGGGATAAACGGCGATGCGGTCGTCGATACCGACTTCGATGCCGGAGAGGAGATAGAGACTGGCCTGAATGCCGACCGTGCCGTTGATGCCGACGATGTCGGCTCCGGCTTCGCGCAGTTTTTTCCACGCGGTGGCGAGGTCTTGACCCGAGGCGAGGCGGCCTTCCTCGCTGACGGCGAGGGCGGTGCAGACCGGGATGTTGGACAGATTCTGGAAGACGTCGAGCGCGAGCAGCAGTTCGGAGAGATCGGTGAACGTTTCCAGCGAGATGTAATTCACGCCACCATCCAGCAGCGCGCCGATTTGCTCGCGGAAGAAGGCCTTGCGGTCGCTCTCGCTCAGGGGCGGATCGGTCGGACGCAGGGAGAGGGGGCCGACGGAGCCTCCGACGAACACGTTCTTGCCCTTCGCGGCGTCGACGGCGAGACGGGCCGCGCGCCAGTTGATCTCGTTGACCTTGTCTTCGAGGCCGAACCGGGAGAGGCGGAATTTGTTCGCGCCAAAGCTATTGGTCTCAATGATATGAGCGCCCGCGCCGATATATTCTTCATAGACCCGGGTGACCAGTTCTGGTTGTTGGAGGTTGGCTTCCTCCAGACAATGGTCAGACCCGATGCCGAGCGAGTACAGGTATGTCCCCGTCGCACCATCCCCAATCAGAATCCGATCTTCCAGAGCGTCTATTAGATTTGCCATCGCGTAGTGAAAGTGGCACTTTGCGGCCTGTGACGCCAAGTAAAAATTTACCGTATTCTACTGGCAATGCCGAGATGGATAAGCGTATCCGCGAACTTTTACGCGATTGGGGCGTGGAAGGACACAGCCAGGATTTCTTCGAAATGGTCGTTTCTGTGCTGAAATTGGCCCAGCAAAAGCCCTCTACCGCTGATCTGCGGCTCTTTAATAACTCACTGAAGGAGATGCGCTATGCGCACAAGATTTTCACTCCTTTCGACAACGTCAAGAAGGTGACCGTCTTCGGCTCCGCCCGGACGTACCCCACCACGGCGGAATACAAGGCCGCGCATGATTTCACGGAGTTGATGACGAAAAATAACTTCATGACCATCACCGGTGGCGGCGGGGGGATCATGGGGGCGGCGCAAGCCGGAGCCGGACGCGAGCATAGCTTTGGGCTGAACATCCGGTTGCCCTTCGAGCAGAAGCCGAATCCGACGATCGACGGCGATCCGAAGCTGATCAACTTCCGCTACTTTTTCACCCGCAAACTGAACTTTGTCCGCCAGACACACGCCATCGCCCTTTTTCCCGGAGGATTCGGCACGATGGATGAGGGCTTCGAAGCGCTCACCCTGCTGCAAACCGGCAAGGGTCGGCTCATGCCGGTTGTCTTCATCGATGCACCCGGCGGCAATTTCTGGCGCACGTTCGAGCATTATCTTCGCGAGCATTTGCTGCGCGACGGCTGGATTTCGCCGTGGGACTTCGACCTGTTCAAGATCACGGATGATGTGGAGGATGCCTGCCACGAGATTGTCCATTTCTACCACAATTTCCACTCGTACCGCTTCGTCGGCGACTTGCTCGTTGTTCGCGTCCTGCGCGCTCTGCCGGAGGAGGCGCTCGTCTCCTTGAAACATGACTTCGCCGATATTATTGTACCCGATGGACGGGTCTACATGTCGGAACCGCATCCGGCGGAAGCGAACGAACCGGAACTCGCGCATCTGCCTCGGCTGTGTGTTGATTTTGACCGGATCAGCTTTGGCCGCTTCCGCAAGATGGTGGACCGGATTAACGAGTATTGATTTTGGAAAGTCCCGCAATGAGTGCTTCTCCTGACTTTACGAGCAACCGTCATTTCTACGTCGATGTTCCCGCGCAGAAAGTGCGGGTGATCACCGAGACGGGTTCGCTGCTCTGGGAAACCGATGTGAGCACTTCGCGCTACGGACTGGGCGAGCAGGAGGGCAGTCTGCGCACGCCGCGCGGCTGGTTCGAGGTGATCGAAAAGGTCGGAGACGGTGCTCCGCTGGGTACGGTATTTCAATCCCGGGTGCCGACCGGGGTTGTCTGGACGCCGAACTCCCCCATCGTCAGCGAGGATCTGGTGCTCACCCGCATCCTGTGGCTTCGCGGGCTGGAGCCGCATAATGCCAACACGCAACAACGCTACATCTATTTTCACGGCACCAATCACGAATCGCAAATCGGCACGCCGGGAAGCCATGGCTGCATCCGTTTACGCAATGCCGACATGGTCCAGCTTTTCGATTATGCCGTCATTGGCACGCGCGTGTTCATTTTGGAGTAACCTAACCCAGCTCGCATTCCATCCTACCCTGTGGTAGAAATGTATTGCGGGAATGGAAATAGCCGCCATTGTTTGGGGTTTGTTCATGTTCTAGTTGGTGCGAAATTAAACAGATTCGAATTTATGCCTTCGCTGGTGTACATTGCTGAGGATTCCCAGAATGTTGCTTACCCCTTGGGCAAAGCGGCCTTCACCATTGGCCGAAACAGCGATTCCAGCCTGCAACTGCCGAGCAGCCAGATTGCTCCCGAGCATGCCACCATCTATCTCGATGAGGGCCAGTATTATCTCCATGACAACGGGTCCGAGTATGGCAGCTACGTCAACGGCGAGCGCGTGACGCAGGTTCAGCTTAAGCACCATGATATCCTGCGTTTCGGGGAATACCGATTCCGCATGAATTTATTCGACGTGGTCGATCCCACACCGGCCACCAATCCGGCCAATATGGAGACGAGTCGTATCGATCTTCCTCCGGACCTCGTGCGACGCGCGACGCGGGGATTGCCCACCGTGGCCGATGTGCGCCGCGTGGTCGTCGAGTCGCGGCCCCAGTCCCTGAAAGCGGCGGAGACGTCGCAGATCGAACCGGCCGGATTGCCCAAAAAAGTTGTCCGGGCTGGCAAGCTCTCCGATTCCGCCGTGGTGAAACGATCGCCTGTGAGCGTTCGCATTCCCGGTGGCCCGGCCACCACGCCGTCACCGGATCTGGTGGTGAAGGAACCGCGTCGGCCCCTCCCCGCGTGGGCGTGGTTTGTTCTGGGGGCCATTCTGGCGGCTATCGTGACCGCTGCAGCGATGCATTTCCTGCGGAGTTGATGCGGGCCATTTGGGGCAAACCAGCTATGGAGTCAGCGTTACGCTGGCTAGGCGGCTTCCTTGTCCTGCTTGCGGCGGATGATGGGTGCCTTTTTGCCTTCGACGACGGAGCGATTGATGGTCACTTCGGCGATGTCGTCGCGCGAGGGAAGTTCGTACATGAGGTCGAGAGTGACTTTCTCCAGCAGGGCGCGGAGGGCGCGGGCGCCGGTGCCTTTGCGGATGGCGTCTTGAGCAAGGGCTTTGAGGGCGTCTTTGGTGAAGGTGAGTCCGACATTCTCCATCGCGAAAAGTTTCGTGTACTGCTTGATCAGCGCGTTCTTCGGCTCGGTCAGAACATTGATCAGATCTTCCTCGGTGAGTTCATCGAGGGCGGAGACGACCGGCAGGCGGCCGATGAATTCAGGGATGAGACCAAATGAGATGAGATCTTCCGGTTCGCATTGACGGAGCGCGGCGTGGCTGACTTCCTCCGGGGTGGCGTCGGCGGAGGCGCCGGTAAAGCCGAGTGTCTTGCGGCCGACGCGGCGCTGGATGATCTTGTCGAGGCCGACGAACGCTCCGCCGCAGATAAAGAGAATGCGGTCGGTGTTGATCTGGATGTATTCCTGATGCGGATGTTTGCGGCCGCCTTGGGGTGGGACGTTGCAGACGGTGCCTTCGAGAATTTTGAGCAGTCCTTGCTGGACGCCTTCGCCGGAGACGTCGCGTGTGATCGAGACGTTGTCCGTCTTGCGGCCGATCTTGTCGATCTCGTCGATGTAGACGATGCCGAGCTCGGCGCGCTTCACGTCGTAATCGGCGTTTTGGAGCAGGCGCAGTACGATGGTTTCCACGTCTTCGCCGACGTAACCGGCTTCGGTGATGGTGGTGGCATCGGCGATGCAAAAGGGGACGTCGAGGATGCGGGCCAGGGTTTTGGCGAGGAGCGTTTTGCCCGAGCCAGTGGGGCCGATCAGCAGGATGTTGCTCTTCTCGATTTCCACATCGCTGGCGGTGCCGGTGTTGATGGGAATCTCGGTTTTGCCGGCATCCTTTTGTCCGGCGAGGATGCGCTTGTAATGATTGTGAACGGCGACGGCGAGGGTCTTCTTGGCTTGGTCTTGGCCGATGACGTGATTGTCGAGTTCGCGGCGGATCTCCATTGGTTTGGAGAGGCGGACTTCGGCGCCGGTGCGGCGGCTTTCCTCGCGGGTTTCCTTATCGAGGATGTTTTTACAAACCGTGATGCAGCTATCGCAAATATAGACGCCCGGCCCGGCGATGAGCTTTTTGACTTCTGCGTGGCTTTTGCCGCAGAAGGAGCACATCGTCAGATTGGCCGGGCGTGCCATGTTTTTGAATTACTTCTTATCGAGTTCCGGGGCGATGGACTTGATTTCGCGGCGGGATTTCACCACATCGTCGACGAGTCCGTACGCCTTGGCTTCGTCGGCGCTCATGAAGTTGTCGCGGTCGGTGTCCTTTTCCACTTTGTCCACGGTCTGCCCGGTGTGGGAGGCGAGGATTTCGTTGAGGCGCTTTTTCGTGCGCAGGATTTCCTTGGCTTGAATGGCGATGTCCGCGGCCTGACCCTGGGCGCCGCCGAGCGGCTGGTGGATCATGATGCGGGCGTTGGGCAGCGCGAAACGCTTGCCCTTGGTGCCCGCCGCCAGCAGAACCGCACCCATGCTCGCGGCCTGACCGATGCAATAGGTCGCCACGTCGCAGGTGAGGAACTGCATGGTGTCGTAGATGGCCATGCCCGCCGTCACGTATCCGCCCGGGGAGTGGATGTAAAGATGGACGTCTTTCTTGGGGTCATCGGTCTGCAGGAAAAGCAGTTGGGCGATGATCATGTTGGCAACGTCATCATTGATGGGCGTGCCGAGAAAGATGATCCGGTCTTTGAGCAACCGGGAGTACACATCGTAGGCGCGTTCGGTCCGTCCGTCGCGTTCGATGATCGTGGGGTTCGGGATGATGGGCATGGCTTGGTTTAATCCTTATGCTATTAAGCCTACTCGACTTTGGCGTTCTGCAAGAGGAAATCGAGCACCTTGCCCAAAAGCAGGCGGTCCTCGATGTTCGCAATCGCACCGTTTTCGCTTACCGTCTTGATCAGCTGTTCAATGGGCATCTGTTGCTGTTGCGCGAGGAATTGCAGTCGTCCGAACAGCTCATCCTGCGTTACAGTGATCTTCTCTTCATCGGCAATTTTGCGCGCTACGAAAGTCAATTTCACCTTTTCCTGCGCGGTTTTGGTCGCGTTGGCGTAGATTTCGGCTTTCTTTTCCTCGAGCATGCTCACGGGAATGCCGCGGGCCTGGTTCTCGGAGACGATGTCATAGACCGTCTGGTTGGTTTCGTCGGCGACCACGGAGGGCGGCAGGTCGAAGCTGACTCCGGAGAGGAGCTTTTCCACGAGCTGGCCTTTTTCATCGCGTTCGGCGGCCTGTTTTTTCTGTTCCACGAGGTTTTCGCGCACCTTGGTGCGGAATTCGTCGAGGTTGATCTTGGCGAGGTCCTGCGTGAAGGCGTCGTTCAGTTCGGGGCGCTTGCGGGCCTTGATCTGCTTGAGTTCGACGGTGTAGGTCGCCTTCTTGCCGGCCACTTCCGCATGGCGGAAATCGGCGGGGAATTCGACGTTCACGTCGCGGCGTTCACCCACGTTCAGGCCGATGCACTGGTCCGCGAACTTCGGCAGGAACGCTTCGTCCTTGACCCAGAGCCAGAAATCGGTGCTTTCGGCGAGCGACGCGGCGGCGGGGGGCAGGATTTCCTTCAAGCCCTTGCCTTCGCAGATGGCGCTGTAGTTGATCACGGCGAAGTCGTCCTTCACCAGCGGGCGCGGGTCGACGTCGACGAATTCGGCGTGTTGATCGAGGATGTTGTCGATGGCTTTCTGCACGTCTTCATCGGTCACGTCCTTGTCGGCTTTCTTGACGACGAGCCCCTTGTACTCGGGGAGTTTGAATTCCGGGGCGAGTTCCACCACGGTGGAGAAACTCAGGGAAAGACCGGGCTGGTACTTCAGGTCTTCGATTTCCGGACGGCTGACGACGTTGAGCTTCTTGTCCTTGATGACTTCGCGGCACGTCTCGGGGACGAGGGTGCGTTGCATTTCTGACTCGATATCCTTGGAAAACTTCTTCGCGATAACGGCGCGGGGCGCCTTACCGGGACGAAAGCCGGGGATCTTGGCCACTTTCTGGTATTCATCCGTGACGCGATCGATCGCTTCGGTGACGCGATTGGGCGGGATTTCAATCTTGAGCCGCTTGCGGCACGGAGATACTTCTTCTACGGTAACATTCATGGTCCTTCCTGTTCTAGGGAAGCCGCCCAGAATGTCAAACCAGCGTGATGGGCGCTTGCAGAGGGGAGCCGGCGGGCTACGATAACGGCACCCGATGCATCCCCACCTCATCCAGATCGAACCGGACGATGCGGCCCGGACCCGGCAGCGGCAGGTCAAGGTCTGGGTGCGCGAGGCGCTGGCGTTGCCGGAAGAAACCGTGGTTACGGTGACGGAAACCCGTTGCCCGGACCCGGCGTGTCCTCTGATGGAATTGGTGATTCTGGTGCATGATACCCAGCCCGCCCGGGTCTATCGCGTGGCACACCCCAAGGCGGCGCTCACGAAAATGCATGTCGTTCAGGCCTTGCACGTTAAAGGAGAGTAAGCGCCAGCCCGCGATCCTTTCGGGGAGGCGCAAAAAAATACCGTCGACAAGGCGCTACAAGGATCAACCGCCTCTGTTGGCTGTCGACAATGGTGTCGACCAAATGGGGCGATTTCGCATTTCAGATCGGACATTTCAGAGGTAGACGGCTTGCGCATGGGATCAGTTCTAGCAGGAATTGCGCGGAAGCGTTTGCGTTAGGTGAGATAGGTTGGCTGCGTGTGCGATATTTTTGGCAGCTCCGCCTCAGCTCGCGCGTAGATGGATTAGCGGAAGGCAGGTGTCGGGGACTCTTTTGATTGCATTGCGTTTGAGGCGATATATGGTTTGGTCTTGATGTCAATGAATCATCAAATCAGTCGCCGCCAATTTCTTGGCACGGCCGCCGGTGCGCTCGCTTTTAGCCAACTTCCCGGCTCGTGGCTCTGGGCGCAAGCGGCGTCGGCTTCTGCCTCGGTCGTCGATTTCATTCATAACGAAATTGTCGCCGGCTCCTTTCCCGGCGCGGGATTGCTCGTCTTTCAGAACGGAAAACTCGTTCTGGAACATTTCGAGGGAACCTATTGCAGCAGCACGGCACGCGACAACCCAATGCAGCGGGATGTCACCCACATGCTCTACTCTTTTTCCAAGGGGGTGTCGGCGACGGTCGTGGCCATCGCGCGGCAAAAGAAGCTGATTGATTTTGATGCTCCCTTGAGTACGTACATTCCCGGTTACAAAGGGGAGTGGAAGGATGAAACGACGATTCGCCATTTGCTGACGCATACCGCTGGCATTCCGAATATCCCGCTTGGCGTGGTCTATACTGAGGAGGAGTGGCAGAAAGCTGTCGAAACCTGTTGTGCGGCCAAGGTGGAGTGGAAACCGGGCAGCCGCTCGGAATACCATGCGCGATCCGGCCTGTTCCTCGCGGCGGAGGCGGTGCGCAGCCGTATCGCGGGTCGGCCCTCCTGGGAATCGATTTGCCGCGAGTGGCTCCTCGATCCCATCGGTGCGACCACGTTGTCCTTCCTCATTCCCACCTCGGGAGCGGTCTCCATCACGCCTCAACCGAAGGAACTGCCCAAGCCGCTTAATCCCGCCACCGTGGGCATGGCCGGTCAACCGGGCGGCGGGGCCTTTGGCAAACTCGATGACATGATCAAGGTGCTCCAGCTTCACCTGAACGGCGGTACGTGGGAGGGGAAAGTGATCCTTGAACGCGAGTCTTGGGCGGAGATGCACCGCGTCCATTATCGCGACCGGATTTTGCAGGCGCAGGCAGAGAATCGCAAACCGGATCACGAGCCGTTCGCTTTGGGGTGGAAGCTGAAGCTCAACCAGAAGGGCGATGGTTTTGGCGTGGGCGATAAAACGCCGGAAGGCACCTTTGGCCACGCCGGTATCTGGACGCTCATGGGCATGGGCTTTCCGCAGAAGCAGGGAGCCCTGGCCTTTATTAGTACGAATCCCCCGACGCTGCCGAACCTGAGCCGTATCCGCAATGGCATCACGGACCGGGTCTATGATTCGCTGACGTAAAAGCAGGTCGCTTCGTCGCGATTTTCTTATCGCGTAAAGGGTGATAGTTCACATCGCCTTAACTTTGTCTCAAGTAACGCGACGCAGTGGTCGACTACCTCCGTAGACGTAAAATCACCCGGAACGGGGGATTAAGGGAGAAAATACAGGGATTAACACAGCTACTTAAATGGTGTTAATGTAAATTAGGTTGTCTAATATAAAATAAATCATAAGGTGGTTACCATGGCCTTGAAATCACGAAGTTTAATGAAAGCAGTATTAGTTTTGATTCTTGCATCGGCGGGCGGTGTGTTCGCTGGACAAGAGGCCAAAACAGGAACAGTCGATCCCAAGCAGATTGAAGCTCCTGTGGCGGATGCCAAACAAATCAAGGTTTCCGACGATCTCAAAAAACCGGCTTGGTTGACGGAGCTTTCCGTGACGACGCGGGAAGTGTATGACAGCAATGTCTTCGGCACGGATGTGAACCGCACGGCGGCTTTCCCCAAGATTGCCAACGTCAGTTCGTGGATGACGGCCGTCACGCCCAAGGTGGCGATCAATTTCGCGCCTATGCTGGGTATGGCCAAGGATGACAAGTCCGTGGAGACTCTGGCGCTGTCGTATGCTCCGGAAGTGGTTCGCTACTACGATGCGGCGACGGAAAACTACGAAGCGCATCGCGTGGGAACCCAGATCAAGGGCAAGATCGACTCGTTCTCTTACAATCTGGACAGCGCGTTTGTCTATATTGACGGTAACGAGAACTCGCCCCAGTACAGCACGGCCAGCGCTTATGGTACGGCCATCGCCCGCGAGCGCCGCGACCAGATGCAGGAGCGTGGCAAGCTGGTTCTGCGCAATGATTGGGACGCGTGGTTTGTCCGCGGCGTGGCCAATACGACCTACTATGACCTGAATACGAAGACGTACGACAACAGCGCCACCAGTGCGCATCCGGGTTGGCAGAACTGGGTGGATCGTTACGATGTGAACGGCGGTATCGACATCGGGTACAAGATTACCAAGGAATTTGCCGCGACCCTCGGCTATCGCTACGGCCACCAGTACCAGCAGAACTTTAACTGGGCGTCGGGCGTTCCGAGCAATACCAATGATTACAACCGCGTGCTGGGTGGCTTTGAAGGCAAGCCGGCCAAGTGGTTGAAGGTCGAGGTGCAGGGCGGCCCGAGCTTCCACTCCTACGACCAGAGCCAAACCCAACCCGGTCACGCCAACGACATCACGCAGTTCTTCTGCGAAGGCACGGCGGTGGCGGAAATCACGGCCGTCGATTCCCTGGCCCTGAGCGTCAAGCAATGGCAATGGGTGTCCAGCACGGGCGTTTCCTCTTACGAGGACAAAACCTACGGAGCGGTCTACAAGCGCAAATGGCTCAAGGAATTCAGCACCACGACGGGCATCCTGATCCAGAATTCCAACTACGATGCGCCCATGATCCGCACCGACTGGTTATACACCTACTCCTTCGGGGCGAAGTATGACCTCAATGAACACCTGAGCTTCACGGCGGACTACTCCTACAGCCGGGGCGAAAATGGTGTGGATGAATCGTCGGCCAATGGCCGCGAATTCGAACGCAACCTGGTGACGCTCGGCGTCAAGGCGCAGTTCTAATCCAAAGAGCCTCGAGAACCCCCACGCGCGCTCCGGTTTTGGCCGGGCGCGCGTGGTTTCGTTTTGGAGTGGAATGGAAAATGGGCGGGAATGCCAACACGTGTTTGCATTCCGCCCGGGTTCATGCCAGTATCTCGGGTCATGACCTCATTTCTTCCCTTCTTTCTCGGTGCGACCCTGGTTTCCGGCTTGGCGCTGTCCGGAGTCCGGGCGGCAGATTTCACGTTTCAGTCTGATGTGGCGTATCTCGGCCCGGATCGGGCGGAAAAGCTGGATGTCTATTTGCCACCGGAGAGTTTTCCGCGACCGGTACCGGCCATGCTTTTGATTCACGGGGGTGGCTGGACGATTGGCGACAAGGCGGACAAGCGGGAACGCAATATTGGGGCCACGCTCGCCGCGCACGGTATTGCCGTCTTCTCGATCAATTACCTGCTGGACAAGGTGGAGAAGGATGAGCAGGGGAAAAAGAAGTCGGTGACAAGGGCGTGGCCGCAGAATTTTTATGACTGCAAGTCCGCCTTGCGTTTCATGAAAAAGGAGTCGGCACGATTTGGTATTGATCCGCAACGCATTGGCGTGATGGGCGGTTCGGCGGGTGGGCATCTGGCCATGCTGGTCGGGGTTACCGGAGAGGCCGGAGCGATGAATCAAGGCGGTCTCTATCTGGAGCAGGACAATCGTGTTCGCTGCATCATTGATCTCTACGGTATTCATGATGTGCGCAAATTCCAGCCGTCGCATTTTTCCGGCTCAACGCCGGAAGAGACCGAGCGCAATCTCGATGCGGCATCGCCGTGCACTTATTTCAGCAGCCAGACGCCGCCGCTGCTCATTCTCCATGGTGATGCGGATAAAATTGTGAATGTCGAGATGTCACGCGATCTCGTGCGGCAGCTTCAGGCGAAGGGGGTTGTTCATGAATATGTGGAAGTTCCCGGTGCGCCGCACACGTTCCACCTTGAGCCGAAGGAGATGGATCTACGTCCCGTGACACTCAAGTTTCTCGACACCTATCTGGTCGCAACGCCGGGCAAACCCTAGGCTCTGGCTACGGCAGGGAGGCGCGCCGGTAATGACCGGGGGCGACGCGGGTTTGCCTCCGGAAGACGGCGGAGAAGTAATACTCGTCCTTGTAACCGCACAGGCGCGCGATTTCTTTGAGGGGCAGGCGGGAATGTGTGAGCAGGCTTTGCGCGCGCTCGAGGCGCACTTCATTCAGATAGGCGATCATGCTTTTGCCGTGCACCGTCTTGAAGAGATGGCGGAGATGATTTGAACTCAAGCCGACATGCCGGGCCACCTGCTCGAGCGATTCGATGTTTTGGAATTCCTTGCGGAGGTAACGTTCCGCCTCGCGCACGAAGTTGGCTCCGGAGGGAGCCTTGGCCGCGTCGCGCCAGTTGAGCGCGAGATGAATCATTTGCAGGATCAATGTCGTGGCGCGTGCGTTGAGAAAAGCCTGCTCGGTGCGGCTGGCCTTGGTGTAGCCGCGGGAGAGCGATTGAAATTCGGTAATCGCGCGGGGGTCTTGCAACTGCGGCAGGTAAAGCGCGCCGCGCAGCTTGGCGCGTTGCTGGCTGGGGATGGCGATTTGCACGCAATGATCTTCCCCTGCCTTGGCGGAGGTTTGATCGTGCAATTGTCCGGGCGCGTAGAGGACGACGCTGCGTTCCTCGAAGGTGATGGCTTGTCCGTGGCCGAGGCGCGTGACGCCGCTGCCGGTGGGGTGAAAGACGGCTTCCAGTCCCTGATGCCAGTGGCGGCGGCAGGGAGCTTCGGGCCGCGCCTGATTGCAGATGCCGGTGACGTAGCGAAGGGGGCGAGACTGGAGGCGTTGCTTAAGAAACTGCTGCCAGCGGGCGACATCTTGCATCGCCGTTTCTTATAAATTTTTGAGGAGATAAAATCAATCTGAAAGAGTGTTCGTTTCGAGTGAAATCCACGAAAAACACCAATGATCGTCGATTATTCCAATTGCGAAGAAGTACTAGGCGGCGATAATGGTGATCAAGTGCCGGTCTCGTGTCGGGAGGGTCCGATCGCTCAGCCGGTATAAGGTCCGTTCAATCCACAACCTCATTCCAAATATGAATTCACTCCCTCTTCGCCTGATTGTCCTGTTGGGCTTGCTTGGAACCTCATTGCCGCTCTTTGCGGCATCCCGGGTGGAGTGGCCCCTGGGTGGCCGCTTAACGCTCGAGATCACGGAGTTCGGCGGCATCGGACGCCTTTCCGAGGCGGGCAAGGTGATTGTCGGTAACAGTCAGATTTATCTGCACAAGGTGGGCAAGGAAGGCGTGATTTATCAGGGCTCGGGTTTCGTCGCGGGCGGCGCGGCGGACATCAAGCGCACCGACACAGAGGTGGTGGCGACGGGTTCGCTGCTGAAAGAGAAAAGCGCCGACGCGCCCAAGGTGGCCGATTATGTGGTCACTTACAAGAAGGTCACCGATGGCGTTGTGCAGGTTCGGGTCGAGGTGACTTATCTGACGGAGGGTTCCTGGAGTATTCCGGCGCAGTTCTCCCTGTCGTTTCCGTTTGCCGATTATGCGGGAGCCCAATTCGTCACGCTGGATCACGAGAGTACGGAGCGCACGTATGAGTTTGGCTCGGCTCCGGTGAAATTCGCCGGATATGGATTTAAAAGTGCCGTTCTGACCAAGGGGGCGCAGAGTGTGACGATTGAACCGATGGGGGATACCACGGCGATCAATTTTCAGGATTCGCGCGGTTGGGGGGGGGATTACCTGCGCGTGGATCTGACGGCGCGGCAGGAGTGGAAGACGCCTTTCACTTTCAAGGCCGGTACGAAGCAAAGCTTCGAAGCCAAGATCAGCATCAAGAGCGGTCATTAATCTACTGGAGTTCGTTCATGATTTCGTTCCTCTCCCGTGTTGTTCTGTCCTGTCTCGTGCTGCCGGGATTTCTGGTGGCGGCCGATGTTTCTCTCGATTTTTCCAAGGTCGCGAACCGCGCCTTTGTGGATGACGTTTCGGGCGATGGCAAGGGCGGCTGGAGCGATCAGGGACCGGACAATTCGTTGAGTCGATTGAAGTCGGGCACGCTCTCGCTTGGTGATATTGGCTTCACGATTCTCGACGGTCCGCGGGCCATTCTCGTGCTAGAAAGTGGCTTGCTCACCAAAGCCGAAGTTGCCGTGCCTGACAGCGCGCCGGAGGACGGTGGTGTTCTTTATCTCCTTCACACCGCATGTCGTGCGGGTCGTGCGCAGGAAAAGATCGGTACCATTACGGTGCGCTATGCTTCGGGCAAGACGGTGGAGTTTCCGGTGGAAACACGCCGCGAACTCGACGACTGGTGGGGGCCGGGAGACAAGCCGAATGGCGTGGTGGCGTACCGCGAGGAGAATAATTCCGCGCAAGTCGGTGCCTACGCGTCGCGTTTTGTGTTGCCCAAGGGCATGGGCCGCCCCGTGGCGGTGCAGTTTGTCCAGCAGGGCAGTCCGATCTGGATCGTCATGGCGGCGACTCTTTCTCCGGTGGATCGACCGCTGCCCAAGCGCGACACGTGGACGGTGACGGCGAACGAGGAGTGGCGTCCGTACCAAATCAATAATGACAACATCGACATCGTGCCCGGCTCCGCGCTCGATTTTTCCACCATGTTCCCGAGCAGCGAGGCCGGCAAGGACGGATTCCTCAAGATCAACGAGAAGGGGCAATTCGTTTTTGAAAAAGCGCCGAATCAGCCGGTGAAGTTTTTCTGCGACATGCCGCAAATCACCTTTTTGCATACACTCACGCCGGAAAAAATCGAGCGTTTTGCCGATCAGGTGGCGCGGGCCGGTTACAACATCTACCGCACCCAGTTTCTCGATTATGGACTGATGTATGGGAGCACGGAGAATCACGTCTTCAACCCGAAACATCTCGACGCGTGGGACCGGTTCGCGGCGGCGCTGAAGAAGCGCGGCATTTATCTGCAGCTCGATCTCAGCACCTCGTGGGCCTCGTTCTACGCCACGCCCAATCACTGGAATGAGGACGCCCACAGTAAACGACTGCGCAGCCGCATGTATTACGACTCCACCGCGCGCGAGCATTGGAAGAAGGGCGTCAAGTTGCTGCTCGAACACGTCAACCCCTACACCGGCGTTGCGCTCAAGGATGAACCGCAGGTTGCCATCGTGCAGCTGCGCAACGAGGCGGGCATCGACTTCCTGATGGGGACGAAGGATGACAGCGATCCGGACATCATCCATCCTTTCCGCGCCTGGTTGAAAAAGAAGTACGGTACCACCGAGGAATTGCGCAAGGCGTGGAGTCGCAAGGACGGTGACGCCCTCATTTCCGATCTGCCCCGCAGCCAGACCATCGAGACGGTGCCACTGCCGCCGCGCTCCAGTAGCAAGGCGTCCACGCGCGATCTCATGTGGTTCTACACCGAGATCGAACGCGAGACGTATCAGTGGATGGCCGCCACCGTGCGCGAAATCGGGGTCAAGGTACCGCTCACCGAGTACAATAACGGTGGCTCCCTGCAGGTGGCGTTGTCTCGCGATATCGTGCAGGTCTCGGACAATCACGCTTATCACGATCTGCCGCACGGCGACGCCCGCAATCCCGGTTCCACACAGGACGGTAACAGCTCGCTCACAGTTGGTGTCAGTTACTATCGCTACCTCGCCAGCACGCGCTTCTGGGGGCGGCCCTTCCTCTGCACGGAGTGGGGGCACGTTTTCTGGAACGCCTACCGCTACGAGGCCGGGTTGACCGTCCCCGCTTATGCGTCGTTGCAGGGGTGGGAGATGCTGACGCACTTTGGCGTGCGCGACGAACTCGAGGTCAAGGCGCTCACCGATACGGTCATTTCGTTCGATCCGCCGTTGAAGGCGGCGGAATATATGTCGGCACTCTTTTATCGACGGGGCGACGTGAAACCTTCGCCGCATAAGGTCGAGGTGGTCATCAATCCGAACCTGCCCGAAAAACCACTCGCGCTGCAGAATGCCATGTCGTCCACGCTCAATCGACTCTCCCTCGTCACCGGTCTCGGCATCCGTGTGGAAGGCATGCCCGATTCCGCTCCCCGCGCCAACGTGGCTACCGATCTGACGTTGCTGCCCGATGCGGGCGAAAAAATCATCAGCGGCAGCATGGACCAACGTCTCGGGGGCGACAATACGCCGACCGCTCAGCAGGCCGGACTCATCGCGCAACTGCGCGAGAAGGGGATTCTGCCGAAGGACAATGAGACCAATCCCGACAAGGGCATTTACGAAAGCGACACGGGCGAAATTTTCCTCGATCAGAACAAAAAGCAGATCACCGTGGTCACGCCCTACAGTCAGGGCGTTGCACTGGCCCAAGCCGGAATGGAAGCGAGTCTGCCGGCATTCCGCGTGAAGAATAACGGCGCGGGCGTTTCCGTTTTCCTCGGTGCCCTGGGCCAGAAACCGCAACCGCTCGCGGAGAGCAATCGACTGCTCTTCATCACCGCCACCGATGCGCTCAACAGCGGCATGACCTTTGCCGATGAGAAACGCAACAAGGTCTTGAAGATTGGGGCGCTGCCCATTCTTTTGCGCGTGGCCAAAGTGGACGTCAAAATCCGGCACCAAAAGCCGACTCTGTTGAAAATGTGGGCGCTGGGCTATAACGGCAAGCGGGTGGAAGAGATCCCGCTCAAGGTGGAAAAAGAGGGGGTCTCAGTTTCCATTGATACGGGCAAATTAAAGAATGGTCCTACTCCCTTTTTTGAACTGGCTGTGCAGGAGGAGAAGAAGTGATAATAGGTCGATTTTTGCGATTCACCGTAAGATGCTTATTGATATATGCTTGGGATTAATTTTAGTTTATAGATGAAATAAACTATCGGTATCTCTCTGGCTAACATAAGCGATGATAGTGGTGATGAGAATGCCATCATTTTTCTTGGTTCTCGGTATTGTACTGTTGGGTTGTGGAGGTGCCAGTGCGCTGGCGGTGGGCTCCAGTTTTGAGACCACCGATGGGACGTATGTCAACGGCAGTTCCATAGGTGGCAAAACCGATAGCTCCATTGGTGCGAGTTGGACCAACGTGACGGGCGCGGTTTCGTCCAACGCGAACGTTCTGGATGGCTCCCTTGCCATTCGCGTGACCGATTCGAGCGCGTCTACTTCCTCGGGCGGTACGATTTCATGGACCAATGCGGCGTCGTTAATGACCAGTCCCTTTACCCTTCAATTCTCCCTCGCCATTGCTGGTGATTACAGCACCGGAACGACCAACCAGGTGCAGGTTTATCTCGGTCAGGCGCAGGCGGGGGATTTCAATCACTGGGCGTCGGTTTATTTTGACGAAGGCAATTTCAAGATGGCGACGGGCAACGGTACCTCCGATAGCTGGGTGAGCTTGGGCAGCTATACCACCTACTCCAATTACGGCGAGTATGTCACCTTCTCCCTCACCATCGATCCGACTACGAAGAAGTTCACCGATGTGACGGTGGATGGCACCAAGACGACGGTGCCGACCAGTCTTACAACCGCGGTGCTGGCTAGCAATGGCGGCACGATCCCGTGGAATTCCGCCAGCGGCACGCCTCCCAATCAGATGCTGCTCATCACGGGCGGAAACGATACGGTTACGGTCGACTTCGATGCTTTCAGCATCGCCTCCGCCGTGCCCGAGCCTTCGGGATGGG
This sequence comes from Verrucomicrobium sp., assembly GCA_017849585.1. Classification (GTDB taxonomy): domain Bacteria; phylum Verrucomicrobiota; class Verrucomicrobiia; order Methylacidiphilales; family UBA1321; genus UBA1321. Next base: position 111,337 of record JAFIGT010000010.1, read on the forward strand.
CGTTGCTTCTGCTCGCGAGCGCGTTGCTGCCGTTGCGGCGGCGGTTTATGTCCGTTTGATTCGGCGCACGGTCTTTCCCTGCATCCAATGCGGGTGAATGAGAATTTCGCGCGGAATCTTCGGCTCGCCGGTTTCGCCGCGCAAAAGCATGGAGTGTAGTTGCTCGACGGCGGCTTCACCGGCGATGTCGAGGTGCTTGGAAATACCGCTGATTTCCAAGTCGAGGCTGGATTCATTGGAGAGACAGGCAAAACCGATGTCCTGTGGCACGCGGTATCCAGCCTCCTTCAGCCAGAGGTAAACACGCCAGTAATTGCTGACGACACACTCCGGTTTATATTTTTTCACCCACTTGAGAATGCCTGTTTCCGTGGACTCTTCGGGAAGGTAGGGAGGAACCACTTCCCAGCGGGGTTTCGGGCTGAAATGTTCTTTCGTGAGACCGCCGAGCCATTCGAAGCGCATGCGCTCCTCGTTGTCAAAACGGTTGGCCAGACCGATGTGGCGATAACCCAGTTCGGCGAGCTTTTCGCCCACGAGATTGGCGGCGGCAAAGGCATCGCCGCCGATGCGGTGCCACTGGATGCGAAAGGGTGTATAGCTGCCGATGGAAATCACCGCGTAGTGGGACCACTGCAACGGCAGGATCAAATCCTGTTCCACGAGAGAGAGAATGGTGATGGCCCGGATACCACGCCCTTGCAGGATGCGATCCGGATTTTTCGAGGAGAGTAAATCGCGCTGAATGTTAAACACATCCAGGCTGTACCCCAGCCGCGTGCAGGCCGTGCGCATGCCGTCGAGTACCGTCTTGATCCAGCTTGTGTGACTGAAGTCGTCCCAGCGGTCATCGATCAATACGGCCAGATTTGCCACCACATGGTGCGGATGTGTGTTGTCGCGGCGGGCGACCAGGGCCGAGAGATGCGGATCGGGGCGGTAACCGAGCTGCCGGGCGGCCTTGCGCACACGGGCCTGCGTGGCGCGGGAGATGCGCGGGCTGTTGCGCATCACGAGCGATACGGTCATGGCACTGACGCCAGCCGCGCGGCCGACATCGGCGAGGGTGGGGGCTGGAATATTCACGCTTTATAGATAAACCTGACAAATTGTTTCCTATAATGCAATGCGATTCATGATTGGTGCCATGAAAACGTTATCCCTTTTGGGTCGGACCGCAGGCTGCCTTATCGCGTGCGTCGCGGTGGGTCTGATTTCCGCCCATGCGGCCAGCAGCAGCTTTGAGACCACGGATGGCAGCTACGTGAATGGGGCCTCGATTCAGGGCAAGACGGACACCTCGATCGGCTCGGCTTGGACCAATGTGGGCAATGCCAATTCTTCCACCGCCAACGTGTACGACGGCTCCCTGGCTATTCGCGTGACGGATACATCGACGACCAACTCCTCCGGCGCGACCACGGCTTGGACAAATGCCGATTCGCTTTTACTCAGTCCCTTTACCTTCAAGTTCTCCATGGCGGTCGGGGCGGATGTCAGCGATGGTACAGGCAATCAAGTGCAGGTTTATCTCGGCCAGCCCGTAGCGGGCGACGCGAACAACTGGACCAAGGTGGTCTACGATGATAGCGCCGTGGACGGAGTGCGAAACGGTGTGTTGCGGATCAGCACCGGCACAGGCGCTGCGAATTCCGATTATGGTGTGAATCTCGGATTGTACACAGCCTATTCCGCGTTTGGGGAGTATGTGACAATTTCGATTACGATTGATCCCACGACGATGAAGTACACCAGCGTCACGGTCGATGGCACGCTGACGGCGAACCCTGTCGATCTGACCACGACGGTGCAAGCCAGCAACGGCGGCACTGTCCCCTGGACATCCACTCTCGGCACGCCGTCCGATCAGATGTTGATTGTTACTGGTGGCAACGACACCGGCACTTTCGATTTCGATGCCTTCAGCATCACCTCCGCCGTGCCGGAACCGGGCACGTGGGCGATGGTGGTCCTTGCGATGATCCTTCTGCCGCTGTTGCGTCGCCGCCGGGCATCGTGTGAATGATCCATATTTTCATGATCTGCCTCCATCTGATGTCCGTTTACCGTGAATGAGGATGGCGTATTCTGATGGCATGAGTTCATTCATCAAGAAGTGAGCTTGCCAGAGGAACCTCATGAAAACAAAAATAACGGATAGCGTGCGATGGGGAGCCTGTGCGGCATGGGTTCTCATGCTGTGGGCTTTACCGGTGGCCGTACAGGGCGGCGTGGTTTACGAACAATATTTCACCAACACCTCGGCTCCTCTGGCTAATCAGCCGGTCAATTATGTGGGTTGGTCGAGCTATCTGACCACGGCGACGCAGAGCGCCCTGAATATTTCCAATACGACGTCCACCACGCCATGGACGGGCATCAGTAGTGCGGTAGGCAACCCGAGCGGTACAAATGGATATCTCGCCTTGGTCAACTATGCGACGACGGCGTCGATGTCGGCGGTGACGACCGGATTGAGTTTGAATTTGACGGGTGCCACCACCGTGACATGGAACATGAATTCCAATGTGGCCATGGGCGTGCGGTTTCTGGTGCAGATTGGCGGCGACTGGTATGCGTCCGACAGTTTGATTTCTACGCCGACGGCGGCGGTGAATACGACATTTTCGGACGTGGGTACGGCAGCGCAGGTGTCGTTTGCGTTCAATTCGTTGAAGACCACATGGCGCAATTTCACGCTCGTTGATGGTGGATCGTCAGGCGCCGGGGCGATGTCATTGGGGAGCGCCACGCTTTCCAGCGATCTGGACACTTCCCTGGTCACAGGCATCGGTTTCTATCAGACGGGCGGTGCCATTTCCCGGATCGACAGTCTCGTGATCAGTACCGTGCCTGAACCGGGAACGTGGGCTCTATTGGTTCTCTCCATCAGCTTTGGTGCGGTATTCAACCGGGTTCGTCGGTCCGCGCTGGGTTGATAGCTAAAACGAGCTTGGAATTGTTACGTTTGAGTCGCACATGCACACTCATTCTATGCGGCGCTGGATCATCCTTGGCGGATTTTGGGCGGTGAGCCTGATGGTCGTTCGGGCCTCCGAGGAGAAGCTCGCGCGTCTGGATATTTCCGGCCTTTTGAAGACGCCTGTTCCTATCGAGATCCTTTCGGTTTCGGAGGGCGGACGGGGGGCGCAGGCGGAGTGGGTTGGGGTGAATCGCGACAAGATGATCACGGCGCAGTTCCCTGCCACGACGGATTGGCAACAGGCCAGCGTGACCTTCAAGCCCGCCAAGAGCGGTGGGGTGGTGCTTCAATTTCTGGCACCCTTTGTACGTGTCGCGGAGGGGGAGAAAGCCCTGAAAGTGATTTTTATGGATTACGATGCCGTCCGTGCTGACGGCGCGGCCGTGCTGAACGGTAGTTTTGAATCGGTCGATTCGAAAGGACAGCCGAAGTCGTGGGCCCCGAACGACAACGATTCGAGTAATCCCCCTCTTGAGGAGACCAATCGCGCGCGCGTCCTGTCCGGGGAGGCCGCAGACGGTTCCAAATTTGTCCGGGTCTGGCATAATTCGCGGTACATCCAGATCATCATTGTGGAGGAAAATGTGCCAGTGACGGTGCATTTTTCCTATCGGTTGCCCCAGTAAACTCGAAATCATTGATAAGGAGTTGTCTTATGCGTTCCCTTTGGCCGGTGTGGTTTTTCGTGCTGGGCGCGATTGCCAGTAATGCTCAGATGGCGCAGCCTTATTCCGATCCGTTCAGCCAGTTGTCCTACTGGGCGCCGGGTATCATCAACCCCGAGGCGGGCACGGTCGAATTGGATGTGCGCTTTCTGGGCGACCGGGCGTCATTGAGTAACGATTATCAAAACCTCTTCGTGCTTTCCGGCAATGGTGGGCCTAACGCGGGTATTACGCTCATCTCCATGATCTTTGCCCCGCCGCAGGATGGACGCGAGTTCTCCACGGTGATTCGCGGACTCAAATCCTACACCAACATTACCGGGGTCGCCCCGGCCTGGAGCATCGGAGCGGAGGCCAAACCCTCGCGACTCGTGGTGGCGTGGGGTGGGGGGCAGGCGCAAGTCTGGTTCGATGGGAAGCTCATCGGTCGGGCAAAATTCTCGGGCTCGCTTCCTCTCTTGCCGGAGAGATTTCGCTGCGGCTACGCCCTCGACTCCGGTCGGGCCGGAGCTTACCGCCTGCAGGCGGTGCGCATTTCGGACGCGCCATTGCCGGAGACGGCGCTGGCCAATCCGGCGCCCTTGGCGGCTGACGAACACACGACCTTGCTCGCCTCGGAGGGACTGACCAAGTTCGCCCTGCCGGTCACTCCCTGGCAAAAGCAATCCTACCAGAGCGGGGTGTTTCTCGAACGGTATGCCTCGCGCTACGTCACCCCGGAGGGACAACCGCTGAGCGTGCCGTTGCGACTGGTCAACTACACCGGCAAGGCCGTGGAGTACACCCTGCAGGTCCACTTGCGCAACCGCGAGGGCAAGGAAATCGCGACGCAGAAATATCCGCTGACGGTACCTGCTGAGAGTCGCTACACGTCGGCCTCGATCAATCTACCCAAGATCGACACGACCGGCTATTACGAGGCGACGCTTTCGGTGACTCCCTCTGCCGGTGCGGAGGTGAACTACGATTTCGCTTTCGTCGTGCAGCCGCAGGAGAATCTCAAACCGGGCAAGCTGGCCGACTACCTCGGACACCACGACCGCTTCTCGGTCAAATCCGATTCTTTTTCGCAACTGGGCATCCGCTGGCATCGCATGTGGGCGCGGGACCGCGGCATGAATTGGTGTGTGGTGGAGCCGACGCAGGGGCAGTTTTTCTGGGAAGCGGCAGACGCCTCGATGGCAACGGCCCGCGCGCAAGGAGTGGAAGTGCTCGGAGTGCTCGGCTATCCCCCGGCCTGGGCCAGTACGTACTCTCCGGCTGAGCGCGACCGTCTGAAGTTACCGAACAAGAAGGGACGCAACAGCAACACGCCCGAGCGTTATCAGCCGCGTAATCTTGAGGAATGGAAGAAATACGTGCGCGCTGTGGTCGGTCGTTATCACGATCGCGTGAAGTACTGGGAGATTTATAATGAGGTCGATTTCCACCCGCCCGCCATGCATGCGACGTTCAGCGGTTCCACGCAGGACTACTTCGATCTGCTCAAGAGCGCCTACGAGATCATTAAGGAAATTGATCCCAGCTGCCAGATGATGACGGCCGGTTTCAGTCTCAGCAAGGGGATCACCGATTGCCAGATGCCGATCGATCTGCTCGCGCTCGGGGCCGGTTCCTACTTCGACATCTTCGCCGTGCACGGTTATGCCGATTTGGGGACGCTTGCCGAAACCACGAAAGCGGTCCGCGCCGCCAAGCCGGCTGCTCCGTTCTGGATGACCGAGTATATGTTCGAGGCGCCCTCGGACGATTATGGCGTGGTCGTGAAAGCGTTCTGGTTCCTCGATCAGGGTTACGAAAAATACTTTCTCCACGGGGGCGAACTCGATCGCAATTACGGGGAGCTCAAGATCACGCCGTTCTATGCCGTGGCCGCCGAACTGGCGCGGCAGATGCGCTTTTGCGAGAAGTATCTGGGCCCAGCCGAAGGCACGGAGGGCAAGTTCCGCTCGTGGCGTTTCAAGCGCAGCGACGGCTCCTATCTGAACGTCTTTGCCGTCGATAATGGTACCGTCTCCGTCACGCTCGCGGGTCCGAAGAAAGAAGCCCCGATGCGCGTGACCGGTCTCTATGGCGACACGCTTTCGCATGGTGCCTACGACCTTTCCAAGCCACTGGAATTCTCCAGCCTTGTCTACATCGTGAGCGCCGACGACTTGAAGATCACGAAAGTCGTGCGTCATCACGGCAACATCGTCGTCAATCCCGGCTTTGAAATGCGCGAGGGTGATTATATGACCGATGAAACGCTGGCTCGACCCGTCGGCTGGGATCTGCGCCCCGGCGGAGTGCCGCCGAGTGCGATGAGTTTTGTGCCCGGTCACGTGGACAAATACGCGCTGAAGCTCGCGACTCCCGCCGGAGGCAAATCGGTCTATACCGGTCAGGTCGTCATGCTCGATGTGCCCGGCATCTGGACGATTTCCGCCGACGTGAGGGTCAAAGCTGGCAGCACCGGCGTGCTCATCTTCAAGCAAAACCAGAACGGCATCTGGAAGGAACTGGTCCGTCAAAATATTGTCGGAACCGGCGATTGGAAAGCCATCACTGCCACGATGGAAATCAAGGGGGAAAACTCTCGCGGCGTACTTCTTTTCGGACTAGAGTCCGAGGGTAGCGCCATTGAGATTGATCAAGTCAAACTACAATACGCGCCGCTGGAGGCGGCTTCGCCATGAAATCTACCCATCACCAGAGCCGCAGATCTTTTAAGGAGACGGCCAGCTTCACGCTCATTGAATTGCTCGTGGTCGTGGTCATCATTGCGATCCTCGCGGCCTTGTCCACCTCGGCGGTCGGACCGATCCGGGCGTCGATGCTGCAAACGCAATGCTCCAACAACATGCGCCAGATTGGGCAAGGACTCTTTGCCTACGCCGGCGAGCACGACAACACCCTGCCGCCCGTTTTTCTCGTCAAACCCTCCGAGGCTAAGGGGCAGGAGGCCTACTGGAATTGGGCCATTTGGAGTTATGTGTATCCCGGCACGACGCCCCAATGGCCGAATAACGACACGCAGTTTTCCTCCAAGGCGGTCGTCAAGTGGTCGAAGAACGCATTTCGTTGCCCCTCGACCAGTCGCGGAGCCATCAAGGCACCGAGTGTCGGTGCCCTCAGCGATGCCCGGATGTCGTATGGGCTCAATAACACGATGATGCTCATGGATAGTAGCGGTACCTGGCAGGATATGCGTACGGCGAGCATTCCACTGGCGCGAATGATGCGTCCGGGGCAGACGGCCATGGTGCTGGAGGCCTGCAATGCCGATGCAGGTTTCAATACCTGGGGGAGCAGTAGTGGCCTCATTCCGCATCGCAGCGGAGCCAATGTTCTCTTCTTCGACGGTCATGTCGAATGGTGGTCCGGATCGAGCATCCCCGCGGGCAGCTGGAGCGTTTACACCAACGTTTTCTGGCGTGGACTGTAAATGCCCTCACGCGCCTACTCATGATCTACTTGCGAGTCGCAGCCTGCTGCTGTCGATAGGCGGAGGGGCTTTGTCCCGTGGCAGCGTGGAAACACCGGGTGAAGTAATTGCTGTCCCCGTAACCACACGCCAGGGCAATTTCAGTGATGGAAAGCGGGTGGCTCGCGTCGGTGAGCATTTCGGTTGCACGCTGCATGCGCGCCCGGGCGAGGTACGCTTGCGGGGTGACTTGCAGGGCAGTGCGAAACACGCGGTAAAACGTGCGCGAGGACATGCCGCTTTGCTCGGCCAGATGGATGATTTTCAGCGGACGGTCGAGATTCTTTTCGATCCAGCTCAAGAGATGGCCGAGGCGGTGCGGCGTACTCGGCACGGGATGACGCCGTGTGGGGGCGTGCTGCCGTTCGTAGTGGCGGCAGAGCAGGTCGATGATGAAGGCGAGGCAGGCCTCCTGCAGTAAATTGGCGGCGCGGGAGCCGCGTCGCATTTCCTCCTCCATGCGATGAACCCACTCCTCCACGCGCTCCAATTCTGCCGGACTCAGGTGCAGGCGGCTCGTATATTCCCGCTGTCGCCAGCGGGAGGATTCGAGGTGGAAGAGCGCGTGATAGCCGGGTAGATCACCGAGCGAACGGCCAATGCGCGTGAGCACGTCGTCACGGATGAGGACATTGATGATGTTCAGGCTGAGGCAATCCTCATAGCCATGGGTGCGGCGGGGATTGAGTACGAAAATGTCGCCGCCCTGCAAATGATGTCGGTATGTTCCCGTGACATGCGTGCCGGTGCCGGAGAGGACCACCACGATCTCGAAGAACTCGTGACGATGTTGCCCCACCGGCTCCTGTCGCTGGACGCGATGGATGTTGAGCCGCTTGCCGTGGTCGAGAAAACTGCGGCGCGTGATCGTGTAGGGCCTGCCAGGCATGGCGCGATCTTGCTAGTAATTGGCGGCATTTTCAAGGTATTCCTGAACCGGGTTGTCATACGATGACGACATGAATTCCTCCTTGTTCTCTCCGCTTGCCTCCTGGATTTCCTCACATCTGGTTGGGAGTCCGCGCACGGGCACTCCGGCTCCTTATGTGCGCAAACCCTTCCGGCTGGATCAGCCGGTGAAGTCCGCCCGATTGACCGTCACGGCGCTGGGTTTCTACGAAGTTGAACTCAATGGGCAGCGCGTGGGGGACGAGATTCTCGCTCCCGGTTGGACCGATTACAGCAAGCGGGTCATGGCGCGCACGCATGATGTGACCTCGTTGCTGCACGCAGGCGAGAATGTGTTTGGTGCGATTCTCGGCGATGGTTGGTATTGCGGTTTCCTCGCGTGGCGCAACCGCCAAGTCTACGGCGATCGTCCCAAATTTTTAGCCGAGCTGGTCGTGACTCTGGCCAATGGCTCCACCGTCACCGTATCGACCGATGCGAGTTGGAAGACAACGACCGGTCCGATTTGTGAAAGCGACATGCTCATGGGGGAAACCTATGATGCGCGTTTGGAATTGGGTGCTTGGTCGCAAGCGGGGTATGACGATCGTTCCTGGTTGCCGGTGGTGGTGGAGGCGATGGATCCGGCCGTGGAAATCGCGGAACGCCTCGGACCGCCCGTGCGCCGGATCGGGGAGATCACTGCGAAGTCGATGAGCCTGAGACTGGATTGGAATCAGGCCCGGCGTATTTTTGACATGGGCCAGAACTTTGCGGGACGGGTGCGGATTGCTGTCACCGCTCCACGCGGCACGTTGGTGCGCTTGCGCTTCTCGGAAATCCTGGAGCCGAATGGCGATCCCTACATTGAGAATTTGCGCGGCGCGCGTGCGACGGATTACTACGTGTGTAAGGGAGAAGGGCAGGAAATCTGGGAACCGCGCTTTACCTTCCACGGATTCCGTTACGTCGAAGTACATGGGCTGAACGATTCGCATAAAATCGAAGTGACCGGCGTGGTGCTGCATTCCGACACGAAACCGACCGGCACGTTCCGCTGCTCGAACGATCTGTTGAATCAGCTTCAGCACAACATCGTGTGGGGACAGAAAAGTAATTTCCTCGAAGTGCCCACCGATTGTCCGCAGCGCGATGAGCGACTGGGCTGGACGGGCGATGCCCAAGTCTTCGTCCGTACGGCGGCGTTCAACATGAACGTGCAGGAATTTTTCCGCAAGTGGGTGCGCGACATCCGCGATGCTCAGTACGCCAGTGGAGCTGTGCCGTCGGTAATTCCGGAAAATAAATTTACAGGCGAGGATGATGGAGGTCCGGCGTGGTCGGATGCGACGATCATTTGTCCGTGGACGATTTACCTTTGCTACGGCGACAAACAGATTCTCGCCGATCATTACGAGTCGATGCAGCGTTACTTCGACTTCCTCGGTCGTGAGAAGTGCAAGGGACTCATCCGCTGTCACCACGAAGTGGACAAGTGGGGCGGCTACGGGGATTGGCTCGCGCTCGACGGCAGCGGCAAGGTGGACGGCGGTACGCCGAAGGATCTGATCGGTACGGCCTTCTATGCATATGATGCCGGCCTGATGGAGAAGATTGCCACGGTCCTGGGCCATAAGGCGGATGCGGCAAAGTACGCTCAGCGGCGCGCGGAAATCGCGGAGGTGTTTCAACGCCGTTATCTCACCCCGGATGGATTGATTGCTTCCGGCACGCAGACCGCCGCTGTGCTCGCGCTGCATTTTGGTCTCGTGGCCAATGCCGAACAGCGGAAGTTGCTCGCGCAGGAGTTGGCTCGCGATGTGGAGAAGCGGGGATTCCATCTCGCCACCGGATTTGTCGGCACGCCGTACCTGCTCGAAGTGCTGGAAGAAAACGGCTACCTCGATACCGCCTACAAATTACTCGAACAGGAAACTTTCCCCTCGTGGTTGTTCCCGGTGAAGAACGGCGCGACGACGATTTGGGAGCGGTGGGATGGTTGGACTCCGGAAAAGGGACCGCAGGACAAGGGGATGAATTCCTACAATCACTATGCCTATGGAGCGGTCGGCGCGTGGATGTATCGGTCCGTCGCCGGTCTGGAGCTCGATCCTGCGCAACCGGGCTACCAGCACATTATTTTCCGTCCGCGTCCCGGCGGCACGATCACCTGGGCGGAGGCGTCGCTGGAAACTGCGCACGGACTGGTGAGCATTCGTTGGGAAAAATCGGAGTCGGCTTTGAAGGTGGCAGTGACGGTTCCCGCCGGAACGAGCGCCACGCTGCTGCCTCCCGCTGGCTACGGTTCCGCACAGGAATTGAAGCCAGGACGGCACGAGCTGACGTTGAAGGCGTGACTTCCGCTTTCCGCTTGAGGCTTTTAAGAATTGCTGAAGCCATCGACTGCGAGGGTTTTCTGTAGGGCGCGATACAATCGCGTCCTACAGAAAGACATCAACGCGGAGCGGGGCCGGTGGAGGCGCGGACGATGAGATGCGTCGGGAGAATTTCGTGGGGCGGAGTCCACTGTCCGGGATTCGCCCACGCCTGCGCAATCGCTTCGGCCGCACGGTAACCGCCTTGTTCGATGGGATGGTTTACCGTCGTGAGGGCGGGGAACCAGACGAGTGTTTCGGGATAGTTATCGAATCCGATGAGGGAGATTTCCTCCGGAATTTTGCGTCCGCTCTGGTGAATGGCGGTGAGTGCTCCCAGGGCCATGTCATCGTCGAGGGCCATCACGGCCGTGATTTCCGGTGCCTGTTTCAGCAGTAATTCCATGGTGCGCAATCCGGCCATGCCGCGGACATGTTCACTAGGTTTGATTGGCGGTGTACGCGCGATCCAGTGTTCCAGTGGTGTGATGCCGGCGGCAAGGAGCGTGTCCTTGTACCCGCGCAGACGTTCACGATGGTCCAGATTGCTGACGTGGGCGTGGCAGATGTAGCCGATACGGCGGTGGCCGAGTTCGATCAGATACCGCGCGGCGGCACAGGAGCCGGAATAGGAATCGTTGTCGATGTAGCCGAGCTTGGGCAGGTCGCTTTGCGAATCGAGCAAGATCACCGGGAGTCCGGAGTCGTTCAACGACTGAAATTCCTCCCGGAAGTGATCGGGGATAATCATGATCACGCCGGAACATTGCTGGTCGCGAATTTGTTGCAGGAGCGAGGTCTTCGATTTTTCGCGGTAATGAATGATGCTGACATCGATGCCACGATCGGCCACGTATTGAAAGACGCCGTTGAGCGCCTTGCGTATGTAATCATTCAGGCCGTTATTGCTGGGAACCGTAAAGGCGATCTTGGGCGCACGTTGCAGTGGGTAGTCGGGCAGGAAGTGATACCGGCGCAATAATTCATCGATGCGCGCGCGCGTTGCTTCGCTGACACCGACGCGGCGATTGATGACGCGCGATACCGTGGCTGCCGAAACTCCGGCTTCCTCGGCGATACGGTAAATGCTGATTTCGCGGCGGCGTCTGGCCATGATGAAAAGGACTGTCGTTACAAATAATTACAGCGCAAACATAGACCCACACCAACGAACCCGTCAAATGAAAATCGGGAGCGGAACGAGTGTAGCGTTGACAGGAAAAGAAAAAGGCTGGAATATGTTGCGCAACTATATTGGTCGTTTTCCCCATTGAATCCAACTCTTTTCTTTTTATGAAATCGTTTCTGCCTTCGGGCCAAGTTCGCATTGGAGCTAATTACTGGGCATCGCATGCCGGAATGTTGATGTGGCGCCATTGGCGCGCCGATGTGGTAGAGCAAGATTTCGCCCAGCTTCACGAGCACAAACTCGAAGTGCTGCGGGTGTTTCCGCTTTGGCCCGATTTCCAACCGCTCAACCGGATGCTGACAGCCCACAGTCATTTCGTGGAAATGCGTCACGACGAGCAGCCGCTGCCGGATGAACAATTCATTCAGGATGGTGTCTCGGAGGAAATGTTGGAGCGCTTTGGCGTGATGGCCGATCTGGCGCAGAAATATAAACTGGGCTTGGTCGTGGGCCTCGTCACCGGCTGGATGAGCGGACGTCTTTTCGTTCCTACTGCTCTTCAGGCGTTCAATCCGATCACGTCTCCGGAGTCGATCCTGTGGCAGGTGCGTATGGTTCGCGCCATTGTGCGCCGCTTTAAGGATCATCCGGCGATTTATGCCTGGGATCTCGGCAATGAATGTAACTGCATGGGCGCTGCCACGCGCGAAGAAGCCTGGGTCTGGACGAATACCATCGCCAGCGCGATTCGCGTCGAAGATCCGTCGCGGCCGATCGTCTCGGGCATGCACTCGCTGCCAGCCGATGCGACCAAGCCGTGGTCCATTCGTGATCAAGGGGAACTGACCGACCTGCTCACCACGCATCCTTACCCGCCCTTCACGCCGCATTGCGATCGCGATCCGATCAACACGATGCGACCCTTGCTGCATGCGATTGCTGAGACCCGGCTCTATACGGATCTCTCCGGCAAGCCCGCCTTTGTTGAGGAATTTGGCAATCTCGGACCGTCCGTTTGTAGCGAAAAAATTGCGGCCGACATGGCCCGCGTGCGGCTCTACGACATCTGGGCGCATGATTGCCGCGCCGCTGTCTGGTGGTGCGCCTTTGACCAAACGGAACTCGAAAACGCGCCGTATGATTGGATCAGCGTCGAACGTGAGCTCGGACTGTTCCGCGCCGATCGCACACCCAAGCCGGTCGCCAAAGAGTTTCAAGCCTTTGCCAATACCGTGGCCCAGTTGCCATTGCAAACGCTGGCTCCGCGCCGCGTCGAAGCGGTCTGTCTGCTCACCCATGGCCAGGATCAATGGGGCGTGGCCTACTCCGCCTTTATCCTTGCCCGCCAAGCTGGCTTTGATCTGCGCTTCCACTACGCCGACCGCGAATTGCCCGAAGCGGATCTCTATTTTCTGCCGAGTGTCCGGGACCACCGCGCCATCCCGCGCCGGTTGGAGAAGACTCTCTGGGAGAAGGTGGCGAAGGGGGCCACGCTTTACCTCTCGATTGATGAACATGGCAGCTTGGGTGATTTCACGCATAACTCTGGCTTGACCATTCAAACGAGTTCCCGCCGTGCCGGAGCTTGCGAATTCCAATGGAATGACCGCGATAAGAATCCGGCCCTGCGCCTTGCCTCGACCTTGCGGATTCGATTGAGCGTGGAAAAAGGTGAGGTACTGGCCGCCGAAGCGGACGGGTCTCCCGTCTTTTGCCGCTCCCACTACGGCAAAGGCACGGTCTATACCATGGCGATTCCGCTCGAAGCCTCGCTTGCCTTGGAAGCCGAAGCCTTCACCCCCGGCAAAATGCAGCCCTTCTGGGAAATTTACCAGACCGTCGCCGCCACCGCCCTGTCCACCCGGCAGATTCGCAAGACATCGCCGTGGCTCGGCGTGACCGAACACCAGACGACCGAAGGCAATCTCGTTGTCATGCTCATCAACTACTTGCCCGAAAAGCTGGAGGACACCATCACGATCGCCCCCGGCTATCGCCTGACCAAAATATTGGTCGGAGCCGGTCCGCGGCCGGATGGGCGGGTCGAACTACCTGCCAATGACGTAGCCCTCTGGCTGCTTTCACCCGTGTAATTGTCAAGAGAACCGCAACGTGCGGTTGGATTGGAGTGCTCCGGCCCCTCCAATCCAACACCGCAGTCCCACCGCGCGAAGGCCCTTCGGCGCCGCGCCTTTATTTAATAGCTTCAATGGCTCGGCAATTGTTGCCGCGACGAGCCATCGTTAATCTCATTTAAGATCATTGAAATGCGGTCGATCTAGATTTTGGATCTATGATCAATCTTATTTCAGCCGGGAGCAAACTGATTGATGCATTGTCGTGCACCCTCGACTAAAATAAGAAATAGATTAATCGTACGCCCAAAGGCAGAAATATTAGTGATCCGAATAAGTCAGGCTTATGTTTTTCGACATTTTGGAGACAAAAAGCTTGCCTTTCCTCCCTTATGTCGTACTTATTAAGTAAATACTAAGTACGTATTATGAAGCGTAAATGTCATCAAATGGGTCTTACGCTACGTTCGCAGGCCAATGCGGGCTTCTCTCTAGTTGAACTTCTCGTCGTGATTGGAGTGATGTCACTTCTCGTCACCGTCACCATGGTGAACATGCAGGGCTTCAACAAGGGCGGTAACCTCACTGCCGCGGGCAACCAGCTAGTAGACATGGCCAATCAAGCCCGCCAGCTCGCCACCACCCGGAACGCAAGTACTGCCTTAGTTGTTATTTCGAAAGCGACCGCTGCGGATAGTGGGAAGAACCTGACCGAAACCAAAGTGGCACTCAAAACCTTTTGCTTGATGCAATACGTGCCAACTGCGACGTCGTCACAGTGGCAGATGGTTACCCGATGGCAATCGCTTCCAGCTTCCGTAACGATCGATAATAGCAATGCTACGACCGACGTTACCCAGTTTTTGTATTCGCCGACATTGAGCACGGGAACGTTGTCGGCCAAGCACCTCTCCAAGTCTTATTCGAGTAATCCTTCCGATGCCAATCTTCTCGCCTTTCAGGTTTTTACTCCCGAGGGATCCATGGAGACGGGGGGGAATATCAAGCGTTTGAAGCTTGTTCCGGATAAAAACGGAGTTGCAGATACGAACGGTGATAATTTCTACGAGATTGTCTTTAATCCTTATACGGGTAGTACCAAGGTATTTCGTCCCGGTGAGGAGGGAAATTGAAATCTTCCCCACTGGCTGCCGCAAGGGCATTTAGCTTAGTTGAAGTCGTTATGGCGTTAGGGGTAATTTCCTTTGCTCTGGTGGGTATGCTAGGACTTTTAAGCGTTGGTTTTACGGCGGCGAAGAAATCGACAAAGGCGACTAATTTAGCGGCGATATCTTCTCAAGCGGTGGCGGTGATTCGCAACAATACGAATTTTACGAGCGTAGGCCTCACAGCATTGTCTAGTACACCAACGAACATTTATTTTGATTATTCAGGTCGGATGCAATCTTCTCAAAATAGCAGCTCATATTATTTATGCGAAGTTCGTAGTCGCTCAGTAACGGCGGTTTCCAGTCTCTCCGGCTATACGGTATTAGTTATGACGGTGAGTTCTCCGATTGGAGCTGCGGATGCCAATCGAACAAAAGAGGTCATGCATGCAACCGTCGTGCGTTAGGTTTCGCTTCGGATTCAGTTTGGTTGAGTTGCTAGTGGCCACATCGGTTGCCACGATGTTGATGTTGATTCTCGCGGGGGTGTCTTCACAGGTGAGTAAGCTCCTCACTACCGGCATCAGCCAGAATCAGAATCGTGTTACCGCCCGAGCTGCAATGTCGTTCATGGCTCGTGAGCTTAAGCAGGCCGCGATTGCAAAACAGAAGACTTACGCGGTTGGAACTACGCCTGTCAGTGCGCTCCACTTGGTTATCAATCCTTCGACAATTACTGCCCCCTACATGAATCCCGATGCCGTTTTCTGGCAGGCGCCGATTGCTACGACGACCACAAGTGGAGATATCGCCGAGGTGGGCTATTTCGTTTTTCGGCAGGAAAAGACAGATGTCACTGGCAAGCAGGTATACCATTCGGATCTTATGCGGCTCTTCGTCAATCCTACGGATACGACGAATTATCGAATCTATGGTCAACCTGGGTTATGGGTGGATACGGGCTTGCTGGATAAGTTCATTCCTACCAAGCTTAATAATTATCAGGGCTTGTTTCTGGAAAATGTCGTGGGGCTCTGGGTAATGCCGTACAAGGATAATGGTAGGCCCATGAATACGGTGCTCGGTCCGAACGTTGAGATGACGACCGATCACGCCTATGATTCCCGACATAATAATGTACCGAGTGCGCCCATAGATCGATTGCCTTCCATGGTGCAGGTCTCGATGTTGGTGGCGGACTCGACCACGATCAAGAGGTTGAGCGGCAATATTCCGGTTTCTGGTTACGTGTCAGCAGATGATTGCTTGGCTGCTTTAAAGGCTTCTTCAAGTCCCAATGCTCGCCTCTTTGTGACGGGGGCGGACGTCATCTACTTTAACGTGGCGTTAGATAACTATTAAGCCTCCACTATGGAGGAGAGATAATCAGGATGAAGCAGCAGGAAAACAAGGATGAGGGATTTTCATTGGTGATGTCGCTGATTTTTATCAGCCTCCTCTCCGTACTCGTCGTGGGCTTTCTGACCAGCATGCGGGTGGAAGTTTTTTCGTCCGATGCACACTTGCAGGCGACAAAGGCCAAGTATTTTGCGGATGCAGGCACTGACATGGCCATTGGACGGCTCAAGTATGCAACCGGAACCCCTTCTACGACAGTAGCAGGATTATTTTGGGTAACCCAGCCCGGCCGCATCTATACGACAACCTTAACGGGTACCACGGTAAATGGGATAACGACTTATAAGTTTCCGGCAGGATTCAATCCCGGCAATTTGACAGCAGTCGATTTGTTTTCTGGTGGGGATGGCAGTTATGCGGGCAGTGATGATTTGACGGCGAACCTTCAGGGAACCACGGGACTTTTGATGCCAACCTCCGCGACAGATAAGATACGGGTATCGTGGATCTATGTACGCAAGGATGGAACTTTGGAACTTGCTCCAAGTAGTAATGTACCTCCCTACAGTGTGACCAACCCAATCGTCGGACGTTTCGCCTATTGGGTGGATGATGAAAGTGCCCGGCTCAACGTGAACTCAGTGGGGGTGCGTACCAGCGCTAATCTTTTAGCCAGTCCTTCGCAGATCAATATGATGATTTTTGGTTCGCTGGCGCAGAGTGGTTCGTTGAGCAATCTGATAACTTTTCGAAATACCGTGCATGCGATTAATTCTCTCAATGATCTTCGTCAGGTACCTATATCGATGGGACCTTTGCTTGATAGCGAAGCCTTTACGCTATCGATCAATAATCAGGCGCCAGATCTCAATATGTTTGGCGAGCCGCGGATCGTTTTGACCACGCAAGAGAGGCTGGCGGCGGGGGCTCCTTTCTTGGATATTCTCAATACACCCAATTCAGATCCCGGTGGGTTTGATTCATTGAATACAACTAAGGTCAATACTGTCGTCAATAAGCTTATTGCGATGCTGAGTCGGGATGGCTGGCCTTACAGTAACACCAGTTTCGCGGGGAAATATACGAGTGGCGGGGCAATGGCTGATGTGGCTCAGATTGCGGTCAATATTATTGATTATGTTCGTTGCCGGGAGTCGACTCGCCAATTGGTGCATCCCATTCGTGGATCTGTAACGGGCAGTTTATTTTCGATCAATGGTAGCAGTGGTGATATTCTTGGGGTGACTCGTACTTTGAAGATTACCGAGCGGATGGTGGAGTTGACTGCTGATCCGACTGATACACAGGCTGGACTTTTGAAGGTGACTTACGAATTGCATTTGCCGAAATATTCCAATGTTTATGGCCTATCTTTGAAAAATAACTATACGGTTTCTCATTATATTGGGAGCTATCCTTACCCATATTTCGTACTGACAAAGGGTGGCTTGGAATCAAATACCAATAATACGAATATTTCCGGACAATACTGTATAGACAATATTAATGCCACGGCCAGTTCGCTTGTAATGAACGCAGGTGATTACGTCACTGTGACGATGTCACCAAAACAGGTGTTTTTCAAAACGGATTTAAATACACGTACAATAGGTCAGATCATTGGTGTGGGTGTATTTTCCTCCGGTGTTATCGATAGTTTGTCGGCTACGATTTCTTGTAGGGTTGATTATTGTGGGCAATCTCCATCTGTGTATACCGTTAGTAATCCTCAGACCAAATCTTTGGCTTCTGACGATCCTTGGTGCAATCGTTCCGCAGCGGATTGGAAATATCTCGATAAAACATTCGGTAGCTCCAATACAAATGCCACGACGCTTGGAAGCGCACCTCTCGCGACGGGGGCTCAACAGGATACAGATACAACTAACAGGACTACGGATCTTAGTGAGCGATTGCCTGCCATGGCGGGTACATCGACAACATTATCGAATAATACTTATGGAGTGGTGGAGAGTGTGGCGGAGTTGGGCTATATCAATAGTGGAATCCGCGCACTTACTGCCAGTATTCCTTACCGGACTTTAAGAATGCAGCCCAAGCGTGCGTCTGACCAAAGTCTATTGCCGGATTGGGTGCTGATGGATATGTTTTCCGCGCCGAAGCTGAGATGGACGAGTTTTTCAGGTCCCAGCGCTCGATCAGCGACGGTGCCTGCGCAGTTGAGTTATTCCGAACAGGCGGTAACGGCCACGACTTCGCCATGGCTGGCGCGTTCGAGTGGCCAGGTGAATCTCAATGCCACGATCTTTCCGGCTTTCAAGAATTCGGGGAATAATACCATTACACGTTCGAAACCTCTGGAGGCTGTTTTCTTGGGGGGAAATACGGATATTCTTTTGACGACCGTAATATCGACAAACACATCTCCAGTGAATACGGGAGGACTTGCTACGGCGATCCGCAATCGCACTGTGACAAGCGGCTATCGTTTCACTTTTACTAGCGCGAATCCGCTATTAAGTCGGGGCGAAATTACTGAGCTAAGCGGAGTCACTGATGCCTCAGAAGAAAGTGAAATCCGCTTGCGAGGATCAATTGATCAATTGACGACACGCGGTAGCGTTTTTAGGGTTTATGCAATTGGTCAGGTGATAAGTCAGTCCGCTGCGTCGCCCTATCCAATTTCTGTATTGGGTGAGAAACGTACCATGTCATTGGTGGAACGGTCTGTAGCTATGGCGACTACTTCGATGCCTACTTCAAGTAATTCTGCTCCCACGACGACGGTCTCATTTAAGGTGATTTACAGTAGTAAGCCCTAACTCTTGGGCCGGAGGCGGCGTGTGCTGTTGCCTTGGTGCCAGTGGGGGGTGGTCATAATTTCTCGTGGGATGGCGGGGAAACCGGTTTCGCCGCGCAGGAGCATGTGGTGTAGTTGTTCGACGGCGGCCTGACCGGTGCTGTCGAGGTGCTGGGAGATGCCGGAGAGGTGTTGCATTGCGGGGTAGTTACGGCTGAGGGAGGCAATGCCGATGTCGCGGGGAATTTTCCAGCCTTTTTTCGTAAGGAAATCATAGACCTGAAAGTCGTTGGTGATGATGCCTTCGGGTTTGTGTTCGATGACCCAGGCTTCGAGATTTTCGGGTGTGAGCACTTCTGGCAGGTGGGGGGGGACGGTGACGAAGGTGGGGTCGATGATGGATTCCTTGCACAACGAGCCGAGCCATTCGAAGCGGGTGCGCCGTTCGTTGGAGATGGCATTGACCAGGCCGACGCGGCGGTATCCAAAGGATTTGAGTTTGGCGCAGACGAGGCTCATGGCGGCAAAGGTGTCGGAGCCGGTGCGGTGAGAGGGGATTTGGTCCAGGGGGGTGCCGATGGAGACGATGGCGTAGCGGTCCCACTGGAGTTTCAGGGGGAGCGGCTGGGTGTGCAGCGGCAGGATGAGGAGGCCGCGGACGCCGCGCCCGGTCAGGAATCGATCTGGGTGGGGATTGGGATGGAGTTCGCGCTGGATGTTGATGATGTCGAGGTTGTAGCCGAGGCGATTGCAGCTGTCGCGCATGCCGCCAAAAAGGGTATCGATCCAACCGCTCTTATCCGGCAGCCAGCGGTCGTCGAGAAGCGCGGCAATATTGGCGAAGGTCTGGCGCTTGTGGTCGCGGTCGCGGCGTGCCACGAGGGCGGCGAGCATGGGGTCGGGAACGTAGTGGAGTTTTTTTGCCGCTTGTTGTACCCGCGTCCGGGTGGCGGCGGAAATACGCGGGTCGCCTCGCAAGGCCATGGAGGCCGTGGCGGCGGAAACTCCCACGGAGCGCCCCACGTCGGCGAGGGTGGGAGACGAAAAAGGCCGTGCCATGGGGGCATTGAATGCGGTTGGTTGGGTTACTTCAAGACAAAGTGTGAGTTTATTTATTTTATAGATTAAATGGTTCTCCCGTTGTCTCAATGTGGAGTTCGGGCAGTGTAGAAGGTGGAAGGTAAACCCTCATTTCCACTCATTTTTATGTCATCCACAGCCGTCTCTTCCCGTTTTCTTTTGGAGCATTTTAATCGCCGCGATCTCGCAGTGGAGGAGCGCATTGCCGAGGGCATTGAAAAGAATCGCAAGGGGACGGGGCATTTGCGGTTTGTCGATGGTGAGGGGCGTCCTCTTTCGGGTGTGAAGGTGAGTGGTCGGTTGAAGCGGCACGAGTTTCTTTTCGGGGCCAATGCTTTCATGCTGGATGGGTATGATTCGGGGGAAAAGAATGCCCGGTTCGAGGAAGCCTTTGCTGGGGTGTTCAACAGTGCGGTGGTGCCCTTTTTCTGGGCCGATTTGGAACCGCGGCCGGGGGAATATCGTTTCGAACGCAATAGTCCGAAGGTCTATCGCCGTCCGCCGCCCGATGTGGTGTTGGATTTTTGCCGGAGGCATCATTTGACGCCGAAAGGGCATTGTCTCGTGTGGCATCAGATTTTTCCCAAGTGGTTGCCAGAAAATCCGGTGGATGTAGCGCCGTTGATTCGCAGGCGCCTGCAGGTAATTGGCGAGCGCTATGGTAAATTAATTCCCTACTGGGATGTGGTGAATGAGCCGATGGAAAAATACATGTTCACCGAGGTGAAGATGTTGCCCTCGGATTACGTCTATCAGGCGTTCCAAGCGGCTGCGCAGTATTTTCCGACATCGGCGCATTTGACGCTTAATGAGGCGACGGCTTATTCGTGGCGTGAATTTTTTGAGGAGACTACGGGATTGGATTTGTTGGTGAAAAATCTGATCTTGCGCAAGGCGCGACTCGATCTTCTCGGTTTGCAGTATCATCTGTTTTTCTATGAGAACGGTGGACTGTCGACGCGGGTGCAGATGATGGCGGACGCGCGCGATACTTACCTCGATCCCAAGCGGCTCTTTAAAGTGCTCGATCAACATGCGAGCTGTGGCGTGCCGATACATATCTCGGAAGTGACTTTGCCCTGCTATAAGGATCTGGTGGAGGGGCAGATGTTCCAGTCGGAGTTGTTGCGTGAATTGTATCGTCTCTGGTTTAGTCATTCCTCGGTGGAGGCCATTTACTGGTGGAACATGGCTGACGGGGCGGCTTACGGCAAAGAGGGAGAGTTGTACGGCGGCCTGTTGAATGCGGATTTGAGCGAGAAGCCCGCATATTGTGCATTGCGGCAACTCGTGCGCGAGGAGTGGGTCAGTTCATTCGAAGGACATTCGGATGAGGTATTCGATTTCCGTGGCTACTACGGCACTTACGAGCTCACGGTCGAGCATGCAGGCTTCAAGAAACACTGTGAGATTCAGTTGAGCAAACAGCACGAAGCAGATTTTGTGATTGCGCTCGAATCGCAGCCAGTGGCGGCGAAGGCGTCGCGCCGGACGGCCAATGTGGCGTTGACCTGAGGCTGGACGGAGCCAGGGCTTGACGACGACTTTGGCTGAGTTCAGCCTAAACGCATTCTTGTCGTTTTTATGAGCTATACCAATCCTCTATCGCGTGTGTTTTCTGTTCAGTTTGTCTCCATTGCCATTATCGGATTTTTGTTCGGATTGCAGATTCAAGCCGCGGATATTTATCTCGATCTTTCCAAGGAGGCGAACCGTGCTTTTGTGGATGAGATAGCCGGGGACGGTCAAGGCGGCTGGAGTGATCAGGGTGCGGAAAATTCGTTGCGTGGAATGAAGCCTGGCCCGAAGACGTTTGAGAATTTTCATTTCACCATTCTCGATGGAAGCAAGAATGCAGGGCGCGAGATATTGGTCTTCACGAGTGCGCATGGGGTGACGAATTTGAGCGAAGTGGAAATCCCGGTAGAGGCGGATGCTCCGGCCAATGGCGGGGCGCTTTATTTGCTCCACACCACTTGCTGGGCCTCGTCAAAGGAATCACAGAAAGTCGGCGTTGTATCGGTGAGGTTCGCCTCGGGCAAGACGTTGGAATTCCCGGTGGCCACCAAGCGGGAGGTGGCGGATTGGTGGAATGCGGCGGATTTTGAAAATGGGTTCGTGGGTTATCGGGAGGAGAATAAGTCGTCGTTGGTGGGAGTTTATATTTCCCGCTTTCCGATTCCGGCCGGTTTGGGAAAGCCGGTGGCGGTAACACTCAAGACGGAACGGGGGCCGATCTGGATCGTTCTGGCAGCCACGCTTTCGGACAAGGATCAACCGCTGCCGAAACGGGAAGCATGGAAATCGGTCGCGGATGCAAATTGGAAGCCGATCAACCAATCAGATCTCGAAGTAAAGGCGGGCACGGCTCTGGATCTGAGTATTTTGTTTGGTTCACCAGCCGAGGCGGGTCGAGATGGGTTTGCGGAAATCAATAAAAAGGGTGAGCTGGTTTTTGCAAACAAGGCGGATCAGCCGGTGCGCTTTTTTTGTCTTTCCACGGTCATGGGAAGTTATCCGATCCAGGCTCCGGATGAGATTGAGCGTTTCGCCCAGCAGGCGTCGCGTGCCGGATACAATCTCTGCCGCCCGCACTTTCTGGATCTCTTTCTGATGAAGGACAGCGCGAAGGATCTCGACTTCAATCCAAAGCAGCTTGATCGCTGGGATCGACTTTCCGCGGCGTTGAAGAAGCAGGGGGTTTATCTCTACATCGATGCCAGCACCTCGTGGGCGGCCTACTACGCCATGGCCAATCCCTGGGGCAAGGAAAGCCACGCCAAGCTGCTCAAGAGTCGTCTCTACTACGACGAAGCGGCGCGCGCCCACTGGAAGGCCGGAGTGAAGAAATTCTTCGAGCACGTCAATCCCTACACCGGTTTAGCCCTCAAGGATGAGCCGCAGGTCGCTGTAGTGCAGCTCCGTAATGAAGCGGGGCTTAACTTCCTGATGAATCTTCCCAATAGTTTTGATCCGGGGATGGTGGCCCCATTCCGCAAGTGGCTCGCGAAGCGTTACGGCACGACGGAAAAAATGGCGGCGTCGTGGACGACATGGGAAAACGGCAAGACTGTGTGTGCGTTGACCAAGGGGCAGACGCTGGAAACGGTGGCGCTGCCGCCGGTGAACGGACGTGGCCCGGATACGCGCGATCTGCAGCAGTTTTTCGTGGAGATCGAGCGTGAGACCTATCATTGGCTGGCGCAGACGATTCGCGAGATCGGCGTGAAAGTTCCGGTCTTTGATTACAATGTCGGCACATCGGTGCAAACTTCACTGTCACGCGATGCGATGTCTCTGGTGGATAATCACTCCTATCACGATCATCCCACGAGTTATATCGAACCCGGTTCGAGTGAGGGCGGCGGCAATGCCATCTCGACAGGGCTCGGCTTCTACCAGATTTTGGCGGGGACGCGGCAGTGGGGGCGGCCTTATCTCTGTTCTGAATGGGGCTATTGTTTTTGGAACAGCTACCGACATCAGACTGGATTAACAGTGCCGGTCTACGCGGCGCTGCAAGGCTGGCAGATGCAAGCGCATTTCTCCGATCCGGTGCTGCTCTCGACGGTGCGACCCATTAAGACGTTCTGCATCTATAATGATCCGGCGCTCAAGGCGGCGGAATACATGTCGGCATTCTTTTACCGCCGAGGTGACGTCCAGACCTCGCCGCATCGCGTGGAGGTTTTTATTGATCCGAAAACTTTGCCAACGACCTTTGCCTTGCAGGATTCATTGCCGTACTCGGTGACGCAATTGTCATTGATCACCGGTCTCGGGGTGCGTATTGCAGACTGGCCGGGTGCTGCGCCGCGGGGCGATTATCGGGCCGATTGGCGTGTTGTGCCGGAAGGCGGCGAGGCGATTACCGTGCGTGAGGGCGTGCAAGAGGTGAAGGGGGGCGGTCCCGGAACAGGCGGGAAAAGTCTGGTGGCCAAATTGAAAAGCCTCGGCGTGCTGAGCGCCGATAACCGCACCGATGTGGAGAAGGGCTTCTACGAAAGCGATACGCAGCAAGTTACACTCGATCAGGAAGCAAAACAGATCCGTGTGGTGACGCCCCGGAGCGAAGGCGCGAATTTGCTGGAGGGAAATTCCTCCGTGCAACTGGGTGCGCTTTCCGCGCACAATCTGGGCCAGGCAGAAGCGACCGTCTTTATTGGCTCGCTGAACGCGCACCCAGTTAAAGAAAGCAACCGTTTGCTGCTCATTGTGGCCGCCGATGCGTTGAACAGCGGCATGGTGTTCGATGATCACTACCGTCACAAGCTTTTACAATTGGGGGCCCAGCCCGTTCTGGCACGAGTGGCCTGCGTGGAATTTCGCCTGCAGCATCGGAACCCGTCTCGGTTGAAGTGTTGGGCCTTGAACGCCAACGGCGAGCGTCGTGAAGAGATTCCGCTCCAACCAGACAAGGATACGGTTACAATCCGGATCGATACGAGCAAGCTGAAGCACGGGCCTACACCTTACTTTGAATTGGCGGAGTAATCGGATGAGGCGGGAGCTATTTGATAGATTAAATGGTTCCCGCCTTGAGACCGATTCCAGTGACGTTACCATGACTATGTAAACCTATCCTCGGTGCCCTCGGGGCAGATTGGTTCACTCCATAACAGAGCTTAATTTATGATCCTCAATCACCGCTCCCTGATTCCTGTATTGTCTCTCCTTCTCTCGGCTGTTTCGCTGGAGGCGGCGCCTCCGGAAACATTGGCCCGCATCGATATCAGTGGCGGCGGCAAGGATCAGGTCGATCTGGAATTGGTAAGCGTTTCCGGAGAGGGTAAGGCCACGTATGCCGATTGGATGTCGGCAGATCAGCAGAAGAAAAATATAGTTGGAAATTTTCCTGCCGCACGAGAATGGCAGGAAGCATCCATTACGATCAAGCCGGCAAAGAGCGGTACGATTTCCTTCAGCTTGATGGGACCTTACATTGTTGAGGAAGCTGCCACGAAAAAAGTCCGCTGCATCCAGATGGATTTCGACGATGTGCAGGGTGATTCCGCAGTCATCAAAAACGGCAATTTTGAGAAGAAGGATAACGAAGGTCGACCGGCATATTGGTATGTGGTGGATGTGCCAAAGAGTAATCCACCCATCACGGACGCCAATCGCGCGCAGGTTCTGCGGGACGGGGCCAAAGAGGGCGAGTATTTTATGCGTTCGTGGCATAATTCCCGGATCGGCCAGAGTCTTTTTGTCGAAGCCGGTACACCGCTGACGATCAAGTTTTTCTATCGTTTGCCTCCACAATAAAGAAGTCGCCCGAACGGCGCGGGTGATGACTTACAGATGGTCAGGATCTTCTCTATGAAATTCAAAACGCTTTGTTGTGCGATGGTTTCGCTTCTGGGCATTTTGCCCATGGCCCTGACAGCGGGGGAGAAGGATGAGGTGCGCTATTGGGCTCCTGGGATTATCAATCAGGAAGCCGGTTCGGTGGAGATGGACATGAAGTTCCTCCGGTCGCGTGAAGAAATGGGGAGCGACTGGTTTTTCGCTTTTCGACTTACGGGGAATTCCACCAGTGGGGGCACTTCCATTCTCGCCATGGTATTTTGTCCGCCGGGCGATACGCGGGATTTTCTCGTTCTCGCCAAGGGTCCATCGGGTGCAAGTTATATCACGCCCGAGACGCCGAAGCTGGAGGTAGGCCGAACCTATCGTGTTGTGTTTACGTGGGGCGATGGACAACACAGTTTTTGGATGGATGGAAAATTGATGGACCGCAAGTCCTTCAAGGGACCACTGGCCTTGTTGCCGCAGGAATTTCGCGCAGGTAGCTACGGCGCGTTTGCCGTGGAGAGACTGCGCGTCTCGGACATCGCGCGACCCGGAGCGCAAATGCTGGCGAAAGAGGAATTGAAAGCGGATGACCACACCACGCTCTTTGAGGACGGGGCCAGCGGAACGCTGCAACCGGGACGCACGGCGTGGCAGGAAAAAACATTTGGCGCGTGGGCCTTTCCGGATCGTGTTGCCGCGCCTTTGATTACTCCGGTAGACAAAGGCATACGCGTGCCGTTGCGGGTCGTGAACTTCAGTGGCAGCGATGCGACGATGGACATCAAGGTGGCAGTATCGAACCGAGCGGGCAAAGACGCGGCCAGCCAATCGTATCAAGTGCCGGTCAAAGCGGGAGCCAGCTATGAGCTGACAGAGATTCAACTGCCGGTCATCAAGGACCCCGGCTATTACAATGCGAAATTGACGGTGAAATCGCCTTCCGGTCGCGAGGTGGTATACGATTGGTCCTTTGTTGTCCAACTGCTCGATAGCGCGAAACCCGGAAAACTTGCGGAGTATCTCGGGCATCATCACCATTTTGAAAAGCCGGATTTCTACTCTCAATTGGGCATCGTGTGGCATCGCGCGTGGGCCAGCGAGCGCAGCTTCCTTTGGTGCAATGTGGAACCGGCGAAAGGCCAATTTCAGTGGGACGAAGCGGATCATTCCGTCGCGGCCGCTCAAAAGGCGGGTGTGCAGGTGCTTGGTTTGCTGGGCTATCCTGCGACATGGGCCAGCACGGTTTCCGAGGAAGAAGTGAACCGCGTGAAAGGCAAGGCGGCAAAGGCGTACTTGAAGCGTCCCGAGCGATTCCAACCCAAGAGCGTGAAGGATTGGGAGGATTATGTGCGTGCCGTGGTGACGCGCTATCACGACCGCGTGAAATACTGGGAGATTTATAATGAGGTCGATTTTCATCCGCCCTTTCTCTTCGCCTCGTTCAGTGGGTCGACTGAGGACTACCACAAGCTGCTCGAGTCGGCCTATCGCATCATCAAGGAAATTGATCCTACGTGCCAGGTGATGACATCGGGGTTCAGCCTTACGCAGGGAGTGACCGATGTGAATATGCCAGCGGATCTGATGAAGCTCGGCGCGGCGAAGTCGATGGACATCCTCGCGGTGCATGGTTACGCGGGACGCGACAGCATTCAGAATGCGGTGGCAGCGGCCCGTGCGGCCAAGCCTGAGGTGCCGCTGTGGCAGACGGAGCGGCAGTACATGGGCGGTTATCTTGATGAGAATCAGGCCGTGCAAATGGCGTTCTGGTGTCTCGACAAGGGATTCACGAAATACTTTTTCCATGAATCCGACAACGACCGCAACTATGGCTCACTCAAGCCGACGCCGTACTATGCCGTCACGGCGGAGATCGCCCGGCAACTGCGCGTGTGCGATGCCTATGTGGGGCCGATGGAAGGTCTCGGCGGAGCGGGGATTGGTTGGGTGTTGAAGCGCTCCGATGGCGGCACGCTTTCCGTGATCGCGGCAAATAGCGGCAAGGTGAAGTTGACGTTGGAACCGGCGGACGCGGTTGTCTCTGTCACCGATCTCTATGGCGAATTGGTGTATCAAGGAAAGCTGGATGTGGCCAAGCCGATCGAATTCTCCGGTCTCGTCTATATCGTCAGTCCTGTGGCGCTCAAGGTTGCCAAGGCGGAGCGTGAAGTCGGTAACTTGCTGGCCAATCCCGGTTTCGAAATTCGCGATGGAGATTTCATCATGGATGAAGCCGCGGCACGCCCTGCATTCTGGTCGCTGAGTCCTGAAAGTGCCGACCGCAAAAATTTTGGGTATACCAAGGGCGGTCACAGTGGAGAATGGACATTTCGCCTGAAGAGCCCTGCTGGTGGCAAAGGTGTCTGGGTGGGGCAATCTTTGGTCATCGATACGGCTGGTGAGCTGACACTTTCGGCTTGGGTGCGCGTGGAGAAAGACAAGACGGCCAAAGTGAAGTTCTACTTGCACGTCCCCGGCTTGCCGTGGCCCGGGCCGGGCGATGCGGTGTCAGTTACTGGTACTGGCGACTGGCAGCGACTGGAACTCAAGCGCAATCTCGCCCAGGCGGGAGGTCGCGGTACGGTCGTGGTCGGTATTCAGGAGGGGGAAGGAACCATCGAACTGGATGATATCGAGTTGATGCCTTCTTCAGCGAAATAAAAAAGATCGGTTCATAGCTAAAACCAACCGCCGCTTGCGGACCGATGGAAATGTTTTATATACCACGTACATGAGCACACTTGTCACTCCCAGCAGCGCTGTCACGACAAAGCCCGCCGTTGCAGTGAAATCTTCAGTGGTTCCCATTCATCGCGGCATGACTTTTGGCTTTTACGCGCGCAACGGCTACTACGGTTCCAAGCAGGCGCGGATTGAAGTGGATCGCATGGCGACGCTGAATATCAACTGGGTCTGCGTGATTGCAACTGTCATGCAGGACAACTTTGCCAGCACGCGGCAGTATCGCGATTTCACGAACACGCCCGCAGACGACGAGCTGCGCGACATCATCGACTACATTCACAGCAAGGGAATGAAGGTGCAACTGCGCCCCATGTTGCAGGGGTGGGATGGCTCTACCCGCTGCCATGTCCACTTTCCGCACGAGGGAGAAGTCATTCCCGGATTGAAGAGGAATCACTGGACACAGTGGTTCGACAGCATGTTGGAACGGACCCTGCACTATGCGCGACTCGCGGAACGCGGCGGCTGCGAGGCGTATGGTCTCGACAGCGAACTCGATATGACGACCGAGCAGGACGCGCACTGGAAACGGGTCGTGGCCGCAGCGCGTAGCGTATTCTCCGGTCACCTCACCACTGGTCACACGATTTACGTCGATTTCCTGCGCGAACTGCGCGCCCGGCCCGATCACTGGTTCAAGGATCTCGATTCCGTCGGCACCAGCTTCTACGGTCCGCTCGCGGCCCCGCCAGCTGATCGGCCCAGTATGGGACATGGTCCCGAGCTTTATCATATGGAAGGCAAAGCGCCCGCTGTGGACGCCGCGGCCGATTCGCCCGAGATGCAGAAATGGTTGGAAGGTCCGCGCCGCTATTTTGCGGAGGTGGCGCGTTTGTTGGGAAAGCCTTTTTATTTTGCCGAATGTGGTTGTTGCTCTACGGCGGAAGCTGTGCGCATTCCCTATCGCTGGGATCATCCCGGCGGTTACGATGGCGCCGTGCAGGCGCGCTACATGGAGAGTGTGTTGCGCGCCTTCTGGGAGGAGCCGTGGTGGATGGGCATGTATTGGTGGAAATGGGATGAACAGAATGACCGTCCCTTTTTGCGGGACGATCCGCGCGGTGACAAAGGATTCACTGTCTGGGGCAAGCCTGCCGCTGAGACCATAAAGAAGTGGTACGGCCGCACCGATCGCCCGAGCTGATTTGTAATCAGGTTGTTTAATAGGTTTAACGGCGCATCGCTTGTGCGGCGTTGCTCGTAAAATCATAATAAAACGTGAAAGGATGAATCTGGATGGATTCCCTCACGCCATGAAAACCCGTTCCGCTTTCACGCTCGTTGAACTTCTGGTGGTCATCTGCATTCTTGCCGTGCTCGCGGCCTTGGGCCTTCCTGCCATGCGCTCGGCATTGGCTCGCGCGAACTCGGCCAAATGCCAATCCAATCTGCGCCAGATTGGCGTCGCGATGAACGGCTATCTCAACGAGCATGAGCAAATTTATCCCAGCGCGATGGGAAAAAATGGTGAGTCGACTCCGTGGATGTGGCGCTTGCTTCCCTACACCTCCATGTCCGCCAACTCGATGGGCTTTGCGCCGCTGCCGCGTGCGGCGGGTATATTCCTTTGCCCGGAATTTCGTCCGCCCGGTCGCGAGGTGGCCTATGGATTGAACGCGAGCATGGATCCCTCCTACAGTTTCCCGACGTGGAATTTTCGTGCACTCAATGTGCCGGGACCCAGCACCTTCCTCGTGGTGGAGATGGCGGTGAACTCCGAGTTATTTTCTCCCGCCTCCAATGGTGATGTCTCGCGTCGGCATCCGCAGAAGTCGGCGAATTTTCTCTTTGTCGACGGTCACGTGGAAAATATTACGGATGAAGTTCCCCGGACCGATCCCCGCTGGTTTCGGCAATAGTGCTTCGAACCGCGTACCGCGATTAGCGTACTTGTCGAACGGTGGGGCCATTAATCCAGAGTGGATGGATGAGCGTCTCTTTCGCCATCTTCGGAATGCCGCACTCGCCGCGCATCAACATGCCGTGCAGTTGTTCGATGGCGGTGGCATCGATCTGACTATGGTGTTGTCCGACTCCGGCGGTCATCTCGGGCGTCTCATAAGAAGGAGTCAAAAGCGACAAGCCAATTTCTTCCGGAACGCGATAGCCCGCATGGCGTAGAAACGAGACGGCGCGTTCATCACTGGTAATGACGCATTCGGGTTTTTCCTTGCGCACCCAGTCGATGAATTTTGATTCGGTGAAATCGTCCGGCAAGTAGGGCTTCACGATTTTGAACCGCGTGGGTCGGCGGTACGATTCCTTTGCCAGGGAGCCAATCCATTCGTAACGCGTGCGCTTTTCCTGATCGAGGACATGGGCCAGCCCCACCTTGCGGTAGCCGAGTTCATAGAGATGCTGGCAGGTGATATTCATCGCCATGAAGGCGTTGCTGCCGACGCGGTTGAAATTATGTTCGATCGCGTGAATGCCGAGCGCGATCACGGAGTACTTGTCCCAGTCCAGTTCGACATGAAGCTCGCCGTCGTATAACGGAAAGATGACCATGCCGCGAATGCCTCGGCCTCGCAGGAGTCGGTCCGGTTGGGCAGTGGAGGCCAGATCCCGCTCCACGTAGAGCACATCCAGATCATAGCCCAGATGCTGCCCGGTCACTTTCATGAATTGCAGAAGATCCTCTACCCAATCCTTCGACACCTTCATCCAACGATCATCCACAATGGCCGCAATATTGGCCAGCACCCGGCGTTTGCTTTCGGGCTTGCGACGGGAGGACAGCGCCGAAAGCATGGGGTCTGGACGGTAGTGAAGTTTTTCCGCCGCGGTTTGAACCCGTTCTTTGGTTTTCGCAGAAATACGCGGATCGTTGTGCAATGCCATCGAAACCGTCGCCGCCGTGACGCCGGCGAGACGGCCGACATCAGCCAGTGTGGGAGGAAAAGGGTGCGCCATATGGAATGAGGTGGATAATGCGGGAGAGAAAACGATTCGGGTGCGCTCCTTGAGTATAAAGGAAAAAAGAGCAAACAAAGGAGCAAAAAATGAATGAATTTAACTGCTTAAAATAAAGGAGAAGCGTGTCGAAACGAGAGGCTCTGTGACATGAATTCATCATGTGGCGGATAAAGGCATCCAGTCAAACGCCCACGCCCTGAGATTTTGTCCGGCGCAAAAATGATGGACGATTCCAGAGCATCCACGCGATTGCGCCACCCAAGGCATATGCCAATAGATCCCAGGCATCGCTGGTGCTGCGATGGAGCCAATGCGGTCCGAGCACTTCGAAGAACAGCGACCACATGAGGACATGGGCGAGAATTTCCCGCGCGCTGGGAGGTCGATGGTGAGGACGTAATCCAAGCCAGTGATACGTGGCAAGAAAAAGAGGAAGCACGGCTGGAACGAGAAGTAAATCGTTGAAGTGGCCGCGGAAAAACCATTCATGATGCGGGAGGTGTGGCTTGAGCAGGAGACGGTTACCGGCATAGAGAGCGATACTCGCCAGACACACTGAATCCCGAGCATAGCGAAACGGAACAACCCCGGTTTCGCTTTTATGAGGCATAGAGTATCGCGAAATTGTACGCCGCCACGGCGAGTCCCGCCGCCAGCACGCGAACAAAGAAAAGAGCGGGCCTATCCAGTGTGGTGTGGGATCGATTCATGGCAGGGTGTCAGATCACGTAGAACGGATTATATTTTTTTTCGTCGTCGACAGTGGTCATGGGACCGTGGCCGGGGCAGAGAATGGTATTCCCGGGGAGGGAATAGATTTTTTTGAGATTGTTTTGAATGGCCTCGTCATAAGCGTTATTGGCACCGCCCATGGAGCGGGCAAAGATCGCATCGCCCACGATGGCGATGGGCTGGCTAAGACCTTTGATGATGTATGTGGTCCCGCCGCGTGAATGTCCCGAGGTGAGGCGTGTCTCGATGACGAGTCTGCCGAGACTGTAGATGTGCCCTTCGGCGAAGGATTCCACGTTGCCGACTGCTTCTTCGCGCGCCACGGCCACGCGCGCGCCGGTCCCGTTCTTGAGTTTGGTCAAATCGGCGATGTGGTCCACATGCGTATGCGTGAGGAGGATGAACGGAATCTGCAGTCCGAGCGATTCGATGTCCTTCAGCGTCGCTGAACAATCGGCTCCCGTATCAAATGCCGCGCCAATTTTCTCCACGGGATCCCAAACCAGATAGGAATTCACCGTCATATCGCCGTAGGGCGTGTTGTATTGGCGTAGTCCCTCGACAAAAGGCACGGCGGCGGGTGTGGACTTCTTTTGCGCGAGCGCGACGAAAGCATCCGCGTTGAGCTGAAGTGGAATGGCGATTGCCCGCAGGACGGATTCTTTCACTTCACCCTGTTGCGCGGCGTAAAGATCGGCAAGAGGAAGGATCGCGGCGGCGGCGAGCTGTTCATCGGTGAACTTTAACCCGCGCTGCGCTTTGCCCAAAACATCCACAAAAGAATCTTCGAGAGGGAGGGACATGACAACACCAATAGTCGAAGTGTGCACCGAGTGCCAATGAATAGAAGAAATATAAGTCAAAAATTTCTTCAAAAAAGTGCGGCTAATAATCGAGCCTCACTTTTAAGTCCCTAAATAAAGTGGCTCCAAAAACAGATTTTCCCTCTGAAACCGGGTGGGTCATTTTGGCGGTGTCGGGGGTAAAGGAAGTCAGGCACTTACAGAGAAAACCCTTGACCGGAAAGGGGGAAAGTGTTTAAAAGTGGGGAGAAATGGTGGAAAAAACGAGGTAGTGGGACAATATGCAACCAATCACGCGAGGCAGCTACACCAGCACCTTTGAGCATACTTTTGATGCCAAGGGCCGCGTGACCGTGCCCTCGGCGTGGCGTCGTGAGAATCACGAGAAGAGCCTCCATATTTTTCCCTCGAGCCAGCCCGGCTGCATTCTGGTCTATCCTGAGTCGTGGATGGGCGAACGGTTTGCCGAGATGGCGGGCCTCAAGCGCGGGGATCTGCAGCGCCGCCAATTCGAAGCGCTCGCGTCCATCGCGCAGCCGGCGGAATTTGATGAACAAGGCCGCATCATGGTGAAAGAAAAGATGCGGCAGGGTGCCGGGCTGAAGAAGGACGTAGTCCTCGTCGGCTGCGGCGATCATTTTGAGATCTGGGATCTGGCTGTCCGTGAGAAGCAGGCCCCGATTGCAACCAATTTCGAGGACGCCGCCGCGGCGTTGGGATTATGATGATCGATTCATATCCTCAACGCTTGATTACGCCGCTGGAGGCGTCGCTCCACACAAGCCATTTCGCTTCGGACCTGGCGCGGAGACGTCGCCGGGTGCGCGAGCGATTGCAGAGAATCATGGCAGAACTGGCGCAGGAGCGCCGGCGACTGCCGAACGCAGGGGGCTAAGGATGCCAGAACCTTGCGTTAAGCTGTCGGCATCCGCAGTCGCCGAAAGGCGCGGCTGGTCAACCGTCAACACGCGAGGAAACAGGCATGAAGTTCAAAGCTATGGCTCGGAGACAACTCTTATACGGTTTTTGCTCGGTCAAGGACGAGCAGGGACAGGCAGCCGGATCATCCACGGTGCGTTTGGCACGTCGCAACGCCTATGAATTGATCGGACTGCGGAGGCCGCAGATCGTTCCCGTGTTGCGGTTGAAGTCGGCTTGAGTGCCGGACCAGCAGAGAACAGGAGTGAGGGGGCGAATGCGTCTCTTCACAAGCCGGTATTACTGGCGTCGTTTTTGGCGGCGGTCGGGCCGAAGCCCGGTCAACGCTGGATCGATGGGACTTTTGGCCGGGGTGGACATACGAGCGCTCTGCTCGAAGCGGGCGCGGAAGTGCTCGGTCTTGACCGGGACGAAGCGGCGGTGCAGGTGGCCGAAGAGGTGCGCCAGCGCTGGCCGGAGCGTTTCAGTTGGATGCGGCGGAATTTTGCGGAGATGGAGATCAGCGCCCGGGATGCCGGATGGGGTGGGGGAGTGGATGGGGTGCTGTTGGATTTGGGAGTGTCCTCGCCGCAGCTGGATGTGGCGGAGCGAGGATTCAGCTTTCGGTTGGAGGGGCCGCTGGACATGCGGATGGACCGGCGGGAGGGAGTGACGGCGGCGCAGCTGGTGAACGAGCTGCCGGAGACAGATTTGGCCAATATGATTTATGAATATGGAGATGAAAGACAGAGTCGCAGGATCGCCCGCGCCCTTGTGGCCCGTCGCGAACGCCGCCCTTTTGTCTCCACGCTTGATTTTGCGGAAGTGGTGGCCGGTGCGGTGGGGCGTCCGCGAATTGGAGGCGTACATCCAGCAACGAAGGTATTCCAGGCTCTACGTATCGCCGTCAACCATGAACGGGAGGCGCTACTAGCGGTGCTGCCGCAGGCGTTGAAAATTTTGAAACCACAAGGAGTCCTCGCAGTCATCAGCTTTCATTCCGGGGAAGACCGGCAGGTGAAGTCGTTCATGCGCCAGCATGCCAACGAATGGCTCGACACGCCCGAACATCCCCAGAGTTTTCGCAATCCGAAACACTATTTTTCTGACGTGCGGCGTTACCTGCCCACGAACGAGGAAATGGCGGAGAACCCGCGTGCGCGCAGTGCCCGGTTGCGGGTGGCGTGGCGCAATGAGGTGCCCTATGCGAACTAAAGTACAACACGGCAAGCCAGAGCTCTGGATTCGACTGGTGCAAGCTGTCGCGATGGCGGGTTTGTGCTTTTCCATTGCCTTTAGCTTTTGCCTCTATCGGATGGAAGCGCAAATCGCCGCTGACGTGGCGCATGCGCAGGACGGGCTTCTCGCTGCGAAGAAGCGTTGCGTGATCGCGTCGGTGGAAACGGTGCCGCTGACTTCACAGGAAATCGCCCGCATCACCGGTCAGGCCGATGTGCTGAACCGTATTCTTTACGGCGGTATTGTTTTCACTGCAAAGAAAACCTCCCTTCTGAATGGAAGCTGGAACCGCCTGCCCGGAGATACGCTATGAGCCGCAACCAATTCCGCGACACGCGTTCACTGCAATGGACCATGGTGTTGAAGTACATCGTCATCGCGGCGGTGTTGCTTCTGGTCGCCCTGAGTTTTCTGGTGGCCAAAAACCAACAGATGCGATTGGCCGAGGAAGCCGCGCAAGGGCGCAAAGAACTGGCCAAGATCGTCCGTAGCAACGATCAGCTCAAGAGTAATATTGATTGGCTGAATGCGCCTCGGCATTTGCAAAGCCGCATCTCGTCCAGTGGTTTAATTTCCATCAGTGAGATGCCGGTGACTCGCCGGGACATCGACCAGGTGGCGAGCCGTTAATTTTTTATATGAGCCGGAACCAATTCAAACACAGTCAATCGCTCCACTGGGCCATGGTGCTCAAGTGTGTGGTCATTATCGGCTTTTGCCTCGCGCTCGGCCTGAGCTACATCATGTACAAGAATCAGGCCATGAAGCTGGCCGATGAATCGGCCCAGCAGAAGCGGGAGCTCGAAAAAATCCTCAAGCGCAACGAACAATTGCGCCTCAATATTGCGTGGTTGACCTCGCCGCAGGAGTTGCAGCGCAAGGTGGCCGCCAACGGTTTGGTTCCGGTCGGCGAAATGCTCGTCGTCCGGCGTGATTTGGGCACGGGCGCGAGCCTGGCGCGAACTTATTCACCAAACCTGGAGCGACCTCCACGATAAGGTTAACGGCATCGGATGAATCATCGGCAACGAGCGCTTTACGTCATCGTGTTCCTGGCATTCGGGTTCACGCTGGTCTCACTGCGTCTCGTGCAGATCATGCTCGTCGATCACGAGAAGTATCAGGATCTTGCGATCAACAATCATTTGCGCCGGATTGAACTGCCGCCGCACCGCGGCGCCATTGTTGACGCCAATTTCAACACGCTCGCTCAGACTCGGATCATCAACGACATTTATCTCGATTGCCAGGATCTGAAAGATCCCGAGGAAACGCTCAAACAGATCGCCTCGATTCTCGAATTGCCTGCGGATCAACTGATCAAATCGTACAATCCCGAGGCTCGCTACTTGCCGCTGCGCAAGGATGTGGAAGAAAAGATGGTTCTCGCTTTGCGTGAGTTGAAGGTGCGCAATTTGATCTTCAAGGAAACTTCCGTCCGCAGTTATCCCAATGGTGCGCATGCCAGTCATTTGATCGGCTTCCTCGGCGATGACAATCGCGGTGCGAGCGGCATTGAGAAGCAGATGAACTCCTATCTGCGCGGCATTCCCGGCGAGCTTTGGATCGAGAAAGATCGCAAGGGTAAGGAAATTGCTGCGTATCGACGTAAAGATTTGCCGCCGGTCGACGGGATGCAGGTTGCGCTCACCATCGATCTCAGCATCCAGCACATCATTGAGGATCAGCTCGACAAACTCGTGCAGAAATACCAGCCGGCAGGTGCGTTTGTCATCGTCATGCGTCCGCGCACGGGCGAGATCCTTGCCATGGCGAATCGTCCCACTTTCGATCCGAATGAGCGCCGCGGCGCGAAGCCCGATCAAATGCGCAATCGTTGCCTCACCGATACGTTTGAGCCGGGTTCTACCTTCAAAGCCGTCAGCATTGCGGCGGCCATCAATGAGGGTGTCGTTACTCTCGGTACGCCGATTTTCTGTGAGAACGGTGAGTTCTATTATGGTGGCTTCACGCTGCACGATCACGAACGCTACGGCATGCTGACCGTCCGGGAAGTCATTGCCAAGTCCAGCAACATCGGCACGGGCAAGATCGCGCTGATGCTCGGTCAGGATAAGCTTTTCCCCTACTTACAAGCTTTCGGCTTTGGCCGGGTCACCGGCATTCTTGCGCGCCAGGGCGAATCGGCGGGCATCCTGCGTCCGCTGAGCCAATGGTCCAAAGTGTCCATTACGCGAGTTCCGATGGGGCAGGGTGTAGCCGCCACGCCGCTGCAAATGATCAACGCGATGTCGGCGGTGGCGAATGGTGGGGCATTGATGACGCCGCGCATTGTCAAACAGGTCAACGACAGCGCGGGTCGCGTTGTGGAAATTTACAGTCCGCGCATGGTGCGGCAGGTGATTGCCCCCAGCACGGCGCGCATGATGACGCAGTCTCTTGAGGATGTTGTCTCCGATCAGGGCACGGCGCAGGCGGCTTCGGTTCCCGGCTTCACCGTTGCGGGTAAAACGGGTACGGCGCAAAAGTTTGTGAATGGCGAATACTCGAAGGAAAAGTATGTCGCATCCTTTATCGGTTATCTCCCGGCGGAGAACCCCCAATTTGTCATGCTTGTCATGGTCGACGAACCAAAGGGCAAGCAGTACTACGGCGGTCAGGTCGCCGCGCCAGCCTTTGCGGAGATGAGCAAAAAGATTGTCCAGTGCTTAAACCTCGAGCCCAAAAAGGAGACTGCGGGTGTGACGCAGGCCAAGCTATGAAACTGGCTGAACTCCTTCCCGCTGAAAGCAAGGGCGTCGTGCTCGGGGGCAACCTCGATCGCGAGATCGCTGCGTTACGCTACGATTCGCGCCGCGTGGCCATGAACGATGTCTTCTTCGCTTGGCGTGGGGCGCATCTGGACGGGCATCAATTCATTCCTGAAGTGTGCGACCGTGGTGCCGCCGCCATCGTGCTCGAAGACGCCAGCCTTATGGGCCGTCTGGGCCCGACCTACATCGCCGTGCCGGATGCGCGTCGTGCGCTGGCTCGCATGGCTGCCACATATTACGGTCGTCCTGACCGCAAGCTGCAAACTATCGGCATCACCGGAACCAACGGAAAGACCACGACGGCGTATCTCACCAAGCAATTGCTCGAAAGCGCGGGGTCAACGGTCGGTTTGATTGGTACTGTGCAGTACGAGATTGGCCAGCGCATCCTCCCTGCCAAACGCACCACGCCAGAAGGCTCGGACCTGCATGAGTTGCTGGCCATGATGGTTTCCGCGCAATGCAAGAGTCTCGTCATGGAGGTTTCCTCGCACGCTCTCGCCCAGGGGCGTGTACTGCCGATCGAGTACAACGTTGGCGTGTTTACCAATCTCACGCAGGACCATCTCGATTATCACGGTACGATGGAGAATTATTTCGAGGCGAAGAAACTCCTCTTCCAGAATCTTGATCGCTCGCGCAGCTCCGGCGTTGCCGTCTTGTATGCGGACGATTCCTATAGCGAGCGCATCTCCCGCTCTCTTTCCAAGGCGGTGCGCCAGATTCGCTATTCCGTCGAACGCGAGGACGTGGAGATTTTCGGCCGTAACTTGACCTATTCCGCGCGGGGCATCACCGGCGAGGTTATCATTTTGGGCAAGAGCTATCCGTTGCACTTGCCGTTGCTCGGCAGCTTCAACGCCTCCAACGCCTTTGCCGCTGTCGGCGCGGCGCTCGCTGCCGGAGTGGATGCGGAGGCGATTGTGGCGAAGCTGGCCACGGTACATTCCGCTCCCGGTCGTTTGGAATGCTTTGCCTCGAAGGATGGCGTCACGGCAGTGGTTGATTACGCGCACACCGATGATGCGGTGAGCAAGGTTTTGCAGGTATTGCGGCCGCTCTGCCATGGTCGATTGATCATTGTTGTCGGGTGTGGCGGCAATCGCGATGTCTCGAAGCGGCCCAAGATGGCGCGCGCGGCGGTAGCGTTGGCGGACGAGGCGATTTTCACGGCGGATAATCCGCGCGATGAATCCATCGAGAAAATTCTCGACGATATGGTTGCTGGTGTCGGTGCGGCGACCAATTACTCCCGCCTGCCGGACCGGCGCGAAGCCATTGCTCGGGCGCTTGCCCTGGCGCAACCGGGCGACATCATCTGCGTTGCGGGCAAGGGACATGAATCCACGCAGGAGATCGCCGGAAAATTCACACCTTTCGATGATCGTCTCGCGGTGAAGGAATTTCTAGCGCGGAGGACGGTCTCATGATTTCCTGCACTCTTCTTCAACTGGCGGAACGATCCGGCTCGGCCTTGCGCCGGGGCGAGTCGGGGCTGATCATCAAACGCCTGCACACCGACACGCGGACGTTGCAGCCGGGTGATTGCTTTGTCGCGCTCAAGGGTGAGAAATTCGACGGTAACGACTATGTGGCGGAAGCGGCGGCGAAGGGCGCGGCTGCGGCGCTGGTCAGTCGCATTGAGAATCCCTCCACATTGCCGGAAGGTTTTGGTCTGGTGGAAGCTGGCGACACGTTGATCGCCCTGCAGAAATTTGCGGCAGACTATCGCGCGCGACTCTCGGTGCGCGTGGTCGGTGTGACCGGCAGCAGTGGCAAGACCAGTACAAAGGAAATGACCGCGAATGTCCTGCGTCAGCACTACAAGACTCACGCCACGCAGGGCAATCTGAACAATCACATCGGCGTACCGCGTACGCTACTCGCGCTCGAGGAAGAGCACGAGTTTGCCGTGGTCGAGATGGGTATGAACCATCCGGGCGAACTGAAACCGCTGGTGAACATGGCCGCTCCGGAGATTGGCATCATCACCAATGTAGGTTCCGCCCACATCGAATTTTTCAAGGACCCGGCCGGCATCGCGCTCGAGAAATCGGAGATGATTGCCAATTTGCCGAACAATGGCGTGGCCGTATTGAATGCAGACGATCCGTGGACCGCCGTCATCCGTGCTCGCACGCATGCGCGGGTGGTGTTGGCGGGTCTTTCCTCGCAGGCCGAATGGCGTGCGGAAAATCTAGAGGTCACCACGCGCGGCATTCGCTTCGATTTGCGTCATGGCACGAGCAAGGCGCCCGTTACGCTTCCGCTTTATAGCCGCCCCATGGTGGTCAATGCTTTGCTTGCGGCGGCGGCGGGCAGTTGCTATGGAGTTTCGTTTGAGGAAATCGTTCGCGGCCTGGAAACGGTTCAGCTTCCCGCGCAACGCATGGAAGTCAGTCGCACGCCGGAGGGGCGCTGGATCATCAACGATGCCTACAATGCCAATCCCGATTCGATGCGGGCGGCGCTGCAATCGCTCAAAGAATTTCCCGCTGCGGGCCGCAAGATCGCGGTGCTTGGATCGATGGGCGAACTCGGCGATCGCGCGGTCGAGCTGCACCGGCAGATTGGCGAAGCGGCGGAGAAAGCGAATCTGGATCTTTTGATCGTCCTGGGCCCGAATGCGCATGATTTGCAGCATGGCGCGCAGGGTGCGGGCATGAAGAAGGAGCAAATTCTTCTCTGCCACAAACCGGAACAAGCGCTGGAGGCGCTGAAAACACATTTTAGCGGGGACGAAGATTGCGTTCTCGTGAAAGGCTCTCGTTTTATGCAATTGGAAAAACTGGTGCAGGCACTGACCGGGGTGACAAACGGAGGCGCGCACTAATGCTTTACTACTTACACAAATTGCAGGAGATCGACGGGCTCGGATTCCTGAATGTTTTCCAGTATCACACCATGCGGGCGCTTGGTGCGGCGCTGACGTCATTGCTCATTTGCATTTGGGTGGGGCCATGGGCCATTCGCATCCTGACGCGCCTTAAGCTTGGTCAGCCACTTCGTTCGAAGGAAGAAGTGCACAAACTCGCTGACCTTCATAGCAGCAAGAAGGGCACGCCCACCATGGGGGGCATCCTCATTCTCGCGTCTGTGACGATCAGTGCGTTGCTCTGGTGCCGTCCGACAAATCCTTATGTCTGGCTGGTGTTGATCTCCATGCTTTATCTCGGTGGAATTGGCTTCCTCGACGATTATCTCAAGGTTACGAAGAAGAAATCCGATGGCATGGCCGGGCGGCAAAAATTGATTGCGCAGTTCATGCTTGCGGCGTTGGTGACGGCCTGCTTGAAGTACAATCCCGAGACCGCCGAACACGCCACGAAGTTGTATATCCCGTTCTGGAAACAACCGCTCGTGGAAATGGGACTCATTCTCGGATTCCTCTTTTTCGCGCTCGTGATCATGGGTTCCTCCAACGCGGTGAACCTCACGGATGGGCTCGACGGGTTGGCGGCTGGATGCACGGTGACGGCGGCAAGCGTCTACGCGATCTTCTGCTATCTGGCGGGCAACGCGAAGTTCGCTCCGTACCTTTTTATTCCCTACGTTCCTGGTGCGAGCGAACTCACGGTTTTTTGCGCGGCACTCGTCGGTGCAAGTCTTGGTTTCCTCTGGTGGAATTGCCACCCGGCCAAGGTGTTCATGGGCGATACCGGTTCGCTTGCCATTGGCGGCGCGCTGGCCGTGGTGGCGATTTGCGTGCATCAGGAATTGGTGCTGGTGATCGCGGGCGGCGTTTTTGTGATGGAAGCGGGCTCGGTCCTGCTGCAGGTGGGCTGGTTCAAGGCGACGGGCGGCAAACGCCTGTTTGCGATGTCACCCATTCATCATCACTTCGAATTACGTGGTTGGAACGAATCGACCGTAACGATTCGCTTTTGGATTTTGAGCATACTTTTCGCCTTGCTTGCCTTGTCCACCCTGAAACTACGGTAAGGAACAATGAAGAATGATGAATGTGGTCGGAAAGAAAATAGTGGTCCTCGGACTGGGAGAAAGTGGTATGGAAGTCGCTAAACTTTTAAAGAAGTTCGGCGCGGACGTTCTCATCCGCGATAACGGCAGCAGTGCCAAGCACCAGGCGCGCGCGGAAGCGATGCGCCAGGAAGGCATCGCCGTGGAAATTGGCAGTGAAGTGAAGAACACTGCCAATTTCGATTTCGGCGTGCTCAGCCCCGGCATCGATCCGTCGGTGCCGCTCGTGCAGACATTGACTCAGGCCCGCCTACCGCTCATGGGCGAATTGGAAATGGCTTTCCGTTTTTGCGAGTGCCCGATCGTGGCGATCACCGGCACCAACGGCAAGACGACGACGACCGAATTGGTCGCTGCATTGCTCACGGCTGGCGAGAAGCGCACGATGGCTTCCGGCAACATCGGCAAGGCATTCTCCGCCGCTGTGGCGAAGAGCGCGGAGCTTGATGTGATGGTGCTGGAGGTCAGCTCGTTCCAGCTCGAATGCACGGTCGATTTCCGCCCGCGTGTGAGCGTTCACCTGAACCTCACTCCGGATCATCTGGATCGTTACGCGACGATGGAAGAGTATCGCGCGGCGAAGTGGGAGATTTACAAGAACCAGACGCCGGACGATTTTGCCATCGTCAATGTTGATGTGGAGTTGCCGAAGAATTTTCGCGCGCAAAAGATTACTTTCAGCGCGTTCGGAAAACCGGCGGATTACCAGCTTATCGACGGCATGCTCACCGCGCGTGGCGAGCCGGTCGTGGCACTCGACAAGACGAATCTCGTCGGTCCGCACAACGCGGAAAATCTGCTCGCGGCCCTCGCCGTGGCAGATCTCTACAACGTCCCGCGCCAAGCGGCCATCGAGGCGATGTGCAGCTATGTGCCGCAACCGCACCGTTGCGAAAAAGTCGGCGTGGTGAATGGCGTCACTTACTTGAACGACTCCAAGGCGACCAACATCGATGCGCTCGAAAAGGCGCTCCTCGCCATGCGCGCTCCGGTCGTCCTGATCGCTGGCGGCAAGGACAAGGGCCTCGACTTCAGCGGGCTGCGGCCGCTCTTACGCGAGAAGGTGCGCGAGATCGTGTTGCTCGGCCAGATGAAGGACAAGTTTTACGACTGGTGGCATTCGGCGGTGCCGTGCCACAAGGTCGAGACTCTCAACGACGCGGTCGATGCCGCGCAACGTTTGGCGCGCTCCGGCGATGTCGTTCTCTTTTCACCCGGCTGCTCGAGCTATGACATGTTCTCGAGCTACGTCGAGCGCGGCGATCTGTTCCGCTCGGCGGTACAGGCGAAACTTTCAACCCCCAACAAATAGAAACCCCACAATCGGAGAAATCACATGGAAACGGAAAACCCCAAACCTCAAACAGGCGGTCTGAAATTGATGACCGTGTTCATCGTCGTACTTGCGCTACACGTTGTCGTCATCGGCGGCATCAGCGCCTACCATATCTTTAAGCGTGGCACGGGCGACAGCGCGGGCGATATCTCAAAACAGGATACCAATACCGAGAACGTCGACGCGGTGAAGCCGGAAATTGGACCGGAACCGCTGCAAGCCGAAGCTGCTCCCGCTCCGACCGCGACCGACACGCAGGTGACCGAGAATGTAACGGCACCGCAGCCGGTCTCGCCGCAGCCAGCAGGTGCCGCCGTTCACACTCCTACGGTCAGTACTCAGGCTCCCGTTGTTGAGCCGGTTGCTCCCGTGGCTCCGGTTCAGCCGAAGACCTCGGTTGAAAACACCGTGAAGACCAGCCAGATGGAAGTCACCGTCAACAAAGGAGACAGCCTCTATAAGATCGCCCGCCAGAATCACATGACGGTCGACGCGATCAAGAAGCTCAACGGTTTGGCCAGCGACAACCTGAAGATCGGCCAGAAGCTCAAGGTCGAAGTCAAGGGCGCGGCTCCCGCTCCTGTGACCGCTCCGGCACCGACTGCTGTGGCTTCGGTGAAGCCCACTCCCAAGGTGGCAGCGCCGGTTGCAGCCGCGACGGCCTCAATCTACACGGTCTCCAAAGGGGACACGCTGACGAAGATTGCCAAGCAGTTCAAGACGACTCCGAGTGCGATCATGTCCGCGAACAACATGACTGATCCGCGCAAGCTCAGCATCGGTGCCAAGCTCAAGATTCCCGGTCAGCAGGCGACCACCCAACCGGTGGCTGCTCCCGAGAAAGCCGCCAGTGCCAAGCCGGCCCCGGCGCAGAGCTCGGATCTCGTGATGGCTCGCTAAATTGCCGCATTAACCACGAAACAAACACATGGCTCTACAACGACAGGTTGGATACATCCTGCTGGTGATTGTGCTGGGCTTGATCGCCTTCGGGTTGGTCATGCTCTTCAGCACCAGCGCGCCTTATGCCACGCATAATGGCGGCGAGGTGTACTACAACCTGAAACGTCAGGCCATGTGGCTGGGGGTGGGGGCAATCCTCTGCGTGACCATGTCGCGGCTGGATTATCATCTGTTGGTCCGCTACGCGCCCTACGGCGTGGCGGCCGCGGTGTTCCTGCTCCTGCTTGTTTTCGTGCCGGGTATTGGCAAGAAGGTGAATGGCGCTTATCGCTGGATTTCGATTGCTGGCATGAACTTCCAGCCTTCCGAATTCGCGAAGGTGGCCCTCATCTTTTTCTTGGCCTGGTGGATGTCGAAGCATCAACGGCACGCGGGGGATA
This sequence comes from Verrucomicrobium sp., assembly GCA_017849585.1. Classification (GTDB taxonomy): domain Bacteria; phylum Verrucomicrobiota; class Verrucomicrobiia; order Methylacidiphilales; family UBA1321; genus UBA1321. The sequence goes on from JAFIGT010000010.1 coordinate 155,309, forward strand.
TCCTGAAGGGGTTCCTGATACCCGCCGCTGTCGTGGGTGGGCTTTGTGTCCTGGTCATGTTTCCGCGACTTCACTTCCGGCAGGGTGATCTCGGCGCCGCTGCGATGCTGGTGCTGATCTTTGCCGTGGTGATGTTTTGCGCGGGCGCGAAAAAACGTTATCTCTTTCCCGTTCCGATTGTGGGGTTGATCGGGTTGATGACGATGGCGTATTTCATGCCCGCCAAACGCGGACGTTTTTTTGCCTTCATGGACCCGGAAAAATTCCGGGAAACTTCAGCCTATCAGGTCTGGCAGGGATTGATCGCATTGGGCTCCGGCGGATTGAACGGTCTCGGTCTCGGCAATAGTCGTCAAAAGATGTTCTATCTGCCCGAAGCGTCGACCGATTGCATTTTCCCCATTGCAGGGGAAGAGCTCGGCATGTGGGTGGCGCTGGCAGTTGTGACGGCATTTCTGGTATTGGTTTTGGCGAGCGGATGGATTACCATTTCCGCTCCGGATCCGACCGGGGTTTTTCTCGGCATCGGGATCACGACCATGCTGGGTGTGCAGGCGTTGATCAATCTCGCGGTGGTCACTTCCATGATGCCCAACAAGGGGATGCCTCTGCCATTCATCAGTTATGGAGGATCGAACCTGCTGGTATGTCTGGCAGCGGTCGGTGTGTTATTTAATATTCAGCGGCAGGGGACTTATGAGACCCCCAATGGAAACGAGGAACTGTTGCCTCCGCGCACCAGTCCGAGGATGTAGAATCAGATGAGTGCACTTCGTATAGCGATCGCGTGCGGCGGTTCTGGCGGCCACCTGTTTCCGGGTCTGGCCGTGGCGGAAGAACTGCGTCAACGCGGGCACGAGACGTTGCTGCTGGTCTCGTCCAAGCAAATTGACGCCGTGGCGTTGCAAGGCTCGGCCCAGCAAAATTCACGAGCGATTTCCACCGTCGGCTGGCCGGGGTTGACCAGTCCGCGTATTTTCAAGTTTGCTGCGACCTTGTTGAAATCCTGGCGTGAATGCCGGGCGATTTTCCGTGATTTCGAACCCGACGCTGTGCTCGGCATGGGCGGTTTCACCAGCGCCGTGCCGCTCATGTTAGCCAACCGCCAGCATCTTGCCACGCTACTGCACGAGTCCAATGCCATTCCCGGTCGCGTGACGCAACTCGTCGCGCCGCGAGTGACGCGCACGTTGCTGGGCTTCTCCGCGTGCGGTAGTTACCTCAGCAATGCCCGCTGGGTTGTCACCGGTACGCCCGTGCGGCAGGGGTTGCGCCGGATTCCCCGTGCGGAAGCCGCTGAAAAGTTTGGACTGCATCCCGAATTCAAGACCATTCTTATCATGGGAGGCAGTCAGGGCGCGCGTGGTGTCAACGAACTGGCGCTGAAGATGCTGCCGCTCGTGGCGAACCAACGCGATCGTTGGCAGTTTGTCCATCTCAGCGGCAACGCCGACGCGAATATCGTGGAGATTAATTACCGCCGCCAGCGATTGACCGCCGTTGTGCAGCCGTTCAGTTCCGAGATGGAATATCTATACAGCCTTGCGGACCTTGTCATTGCCCGGTCCGGGGCCAGTTCGCTCACGGAACTCAGTCATTACGGTTTGCCGAGCATTCTCATTCCTTTGCCCACGGCGGCGCACGATCACCAGACCTACAACGCCCGGATTTTTGGAGACGCTGGAGCCGCTGCCGTTTTTGCCGAGGGCAAACTCACCGCATCACGGCTCGCCGAGGAAGTCACCCGCCTGCTCGAGGACGAAACTGAGCGGGAACGCATGGGCCGGGCCGCTTCAGGCCTGGCGGGAAAAGAAGCCGCACGCCGCGTCGCGGAGGAAATCGAAAAATGCAGCCGGAATTAAAAAACTACCTTCGCCAATTGCTGAGCAAGCCGGGCGCGCGCATCCACCTCATCGGGGTGGCGGGCAGCGGCATGAGCGGTTTGGCCCGGCTCCTGATCCAGCTCGGTCATCACGTTTCCGGGTCCGATCTGAATCGCTCGGCGGAAGTGGGCCGGCTGGAAGCGCTTGGGCTGAAATTTTTCAAGGGGCACGAAGGCGGCAACGTCACGGGTACCGAGCTTGTCGTGTATTCCTCGGCCATTATTCCGGCCAATCCCGAGCGCAAGGCGGCAGTAAAGGCGGGCATTCAGGTTGCGCGTCGCGCGGAATGTCTCGCCATGCTTACCGAGCAAAAGCAATCGCTCGTCGTAGCGGGCATGCATGGCAAGACGACTACTTCGTCGATGCTCGCCTGGGTGTTGCGTCATGCTGATTGGCGTTGCGCCCACTACATCGGCGCAGAAGTGCCGATTCTCGGTACCAGCGCGGCATGGGACGAAGGACACCATTTTGTGGTCGAAGGCGACGAAAGCGACGGCACCATCTCGCTCTATCATCCGCATGCGTCGATGATTCTGAATGTCGAAGAAGAACACCTCGACTACTACGGCAGTCTCGATGAGATTTTGCGCACCTTCGCGCAGTTGATCGAACAGACCACCGGCCCGGTCTTTTACTGCGCCGATGACAAGAACGCCGTTCTGCTCTGCTCGCACCACGAAGGCTCCATCGGTTACGGCTGCTCGGAGCACGCCAACTACCGCATCATCGACGTCCACGCGCAGAATTTTTCGTCAACGTTCAAGCTTCTCAAGAACGGCGTTCTCCTTGGCGACATTACACTCAATGTTCCCGGAAAACAGAACGTCCGCAATGCCGCGGGTGTCGCTGCGATGGCGACGGAACTCGGCGTGGAGTGGAAGTCCATTGTCGACGCGCTGGCTGAATTTCGCGGGGCGAAGCGCCGCTTCGAAGTCAAATACGTCAGTCAGAACTTCATGGTTGTCGATGATTACGCGCATCATCCGACCGAGATTGTGGCCACCTTGGCAGCGGCGCACAACAGCGGCTGGAAACGGGTCATTGCCCTGTTCCAGCCGCATCGCTACACGCGCACCAAGTTATTGCTCGAAGATTTCGGCCCGGCGTTCAAGGACGCCAGTCGCGTTTATCTGACGGAAATATATGCCGCGAGCGAGCAACCGCTGGAAGGGGTTTCCGGCGAATCGCTCGCTGCGGTTGTGCGCGAGGCAGGCAACGCGCATGTCGAATATGAATCCAGCCTCGTGCGCTTGCGCCGTCGCGTCTCGCATGCGATCGAGCCCGGCGATCTCGTCATCACTCTCGGAGCGGGCGACATCCACCGCGTGGCGACGAAACTGGCGGAAGACCTCGCTGCCTTCGAGGCGCTGCGCAAGGAGCTCAAACCCGAGAGTGTATTATTGCGCGAGGAACCGCTTTCCAAGCACACATCGCTGCGCGTCGGTGGTCCGGCGGACCTCTGGTTCGAGCCGGTCGACGAGGAGGACTTGGCCAAGGGTTTGAAGCATGCGCTCAAGCGCGGCGTCCCGGTGACGGTGATAGGTCGCGGCACCAATCTGCTCGTGCGCGACGGTGGCATTCGAGGCCTCTGCGTCCATCTGGGACAACCGTACTTCAACCAGGTCACGATTGACGGTGTCAATATCCATGCCGGGGCTGGGGTGCGATTGAAGAATATTGTTGCCGAAGCCAAGAAGAATGGCTTGGGCGGACTCGAATTCATGGAGGGCATTCCCGGTAATCTGGGTGGAGCCTTGCGCATGAATGCCGGAGCGATGCAGGGTTGGACCATGGAAGTGGTCGAGGAAATCCGCTCGATGAATTATCGCGGCGAAATTCAAGTGGAGAAGCGCGAAAATCTCGAAGTGCGTTATCGCAGTGTGCCCCATTTCGAGCAGAACATCGCCCTATCGGCCCGGCTGCGCGGTACGCCCAGTGCGCCGCAGGAAATCAGCGAGCGATTGAAGAAGTTCAGTGAAAAACGCTGGAGCTCGCAACCTGCTGCGCCCAGTGCCGGATGCATTTTCAAGAACCCGGAAACGATCCCGGCGGGCAAACTCGTCGACGAGTTGGGTCTCAAAAATCGTTCCATTGGCAAGGCCCGCGTCTCGGTCGAGCACGGCAACTTCATCGTCAATGACGGCGGTGCCACGGCCAAGGACATGCTCGCTTTGATCGAGATCGTCAAGGCAGAGGCGCGCGAGAAGCGCCAGATCGAACTCGAAACGGAAGTCATCGTCATCGGAGAGGATTTATAATGAGTCGTACCTTTAAAAAAATCACCGTCCTGCAAGGCGGACCGTCCACGGAACGCGAAGTCTCGCTCCGGAGCGGCGCGGCGGTGGCCAAGGCATTGACCGAATCTGGCTATGAGGTGACGTCGGTCACCGTTGAAGGTGAAACGGTGGAAATTCCCGCCGGAACGGAACTCGTTTTTGTCTGCCTGCACGGCACCTTTGGCGAGGACGGCAAGCTTCAGCGCATTCTCTCGAAGCTGGGCATTCCCTACACCGGCAGCAACGAAACGGCCAGTCGCGACGCCTTCGACAAGGTTGTCACGAAATCCATTTTCATCGAAAACGGATTACCCACGCCGCAAAGTCAGTTGATTTCGCGCATTGAGGATTTGACCCTCGAACTGCCTGTGGCGGTAAAGCCTCCCTGCCAGGGTTCCAGCGTTGGGGTCACGCTCGTGCATAACGCCGAACAGCTCAAGGTGGCGCTGGACGAAGCCTTGCGCTACGGAGATCGTGCGCTGGTGGAGAAGTTGATTGTTGGCAAAGAGCTCACAGTCGGTATTCTCGACGGCAAAGCGCTGCCCGTGATCGAGATTCGTATCAAAGCTGGTTTCTACGACTATACAAACAAGTATACTCCTGGAGCGTCGGAACATTTGTGCCCGGCACCGCTTGATCCTGAAATCACGGCGATTGTCCAACGCGTCGCGCTGCGCGCCCACGAGGTCCTCGGCTGCGGCATTTATTCCCGTGTCGATGTTATGCTCGCGGAGGACGGCCAGCCCTATCTCCTCGAGGTGAATACCGTTCCTGGTATGACCGCCACCAGCCTTGTGCCCGATGCGGCCAAGGTCGCAGGCTACACGATGCCTCAACTTTGCGCGCTCATTGCGGAAAAAACCTACGCAGCCTTTCAGAATTCGAAACCATGAACCGACGCCCCGGCTCACGCCTACGTCATAACGAGATCAACGTCCTCCTGGCGGCGACGCAACAGCGTCACAACCGCCGGAAGCTGGCGCGCCATGCCGCCTGGGGATTGCTCTTGCTTATGACCTTGACTGGTGCCGGGGTGGCCACGCATTTCGCCATGGAGCGGCTCCTGAGCAAGGCGCTCTACACCAATCCCGAATACGCGGTGCGCGAGATCGTCGTCGCCACGCGAGGCGATTATTCCCAGCGCCAGATCCGGCAGGCGGCGGGAGTTTCCACCGGAGACAACATCTGGACCATCGACCTCGGCCGGGTGCAACGCAACATCGAACGGCTGCCTTACGTTGCCGAAGCGCGGGTGGAAAAGCATCTGCCCGGCAGGCTTGTGATCAAGATCACCGAGCGCAATCCGATTGTCAAAGTCACGGCCGTGATCTCCGATTTGAACCGGTCCGAAGTCTTCTACATCGACCGCGACCAGTACGTGATCTTCAAGCCCCGTCCCGGTGAAGCGACCCGCCCGCTGCCGGAAATTATCGGCTTGCGCAATCGCGATCTCGATGCGGGCCTGCGGATTTCGCAGCCCGAAGTTGTCGTGGCCATCAGCCTGCTCAAGGCATTGGAAACCACCACGCTGGGCAGCGCGCTTGATGTGCAGACGATTGACGTGAGCCAACCGCTGGCGCTCAAGGTCACCACCCGCGACGGCGCGGTGGTGTTCTTCCGCATGGATTACATCGGGCAGCAGATCCATCGCTTGCAGGAAATCTTGGAATACGCGCAGACCAACAATAAACAAATTCGCACGGTCGACCTTACCCTCGACCGCAACGTACCTGTGACTTTTGTCCAATAACCATCCGCGAGGAGAATCAAGCCATGTTCTGGAAAAATGACCGAAATATCATCGTAGCGCTTGAAATTGGCAGCACCAAGATTGCCGCCGCCGTGGCCGAATTGCGTGCGGACGGCAGCCTCGCCTTGCTCGGTATCGGGGAAGGCCCTTCGGGTCAGGTGCGCAAGTGCGAGATTGTGGATTTTGAGACTGCACAGCGTTGCGTGCAGGATGCGCTGGCCGACGCGGAAGCGAAAACCGGTGTGACCGTGGGCGAAGTCTATCTCGCGATTTCCGGCGCGCACATTTGCTCAACGAGCGTGCGTCACAGCGTTGCCGTGAACACGGAGAATGGGGAGGTCACCGAGGATCACCTCTATGAACTGCGCGACATGGCCCGCAAGCATGCCTTGCCGACCGACTACGCGCTCATTCACGATCTGTTGCAGCACTACATTCTTGATGACGAATCGCAGACGGATAATCCCGTGGGCTTGGTCACGCGCCGGCTTGCGGCGGATTATCACCTGGTCTACGGACTCGCCACGCGGCTGTTGACCTCGATCAAGTGCGTCAAGGAGCTTTCCATCGATGTCAAAAATTACGCGCTCAGCGCCTACGCCACAGCGCAGGCGGTGCTGCGGCCCAGCGACAAACAGCTCGGTGCCGTGGTGATCAATCTCGGCGGCGGCGTCACGGATTACATCGCCTACGAACGCGGCTCGGTGGTTCACGCGGGCGTGCTCGGAGTGGGCGGCGAACATTTGACCAACGACATCGTGGCCGGATTGAAGATTCCTTACTCGAAAGCGGAAATGCTCAAGAAGACGGAAGGGGCGGTCATTCTCGTTCCGGAACAACGCCATGAACGCATCGCGCTCGTGGGCGATTTCAATTTCGAAGAGCGCCAGATCTATCGCGAATCGCTGGTGACGATCATGCAGGCGCGTCAGGCCGAGACACTGGAGATCGTGCTCGCCGACTTGGAGCGTCAGCCGTTCTGGGAAGATTTCGCCGGGACGATTTATCTCACCGGCGGCGCTTCGCAGGTAAAGGGATTGAAGGAGCTTGCTTCGAAAATTTTCCCCTTCCCGGTGGAGATGGGTAACCAGTTCCCGCTCGATGGGGATCAGAATTATGCGAACCGTCCCGACCTGAGTACGGTGCTCGGACTTTTGCAGTATGCCCGTCAGGCGGAAATGGAAGAACCGCCCGCCCGCGGTTGGGCGCGGATGTCGCAATCCATCAAGAAGGTGCTGACCGGAATCCGGTTAATTTAAGGACGGAACACGGCCATGCGGGAAATCAAAAAAGGTGAGGATATGATCGAATTCAAAATCGACGAGTCTCAGAGCAACGGCAGCCCGGCCAATCGTCTTCGCGTGATCGGTCTCGGTCAGGCGGGCATTGGCGCGCTGGACCAGATCGTTATGTACGGCATGGATAGCTACGACATGCTCGTGATGGATACCGATCAGCAATCGATCGAGGGTTCCGTGGTCAAGCAACGCCTGCTACTCGGTGCGGAAATCACCCGCGGCCTCGGTTGCGGTGGCGATCATGAAGTCGCGGCGGAAATCGCGACGGCCTGCAGCGACAAGCTCACCGAAGCGGTCAGCGGCTGCAATCATTTGATTCTTTCTGTTGGACTCGGCGGCGCGACGGCGTGCATGGTCGCACCCGAACTGGTCATCCAGGCGAGCAAGCAGGGCATTCGCACCATCGTGGTGGCGACGATGCCGTTCTCGTTCGAAAGCCGTCGTCGTCAGAGCATGGCGAACAAATCTTTGGAACGCTTGCGCCGGTGCGCGGATTCGGTTCTGGTTTTTGCCAATGACCGGATCACCACTTTGCCGCAAGCCTCCGGGAATATTCGTCAGGGATTCCACATCATCAATCAGCTTGCAGGCCACAGCATCGAGGCGCTGGCGCAAATCCTGAGCAAACCGGGCTTGATCCAGCTTAGTTTCGCCGATGTGCGCAGTCTGTACGGTCGGTTAACGAATAACGCGATCACGGAAAATTGCTGGGCCGGTTGGAGCGAAGTTTCCAGCCCGAAGGAGATCAAGCGCTTGGTCGATGACGCCTTGAGCAGTCCGCTCTTCACTGAGGAAGTCTGGTCACAGGCCGATCATGCGATCGTCTGCCTTTCCGGCGGCGGCGATTTGAGTTTGGTTCAAGTGCAGAACATGCTGGCGGAATTGCAAAAGCGGTTGCCGGCCGATTTCCCCGTGGCCACCGGCGCAACATTGGAGGAAACGTGCAAGTCGAAGCTACGCCTCACCGTGTTGCTCGCCCGGACCGTGGCTCCCGCCTCGCCAATCGTGGAGATGGAACCCGAGCCGGAACCGCAGCGAATGGTTCACGATACAGTGCCGCTGCCGAGTCTCGCTGAATTGCAGGAGAATGCTGCCGAAGAAACCGAGGAAGAATATGAAGAGGCTGCGGAAACCGATGAGGAATTGGTAGCGCCGCTTCGCGGAAAGGCCGCAGCGGCGAACGACGCGTCCGTGGTGATCCCGGGCAAGAAGACGAAGAAATACATCGCGAAGCAGGAAGAACTGCAGTTCGATGGCAGCCATCGGGGCCGTTTCGAGAAATCCATCGAGACGATTTATAAAGGCGAAAATCTCGATCAACCGACTTTTCGCCGCCGCAAGCTCGCGATTCGTTTATAAGGGGCTTTGCCCCTTACCCCGCCAAAGGGGAAGTGATTCCCTTTGGAAACCCCAAAGGGTGGGCAGTGCTCCGTAATATCAACTCGCCTTGATCTGGAGACCGTTGTTATCGGCAGTGAGGATGTGGGCCTCGGGCGCGGGGAGATGCTTGCGCGCGACCCGCAGCATGGCGGCGCGGATGGCTTCCGCATTTTTCAAGGTGATCGCCATCAGCGTAGAGCCGGACCCGCTCAGAAAACCGCCGAGCGCGCCCTTCTTTTCTGCTGCGGCGAGGACTTCCTTGAAGCCGGGGATCAGTTTCGCGCGATAGGGCTGATGCAGGCGATCCGTGAAGAGACCCGCGAGCGCATCGTATTGTTTGGCACAAAAAGCGGCGGTGATGACGGAGGAATGTTGCAGATTGCTCACGGCATCGGCGAGGGAAACCTGCTTCGGCAACACCTTTCGCGCGGCACTGGTTTCCATCATGAAATCAGGAATCAGCGCGATGAATTTTAATTGGGGAGAAACGGGGACGTTGAGGAATTTCGAGGCGGAGCAGGCGGCGAATCCACCGTAGAAAGCCGGGACGGCATTGTCCGGGTGTCCTTCCATTTCCACGACGAGGGCAAGGACTTGTTCAGGAGTGAGTGGACACTCCGCAAGCTGGTTGAGACCGGCGAGAATGCCGAGCCGGACCGTGACGCTGCTGCCGAGTCCGCGCGAGATGGGCACGTCGCCGGTGATTTCCACGGAGAAGGGAAAGGGCTTGGTCTTCGCGGCGCTGAAAAAGGTTTTGGCCGTGGCGGAAAACATGGGCGGGAGATGCGTATGCACACCGGGGCGAAGGGTCACGGTGTTGTGCAGGCGCAGGGCCACACCGAGGCTATCGAACCCCGGACCAAGATTCGCTGTTGTCGCCGGAACGCGTACTGCTACTTTTTGCCAAGCCATGAATGTGTTTAGCCGCAAGATCGCAATCCCGACAAGCCTAACCCGCATCTACCACACCTGTTTTTACCGTTTCGCCCAACTTTTGGTGCGAATTATCTTCGGAACGACGGTGCGCATCCGCGTCACGGGTCGGGAACATTTGCCCAAGTCGGGGCCTTATCTCTTGATTTGCAATCACATCAGTCACTTTGATCCGGGCATCCTTGCGGCGGTCATGTGGCGACAGATGAGCTGGGTCGTGGCGCTCGACATGTTTGCCCATCCAGTGGGCGATTTCTTTTTCACGAGCATCGATTCCATCCCGGTGGATCGTCAGGAATCGGACCGCAAGGCCGTGCGGGAAATTTTGCGGCGGTTGAAGCAGGGGCGTGCGGTGGGGATTTTTCCCGAGGGCGGGATTCGCGCCGGGGAAACGTCCATTCTCGGTGGGCAGCCGCTCGATGAGAATGTCGGCGCGATCGCGCAGTTGGGCCAGGTGCCGATCGTGCCGGCTTTTGTGCTGGGGACGGACAAGCTTTACGCCAAGCGCAACTGGTGGTTTCGCACCACGCTCGATTTCCGTTTCGGTCCAGCGATTCCGCTGTCCACTGATCCGGCGCTGGATAACAAGGCGGTGCGGCGTGACATCACCCAGCGGGCCGAGGTGGCGTGGCATCAACTGGCCGGGGAATTACGCACGGAATTCGATTTGCAACCGGACGATTTCCCCAAAACCGCGCAGGAGCGTTGGTCCGAGGCCGCGCGGATCGAGACCGAGCTTAAATCCCATTGATCGGTGGCGGAATGTAAGGCGGGGGACTGGGCGGCGGCTTCGGTTTGTTGGCTTCTTGCCGCTGTTGCTGCTCGATGAAGTAGGCTTGCTGCGTGTTCGGGTCGATCAGGAAGGTGTCGTTGCCCGACTGCATGATCTTCAAATCCCCATTGGCCAGTTGGCGATCCTGCTCCCGGATCGCGGCGAGAATTTTGTCCTCAGACGGCAACTTGTCGTCAAACCCGCTCAGCAGGTTGGCGTTCTTCTTGGTCTTGTCGATCAGGAAGCCAACGACGGGAGGCAGCGAGGTGGCCCCGTTGGGAATGATGATCATCTGACCCGCGCGCACCGTCGTGCTCTGGCCATTGGGCAGCATGATCTTGGCGGTGCCTTCGAGCACGAGCAGTTTGCAGCCGACTTTCGGATCGAAGGAAACCATGATCGTCGTGCCGAGCACCGACGCCGTTGCGGCCGCGGTTTGAATCGTGCCGCCGCCCTGGCCGGGAGGGGAGTTGAAAAGGACGCTGCCCTTTTGCAGATTAATCGTGCGGCTGTTGGGCTTGAAGGAGAAGATCGTATTGGCCCCGACGCGGGTGACGGTTTTGTCCGGCGCGGTCAGCTCGGCGCGGGAGTTGGCACCCGTGCGCAAAATTTGCGGCGTGATGAATTTCGTCTGCACTTTCGCGGGCCGCAATTCCTTGCTGGCGGGAGAGGCGACCGTGACGTTGTTGACCACCTGCGTGAAGGTTGCCTCGGTCAGATCGGCCGCCCTGACGATGAAAGCGGTCGCGGCCAGGATCAGGATTGAAAAGTAGCGGGACATAATGATCTGATTTTTACAGAGTCTTAGTTCGCTGGGAAGCTGAGATTGCTGCCCACGGTGCCGATGTTACCGCCGTTCAACGTCGTTCCACCCACGGAGACATTATTGAGATTCGTGGTACCCGGAGTGGGTGCGCCGAAGTTATAGCCACCGAAGAAAGTCTTGAAGACGTAGTTGGTGTAGGCGCTCAAATCCACATTGGTCAGGTTGATCGTGTACGCCTGCATCGAGACCGAGTTGAAATTGTTGGCGACGTTGAAATTCGCATTCGAGATATTCAGCACATCGCTCGGCGTCATGCCCGCCGAGAAGGAAGCCGTGCCGGTATTGGCGGCGCCGGAGGAGAACGTGGCCGTGTTGATGTTGATGTTTTTCCCGTTCACGACCAACTGGCTTTTGGCGGTGAAGGTGCCGTTGGTCACATTGATCGTACCCGCAACCGCGTACATCTTGATCTTCGCGGCGTTGTAGATATCGCCTGTGCTGTCGATATTGTTGCCAGACACATTGATCACGCCGCTTGTGGAGTTCGCGACGTTGAAGCTGTTGCCCGAAAGGGTGAGCAGCCCCGAGGCGCTCGCATCGATGGAGTTGTTGGCGTAGATATAATTCGTGGAAAGCGTTCCGGTGTTGGCGGTGAACTCGATGCCGTCGCCGTACAGCGTATTGCCGGACACGGAAGCCGTTCCGGTGCTGAAGAGGCTTAGGATGCCACCGCTCGCTGTCATCGTGGTGGAACTCATCGACAACGTCTGGGTATGCACGCTGATGGCGGTGGAGCTGAGCGTGCTGTTGTTCAGGTAAACGGAGGTGGCTCCGGAACCGAGGTAGATGGAGGAGGTGGCGGTAAAGATATTGCCGATGCTGCTGATGGTGTCGCCCAGAGCGATAACCGTATCGGAGGTGATGTTGACGTTGCCGAGATTAAGGGTGCTCTGGCCATTCAGAAGAACCGAATTGCCGGCCAGCAAGGTGCTATTGGAAAGCTCCAGGAGCACTCCCGCGATGAGGCTGATGTTGTCGACGGCGGTCAGGTTATTGCCGTTCATGCTGACGGTATCTCCGGCGGTGATCGCGATACCGCCGAGATTCAAGTTGGTGGAAATGGTGGCGGTACCCCCCGCGCTGACATAGAAAGAGCCGTAGGAGTTGGTGAAATTCATGGAATTCATCGTGAAATCGTCTCCGGCGATCACGAGCAACGCATCGGTATTAAAAGTGGGGCTGCTGGTGAAGGCGACGTTTCCCCCTGCGATGAAGGTGACCTCGCTGCCGGTATAGGTGCCGGACGATATGGAAATGTCGCCGCCGAAATTGCTGATCGAGATCGAACCAGAATTGGAAACCGTGACAACGCTCAGGTTCAAGCCGCCCGAGTTCCACCCTTCCAGCGAGAGTGACGACCCGCTATAAAATAGATTCGTATAGCCCGGAATGTTCAATTCGCCGTCCGAATGAAACACTAGGTCACCGCCGAAGCCCGTGATGGTGTAGTAATACGGCAGCGTCAAACTCTCCTTGCCGAAGAAGGCGAAGGTTTCCGCCGAGCTATAGGGGCTCAAGTCGAGCGTATAACCGGTGAACGTGAGATTCTTCGCCGCGTAGATCACCGTATTATCATTCGCGGTAAAGAGCAGTCCGACTTGCGCGTCAATCGCGAGCAAGCCCGCGAGGAAAGAGGTGGAGCGCTCAAACAGCAGCGCATTGGTGGGATCCAACGTACCGGAAACCGTCCGGTCGACCGTCACGGCCGCCTGCAGTTTCTTGATCAGATCGGCGTCGCCGTTTTCTTCGGCCAAGGTGCGTAGCGCGGTCTGCAGCAGGTTCGGATCGATGATCTGGATTTCATTGCCGACCACATCGCCAACCATCAATCCCGTGTCAGTTTTTTCACCCTTGGCGATTTGCTGTTCCTGCTTCTCCTTTTCGTTCTTCACCTTGTCCTCTGCCGGCAGGGGCTTGGTGAAGCCTTTGAGCAGATTCGAGCCATCATTTTGTTTGCCGAGGCGGAACTCGAACACCTGAGGGGCTTGCGTCATGTTGGGAGTGATGAAGCTCATCTGGCCCGCCTTCAAAGTGAAGTCACGGCCATTTTGCAACGTCGCCTTCGCCTTGCCCTCGAGCACGAGCAGTTTGAATCCGCCGTTGCTTGTGCAGGCCACGATGATCGTCGTGCCGAGCACGGAGGCTGTGGCGGCCGCAGTCTGGATGGTGCCACCGCCGCGACCGGTGGGAGAGTTGAAGAGGACGCTGCCCTGCTGCAGGTTGATGCCGCGGCCTTCGGGTTTGAAGGAGAAGATCGTGTTCGCGCCCACGCGGGTGACGGTCTGGTCCGCAGCGGTAAGTTCCGCGCGGGAGTTGGCTCCGGTGCGGATCACTTCCGGCGTGGCGAACTTCGTATTCACCTGCGCTGGGCGGAGACCGCCGCCTTTCGGGTTGGTTACCGTCACGGAATTTACCACTTGCGTGAAGGTGGCTTCGCGCAGGTCCACGGCCTGGGACGCCCGAGGAAAAAGAGCGAGCGCGAGCATCAGGCAGGTGGTGAAGGCTTTCATAATCGGGGGCATATGAGACCGAAAATCGCTGGGGGAATCAATCAAACAATAAGTTTTAAAACGTTAAAGCATCTAAATCTTATACAGTTGGCCCGCATTGTTCCGGTGGAATGGCTTCATCGTTAGGAGGCTGCTAGTGAACGAAAGAATCGCGCGGACTTGCAAAATCGGTCTGCAGGGAGGTCGCGAGTCCGGATTTTTTGGTGATCGTCGACAAGCGCCGACGAGTTTCAGCCGTCTCTGTTGGTTGGAGAGACCGGTGTAGACCAAACCGAGCGAATCTCAAATTGGAGATTTCAAAGGGGCGGAGGACGGGCATGCACAACTCATAGCAGGAATCGTGCAAAGGCGTTTGCGTTAGGTGAGCTGCGTGTGCGCTATTTTTTGTCGCAGGAGGCGGCAAAAGTACGAAGTACGAAGTTCTAGGTGCGAGATACAGGCTGTCGGGCGAAAAACCAGAGAGGACGTCGACTCTGCTTCTCAGCCGATCCAAGAGTCTTAGCGGTGCCCGTTGGCGGTTCACCGGACCACCCTACAGTTTGAAGCCAGGACTCTGTCCCAATCTTCCGAGTCTCTAATACGCCACAACCGTCATGTTCGGGGGCAGGGTGGAGAAACCCACGCCGCCGACGGTATTGCCGGTGGTAAAATTGACGTAGCCCGGGATGGCTGCGGTTCCCATGTTGATGCTGGAATTGAGGCCGTAGCGGGACTTGAACGTGTAATTGGTGGCGGAGCTGAAATCGACGTTGGTGAACGTGATAGTATACGCCTGCATCGAGACGCTGTTGAAGTTGTACAGCGTATTGAAATTGACCGAGGACATATGAATTTCATCCGTGGCACCCGTTCCCCCGCTAAAGGTGGCCGTGCCGGTGCTCGGTGCCGTGGAGGAGAAGCTGGAGGTGTTGACGGTGATGTTCCGTCCCGTGACGTTCAAATTATTGGCGGCGGTGAAGGTGCCGTTGCTGAGGTTGACCGATCCGACCACGGCCAGTTTGATGTTGTTGGCGGTGATGTTGGTGGTGGCCACGGTGGCGTTGTTTTTGCCGGAGATGCTGAACTCGTCAGCGGTAATCGAGCTGGTACCGAAGAGGAAGGCGTCGCCACCGGAACCGCCGGTGATGCGCACGCTCTGCGTGGCGGAATTAAACACGAAGGAGGAAAGGGTCAGCGTGCCCTGCACATCGATGCCGAGGCCAACCGTGCCGGATGGGCCGGAGGTATTGTAGGTGCCGCCAATGAGTTCCATGTCCCCAGCGGATTCCAGTTGAATGGCATGCAGGCTGCCGACGGCCTGGCCGGTAAAGGTATTGCTGACGAGTGAGAGTTTGCCGCCGCCCTCGTTCTCGATGCGGAGTTGGCCGCCGGTGTTGGTGAAGCTTTTGCCGGAGATGACCCAGGTGGACGCGCTATGCGCCACCAGCGATGCCTCGCGCGCGTCGAAGCTGTAGCTGGTGCCCATCAGGCTGAGATCGCCCTGACTGCGGATGGTTACTTCGCCGGGGAAATAACCGATATCGAGATTGCCGACGATGCTGATCGATTCCTTGCCATAGAAGGCAAACGTGTCGGCATCGGTGTAGGCGCTCAGGTCGATGGGCAGACCCGTGGCAAAGTTGAGATTCTTGGCGGCGTAGACCCAGGTTGTTTTGGGCAGGCCATTCTTGTTGCTCGTATCACCGACCGCCTCGAGACCGCGCTTCAGCGCATCGGCTGTGGAGAAGTAGACGGTTTGTTGCTCGTCGAACAGGGTGGAGGAAATGGTGGAATTGACGGTGACGGCGGTCTTGAATTTCGCAATCGCCGCCGCGTCCTGATCCTGGGCCAGCGTCTGCATCGCGGTCTGGATCAGATTCGGATCGACCAGTTGCACTTCATTGCCCACTACGCTGCCGATCATCAGACCCGTGTCGGCCTTGTCGCCATTGGCGATTTGCACATCCTGCACCTGGATTGCCTGCTGTACTTTTTCTTGGGCGGGAAGTTCATTGTTGAATCCCTGCAGTAGGTTCGATCCCTCGGTTTGTTTGCTCAACCGGAATTCGAACACCTGCGGCGCGCGGGTCATGCCGGGCGTGATGAAGGTCATCTGGCCCGCTTTCAAAACGAAGTCGCGCCCATTCGGCAGGGTCGCCTTGGCTTTGCCCTCGATCACGAGCAGCTTGAATCCGCCGTTGCTGGTGGTCGAGACGATGATCGTCGTGCCGAGGACGGAGGCCGTGGCCGCTGCGGTCTGGATGGTACCGCCCCCGCGCCCGGTGGGGGAGTTGAAGAGGACGCTGCCTTGTTGCAGGTTGATGCCGCGCCCCTCGGGCTTAAAGGAGAAGATAGTGTTGGCTCCGACGCGGGTGACGGTTTGGTCCGCGGCGGTGAGTTCCGCGCGGGAGCTGATCCCGGTGCGGATGATGTCAGGCGTGACGAACGCCGTGTCCACAACGGCTTGACGACCGTTTTGTCCCTGCGCATTGGTCACCATGACCGAGTTCACGACCTGGGTAAATTTTGCCTCACGCAGATCGAGTGCGGCAACCGGTGGAAGGTGGCCCAGCATTGTCCCGGCCACGACGAGCCACGACAGATAACGAGGGGACGCTAAAAGCATGATCTGTTTCATCGGCATATTTTGATGGGAGCTGATGGGGAGGTTACTGAGTGGACTTGCCAATGAAACGAAGGAATTTTCATGAGATTGCATTATTTCGATATCTTAATGACCGTATTAGTTGCGCTATAGCGACCATGATTTCGCTCCCCATGAAATGCCGACCACGTTACATTCGGCCCGTGTCTAAATTACTTTTGCCTCTGGCATTCATGGCGTGGTTTCTGACGGGGATGAATTTTCTGGAAGCGGCGCCGCAGCCCGCGTTACGGCTTTGGGAGGGAGATGCTCCCGGCGCGCTCGGTACGGAGGAGAAGGATATTCCCACGATCACCCCGGTATTGCCGGAAGCAGGCAAGGCGAACGGTACCGCAATGGTGGTTTGTCCGGGGGGCGGTTACTCCCGGCTTTCGGGGCATGAGGGGATCGCCTATGCGGAGTATTTCGCCAAGCAGGGCGTGACCTGCTTTGTGCTGAAGTACCGCGTGGCCTCGGATAAATATCGGCATCCGAGCATGATGCTCGACGCGGCGCGCGCCTTGCGCACCGTTCGCGCCAAGGCCGCCACGTGGGGGGTGGACCCGAACCGGATTGGCATCATCGGCAGCAGCGCGGGCGGTCATCTCGCTTCCACGATGATGACGCATTTCGACGCCGGGAAGCCGGACGATGTGGACCCCATCGAGCGCGTCAGTTCGCGACCCGACTACGGGATTCTCTGCTACGCGGTGATTTCCTTTCAGGAAGCTTTCGGCCACATCGGTTCGCGCAATAACAATCTCGGCGCGAATCCGGATCGCGCGCTGGTCGATCTCTTTTCGAATGAAACGCAGGTGACGGCGCAGACGCCGCCCGCCTTCATCTGGAGCACGCTTGAGGACAAGGTGGTGAATCCGCAGAATTCCCTCGCGTTCGCGGCGGCGTGTCAGGCAAAGGGCGTGCCTTACGACTTACACTTGTACCAAAAGAGCGTCCACGGCATCGGCTTGTCCTCGGGCAAAAATGGAGTCGCGCCGGGCGATGTACATCCGTGGGCGAAGGATGTGGTTTTCTGGATGCAGCAAAACGGATGGCTGCCGACGACGGCGTCAGTGCCCCTGCCAGTAACGACCCCGTAAATCTTCGACCGGGGCTTCGCCGCGAAAATAGGCGTTGGCCTGCGGACGAAACAGGAAGAAGAGGGCCAAGACAAAACCGATCAATCCGGGCCAATCGATCCGGAGTGGCGCGGTGGAACCCAGGATCGTCCCCTGCAGGGCCAGACCCTGCGCAAGATAGACGAATCGCGCCAGATTGAGTCCATGGAGCAGGAGCGCCCCGCACAAAGCGGTCACGCCAAGACCGGTGAAGAGTACCAGATATTGCGTGGAGACGGGCAGCGTGGTTTGCGCCAGCAGGGTGGCTTTGCCGCTTTGACGACCCAGGTCGATCAAAATGAATTGAACCACCGCGCTCACAATGAGCAGCCAAGAAATCACGCTGACGGAAGTGGGTTGGGACGGCTTCATTTTTCGAACATCTCTACTTACTTAAGTCTCTTGAATTAAATGAGTTCCATTATCGAGTCGTTACAGTGCTCGACGAATGGCTTTTTGTAAATTGCAAAAACCGCTGCGGATTGGTTTTGGCTACCCGGCTAGACAAAGCGAAAGAGATCAGTATGCTGATTCGACCATGGATACTGTGACCGCTGCCTCTTTCGCCCCGGCCCCTTCGGAGGCGCAACCGATTCCCCTGAACGGTCGCAAACCGTCCTGGCTGCGCGCGAAGATTCCAGGCGGCATCACCTACAAGGCGACAGACGACATCGTGCGCGAACACAAGCTGCACACCGTCTGCGAAAGCGCCCAATGCCCCAACCTCGGCGAATGCTGGGCGCGCAAGACGGCGACGATCATGATCCTCGGCAACATCTGCACGCGCAGTTGCGGCTTTTGCGCGGTGAACACGGGACGCCCCACCGAGCTGGATCTGGAAGAACCGGCGCGCGTGGCGGAAGCGATCCGGCTCATGGGCCTGCGTCACGCGGTCATCACCTCCGTCTGCCGCGATGAACTCAGCGATGGCGGTGCCGGAATCTGGGCGGAAACGATTCGCCAAACCCGCGCGGCGTGTCCCTCGACCGGCATCGAGGTGCTCATCCCCGATTTCAAGGGCCACTGGCAGGATCTGGAAACCGTCCTCGCCGCGAAGCCGGACATTCTCAATCACAACGTCGAAACCGTTCCGCGCCTCCACAAGGAAGTGCGTCCGCAGGCGAAGTACGAGCGTTCGCTGGAACTCCTCCAGCGCGCCAAGGCGGCCGGATTCGTCACCAAGTCGGGCCTCATGCTCGGCCTCGGCGAAGAGCTGAAGGAAATCGAAGCGACCCTGCGCGATCTCGCGGCCATCAAGCTCGACGTCCTCACGCTCGGCCAATACTTGCGGCCCTCGATGCAGCATCTGGAAATCAAGCGCTGGGTCACGCCCGATGAATTCGCTTACTGGAAGAAGTTCGGCCTCGAGATCGGCTTCAAGGTCGTCGAGTCCGGCCCGCTTGTGCGCAGTTCCTACCACGCGGACGAACAGTCCGGCGGCTTGGTACCGAAGAACTGATGTTGCGTCGCGTTGGAACTTTCTCATTTTCACGCCGTGACAACTCTCTACACTGCCCACAGTGGTCCATCCGTTTGTCTTCCGTACTCTTACGATTAGCTTCCTGATGCTCTCCTTATTCTGGCCGCAACGGGCAAAGGGGGAGGAACGGTTGCACGACCATATCCTGGTCTTTATTCCGGCTTACGAAGGGTGTGCGCTGTACGATCCCGGTCTCGCGAAGGAAGACGATGACGCGCCGTGCGTGTGGGGTTCGCTCGATGCGATCCGACGTCAGGATCTCTACTTCGGCCTGCGCATGCCAAATAAACTGGTCGCGCGCACGATGCTCAAGGCTGGGCCGATGGATATCTACGGTCGTTTTGTCGAGCAGATGACGCGGCGTCAACCGCGCCAGCGCGCGTTCTTTCCCTACCAGCGCGACAAGGATTTCTTTCTCTTTGCGTACGACTGGCGGCAGGACATCGGCACGGTCACGGCTCCGGCGTTGCAATACAAGCTCGAGGAATATGCGCGCACCTATTCACTCGCGGGTGGTGGCGCGACGGGAGTGCCGCCGAAATTCGTCTTCATCACGCACAGCATGGGCGGCCTCGTCGTGCGCACGATGTTGAGTCAAAATCCGCGACTGGCCGAACACGTCGAACGGCTTTTTCTCATCGGCACGCCCAATCTCGGCTCGGTGAAGGCGATCCAGACGCTTCTCGTCGGACCCGGCGGTCTGCGGGAAAATCCGGTCGATTTCCCCGCCTCGCTCCTGCGTTGGTTGCCGAGCGATGTCGATCCGCTCGCCACGAAGCTCGTCGCGATCACGCGGCCGAGTCTTTACGAATTGCTCCCGTTGCGCGATCCGAACTGGACCCGCATCGATGCGGAGGGGCATTCCATTCGCGTCTCGCTCGATGACATGCTCACCATCGGCACGTGGAAACATTACTGGCCCAGCGCTGCCGCCGAGAAAGCGAAATTCCTCGACCCGTGGTTCACCCGCTTCGCCAAGGGGCCGGACGAACCGGTCGAACCGAAAAAATGGGAATTCTGTCAGGACAACAACTACGTCGAATTGCAAAACATCCTCGCCCTGGTCCGTGAGTGGCGCTTGCAACTCGGCACTCTCGGCTACACCGACAAGCTGCTCACGCGCCCCGGACAGCCGTCACGTTTGCGCCTGCTGGCCAGTCGCGGCGAACGCACTCCCACGGGAATTATTTCCGAGGGCGAAGGCGATGCGACGAAGACGCGGTTCCTCTTTGAGGGCGATGGCGATGGCACGGTGACGTTTGAATCGGCGGTGGAAGATCTCGATGATACCCGCGCGATGGTGGTGAAAAACGTGCCGCACGGCAAACTCATGGTTCACCCGGACGTCACCGATTATCTCGTCGACGAACTCGCGGAACTGATCCCGCCCCCGGCGCTGCGTCCCACCGCACCCGACACCCGCGCGACGATTCCGTAGGAGAAAGTGCGGTGGATTACGCCGATGGAGTCAGGTCAGATCGCCATCCTGCGGCGGCGGGCGGCGAAACCCAGCGCCATCACGCTTGAAACGAGCAACGCCAGGGAGTTCGGCTCCGGCACGACGTCGAGGGAACGGAGATTTTCAATCGCCAGTCCGGAGAGAACACCCGACGCGTCGGTGGCACTGCCATAGAGGCGGACATTATCCATCAGACCATCGAACGGACGTTGATTGGACACCGTTTGGTTACCCAAGACGAGGGAGACCGTGGGATTATTCAGGACGTCGCCGGGCAGGCTCGTCGTGGTGGCGGTGCTGGCCAAAGCGGAATTGGTCGACGTGGTGCCGACATACAGGCTGATGTTATTGGAAGCGAGCGAGGAATCGTAGGTAACGGCGTAGAATACCCATGTATTGGTCAGCGCCAGAGTGGAGTTAACGGCGAACGACGTTTGGACGCCGTTGATGGTCAGATTGAGCTGATTCGTTCCCGACATCCAGAGCGTGATCCCTTTGCCCGTCATGACGCTGCCGTCATCGAAGAGCCGCGCATTGCCGCCGGTGGTGGCCGCGTTATACCAGCCGGTGAGCGTGAAGGATTTCAGCGTGCCGAGGCCACCCGTGGCCGTGACGGCGGCCGGGCCGGTGAAACCGCTGCCTTGTCCCGTGGCGCTTGTCAGGTTCAAGGCCTTGTCTCCCGCCTGACCGGAAACGCCGGACCCTGCGGCGCCATGCAGGTCGGTCGCTGTCGTGAAATCGCTGGCCACGAGATTCGCATTCTGGGTGCTGAGCGTGCCGGCATTCGCCGTGGTCGTGCCGCTGTCATTGAATTTGTATTCCAGTAACAATGTCTGCGCCTGCAGCGGCAGGCGCAGCGCCAGTAGGGCGAGAATACTGGTGGCGAACATCCAGCGGAAGGGTGTGGTGGCTTTCATAGGGGGGTATTTTAGTGTTAATATTATATTAACGTTTTATAATCAGGGGGTTGCGTGCAACTTTTGATTTCTAAGCCACAAATACGCCTTTAAAGGGCTAAGTCAATGTTTTTGCAAAGAAAAAGCTCGCCTTTTCTCATGAATAATGCGTTCATATTTTAGTAACAGTAAAATACCCTTATGCGTCAACGCGTTCTCACTCTCGAAAAAAGCATCGCCCTCCTCGAGGCCGTCTTTGCGGCTCCAGGTGGTATTGGCACCCGGCCGCTCGCCAAGCTGCTCGATGAAAACATCGCCACGGTTCACAACATCTCCATGACCCTCTGTGATCTGAAGTACTTGCAGCAGGATGCGAAGACCAAGGTCTTCTACCCCGGCTTGCGCCTCATGGTCTTCAGTCGGCATCCCACCTACCGGCGGTCACTGCTCCAGACCGGGGCGCCGATCATCGATGCCGTGGCGGAGCAGATCAACGAAAGCACGTTGCTTGCGGTGATTGACGGCGGTCGTGTGATCAATCTCAAGTACTCCCCCGGTCGTCAGGCTCTGCGTGCGCACGAATCGGATGATATGAGCGACCACGCCTACGCCACGGCTGTCGGCAAGGTGCTGCTCGCCTCGTTGACCGAGCCCGAGCTGGATGATTACCTGAAGCGCGTCTCTCTCAAGCGGCTCACTGAAAATACGGTCCGCGACGGTGCCGCGCTCAAGGCGGAGCTGGCCCAAGTCCGCAAGCAGCGTTACGCGCGCACAGTCGACGAATTCTGCGAAGGACTCAGCGCCCTGGCGGTGCCGGTCTACGATCTCTGGGGGAATATCCTCGCCGGGATCGGTTGCAGCGCGCCAACCGTGCGGTTGCAAAAAACGGCGCAAGTGAAGCTCACGCTGGCCGCCCTGCAGCGTGCGGCGTCGGATCTGGAAAAAGCGTGGGGCGAGGCGCTGCACAACACCTTTCAGGCAGGCGGAGCTCCGCGGCAGGGAGCGGTATCGGCGCTCTTACGGTCCGAGACGTAAGGGCTCCTCGCGGACGAGGTTAAAACACGGTGGTGGCGATGTGGGCTCGACTAAGCGGACGAGGGGAGTTTATTCTATTCCTAACATCGGAGATTTCGTTTGCGAATGATAAACAATAGTTGAGTTGACTTCGAATAAAAGAAGCTTAAGATGTAATCATTCAAATAGCGTGTATGCTATTGATAAATAGGAGATCTACATATGTTCCGCGTCAGCTCGGTCAAAAAGAGTCTCATAGCTGGAATGATTGTGGGGTTGGCTTCCGGTTGGGGGAGTGTGGAAGCCCAAAGCATTTCGCTCAATACCTTCAATAACGGATCCACGGATTTAACCTCCAGTTATTACGTTTACGGGACCGTCACCTACAGTAGCACGGCAGGTGTTGGCGGAACGGGAGCGGTGACGCAGGTTTCCGGCGGTGGCGCGGCGATCTTCTACGACACGACCCCCGATACCACGCCGACCAATTCGAATTTTTCCAGTTTCGTACTGGATGTGGATTTCAAGGGATTGATGACCGGCACACTCTCCACCAACTTCGGCATCTACTTTGCCGATGGCGGCTCGCGCACGAAGTCGAACGCGGCGCTGTTCTACAATCAGATGTCCTTGACTGGCTCGACGATGAACTGGCGCAGTGGCGCGCAGGAATCCACTGCCGGCGCGGGCACCAGTGTGAATGCAGACGTCTCGGTGGCGGCAGTCAAAGCCAACGACACTTGGTATCACCTCAAGTTCACCGTAACCGACCTAGGCGGCGGATCACTCGCCACCGTGGCGCAATATTATGACCAGACCCAGACGACGCTACTGGGCACAGGCTCCTATACTTACTCCGGGCTAGTCTCCACGATCGGCGAAATTGGCATCCGGTTCAATCCGAACGGCGGCACGCAGACCATGACGATCGATAACTTTCAGGTCACCGCTATACCGGAACCTGCCTCCATCGCGCTCGTCCTCAGTGGCCTTGGTCTTCTCGGCCTCGCCCGCTATCGCCGTCAGGACTGAGGCAACGTGACGTTGCCTCCAGTAAGCTGACACCCGAAATGAATCTCCGTTGCAGCCGAAGCCGGTGGCTTCGGCTGCTGCCCCTACTCCTCTTCGTTGCCGAGAGATCTACCCCTCCTCCGCATCCTCCTAAATAAGCTTGCCTCTTGGGCCGATCTCACTACCGTAGACAAATCGCTTGGTAACTCTGGTGCGAGCCGGAGTGGCGTTTAGGCAACCCTCAACCCTTACCCGCCAAGGTTATGGCGGTTTTGTTGTCTAAGGAGATAGTCATCTCCGAAAGCCCTTCACGGGGCCCGATAGAAACCAGAGCTGTACTCCGGCGCCCGGAGCTTTTTCACGAAAGAAAGCGGCGCAAAGATCCATTATGAGTGCAACCATGCAAGAATTATTCAGCAAGACCATGCGTGTCTTCGCTGAAGGCAGTATCGTCAAAGGCCGCATCATTGAAAAGCGCGCCTCCGAAGTCCTCGTCGACATCGGTTACAAATCCGAAGGCATGATCAGCCTCGGCGAATTCGAAGACTCCGACACGCTCGCCGTGGGCGACGAAATCGAAGTGCTCCTCGAACGTCTCGAAAACGATGAGGGCATGGTCGTCCTCTCGAAGGAAAAAGCCGCCCAGAAACAGAACTGGGAAAAGATCGTCAAGATTTACAACGAAGGTGGCCTCATCTCCGGTAAGGTCAAAGCCGTCGTCAAGGGTGGCCTCATGCTCAATGTGGGCGTGGAAGCGTTCCTCCCCGGTTCCCAGGTCGACATCGTCGCCCCGAAGAACCTCCGCGAATACGAAGGCAAGACCCTCGAGTGCAAAATCGTCAAGGTCAACGAAGAGCGCAAGAACGTCGTTCTCTCCCGCCGCGAGATCATCGAAGCCGAGCGCGCTGAAAAGCGTTCCAAGCTCCTCGGTGCCATCACCAAGGGCGGCGTCATCAAGGGCGTGGTCAAGAACATCACCGACTTCGGTGCGTTCATCGACCTCGACGGCCTCGATGGCTTGCTCCACATCACCGACATGAGCTGGAGCCGACTCAACCATCCTTCCGAACTCCTCAAGATCGGACAGGAATTGGAAGTCGTCGTTCTCGAAATCGACCGCGAAAAGGAACGCGTTTCCCTCGGTCTCAAGCAGAAGAGCGAAAATCCCTGGGACAAGATTGCGGAAAAGTATCCCGTCAACCTCAAGGTCAAGGGCAAGATCACGAACCTCGTGCCTTACGGCGCGTTCGTCGAACTCGAACCCGGCATCGAAGGCCTCGTTCACGTTTCCGAACTCAGCTGGACCAAGCGCATCGCCCGTCCCTCCGACGTGCTCACGCTCGGCCAGGAAGTGGAAGCGGTTGTGCTCGGCGTCAGCAAGGAAGACCAGAAGGTCTCCCTCTCCGTTCGCCAGCTCGACACGAATCCTTGGGAAGAAGTTTCCCTCAAGTACCCGGTTGGCACTCGCGTCAACGGCAAGGTCCGCAATCTCACCGCTTACGGTGCCTTTGTGGAACTCGAAGAGGGTATCGATGGCATGATCCACGTGTCCGACCTCAGCTGGACCCGCAAGATCAATCACCCCTCCGAAATGCTCAAGAAGGGCGACGATGTCGAGGCGCAGGTGCTCGAAATCGACAAGACCAACCAACGCATTTCCCTCGGCGTCAAACAAATCTCCGACGATCCCTGGAAGCTCATCGAAGACCGCTACAAGATTGGCGAACTGGTCACCGGCAAGGTGTCCAAGGTTGCCAGCTTCGGCGCCTTCATCCAGCTCGCTGACGAAATCGACGGCTTGGTCCACATCTCGCAGATCAGCAATGATCGCGTCGAGAAGGTCAAGGACGTCCTCAAGGTCGGCCAGGAAGTCACCGCTCGCGTCATCAAGGTTGACAAGGGCGAACGCCGCATCGGTCTGTCCATCAAGGCTGCCGATTACACTCCGGAACAGCTGGAGCGTGAGCGCGCGAACTTCGACCTCATCAAGCCCGGCGAAGATCTCACCTCGCTCGAACACGCGTTCGACCGCGCGGAAGAAGATTACCGCCCCGGCGAAGGCAAGAAGAAATAGTCCTAGCGGACGCCAGCGTGACGCTGGACCCAGTTTAACTGGAGATCGCGTCACAGCCGGCCAGAACATCCCGGGCGGGACAATGTCCCGCCCCAGCCGGATGCAACGTCACGTTGCCCCGTCATCTCGAAAGAGGTGGCGGGGTTTTTGTTTGAGCGGACTCGATCTATTTTCAGGTCGAGCTTTTCAGTAAACTGGGTGCAGCGTCACGCGGCGCCCAAATACTTGACATTTTATAGAAAGTCTCCAGTAAGTAAGTCTACTAATTAAAGCCAACCGGGGCGCTATGGGGAAAACATATTCGAGGGAAGGGAGTTGGCTATCAAAACAGGCGATCCTGTTTTTTCTCATCCTTTCCATCTGCTGCTCCAGCGCATTAGAGTGTCAGGCAGCGGAACGCCGCATGCTGAAGAGTCAACGGCCCGCGGGGGTCTCGCGGTTAGCTCCGGTAGACCGGGTTCGCGGTGAACAGCGGATGCGTCTGGCTTTGGGGTTGCCCGTTCGCAACCAATCGGAATTGCTCGAGTTCATCCGTCAGGTTCAGGACCCGTCTAGCCCCCAGTATCGGCGCTACCTCACTCCCGCGCAATTTGCCGAACGATTTGGCCCGACCGAGCAGGACTATCAGGCGGTCATTGCGTACGCCAAAGCGAATGGACTCACCGTCACCGCGCAGCATCCCAATCGCTTGATTGTGGATGTGGAGGCGCCGGTGACCAATGTGGAAAAAACGTTTCGTGTCACGATGCGCCATTATCGGCATCCGAAGGATAATCGACAATTTTTTGCCCCCGATGCGGAACCCTCCATCGACTCGTCGGTTGCGGTGGTCAATGTCAGTGGCCTTGATGACTATGAGCGGCCCCATCCGAATGCTCAGATGAAGCCGGCTGGGTTGTCAGATAAGGTCATGCCGAACGCGGGGTCCAGCCCCAGCGGCGGTTATGCGGGTAACGATTTTCGTGCGGCGTATGTTCCCGGCACGACGTTAACCGGTGCCGGACAGAGCGTGGCTCTCGTGCAATTCGATGGTTACTACGCGAGCGACATTGCCGCCTATAAAGCCCAATTTGGCCTGCCGGATATTCAACTCGTAAATGTGCCGATTGACGGAGGCGTGAGCACGCCGGGCGTGAACAACGCGGAAGTCTGTCTCGATATCCAGATGGTCATGTCCATGGCGCCGGGGCTTTCCGCGATCTACGTCTATATCGCACCCAATCCCAGCCCATGGGTCGATATCCTCAGCCGTATTGCCAATGATAACACCTGCAAACAAATCAGTTGTTCCTGGGGTGGAGGCAGTGCGAACGCCACGGCGGAAGCAATCTTCCTGCAGATGGCGGCGCAAGGGCAGTCTTTCTTCAACGCCAGCGGCGATTCCAATGCGTTCACAGGCACGATTCCATTTCCCGCAGATAGTCCCAACATCACCCAGGTGGGGGCGACGAGCTTGACCACGTCTGGTCCCGGCGGTTCATATGTTTCCGAAACGGTATGGAACTGGGGCAACGGCGTGGGTAGTAGCGGTGGCAGCAGCACCACTTACGCCATTCCGAGCTGGCAGCAGGGCCTTAACATGGCAGCCAATCAAGGATCGACCACCATGCGCAACGTTCCTGACGTTGCGATGGTCGGCGACAATGTGTACGTCCGCTACAATAACGGGGCCTCCGGGACGTTCGGTGGGACCAGTTGCGCGGCGCCGCTGTGGGCAGGCTTCATGGCGTTGGTCAATCAACGCGCGGCGATCAACGGTCGCCCCCCGGTCGGATTCGTCAATCCCGCGATCTACGCGATTGGTAAGAGTGGCGCGGCGAGCACCAGTTTTCATGATACCGTGACGGGCAATAATAGCAGTCCACTCAACCCGTCAAAATACAGTGCGGTCGGTGGCTATGATCTCTGCACAGGTTGGGGAACTCCTGCGGGGACCGCGCTCATTGAGGCGTTGGCGGGCGCGCCGGATAAATTGCAGGTGATCCCTCCGACGACTCCCTTTGTCGCCTCGGGTGTGGCGGGAGGGCCGTTTGCTCCCAGCAGCAGCGTCTACACTTTGGTCAATAATGGTTCGAGCCCCTTGTCCTGGACGGCGAGTGCGACGCAAAGTTGGCTGACGCTCGCTACTCTCAGCGGCACATTACCCTCGGGCAGCTCCCTCGGCATTCCGGCGACGATTAATACCAACGCCAACGCGCTGGCGACGGGTAGCTATTCCGACTCACTCACTTTTACCAATTCCTCCACCGGTTACAGCCTGGCCTATCCGGTGCGCCTCACGGTGCTGGCCCCGAGCCCGAAATTGAGTGTCAGCCCCGCTACAAATTTCACCGCTTCGGGATTGCGCGGTGGGCCGTTCACACCTTCGACGGTCACCTACTCCGTCATCAATAGTGGAAATGCTTCCCTGAACTGGT
Source organism: Verrucomicrobium sp. (assembly GCA_017849585.1). GTDB lineage: Bacteria > Verrucomicrobiota > Verrucomicrobiia > Methylacidiphilales > UBA1321 > UBA1321. Next base: position 183,029 of record JAFIGT010000010.1, read on the forward strand.
CTGTCAGCAAGACCTCGAATTGGATCGCCGTTTCGCCGACCAGCGGCACGTTGCCAGCGGGAGGGACAGCTATTGTCACCACCAGCGTGGCCGGTGCATCGACCGCTCTCAATTACGGCACCTACACCGATACCATCTCCTTCGTGAATGTGAATAATGGCGCGGGCAACGTCTCCCTCACAGCCACGCTCGCCGTGCTGCCGCCCGCTCCGGTCATTTCCAGTGCGACAACGGCCACCGCCATACAGGGTCAATCTTTCAGCTACCAGATCGCGGCCACCAATAATCCTACGAGCTACAGCGCCAGTGGATTGCCCCCGGGGTTGTCGTTGAATACTTCAACAGGTCAAATCCTGGGCGTGCCGACGGCTTCAGGCACGAGCGTTGTCACCATCGGCGCGACCAATACCGGAGGTACGGGCAGTGCCACGGTGAATTTCATCGTGCAGGCCTCACGACCGGTGATCACCAGCTCAAGCAGCGCCACCGGTTACCTTGGACTCTCCTTTAGCTATCAAATTGTCGCGACCAATAGCCCCACCAGCTACAGCGCGACGGGGCTGCCGGCTGGATTGAGTCTCAATTCCTTGACCGGTGTAATCAGCGGCACGCCGACCTCGTCCGGGACGAGCTTGGTGACTATTAATGCGACCAATCCGGCGGGCACAGCCAGTACGGATATTTCGATCGTAATCCTAGGAACACCTCCCCCTGTCACGGCGTTCTATTATTACAGTTCTCCCTCGGCCTATGTGGGTGCAGGCAAATCGCAAGTGTACTGGGCTGACGGTGCTTCGACCATTACCGCAAACGGGAGTAATGCCAGTTTTGTTTCATTCACGATCAATGGCTTAGGTGATTGGTGGTACCTGAATTTTGCGGCTCCCAGTGGTCAAAAACTGGCCGTCGGCAACTACCCCAATGCCAGCCGCTTCCAAAGCACCGGAGTTCCCGGCTTGTCATGGGTTGGAAATGGGCGAGGCGACAATGCGCTGACCGGCTACTTCACGGTCTTGGAAGCCTCCTACGGAACCGATGGATCACTGATTGCTTTCGCTGCGGATTTCGTACAGTACGACGAATGCAACACCGCGGCATGGAACGCGGGCAGCATCCGTTACAATTCAATCATTCCCATCACGCTGCCTCCCGCGCCCGAGGTGGGTCCAGCCAGCGCTTCGGCCATCACGATCCCGACCGCCCCGCCCCCCCCCTCGCCCCCACCGCACGGCTTGCCCACCCCCACC